>JADJYS010000001.1 GCA_016719645.1 bacterium
GCCGAGCTGGCTGCGGACCTCGACGGTCTTGGTGGTGCGCAGCACGCCGTCGGCGAAGACCGGGATCACCAGGGCGCCGCGGTGCACGGCCCCGACGTCGACCTTTGATGGCCTTCTCGCGCTTGGGCTCGTCGGCCTCGGCGCCGGCGGTGTCGGCGGCGGCGGCCGCCGCCGTGCTGTCGGCGCCGGCGGCGCCGTCGCCGGCCTTGTCGCCGGCGCAGCCGGCCATCACCAGCAGCAGGAGCGCGAACGGCAGGATCGTGGCCGGAACGGCGGTCCGGCGCGGGTCGGCGTCGGGGCGGCGTTGGTTCTTCACGGGCACCTCTCCTCTGCGGTCGCGACGTCGTCGGTTCAGCGCACGATCCGGCAACTGATGATCTCCATGGGGGCGACGTCGGCCGCCGCGTCGGTCTCTTCGCCGGCGCCCATGCCGGCCAGGAACGCGTCCCAGAAGTTGAGCACCAGCACGGCCCGGTCCGGCGAGATCAGGAAGAGCTGGTCCTTGAGGCCGTCGGCGTCGGCGTGCACGCGGACCTGACGGTCGAAGGCGCCCTTGGCGTCGAAGACGTCGTAGGTCAGCATGACGCCGTCGGGCTGTCCGCGCTGGCCGCGGCCGGAGAGGATCCAGACCGAGCCGTCGTCGAGCACGGTGAGGCTCTGGATGTGCGGCTCGGAGTCGGCCACCTTGACCGGCGGCGGCACGGGGTAGTTGCGGGCCTGGGCCTTCAGCAGCGATTCGGCGCGGTCGTGGTCGGCGCGGTCGCGCGCCAGCGGCGTGTAGGGGCGCTCGAAGGTGCCCAGCAGCTTGCCGTCCGCGGCGTGCCGCTCCACGAGGTAGCGGTCGCGGTGGGGGCCGCGTAGACCTCGCCGTTGGGCGCGAGGCCCCAGCGCGTCCAGACGAAGTCCACGGCCAGCTCGTCCAGGACCATGTTGCCGAAGTCCTGCACGGCGGTCTTGGCGACGATCGTGCCCAGCGTCGAGCCGTCGGGGCGCACGCCGTCCAGGAAGTAGGTCTGGTTCAGCTTGCCCGCGGCGAAGGTCTGACGGATGCCGCACAGCGCCGTGGTGCCGCCGCGGCTGTTGCCGCCGACCAGCACCGCGAAGCCGCCGGCCGCGGGGTCGCCGGCCTGGAAGGGGAAGGCGCCCGCGGGGTTCCCGCGCGGTCGAGCTGCACGATCTTGCCGGGAACACCTGCACCACGGCCAGCTTGCCGTCCGGCAGGAAGAAGGCGTCGGCCGGGCGGCGGAACTCGCCGGGGCCCTCGCCCTCGCGGCCGAGGGTGCCGGTGCGCCGGCCGTCGGGCGCGAAGACCGCGACCTCGGACAGCTGGCCGTCCAGGACGTAGAGGTTGCCCTTCTCGTCGGCGATGATCTGGGCGACGACCCCGAACAGGTTCGCGTCGTCGTCCTCGCCGCCGACGCGCCACACCTCCTGCAGCCGGACGTCGGCGACGCCGTGGCGCGGGGTCGCGGGGTTGGCCACGTGGGGGACCTCGGCGGCGGCGGCGCCTGCGGTCAGGCAGATCAGGATCGCGGCGAACAGGGTGCGGCGGCGGGGCATCGCGTCTCCTCGGGGAGGGGGTGGATCGATTCGGAGACAGCAGGACGGCGATCGGGGGGGATTGTTGCAGACCGTCGCGTCGGCCGCAAGCCTGCCGCGGGGCGGGCGCGCAGCAGGGGGGCGGGTCAGCGGCCGGAGCCGGCAGCCCAGGCCGCGAGGGCGCGGGCGGCGTCGGCCGCCGCCGCCGGCAACGGGCCGCGATGGACGGCGGCCACGAGGCCCGGGTGGGCCCGCTGCAGCGCGTCGAGCCGCTCGGTCTCGGGGCCGAACCCGGCCAGCAGCACGCGCCGGCCGGGCAGGGCGCCCGGCAGCCAGTCGATGACGGCGGACGCCTCGGCGGCGGCGGTGGGCGACCAGCGCCCCGGGGCGCCTTGCCCCGGACCGTCGTGCAGGGAGGGCAGGGCGGCGGCGCAGGCCCCGCCGTCCGCGGCGAGCGCCGCCAGCGCCTCGAAGACGCGGGCGGCCGTCGCGCCGCCCGGCTCCAGCAGCAGCAGGACGGGCGCCGCGGGGCCGTCGTGGGCGGGCGGCAAGGCCACGCGTACGGGCAGCCAGCCGTCGCCGCCGGCGTCCAGGGCGGTCACGGTCACGCCGCCCTCCTGCAGCACCGAGGCGCCGCCGGCGCCGCGGCGCAGGCACTCCTCGACTTCCAGCACGGTCGCCAGCAGCGGCGCGGGGTCGCCGCGGCGATCGCGTTCGCTCAGGTCGGTGCGGATCAGGTCGAGCCGGTAGTCCACCGCCGGGCGGTCGACCGCCGCCAGCGACTTGGTGCGGTCGTGGGCGTCGCCGAACCACTCCTGGTCGAAGCGGGCCAGGCCGGTGAACCAGGCCAGGCGCGTGCCGTCGTCCAGGTCCAGCGCCGCTTCCAGCCGGTAGGGGCCCATCGTCAGCGCCGTGAGATCGGCCTCGCGCGACCAGGTGTTCAGGCCCGGGGCCAGCGTCACGCGGCCGGAGGTGCCGCCCGACGCGACGAGTTCGTGCCCCTCGGTGTCGCCGACGCCGGTGATCAGCCGGCCGGAACCGCCGGCAGGGACCCAGGCCGCGATCGTGAAGCCCAGGGGCCGGGCGCCGACGACCGAGCTGGTGACCCGTCCCTGCAGGCGCGGCCGTTCGCCGCCCGGCGGCAGCGTCAGCGGCAGGAAGCGCCGCGGCCCCGGGCGGGGGTCGGCCCGGCGGGGATCCCGGACGAGCAGCGCCGTGAGCGTCCGCCCGGCGTCGTCGCGCCGGTGGTGGGCGACGTTCACGCCGAAGAGCGTGTCGGCCGGCGGCGCGTAGGGAGCCAGGTAGCTCCAGGGCACGTCCGCCTGCAGGACGCGGCGGCCGTCCACGTCGCGCCAGGCGGGCGCCAGTTCCAGGACGGCCAGATCGAGCTGCCGCCCGGGCTGCGCGAGCACGCGGCCGGAGGGCGCGGCGCCCCCGGCGTCGAAGGCGAAGCGCCAGACCCGCGCCGTGTCGTACACCCCGGCGGAGTCGGGCGCCGCGAGCGTCAGTTCCAGCGACGGCGCCGCCGCGCCCGCGGCCCGCAGGTGCCATCCCGCGTCGTCGACCATCAGCGACAGCCGCAGGGGCGGCGCGTCGCCCTGCAGCGCGATCAGGGGGCCCGGATCGAACCAGACGCCCCAGCGCGGGTGCAGCGCGCGGGCGGCGGCGTCGCCGGCCAGGCGGCGCTCGAGGTCGGCGATCAGGTGGACGAAGCCGGGGTCGGCGCGCAGCGCGCCCAGGTCGGGGTCCTCGCGCAGGCGGCGGGGGTCGTCGAAGCCGCTCGCGACGGCGGCGCGGGCCGCGTCGAGCGCGGCCGCCGGCTCGGTCAGGCGGGCCGCGACGCAGGCGGCGTTGTAGTGCAGCAGGGGGTCGTCGGGCCGGCGCCGCAGCGCCTCGGCGATCAGCTCGCGGGCCGGCGCCAGGTCGCCCTCGCGCAGGCGGCGCCCGATCTCGCGCCGCAGGTCGTCGTCGCCGAGGCGCGCGGGCACGGGCGCGGCCGCGGCCGCCAGGGCGGCCAGCAGCGCGACCAGCAGGGCCAGCGCGGCCGGCGGCCGGGTCGGGGAGCGGCGGCGGACGGCAGGCGGCTCAGCTGGCGACGACGGCGGGGAAGGCGACGTCCACGGTGTCGCGGGCAATCATCAGCTCCTCGTTGGTGGGGACGATCATGATCGCGACCCGCGACGACATCTTGCTGATGACGGCCTCGTCGCGCCGGGTGGCGTTCTTGAAGGGGTCCAGCAGGGCGCCGATGATCTCCAGGCCGCGGCAGGACCACTCGCGCACCAGCGAGTCGTTCTCGCCCACGCCGGCGGTGAAGACGATGCCGTCGACGCGGCCCAGGGCCACGGCGTAGGCGCCGATGTACTTGCGGATGTGGTAGCAGTAGACCTCCAGGGCCAGGCGGCAGCGGTCGTTGCCGTTGGCGTACTCGCGCTCGACGTCGCGCAGGTCGCTCGAGACGCCGCTGATGCCCAACAGGCCGCTCTGCTTGTTCAGCATCTTCTCGACGGCGTCCACGCCCATGCCCAGGTTGCGCTCGAGGTGGCCGATGATGGCGGGGTCGATGTCGCCGCTGCGGGTGCCCATGACCAGGCCCTCCAGCGGCGTGAAGCCCATCGAGGTGTCGATGGACCGGCCGTTGCGCACCGCGGCGACCGAGGCGCCGTTGCCGAGGTGGCAGGTGATCAGGTTCGTCTCGGACGGGTCGCGGCCCAGCATCGCCGCCGCGCGCAGCGTCACGTAGCGGTGGCTGGTGCCGTGGAAGCCGTAGCGCCGGATGCGGTGCTTCTGGTACATCTCGTAGGGCAGCGGGTAGATGTACGAGGCGTCGGGCATGGTCTGGTGGAAGGCGGTGTCGAACACGCCCACCATCGGCACGTCCGGCAGCACCGCCTGCGCGGCGCGGATGCCCACGATGTTCGGCGGGTTGTGCAGCGGCGCCAGCGAGGAGCACTCCTCGAGCGCGGCCATGACGTCGGGCGTGATCATGACGCTGCCGGCGTACTTCTCGCCGGCGTGCACCACGCGGTGGCCCACGGCCGCGATCTCGGCGTAGCTGCCGATGACTCCGTGCACGGGGTCGGTCAGGGCCTCCAGCACGAGCGCGACGGCGGCCTTGTGGTCGGGGACGGGGCGCTCGACCACGACGTCCTGCCCGCCGGGCCGCTTGTAGACGTGGTTCCCCTCCTCCAGGCCGATGCGCTCGACCAGGCCCTTGGCCAGCAGGGTCTCGTGCTCCATCTCCAGGAGCTGGTACTTCAGCGAACTGCTGCCGCAGTTGATGACCAGGACGTTCTTCACCTGTCGCCTCCGGACCTGTCGCCGCCGGCCTGCAGGGCGGTGATCGCCGCCACGTTGACGATGTCCATGACGCTGCAGCCGCGCGAGAGGTCGTTGATGGGCTTGGCCATGCCCTGCATGACGGGGCCCACGGCCTCGGCGCCCGCCAGCCGCTGCACCAGCTTGTAGGCGATGTTGCCGGCGTCGAGGTCGGGGAAGATCAGCACGTTGGCGCGGCCGGCGACTGCGCTGCCCGGCGCCTTGCGCTCGCCGATGGCGGCGACCAGGGCGGCGTCGGCCTGCAGTTCGCCGTCGACGGCGAGCCCGGGGGCGCGCTCGGCGAGGATCTCCCGCGCGCGCACCACCTTGTCGACGCCGGGGCCCGTGCCGCTGCCCTTGGTGGAGTAGCTCAGCAGGGCCAGGCGCGGTTCGAAGCCGCAGAGCGCGCGGGCGGTCGCGGCGCTGGCGACCGCGATGTCGGCCAGCTGGTCGGCGTCGGGGTCGGGGTTCACCGCGCAGTCGGCGAACACGATCATGCCGTCCTCGCCCAGCTTCCAGTCCGGGTTGACCATCACGAAGCAGCTCGAGACGATCTTGCAGCCGGGCGCGGTGCCGATGGCCTGGAAACCCGCGCGCAGCACGTCGCCGGTGCTGTTGACCGCGCCGGCGACCATGCCGTCGGCCAGGCCGGCCCCGACCATCAGCGCCCCGCAGAACAGCGGGTCGGCGGCCTGCAGGCGCGCCTCCTCGAGGGTCAGGCCCTTGTGGCGGCGGCGCTCGAAGAGCCGGCGCGGCCAGCGCCTCGCGGTCGGGGTGGTCGGCGGGGTCGACGACGCGCAGGTCGCCGCCGCGCAGGCCCAGGGCGCCGAGACGGTCCCAGACGGCGCCCGGCGCGCCGAGCAGCACGACCTCGGCGACGCCCTCGTCGCGCAGCCTGACCGCGGCCTCCAGGGTGCGATCGTCGCCGCTCTCGGGCAGCACGATGGTCTTGCGCAGGGCGGCGGCGTTGCGGCGAAGCCGGGCGGTGAAATCCATGGCGGTCTCCTCGGTGGGCGCGCTTCGTTGGCGGTGCGGGGCAAATCTCGCTGGCAGCCGCGGGATTGTCAATCCGCTAACGTGGCGGGAACGGGCGTTTCGGGCGCGCCGGACGGCGTTCAGGCCAGCGGCAGCGCCCGTTCCACGAGCGCGGGGTCGGGGGCGCCGGACTGGAACTCGGGCAGCCGGTCGATGAGGTCCTGCAGGGTGAACGACTCCCAGAAGTCCTGGAGCTTCTGGTCGAGCAGGACCCAGATGGTGCGGGTGGTGCAGTCGTCGGCGCGCACGCAGGTCTCGGGGTGGGGCACGCACTCCACCAGGGGGGAGCGGCCCTCCAGGGCGCAGAAGATCTCCCAGAGCGAGATCTCGCGCGGCTCGCGCGTGAGGTAGTAGCCGCCGCGCACGCCCTTGCGGCTGCCGACCATGCCGGACTTGCGCAGCGAGGAGACGAGCAGTTCGAGGTACTTGCGGCTGATTTCCTGGGTGTCGGCGATCGCGCTCAAGGGGACGGGGTCGTCGCCCTTGGTGACGGCGATCTGCAGCAGGGCGCGCAGGCCGTACCGGACCTTGGTGGTGATTCTCATGCGCGGGTCTCCTGGCTCGAGGTGGTCCCCTCTCGCCGAACAATAGGAGCCGCGGGGGCGGGGGGCAAGCCCCGCCGCCCCCCAGCCTATTTGACGATCTCGGGCACGGCGCCCACGAGCTGCGGCGGCAGGTGCAGGGGCAGCGTGGTGGCCCGTTTGCGCTCGATGTCGTGGAAGACGCGCTCGACCTGGACCGCGGTCAGGCCCAGGGCCGTCGCGGTCTCGTCCACGGACACGGCGTGGTTCTTGGCCCACAGCAGCAGGTCCATCTCGGCGTAGGGCAGCACGAAGTAGAACTCGTCCTGGCCCTGGGGCAGCGAGTAGGTGTCGGTCGTGGGCACGACCGAGCAGATGTCCTCGGGCAGCTTCAGGTGGCGCGCCAGCGCGTAGACCTGGGTCTTGTAGAGGTGGGCGATGGGCTTGATGTCCGCGGCGCCGTCGCCGTTCTTGACGAAGAAGCCCTGGTCGTACTCCAGCCGGTTGGGCGTGCCCAGCACGGCGTAGTTCAGCCGGTCGGCGTGGTAGTAGTCCATGGTCTTGCGGATGCGCTGCTTGAAGTTCGTGGCGGCGACGATCTGCAGGTAGGCCTGCAGCGGCAGCCGCACCTCGTGCATCGCGCCCTGCGGGTCCTGCACCACCAGCCGGTAGACGTTCATGCGGTCGGAGTCCATCAGGCCGGCCGGCAGGACGATCTTCGACTTCCAGCCCTCGCCGTACTGCGGGAAGACGGAGCGGATGGCCTCGTCGCGCCGCTCGTAGCAGCCGATGGCCCGCAGCGTCGGGGCGATGTCCTCGACCGCGTAGTCGATGCCCAGGTGCTGCGCGAGGCTCTCGCCCAGGCTGCGGCTGCGGGCGCTGGAGTCCAGCTCGGGCAGCATCAGGCCGAACACCTTCTTCGGGCCGAGCGCCTTGACCGCCAGGGCGGCGGTCACGCTGCTGTCGATGCCGCCGCTCATCGCCACCACGGCGCCGCGCCGCAGCATCCGCCGCGACACCAGCTCGCGCAGGCGTTCGGAGATCTCGGCGACGGTCCGGTCCAGGTCCAGCTGCAGCACGTTGCGGTCGAACATACGGTCGGACATTCCAGTCATCCCTTTCGCGGGCGGGTGCGTGTCGTCGGAAATGCAGGCTCCCAGGGTAATCGCACACCCGCCGGGTGTCGACCGGATTCTCCCGGCGCGGCGCCCGCGCCGATATTGACTTGAGCCGGACGGGCGCGGGCGCGATAATGGCCCACCGTCGGCGCCCCGCGCCGGCGACCGCGGCCACCGAGGACGGAGTGCGAGCATGCGCGTCAAACGGATCACCCATCTGCTGCTGGCCGCCGGCCTGGCCCTGCTGGCGTCCGGCTGCGGCGACGACGACCCGACCGGCCCGGCGATGTCCGGGCTGTCGATCCGCAGCGAGCCGGCCGGCCTCGGCGCCGCCTGGCAGCTGAGCGGCCCCGACGGGTTCAGCCTGTCGGCCGCCGGGGACACCACGCTCGCCGACCTGCCCGCCGGCTCCTACACCCTCGCCTGGCAGGACGCCGCGGGCTGGGAGACCCCGAGCCCGGCCGCGACGGTCCGGCAGCTGGAGTCGGGCGGCGCGGCGGCCTTCTTCGGGGTCTACCGGGCGCAGATCGGCCCCGCCATGGCCGTCGTGCCGGCGGGCGTCTTCACGATGGGCAGCGGCCGCAACGAGCCGGGCCGCAACGACGACGAGTTCGCATCGGAGTACTACATCAACGACGCCTTCCGCATCTCCCGCTTCGAGGTGACCGAGGCGTTCTGGGATCTCGTGATGGGCGGCACCTCCGACTCGCGCCTGCCGAAGACCGGCGTGACCTGGTACGAGGCCCTCCAGTTCTGCAACGCCCTCTCGCTGCGGGAAGGCCTGACGCCGGTGTACGCGGGCTCGGGCACGACCTGGACCTGGAACCCGCTGAACGACGGCTACCGCCTGCCGCTGGAGGCGGAGTGGGAGTACGCCTGCCGCGCCGGCAGCGAGACCGAACTGGCCAACGGCAGCCTGACCAGCCTCGACTGCGAGCCCCTGGACCCGACGCTCGACGCGATCGGCTGGTCCTGCCAGAACTCCGGCTCCCCCGTCCACCGCGCCCACGAGGTGGGCCAGAAGCTGCCGAACGCCTGGGGCCTGTTCGACATGCACGGCAACGTCTGGGAGTGGTGCTGGGACAGCTACTACGAGACCGACTCCGAGGGCTTCCCGACGGGCGAGTCGCTCGGGCAGGTCAACCGCGGCGGCGCCTTCGACAACTTCGCCCGCTTCTGCCGCTCGGCCAACCGGCACTACACGGAGCCGGGGCGGGGCGAGGCTCACCGCGGCTTCCGCATTGCCCGTTCCGGTGAATAGCTGAGGACTCCCTTCCGGTGGGGGACGCGCGCCGGGCACATCCTGTGCCCGGCGCGCTCGACTTTCGGGTCCCTGCGCCCTCCTGGCGCAGGGACCCTCCAGACGCCCCCACCAGAAGGGAGTCCTCAGCTATTCACCTCAACTGGATATGGTGTGGGATCATGTGGTATTATGATACATCATAGGGAGTTGGGATGGGCATTGAGGGGGGAAGATGAAACGGCGCTTCGGTAATTACATCTTGTTTATTTGCATGGTGTTGCTGGTTGCGGGCCTTGCGGGGGCCGCGGAGGGGCCGCCGGGGGCGCCGGGGCGGCCGGGGAGGGTCCGGTTGGAGCAGCCGTTCCCGCGGACGGCCGATCCGGCGGCGTTCGTGCCGTTCGAGGTGGACGGGCGGACCCACGTGACGCTCGACGTGCTCGACGCGGCCGGGAATCCGGTCGTGCGGCTGGCCGAGGGGGTCTACGACGGCGGCCGCCACGCGGTGAGGTGGCGCGGCTGCGACGCGGAGGGGCGGCGGGTCGCGCCGGGGGTCTATACGGTGCGGATGAACGCGGGGGGCAGGGTGCGCACGCGGGTGTTGCCGGTGCTGGGGTGATGCTTCCGACCCGCCGGTCGACCTGTCGACGACCGGTTGACGCCCATCACTATTGAATCATAATATCCATTTGAGGGGTTCGAGGGGACGAGACCTGCCATCGTCAGCACCATCAGCCGGCGAGGTCACGATCATCATGACCATCACGACACGTGCATCCCATTTCACCATCACCGCGGTCCTGCTCGCGCTGTTCGCCTCGGGGTGCGGGCAGTCCGACACCAAGCCGGCCGGCGGACAGCCGGCCGCCGCGAACCGCGCCGCCGCCGTCGCCGCCGCGCCCGCGCCCAAGATCTCCGGCAGCGGCGAGTTCAACAACGCCGCGGCGCTGCTGCTGGACGGAACCATGCCCGCCGACCAGACCGCCTTCGACGCCGAGCAGTGCGTGCACTGGGTCGACCCGGCGGTCGGCTTCGTGATCGACCTCGGCGAGGTGCGCCGCGTCACGGGCGTCACGCTGCAGGTCGACAACAACGACGACTACGTGCTGGAGACCAGCCGCGACGGCGCCGCCTACGCCGCCTTCGCGACGATCCCGGCCGCCGCCGGCGCCAACGAGTGGGGGATGGAGACCCACAGCACGCTCTCCGGGCACGCGGGCGTCGTGCCGGCCGAGGCCCGCTACCTGCGGCTGCGGGGCAGCGAGGGCGACGGCGCCTACGGCGCCTCCGAGGTGAGGGTCGTCAGCGAGGCGCTCGTGGCGCCTGTCGCCTCCACACCTGCGACCGCAGCACCCACAACCGCAGCCGCCGTGCAGACCCAGGCGGCCCCGGCAGCGACGGCCGTCGCCCCGCCGCCGGCCGGCCGCCTCGACCCCGACGGCGGCGACATGTCCCTGGAGCAGGTCTTCGACACCGTGGACGCCAACCACGACGCCAAGCTGACCCGGACCGAATACGCGGCCATCTGGAAGGAAGGGACCGACGTCGACGCGAAATTCGCCTACTTCGACCGGGACCGCAGCGGCTTCATCGAGCGGCAGGAGTTCCTGACCCTGCCCGGCAAGCTGCGCGACGGCAAGTAGCCGGCGCGCGAGGAACCCGACGCCCGCGGCCGGCGCCCGCCCGGCCGCGGGCGTCCCGCGTCCCGGTGGACAGTTCGCCCGTCGCTGCCTATCCTTGTGCCAGCAAAAAACGAGCAAGAAAGACACAAGGGAGGTGGCATGAACGCCACGCACCGACGCGAATTCCTCGCGACCCTCCCGCTGGCCGAGCTGCACCGCCACTTCGACGGCGCCATCCGGCCGGCCACGCTCTGGGAGATGTCCGAGAAGTACTACTCCGCGGTGCCGGGTCTCGACTTCGAGGCCTTCCGGCACTACCTGCAGTGGGACGACGCCCAGGACCGGTCCCTGATCGACTACCTGGACAAGTTCCACGTGCCGCTGCAGTACACCCAGTTCTACGACACCATCAAGCGCGTGGCCTACGAGATCGCCGAGGACGCCTACGCCGACGGGATCCGGCTGCTGGAGCTGCGCATCAACCCGCTGATCCACCGCCGCGCCGGGCTGTCGAACCGCCAGGTGCTGAACGCCACGCGCAAGGGCCTGATGCGCTTCGCCGACGCGCACCCCGACTTCCGCTGCGGCATCGTGGTGATCGCCATGCGCAGCCACGGCGGCAACATGGCGAAGATCCTGCTGCGCGAGATCGTCGGCGAGAAGGAGCAGTACCACTCCCGCGTCGGGGTGGTCGGCTTCGACATCGCCGGGCCGGAGTCGCCCTTCCCGCCCGTGCTGTTCCGCGAGGCCTACGAGCTGGCCGCGCGCATGGGCCTGCACCGCACCGTCCACGCCGGCGAGAGCGAGGGCCCGGGGCGCATCTGGGAGGCGCTGGACAACCTGGGGCCGCAGCGCATCGGCCACGGCACCTCGGCCGGCCGCGACCAGGAGCTGATGCGGCGCCTGGCGCGCGACGGCGTCTACCTGGAGGTCTGCCTCAGCTCCAACGTGCAGACCGGCGCGGTCGCCGACCTGCGCGACCACCCGCTGCCGCGCTTCCTGGACGCGGGCGTGAAGGTCGCGCTCTGCACCGACAACCCCACCGTCTCGAGCACGACCCTGTCGCGCGAGTACGAGCTGGCGATGGACCTGTTCGGCCTGACCGAGGACGACGTGCGCGCCCTGGCGGAGATGTCCTGCCGCGGCACGTTCCTGGGCGAGGGCTGCCACTGCTACGGGTCGGCGGGCTGAGCCGCCGGGAAGGAAGGACCGACATGGCCCGCAAGAAGAAGATCGCGATCCTCACCGGCGGCGGCGACGTCCCGGGCCTGAACGCCTGCATCAAGCAGGTCGTCTGGCGCGCGCTGCAGGAGGGCTGGGAGGTGCTCGGGCTGCGCCGCGGCTGGGAGTCCCTGTCCGGCTACAAGCCGGGCGAGCCCGAGTGGAACGCCCGCTGGCTGCAGCCGCTGACCTGGAACACCGTGCGCACCATCGACCGCACCGGCGGCACCTTCCTGCACTCCTCGCGCACCAACCCGGCGAAGGTGCGCGAGAAGGACATGTTCGAGCACGTCAAGCGGGCGGGCATGACCTACCCCGCCGACATCACCGAGCACGTGCTCGCCGCGCTGCAGGACATGCAGGTCGACGCCCTGATCCCCATCGGCGGCGACGACACCCTGAGCTACGCCGCGCGCCTGCACGAGACGGGCTTCCCGATCATGGCCGTGCCCAAGACCATGGACAACGACGTCTACGGCACCGACTACTGCATCGGCTTCGGCACGGCGGTCACGCGCTCGGTCGAGGCGATCACGCAGCTGCGCACGCCCATCGGCAGCCACGAGCGCATCGGCATCGTCGAGCTGTTCGGCCGCAACAGCGGCGAGACGGCCCTGATCGTCAGCTACCTGGCCGGGGTCGACCGCTCCATCATCTCCGAGGTGCCGTTCGACATGGAGTCCCTGGCGGAGAAGCTGCTGGAGGACAAGCGCCAGAACCCCAGCAACTACGCGATCATGACCATCAGCGAGGGGGCGCAGGAGATCGACGGCACGATCCACCAGCAGGGCGAGGCCGACGCCTACGGCCACCGCAAGCTCGGCGGCATCGGCAAGCACACCGCCGACGAGATCAAGCGGCGCACCGGCGTGGACATCATGTACCAGTCCCTGGGCTACCTGATGCGCTGCGGCGCCCCGGACGCCATGGACCGCATGGTGGCGATGAACTTCGGCAACCTGGCCATGGACCACCTCATCGCCGGCCGCAGCGGCTACATGACGGCCCTGCAGTTCGGCAAGTACACGGCCGTGGACCTGGCCTCGATCGTGGCGGGGACCAAGCGGGTGGACGTCGCCAAGTACTACGACACCCGCGAGTACCGCGCTAGGATCCACGATGTCGAGGGCCTGCCCATGTTCCTGACCTGATCATCACCCTCGTCAGAGGCGACGAGCCGGGACCCGCGCCCCCGCCGCCTCCTGCGGCGGGGGCGCTCGACACTCCGGCCCTGACGCCCTCCTGGCGTCAGGGCCTGCGTGACGGTCCCGGCTCGTCGCCTCTGACGAGGGTGGCGACCAGGTGCAACAAGGGGCTGGCCTCGACACGCGCGGACGGCTACAGTCCCACCCACGATCGCACCGACACCGTGCGGTTGCGTCGCTCACGCGTCACACCTGACCGTGGGCGGCGTCTGGAGCGGTCCGGAGCCAGGATGGCGGAGGACCGCGGAAGTCGAGCGAGCGCCGGCAGGAAGCCGGCGCGAGCGTCCGCCCACGGTCCGGCGTGACACGTGTGCGGCACGACGGAGGGTTGTCGGTGGGATCTCGTGCGTGGGGACTGGTAGCTGCTTTCGCCGTGCTGACGGCCGGCGCCGTGCTGCTCTGGGGCTACCAGACCGACGACACCTGGATCCACCTGCGCTACGCCCGCAACCTCGCCGAACGCGGCGAGTTCGCGTTCAATCCCGGCGAGCCCAGCTACGGCTCGACCGCGCCGCTGTGGATCTTCTCCCTGGTCTTCCTGATGAAGCTGGGCCTCGCGCCGCTGGTCGCGGTGCGGCTGCTGGGGCTGCTGTCGGGGGCGGCGCTGCTGCTGGCGGCCGACCGGCTGCTGTCGCGGCTGTCGCTGCCCGCGGCGTGGCGGCCGGCGCTGCTGGTGCTGGTCGCGGCGGACGCGTGGTTCCTGCGCTGGACGATGTCGGGCATGGAGACGCCGCTGGCCGGCGCCCTGCTGCTGGTGCTGCTGGGGCCGGCGGTCGCCGCGGGGCCCACGGCCTGGGTGGCCTGGGGCGCGGCCTGGGGGCTGGGCACGCTGGTGCGTCCCGAGCTCGCGGTGCTGGCGCCGACGGCGCTGCCGTGGTTGCTGTGGCTGCAGCGGCGCCGGCATCCCGGCCGCTCCGCCACCGCCTCGCTGGCGCAGGCCGCGGCGGGCTGGCTGCTGGTGGCCGGCCCCTGGTTCGTCTACGCCCGCTTCGCGTTCGGGCGGATCGTCCCGGGCACCGCCGCGGCCAAGAGCTACGCCCCGAACCTGGATCCCGCCAGCCTCGCCAGCCACCTGGCCCGCTCCCTGGAGCAGATCGGCGTGGTGCAGGGGGCGCTGTGGCTGGGGCTGCTGTTCGTCGCGCTGCGCTTCCTGGCCGCGCGGCGGCGCGGCGAGGCGGGCGGGGAGGGGCCCACCTTCGGCCCCCGCGCGCTGGCGCTGGCGGGGATCGCCCTGACCTGGACCGCGGCGCTGGTGGGCGGCTACGCCGTGAAGCAGGTCTGGACCATCTCGCGCTACCTGTCGCCGCTGCACGCGCCGCTGCTGCTGGCCGGCGCCGCGCTCGCGGCGGCCATGGTCCGGCGCATGCCCGCGCACGCCGGCGCCGCGCGGCGCGTCCTGGCGGCGACCGCGGTGCTGGCGCTGCTGGGCAACGGCGCCCTGCTCGCGGTCAAGGTGCGCCCCTACGCGACGACCTTCACCCGCGGCATCGCGGAGTGCCTGACCGGGACGGGGCTGTGGCTGCGGGACAACACGCCGCCCGACGCGGTGGTCGCGGCGGTGGACATCGGGGCGGTGGGCTACGCCAGCGAGCGGCGCATCATGGACCTGGCGGGGCTGGTCAGCCCCGGGGTGCGCTCGCTGGGACGGGACATGGGGTTCGAGGCGATGGTCGCCAGCGGCCGCTGGCTGGAGCTGGAAGTGCCGGACTACCTCTTCGACCGCACGCTGGGGCCGCCGCGCTGGGCGGGGCGCACGGTCGGCGGCGTCGAATTCGTGCTGCTGGAGACCTGCGGGATCGCCTCGGTGGGCCTGCGCGAGGCCGAGCCCTGGACCTTCGCCCTGTACCGCCTCGTCGACCGCCGGGACTAGTCCCCGACCTGCTGCAGGGGCGACGTCCGCCGCGACACCGCGTCCAGCACCGACTTCGGGCTGTACTCCCGCTTCGTCAGCCGCCGCACGACGAACACCGTGACGTCGTCCTCCCAGGACGCGTTGCTGCCGAAGACGCGCACCGACTCGATCAGCGCCGCCACGATCTCCGCCGCGTCGCGGTGCAGGTGGGCCTGCACGGTGGCGATGACGCGGCCGACGCCGTACTCCTCGACGTCGGGCGGGTCGGCGTCGGGGTCGCGGCGCTTGCGCTCGATGAGGCCGTCGGTGAACATCACCAGCACCTCGCCCGGGTGGATGTTGGCGAAGCTGCGGCGGTAGGTGGCGTCGGGCAGGGGGCCCAGGACGGGCCCGTTGCTGGGCAGCTCGAAGACCTCGCCCGCGGTGCTGAACAGCAGGGGCGGGCAGTGCCCGCCGTTGACGAAGGACAGGCTGCCGGTCTCCTCCAGCTCCCCGTAGAACAGCGACACGAAGCGGCTGACCAGGCCGCTCTGGTGGATGACGCGGTTCAGCTTCTGGACCGTGGTGCTGATCTTGTGCTCCTCGGTCATGCCCATGCGCAGGCCGGTGACCACGTCGCGGGCCTGCAGCGCGGCGGGCAGGCCGTGGCCGCTGGCGTCGGCGATCGACAGGCAGAGGACGCCCGCCTCGACCTCCTGGGCGTCGTAGACGTCGCCGCCGACCTCCTCGGCGGGGATCGAGAGGGCGGCGAGGTCGAAGCCGGGCAGCTCGGGCAGGCGCCGCGGCAGCAGGCTCTGCTGGATCTGCTGGGCCTGCCGCAGCTGGTTCTCGAGGCTGCTCTGGCGCAGCTTCAGGCCGACGGCGGTGCGGATGGTCTCGAGGATGAAGTGCAGGTCGCCGTCGTCGTCGCCGCCGCCGCGGCGGATGCCGAAGCTCAGGATGTAGGCGGGCGCCTCGCCCACCAGCACGGCGGCGTAGTTGAAGTGGCTGAAGCGGTACTCGATCTCGGGGTCGAAGCCCGGGGAGTCCGGCGAGATCATCACCAGGCGGCGCTGCAGCAGGTCCTGGACCACGGGGTAGTCCCGCGACACGGTCAGGCCGGTGATGCTCTCGCCGTACTCCCCGACGCTCTCGATCAGGGTGAACTGGTCGTCCTGCTCGCGGTAGAGGCGGCCGCTCTCGATGCCGTACTGCTCGGCGCAGACGGCGACGATCTGCCGCAGCGTCTCGCGCAGCATGTCCTCGGCCGAGCGCGAGGCGTCGATGCCGCGCAGGACGTCTTCGATGTTCCGGTAGAACTTCTTGTCCACGTCGTCTCCAGGTTGGGGGCGCCTTCAGGATCACCGCGCGCGGCCGCCGCCGCAACCACGAATTGCGTGAAAAAACGGCGCGGTTGAGACGGCGCCCGTCCTCGCCTACATTGGACGGGTCCGGATCCGGCGCACCGCCGGCGCCGGCGCGATCCCCGACCCGACGGAGGCGATGGTGGACCAGAGCGCGCGGATCGACGGTTTGCTGCGGGCCAGCGAGGACCTGCGGCGGGAGATCGGCAAGGTGATCGTCGGCCAGGGCCGCGTCGTCGACGAGATGCTGGTCGGGCTGTTCGCCGGCGGCCACGTCCTGCTGGAGGGCGTGCCGGGCCTGGCCAAGACGCTGCTGATCGGGACGCTGGCCCAGGTGCTCGACCTCTCGTTCTCGCGCATCCAGTTCACGCCCGACCTCATGCCGGGCGACATCACCGGCTCGGAGATCCTCGAGGAGGACAAGCTCGCCGGCCGCCGCAGCTTCCGCTTCGTGCCGGGGCCCGTGTTCGCCAACCTGGTGCTGGCCGACGAGATCAACCGCACGCCGCCCAAGACGCAGGCGGCCCTGCTGCAGGCCATGCAGGAGCACCGCGTCACCGCCGGCGGCCTGACCCACGACCTGCCCGCGCCCTTCTTCGTGCTGGCGACCCAGAACCCCATCGAGCAGGAGGGGACCTACCCGCTGCCCGAGGCCCAGCTCGACCGCTTCCTGCTGAACATCCTGATCGGCTACCCGGAGCGCGACGAGGAGATCGCCATCGTGGAGGCGACGACCGGAGCCGTCCCGGCGACCCCCGCCCGCGTCCTGGACGCCGCCGGCGTGCTGGACGCGCGCGCGGTGGTGCACGCGGCGCCGGCCGCCCGCAACGTGGTGCGCTACGCGGTGGCGCTCGCCCGCGCCACCCGCCCCGACACGCCGGAGGCCGCGGCGGTCGCGCGCGAGTTCCTGGCCTGGGGCGCGGGCCCGCGCGCCGGCCAGGCCCTGCTGCTCGGCGCCAAGGCGCGGGCCCTGCTGGCGGGCCGCCCCACCGCCGCCCTGGAGGACGTGCGCGCGCTGGCGCACCCGGTGCTGCGCCACCGCCTGGTCGCCAACTTCCACGCCGAGGCCGAGGGCGTCGCCAAGGACCGCATCATCGACCGGCTGCTGGACGAGGTCCCCGCGTGACCACGGCGCCGATCTCGCCGGCCGAGTTCGCCGCGCTGGGCCGCCTGGACCTGATCGCGCGCCTGGTCGTCGAGGGCTTCCTGGTCGGCCTGCACCGCAGCCCCTTCCACGGCTTCTCCTCGGAGTTCGCCGAGTACCGGGCCTGCTTCCCGGGCGAGCCGGTCACCCACGTCGACTGGCGCGTCTACGCCAAGAGCGACCGCCTCTACCGCAAGGTCTTCAGCGAGGAGACCAACCTGCGGGCCACCCTGCTGGTCGACTGCTCGGCCAGCATGGGCTACGGTTCGGACCCGGCCCGGCCGACGAAGCTGGCCTACGCGCGGCTGCTCGCGGCCAGCCTGGCGCGCCTGCTGCTGCGGCAGAACGACGCCGTGGGGCTGGAGCTGTTCGACAGCCGCCGGCTGGGGTCGGTGCCGGCCCGCGCCGTCCGCCGGCAGCTCTTCGAGATCCTCAAGCACCTCGACGACCTGCCCGCCGGCCGCGCCACCGCGCTGGGCCCGGTCCTGCACGAGGTGGCCGAGCGGCTGCCGCGGCGCGGCCTGGTGGTGCTGATCTCCGACCTGATGGACTCCCCGGCGGAGGTCGCCGACGGGCTGCGCCACTTCCGCCACCGCGGGCACGAGGTGATCGTCATCCAGGTGCTGGACCCGCGCGAGCTGGACCTGGACTTCAGGGGGGAGGCGCGCTTCCGCGACCTGGAGCGGCCCGACCGCACCCTGCGCCTGGAGCCGGCCCACGCCCGCGCGGCCTACCGCGAGCGCTTCGAGGCCTGGCGCGGCGAGGTGCGCGGGGCGTGCCGCCGCGAGCGCATCGACCTGGTCGAGGCGACGACCGACACCCCGTTCGACCGCGCCCTGCTCGCGTACCTCTCCAAGCGGCGCCGGCTGGCCTGATCGGAGCATGACGACGTGCCGCTGAGCTTCCTGAACCCGGGCCTGCTGTTCGGCGCTGCGGCCGCGGCGGTGCCGCTGCTGCTGCACCTGCTGCAGCGGCGGCGCGTGCGCGAGATCGCCTTCAGCGACCTGCGCTTCCTCGAGGAGGTCAAGGCCCGCCGCTCGCGCGCGCTCGGGGTGCGGCGCTGGCTGCTGCTGCTGCTGCGGATGCTGGCGATCCTGCTGGTCGTCGCCGCGGCGGCCGGGCCGCGGCTGGGCGGCCGGGACGGGGCCGCGCCGGCGCCGGCCGCGCTGCTGGTGGTGCTGGACACCAGCGCGAGCATGCGCACCGAGCAGGACCGCGGCACGCGCTTCGACGCCGCGCTCGCCGCGGCGGCCGACGCCGTGGCCACCCTGCCGGCCGGGGCCGTGGTCCAGGTCGTGCTCGCGGGGCCGCGGCCGCGCGCCGTGTTCAACGGCTGGACCGGCGCCGGCGCCGGGGCGGCCGCGGCCCTGCGCGCCGTGACGCCCACCGACGGGGCGGGCGACGCGGCGGCCGCGCTGGCCGAGGCCGCCGCGTGGGTCGCCGAGGCGCCGCAGCGGCCGGTGTCGCTGCTGCTGATCTCCGACCTGCAGGCCTGCGCCTGGGACGATGCCGCGCTCGCCGACGCGGCGCGGGCCCTGGCCGCCGCGGGCGGGGCCCGGCTCTCGCTGCTGGCGGTGGGGGAGCCCCGGGTCGCCGGCGGCGTCGCGCTGGTGCGCACGCCGCTGCGGGCGCTGCGCGCCGGCGAGGCCGTGCAGGTCGAGGCCGACGTGCGCGTCGGCCATCCCGGGCAGGTGTGGCGCCTGGAACTGGACGGCCGCCTGGTCGCCGAGGCGGCGAGCGCGGCGTCGCCCGGGGAGACCGACCGCCTCGTCTTCGCCTTCGCGGCGCCGGCGGCCGGGCTGCACCGCGGCCTGGTCGCCACCGCGGCCGACCGCTTCCCCGTGGACGATGCGCGGCCCTTCCTGCTCGAGGTCCGCGACCGCCTCGAGGTGCTGATCGTCCACGGCGCCGACGCCGGGGCGGCCGGGCGCGGCGGCTGGCGCTACTGGGCCAACGCCCTGGCGCCGGGCGGCGCGGCGGGCGGCGCGGACGAGCTCCACCACGTGCGCGACCGCGGCGTCGCCGACGTGGCCGACGGCGACCTCGCCGCCGCCGACGCGGTCCTGCTGGTGGACCCCGGGCCGCTCGGGCGGCGGCTGCAGGCGGCGGTCGTCGAGCGGCTGGAGCGCGACGGCGGCGTCGCCCTGTTCGCCGGCGACCCGGCCGACGCCGGGGAACTGGGACGCACGCTGCTGCCGGCGCTGGGCCTGGCCGCGCCCACGGCCTACCGGGTGCACGGGACCGCCGGAGCCCAGCGGGCCGTGGTGACCGCCCCGCAACACCCGCTCTTCGACGGCCTGCCGGCCGACGCCCTCGCGACGCTGACGCGCGCGCAGTGGCGGCGCTACCACGCCCTGCCCGATTCCGGCTGCGAGGTGCTGCTGGCGACGAGCGGCGGCGACCCCCTGCTGGCGCTGGCGTCGCGCGCGCGCGGGCGGTTGCTGGTCGCGCCCTTCTCCACGCTGGACGACGCCACCGACCTGGCCCGCAACCCGATGTTCCCGCCCCTGGCCCGGCGCCTGGCGGCCTTCCTGGCCGGCGGCGGCCGCTTCGCGGCCGACGAGGCCGGCGCCGCGCCGGCGGTCGCGCTGCCCGACGCCGCCGGCGCGGGCGCCGAGGGCGGCGGCGACGCCCTGGCCGGCCCGGCGCTGCTCTACCGGGCCCGGCCCGGCGCGCCCGCCGAGGTCCTGCCCGCCCGCTTCGGCTGGCGGGGCGGCCGCGGTTTCGTGGCGGGGGAACCGGCGTCGCGGCAGGGCTTCTACACGTTCGTCGCGGGCGGCGACACCCTGGGGGAGGCCGTCCTGACGATGCCGGCGGCGGAAGGGGAGGCGGCGCTGCTGACCGCCGCCGAGGCCGCGGCGCGCCTGGCGGCGGCGGGCCTGCCGGGGGCCGGGATCCTGGCCGCGGCGCCGGACGGCCGGATCGCCGCGGCGGCGGCGGGCCGCGACCTCGCGCCCTGGCTGCTGGGCCTGGCCGTGCTGGTCCTGCTGGCCGAGACGCGGCTGTCCCGCCGCGCCGCCTGATCGGCGGCCGCGGCGCCCGCGGTCTTGATTCCGGCAGGCGATGGGTTACCCTTGTCCGCGGACGGGCACGCTCCGGATTCGCGGCCGGCCCGGCGCCGCCAACGCGAGGTCACCGCCATGTGGGATTACTCCGAGAAGGTCCTCGACCACTTCATGAACCCGCGCAACGTGGGCGCGCTCGACGACGCCGACGGCGTCGGCGAGGTGGGCTCGATGGCCTGCGGCGACGCCCTGCGCCTGTGCTTCAAGCTCGACGCCGACGGCCGCATCGCCGACGCCCGCTTCCAGACCTTCGGCTGCGGCAGCGCGATCGCTTCGTCGTCGATGCTCACCGAGATGCTCAAGGGCCTGACCCTCGAGCAGGCGGCGCGCATCAGCAACGAGGACATCGCCCGCGAGCTCGACGGCCTGCCGCGCGAGAAGATGCACTGCTCGGTCATGGGCCGCGAGGCGCTCGAGGCCGCCATGATCGACTACTACCGCCGCCAGGGCCGCGAGGTGCCGTGCGGCCTGCTGGTCCAGGACGTCGAGATCTGCCACTGCTTCCAGGTCAGCCGCGAGACGATCGTCAAGACGATCCGCCAGTACCGCCTGCGCGAGATCGAGGACGTCACCCACTACACCAAGGCCGGCGGCGGCTGCACGGCCTGCCACCACGACATCCGCCACCTCATCGAGGAGGTCTGGCAGGAGCTCGAGGCCGCGCCCGCGGGCCTGGTGCAGGTCGAGCTGCCCGCGGCCGGCGACGAGCGGTCCCGGCAGATCCGCGAGGTGCTCGAGAACGACATCGCCCGCGCCCTGCGCACCGACGGCGGCGACATCGAACTGGTCGCGATCCGGGGCCGCCGCGTCCACGTGAAGCTGACCGGCGCCTGCGCCAGCTGCCCCTCCTCCGGCGCCACCATCAAGGGCTGGGTCGAGCAGCAGCTGCGCGAGCACGTGAGCCCGGACCTCGAAGTCGTCGAGGAGAAGTCGTGACCTTCGACCTGCAGGAAGGCCTGCCGCCGCGCCCGCCCGACGGGGTCTACCTCGACAACAACGCGACGACCCGCGTCGCGCCGGAAGTCGTCGAGGCCATGCTGCCCTACCTGACCGGCAACTACGGCAACCCCTCGAGCATGCACGCCTTCGGCGCCGAGGCGGGCCGCGCCGTCGACCGCGCGCGCGTCCAGACGGCCGCGCTGCTCGGGGCCGCGCTGCCGGCGGAGGTCGTCTTCACGGCGGGCGGCTCCGAGAGCGACAACCTCGCGATCGTCGGCACCCTGCGCGCCCACCCGGAGAAGCGCCACCTCGTGACCACGGCCGTGGAGCACCCGGCGGTGCTCGGCCTCTGCCGCGAGCTGCAGAGCCGGCAGGGCTTCGAGGTCGACTACCTGCCGGTGGACGGCCGCGGCAACCTGGACCCCGACGACCTGCGGCGCGCCCTGCGGCCCGACACCGCGCTGGTCAGCGTCATGGCGGCCAACAACGAGACCGGCGTGGTCTTCCCGGTCGAGGAGCTCGGCCGCATCGTCAAGGAGCACGGGGCCGTCTTCCACGTGGACGCCGTGCAGGCGGTCGGCAAGCTGCCGCTGGACATGTCGGCCTCGACGGTCGACCTGCTCTCGCTGTCGGGGCACAAGCTGCACGCCTGCAAGGGCGTCGGCGCGCTGTACGTGCGGCGCGGCACCAAGCTGCGGCCGCTGATCGCCGGCGGCCACCAGGAGCGCGGCCGCCGCGCGGGCACCGAGAACGTGCCGGGGATCGTCGCCCTGGGCCGGGCCTGCGAGCTGGCGGCCGCCGGCCGCGAGGCCGAGCAGGTCGCCGTGCGGCGCCTGCGCGACCGCCTCGAGCGGGCCGTGCTGGCCGCCGTCCCGGACTGCCGCGTCAACGGGGACCCGCAGCAGCGCCTGCCCAACACCACGAACATCAGCTTCGACTACATCGAGGGGGAGGGCATCCTGCTGCTGCTGGACCGCGCCGGCATCGCCGCTTCGAGCGGCTCGGCCTGCACCTCCGGCAGCCTCGAGCCGTCCCACGTCCTGAAGGCCATGGGGGTGCCCTTCATCGCCTCCCACGGCTCGATCCGCTTCTCGCTGAGCCGCTACACGACCGAGGAGGAGATCGACTACACGGCCGCCGCGTTGCCGCGCATCGTGGAGAGGCTGCGGGCGATCACCCCCTTCGGGAAGGAGCGCAAGACGTTCGGGAGCTGACCGCCCCGCCGTCGCCGCACCATGATGACGCACGACTCGGAGTGCACCGCCGGCCTGCTCGACGGACTGCTCGCCGGCACGGCCCCGGCCGGCCGGCTCGGGGCGCCGGCGGCGGCGCTGGCGGCGGCGCTGGCGGCGTCCCGCGACGATCCCGCGCGCCTGCCGGTCCTCGGCGGCCTGCACGGCTCGTCGGCGTCCCTGCTGCTCGCCGGCTGGTTCCGGCGGGAGCGGCGCACCGCGCTGGTGGTCGCGCCGTCGCGCGACGCGGCCCTGCGGCTGGCCGACGACCTCGAGGCCTGGCTGGGGCCGGGCGACGTCGTCTACCTGCCGCAGCAGGAGGTCCTCGTCTACGACCGCCAGTCGCCGGACGCCGAGCTGGTCGGCGCCCTGATGGCCGGGCTGGCGCGGCTGGGCAACGGCGCGCCCGCGCTCGCGGTGACCTCGCTCTACGGGTTGCGGCAGCGGGGGCTGTCGCCGTCGCGCCTGGCGGCCGCGACCCTCGGGCTGGCCGTCGGCGGCCGCCAGGACCGCGAGACGTTCTGCGCGCGGCTGGGCGAGCTGGGCTACGCGAACGTCGGCCTGGTCGCCCGCACCGGGGAGTACGCGCGGCGCGGCGCGCTCATCGACCTGTTCCCGCCCGGCGACCACCCGCTGCGCGTGGAGTTCTTCGACGACGAGATCGTCTCGCTGCGCACCTTCGACCCCTCGACCCAGCGCACGCTGGCGAAGGTCGAACGCTGCGACGTGCTGCCGGTCAGCCACCTCGTGCTGGACGACGAGGCCGTGCTGGAGGCGCAGCTGCGCGTCGAGCAGCTCGTCGAGGACGGCGAGCTGGCCGCCGACGACCGGCTGGACCTCGACGCCCGCCTCGAGGAGCGCGTCCACGCCGCCGGGCTCGAGGCCTTCCTGCCGCTGTTCGGTCCGACCGCCCTGCTCACCGACCACCTGCCCCCCGACGCCTGCCTGGTCTGGAGCGACCCCGCGGCGCTGGCCGCGCAGTCGGAGCTGCTGGACGAGGAGATCCCGCGCCTGCGCGAGGCCCGCCTGCGCCACGACCCCTGGCTGCCGGCCACCGGCGAGCTGGTCGCCCCGGCCGACGAGCTGGCGGCCCTGGCGCGGCCCCAGGCCGCGGTGTGCGGCAGCTGGATCGCGGACGACCCCGTGCGCTGGCTGGAGCGCGACGCCTTCGAAGCCGAGCGCTTCGACACGCACCGCCCCGGCCTGCGCGGCGGCGACGTGGGCCGCCTCGCCGCGGCGCTCTCGGCCTGGGAGAAGGAAGGGCGCTTCGCGCGCGTCCTCTGCGACAACCAGGGGCAGGCCAGCCGCCTCGCCGAGCTGCTGCTGGAACAGGACGGGGCGCTGCCGGCGGCGATGCCGGTCGTCGGGCGGCTCGCCGAGGGCTTCCTGTGGCCGGACGCCGGCCTCGCCCTGGTCACCGACCACGAGTTCTTCGACCGCTACCAGCGCCCCGCCCGCGCCCGCTTCCGCGGCGGCGCCGTGGTCAAGGACTCCGGCAACCTGCAGGCCGGCGAGTACGTGGTCCACGTCGAGTACGGCATCGGCCTGTACCGCGGCCTGCGGCGCATCACGGTCCAGGACGCCGAGCGCGAGTGCCTGCTGCTGGAGTACGCGGCCGGCGACAAGGTCTACGTCCCGGTCGAGAAGATCGGGCTGGTCGAACGCTTCAGCAGCGACCGCGCCGCGGCGCCGGAGCTGAGCCGCCTGGGCACCGCGTCCTGGGCCCGCGTGACCAGGAAGGCGCGCAAGGCGATCCAGGCCATGGCGGCCGAGCTGCTGAACCTCTACGCGGCGCGCCAGAGCCTGCCCGGCTTCGCCTTCCCGCCCGACGGCGACCTGCTGCGCTCGCTCGAGGAGTCCTTCCTGCACGAGGAGACGCGCGACCAGCTGACCGCCATCGCCGACGTCAAGCACGACATGGAGCGCGCGCAGCCGATGGACCGCCTGGTCTGCGGCGACGTCGGCTACGGCAAGACCGAGGTCGCCATGCGCGCCGCCTTCAAGGCGGTCGAGGCGGGACGCCAGGCCGCCGTGCTCTGCCCCACGACGCTGCTGGCCCACCAGCACGGCGAGACCTTCGCCGAGCGCTACCGCGACTTCCCGGCCCGCGTGGCGGTGCTGAGCCGCTTCCAGTCGCCCCGCGAGCAGCGCGAGGTGGTGCGCCGCGCGCGCGAGGGCGAGCTGGACGTGCTGATCGGCACGCACCGGCTGCTGTCCCGCGACGTCCGCTTCCAGCGGCTCGGCCTGTTGGTCATCGACGAGGAGCACCGCTTCGGCGTGCGCCACAAGGAGCGGCTGAAGCAGCTGCGCAAGGAGGTGGACGTGCTGACCCTCAGCGCCACGCCCATCCCGCGCACGCTCTACCTCTCGCTGATGGGCGCGCGCGACATGTCGCTGATCACCACCCCGCCGCGCGACCGCCTGCCGATCCACACCGAGATCTGCGCCTACAGCGAGGAGGTGCTGCAGGAGGCGATCCTGCGCGAGCTGCACCGCGGCGGCCAGGTCTTCTTCGTGCACAACCGGGTCGAGACGATCCAGGCCACGGCCTCGAAGGTCCGCGAGCTGCTGCCCAGCGTCCGGGTCTGCGTCGCCCACGGCCAGATGGACGAGGAGGCGCTGGAGCGGGTGATGGCCGCCTTCCTGGCCCAGGAGTTCGACGTGCTGGTCACCACGACGATCATCGAGTCGGGGCTGGACATGCCGCGGGTCAACACGATCGTCATCGACCGCGCCGACCGCTTCGGCCTGGCCCAGCTCTACCAGATCCGCGGCCGGGTCGGCCGCTCCAGCCAGCGCGCCTTCGCCTACCTGATGACGCCGCCGGGGGAGGCCCTCTCCCAGGACGCGCGGCGGCGGCTGTCGGCGCTGCAGGAGTTCCAGGCGCTGGGCTCCGGCTACCACATCGCGATGCGCGACCTCGAGATCCGCGGCGCCGGCAACATCCTGGGCCAGGAGCAGCACGGGCACCTCGAGGCCATCGGCTTCGACCTCTACTGCCGCCTGCTGGACGAGGCCGTCTCCGAGCTGCGCGGCGGCGGCCGCGCCGCGGCCCTCGAGGTCAAGATCGACCTCAAGCTGCCCGCCTACCTGCCGGACGACTACATCGGCGATCCCGAGCAGAAGATGGACCTGTACCGGCGCCTGGTCCGCATCGCCGACGACCGCGGGTTCCGGCTGGTCGCGGACGAGATCCGCGACCGCTACGGCCCGCCGCCCCCGCCGGTCGCCAACCTGTTGCAGATAGGGCGCATCCGGGCCCTGGCGGCCCGCAACGGCGTCGAGGAGATCCGGGTGGGCCGGCGCGAGCTGAGCCTGTTTTTCGCTGGCGGCAGGGAGCCGTCCCCCCTTATACTCCGCGGTTTGATGGGAACCGGCCCCAAGGGGCTGATGTTCAGGGCCGTCGACCAGCTCGAACTGAAAATCCCGGCGACCCGCGACGACGCCCCGGCCGCGGCCTATCACATCCTGGATCTCATCGATCGTTTGCGCGAGGACGCGGGCGGCGATACGGCCGCCGCCGCGCCTTCGAAACCCCTGAGTCGAGTGAAGGAGACGTCATGACCTCGAACGCACGCAGGCTCCTCGCCGCGGCCGCCGCGACGGCGGCGCTCGCGCTGGTCCTGGGAGCCGCCGGCTGCGGCGGCAAGTCCAAGAAACCGGCGGCGGGCGCCGACAAGGAGGACGGGCGCGTCGTGGTCAACGTCGGCGACCGCAAGGTCACGGCCGGCTACTACGTGTCCCGCCTGCAGAAGATGGCCCCGAACGACCTGCCGCGCGGCGAGCAGGGCCAGGCCGTCGACACCGGCACCGCCGAGGGGCGGCGCGCCTTCCTGGACGTCATCATCAACAAGGAACTGATGGTGCTCAAGGCCAGGGAGCTCGGCTACGACGAGCAGGAGGACGTCAAGAAGCTGATCGAGGCGGTCACCTACTACCAGTCGACCCAGGTGATGAAGACGGACCTCATCCAGAAGCCGGGCGAGGTCGTGCCGGACGAGGAGATCGCGGCCTACCACGCGCGCCGCACGCAGGTCCGCCACTTCGAGTTCATCATCTGCAACTTCGAGGCCGACGCCGCCAAGGCCCGCCAGGCGATCCTGGACGGCGGCCACTGGGACGCCGTCGCCGAGGAGTACAACGACGGCTCCCGCGGCCCCACCGACGACTACCGGATGCAGCTGCAGTACGGCACGGCCGACGACATGTTCGAGCGCCCGCTCTTCGAGCTCGGGGTCGGCGAGGTCAGCCGCCCCATCGAGAGCGTGTACGGCTACTGGGTCGTGCGGCTGGACAGCGTGGCGACCGTGCGCGAGCGCCCGCTGGACGACGAGTACCGCGAGCGCATCCGCGCGACGATCGCCCAGAAGCGGGCCAAGCTGCGCGAGGCGACCTTCCTCAAGGAGAGCCGCGAGCGCCACGAGTTCAAGTACGACGACGCCGCGCTGTGGATCGTCTTCAACGGCCTGCCCGAGGAGGAGGCCTACCTCGACCCCGCGACCCAGAAGCCCGTGGCGAAGGAGCTGCTGCGGCCGCTGGACGTGCCGGCGTCGGAGCTGGGCCGCTTCTTCTTCAGCGTCAAGTTCGACAAGGACGCGGCGCCCCAGGTCTGGACCATCGGCGACTACAAGGCCAAGTACGACGAGATGAGCGTCTTCCAGCGGCCGAAGCGCAACACCCTGCTCGGCGGCGTGAAGAACAAGCTCTTCGGCGACATGGTCGACCAGGGCCTCTGGGCCGCCGAGGCGCGCGAGCGCGGCTTCGACAAGGACCCGCGCGTGATCGCCGAGGCGAACGAGCGCAGCGAGCAGCACATGCTGTCGCTGTTCCACGACGAGGTCGTGAAGTACGACGAGCACGTGAGCATGGAGGCGATCCGCGCCCTCTACGACGAGAACCCGCAGGTCTACCGCGTCCCCGAGGAGCGCCGCGGGCGCATCCTGATGTGCGAGAGCCGGGAGGCGGCCGAGGCGGCGCGCGCCGAACTGGCCGGGGGACAGCCCTGGAGCGCCGTGTTCACGGCCCGCAACAAGTCCGCGGGCGGCACGCCCGAGGGCCAGATCACGATCAACGAGTTCGCCGAGTCGGCCGACCGCGACCAGCTCTTCGCCCTGGCGAAGCCCGGCGACGTCAGCGCGCCCTTCCCGTCGCACGACCGCTGGTGCGTGGTGATGCTCGACAACGTCACCCCCGGCCGCCAGCGGCCGGTCGACGAGGTGATCAACGAGGTCGGGGCCCGGGTCAAGCGCAAGCGCCAGGACGAGGCCCTGCAGGCCCTGCTGGCGCAGTGGCGCAACGAGTACCCGGTCAAGATCAACGAGCGCGTCCTGGACTCCCTGCCCTCCTGGGAGGAGCTGCAGGTCGCCAAGTAGCGCCGGACGCCCTGGGGTGTCGCGGGCGCCGGGGGGAGGCTCTCCCCGGCGCCCCCCTTTGAAAGGAAGCAGGCATGAAGGCATCGCGGCGATGGATGGCGGCGGCGGCCCTGGCGCTGGCGGCCGGCGCGGCGTCGGCGGGCGTGACGACGGCGGCGGCCCAGGAAGCGGCGGTCCCGGAGACGGCGGCCCCGGCGGCGGCGGCCCGGCCACCCTCGAGCTCGTCGACCGCATCCTGGTCGTCGTGGACGAGGAGGCGATCCTGCAGAGCGACCTCGAGCGCGAGATCGCCCTCTACCACCTCGAGGCCCGCAACATGGGGGCCCCGGACGACAAGGACGAGGCCGCGGTGCGCGCCGAGGTCCTCGACCGGCTGATCGAGAGCAAGCTCATCATCGCGGCGGCCCGCCGCGAGGAGATCGAGATCGGCGAGGAGTCGGTGGACCGGGAGGTCCAGGCCAACATCGACCAGCTCGTGCGCTACTACGGCTCGCAGGCGCGCCTCGAGGCGGAGCTGGCGAACAACGCGATGACCCTGGACGACTACCGCCGCCGCTCCGCCTCGCAGCTGCGCGACCAGCACTACATGCGGGCCGTGGTCAACCGCTTCATCCGGCCCGGCATCGAGGTGCGCGAGGAGGAGGTCGAGGCCTACTACGCGGACCACCGCGACGAGGTCCCCGCGGCGCCCGACACCCTCGCCCTCTCGAACATCCTGATCGCCGTGCAGCCCTCGGCGGAGGTGCAGCAGGAGCTGCAGGCCAAGCTCGGGGCCGTGATGCAGGAGCTCGGGCGCGGCGACGCCTTCGCCGCGGTCGCCGACCGGCACGACGAGGGCCCCGGCGCCGGCGGCCGCATCGGCCTGGTCCGCCCGGGCGACCTGTTCAGCCGCGCGCTCGAGGACGCCGTGTTCTCGCTGCAGGAGGGGGAGACCGGCCAGCCCGTGGTCACCGAGCGCGGCCTGCACATCGTCCACGTGGACAAGGTCGGGCCGGAGGGGCGCGAGATCAGCCAGATCTTCTTCCCGATCGCGGTGACCGAGGCCGACGTCGCCCGCGCGCGGGCCGAGGCCGAGGCCGCCCGCGCGCGCCTGGCGGCCGGCGAGCCCTTCGCCAAGGTGGCCGTCGAGGTCAGCGTCGACGCCGGCTCCGCCGCGCGCGGCGGCGAGCTCGGCACCTTCGCCCTGGACGACCTCTCGCCGACCATCCGCGAGAAGCTGGCCGACGCCGCGGCCGGCACGGTCACGGAGCCCTTCCTGACCCCGGCCGGCTTCTACATCTTCCTGGTGCGCGAGCGGACGGCCGGCGCGCGCGCGGGCTTCGAGGACCTGCGCGAGCAGGTGCGCCAGGCCGTCGAGGCGCAGAAGCTGCAGGCGGCCCTGGCCGTCTACGTCGAGGGGCTGCGGACGCGCTTCGCGGTCGACCGCAAGGACTGAGACCCGGCGCCCGCCGGAGGGAGGCCGTCGCTTGCTGCAGCGTTTCGCCGGCCGCGAGCCCGTCGTCGGGCGTTTCCTGGACCTGGAGCGGTCCGGGACCCTGGGCCAGAGCTACCTCTTCGTCGGCCCCGAGGGCAGCGGCAAGGAGCTGGCCGCCCTGGAGATCGCCCGGCTGATCAACTGCGCCGACCCCGACGCCTGCCGCCGGGCGGCCGCGTGCGAGAGCTGCCGCAAGGCGCTCGGCTTCCAGCACCCCGACATCCAGTGGATCTGCCCCGCGCCCGCGTCCCTCGCCGACGCCGAGGTCGGCGAGCTGCTCGCGGCCAAGGCCGAGGATCCGTTCCACCGGCCGGCCTTCGCCGGCTCCAGCGAGGTGCTGATCGGCGACCCGGACCGCCCGGGGCCGCTGACCATCCGCTCGCTGCTGCAGTTCCTGCGCCTCAAGCCGTTCCAGGGCCGCCACAAGGTGGCGATCGTCGGCGACGCCCACCGCCTGCGCGCCGGCGCCGCCAACGCCTTCCTCAAGACGCTCGAGGAGCCGCCGCCCGGCGCGCTGATCCTGCTGCTGTCGAGCCTGCGCGGCGCGGTCCTGCCCACGATCCTCTCGCGCTGCCAGCGCGTGGCCTTCGAACCCTACCCGCGCGGGGAGCTGGCGGACCTGCTGTGCGAGCTCTACGGCCTGCCGCCGCAGCAGGCGGCGCAGGACGCCCTGGCCGCGGACGGGGACGCCCGCCGCGCGGCCCGTTCCCGCCTGACGCTGTCGCGCGCGCTGCGCGCCTGGGCCCGGGAGATCGTCGCCGGCCTGGACGCCGGCCGCCTCGGCTCGGCCCAGATCGCGGCCGAGATGCTGCACAAGGGCGCGGTGCCGGCGGAGCTGCTGGCCGCGGCCGCGGACGGCGTGACCCGGCCGGGCGTCGCCAAGGAGCTGTCCGAGCGCCGCGACCGGGCGATTCAGCTTTGCGAGGAGTTGCAACTCCACTACAGTGAAATCCTCGGCTGCGCGGCGCGCGGCGACGGCTGGGAGCCGCGCCTGCCCCGCGACGCCGCCCTGATCGCGGACCTGGCGGGCCGCCGCACGCCCGACGGCCTGCTGCGCGACATCGCCGCGGTCGAGCAGGCCCGGCGCGAGATCGACCAGAGCCTCAACCTCGGCCTGGTGATGGCCGTGTTGTTCCAGGAGCTGAGCGCCCATGTCCGGATGGACCGAGCCGCCGCGCGGGCCTGAGCCCGACGACCTCCCGAGCGCGGGGACGCAAGAGGCGCCGTGCGAGGCGCCGTGCGAGGCGCCGCCCGCTGCGCCGTGCGACGGGGCGGACGTCGCCGCCGCAGCGCCGGCTCCCGGCCCCGACGACCTGGTGATGGTGCAGTTCAAGGGCCACCGCAAGTCCTGCTACCACAACCGGCGCGCGGTCGGTCTCGCCGTCGGCGACTACTGCATGGTGGAGGCGGACCGCGGCCGCGACATGGGACGCGTCTGCTACGTGGGCCCCGGCAAGGACGCCTGGCGGCGCGAGGCGTCGCGGCAGGGCGTGCTGGCGACCTGCGGCCCCGAGGACCTGCGGCGCCTGCACGAGAACCGCGCCGACGAGTGGGAGTGCTACGACATCTGCCTGGAGAAGATCCAGGAGCGGCGCCTCGAGATGGAGCTGGTGACCGTCGAGCGGCAGTTCGACCGCAACAAGATCACCTTCTACTTCACGGCCGAGAAGCGCGTCGACTTCCGGCAGCTGGTCAAGGACCTCGCCGCGGTCTTCCGCACCCGCATCGATCTGCGCCAGATCGGCGTGCGCGACGAGGCGAAGATCAAGGGCGGGCTGGGGATCTGCGGCCGCGAGCTGTGCTGCAGCAGCTTCCTGGGCGAGTTCAGCCCGGTCACCCTGAAGATGGCCAAGGGCCAGCAGCTGCCGCTGAGTCCCAACAAGCTGTCGGGCCTCTGCGGGCGGCTGCGCTGCTGCCTGTCGTACGAGCACGAGGGGTACCTGGAGTCGCTGTCGCGCATGCCGCGCGTCGGGGCCCGCGTGACCACGCCGCGCGGCGAGGGGCGCGTGCGCAAGCTCGACCTGCTGCGCGAGACCGCCGCGGTGCAGCTGGACGAGGGTTCCCTGACGGTGGAGCTGGGCGCCGCCGAGATGACCTGGGACGCGCGCCAGGACCTGCCGCGCGGCCGGCAGCGGCGGCCGCGCAAGCCCTGCCACCGCGACGAGCCGACCGAGCACTAGACGTCCGCTCCGGCCCCCGGGCCGCGCGCCACCCGTCCCCGGAGGACGCTTGTACACCGACACCCACCTGCACCTGGACCGCCGCGAGTTCGCCGGCGAGATCGACGCGGTCCTGGCCAGGGCGCAGGCCGCGGGCGTCACGCGCCTGATCAACATCGGCTACGACCTGCCCAGCAGCGAGGCCTCGGTGGCGCTGGCCGCCGGCGACGACCGCCTGCGGGCCGCGGTCGGCGTCCACCCGCACGACGCGCTGGCGATCGCCGACGCGGCGGGGGAGGTGACGCCCGCCGGCGAGCGCGCCCTGGCGCGCCTGGCCGAGCTGGCCGCCGACCCGCGCGTGGTCGCGATCGGCGAGATCGGCCTGGACTTCTACCGCGACCTGTCGCCGCGGCCCGCCCAGCGCGCGGCCCTGCGGGCCCAGCTCGCGCTGGCGGCGCGCCTCGACCTGCCGGTGGTGCTGCACGTGCGCGACGCCCAGGACGACATCGTCGCGGAGCTCGAGGCGGCGGGCGTGCCGGCGCGGGGCGGCATCCTGCACAGCTTCGCCGGCGGGGCCGGCCACGCCGCCTGGGGCGTGGCGCACGGCTTCCTGCTGGGGATCGGCGGCCCGGTGACGTACCGCAACAGCGGCCTGCCGGAGGTCCTGGCCGGCGTCGCGCCGGAGCACCTGGTCCTGGAGACCGACGCGCCCTGGCTGCCGCCGGTGCCGCACCGCGGCGGCCGCAACGAGCCCGCCTACCTGCCGCTGACGGCGGCGCGGGTCGCGGAGATCTGCGGGATCGCGGCGCCGGAACTGGCCCGCGTCACCGGGGCCAACGTCGACCGCCTGTGCGGCGCGCGGGGGTGGGCGTGAGCGAACCCCTGAACCGCAGCCAGCTCGAACTGCTGCGCGCCCACGACGTGCGCCCGGTCAAGCGCCGGGGGCAGAACTTCCTGCTGGACGGGAACCTGGCGCGGGCCATCGCGGCCGACTGCCTGGAACTCGGTCCCGACGTCCTGGAACTCGGGGCCGGGGGCGGGGCGTTGACCTTCCCGTTGCTGGAGGCCGGGGCCCGGGTGACCGCGGTCGAGGTGGACCGGCACCTCTGCGACCTGTTGCGCGCCGAGACCGCCGGACGGGAACGATTCCGGCTGGTGGAGGCCGATATCGCCCGTCTGGACTGGCCGGCTGTCCTGGATCTGGCCGGTTCCCGGCCCGTGGTGGCCGGGAACCTGCCCTACGTCCTGACCAGCGAGGTGCTGTTCGCGCTCATCGACCACCGGCGCCGCGTGGCCGGGGCGGTCTTCATGATCCAGCGCGAGGTGGCCGCGCGGCTGGCCGCGGGGCCGGGCAGCAAGGAGTACGGCGTGCTGGCGGTGGTTTTGGGTTCGCTGTTCGCGGTCGAGGTGCGCCGGCAGGTGCCGGCGGCGGTGTTCTGGCCCCGCCCCGACGTGGTGTCGGCCGTGGTCGTGCTGCGGCCGCGGCCGGACGTCTGGGAGGACGCGGAGCTGACGCGCTTCCGCGCCCTGGTCAAGGGGCTCTTCCAGCAGCGGCGCAAGCGCACGGCCACCGTCCTGCGCTCGCTGTGCGGCGTCGACGAGACGACGGCGGCCGGCTGGTGCCGCGCCGCGGGCGTGGACCCCGACGCGCGGCCCGAGCAGGCCCCGCGCGAGGCCCTGCGCGAGCTGGCCCGGCTCATCCCCGAGGAGGGTGGACGTTGAGGTGCAGGCCGGGTCAGGTGATCGCCGCCGCGCTGGCGCTGTGCTGGCTGCTGGCCGCCGCGGGCGGCGCGGCGCAGGAGGCGTCCGAGGACACGACCGGGACGGCCGCGGCCGACAGCGCCGCCGCCGACGGGGGCCCGGCCCTGAGCGAGCTGCAGCGGCTGCTGGCCGAAGCCCGGGCCGCGGCGGCGGACACCACCCTGACGGGCGGCACGCCCTACCTGCTGCGCTGGCAGCGGAGCACCAAGGCCTCGGTGCGGGCCCAGATGCAGAAGGTCGACTGGCAGGGCGGCCTGACCAACAACTTCGCGCTGCGCGACATGAGCACCGTCGGCCTCAGCCTCGAGACCGCGCACGAGGACTACCGGTCGCAGGAGAAGCTCGTCGACCGCCGCAACGGTTCGCTCACCTACGCCACCGACCCGCAGCGCAGCCTGCTCGGCAGCCTCTCGCTGGCGCAGAACTGGAGCCGCGACGAGGTCACCAACTCCACCGGCCTGACCAACGCGAACGAGCGCGACGTGCGCACGGCCAACGCCCTGGTCCAGCGCCGGGACCTGGGCCTGCTCGGGGCGCTGCACAACCTGGACGTGCGCGGCACCTTCACCGAGCAGCGGGCCGAGCAGATCGGCATGCGCAACGACATCTCCGAGGGCCAGCTCGACGGCGCCCTGCGCACGAAGGTCGCGGCCGGGGACTGGCTCGTCGTGCAGACGGGCCTGTACGGCGCGACCCAGAGCGGCGAGCGCTCCCTGGGTCTGCAGACGAACCCCTCCAGCACCAGCGGCGACACCCTGCGCGCCGGCGCCTACTTCGACCGGGGCTTCTGGCGCGGCGGCTTCACGGTGACGAGCTCGAACTTCGACAAGCGCTACCTCGACTACAAGCGCAACGCCAACGGCATCGTCGACACCATCGGCGCCGTCGAGAAGATCGTGCAGGAGCTGGAGAGCGACGACGCGGTGACCCTCGCCTGGGACAACGTCGTGCGCGTGTGGGGCCTGAGCTTCGGGGCCAAGCTGGCGCGGGACATGTCGCAGAACGGCTTCCGGGCCAGCGGCGTCGGCACCCGCGAGCGCCACCAGGACCGCGCCGCCTTCGACCTGGGCTTCCGGCCGACCCGCCTGGACTCCGTCCAGTTCCAGTACACCTACCTGTGGAAGTGGGACGACCAGCGCTTCAAGGGCGCCACCAACTCGCGCGGCCGGCAGATCTCCCAGTCCCGCGACTTCAAGTTCAACTGGGTCCACGACCTCTTCCGGCGCACCGACCTGCGCCTGTCCTTCGCGACCGGCCTGTCGCAGGAGATCGCCGAGCGCATGTTCAACCAGAACGACCGCGACCGGCTCGAGACCTCGCTGAACCTCAAGACCGACACGACCTTCGACAACGGCTTCAAGGTGAGCCTGGCCTTCGACGCCCGCCACCTCGAGGACATCTCGATCCGGCGCGAGCGGTCGGCCAACAACAGCCTCAAGGACACCTACGAGGTCTCCCCGGGCTACGCCTGGCCGGTGGCGCCCTGGCTGGACGTGGCCCAGAGCTTCCGCGTCTGGATCCAGTTCTCGGACTACGTCTACTCCGGGTTCGAGGGCATCGACAAGCTGGACGACTACAACAAGCGCGGCAACCTCAACACCCGGGTGTCGATCAAGGTGAGCAGCCGCCTGCGCGTGACCCTGCGCCACGACTTCGACGTCAAGTCCAACGCCAAGAAGTCGCGCTCCGACGCCGCCGGCCGCTCGTTCTACAGCCGCGAGCAGACCCAGGACAACTCCAAGGTCGACGTCAGCCTGACCTACAAGCCGACCCCCTGGCTGACCCTGGACGGAACCACCTACCAGTCGCGCGACTTCAAGCAGACCTTCGGCGCCCGCGAGACCGAGACCGAGCGTTTCAGCGGGCAGGTGAGCGTGGGCGGGCAGATCGAGCTGGCGAACAAGGACCGATCGCGCACCCTGAAGGCCGGCGTCCACCGCTTCTTCGCCCACGGACCGAGCGTCCAGGCCTACAACAGCGAGTACTGGGACGCCGACATCCAGGTGAACTGGAGATTCTGATGACCCTCTATCGCCGGGGCTCGTTTCTTGCTATAATGATCACGTCCCTGACGCTGGGGCTGGTCCCCATGTCCGGCTGCCTGTTTGAGCCCCGGGACGCGGAGCCTCCCACGGGCGGCTCGATCACGTACCTGGACCAGTCTTCGCCGGGAAACGTGCTGGCGAACCTGGAAACGGCGTTCCAGAACCGGGACGCCGCGGGCTACGACCGCCAGATCGCCGCGGAGTTCAGCTACGAGCCGGACGCGGACACCGAGGCCTCGTACCCCGACGTGGATTGGGAAGCCTGGAACCGGGAGACCGAAATCGCGTTCATCCAGAGCTTCTTCAACAACGTGGACGGGATCGCGGCGGACCTGAATGCGGTGGAGATCCAGGAAGGCGTCGAGGGAACGACGGCGGAATTCATCGAGATCTACGCCGTCACGGTGACCGAGAGCGGGGGCGCCGTCCCCTACCGGGCCCGGGCGACCTTCAACTTCCGCCTCGACGGCACCTTCTGGGTGCTGACGCGCTGGTTCGACGAGCAGGGAGAGACGGACCCCGGGACCCAGACCTCGCTGCCCACGCTGGGGCAGCGCCGGGGTGCCTTCGCCGCATCGGGAGGTGGCAAAGCGAGCGGTTGATATGCTATGATCTGTCCCTACATCGACGAGCAGATCCGCCCCGCCGCCGGCGGGGAGCGACGATTCAGCGCGTGCGGCGCGCCCGGCGCGCCACTTGAGATCCGGAGGTGACCATCATGCGAAGCCACAACCGACTGCTTTCCAGCCTGGCGGCCGCGGCGGCCCTGGTCGTCCTGGCCAGCGGTTGCATCTTTTCCCCGGAGGACGATCCCGATCCCGTCCCGCCGCCACCCGTGACGTACCCGTTCCCGGACACCTACGAGAAGCTCATGACGAACTTCAGGAACGCGTACGACAGCATGAACATCGACGAGTACCGCAACGTCCTGCACACCGGCTACATCTTCGTCTTCGCCGACGGCAGCCCGGCGGCCCCGACCACCGGCATCTACACGCGCGAAGAGGACCTGCAGTCCACCACCCGCATGTTCAACGGCGAGCAGGGGCAGGACCTCGAGGGCGTCGTGAAGCCGGGCGTGCGCGACATCGAGTTCTCCCAGCTGCTGCGCCTGACCGACTGGGAGGAGGTGCCGGAGACGGACCTCTACTTCCCGGGCGCCTACCGCGCGCTGTACGACGTGCGGGTCGTCTTCGACCTGAACACCGAATCGACGAACACCATCACGATCGATTCGCAGCAGCTGTTCTACCTGAAGTCCATCGACGAGGAGCAGGACGACGGCAGCACCAAGACGCACTACTACCTGATCGGGCAGCAGGACCTGTAGCCCGGCCGGGCAGCGCGGCGGGCCGCGTGACGCTGATCGAGATCGAGGGGGGGCGCCGGGCGCCCCCCTTGCCTTTTCCCGCTCGCCCGGCTGGCGCGCCGGATCCCGATCTGCTAGGATCGGTCCCATCTCAGAACGGATGGTCCCCCGCTCCGCACCTTCAGCTTTGGAGGTCCCCTTCCATGCGCCGCTCCGAAACCAGGCTGCTCTCCGTGTTCGCCGCCGCCGCCCTGCTCGCGCTGACCGGCGGCTGCTTCAGCTCCGGTGACCCCGCGGAACCCGACCCGCCGGACCCGACGTACCCGTTCCCCGGCACCGCCGAGCAGCTCATGGCCAACTTCAAGCAGGCCTACGACCTCATGAACGCGGCGCGGTACGCCGAGGCGCTGCACGAGGACTTCCTCTTCATCTTCCAGGACGGCAGCTCGGCGGCGCCGCCGTCCGGCGTCTTCACGCGCGAGGAGGACCTGCAGTCCACCACGCGCATGTTCAGAGGCGAGCAGGGGCAGGACCTGGATGGCATCGTGAAGCCGGGCGTGCGCGACATCGAGTTCACGCAGCTGGAGCGCCTGACCGACTGGGAGGACGTGGACGGGGACGACCTCTACTTCCCGGGCGCCATGCGTGCGCTGTACGATGTGCGGATCGTCTTCATCCTGGACACCGAATCGCTCAACACGATCACGATCGACTGCCAGCAGCTCTTCTACGTGGAGCCCGTCACCGAGCCGGTCGACGGCGGCGGCACCCGGGAGCGCTACTACCTGGTCGGCCAGCAGGATCTCTGAGCCGCCGCCGCCGTTTCGGTGGACAATTGCGGTCCCGTGCGTATCGTGGCCGCATGGATGCGACCTTGACGATGCCCCCCGCGCGCCGGCGGCCGATCCCGGCCCGCCGGCTGCTGTGCGCGCTGCTGTCGGCAGTCGCGCTCGGCCTGGCCGGCTGCGGCCCTTCCGACCGGGACCGCGAGCCGGCGCCGGCCGCCTCGCGGGCCCGCGACGTCCCGCCGCGGCCCGCGCCCGCCGTCCCGCCGCCGCCGTCGCTGACCGACCTGCTCGGCCCCCTGGACCAGCCGACGATCGCGATCGTCGTGGACGACTGGGGGCACCGCCGCGACGCCACCACCCGCGGCTTCGCCGAGCTGGACTTCCCGCTGACCTTCTCCATCCTGCCGGGGCTGCGCTTCTCCCGCCAGGACGCCCTGCAGGCGACGCCGCTCGCCCTGCCTGCCGGGGACGACGGCGGGACGCCCTCCGGCCCGCCCCCGCGGCGCCGCCGCGAGATCATGCTGCACCTGCCGATGGAGCCCGAGGGGTATCCTGACCACAACCCGGGACCGGACCCGCTGCGGCTCGGCATGGGTCGGGGGGAGGTCGCCGCGATCCTGGACGCGGCGCTGGCGGGGGTGCCGGGCGCCCGCGGCCTCAACAACCACATGGGCAGCGCCGCCACCGCCGACGCGGCCCTGATGTCGGCCCTGGCCGACGAGCTGGCCGCGCGCGGGATGTACTTCCTGGACAGCCTGACCACGCCGCACTCGGTCGCCGCCGCCCGGATGCGCGCCGCCGGCGTGCCCACGCTCGTGAACCGCATCTTCCTGGACCAGAGCGTGACCAGCCGGGAGCAGGTCCGCGAGCTGCTCGCCCGGCTCGTGAAGTCCGCGCGGGCGCGGGGCGCCGCGGTGGGCATCTGCCACCCCTACCCCGAGACGCTGGCGATCCTGAGCGAGGAACTGCCGCGGCTGCGCGACGAGGGGCTGCGGATGGTCACCGCGTCGGAGCTGCTGGCGCTGGAGGCGGAGCGCCGCGCCGCGCACGGGGCGCTGCCGTGACGCGCGCCGGGGTCGTCTACCACGCGCCGCTGACCGGGGCCGCGGACGCCGCGACCGTCAGCGGCCGGGCGGCGCAGCTGGTCGAGGCGGTCCTGGGCGACCTGGAGCTGCCGCGCGACCTGCCCCTGGCCTACCACCTGCAGGACCACAACCGGCGGCGCGCCGAGGAGCAGTTCCTGGGCTGGACGGTGCCGGTGCTGGACCGCCTGCGCGAGCGCGGCCACGCGCTGACCACGCTGGCGCCCGCGGCGTCCCCGAGCCGGGATGCCGTCGGGGTGCCGCTGCAGGACGCGGCCGTGCCCTTCGCCTCCCTGGCCCGCGACGCGCACGCGGCCCCCGGCCTGCTCATCGGCCTGCGCCTGGAGAGCCACCCGCGATCCGGGCTGGCCGGGGCGGTGCGGGCCACGGCGCTGGCCTGCGCCTCGGCCGAAGGGAAGCTCGCCCTGCAGTCGGGGGTCCAGCCGCGGATCGAGCGCTCCGTCTGCGGCGGCTGCGGCATGTGCGTGACGCTCTGCGGCAACGACGGCGTGCGCCACAACGGCCACGTGGCGGTGATCCGCCCCGAGACCTGCCTCGCCTGCGGCGACTGCCTGGCCGAGTGCCACACCGGCGCCCTGAAGTTCCCCGAGGGCGGAGGCGACATCCTGCAGGCGCGCCTGGGCGCCTACGCGGCCGCGGTCGTGCGCGGCAAGCCGCGCCGGGGCGTCTGGCTGGCCTTCCTGCTGGGCGAGCCCCAGCGCCGGGCCGTCAACCTGGCCCGGGCCGCCGCCCTGCCCGACCTCGGCGTGCTGGCCGCGGCCGACCCCGTCGCCCTGGACCTCGCCGCCGCGTCCCTGCTGGAGGGCGCGCTCGGCCGGGACTGGCCCGCCGTCTGCCACCCCGGCCTCGCTGCGGGGGCGGACCCGCTGGCCGCGGCCCGCGAGGCGGCCAGGTTGGGGGCGGGCGGTCCGGAAGCCGGCGGCGCCGCCGTCCCCCGCCTCGTCACGGTGGGGTGACCCGGGGACGCCCGGATCCCCCAGCCGGGATTGCGGTTGACCCGTCCCCGGCCGCTGTCTATAATGAGCGGCGCTGTTCCGGCGGCTTCCAGCGGGTGCGGCCGCTCGGAACGTCCCCTTTCCGAGCACGTTACGGCGTGTTTTTTTTGCGCGCACGGAGGCGGCCCCGCGACGCCGCCGTGCCGCAACCGTTCGGCCCGAGAACTTAAAGAGGCGCTCATGAACCGATCCCAGACCGTGCAGTCGCTGCTGATCGCCGTGCTGGTGCTGCTCTCCCTGTGGGGGCTCTACCCGACGTGGCGGGCCTCGCAGGTGGACGACCAGATGCTGGCCCGCGCAGCCTCGGACCCCGCCCTCCAGGCCAAGATCGACGGCTGGAAGGCGAAGGCGATCCGCAAGGGGCTCGACCTCCAGGGTGGGATGTACCTGGTGCTGGAGGTCAACACCGAGGGCATGTCCGGCGCCCAGGCCAGCGACGCCCTGAACCGCGTCGTGGAGATCCTGCGCAACCGCGTCGACCAGTTCGGCGTCAGCGAGCCCGACATCAAGCCGATGGGCGACAACCGCATCATCGTGCAGCTGCCCGGCCTGCAGGACGCCGCGCGCGCCAAGAGCCTGATCGGCTCGACCGCCCGACTCGAGTTCCGCCTGGTGCGCCCCTGGGAGGACGCCGCGTTCGTCGCCACCAAGCTGGACGAGGCCCTGAAGGTCGCGGCCGGCCCGGCCGCGACGGCCGAACCCGCGGCCGCCGCGGACGCCGCCGCGACGCAGGCCGCCCCCGGCGCCGACGAGGCGCTGGACGACCTGCCCGCCCTGCCGAGCGCGCAGGACGCCTCCGACCCGGCGGGCGGGGAGCGCCCCTTCACGAGCCGCGTCATCGTGGACGAGCAGCTGGCCCAGTACGGCGGCAGCTACATGTTCGTGCCGTCGGAGTCCGTGGACGAGGTGCGCCGCCTGCTGGCCGGCCCCGCGGCGCGCGTGATCCCGCGCGACATGGAGCTGCAGTTCGGCATGGACGAGCGCTCGCCCTTCGGCCAGCCGGGCGTGTTCCTGTTCCTGCTGGACCGCACGCCGTCGCTGACCGGCGACCGCCTGACCACCGCCACCAGCAAGCCCGACTCCGAGAAGCCGGGCATGTTCCAGGTCAACTTCTCGCTCGACCGCCGCGGCTCGCGCATCTTCGGCGAGACCACCGGCGCCAACGAGGGCCGCTTCCTGGCCATCAGCCTGGACGGCAAGGTGAAGTCGGCGCCCCAGATCATCACCAAGATCACCGACTCCGGCTCGATCACCGGCGCCTTCACCAGCGCCCAGGCCAGCGACCTCGCGCTGATGCTGCGCGCCGGCGCCCTGCCCGTGGACGTGCGCATCGAGGAGGAGCGGACCGTCGGCCCGAGCCTCGGGCGCGACTCCATCGCCCAGGGCCTCAAGGCCGGCTGGATCGGCGCGGTCATCGTCGTGGTGTTCATGGTCGTCTACTACCAGGCCGTGGGCCTGGTCGCCGTGCTGGCCCTGGTCGTCAACATGCTGATCATGATGGCGACGCTGGCCCAGTTCGGCCTGGTGCTGACCCTGCCCGGCATCGCGGGCATCTTCCTGACCATCGGCATGGCGGTGGACGCCAACGTGCTGATCAACGAGCGCATCCGCGAGGAGCTGCGGCGCAACAAGACGGCCCGCGCCGCGGTCGACGCCGGCTACCAGAACGCGACGCGCACCATCATCGACTCCAACGTGACGACGCTGATCGTGGGCGTCGTGCTGCTCTGGTTCGGCACCGGCCCGATCAAGGGCTTCGCCGTGACCCTGAGCATCGGCATCCTGACGAGCATGTTCACCGCGCTGGTGCTGACGCGGGTCGTCCTGGAAGCGTACACGCGCAACCGCGCGAACGCGACGTTGCGAATCTGAACGGACGCCGCGCGGCGCGAGCGGGGGCCCCCGGGCCCCGGGAGAGGATTCCGGCATGCAGTTCTTCAAGCAGACGAACGTCCGGTTCAGCGCGATGTTCCGGTACACGATCATCGTGTCCGGGCTGCTGATCGTCGCGGGCCTGGTCTCGCTGGTCGCCCACGGCGGTCCCCGCCTGAGCATCGACTTCACCGGCGGCACCGTGCTGCAGGTGAAGATGGCGCCGGCGCCGGACATCGGGCGCGTCCGCTCGCTGCTCGAGAGCGGCGGCTATGCGGGCGTCCAGGTCCAGGACTTCGGATCCGCCGACGAGTTCCTGATCACCTTCACCGGGACCGCCAAATCGGGTTCCGAGCTGGACACCGCCGGCGCGATGAAGGCCGTCCTGGAGCAGGGGCTGCCCGGCACCGCGGTCGAGATGCGCCGCGAGGAGTCGGTGGGGCCGAAGATCGGCGGCGAGCTGAAGACGGCCGCCTTCAACTCGATGGTCGCGGCCCTGGGCCTGATCATCATCTACGTCTCGGTCCGCTTCATCTTCAAGTACGGCATCGCCGCCGTCATCGCCCTGATCCACGACGTGACGATCACGCTGGGCGTGTTCTCGATGCTGAACAAGGAGATCTCGCTCAGCATCATCGCGGCGTTCCTGACGATCGTCGGCTACTCGATCAACGACACGATCGTGGTCTTCGACCGCATCCGCGAGAACATGAAGCTGCGCAAGCGCGGCGAGTCCTACGCGGCGGTGGTCGACCGCTCGATCAACGAGACGCTGAGCCGCACCGTCATCACCTCGCTGACGACGGTCATGGTCTCGGCGATGCTCTACTTCTTCGGCGGCCCGGTGATCCACGACTTCACCTTCGCGCTGACCTTCGGCATCGTCATCGGCACCTACTCGTCGGTGTTCGTCGCGGCGCCGATCCTGGTCTGGTGGCACGAGAAGCGCGTCGCGGACCCGCGGCGGCGCGAGGCCATGTGACCGACCCGTCAGCTGCCTCTCGAGGGCGCCCTGCGGGGCGCCCTTTTTCTTGGCCCCCGCCCGGCGCCGGAACGCGCGGGGCGGAACCGGCGTTTCCGGCGGGCCGCCCGTGAGGTAAGATCGACGTCAACCTGTCGCCGGGGGAGCCACCTTGCCGCGCCGCGCCCGCACCTGGACCGCCGTCGCCCTGCTGCTGCTGCTGGGCCAGGGCGTCGTGCTCGCCGTGGCCGGCGCCGCGGCGCCGGGGCCGCGCGTCGTCGGCGCGCTGGCCCTGGCGGCCGCCGTGGCGGCTGTCGTCGCCCTGCGGGCCGGCGCGCCGCGCCGGCGGGCGCTGCGGCTCGGCGCGGCGGCCTCCCTGCTGCTGGGCGGCCTGTGGCTCGCCGCGCCGCCCGACGCGGGGCGCGACGACCGCTGGGAACGCGAGCGCCAGACGGGTCTCGACGCCGAACTGCGCCGCGTCCAGGCCGTCGTGCCGCGCCTGGCCGCGATGGCCGACAGCCTGGTCGCGGCGGAAGCGCGGGGGCTGCGCGAGGGGGCCGTCCCCGACCTCGCGGCCCTGCGCCGCAGCTGGGAGGGCCGCGTGCCCGGCGGCGACCGGTTCCCCCTGGCGCTGGCGATCTGGCGCGATGGGGAGCGGTTGGATTGGAGCGGCGAACTGGAGCCCTTCCCCTTGGGCGGCGGCGCCCGCGAGGTGCGCGAAGGGCGCGCCGGCTGGTACTGGCGAGGCACCACCGAGGTCGGCGGCGACCTCCTGGAGTGGCAGGTGCGGCTGCTCGCGGCCGACGGCTCCGGCCTGCCGCCCGGCGTCGCCTCGGCCGGCCTGGTCGAGGCGGTCGCGCCGGCGCAAGCCGGCTGGCAGGGCAACGCCCGCCGCGGCTTGTGGCGCGTGGCGGACATCGCCCTGGACAGCGCGCCCGGCGACATGGGCCTGACCTTCCTGCGCCTCAACTACGCGGCGCCGCCGCGGGCCGCCGACCGGTCCGCCGCCGCCGCCCGCGCGACGGCCGCGATCCTGGCGCTGTGGGCCGTGGCGATCGCGGGGTTCGGCCGCAGCCTGGCCGGCACGGCGGGGGCCGTCGCCGGACTCGCCTGCGGCCGGATGCTGTGGCTGCTGGCGGGACTGGCGGCCTGGCTGCGCCAGGCGTTCCCCGCCACGGCGGCCGATCGCGGTCCCGGTTCCCTGGGCAGCCTGCTGGATCCGACCTACTTCGCGACGCGTTGGGGGGGCGGGCTGTTCGGCACGACCCTGGACGCCCTGCTCACCTGCGCGCTGCTGGCGCTCGTGCTCGCGGCCGCGGCGCGGGCCTGGCGGCACCTGCGCGCGGGTGACGCTGCGGGCGCGTCCCGCCGCATCGGGGCGGTGGCGCTGCTGTCGGGCGGGTTCGCCGTGGCGATGCTCTGGCTGCTCGCGGAGCTCGCCATCCACCTGGCCGAGGGCGCCAACGCCCGGCTCATCGGGCCGAAGGTCCAGCTCGGGCACCTGTCGTTCTGGATCCTGCACCTGGCCCTGCTGATGCCGTCCCTGGGCCTGGCCGCCTGGCTGGCCGGAGCGGTGGACGGGCTGCGCGGCCGCCGCGGCGCGGGGCCGGCCTACCTGGCCGGCGCGGTGCTGGGCGCCGTGGTCCTGGCCGCGACCGGCGCCGGCGGGAACGGCGGCGCTTCGGTCGCGGCCTGGATCGTGGCGCCGGCCGCCGCCGTCCTGGCGGCGCTGGCCTGGTGGGGCGGCCGCTGGCGCCCGGCGGCCGACGACCCGGTGCGCCGCCTGGCCTGGCTGCTGCCCGTCCTGGCGGCCGTGGCCTGGAACTACGTCTCGCTGGCCCGCGGCTACGCGGCGGGCGAGGCGGCGTGGCTGCAGGCCAAGGCCGACGAGATCGTGCAGCCCCAGCAGGACTGGGTGCGCTTCCTGCTGGAAGACCTGCTGGCCGAAATTTCCGTGTCGGCCGCGGAGCTGCGCGACGTGCCGGACGCCCACGCGCCCGACGCCGCCGCGCTCTGGCGCCACTGGTCGGCCTACACCCTGTGGCGCGAGGCGCGCATCGACGAGCTGCGGCTGCCCTGCCTGCTGGAACTGCTGGACGACGAGGGCGCGCCGGTCAGCCGCTTCGCCTCGGGGTTCTTCCGCGACCAGGGCTACGAGATCGGCAGCCGGTCGGCGTGGGAGAGCGGGCGCCCGCTGAACCTGGGCCCGGGGCGTTCGGCCCCCCTGTACCTGCAGACCGAGAGCCGGCGCTACGCCGCCGGCGACGAGCACGTGCTGCGGGGCGAGGTCGCCGGACCCGGCGGCACCGGCTGGATCAGCCTCGAGCTGCCCGCGCGGTCCCTGCGCTGCGCGACGCTCCTGGACCGGCTGTCGGGTGCGGATCTCGACGCCGCCCCGGGCGGTTACGCCCCCCGGCTCGAGGTCGACCAGCCGCTGCTGCTGATGCGCGGCGACGCCCGCGGCTGGCGCGACACGGGCGGCGCGCCGGCGCCCGACGGGGGTTCCGAAGCGGCGATCGCCCGCCTGCGCGCCGACGGCGGCTGGGGCCGCATCCGCGTGGAGGGGCAGCTGTACCGCTGCCTCTGGCGCGACGGCGACGGCGGCGAGGGCTTCCTGCTCGGCGTGCGCATCCCGGGCTTCGGCGACCGCCTGCTCGACCTGTCGCGGCTGGCCCTGCTGGACCTGCTGCTGGCGGGCGGGCTCGGGCTGATCGCGCTGGCCGTGTCCCTGGCCCTGCGCCGGCGCGTGCCGGGAGGGCTGGGCTTCCAGGAGCGCTTCCTGGCGGTGTCGCTGGTGCTGGGCCTGCTGCCGCTGCTGCTGGCCGGCACCTTCATCGACCGCCTGAGCCGCGAGTGGCTGGCCGAGGGCGCGCGCGACGTGGCGCGCGGCGGCATGGAGGCGGCCGAGGAGCAGCTGCAGGGCCTGCTGGCCGAGCAGGCCCGCGCCCTGGCGGCGAGCGACTACATCGCCGACCTGCTGGCCAGCCGCCTGTCCGGCCAGCGCCCGCTGGGCCCCTTCGCCACGCGCCAGGGCATGATCTTCGCCGCCGACGGCGAGCTGCTGCTGGACGAGACGCTCAGCGACCTCGACCGCGGCGAGGCCGCCCTGCTGCTCGAGCAGGCCCGCTCCTCGTCGCTCGTGCTGGTGCGCGACGACCTGGGCGTCTACCTGGGCACGCTCATCCCCGTGGACCTCTCCGAGGCGCCGACCGATACCGTCGCCGACGACGGCCCGGTCGCCCGCCGCCGCGACGGCTGGTTCTTCTACCGCCAGCGCGTCGACACCGACCTGATGTCGGGGCTCGGCGACGTCATCCAGGGCGAGGCGACGCTCTACGCCGGCGGCGAGGCGCTGCTGGCCAGCCACCCCGAGCAGGTCTTCGCCGGCCGCACGCCGCTGGTGCTCGCCGCGTCCACCCTGGACCGGCTGCGCCGCCAGCCCGGCAACATCCACGTCCAGCCCACGCCGGGCCGCCCGCACGCCTGGACCGGCATCCTGAGCCTGCCCGCGCTCTCCTTCGACGAGGCCGGCTCGCTGCGCCTGGGCCGCCTGCCCGCCGCCCTGGCGGTCACCTTCTCGGCGCGCGCGCGCGACTTCGCCGGGCAGAGCGAGCGCACCGTCCTGTTCCTGGCCGGCCTGGCCACGCTGATCTTCGTGACGGCCGCCCTGCTCGCGCTGGTGCTGACGTGGAAGATCTTCGACCCGGTGCGCGTGCTGGTGGACGCGACGCGCCGTCTCGCCGCGGGCGACTTCACCGCGCCGCTGCCCGAGCCCGGGAGCGACGAGGTCGGGCGCCTGAGCGCCAGCTTCGGCGCGATGCGCGACGACCTGCGCACCGCGCAGCAGGCGCTGGCCGAGCGCGAACGCTTCCTGGCCCGGCTGCTCGAGCGCGTCCCGGTCGGCGTCGCGGTCTTCGACGCCGACGACCGCGTCGTCACGGTCAACCCCGCGGCGCGCGCCATCATCGAGGCCTACTTCGCCGGCGACGGGCCGCCGCCCGATCCGGCCGGGGCCGACGCGCAGGCGGCGCGATTGCTGGCGGGCTTCCGCGGGCGCATCCCGGAGGAGCCGGGCGAGGCGGAGCTGACCGCGCCGGACCGCCCGCGCACGCTGCGCGGACGCCTCGCATCGCTGGACCTGCCCGGTGGCCGGCGCGACCGCCTGCTGGTCTTCGAGGACGTCACGGAGTTCCTGGAGAACCGGCGGCTGGCCATGAACGCCCAGCTGGCGCGCCAGGTCGCGCACGAGATCAAGAACCCGCTGACCCCGATCCAGCTCTCGGTCCAGTTCCTGCAGCAGGCCTGGCGCGACCGGGCCGACAATCTCGACGAGGTGCTGGAGGCGACGGTGCGCCAGGTGCTGGAGCAGGTCGAACTGCTGCGCACCATCGCCACGGAGTTCAGCCTGCTCGGCCGCCCCGACACGCCGCCCGGCGCGCCGGTGTCGTTCCCGGCGGTCGTGCGCGGCGTCGTCGCGCGTTACCGCACGCCCGGCGGGGGAGGGCCGGACGTGGCCGGCCTGGAGCGCGACGACGTGCCCCTGGTGCTGGGCCACGCGGACTCGCTGGCGAAGGTCGTGGGCAACCTGCTGGAGAACAGCCTGCAGGCCGCGGCCGGCCGGTCGCCCCTGGCGGTGAGCGTCGGCTGGCGCGTGACGCCGCAGGCCGTCACCCTGCTGTGGGCGGACAACGGGCCGGGCCTGTCGCCCGAAGTGGCCGATCGGCTGTTCGACCTGTATTTTTCCACCAAGAGCCGCGGCACGGGGCTGGGACTTTCGATCTGCCGCAACCTGCTGACGCTGATGCAGGGCTCCATCACGCTGGGCAACCGGCCGGACGCCGCCGGAGCCCTCGCCGAGGTGACCCTGCCGCGCGCGGACGCGCGGCCGTCGCCGCGCACCTGAAGCACGCCGCAACGGAACGGAGGGCGACGTGAGCCGCCTGTCGGGGATCGGATTGTGGGTCGCCCTCGTCGCATCGATCGCCGCCGCGTTGCTGGCCGCGGCGACGCCGTCCGCCGCGACGCCCGTCACCATCGCCCGCCTGCAGTACGCGGGCGGGGACTGGTACTGCGACCCCAGCTCGCTGCCGAACTGGCTGAGCGAGTTCGCGGCGCGCACCGGCGTCGCGACGGCGGGCGCGCCCGCGACGGTGACCATGGACAGCGAGGACCTGTACCGCTACCCGCTGCTCTACCTCGTGGGCCACGGCGGGATCGCCCTGGACGACCGCGAGGTGCGCGAGCTGCGCCGCTACCTGGACGCCGGCGGCTTCCTCTACGCGAACGACAACTACGGCCTCGACCCCGCGTTCCGGGCGCTGATGGCGCGCGTCTTCCCGGAATCGCCCCTGCGCCCGCTGGGGTCGGAGCACCCGATCTACCACTGCTTCTACGACCTGCCGGGTCTGCCCAAGATCCACGAGCACGACGGCGCGCCGGCGCAGGGCTTCGGGATCGAACGCGACGGCCGGCTGGTCGTGTTCTACTCGTGGTCGAGCGACATCGGCGACGGGCTGGAGGACGCGGCGGTCCACGGCGACCCGCCCGAGGCGCGCGAAGCGGCGGCCCGCATGGCCGTCAACATCCTGACCTACGCCCTGACCCGGCCCTGAAAGGCGACCCGTGACCGAGTGCGATCCCGCCCTGCGCTTCCGCGACGATGCGCGACGCCTGCTGCGTCGCGCGCGCCGGCGCGCCCTGGCGCGGGGAGCGGCGCAGGCGGGGGCCGGGTTGGCGCTGCTGACCGCGTGGTGCGCGCTGCTGCTGGGCTGGCCCGCGGCGGCGGCGGCGCCGGTGCGGTTCGCGGCGGTCGCCGCCTGGTGGCTGGGCGTCGCCTGGCTGATCGCGGACCTGGTGGCCGCGCCTCTGGCGGAGCTGGGCGGCCTCGCGCGCTTCTGTGCCAGCGTCGACCGCCGCTGCGGCTGCGGCAACCGACTGGTGGCGGCCGAGGAAGCCGCGCGGCGCCCCGAGCGCTGGCGGGCGTCGCCGCTGGCGGCGGAGCTGGCGCGGCGGGTGGTCGCCGCCGCCGGGCGTGACCTCGCCGTCCTGGACCCGGCCCGCGCCGCGGGCCTGCCGCCGCGCCGCGTCGCCGCCGCCCGCTGCCTGCTGGTCGCCGCCGCGCTGGCGCTGGGGTGGGTCCTGGTCGGGCCGGTGCTGGAGCGCGGCCTGCTCCGTCTCGCGCGTCCCGGCCTGGATGGCGGCCCGCCGCCGCCGAGCGGCCTCTTCCTGGAAGCGGCCGAGGTCCGCGTCGTCAGCGGCGCCGACGCGCGTCTGGTCGCCGTCGATTTCGGGAGTTCGGACCTGCCGGTCGCCTGCGAGGTGCGCAGCGAGCGCGGCGCCTGGCGCGCCCTGGACGCCGGGCTCGAGCCCGCGGCCGCACCGTCGCCGGGCCGGCGCTTCGCGGCGCGCCTGGCCGGCGCGCGCGAGGACCTGATCTTCCGCTTCCGCCGCGGCGGGTTCGCGACCGCCGAGGGCCGGCTGCGCGTGCTGCAGCCGCCGCTGCCGCTGGAACTGGAGCTGGCCGTCGCGCCGCCGACCTACACCGGCTTGCCGCCGCAGTCCTACCCGCAGGCGCCGCCGCGCCTCGAGGTCCCGGCGGGCAGCCGCCTGGAGTGGCGCGGGCGTGCGAACCACGAGCTCGCGCGAGCCGCGATGGTCACCGCCGCCGGCGACACGTTCGCTTGGGAGGTCACGGGCAGAGAATTCGCAGGCGGCGTGACCGCGACGGCGCCGTTCGTCTGGCGCCTGCTGCTGCGGGACGCCGCCGGACTGCGCGGCCTCTCCGACGCGCCCCACGAGGTCGCGGTGCTGGCGGACCGCGCCCCCGTCGCCGAACTGGAACGGCCCGGCGGCGGCGACGACCTGCCGGGCGACGGCCGCCTGGCTCTCGCGGCGCGGGCCGGGGACGACTACGGGCTCGCGCACCTGGACCTGCTGCTGCGGCGCGAGGATCCCGCGGCGCCGCAGGACACCGCCTGGGTCCGCCTGCCGGTCCTGGCCGCCCTGGACGGGCCGGTCAGCGCCGCGCTGGCGGAGGGCGCCGCCGGCCTGACCGCGACCGCCGCGGAGGTGCCGGCGCCCGATCGCCTCGCCTGTTTCCTGGACCTCGACGTCTCGCAGCTGGAGTTCGTGCCCGGACAGGCGCTGGCGGTGCAGCTCGAAGCCCGCGACAACCGGCGGCCGGGCGCGCCGGGCCGCGGCCGCTCGCGCGTGCTGCGCTTCACGCTGCCCTCGGCGGCCGAGCTGCTGGCCGAACACCAGCAGGGCGAGCGGCAGCGCCTCGAGGACCTGGCCGAGCTGCGGCGGCAGGGCGGCGACCTGCGCGAAGAACTCGCGCGGCTCGAGCGCGAGCTCAAGAAGGACCCGCTGCCCGATTTCGCGCGCCGCCAGGAGATCGACGAAGCGCTGGCGCGCCAGAAGGCCCTGCAGGCTGGGCTCGAGGAGTTGACCGGGCGCATGCGCGAGGACCTGGACCGCCTGGCCGCCAGCAACCTCGCCTCGGTCGAGCTGGTCGAGCGGCTGGACCAGGTGGCCGCCCTGATGGACGAGATCCGCGACGACAACCTCGAGCGCCTGCGCGAGCAGCTGCAGGACGCGATGTCGCGGCTGGGGGAGCGCGAGGTCCAGGACGCCGTGGCCGACGTGGCCCGGCGCCAGCAGGAGTTCCTGGACCGCCTGGAACGCGCCGCCTCCCTGCTCGAGCAGATGAAGCGCGAGCAGGAGATGGCGGCGCTGACCGCGGAGCTCGAGCAGATGATGCGCGAGCAGTCGCAGCTGATGGAGGGCGAGCGCGACGCCGAGGCGGCGGCGCGGCAGCAGGCCCTGTCCGAGGCGGTCCGCGAGCTCGAGCAGAAGCTGCGCGACGCGCTGGCCGAGCTGGGCGAGGAGAAGGCGGCCGCGGACGGGTCCTCCGCCCCGCCCGAGCCGTCGCCGTCCGGGGAGCCGCCGTCCGCCGAAGCCATGCGCGAGGCCCTCGAGGCCGCGCTGGCGGAACTGGAGTCCGGGGACCTGCAGGAAGCCCTGCGCGAGGCGGCCGGCTCCCTGAAGTCGCCCTCCGGTCCGCCGCCGGAGTCCGCGTCGTCGCAGCAGGAGGCGATGCGGCGGCTCGCGTCGCTCTACAACGTGCTCTTGCAGGGGCAGCAGGCCATGCAGATGGCCATGCAGAACTTCGCCGGCGAGGCGATGCGGCGGCTCGCCTTCGACCTGCTGGAGATCTCGCGCCGGCAGGAGGAGCTGGCGGCCGCGATCCCCGCCGACCTGCGCGACGTGCGCGCCCCCCACCTGGCCCGCGACCAGAAGCGCCTGCTGCGCGCCACCGCGGCCCTGCGCGGCCGGCTCGAGACGGCGCTCGGGTCGTCCGGCGCGATCCCGTTCCGCGTGCTGCAGCAGCTGGACAAGTTGGTCGAGGGCATGCAGCCGGTCGTCGCCTCCCTCGACGCCGGCTGGGGGCAGCCGGCCCGCGACGGCGCGCGCGGCAGCCTCGGCCAGATCAACCAGCTGGTGATGAACCTGCTGACCAGCGCCCAGATGGCGGGCGGCGGCGGCGGCGGCGCGATGTCGATGCCGATGCCCTCGCTCAGCCAGAAGCTGGAGCAGATGGCCCGCGAGCAGGCCGGCCTCAACGGCCTGGCCGAGCAGCTGCGCCGCCAGCAGGGCGAGCGCGGGCTGAGCCAGCAGCTGCGGGCGCAGATGCAGCGCCTGCAGTCCGGCCAGCAGGGCGTGGCCCGCGGCATGGGCGAGGCCGCCGAGCTGCAGCGCGACGCGCCGGAGGGTGACCGCATCCTGGGCGACCTGCGCGACCTGGCCCGCGATCTCGAGGGCGTGGCCGCCTCGCTCGCCGCCGGCGAGATCGACGAGGCGACGCTGCAGCGGCAGGAGCGGATCCTCGGCCGGATGCTCGACGCCAGGAATTCCGTGCGCAAGCGCGACTTCAGCCGGCGCCGGGAGAGCCGCGCCGCCGAGGAGGTGCTGGCCCGCCAGCAGGGCGGCGACGGCGTCGACCCCGCGCCCGCGGAGGAATCCCCGTGGCGGCTGCGGGCGGAGCAGCTGGACCGCGTGCCGGCGGAATACCGCGATGTGGTCCGCCGCTACTTCGAGACGCTGCAGGAGATCGACGCGCGGCGGGGGACGGGCGCCGCCGACCCGGAGGTCCTGCCGTGATCCCCCGCCGCGATTGCGGCGTCCTGGCCGTCGCGGGCCTCGCGGCGCTGGTCGCGCTCGCCGCGCCCGGCCGGTCGCCCGCGGCCGGCGCCCAGGACCCGCCGACGGTCGAGCGGCTGCTGCGCGGCCGACCGGCCGCGCCCGAGGCCCAGCCCTGGCGCTCGCGCCTGCTCGAAGTCGACCACCTGATCCGGCTCGAGAATTTCGGCCGCGCCGCGACGATGCTGGAGGAGGCCGAGAAGCTGGGCGCACCGCGCGCCGAGACGCTGCCGCGCTGGGTCGCCCTGGCCGTCGGCACGGGCGACGACGAGCGCGCGGCCGACCTCTGCCGGGAGGGGCTGCGCGAGCGGCCCGGCCAGCTGCGCCTGCTGCGCGCCCTGGCCGGAGCCGAGATGGCGCGGGGCCGTTTGCCCGAGGCGCGGGCCGCCCTGGACGAGCTCTTCGCCGCCAGCCCCAACCGCGCCACGAGCGTCGCCGACGCGGTCGGCCTGTGGCGCGCCCACGGCCACCCCGCCGAGGCGCTCGCCCTCTGCGATTCGCTGCGCGCCGCGCAGGGCGACGCGCGCGTCTTCCAGCGCCAGCGGGCCGCCTGCCTCCTGGAGCTGGACCGCGTCGAGGACGGCGTGGCCGAGGCGGCGGGGGAGCTGGCCGCCAACCCGCTGAACCTGCCGCTGGTCCGCGACGAGCTGCTCGACCTGCTGCCCGCAAGGTCGCAGCGCGAGCGCGCCGTCGCGGCCCTGGCGCAGCTGGACCGCGACGCGCCGGCCGCCCGCCTGCTGCGCGCCGAGCTGCTGCTGCGGCTCGGGCGCGCCGACGCCGCGGCGGCGGCGACCGCCGACCTCGCCGACGACCCGGCCGCCGCCCAGGTCCTGCTGCACGCGGCCTCCATCCTGGCCAAGGAGCTGCCGCTGGAGACCGAGCCCGGCACGATCCGCCCCGTGGCCGACTGGCTGCTCGCGACGCTCGAGAAGCTGGCCGGCTCGGCGGCGGTGCCCCGGGGGCAGCAGCTGAAGGTGCTCGATCTGCTGGCCGGAGTCTGCGAGGACGTGCTGGTCCTGGACACCCCGGGGCCGGACCGGGCCGAGGCGGCCCGCCGGCTGGACGCCGTCCTGGAACTCGTGCGCGCGCGCAGCCCCGGATCCAGCCGCCTCTACTCCGCGCGCATCCGGCTGGCGGCCTACACGCGCGACGTGCTGGGCCGGCCCGCGGAAGCGGCCGCGACGCTGGAACGCCTGCTCGTCGACCTGGACCTGCCGCTGGAAGGCGTGGCGCTCGCCCGCCTCGCGCTGGGCGAGACGTACCTCGCGGCGCGCGACACGGCGCGGGCCCGGACGGTCCTGACGCGGCTGGGCCGCAGCCCCCAGTACCGCGACGCCGCGGGGCGCGCCCACTACCTGCTGGCCCTGCTCGATTTCGCCCAGGGCGGCTGGGAGACGGCGCGCGACCGGCTCGCCTCGGTGGCCCTGGACGGGTCCGCCAGCGACGTGGCGAACGACGCGCTCGACCTCGGGCTGCTCATCGCCGAGGAGCTCATGCAGCCCACGGGCGGCCCGTCGCGCCTCGCGGCCTACGCGCCGGCGGTCGGGGCGGCCCTGGTCCGCGACGATGCGGCCCGCCTCGCCGCGCTGCAGGCCTTCGTGCGCGACGTCGCCGGCGACGCGGCCGAGGACCGCCTGCTCGACCGCGTGCGCCTGGAACTGGCCGAAACGCTGCTGAGGGCCGGCGACGCGGACGGGGCGGCGTCGCAGTGCCGGCTCGTCTCGGCGGACCACCCGTCGGGCCCGCTCGCGCCGCGGGCCCTGCTGCGCGAGGGGGCGGCCCTGGTCGCGGCGGGGCGCGCGCAGGACGGCCGCGCCGCCTGGGAGCGCCTGCTGCTGCAGTACCCCGACGCCCTCGAGGCCGAGGACGCACGTCTCGAACTCAGGAGCTCGCCGTGAACCTGCCGACCGCCGTGCGCCGCTCGCTGCGAACCTTCCCGCGCGCCGTGCTGCTCGCCCTGGCGGTGTGCGCGGCGGCGCCGGCCGCCCGCGCCCAGTGGCTGCTGGTGCCCATGGACCTGGAACAGTCCAACCACCTGAAGGCCTACGGCCTCGCCTTCGCCGCGCTGCAGGACGGCGCCCGCGTGAACTGGCTGCTCAACTACCGCGGCGGGAGCTTCCTGATGCGCGACGTGGGCGGGGTCCGCCTGTCCGCGCGCCTGCGCGGCGTGGACTGCCGGGAGGTCGACGACGCCGCCGTGGCGGCCATCCGCGCCGAGATGCAGCGGGGCAACATGGAGGAGGTGCTGCTGGAGAAGCCGCCGCGCATCGCCGTCTACGTGCCGCCGAACTTCCAGCCCTGGGACGACGCCGTGACCCTGGCCATGGACTACGCCGAGATCCCCTACGACACCGTGTTCGACGCCGAGGTCCTGTCCGGGAAGCTCGCGGAGTACGACTGGCTCCACCTGCACCACGAGGACTTCACCGGCCAGTTCGGCAAGTTCTTCGCCGCCTACCGGCTCGAGCCGTGGTACCTGGAGCAGCAGGCCCTCAACGAGGACCTGGCCGCGCGGCTCGGCTTCGATTCGGTGTGGCGGCTCAAGCAGGCGGTGGCGCTGCGCATCCGCGACTACGTCGAGGGGGGCGGCTTCCTGTTCGCGATGTGCTCGGCGACCGACACCATCGACCTCGCGCTGGCCTACCTGGGCACCGACATCGTGCCGCCGGAGATCGACGGCACGCCGCTGGACCCCGACCGGGAGAGCCGCCGCGACGACGGCCGCACCTTCGCCTTCACCGGCTTCACGCTGGTCACCAACCCGCTGGTCTACGAGTTCTCCGATCTCGACACCAGCGACTACGCCGGCCTGCGCGGCCCCGAGGCCGACTACTTCACGCTGTTCTCCTTCGCCGCGAAGCAGGACCCGGTGCCGACCATGCTCACGCAGTGCCACGTCAACGTCGTCAACGGCTTCATGGGCCAGACCACGGGCTTCCACCGCCGCTTCCTGAAGCGCTCGGTCCTGGTGCTGGCGGAGGTCGAGGGGACCGACGAGGTGCGCTACCTGCACGGCAAGCTGGGGCTGGGGACCTTCACGTTCCTGGGCGGGCACGACCCCGAGGACTACCAGCACGCCGTGGGCGACCCGCCGACGGACCTGGACCTGTACCGGACCTCGCCCGGCTACCGCCTGATCCTGAACAACGTGCTGTTCCCGGCCGCGCGGCAGAAGCCGCAGAAGACCTAGCCCCGCCGCGCGGCCGCCCGGCGCCGCAGCAGCGCGACGACCGCCGCGACCGCGGCGAGCGACACCGCCGCGCCGGCCCAGTCCCCGGGGGCGGCCGGCGGCTCCTCCTCGACCAGGCCGCCCTGGATCACCAGCAGGGCCAGCGCCACGGCGTTGTGGACCGCGTGCACGACGACCGCGGACCAGAGCGAGCCGGTCAGCTCGTAGACCGCCGCCAGCAGCAGGCCCAGCGCCAGCAGCCCGAACAGGTACCAGGGTTCGCCGTGGACCAGGCCGAAGGCGAGCGCCGAGACGACGGCCGCCGGCCACGGTCCCCAGGCCCGCCGCCCGAGCCGGTAGATCAGGCCGCGGAAGACCATCTCCTCGGCCAGGGGCGCGGCCACCACCACCGCGAGGGCGGCCAGGGCGATGCCGGCGGCGCTGTCCGGCAGGTGGCCGTTGTACATGGCGATCCACTCGGGGCCCGGTGGGTGCAGCCGCGAGGAGAGCCCGGCCAGCAGGGAGGTGGGCAGCAGCGAGCCCAGGGCCGCGGCCGCGCACAGCAGGTGCTCGGCGGCCGGCAGGCGCGACAGGTCGAAGGCGGCGGGGGCCGCGGCGCCGCGGGCCTGGGCGGCGGCCGCGGCGAACAGGATCGTCAGCGCGGCGCCGGCGCCGGCGGCCGCGAACAGGTTGTCGGTGAGCTGGAAGGCGAGGACCTGCGCGGCGAGGTTGGCCGCCATCAGGGAGAAGGCCAGGACGATCAGCCTGGTCGTGGACCAGCCGCGCCAGCCGTCGCCGGCGGGGGGCGGGGGCCGGGGGGGGGGGGGGGGGGGGGGGGGGGCGGGTCGGGCGGCGGCGCGGGAGCGTCGGGTTGCACGGCGGTCCTTCCGGCTGGGGCGGCGCGGGGCAGGCCTGCCTTGGCGCGGGGTCCCCGAGCGGTTAATATGCAGCCGACGACGTCGGAACGAAAGGGGCGACATGCCGGAACTGCGCGAGGGACGGGCGATCCGGGCGGTGGTCTTCGACCTGGACAACACGCTCACCGACTTCATGAAGGCCAAGCGGGGCGCCATCCGGGCCGCCGCCGACGCCATGATCGACGCCGGCCTGGTGATGGATCCCCAGCTGGTCTACGACCGCATCTTCGCCATCTACGACGAGGTCGGCATCGAGCACCAGCGCGTCTTCAACCGCTTCCTGACCGAGGCGACCGGGCGCGTGGACGACCACGTGCTGGCCCCGGCGGTGGTGGCCTACCGCCGCGCCCGCGAGGCCTCGCTCGTGCCGTACCCGCACGTCCAGCGCGTGGTCTACCGGCTGGTCAAGGACGGCTACAAGCTGGCCGTGGTCAGCGACGCGCCGCGCTTCGAAGCCTGGCTGCGCCTCTGCTACCTCGGCCTGCAGCACGTGTTCGACGTCGTGCTGACCCACGACGACACCGGCGCGCGCAAGCCCGACCCCGTGCCCTTCCGCATGGCGCTCGAACGGCTCGGCGTCGCGCCGCACCAGGCGGTCATGGTCGGGGACTGGCCGGAACGCGACATCGTCGGCGGCCTGGTGGCCGGCCTGCACACGGTCTACGCCCGCTACGGGGACACCTACGGTTCGCCGGACCGCCCGCGGACCACGGACTCGGGCGCCCACTTCGTGATCGACGACCTGCTGCAGCTGCTCGACGTGCTCGAGCGGCTCGAGCGGCCGGCCGGGGAGGCCTGAGATGCGCGTGGCCACGAGCGCCGGCATGGCGGCCATCGACCGCGAGACGATCGCAGGCGGCGTGCCCGGCCGCGAGCTCATGGAACGCGCCGGCCGCGAGATGACCTGGCAGCTGCTGCGGGAGTTCCCCGCGCTGGCGCCGCCGGCCCGGGTGGGCGTGGTCTGCGGCAAGGGGAACAACGGCGGCGACGGGCTGGTCGTGGCGCGGCTGCTGGAGAACCTCGGCTTCGAGGTGAAGGTCCTGCTGCTGGCCGCCGCGGCCGACCTGGCGCCGGACGCGCGCGCGAATCTCGACCGGCTGCCGCCCGGCGTCGAGGTCGACGCCGCCCCGCCCGAGCTGTGGGCCGACCGGGCCGCCGACCTGTGCGCGGATGCGGACCTGGTCGTCGACGCCGTCTTCGGCACCGGCGTCGCGCTGCCCCTGCGGCCCGACCACGCCGCGCTGTTCGCGGCGCTGAACGACGGCGGGGCGCCGATCGCGAGCCTGGACCTGCCCTCGGGCGTGGGCGGGGACGACGGCGCCGTCGATCCGGTCGCCGTGCGCGCCGACGCCACCATCACCGTGGGCCTGCCCAAGCTGGGCCTGCTGCTGCCGCCGGGGCGCGACCACGTCGGGGCGCTGTCGGTCGTGGACATCGGCTTCGACGACGAGGCCTGCGCCCGGCACACCGGGCCCCGCCACTGGCTGCTGCCCGCGGACTACGCCGATCTGCTGCCGCCGCGCCCCGCCGACACGCACAAGTACGCGGCCGGGACCGTGCTGGTGCTGGCCGGTTCGGCCCGCTTCGGCGGCGCGGCGCTGCTCGCGGCGCTGGGCGCGCTGCGCTCCGGCGCCGGCCTGGTCACGCTCGCCCTGCCGCAGGAGCACGCGGCCGCGGCCGCGTCCTTCGTGCCCGAAGCGCCCGTGGTCGCGCTGCCCACCGGGCCGCGCGGGGGGCTGCTGCCCGTGGCCGGCGACGAACTGGCCGCCCTGCTGCGCCGGCAGCGGGCGCTGGCCCTGGGGCCCGGCCTCGGCGACGACCCCGACACCGACCGCTTCGTCGTGGACCTGCTGGCTGCGACGTCGCTGCCGGCGGTGGTCGACGCCGACGCCCTGTCCGCGTTCGCGCGGCTCGGCCTGCCGCCGCGCCGCGGCGCGGGTCCGACCGTGATCACGCCGCACGCCGGCGAGCTGGCCCGGCTGGCCGGCTCGACCCCGCCGAGCTGGCCGCACGCAGGCTCGAACTCGTCCCCGAACTCGCCGCGCGCTGGGGCGTGGTGCTGGTCGCCAAGGGCTCCCCGACGCTGGTGGCCGCACCCGACGGGCTGCTCTGGTTCAATCCCACCGGCCACGACGCGCTCGCCCACGGCGGCACCGGCGACGTGCTGACCGGGCTGATCGGCGGCCTGCTGGCCCAGGGCTGCGAGGCGCTCGACGCCGCGCTGCTCGGCTGCTGGCTGCACGGCCGGGCCGGCGAGCTGGCCGCCGCCGAGGGCTCCCGCCGCTCGGTGCTGGCCCGCGAGGTCGCCGACCGGCTGCCCGCCGCCTTCGCCGAGCTGGAAGCCGCCGCGGGGGGCCCGGCGTGAGGGTGCTGGGCATCGAGACCTCCTGCGACGACACGAGCGTCGCGCTCTACGACGCCGAGCGGGGCGTGGCGGAGAACCTCGTCTCGAGCCAGGTGGACCTGCACGGCCACTTCGGCGGCGTGGTGCCGGAGCTGGCCTCGCGCGCGCACCTGGTCAACCTGCTGCCCCTGGTCGAGGTGCTGCTGGAGCGGCAGCGTCTGGCGCTGGAGGATCTCGACGGCGTCGCGGTCACGGCCGGGCCCGGCCTCATCGGCGCCCTGCTGGTGGGGCTGTCCACCGCGAAGGCCCTCTGCTGGTCCGCCCGCAAACCGCTGGTCGGCGTCCACCACATCGAGGGCCACATCCTGGCCAACCTGCTGTCGGGCCCGCTGGACCTGCCCGCGGCCGTGCTGGTGGTCTCGGGCGGCCACACCGAGGTCGTGCTGATGGCGGACGTGGGCCGGTACCGGCGGCTGGGCTGGACCCTGGACGACGCGGCGGGGGAGTGCTTCGACAAGTCGGCCCAGCTGCTGGGCCTGCCCTACCCGGGCGGTCCGGTCATCGACCGCCTGGCCGCGGACGGCCGCCCCGGGCGCTTCGAACTGCCGCGGCCGCTGAGCCGCGACCCGCGCCTGGTGTTCAGCTTCAGCGGCCTGAAGACGGCCGTCCGGGTGCTGGTGGAATCGCTGCCCCGGCCGCTGGACGAGCAGACGGTGGCCGATCTCTGCCGGGCCCTGCGCGAGGCCGTCGTCGACGTGCTCGTCCGGCGCCTGTTCCAGGCCGCCCGCGAGCACCGCGTGCGGGGCGTCTACCTGGCCGGCGGCGTGGCGGCCAACGGGTTGCTGCGCGAGCGGGTGGCCGCGGAGGCGGCGGCCGGCGGTTTCGCATTCCGCCCCCCCGAGCGCGTCTACTGCACCGACAACGCGGCCATGATCGCCTGCGCCGGGCACGCCCGCCTGGCGGCCGGGTACTCGGATTCCCTTGATCTGGATGGATTTGCGCGGGCGCCGCTCACCTCCTGGCGCTGACCGCCCTCTTCCCGCCTCGTCGTTCCCGCCCGCGGCGCGTTCGTCCCCATGATGGCACGACCTTTGCGTCTCATCCGTCGGCTCTGCCTCCAACAGGTGTTTCCGACGCGATTTGCACGGATGGTGCCGATGCACGAAACCGAGACGATCCTGGTCGTCGACGACGACCAGCACCTCAGGACGATCCTGAAGCACGTGCTCGAACAGGGCGGCTTCCAGGTCGTGCTGGCTCAGGACGGCCGGCAGGCCCTGGCCTGCCTGCAGCGGGAGCTGCCCGACCTGGTCCTGCTGGACGTCATGATGCCCGGCCTGGACGGGTTCGACGTGCTGCGCGAGCTGCGCGGCCGGTTCCGGACCCACCACCTGCCGGTGATCATGCTGACGGCCAAGGGCGAGACGCCGCACAAGGTGCGCGGCCTCGCGCAGGGCGCCAACGACTACCTGAGCAAGCCCTTCGTGCCCGACGAGCTGGTGCTGCGCGTGCGCAACCTGCTGCAGCTGAGCCGCAGCCAGCGCGACGCCAACCCGCTGACCGGCCTGCCCGGCAACCGCGCCATCGCGCGGGAGCTGAACCGGCGGCTCGAGGCGGGGCAGGCCTTCGGCTTCCTCTACCTCGACCTCGACCACTTCAAGGCCTACAACGACCACTACGGCTACGTGAAGGGCGACGCCGTCCTGACGATGCTGGCCGACCTGCTCGCGGGCGAGGTCCTGGCCTGCGAGGACGCCTTCCTGGGGCACGTCGGCGGCGACGACTTCATCGCCGTGACGCTGCCGCAGGACGCCGACGGCCTCGCCGACCGCATCGTCGCGGAGTTCGACGAGCGCATCCTCGGGCAGTACGAGCCGCAGGACCGCCGCCGCGGCTACATCGAGCTGCCCGACCGCACCGGGCGCCTGCGGCGGTTCCCGCCGGTGTCGCTGACCGTGGCGGTCGTCGTCGAGCAGCAGGGCCAGGAGGGCCACGTGGGCCGGCTCAACGCCGTCGCGGCCGAGCTGAAGAAGTACGGCAAATCGCTGCCCGGCAGCCAGATCGTCCACGAGCGGCGCTACCCGGTCGACGCGACCGCGGCGCAGACCTCGCCGCCGGGGGACGGCCGCGAGGAAGGCGACGCCCCGTCGGCGCGACGCCCGGAGCAGCCGTGAGCGGCGTGCGCGTGCTGATCGTGGAGGACGAGCCCCACCTCGCCGGGCTCCTCGCCCGCGCCTTCGCCCAGGAAGGGTGGCAGGCGGTCGTGGCCCGCAACGGCATCGAGGGGCTGAACCAGGTGGCGTCCTACCGCCCCGACGTGATCGTGATGGACGTCATGATGCCCAAGCTCGACGGCATCGACGCGACGCGCCTGATCCGGCGCAACCCCGGCCACGACCGCACCGCGATCGTGGCGCTCTCGGCGCGGAGCGACCGCGCCGCCAGGACCGAGATGCTGGCCGCCGGCGCGGACCTGTACCTCGAGAAGCCGTTCGTGATGAGCAGGCTGGTCGCCCAGGCCGCCGAGGCGCTCGCGGCGCGGCGCATCCCGGCAGGGAAGGACGTGACATGACGGTGTTCCCGGCGAATCTCGGCGCGATCCCCGCGGGCGTGGCGGCGGCGCCCGGCGGCCCGATCCCCTACGCGGCGGCCATCCTGGCCCTGGCCGCGGGCCTGGTCTGGCAGATCTGGCGCGTGCGGCAGCGCTCGCGCGACCTCCACGACCGCCAGGAGCGGGTGCGCGGCCTCGAGAGCCTGCTGGCCATCTCGGCGCGCATCCACGCCTTCCGCGACTCCGAGCACCTGCTCAGCGAGATCTCGCAGTCGGTGCGCGAGTCGCTGGGCTTCCGCATGGTGCTGCTGCGCATCTACAACGTCGCGGACAAGGTCTTCGAGGCGAAGGCCTTCGCCGGCATCGACGAGGAGGGCATCGAGTACCTGCGCAACACGCCGGTGACGCTGGCCGAGTTCCGCAAGCTGGCCCTGCCGCAGTTCCAGGTCTCGAACTCCTACTTCCTGCGCCACACGATGGAGGGCGCCGAGCAGGCCATGGCCGGCGGCTACGTGCAGGCGCAGGGGCCCCGCCAGGAGGGCGAGTGGGACGAGCGCGACGCGCTGATCATCCCCCTGACCTCGCCGGAGGGCGAGATCCGGGGCTACCTGAGCGTCGACGACCCCATCGACCGCCTGATCCCCGGGCTGCAGACCATCCAGATGCTGGAGCTGTTCGCGCAGCAGGCCGCCACGGCCATCGCCTCGGCCGAGCTGTACTCGCGGCTGCACCGGCAGAACCAGGAGCTGACGCGCTCGTCGGACCGCCTGCGCTACCACAACGAGCTGAAGAACAACTTCGTCGCCAACGTCAGCCACGAGCTGCGCACCCCGCTGACCTCGATCAAGGCCTACAGCGAGGCCCTGGTGCACGGGCGCGAGCGCATGGACGACGCGGCCCAGGGCGAGTTCCTGCGCGTCATCCAGTCCGAGAGCGAGAAGCTCACCGGCATCGTCAACAACCTGCTGGACCTCGAGCGCATGGAGCGCGAGCAGGTCACCTTCAACCGCCACCAGACCGACCTCGTGGCGCTGGTGCGCGGCATCGAGGGCTCCGCCCGCAGCCAGGCCGAGACCAAGCGCATCGCCTTCACCATGCACGTGGACCGCGAGGAGATCCTGCTCGGGGTCGACGCCGACCTCGTGCGGCAGCTGATCCGCCACCTGCTGGACAACGCCTTCAAGTTCACCCCGAGCGGCGGCAAGGTGCACCTGTCGGTGGTCGACGGCGTGTCGTCCGTGCGCATCGTGGTCGAGGACAACGGCATCGGCGTCCCCGACAACAAGATGACCTACATCTTCGACCGCTTCTACCAGGTCGACGGCTCCAGCACGCGGGAGCACGGCGGCCAGGGCATCGGGCTGGCCATCTGCCGCGACATCGTCACGCGCCACGGCGGCCGCATCTGGGGCGAGCGGGTGCAGCCCCAGGGCGTGCGCTTCAACGCCCTGCTGCCGCGCCGCGACGAGATCGTGCGCCGCGGCCAGAACAACGGCCGCAACACGGTCTTCAACGACGTGCCCGAGTTCGCCGAGCGGCTGATCCACTGGGTCGGCGAGCTGCTGCGGGCGCGCGTGGTCGCGCTGCTGCTGCCGGATCCGGGCGGGGAGCACCTGGTCGTCGAGGCGGCCATGGGGCTCGACGACCGCGTGGTGCAGGACATGCGGCTGGCGCGCGGCGAGGGCGTGGCCGGCCGCGTCTGGGCGACCGGGGAGCCGGCGCTGGGCGAAGCCGAGGCCACCGGGGTGCGGGCGCCCGCGGACGGAGCCGGCGGCCGGCCGGAGACCGGGACCCTGCTGAGCGCGCCGGTGACGCGGGACGGCCGCGTCGTGGGCGTGGTGAACGTCGCCAGCCGCCTCGACGGGCGCCCCTTCGGCGTGCGCGACCGCCTGCTGCTGCAGGCCATCGCGGCGCGGCTGGGCCACGTGCTCGAACGCGTCGCGGTGCACCAGTGCAGCAACCGGGAGTTCGGCGACCTCGCGCAGGCCCTGCGCAAGAGCGTGGCCATCCGCCGCGCCCGCCACGACGACCTCGCGGAGATCTGCCACGACATCTGCATCGAGACCGCCCGGCGCATGCACCTCACCGAGCCGGAGACGATGAGCCTGGCCTTCGCCCTGCAGACCTACGACCTCGGCCTGACGGGCATCCCCGACGACATCATCTACAAGGGGCCGCCGCTCGAGCCGGAGGAGTGGGAGATCCTGCAGCAGCACGTCCACCTGAGCCTGCAGCTGATCTCGTCGCTCGACGCCCCCGGCGAGGTGCACGACATCGTCCTGCACCACCACGAGCACTACGACGGCACGGGCTACCCGCGCGGACTGTCCGGCGAGGACATCCCGCTGGGGGCGCGCCTGCTGATGCTGGCCGACAGCCTCACCGCCATGCTCCAGGGCCGGCCCTACCGGCGGGCCGTGACCCTCGAGCAGGCGCTCGGCGAGATGCAGCAGCGCGCCGGCAGCCAGTTCTGCCCGCGCTGCCTGACGAACTTCCTGGACGAGGCGCAGCGCCACGCCGAACGCATCGGCGCGGTGCAGCACGCGCGCAACCTGGCCCTGCCGCCGCCGGCGAGCCGGAGCGCGGCGCCCGCCTGGGCCGCGGAGGAGGTCGAGGCAGAGGAACTCGTCGGGGCCGCTCCCGGCGCCGGTATCGCATCCTGAGCGTCACGCGCGCAGCACACGACACCCGAGGGACGGAGGCACGACCGTGCGCAAGATCCTGATCGTCGACGACGAGCCCTACATCCTGAGCATCCTGGACTTCAGCCTCGACGCCGAGGGCTACGCGGTCCTGCAGGCCGCCGACGGCGACGCCGCGCTGAGCCTGGCCGCCGACCAGCAGCCCGACCTGGTCATCCTCGACGTGATGATGCCGCGGCTCGACGGCTTCGAGACGTGCCGCCGCCTCAAGGCGGACCTGCGCACCAAGGACATCCCGGTCGTCCTGCTGACCGCGCGCAACTCGCGCGAGGACCGCACCCGCGGCCGCGACTGCGGCGCCGACGGCTACATCACCAAGCCGTTCAGCCCCCAGCGGCTGGTCGACACCGTGCAGACCTTCCTCGGCGTCCGGCACGGCTGACCGCCCCGCGCGATCCGGCCCGGGGCGCAACCCGGGCCGGAGGCCGCCGCGGACGCCGCCGTGGACGCCCGTCGCCCCGCCGTGTAGACTCCCCCCTCACGATCCCCACCGACGTCCCGCCACCCCGGAGGAACCAGGCATGGCCGCCGTCGCGACGCTGGCCGAGGTCGCCCTGCCGGTGCCCCTGGACCAGACCTTCACCTACCGCGTCCCCGACGACTGGCCCGGGCCGGCGGTGAGCCCCGGGGACCTGGTCTCGGCGCCGCTGGGGCGGCGGACGGTGACGGGCCTGGTGGTCGGCGTGAGGGAGACGGCCGCCGACGTCGTCGAGATCGACGGCCACCGCCTGCGCCCGCTGCGCAGCCGTTTCCCCGCGGCGTACCGGGTCGAGGGCGACCGCCGCCGCCTGCTGGACTGGATGGCCGGCTACTACGCGCTGCCGGCCGGCGAACTCGTGCCCCTGTTCCACCCGCCCGCCCCCGGCACGAAGGCGCGGCCCCGTCGCGCCGTCGCCGCCTACCCCATCGCCGACGCCGTCGACGTGCAACTGACGGCCGACCAGGCGCGCGCCGTGGCCTGGGCGGTCGACCGCCTGGAGTCGCGCCGCTTCGGCGCGCTGCTGCTGCGCGGCGTCACCGGCAGCGGCAAGACCGAGGTCTACCTGCACGTCATCGCCGAGGCCCTGGCCCGGGGCCGCAGCGCCCTGTACCTGCTGCCGGAGATCGCGCTGACCCCGCAGACCGAGGCGCGCGTGGCGGCGCGCTTCGGCGACCGCGTGGCCACGGTGCACAGCGGCCTGTCCGCGGGCGAGCGCTGCCGCGTGCACGAGGCGGCGGCGGCGGGCGAGCTGAAGGTCGTGCTCGGGCCGCGCTCGGCCCTGTTCACGCCGCTGCGCGACCTCGGCGCGGTGATCGTCGACGAGGAGCACGACGCCAGCTACAAGCAGGAGGAGAAGCCGCGCTACCACGCGCGCCACGCGGCGCTGGTGCGGGCCCGCGAGGCGGGAGCCTGCGTGGTGCTGGGCTCGGCGACCCCCGACCTCGAGTCGGTGCGCAACGCGCGCGAGGGGCGCTACCTGGAGGTCCTGCTCACCGACCGGCCGGTCGGGGAGATGCCCGTCGTGGAGATCGTCGACATGCGCGGCGGGCCGGCGTCCGACGGCTTCTCGGACGCGCTGCTGACCCGGCTCGAATCGTGCCTGGCCAACGGCCGCCAGGCGATCCTCTACTACAACCGCCGCGGCTTCGCGCGCGTCCTGCAGTGCACCTCGTGCGGCGTGCCGGTCGCCTGCCCGCACTGCGACATCGCGCTGACGGTGCACCTGCGCCCCCGCCAGCTGCTCTGCCACTACTGCGGCTTCGCGCGGCGCGAGCCGGACACCTGCCCGGACTGCGGCGGCCCGTCGTTCCTGCCCGGCGGTTCCGGCACCGAGCGGCTCGAGCTGGCGCTGGCCGCGCACTTCCCCGACGCCCGCGTCCTGCGGCTCGACCAGGACACCACCCGCGCCCGCGGCAGCCACCGGCGGATCCTCTCGGACTTCGCGGCGCGCGGCGCCGACATCCTGGTCGGCACCCAGATGGTGGCCAAGGGCCACCACTTCGCCGGCGTCGATCTGGTCGGCGTCCTGGCGGCCGACGACGGCCTGACGCTGCCCGACTTCCGCGCGCACGAGCGCGTCTTCCAGCTGCTGACCCAGGTCGCCGGGCGCACGGGCCGGGAGAGCCCCGGCGCCGTGCTCTTCCAGACCTGGCAGCCGGACCATCCCGTGATCCTGGCCGCGTCGCGCCACGATTTCGCGGCCTTCGCCGCGGCCGAGCTGCCGCAGCGCGAGGCGGCGGGGTACCCGCCGGCGCGGCGCATGCTCCGGGTGGGGCTGGCGGCCCGTCGCCACGCCGACGTCGAGCAGGCCGCCCGGCGCCTCGCCGAGCTGATGCACGCCCACCTGCGGCCGCCCGAGCTGGAGGTGCTCGGCCCGGCGCCCGCCGTGTTCGCCCGCCTGCAGAACCGCGTCCGCTGGCAGCTGCTGGTCAAGGGGTCCCTGACCAACGCCCAGCGGGCCTGGCTGGCCGACCGCGGCCGCCGCCTGGCCGCCGAAACCGCCGTCGACATCACCCTGGACGTCGATCCCGTCGGCCTCTACTGACCGGGAGGAGGCGGCGGCGCCTGCGGATTTGCCTGCGGGACGCCAACTGTAGTATCATAGAGGGTGGCGGCGCGAGAGCGCCGCCCCGGACATCCCGCTGTTCCCCCGGTTCGGACGAAAGGCAGCCGATGCGTTCGTGTAATGTTTTTTGCGCTCCCGTGGCCGCGAGGGTCCGCCTGTCGGTCCTGGTCAGCCTGCTGATCGTCGCCGCCGCCGGAACGGCCTTCGGCCAGTCCGCGGCCGGCTGGGAATCGTCAACGGCGTTCACCGACAGCCTGACGCCCCAGGCCCGCGCCAACCTGTTCGGGTTCCGGCTGCCCCCCGACTACGAGCGCGAGTACCGCGACCACCTGAAGCTCTACCCCGAGGACAAGGTCGACCTGCCGTCGAACTTCAGCTGGGTGAGCGAGGGCGGCCTGACGTCGGTCAAGAACCAGGGCGACTGCGGCTCGTGCTGGGCCTTCGCCGCCATCGGGCAGATCGAGTCGCACCTGAAGATCTACTACGGGCAGGACCTCAACCTGTCGGAACAGCAGATGATCCTCTGCAACCCTTACGGCGCCGACTGCGACGGCGGCTGGGCCTCGGCCGTCTACAACGTGGCGATGACCTACGGGGCCGTCCACGAGGAGGCCATCCCCTACAGCGGCGGCACCAGCAGCGCCTGCACCCAGTCCTCCCACCTGCCCTTCGGCTTCGTGGCGAACTGGCACTACGTCTCGAACAACGTGACCCAGATCAAGAACGCCCTGCTCGAGGGCCCCGTGTGCTCGGCGATGAACGCCGACGAGCCCTTCCCCAGCTACGGCACCGGCTGCTACACCGACAACGTCGGGCCCTACACCAACCACCTGATCCTGATCGTGGGCTGGGACGACCGCGCCTGCGGCGGCACCGGCGGCTGGATCTGCAAGAACTCCTGGGGCGGCGGCTTCGGCGAGGGCGGCTACTTCACGATCAAGTACGGCGTGTCGCTGATCGGCTCCTCGACCACCCAGATCGACCTGGTGGTGCCGCCGACCGGCGTGGCGGTGCTCGCGCCGCTCGACGACCGCGACTACGTGGCCGGAGAGACGGTCGACATCGTCTGGACGACGAACGGCGAACCCGCCGCCACAGTCGACATCTGGGCTTCCCTGGGCGGCTTCCTCGACACCAGGATCGCGCAGAACGTCCCCAACAACGGCCACTTCGCCTGGACCCTGCCGAACCATTCCACCACGAACCTGCAGCTCTGCGTGGTGCCGCTGGGGGACACCCAGCAGGGCTTCGGCATCTCCCCGGAGCGGATGCGCCTGCTCGGCCACCGCACGCGCTACGTCTCGCCGACCGGCGGCGACGTCGCGCCCTACGAGACCAAGGCCACGGCCGCGCGCAGCCTGGCCGCGGCCCTGGTCGCCTGCACCGGGCGCGACACCGTGCTCGTCGCCGCCGGCGACTACGGCGAGCGCGTGTCCGTCACCACGCCCACGACGATCATCGGCGGCTGGAACCCGACCTTCACCGCGCGCGACCCGCAGCCGGGCGCGACGCGCCTGCAGACGATCGACAGCGCGATGAGCTTCATCGGCGGCCTCGACGGCCACGCCGGCGTCGTCGGCTTCGAGTTCCACGACTGCGTCGGCGGCGTCAGCAGCGTGCCGGTCTTCGGCCGCCACGGCGGGGCGATCTACATCAACGATTCCTCGCCCACCATCAGGGACTGCGTGTTCACCAACAACACGGCCAACCCCTTCAACGGCAGCGGGGTCGGCGGCGCCATCATCGCCATCAACGGCGCGCCCCGCATCGAGAGCTGCGTGTTCCAGGGCAACCGCGCCACGCTGGGCGGCGCCGTGGCGCTGATCGGCGCCGAGGGCGCGGTCCTGACCGGGAACCAGTACCTGCAGAACGCCTGCATGGACAGCGTCGCCGGGCATCAGGGCGCCGCCCTCTACGCCCTCGACTGCAGCCTCGAACTGGTCGGCGAGACCTTCACGGGCAACCGCCGCTGCTTCGCCGGCGCGGCCCTCTCGGCGGACGGCTCGACGGTGACCGCGCGCGACGTCGTCGCCACCGGCAACGCCGCGGACGCCCGCGGCGGCGTCTTCCAGGTCCTCGGCGGCAGCCTCGTCGTCGAAGGCGGCCGCTTCGCGGGCAACACGGCCCGGCTCGACCGCGGCGGCGCCTTCCACCTCGACGGAGCCTCGGGCGACATCCGCAACGCCGTGCTGGCGGGCAACGCCGCCGGCGTGCTCGGCGCCTCGATCTCGGCGAGCGCGGTCCCCTCGCTGCGCCTCGAGAACGCGCTGCTGCTCGACAGCGCCGGCACGGGCTTCGCCGCGGTGTTCACCACCGGCGACGGGTCGCTGCTGGTGCGCAACTGCGTCATCGCCGGCAAACGCGCGGCGGCGTGGCGGGCAGCGCCGGCACCTTCACGGCCGACTACAACGTCCTGTGGAACAACGCGGGCGGGAACTACGTCGGCCTGACGGGCGGCGCCCACGACATCGTGGCCGCCCCGGGCTTCTGCAACCCGGCGGCCGGGGACTACGCGCTGGCCCTGCACTCGCCCTGCCTGGACCGGGGCGATCCCGACCCCGACTGCCTCGACCCCGACGGCTCGCGGGCCGACGTCGGCGTCTACGGCGGCCCCGGCTGCACGCCGGTGGCCCCGGCCGCGGTCGCGCAGCTCGACTTGACCGAACTGGCCGCGGCGAGCGTCGGGCTCGGCTGGGCGCCGAACGGCGAACCCGACGTCGACCACTACGTCGTCTACCGGCTGCCGGAGGCCGGCACGCAGCCCGGCGCCGCCCACGTGGCCGGCACCGTGGCCCACCCCGGCCACACGTTCGCGCCGGGCCAGCCCGACGGCTGGTTCACGGTGGTGGCGGTGGACCAGCAGGGCCACGTCGGCGGCTACTCGGCGACGGTGACGGCGGGCGCGACGGCCGCCGGCGACGCGCCGCGCGCCCTGGCCATCGCGGACGTGGTGCCGAACCCGTTCAACCCCCGCACCACCATCCGCTTCGAGGTGCCGCGCGCCGGCCGCGTCACGGCGCGCATCCACGACATGCGCGGCCGCGTCGTGCGCACGCTCGCCGACGCGGACCTGGCCGCCGGGCGGCACACGGCGACCTGGGACGGCCGCGACGACCAGGGCGGCAAGGCCGCCGCGGGCGTCTACCTGCTGCGCGTCGCCGCGGGCGGCGAGCAGCGCTCGGCCAAGCTGGTGCTCGCGAAGTAGCGCGCGGCGTCGCGCCGACAAGAGGAAGGGCCGCCCCGCGGGGCGGCCCTTCGCGCGTCCGGTCCCGGGCGGCTCACCCCGCCAGCGCCGCCAGCATGTCGTCGAGCCCGACGCGCGCGTCGATGTCCACCGCGCCGATCCGCAGCGGCAGGACCCAGCGCACCTCGCCGCCGCGCACCTTCTTGTCGCCGGCGACCAGGGCGGCGGTCGCGCGCCGCGGCGGCGCCGCCGCCGTCACGGCCAGGCCGCAGGCCGCCAGCAGCGCGACGATCCGGTCGGCGTCGCGGCGCGGGCAGGTCCCGCGCGAGGCCGCCAGGCGCGCGGCCGCCGCCAGCCCCAGCGCCACGGCCTCGCCGTGCGCCAGCCCCAGCTGCAGCTCCAGCGCGTGGCCGAGCGTGTGCCCGAGGTTCAGCGCCCGCCGCGGGCCGGCCTCGCGGAAGTCGGCGCTGACCAGCCGTCCCTTCACCCTCACCGCGCCGTCGATCCACGACGCCCAGGGCAGGTCCAGGGCGCCGGGCACGGGGCGGTCCGCCCGCCCGCGGGCCAGCAGACCCGCGAGGTCGGGCGCGCGCGCCTCGAGGTCGCGGAACAGGGACGGCGAGCCGATCACCGCGGCCTTGACCGTCTCGGCCAGGCCGCAGCGCCAGTCGCGCCGCGTCAGCGTGCCCAGCAGCGCCGGCTCGACCAGCACGCACCCGGCGGGGTGGAAGGCGCCGACGGGATTCTTCAGCGCCCCGAGATCGACCGCGGTCTTGCCGCCGAGGCCGGCGTCCACCGCCGCCAGCAGCGTCGTGGGGACGGCGGCGAAGGCCACGCCGCGCTGCCAGGTCGCCGCCGCGAAGCCGGCGAGGTCCAGCACCGCGCCGCCGCCCACCCCGACGACCACGCCGTCGCGCGGCAGCCCGCGCGCCGCCAGCCACCGCCAGACGCGCTCGAGGTTCGCCACCGTCTTGGCGGCCTCGCCCCCGGGCACGACCAGGCGGGGCAGGGGAGCCCCGCCGCCGTCCCGCAGCACGGCCGCCAGGCGCCCGCCGTGCAGCCGCGCCACCGCCCGGTCCACGACCGCGACGGCCGGCCGGCGGCCCAGCCTCCCGGCGAGCCGGTCCAGCGCGGCGGCGTCGCCCAGGTAGTCGGTCGTCACGCCGCCCAGGCGGTAGCGACGGTGCAAGATGTTGTGGGGCAAGGGGGTGCCTCCATGGCGAAAGAGGACCGAATCCAACGGTCGCCACGATACCAGATCACCCAGGTTGTGCCTTCGAAAATGTGTCTGCGTTAAACGTCGGCGATCGCCATCTGGGAACGGGTGCGCCGCCGTCGGCGTCAACGGCATTGCCCTGCGGCCAGGGGGGCGGGGAGGCCCGGATGCCGAACACGCCGTCCCCAGGGAGAGTCCGGCGCGAGTCGTCCGGCAAGAGCCCATCCCGTCACAAGATGCGATGCCGGGCCGCCAACCGAGCGGACACAATCTCGCAGGCACAACCCACGGGATGATCTTGCTTTTCAATTGACCCTTGAGCGGCAGGCACTACCTTTCCCCATGGAACGATACAGCGGGGACCCGGCCGGCCCCCGCGGCCAGATTCGGTGCAAGGAGTGTGATGGATCATGGCAGCAGCGACCACTGAGATCCGCTGGCACGGCCGCGGCGGACAGGGGGCCAAGACGGCGGCGATCTTCCTGGCCGAGGCCGTCCTCGACCAGGGCAAGCACAGCCAGGGCTTCCCCGAGTACGGCCCCGAACGGCGAGGCGCCCCCGTGCGCGGGTTCACCCGCATCTCCGACGCCCCGATCCGCCTGCACTGCAGCATCGCCGAGCCCGACTACGTGATCGTGCTCGACCCCACGCTGCTGGATTCCACGAGCGCGGGCGTGCCCGACGGCGCCAGCGCGGACACGGTGTTCCTGATCAACACCGTCGAATCCCCGGCCAACATCCGCAAGCGGCTGGGCATCAAGGGCGGCAAGGTCCACACCGTGGACGCCTCGCTCATCGCCCAGGAGAGCTTCGGGCGGCCCATCCCCAACATGCCGATGATCGGCGCGCTGGCCGCGGTGGCCGACGTGATCACCCTGGAGAACCTCGTCGCCTCGCTGGTGGTGCGCTTCAAGAAGAAGTTCAGCCAGGCCGTCATCGACGGGAACGTCACCGCCGTGGAAAGGGCCTACAAGGAGTTGGTGTCCGAATGAGCCTCATCCCGACTTCCAGCCTGAACGAGGGCGGCATCATCACCGAGGCGGGCAACGCCGCCGCCTTCAAGACGGGCGACTGGCGCTCGAACGTGCCGCAGTGGGTCCCCGAGAACTGCATCCACTGCATGTTCTGCTGGATCTACTGCCCGGACTCGGCCGTGGCCATCGACAACACCGGCGAGAAGACCGTCATGACGGGCTTCGTCTTCGAGCACTGCAAGGGTTGCGGGATCTGTGCGCAGCACTGCCCGCCCGCCGCCAAGGGGAAAGCGGCCATCGTCATGGTCCGCGACGAGAAGTAGCCACGGAAAGGAGTGTCCCATGAAGCAGATCTACGTCGGGCTGACCGGGAACGAGGCCGTGGCGACCGCCTTCAAGCAGGCTCGTCCCCACGTGGCCCCCGCGTTCCCGATCACGCCCCAGACCGAGATGATGCACAAGTTCGCCGACTTCGTCGCCGACGGGGCCGTCGACACCGAGATGATCCTGGTCGAGAGCGAGCACTCGGCCATGAGCGCGGCCATCGGCTCGGCCGCCACCGGCGCCCGCACCTTCACCGCCACCAGCTCGGCCGGCTTCGCCCTGATGTGGGAGGTCGTCTACATCGCCGCCTCGCTGCGGCTGCCGATCTGCATGCCGGTGGTCAACCGCGCGCTGTCCGGCAACATCAACATCCACAACGACCACTCCGACGCCATGGGCGGCCGCGACGCCGGCTGGATCCAGCTGTGGTGCGAGAACACCCAGGAGGCGTACGACCACGCCCTGATGTGCTGGCGCATCGCCGAGCACAAGGACGTCCGCCTGCCGGTGATGATCAACTACGACGGCTTCATCATCAGCCACACCTCCGAGTCGCTGCACATCCTGCCGGACGAGGACGCCTGGAAGTTCATCGGGCCCAAGGACCTCAAGACCGGGTACTCCCTGCTGGACATGGACCACCCGATCACGGTCGGACCGCTGGACCTCACCGACTACTACTTCGAGCACAAGGTCTCGCAGATCGAGGCGCTCAAGCGGGCGCCGAAGTACATCGCCGAGGTCTACAAGGAGTTCGGCCAGCTCACCGGCCGCCACTACTCGTTCTTCGAGGAGTACCGCACCGACGACGCCGACCTGGTCATCGTGGCGCTCGGCTCGACGGCCGGCACGGCCAAGGACGTCATCGACGCCCAGCGCGAGAAGGGCGTCAAGGTGGGCCTGCTGAAGATCCACATGTTCCGCCCCTTCCCGGCGGTGGAGCTCGCCAAGGCCCTGTCGAAGGCCAAGGTGGTCGGGGTCATGGACAAGTCCGCCAGCTTCGGCGGCTGGGGCGGCCCGCTGTTCAACGAGATCCGCTCGGCCCTCTACGACCTGCCGGCCCGGCCGAAGATCCACAACTGGATCTACGGGCTCGGCGGCCGCGACACCGACACCAAGCAGATCGTCGCGCTGATCGAGCAGCTGCAGGCGATCGCCAAGGGCCGCGAGGCCGAAACCGTCAACCTGCTGGGCGTCCGGCTGTAAAGGAGGGACCGTCATGGCTGTGAACCTGCAGACGCTTTCCAAGCACGAGGACCTCCTCTCCGGCGGGCACCGCGCCTGCGCCGGCTGCACCGGCTCGAACATCCTGCGCCAGATCATGCTGACCGCGGGCCGCGACACGGTCGTGGGCGGCGCCACGGGCTGCATGGAGGTCGTCACCACGATCTTCCCCTACACCGCCTGGAAGACGCCGTTCATCCACTCGGCCTTCGAGAACTGCGCGGCCACGGTCTCGGGCGCCGAGACCGCCTTCCGCGCCCTGAAGAAGCGGGGCGAGCTGCCCGTGCCGCGCGAGAAGATCAACTTCATCGCCTTCGGCGGCGACGGCGGCACCTACGACATCGGCCTGCAGTCGCTGTCCGGGGCCATGGAGCGCGGCCACAACATGCTGTACGTCTGCTACGACAACGAGGCGTACATGAACACGGGCATCCAGCGCTCGGGCGCCACCCCGTTCGGCGCGCACACCTCCACCGCGCCCGCGGGCAAGGTGAAGCAGGGGAAGGACCGCCACCGCAAGGACCTCACGAAGATCATGGTGGCGCACAACATCCCCTACGTCGCGCAGTCGACGCCCTTCCACTGGAAGGACCTGCAGATGAAGGTCCAGAAGGCGCTGGACGTCGACGGGCCGGCCTTCATCAACGTGCTGATGCCGTGCACCGTGGGCTGGGGCTTCGACCCGGCGCTGGGCATGGAGCTGGCGAAGATGGCGACCGACTGCAACTTCTGGCCGCTGTTCGAGGTCGAGAACGGCGAGTACAAGCTGACGTACAAGCCGAAGGCCGACCGCACGCCCATCGTGGAGTGGCTCAAGACCCAGGTGCGCTTCAAGCACCTGTTCAAGCCGGGCAACGAGGGGCTGATCGAGGAGATCCAGCGCTGGGTCGACGACGAGCAGCGCAAGCTCCTGAAGCTCTGCGGCGAGGCCTGAGCCGCCGACGCGGGAGGTGCGCGTCCCGAGCACTGGTAGCCCGGGGGCGGACCGGCGATCAGAGGCCGAGGTACCAGGACCAGGCGGCGCGGCCCCAGAAGACGATGGCGGCGGCGGCGGGAGCCAGGAAGACGCCGTAGGGGAGGGCCGTGAGGCGGCCGGCGCGACCGCGCGCGGTCAGCGCGAGCCCGACCAGGGCGCCGACCAGGGAGCCCAGCAGGAAGGTCAGCAGCACGCCCTGCCAGCCCAGCCAGGCGCCGAGCATGGCCGCCAGCTTGACGTCGCCGCCGCCCAGGCCGTCGAAGCCGCGCCAGCGCCGGTAGCCGAGGCGCACCCCCTCCAGGACCAGCCAGCCGCCGGCGGCGCCCAGCAGGGCGTCGAGGCGCGCCGTGCCGAGCAGGGGGCAGAGCAGCAGGCCGAGGGCGACGCCCGGCAGGGTGATCACGTCCAGGATCAGGCGGTGGTCGAGGTCGATCAGGAAGACGGCGATCAGGGCCAGCAGCAGCAGCAGCGCGGCGGCGGCGGCGGCGGGGGAGGGCGCGGCCAGCAGCGCGGCGACGGCGGCCAGGCCGCCGGCCAGTTCCACCAGCGGGTAGCGGGGGCTGATGGGCGCGGCGCAGTCGCGGCAGCGGCCGCGCAGCAGCAGCCAGCCCAGCAGCGGCAGGTTGTCGCGGGGGCGCACGGCGTGGCCGCAGGCGGGGCAGCGGGAGCCCGGCCAGGCGACGGACTCGCCGCGGGGCAGCCGCCAGACCACCACGTTCAGGAAGCTGCCGAACAGCAGGCCGAGCAGCAGACCGCCGGCGAGCAGCAGGCCCGCCGGCAGTTCCGTCGCCGCGGTCAGGTGCGTCAGGGCGCTCACGTCAGCCCTGCACGACCTGGCGCGCCTTCTCGGGGTCGTTGAACCGCGGCAGGACCGTGGCCGCGTCGACCATCCCCTCGCGGTAGAGGCGCAGCAGCGAGTCGTCCAGCAGGCACATCCCCTCGGACGAGCTGCTGGAGATGACGTTGTTGATCATGTGGACCTTGCCCTCGCGGATCTGGTTGGCCACCGGGCTGTTGACGAACAGGACCTCGCGGGCGGCGACGCGCCCCTGCCCGTCGCGCTGGCGGAGCAGGACCTGCGAGATGACGCAGCGCAGCGTCAGGGCCAGGCGCGTGCGCACCTCCTCCTGGTCCTGGATCGGGAAGACGTCGATGATGCGGTTGATGGTCTTGGCCGCGGACTGCGTGGCCAGGGTGCTGATCACGACGTTGCCGGTCTCGGCCGCCGTCAGCGCGATCTCGATCGTCGCGCGGTCGCGCATCTCGCCGACGAAGATGACGTGCGCCATCTGGCGCAGCGCCGAGCGCAGGCCGGTGGCGTAGTCGTGGACGTCGGTGCCCACCTCGCGCTGGTCGATGACGCAGTTCTTGCTCTTCATGCGGAACTCGATCGGGTCCTCGATGGTCACGATGTGCTTGGCGTAGCCGTCGACCGTGTTCATGTACTCGAGCAGGCAGGCCAGGGTCGTGGACTTGCCGGCGCCGGTGGGGCCGGTGACCAGGATCAGGCCGTTGGGGATGTTGAGCATCCGCTTGACCAGGCTCTCCTGCAGGCCGACCGTCGAGAAGTGCGGGATCTCCAGCGGCACGTGGCGCAGCACGGCCGAGACCGACCCGCGCTGCTGGAAGACGTTGGCCCGGAAGCGCGCCACGTCGAACAGCTCCAGCGACATGTCGCCGTCGAGGTCGCGCTCGAAGCGCTGGCGGTGGTCGGGGCCGAGCAGGCTGAAGGCCAGTTCCCGGCTCTCCTGCGGGGACAGCCGATGGCGCGCGTCCATGGGCTCGAGGCGGCCGTGGATGTGGAAGGTGACCGGCGAGCCGGCCGAGATCAGGATGTCCGAGGCCTGGCGCAGCACGCCCTCGCGCAGGATCTCGTCGATCGACAAGCGCCCGCGCGTTTCGGCGGCGACAGGTGCGGCCGGTGGGGCGGCCAGCGTCGATTCCATTGCGGCCGCCTTTCTTGCCCGCGGCCGGGCGCGGATCGTCGTGTCGGCGAAAGATCAAGGATCGCCGCCTCGGCTGAGCGGGCGCGGCGCCCCGGGGGGCGCCGCGCCTCGCGGGTGGGTGCTAGTCGGCCTCCGGGACCGGCTGGACGTTGTTCTCGAGCGCCTCGACGTCCTGCAGGGTCGGCGCCAGGTAGGGGCTCTCCAGGGCGGCCTGCGGCAGGGCCGCGCCCGCGTCGCCGATGATCCGCGGCGTGATCTCGATCACCAGGTCGTAGCGGTTCACCTCGTCCTTGCTGTAGCGGAACAGCGCGCCCAGCAGCGGCAGGTCGCCGAACAGCGGCACCTTCTTGGAGGTTTCGCGCTTCTCCTCGGAGAGCAGGCCGCCGAGATAGATCGTCTCGCCGTCGTGGACGCGGACCGTGGCCGAGGCCCGGCGCGTCGAGGTCTGCGGCAGGTCCTCGTCCGGGCCCACGAACTTCAGGATCCGCGAGACCTCGGGCTCCACCAGGGCCGTGATGTAGCCGTCGTCGGTGACCCGCGGCGTGATGTTGAGCTTCACGCCGACGTCGATCTTCTCCAGCTGGATCGACTGCATGGTGCCGCCGGAGGCGCCGGGGGACTGCAGCGAGGTGATGACCACCGGCACGGTCTCGCCGGCGAAGATCTCGGCGGCCGAACCGTCCAGGGTGGCGATCTTCACGTTCGACAGCAGCCGGGCGTGCTCGTCGGTGATCAGGGCGTCGATGGCCAGGTCGAAGGTGGCGTACTGGCGGAAGAAGCCCGAGCCGTCGGCCATGCGCACGTAGTCGATGTCGACGGGGAACTCGCCGGGCTGCGAGGTGCCGTTGTAGCCCTCGACGATCTTGGTCGACCACTTGGTCAGCTTCTCCCAGTCGATGCCGACCTCCGCGAGCGAGGAGGTGTTGATCTCGATGAGCCGGGCCTCCAGCAGCACCTGCTGGGGGCGGCGGTCCAGCTCCCGGATGACGGCGGACACCTGCTCCAGCTCGGAGTGGGTCGCCCGCACCACGACGCGGTGCTGGCCGGGTTCGATCGAGACGCTCTCGGTCACGACCTCCAGCGCCTCGCGGACCCGCTCGGGGTCGGCGTGCTGCAGGTCGTAGACGCGCGTCACCAGGCCGGTGCGCGTGACCAGGCGCTCGACGTCGGCGACCAGGATCGTGCCGCCGACGCGCTCGTAGGCCAGGCCGGCCGCGCGCACCACGAGGTTCAGGGCCTCCTCGAACGGGGTCTCGCTCAGCCGGATCGAGATCATCCGCTCGGAGACCTCGGGGCTGGTGACGATGTTCAGCCCGCCGCGGTCGGCGAGGATCTTCAGGACCTCGCCCACCGGCGTGTCGGCCGCCTGCAGGGTCACCAGGTCCTGGCCGGCGGCCGCGGCCGCGACGGGCAGCGACAGCAGGGCCAGGCACCACAGGGCCAGCAGGGGTCGGTGAAGTGTCGTGCGGAACGGGTTCATGTCGGGTTCCCTCCTGGGGTCAGGGCAGGACGACGGTGTCGCCGCCCTTGGTGATGGTGACCGCATCGCTCGTGATCGCGGACACCGTCCATCCTTGGAACGTCTCGCCCTGATGCAGCCAGCCGGAGCGCTGGCCCTCGACGTTGATCTGCGTGGAAGGGTTGACGTGGTCGAACAGCAGGGCCGACAGGGTCGGGGCGGTCGCGACCGCCTCGATCTGCCGGGGGGCCCGCTCCGTCGGCTGCGTGCGCCGGGCGCTGAACGGGTCGCGCGCGACGGGTTGCGCGGCCGCGATGAGGCTGTCGCGCCGGTCGAGCGCCGCCATGTCGACGCCCGCGGCGGCGGCGTCGGCGGGCGCCGCGGCCGCCACGGCCGGGTTCGCCAGCACGGCGCTGACGGTGCGCTGGCTGCGCAGGGCCAGCACCAGGACCAGGGCCAGCATGACCGCCAGCCCGATCCGGAACGTGCGCTTGTCCTGAAGGTCCTGCACCATGGTCACTGCACCCCCGTCGGGTCGTAGATCGAGATGTTGAAGCGGCCCTCGAGATCGCCGGGATTCGAGCATGGTCTTGATCGCCAGGGCGTCGATGCTCACCAGGCGCCGGCCGCTCTCGAGATCGCGGACGAACGTCTGGATCTCCGCGTAGTTGCCGCGGGCGCGGATGAGGAAGTCGCTGCGGCGCAGCCGGCCGAAGTCCTCGCCGCCGTTGGTGGTCATGTCCAGCCTCTGCAGCCCGGAGCGGTCGAGCGCCTGGCCCAGGTAGGCCACGGCGTCGGGCTGCGTCCGGTCGGTCAGCTCGGCCAGGCCGGCCACGTCGAAGTGGACGGCCAGCTGGCGGCTCTCGCTGTCGAGGCGCTGCTGGTCCTGGATCTGGGACTGGAGGCGCGCGCACTCGCCGGTCAGGCGCTGGATCTCCTGCAGGCGCGGCCGGGCGAAGGCCATCTCGATGACCAGGCCGACGACGAGCAGCAGGCCGGCCGCGGCCAGCACGACGGGCAGGCGCGCGCCCGTGCAGCGGATGTTCATTCCTTCACCTCCGGAGGCGCGCAGAGCACGGCGAACTCGCCGGAGCCGCCGCCGCGGATGTTGCCCAGGTCCACCCGCGGGAAGTCGTCCGTCATCCGCGGGTCGGCGCGCAGCCGCTCCAGGTAGGACGACACCACGGTGAGGGCCCCGTCGGCGTCGAGCGCCTCGCCGTTGATCTCGAAGCGCGGACGTTCCCGCTTCGACGCGGTGCGGCCCTGGATCTCCACCAGCTTCATGCCGAGGGCGCACTGCTCGGCGACGGCGGCGAGCTTGGGCGTCCAGTCCACCCGCTTCTCCCGCAGCGCGATCAGCTCCAGGGCCACGTCCAGCTCGGGGCGCTCGCGCGTGTTGGCCTGCAGCCGCGAGGTCAGCTGGGGCAGCTCGGCGCGCAGCGCGGCGGCGCGCTCGTTCAGCAGGTGGTCGCTGACCAGCAGGGCGCCGACCATGAGCACCTCGAGGCCCAGCAGGGCCAGCAGCACGCCGCCCGCGGCGGTCCGGGAACGCTGCCGCTGGCGGCGCTCCCGGTACTCGGGGTAGAGGTTGATCCTATACATGGGCACCGTCCCACCAGCGGCAGAGGCCGCAGGCCATGAGGTATTCCGGCCCGACCGGCCGGCCGTCGATCTCGCCGCGGGCGCCCAGCCCCGCCAGGGGCTGGAACAGTTCGAAGCGCTTGCCGGTCGCCGCCGCCAGGGCCGCGAGGCGCCCCTCCGCGAGCGCGCCGCCGCCGGCGGCGTGGATGGTCGCCAGCTCCTGCCGGTAGCGTCCCCGGTAGAAGGTGACCGTCTGCTCGATGCCGGCCGAGAGCTTCAGCCGGTACCCGTGCTCCTGCGGCGAGGCGGGGTCGGCCGGCGCGTCGGGCCCGACCGTGCGGGTCAGCAGGCCGCCGCGCCGCGAGGCGATGTGCAGGGCGGCATGGCGGGCGCCCACGTCCAGCAGCCCGACCGCCTCGCCGACGGCCGCGTGGGGCGGCAGCTCGGCGAACAGGGCGTTCAGGGCCGCCAGCGGTTCGAGATCCACGACCTCGGGTTCGAGGCCGGCCTGGGCCAGCACGGCCACGACCCAGTCCCGGCGCACGCGCGGGACGGCGGCCATCAGGACCCGCGTGCCGGCCGCGGCGGGCTCGGCCTCCAGCACGGCGGTGGCGGTCGCGGCGCCCAGGACCTGCCCGGCGAGCACCGGCGACTCCATGTTCTCCAGCTCGAGGTGGTTGCGGGCCTCGAAGGGCAGGGCCTGGGCCAGCTCGGCCGGCGTGATCGGCGGCAGCTCGGTCTCGCGCAGCGCGATCTCCTTCCAGCCCACGCCCACGGCCACGCGGCCCAGCTGGGCGCGTCCCAGCCCCTGCTTGCGCAGCAGCTCGCGCAGCGCGGCGCCCGCCCGCTCGGTGCGGTTCTCGCGGTCCAGGCCGTCCCAGGCTTCGGTGCCGGCGTGGGAGACGGACTCGAGCGCCGAGCGCCCCTCCCCACGCACCAGCTTGATGCCGGTGGACCCGATGTCGATGCCCGTGCGGGCGTTGCGGGTGCGGAACAAAGCCGTCCTCCTTGTCAGCCGCCGGTCGGAGCGGAGACTTCGCGCCACGTGATGATCCGGGAACTGCCGGAGACGCGGTCCGGCCACTCCTCTTCCATGTAGTCGGGCATGCGGTCCAGCATCAGGGGGTCGTAGGTGATGGTGACGTCGGCCAGGCTGACGAAGTCGCCCATCATGATGATGCTGCCGCGGGCGTTCAGGTTGCCCCAGAACGAGTTGAGGAAGCCCGTGATGTAGACCAGGCCCGGGTAGTTGGCGTTGCCGTAGTTCGAGGTGCCGAACGAGTGGAACATGCCGCAGATCAGCGTCATGCCGTTGCGGGGCGCGAACGTCACGCCGTCGATGATCGTCAGGCCGGCCCGCCAGTTGCCGTGCTGCAGGCGCTGCTCGACCGTGATGCCGGTGAAGCGCGTGTTGATGATCGTGGCGCGGATGATGCGCGAGGTGTTGCCGATGAACAGCTGGTGCACGGCGTTGGGCCCCGGGGGGTTGTTCAGCGGCGCGCCGCCGAAGTTGACCACCACGGAAGAGTCGCCCGCGGCCCGCCGGAAGACGCCGGTGGTCTCGTCGAAGTAGCGGTCGACGGCCGTGTTGCCGCTGAAGGTGTAGATGTACGAGCCGAGCAGCGAGCTGTAGGTCAGGACCGAGGTCAGGCTGTCCCCGCGCGAGGTGGTGATGTCGACCCCGTCCGCGTCGAAGATGCGGGCGTTGTGGACGGTCCCGGTCTTGGTCGGGCGCACCTCGTAGTAGGTGGCGCCGGGGAAGTGGTCGGCGTCGACGTAGAGGTGCGGCGGCGTCAGGTCGAACCCGTTGGTCAGGGTGCCGCAGCGGAAGTTGCGGTTGCGGAAGCCGAAGAAGCACCAGCCGTTGATGTGGGCGCGGCCGTTGACGCAGAAGGGGTTGAACAGCGAGACGGCGTCGTCCATCCCCAGCAGGCCCAGGTTGAGGCCGGCCGGCGGGACCTCGGCCACGGCCGTCACCCGCCGGCTGGTCTGGTTCACGGTGCCGGTGCCGGTCAGGCGCACGAAGGAGCCGGGGCGCCCGGCCAGGGTGGTGTCGGCGATGGCGAGGTCGTAGGTGCCGCGGTCCAGGGCGACGTCGTTCCAGCCGTCGCGCCAGGCGCGGTCCTCGAGCAGCATGGCCCGGGCGCGCTCGATGGCGGAATCGGCCAGGTAGAAGGCCTCGGCGCTGTCGTAGTCGCGCAGCGCGTGCTTCGACTCGTAGGAGGCGGTGGCGAACAGGGCCATGCCGCCGACGATCAGGGCGAAGACGAACACGGTGACGGCGAGCAGGACGTAGCCGGCCCTGCCCGTCCCGGGCCGCGTGCCTGATGTCCCTGTTTCCTCGCGTGCTCATCAGAACTCCATCGCGTGGTTGCGCACGCTCACGGCGGTGAAGCCGGCGGTGGCGTTCTGGCGGTCGTCGGAGAGCCCGAGCGAGACCGTCAGGATCGTGGAATCGGGGCTGGCGGCGACGGTCAGGCTGTCGCAGGCGTTCTGCGCCAGCGCCATCCCGTCGCGCGTGACCAGGTTGTCGCCGTCGACCGCGGTCAGCAGGTAGACGTGGGTGACGGCGCCCGCAGTGTCGTAGGTGCGGAACTCGGCGGCGGACTGGGCCATGACCCAGCGCGACTCGCGCACGTCCTGGGTGATCACGTTCAGCACCCGGCTGATGTCCTGCTGCAGGACGGCCCGGCTGCGGCCGCCGAAGACCATGGTCTGGTTCGTGGTCACCAGCCGCCCGAGCGACATCACCACGATGGACGAGGCCACGATGGCGACCATCATCTCGATGAGCGTCAGGCCGGCCTGTCCGGTCCGGCGGCGGCGCGGCGGCGGGGTGCGGTGCTTCCTCATCTCAGCTCCCTCCCTCCCAGAGCAGGCTGCGGCTGACGATCGCCGTCAGGGCGATCGAACGGGGCGCAGCGTTGCCGGCGATCATCTCGCTCCAGGTCACCGTCACGCCGACGGTGGCGGCGTGCTCCTCGGGGGTGCTCAGGCCGATCGTGTGCGTCACGGCGTAGGGCCGGCCGTCCACGGTGTAGGTGGTGTCGCGGCCGGTCAGCGAGCCCAGCGTGTCGTAGGTCTCGCCGCGCTTGATCGCCTCGAGGCGGCCCTGCGCCACCGCGACGGCGTGCCGCCGTCCCTCCTCCAGCGACAGCTGCGTGCGGCTGCCGGCGGCGTAGCGGGCCATCCCGAAGAAGGCCAGCAGCAGCACCACCGAGGCCACCATCACCTCGATGAGGGTGAACCCGTCCTGCCTGCCGTGGCGCTCGTTCCGCTGCATCGCTTGCGGCTCCCTGCCGGAGTGGTGGCGGGTCGGGAGGCCGCGATGGCCCCCCGACCCGAGCCATGGTTGCGGGCTACAAGCCCGCGACGACTGGCGCGTTGCCGTTGCTGCTGATGTTGGGCACGGTCTGGGTCACCGTCACGCCGGCCATGCGCGTGCCGGCCACGCCGGTGGCCGTCAGCACCAGGGCGGTGGTGTTGGCGTTGCTGCCGCCGCCGCTGGTGATCGCGTAGGTGAAGTTGGCCGAGGCGGTCAGGTCGACGACGCCGCCGGCGCCGGACGGCCAGATCGGATTGCCCGCGGCGCTCTCGTTCTCGATCGCCCACGACTTGGCGGCCGTGACGACCTCGCCGATGCGGCTGGTGGCTTCGGTCAGACGGGCGTTCTTGACGTACTTGCCGTACATCGGCACCGCGATGGCGGCCAGGACGCCGACGATCACCACGACGACCATCAGCTCGATCATGGTGAAGCCCTTCTGGTCAGACTTGCGACGGAAGCGATTCATTGCGTTCCCTCCTCTGCTCGCGCAGATGATTCTCCCGGACGTCCTTGTCCCAGGTGGCCGCCTGTCCGGGAGAATGCGCGCCACCCACGTTGCGGTCCGGCGTCCTACATGGCCGCCGAACCCTTGATCATCGCGTCGCCCATGCCGAAGATGGGCAGGAACATGCTCAGCACGATGAAACCGATGATGCCGCCGACGATCACGATCATGATCGGCTCGATCAGCGACGACAGGCCGTGCACCGTCGCCTCGACCTGGCGGTCGTAGAAGTCCGAGGACTTGTTCAGCATCGTGTCCAGCTCGCCGGCCTCCTCGCCGGTGGCCATCAGCTGCAGGATCATCTCCGGGAAGGCGCCGGTGGCGCGGAAGGACTCGGTCACGCCCTGGCCGGCGGCGACCTTGGCCTTGACCTCGTCGATGGCGTCGGCGACCACCAGGTTGTCGGCGGCCCCCTTGACCAGGTCGAGGCTCTCGAGGATGGGCAGGCCGCTGCCGATCAGGATGCCGAAGGTGCGGGCGAAGCGGCTCATCACGCTCTTGGTGACGATGGGCCCGAAGATGGGCATGCGCAGCTGCATGGCGTGCCAGGTGCGCAGGCCGCGGCGGGTGCGCAGGGCGGCGAAGACGGCGACGACGAGCGCCCCCATGCCGCCGAGGACGAGCACGGCGTTCGCGCGCACGACGTCCGAGATGCTCAGCACGACCCGGGTCAGGGCGGGCAGGTCCTGGCCGAGCTCCTTGTAGATGTCCGAGAAGGTCGGCACGATCTTCAGGATCAGGAACAGCGTGGCCAGCACCGTGAAGGTCAGGATGAAGACCGGGTACATCATCGCCGACTTCACCTTGCCCTTGATGTCGTCGACCTTCTCCAGGTAGTTGGAGAGCTCGACGACGATCTTGTCCAGGGTGCCGGCGCGCTCGCCCGCGCGGATCATGCTCAGGTACATCGAGTTGAAGACGGCCGGGTGGGCCGCCATGGCGTCCGAGATGCTCTCGCCGCGCTCCACGCGCGTCGCCAGGTCGCCCACGGCCTTGGCCACCGGGCCGCGGCCCGAGTCGGCCGACAGGCCGCGCAGGCCCTTGACCAGGGGGATGCCCGATTCCAGCACCGTGGCCAGCTGGCGGCTGAACAGCGCCAGGTCGCGGGTCGAGGCGCGGCGCACGTTCCAGGAGGCGGCCTGGGCCTTCCAGGCGGCGGCGGCCTGCCCGCGGCGGTCCTCGGCGACGTGCATGACGGCCAGCCCCTGCTGGTGCAGGCGCTGGATGATCTCGTCGTCGCTGGCGCCGGTCAGGAAGCCGGTCAATTCGGCGCCGCTGCGGTCCTTCGCCACGTAGCTGTAGTTCGCCATCCGGATCGTCCTTCCGTCGCGGGTCAATCGCTGATGCAGACCCGCAGCACTTCTTCCAGGGTCGTGACGCCGTCGCGGACCTTCTTCAGACCGGCCTGCTGCAGCGTCAGCATGCCTTCGGTCACGGCCTGCTGTTTCATCACGCCCGCCGGCCGCTTCTGGGCCACGAGCTCCCGCAGCGCCGGCGTCATCTCCATCTTCTCGATCACGGCCACGCGCCCTGCGTAGCCGCGGCCCCGGCAGGCGGCGCAGCCGGCGCCGCGCAGGAACTTGTCCGGCAGGGCACCGAAGTCATCGGCGTCTTCCCCCAGGGCCATGAGGATTTCTTTCGCGGGTTCGTACTCCTGCAGGCAGCGGGGGCAGTTGCGCCGGACCAGGCGCTGCGCCGCCACCAGGGTCAGGGCGCTGGCGGCCATGAAGGGTTCGGCGCCCATCGAGACCAGGCGGGCGGCCGTGCTGGGGGCGTCGTTCGCGTGGATGGTGCTGAAGACCATGTGGCCGGTCAGGGCGGCCCGGATCGCGATCTCGGCCGTCTCCTGGTCGCGGATCTCGCCGACCATGATCACGTCGGGGTCCTGGCGCAGGAAGGCGCGCAGGGCGTTGGCGAAGGTCACCTGCTTGCGCTTGTTGACCTGGACCTGGTTGATGCGCCCGATCTGGTACTCGACGGGGTCCTCGATGGTCGTGATGTTGAGGCTGAGGCTGTCCAGCTCCTTCATCGCGGCGTAGAGCGTCGTGGTCTTGCCGGAGCCGGTCGGGCCCGACAGCAGGATCATGCCGTGGGGGCGGTGGATGGCCTGCCGCACCGAGGCGATGTCCTGCTCCGCCAGCCCCAGGTCGGTCAGCGAGTAGTTGAAGTTCGTCTTGTCCAGCAGGCGCATGACGATCTTCTCGCCGTGGACCGTCGGGATGGCCGAGACGCGCATGTCCACCTCGCGGCCGTCGCGCCGGAAGGTGAAGCGCCCGTCCTGGGTGGTGCGCCGCTCGGCGATGTCCATGTTGGCCATGATCTTCAGGCGGCTGACGGCGCCGGCGTAGACCGCCCGCGGCGGGGTCAGGGCGTCGTAGAGGATGCCGTCGACGCGGTAGCGGATGACCAGGCTGTGCTCCTGGGGCTCGACGTGGATGTCGGTGGCCCGCTCCTGGATCGCCTTGCCGATGATCTGGTCGACGAGGGTGACGACGCCGGCGTCCTGCGCCGACGAGCCGTCGCCCTCGAGCTCGATCTCGATGTCCTTGCCGCCGCCGATCTCGTCGATCACCGATTCGATCAGCTGCGACACGTTGCGGTCGCCCTGCAGGCGGCCGTAATGGAGGTCGCGCGCCTGCGCCAGCGCCTCGGCGGGCGCCAGCAGGATCGACAGCTCGCGGTCGACGCGCGAGGCCACGTGGTGCAGGTGGTCGAGGGCCTCGACGTCCAGCGGGTCCTTCATGGCGACCACGAAGTGGTGCTCGTCCAGGCAGACCGGCAGCAGGTCGTAGCGGCGCGCGGACTCGGCCGGCACCAGCTCCAGGGCCTGGCGCGTCACCTCGTCGTGCGCGGCGTCGAACAGGCGGTGGCCGAGCTGGCTGCCCAGGGCGTCCAGCAGGTCCCACTCGGTGATCAGCCCCCGGTTCTGGAGGATCTCGCCGAGGCGTTCGTGGGAGCGCTTCTGCTCGACGAGCGCTTCGGCCAGCTGAGCCTGGTCGATGACGCCCTTGCTGATCAGGAATTCGCCGAGTCCCGGCGCCTTCGTGTGCATCAAGAGACTTCCCCCGTCCCCGGTGTGCGATGGGGCCGGCTCGCGGCCGGACCTGTTCCGTCGGGGGGAAGGGCTGCAACGGGCGTGCCATCGTGTCCGGACGGGGCGCATGGGGGCCCGGCGTGCCTCGGAACGGCCTTAAACAGGACGATGATACTCCGTGATCTGCGCCGGGACTGCGGCGGCAACTTGCACGGGGCCAAGGGATTGATCACCGGGCCGCCGGCGAAGCCGGGGCTGCGGCGGCCGCGGGGGCCGTGCGGATGGCGAAGCGCGGGAGAGGGGCGCCAGGCGGCGGGGCGCGGCCCTGCGGCCCGGCGGCGGCCTCGGGGGCCGGCGAGGGGATGGTCAGAAATCAGGCAGTCGGCTGCCGCGGCGCGGCGGGCGGCCCGATCGTGCAAATTGCGGCGGGATCGGCTAGAGTGTGGGGCATCCATCCACCCACGCCGCACTGCCGGCCCGATCGGGCCGGCTGCCGAGGAGGCACCGCATGGACTGGCACGAATTGCACAAGCACAAGGTCACCGATCTGCGCGACATGATGAAGACCCACCTGCCCGAGGTTTCCGGAGTCATCGGCCTGAAGAAGGACGAACTCGTGGAACTGCTCGCCGCCAAGCTCGGCATCGAGAAGCCCCACAAGGTCGTCGTCGGGCTGGACAAGACCGCCGTCAAGGGCAGGATCCGCGACCTCAAGACGCGCCGCGACGAAGCGGCGGCGGCGGGGGAGGGCGTCCAGCGCAACCGCCACCGGCGGGAGATCCACCGCCTGAAGCGCCGCCTGCGCAAGGCCGCCAACATGACCCACTGACGCTCCGCGTCGGCGGGGCGACCCGCCGGGACGGAGGATCGCGCAAGGACGGCCGGCTCCCGCGGGAGCCGGCCGTCCTGTGTTCACGCCGGGCGTGCGCGGCCGTTCCGGGCCTAGGCCGAGAGCTTCTCGCGCTTCTCCTGGCAGGCGATGCACAGCCGCGCCGTCGGCACGGCGAGCAGGCGCTCGACCGCGATGGTGTGGTCTCCGGCCTCGCAGCGGCCGTAAGCCCCGTTCTCGAGCTTCGCGAGCGCCTCCTCGATGTCGAAGAGGTAGTCGGTCTCGGCGCCGGCCAGGTGGATCATGGTCTCGTACTGGATCTCGTCGGAGCCCTGGTCGGCCATGTGGTTGGAGTGGGCCTTGCCGGAGCCGTCGCCGGACAGGTCGTCGGCGTGCTGGATCGCCTTGGCGTGGCGGGCGATGATCCGCTGGACGCGGTCCCGCTCGGCGTGCAGGGTATCGCGGATGCGTTCGAGGTCCCGTGCCCTCATCGTGCCTCCTGAACGCGCCCCGGCCGGGGCGCCGTCTCGTGCGTCGTCGATCCCGGGCCGCGGCAGGGCGGACCGGAGCCCACAGGGATACAACGGGAGCGGCCGCACCGCCAGCGGAGGTCGCCGGCGCGGCGACTCCGGGCTGGACGCCGGCCGCCGGGGCCGCTATCGTCGCCCATCATGAAGATCGCGTTCATCGGCACCCACGGGGTCGGCAAGACCACCCTCTGCTTCGAGCTGGCGGCCTGCCTGAAGCGGCTCGACGTGAGCGTCGACGTCGTGAAGGAGGTGGCCCGGCACTGCCCGCTGCCCATCAACCGCGACACCACCAGCGGCGCCCAGGAGTGGATCCTCCACACGCAGATCGCCTGGGAGATCGCCACCGCCGCCTCCTACCAGGCCGTGGTCTGCGACCGCTCGGTGCTCGACAACTACGCCTACATGGTCCACGCCGTCGGCCGCCGGCCCGACCTCGAACCGCTGCTGCGCCACTGGCTGTCCACCTACAAGCTGCTGGTGCGGGTGCCCGTGCTCGGCGCGCCGGCCTTCGACGGGACGCGCGACACCTCGGCCGGCTTCCAGATGGGCATCGACGCCCTGATCCGGGAGCTCCTGGCGGAGTTCCGCCAGCCCTGCCTCGAACTGGACCCCGACCACCGCGACGGCTGGATCGGCCAGGTCCTGGAAGCCGTCGGCCTGCCCCGCCACTCCCCCCAGCTCGACCTGTTCAACGGCCTGGGCCGGCACGGCTGAGCCGCCGGCGCCGCCGTCCCCAACTTCCTGCGGCCCAAAGCGGTATCCTCGCTCAAGATCGGGCCCGCCCCGCCGATCCTATCCCCGAGCGATCTCCCACGAGACGGTCCGGGCGCCGGACCGCCGTTCCCGGCCTGCTGCGTTGGTGGTGGCATGAGCGACCGCATCCTGGACCTCACCCTGCCGCCCGACGCCCCCGGCGTCGAGCCCGCGCTGGCGCGCGAGCAGCGCCTCGAGATGCGCGTGCGCCGCCTCGAGGCCGAGAACGCGCGCCTGCTCCGCGAGGCGCTGCAGCCCGCGCTGCTCGGCGGGGACCTGGTGGACCAGCTCGGCGCCGCCGACCTCGAGAACCTGCGCCACTACCTGCGCGAAGCCCAGCAGCGGCCGGACCTCTGGTGCGAGGGGCGCCTGCTGCCGGTGCGCGACGTGCCGCCCGAGGCCGTCCTGGACCTGGCCGAGCTGGCCTACTGGCGCCACGTCCTGGCCCGCGGCGTCGGCCTGTGCACCTGCCTGGTCCTGCGCGACGGGCGCGGGTACCGCCCGGTCGACGACGGGCGCATCCTGGCCGCCGAGGGTGCCGCCGAGGGAGCCGCCTGCGGCGGCGCCTGCGTCGCGGCCGTCGCCGAGCTGCTCGAAGCCGATCCGGACCCCGATCCCGGCGCGCGGCCGGCGGGCGCGGCCTGCCCGGCCTGCGGGGCCGCGCTCTGGCACGTCCCGGTGCTGCTGTCGCACGAGAAGGAGCGCGCCGTGCTGGGGCGCCTCGTCGGGCACGGCGCGCCCGCCGAGTCCGACGCGCAGCGCCGCATGGTCGAGCTGGTGGCCAACCTCGCGGGGCGCCGCGCCAGCGAGGAGTACGCCCGCCAGTCCGGCGCCGTGCTGCAGCTGCAGGTGGCCGGCATGATCGTCCGCTACACGCAGGCGAAGGCGCACGCCGCCGAGGCGGCCCGCGCGGCGATGGAGCGCCACGCCCGGGTGGCCGCCGACCTGGCCCGCGCCAAGGCCGACCTGGAAGTGGCGCTGGCCGAGGCCGGCGACGCGCGCCGCGCCGCCGAGCTGGCCAACCGCAGCAAGAGCATGTTCCTGGCCGCGATGTCGCACGAGATCCGCACGCCGCTGACCTGTGTCGTCGGCTTCGCCGACCTGCTGACCATGCCGAACCTCGGCGAAACGGACGTGCGCGACTTCGCGGCGTCCATCCAGGAGAGCGGCCAGGTCCTGCTGTCCCTGATCAACAACGTGCTCGACCTGTCGCGCATCGAGGCCGGCCGGCTCGACCTCGAGCGCATCCCCTTCAGCGCGGCCGGCGTGCTCGAGGAGGTGTGCGGGATCTTCGCCTCGTCCTCGCGCGAGAAGCGCGTCGCGCTGGAGCTGTCGGTGGACGCCGACGTGCCGGCCGAGCAGGTGGGCGACCCGACGCGCCTGCGCCAGGTCGCGATGAACCTCGTGGGCAACGCGCTGAAGTTCACCAGCCGCGGCTCGGTCGCGGTCGCCTGCCGGCGGTCGGACCGCGACGGCTGGCTGGAGGTCTCGGTGACCGACACGGGTTCCGGCATCCCCGCCGACCGGCTCGGCGGGATCTTCGCGCCCTTCCAGCAGGCCGGGCGGGACGTCGCCCGCAAGCACGGCGGCAGCGGCCTCGGGCTGGCCATCGCCCACCGCACCGTCGCGGCCATGGGCGGCGAGCTGACCGTCGCGAGCGAGGTCGGCCGGGGCTCGCGCTTCGCGTTCACCTTCCCGGAGAACCTCCCCGAGAGCCTCGGCGACCCCGATCCCGAGGATCCCGACGCGGCCCTGGACCGCGGGCCCTGCGGGGGGTAGTCTGCGGGGTGTCCCCGCTCCGCGGCGCGCAGACCTGGAGGCTCCCATGCCCTCGCCATCGTCGCCCCACGACCCGGCCCTGCAGCTGCTGCCCTCGCCCGTGGTCGTCGTCGGCGCCGCGGACGGCCCGCGCCGCGGCGGCCTGACCGCGGCCTGGGTGACGCGGGTGTCGTCCGCGCCGGCGCTGCTCGCGGTCGCGGTCTCGCCGCTGCGCCACACGCACGGCCTGCTGCGCGACGGGGGGGAGTTCACCGTCTCGGTGCTGCACGAAGGGCAGGTGGAGGTCGCGCGCCGGTTCGGCCTGCAGTCGGGGCGCGATCTCGACAAGTGGCGGGGCACGGACTCCGTCACGATGGGCGGCGGGGCGCCCGCGCTGCGGGACTGCGCGGCCCGCCTGCTGTGCCGCCTGATCGGCCGCCACCCGGCCGGCGACCACGAGGTGCTGGTCGGGGAGGTGCTCGTTTCGGAGGTCGTGGGGGGCGGCCCCGCGCTGCCGATGCGCGGAACCGACTACGCCCCGCGAGGTTGAAGAGAGCCTGTTGCAAACGACGCGGATTCCGGTATCCTGACCCTAGTGGAACCTGCCTCCAACAACCCACCCTGGGAGGTCTCCATGGCCAGACTGCAAGCGGCCGACACCATGTGGCCCGACGAAGTCCTGAAGCTCCCCGCGATCGAATTCCACGTCTCCGGCGTGACCGGACATTCCCTGAAAAACCACGAGAAGCAGGTGACGTTCTTCCGCTTCGACGAAGGCGTGACCGTCCCCGACCACAGCCACGGCGCCCAGTGGGGCTACCTCGTCACCGGCGAGATGACCCTGGAGATCGAGGGGCGCACCGAGCTGTACCAGGCCGGCGACGTCTACTACATCCCCGCCGGCAAGAAGCACCGCACCTCGTTCAGCCAGACGTCGCACGTGATCGACATGGGCGACGATCCCCAGCGCTACCCCCTGCGGGGCTAGCCGACCGGCGCGAGAAGGGGGCCGGAACGCGCGCGTTCCGGCCCCCGTGCGTCCGCAGCGGCCGGCTCACGCCGGTCCCAGCACCACTTCCCAGCGATCCTCGGTTCCGAGGTAGCGCGCGGCGGCGTCGCGCACCCGGCGCGGCGTCAGCGCGCGGATCTCCTGCAGGTGGTGGGCGATGTTGTTGGGCGCGCGGCCGTAGAGCACGTCGGCGCCGCAGCGGCTCGCCCGCGCGGCGTTGCTCTGCCGCGAGATCAGCAGATTGCCCAGCAGGCGCGCGCGGGCCCGCGCGAACTCGGCGGCGGCCGCCGGTTCCGTGGCGATGCGGCGCAGTTCCTCGACCAGGGCGGCCGCGGCCGCGTCCTCGGTCGCGGGATCGGTCAGCACGTAACCCACCAGCATGCCCGGCGCGAAGCCGCGGGCGGCCTGGATCCCGGTCGTGTAGCACAGGGAGCGGCGGTTGCGCAGGGCCTCGAAGAGCCGCCCGCTCTGGCCGTTCAGCAGACTCTGCAGCAGCGCCAGCGCGGCGCGGTCGGTGTTCGGATCCAGCGGGCCGCGCCAGCCGCACAGCACCACGCTCTGGCGCACGTCGCGCGTGATGCGCATGCGCTCGACGCCGGCGGCCGCCGGCACGCGGTCCAGCGGCGGCAGCGGCGGCGAGGGGGCGTCGGGCAGGTCGGCCAGCACGTCCTCGATCCGCGCCGCGAGGCGGTCGCGGTCGACGTCGCCCGAGACCACCACGTGCACGTTGCGCGACGTCCACAGGCGGGCGTGATGGGCGACCAGGTCGTCGCGGGTCAGATCCGGCAGCGAGGTCTCGGTGCCGGCCATGGGCGAGCCGTACGGGTGGTCCGGGTACATCGCGGCGCGCAGACTGCGCGCCGCGGCCTGGAAGGGGTCGTCCTGCTGGGCCTGCAGGTCGTCCAGCGCGAGGCGGCGCTCCTGCTCCAGCTCGTCGGCGGGGAAGGCGGGCGCGCAGGCCAGGCGGCCCAGCCGCTCCAGCAGGGGGTCCAGGCGCGCCGTGAGGCCCGGTCAGCGACAGGCCGCGTGGTCGCGGGCCGAGAAGGGGGACAGCGAGGCGCCGCAGCTTTCGACGGCGGCGTGCAGCGCGGCCGCGTCCTCCTGCGCCGTCGCCTTGGCCTGGACCTGCTGCGTCAGGTTGGCCAGCCCTTCCTGCCCCGGCAACTGGTGGCAGACGCCGCCGGCGGCGTAGAGGCTCAGCGTCGCCACCGGCAGGCTGCGGTCCTGGCGCACATAGAAGCGCAGTCCGTCGCGCAGGATGATCTCTTCGAAGGGACGGTCGTTCTTGGCCGTGGCCTTGGTGGCCGGGGTCACCTGGGCCGACGCGGCCGCGGCGATCGCCGGTGCCGTCGGCGCCGATCCCGTCCCGTCCTCGCGCCCGCCGAGCCGCGGCGCCAGCAGCGCCTCCCAGGCGGCGGCGTCGGCGGGGATCCCGTCGCCGTCGCCGCCGGCCGGGGCGTAGACGAGCACCGACGCCTCCTCGCGCACGAACAGGCGCCGGCAGAGGCGCTGGACGTCGGCGCCGGTCACCGCCGCCACCCGCTGCGGCCAGTCGAAGGCGGCCTGCGGGTCCCCCATGGCGTCGTGCCAGCCCAGGTTCGCGGCGCGCCCCTGCACCGTCTCGAGCCCGAAGGCGTAGCCGCGCTCGGTGCGGACGCGGGCGCGGTCCAGTTCGGCCTCGTCCGGCGGCGCGTCCTTCATCTGCTGCAGCAGGCCGCCGATCTCCGCGACGGCCGCTGCGACCTTCGCGGCTTCGGTCTCGAAGTCCACCACCAGGAGCCCTTCGCGCGGGCCGGACTCGCTCAGCAGGCCGATGCCGCCGACCAGCTGCAGCTCTTCCTGGATGCGCCGGTAGAGCCGCGCGCTGCGGCCGTCCGACAAGATCTGCAGCACGACGGCCAGGACCGGCTGGTCGGGATCGTTTTCGGCCACACCCGGCAACAGCAGCTTGGCGTAGACGCGCTGCAGGTCGCCGCGCGCGAGCCGGGCCCGCAGGCGGTCGTGGGGCGGCTCGCAGGCCGGCGACGGCAGTTCGTAGGGGCGCGGCGGCGCTTCGGGGCCGAAGGTCGCGGCCAGCAGTTCCAAGACCGCTTCGGCATCGATGTCGCCCACCACCACGGCGGTCATGCGGTCGGGCTGGTAGGCGGCCCGCCAGAAGTCGAGGATCCGCTCGCGGGGCGTGGACAGCAGGTCCTCGTCCCGCCCGCCGATCGGGTGGCGGTAGGGGCTGACGTCGCGCGCCAGCTCCAGACCCCAGCGCCAGGTCACGCCGAAGCCCGAGGGCTGATCGTCGTACATGTGGTTCTCGTGGACCAGCACCTGGCGCTCGGCGTCCAGCGACGCGGCCTCGAATTCCGAGTGGAACAGGGCGTCGTGCAGGATGTCGACGGCGGCGGGCAGGTGCTCCGCCGGCACGGTGATGTGGTAGTTCGTGGTCTCGTAACCGGTGCCGGCGTTGGTGGTGCCGCCGAGGTCGGCGACCTCGCGCGCGAAGTCGCCCTCGGCCCGCCGCGCGGTGCCCTTGAACAGCAGGTGCTCGATGCCGTGCGCCCAGCCGCGCACCCCGTCGGGCTCCAGGTTCGAGCCGACGCGCACCCAGATGTTGCAGACCGCCACGGGGCTGCGGCGGTCCTCCATGACGATCAGGCGCATGCCGTTGGTCAGGCTGGCGGTGACGGCGCCGCCCATTTTTCCGCGGGTGGCCAGGTGGCGCAGCGGCATCGTGTCTCCCTGGGCGTCGGTGTCAGGCGCGAGCCGCCCGCGGCGCACCCCGTCGCGGCCCGGCCAGAGTAAACGGGACGGTCCCAATGGCGACCACGGATTGACGGGCGGCGGCGGGTGTGACAGCCTGCGTCTAGATTGGGGGGCCGAACGGAGGGGACGTGAACGCGACACCGGACATCCTGACCATCGACGTCGAGGAGTGGTTCCACGGCCACAACTACCTCGACCAGGCGCCGCCCGACACCTGGGAGGGGCGCGAGAGCCGCGTCGTCGGCAACACCGGGCGCTGCCTCGACCTGCTGGCGAAGCACAAGGTGACCGGGACCTTCTTCGTCCTGGGCTGGACCGCCGAGCGCCACCCGGACCTGATCCGCCGCATCGCCGGCGCCGGCCACGAGATCGCCTGCCACTCGTACGCGCACCCGGTCGTCCACCAGCTCACGCCCGAGGAGTTCCGCGCCGATCTGCGCCGGGCGCGCGCGGCGCTGGCCGCCGCCGGCGTCGACCGCGTCGACGGCTACCGCGCTCCGAGCTTCACCATCACCCCCGCGGTGCACGATTACCTGCACGTGCTGCGCGAGGAGGGCTTCACCTACGACTGCTCCCTGTTCCCCGTCCACCACCCGCACTACGGGCAACCCGCGTCGCCGCGCCGGCCCTTCCTGCTGCAACTTTCCGACGATGGCAGCGACCCGCTGCTGGTCATGCCCATGACCACCGCGCGCGTCCTGGGCGTGAACGTCGGCTTCGCCGGCGGCGCCTACCTGCGCCTGCTGCCGGTGCCCGCCTACCGCGCCCTGCGCGCGCTCGCCCGCCGCCAGGGCCAGCCGATCGTCACCTACCTGCACCCCTGGGAGCTGGACGACTGGCGTCCCGGCCGCATCGGCCAGTCGCCGGTGAAGCGGCTGCTCAGCCAGGGGGGGCAGAACTCGACCTTCGCCAAGCTGGAGGGCGTGCTGCGCGGCGGGAATTTCGTCACGATGGGGGAGCACGCCGCTTCGCTGCGGCGACGTGGAGACCTACCGACGCGAACGCTGCCATTGGTCTGAAACTCGGGCTTACTCAGGAACTCCGGTCGACCCATCCGCTTTGCGCCACAACGCCCCCGACGAAGCCGGCTGCGCGAACACGAGCTGGTTGCCCGTGATCTCGACCGCCTCCCAGGCCCCATTCTGCGGATGGTAGCGGTGCCAGGTCCCGTTCACGGGGAACGCCACCGGCCAGGTGTGGTCGTTGTGGTCGAAGTTCAGCGCCACGACGATCTCCGCCTGCGACGACACGGCCCCGCCGCGCCAGTAGCAGAGGGTGCGGTCGTAGTGGTCGGCGTCGGCGGCGCGCCAGGTGAACCAGGTGCGTTCGGAGGCCAGGGCGGTCTCGTCGCGGCGCAGCCGGATGAGGTTGCGGTAGACGGCGCGCAGGTCCTGGTCGCCGGTGGTCCAGTCGATCTTGAAGGTGGTCGGGTCGCCGGGGCGGAACTCGTCGCAGCCGATCTCCTGGCCGTTGTAGAGCATCGGGATGCCGACGCTGGTCAGCAGCGCGAAGGCGCCCAGCTCCGATTTCTGCCGGCCGCCGACCGCCCGGGCGTCGGCCGAGCCGTAGGTGTCCACGGCCCAGGCGATGCGGTTCTCGTCGTGCGTCTCGAGGGACTTCACGTCGCTGAAGCCGTCGCCATTGACGCCGTCGTACTGGCTGTTGGCGCCGATCACGTTGGCCGAGGCCCACATGTTGCGGCAGCCGAAGCTCCAGCAGCCGAGGCTGATCGCGGTCGAGCCGCGCCAGGCGAAGCCGTTCTGCGTCAGGTTCGTGGACATCACCTGCAGGAAGTTGTTGCCGCCGCCGCCCCAGCCGTCGGTGTGGTTGCCGCCCCACTGGGCGTCGTAGCCGTGGGTGACGGCGTTGCCCTCGTTGGGGTAGCGGAAATCCTCGCCGATCAGCAGCAGGTCCGGGCGCGCGGCGCGCAGCTCGTCGCGCAGGTACTCCCAGGTCGCCCAGCCCTCGCCGGCCACGTAGTCGAAGCGGAACCCGTCCACCTTGTACGTGTCGACCCAGTGCAGCATCGCGTCGCGGACGTGGGCCTTCAGGGCGGGGTCGCTCCAGTTCAGCTCGACCATGCCCCAGGGGTTCGACTCGGTCGTGGTGAAGTGGTAGGTCCCGGCGAAGGTGTCCAGCTGGCGCAGGATGCCGCCGCCGGCCTGATGGTTCAAAACGACGTCCAGGATGACCGCCATGCCGCGTTCGTGGCAGCGGTCCACGAGCAGGGCGAAGAAGTACGGCGAGCCGTAGGCGGGGTTGGGCGCGGCGTACAGCACCGGGTCGTAGCCCCAGCCGTTGTAGGAGGGGGCGTTGACGGGCATCAGCTCGATGGCGTTGACGCCCAGGTCCACCAGGTTCGGACCGGTGTCCAGACCGCTGATGATGCCGGAGAAGGTGCCGGCGGCCGAGAAGTCGTTCGGGGCGATCTCGTAGATGACCAGTTTGGTGCGGTCGACCGGCGTCGCCAGGTCGCGGATCGAGGGCAGCGTCCGGCCGTAGAGGGCGTTGGCCTGCGCGGGATCGCCGCCGCTCTGGACCTCGGGGGCCATCGGATCGGTCAGCCAGGTGACCACGCCGCCCCGGCGCAGGACGAACTTGTAGGCCTGGACGCCCGCGGGCAGGTCGGTGCCGTAGCGCCAGGTGACGCCGTCGCCGTCGGGGACGAAGGCGTAGGCCGGGTTCTGGGTGGCCCAGCTGTTGAAGGCGCCGGCGAGGTGGACTGAATCGGCCCCGTAGACGCGCAGGACGAAGCTGTCGGGTTGGACCTGGACCATCGAGGAAGATGATTCCCGGGCCGTCTGCGGGGCGCCTGCGGGGGCGACGGGTTGATCGGCCGTGCAGCCGTGCAGCAGCAGGGCCGTCATGAGCAGGGCAGACGAGACCAGCAGGGACCGCATCGAATTCATGGGACTCCCGTCGGGTGGGTCGAAGTTCATCTAATGATAACACAAATACGGGCGGGCTCCCAGACTCCTCGGATGGGTCGACAGGCCCCCTTGACGCCGTCGCGGCGCGTGTTACTCTCCTCGTCTTGGACCATTTCCGGCGCGAGCGCCAGGCGGGGGAGACCCCCCGCCGCGCGTTTGCGCCGCCAACCGGGAGATCAACATGCGCCATCGTCCTCTGCTGTCGTCGCTCGTCGTCCTGCTGGCCGGCGTCGTGCTGGCGGCCGGCTCGCTGCCCGCCGCCGACGTGACCTTCGTCCACCGCGCCCCCGGCGCCAAGGAGGTCACCCTGGCCGGCAGCTTCAACGGCTGGAAGGCCTTCGATCTGGCCCTCAAGGACACCGGCGGCGGCGTGTGGGCCGTCGTGGTGCCCCTGGACGAGGGGACGTACGAGTACAAGTTCGTCGTCGACGGCGCCTGGCGTCAGGACCCGGCCAACCCCGTGGGCAAGGACGACGGGTACGGCGGCCAGAACTCGGTCGTGGTAGTCCCGGCCGGGACCGCCAAGCTGACCGCGGGCGGCGGCGAGGCGCCGGCCGGTCTGAAGGCGACTCCCGTCGCGACGGCGGCGGCGCCGGCGGCTGGGGCGGCGGCAGGGATGACCGTGTTCTCGCACAACGCGGGCAAGGGCGCGGCCTGTTTCCTGGCCGGCGAGTTCAACGGCTGGAACCCGACCTCCGACCGCATGGAGGACCCCGACGGCGACGGCGTCCACACCAAGGCGATGGCGCTGCCGCCCGGCCGCTACATGTACAAGTTCGTCGTCGACGGCAACTGGCTCGCCGATCCCGCGGCGGCCGAGTCGGCCGAAGACGGCTTCGGCGGCCAGAACTCCGTGGTCACCGTGGGGGCGGGCGCCGCGGTCGCGCCGCCGCCGGCCGCCGCGAAGGTTGTGGCCACTCCCGTCGCCGCCGCCGCGGGCGGCAAGACGCGCTTCGCTTTCGACGCGGGCGGCAAGATCGGCAGCTGCTTCCTCGCCGGCGAGTTCAACGGCTGGAACGCGACCGGGCAGAGCATGGACGACCCCGACGGCGACGGCGTCTACACCGCCGACGTGGACCTGGCCCCCGGCCGCTACATGTACAAGTTCGTCGTCGACGGCAACTGGAAGCAGGACCCGCAGAACCCCGAGGGCGTCGACGACGGCTTCGGCGGCAAGAACTCCGTGATCACCGTGGGCGCGGGCGGCGCCGCCGTGGCGCCGGCGCCCGCGGCCGCACCCTCCACGACGCCCGCGCCCGCCGCGGGCGGCGCCCCGGTCGAGGTGACCTTCACCTACACGCCGGTCATCTCGGGCGTGCAGAACGTGTTCCTGGCCGGCTCGTTCAACGGCTGGAGCGATGCGGCCCTGCGCCTGACCGACCCCGAGAACGACGGCACCTACAGCGTCGTGGTCCCTCTGGCCCCCGGCAACCACCAGTACAAGTTCGTGGTCGACGGCAACTGGCAGCAGGACCCGGGCAACGCCGCGGTCGAGTCCGACGGCTTCGGCGGCAACAACTCCCTGGTGGTGGTCAAGACGGGGGCGGCCGCCGTGAAGGCGGCCGAAACGGGCGCCGTCCGCGCCGCCACCGGCACCCGCACCGTGCCCTTCAAGTACGCGGCGGGCAAGTCGGCCAAGGACGTCTTCCTGGCCGGCACCTTCAACGACTGGAACGACAGCAAGCAGCGCCTGGCCGACGCCGACGGCGACGGCGTCTGGGAGACCTCGCTGCTGCTGCAGCCCGGCAGCTACCAGTACAAGTTCGTCGTGGACGGGCAGTGGAAGCAGGACCCGGCCAACCCCGAGGGCCGCGACGACGGCTTCGGCGGCCAGAACTCGGTGCTCGAGGTGGACGAGAGCTTCTCGGCCGTGGCCATCGCCCGCGGAGACGGCAAGGTCTACACCGACGACCTCGAGCCGGTCTTCGACTATTCGACCTGCAACCCCCTGACCGCGACCGAGATCGAGCTGACCGCCCGCGCGCACCTCAACGACGTGGAGCGCGTCGAGCTGTCCTACCGCGTCGACGGCGGCGACTGGATGACCGCGCCGATGACCGAGGCCGAGCACGACCCCGCCTACCAGTACTACCGCGTGCGCGTGACGCTGCCGGGGGCGGACTCCGTCCTGGAGTACGCCGTGCGCTACGTCGACGGCGCGGCGCAGGCCTGGCTGGGCGCGGCCGGACCGTCGCCGGAGCGGCCCGCGGCGGCCTTCCGCTACACGCGCGCCATCCACCCGCCGTTTTTGACCCCCGACTGGGCCAAGGACGGCGTCATCTACCAGATCTTCGCCGACCGCTTCCGCAACGGCGACCCCGCCAACGACCCCGACTTCTCGGAGGCCTGGTACCAGGGCGTCAACAAGCTGCCCGCCTCGGGCACGACCAACGGCGAGTACTTCCACCTCGTCGCCGACTGGAACGACGTCTCCGGCCTGGTGCGCAGCCCCTACCGCACCGACGGCAAGCCCGACTACTACTCGTTCTACGGCGGCGACATCGCCGGCGTGCGCGAGAAGCTGGACTACCTGCAGGACCTGGGCGTGACGGTGATCTACTTCAACCCGCTGAACCAGGCGATGAGCAACCACAAGTACGACCCGGTGGACTACAACACGGTCGACCCGCACTTCGCCGACGAAGCGGGCTTCAAGGCCTTCGTGCAGGACGCGCACGGCCGCGGCATCCGCATCGTGGTGGACATGGCCTTCAACCACACGGGCAACTGGCACTACGCCTTCCGCGATGCGGTCGAGAAGGGCAAGGACTCGCAGTACTGGAACTGGTACGAGTTCAAGCGCTGGCCGCTGCCGGCCTCGCGCGACTTCACGGCGGCCGACTACTACGACTGCTGGTGGGGCTTCGGGCTGCACCCGAACCTGAACTGGGACCTCTCGCGCCCCAACAGCGCCGAGAACGGCGTCAGCGACCGCGCGCAGGCCCAGGTCAACCAGCCGCTGGTCGACTACGTGCTGAGCGTGGCGCAGTACTGGCTGGGCGACCTGGACATCGACGGCTTCCGCCTGGACGTGCCCAACGAGGTGCCGTTCTGGTTCTGGGAGGAGTTCAACGCCGCCTGCAAGCGCATCAAGCCGGACAGCTGGCTGGTGGGCGAGATCTGGGGCAACGCCGGCAGCTGGATCGGGCCGCACTGCTTCGACGCCACGATGAACTACAAGTACTTCCGCGACCCGGTGATGGAGTTCTTCGGCCAGAGCCGCATCGACGCCGCGACCTTCGACCAGCGGCTGTCCCCGGGCCGCTTCGTCTACCCGCCGCAGTCGGTGCAGACGATGATGAACCTCATCGACAGCCACGACACGGTGCGCTTCCTGACCACCAGCAAGGACGTCCGCCGCCAGATGCTGGCCGCGATGTTCGCCATGACCTACGTGGGCATGCCGCACATCTGGTACGGCGACGAGATCGGCATGGAGGGGGACAAGGACCCCGACTGCCGCCGCCCCTTCGATTGGCGCTACGAGAACGACCCGCGCAAGGCGAAGCTGCGCGACTACTACGGCACCATCACGCGCTTCCGCCGCGACCACCAGGTGCTGGCGCGCGGCGAGTTCGCGACGCTCGCGGCCGAGGGCCCGCTCTACGCCTTCGCCCGCCGCCTCGGCACCAAGGGCGCCGTCGTGCTGCTGAACAACGGCCCCCAGCCGGTCACCCTGACCCTGACCGCGGCGCAGCTGGCCGCGGCGCTGCCCGCCGGCGGCAGCACGGTCTACAAGGTCGTGGCCGGCCCCGACTGGTTCCCCAGCGTCGAGGGGGGCACGCTGACCAGCGGCCGCACCCTGGAGCTCGGCCAGGGAGACGTCGCGGTCACGCTGCCCGGGATGAGCGGGGCGGTGCTGGCGAACTAGGCCGCGCCCGGCCCGTCACGGTGAAGCCCGGCGCGTCGGGGACGCGCCGGGCTTCTTGTATCCGGACCGCCGTCGCTATCCGGTCAGGCGTCGTGCGGGTGGGAGCCGTGCCCTTGCCCGTGCCCGCCGCAGGCGTGCGCGGCGTCGAGTTCGTGCAGCGATCCCGCGCGGATCTCCGCCAGCACCGCGCCGACCGTGGCGGCGCCCGGCCGGTAGACCTTGATGCCCTGGGCGTTCAGCATCTCCAGGGCGCGCCGTCCCATGCCCAGACAGACGAGCGCCTCGAAGCGCTTCCCGTCGAGCTGGCTCAGCGGGTGGCAGGTGCCGTGGGAGTGGTGGGCGTTGGTGTTGCGCAGCACCTCGACCTCGCCGCTCTCGCTGTCGCACAGGGTGAACCAGGGTGCGGAACCGAAGTGGCCGCACAGCGTGTCGGCCAGGCCGGTGCCCTCGTTGGTGGGGATGCAGACCTTCATGTCAATCCTCCTGGGGTGCGAGCGCGACGAGCAGTGCGTCGCCGTGCAGGATCGCCGCGACCAGCTCCCGCCTCGCGCTCTTCAACAGTCTCTGGACGGTTCCGCGCGACACGCCCATCCGCGCGCCCGCCGCCGCCTGGTCCAGCCCTTCGACGTCGCAGAGGCGCAGCGCCTCGAACTGGTCCAGCGCCAGCCGCGTCGTGTTCAGCTCGTGCATGGGCACGCCCCGGGGCTTGTAGACCCGGTCCGCGTCGTATCGGCGGCAGCAGCGTTGTTTGCAAGGTCTGGGCACGGGACCTCCAAGTAATGTGCATATGCACAATATAATTCAGAAATCTGCTTGTCAATGGGGATGGCTTTGAAGTGAGACTCTCATTAAAATAAGATGATATTGGTAGTGTTTGAATATAGGATGCGATGTGTGAGAGGGGATCCGGACCGTGCAATGGAGGTGGCATCCATGTGGGACTGCCGCAACATCCGGGCAGGTGGCGACATTCCGACCTCGGGCCTGCTGTGCGTGCTCGCGGCCGCGGCGATCCTGTGCGTCGGCGATGCCGGTCTGGCGCAGGACCTTGCCGGCAGAATCATCTCGCGGGCGGGAACCCCCGCCCAAGGCGGCAACCTGGTGTTCCAGGCACCGGCCCTGGGCGGGAAGCTGCTGGAGACGTACGTCGGCGACGACGGCACGTTCGTGATCGGGCCGGTCGTCGCCGGCAACCACTATCGGGTCGAATACTATTTCCCGGGGGCCGGCGGCGAGTGGGCCCTGCTCGAGGATTGGCAGCCGAAATCCGCGGACTTCAAGCAGGATCTGCAGGAATTGCAGTTCCAGATCGTCGGCGGGGGAGCCTTGCGCGTGGTTTCGCGCGAAAGCGCGGTGCGGGCGGCGCCCCGGGAGCAGGTCGTCGTCCGCCGTTTCTCCCCGTTCGCGCTCTCGTTCGGGGCGACGATGATCACCGGCGACGAGTTCAACGGGACCTCTGCGGGCCATGACGCGGGAATCGGCCTCAGCGGCACCGTGACCTATCTGCTCCCGGTCGGCGGCTCGCACGCCGCCGAATCCGGGCGGGAGCGCCGCTTCCACTGGCTCCTGGGGGCCGGACTCGGCCAGAACCGCTACACGGTCCCGCAGCGGACGTCGGAAAGCACGGCCGCCGTGGCGTACAACCGCGGACAGTTCTTCACGGGCCCGTACTGGATGACGTCCGGCGGGCGCCTGGAACTCGGGCTCGGCGGTGCGGTCGCCACGGGCGGGATCTACGACGGGAGCAAGCGGCTCGATCTCCCGCAGAGCGGTTCCTTCGACATCACGTCGTACGGGGTCTTCGGGACCGTCGCCAGGCAGCTCGGCGCGGGCCCCCTGCGGATCGCGGCCCGCGTGGAAATGATGTCCAACTCCGGCGACCACGTCCCGGATTTCTGGAAGGGCCCGAGCACGCTCTTCACCGTCGGCCTGACCTACCGCCCGCCCCGATCGGAGAGTTGGGAGATTGTGCCATGAAGCGCTCATCCTGGTACCTGTCGGCGGCGCTGCCACTCGTCCTGGCGACGTGCCTGCTGGGACTCGGCTGCGACACCGGCGATCTCGACTGGGGCCCGGCCGAACTGGACGGCGGCCGCATCCAGCTGTCGGGCATCCCGGCCGCGGAGTGGCGTCTGATGGAAGGAGAGGCCGGGACGGCCGTGACCATCGCCCTGTCCACGAGGCCGCTGACGAACGTGACGGTGACGCCGTCGGGCGATCCGGCCCTCCTCGCCCGCCTGGAATTCGATCCCGACAGCGCCGTTTTCGCCGGTGACCGGCTCGAGTCGCGCACCATCATCGTCACCGCGCTCGACGACAACACCCCGAACGACGCCATCGGTCCGTTCAAGCTGCTGTTCAGCTCCGAGAGCGACGACGGCAATTATGAAGCCGCCACCGAGACCATCGCGGTGTATCTCTACGACGACGACGTGCCCGGTCTGATCGTCACGCCTTCGAGTCCCCAGACCATCGCCGAGGGCGACGACGTCCCGTACACCGTGAGACTCCAGTCCCGGCCGGAACAGACCGTGACGGTGAGCATGACGACCGCGTCCGGCAGCGAGGACGTCCGCGCGGACATGCCGGCGCCCGTGACCTTCGGGCCGCAGGACTGGAACGAGGTCAAACTCATGACGCTCGAGACGGCCGACGATGCCGTGGATCAGGAGGCGTCCCTGCAGCGGCGGCTCATCATCAGCGGGGAATACGGCGGTCACGTCGAGTACAGCAGCCGCGAATGCTCGCTCACGATCCTCGACAACGACTGCACGCTCCAGGCGAGTGCGGGACCCAACGGGACGGTGGCCCCGTCCGGCAACGTGATCGTCACCCAGGGCAGTTCCCGGTCCTTCACGATCACGCCGAACGTGGGCTACGCGGTGGCGGACGTCCTGGTGAACGGCCTCTCCGTGGGGCCGCTGACCGGTTACACGTTCGACGACGTGCAGGACGGCGGCACGATCCACGCAACGTTCGCGACGCGGACGTTCGCGATCTCGGCGACGGCGGGACCCAACGGCTCGATCGTCCCGGGCGGGATCGTGGCGGTGGCTTACGGGGGGTCCCAGTCGTTCTCGATCACGCCGCAGGCGGGCTACGCCGTCGAGAACGTGTCGGTGGACGGGGTGTCGGTGGGCACGCCGAGGAGCTACACCTTCAGCAACGTGACCGCCAACCACACGATCGACGCGACGTTCACGACGCAGACCTACACGATCACGGCGACCGCGGCGGTCAACGGGTCGATCGCGCCGAGCGGTGTCGTGAGCGTGAACGCCGGGGGCAACCGGACCTTCGAGATCACGCCGGTCACCGGCTACGCGGTGGCGAACGTGCTGGTGGACGGGGTGTCGGTGGGATCCCCGGACAGCTACACCTTCTCCAACGTGAACGCCAACCACTCGATCCATGCCACGTTCATGCGCCGGACCTTCGAGATTTCCGCGACGGCGGGCCCGCACGGCTCGATCTCGCCGAGCGGCTCGGTCATCGTCCAGTACGGGGATGATCGTTCATTCACGATCACGCCGAATTCGGGGTCTGCGGTCGAGGACGTGCTGGTGGACAACGTATCGGTGGGGCCGGTGACGAGCTACACGTTCCAGGACGTCTCGGCGCCCCATACGATCTCGGCGACGTTCTCCCTCACGAGTCCTCTCGTCGGGGCGTTGCCTATTTCAGAATGAGGATGGAGTTCTGGCCCCCGAACCCGTCGTCCCGCCCCGTCGGGTTGCTGGGGTCCTGCTCCCAGCGCATGCCCCAGTCCACGGCGTACTTGTACTCGTAGCGTCCGGGCTCGAGGTGGATCTGGATCTCCCAGATGCCGTCGCCGTCGTCGTCCTGCATCGCGCCGAGCTCGTGGTCGAAGCGGCCGGTGCCGCGGGTGCCGCACCAGTCGTTCTCGTCCCAGTTGCCGCAGAGGTTGACGTGCTTGGCCTGCGGCGCCTCGTAGAAGAAGCGGACCAGGCCGTCGTCCTGGCGCTTCGGCGGCGGGACGCGGTTGCGGATCACGCGCATGTAGCCGCAGCCTTCGAGCAGCAGCAGGGCGGCGAGGCACAGGACGGCCGGGCGCAGCAGTCGAGAACGTCGGTGCATGCTCATCTCTCTCCCGTTCCTAGAAGCGCATGTTCGCGCGGATGCCCAGGACTTGCACGTCCTCGAGCGACCGCTCGGCGTCGAGGTCCGTGGCCCCCGCGTGGTCCTGCACGTACTGGCGGCGGTAGCGCCAGCGGCCGATCTCGCGGCCGTCGTAGTCGATGCCGAAGTCCAGCGGGTCCAGGCCGTAGAAGAAGGTCACGTCCAGGCGCGGGGCGGGCTGGTACTGCAGGCCGAGCCAGGGCGCGAAGAAATCGTCGTTGCCGCCGGCGACGTCGTCGACGTGGTAGTCGATCCAGCGCAGGTTCGCCAGCGCGTGCATCCGCCGCGAGACCTGCCGGTCGGCGCGCAGGATCAGCTCCAGCGTGCGGCCGTGGAGCGGCGTGATGTCGTCGTCGGAGTCCGACCAGGCGCCCTCGAGGTCCCACCGCCCCCAGCGGCCGCCCGGGACGCCGAGGGTGTGGCGGGTCGCCACGACCCAGACCGTCGCGTCGGCCGTCGGGGCGCCGGCGGCCGAGGCGACGCCCGCCGCGGCGTAGTCGGCGGTGACGGCGTGGCGCTGCACCCACAGCAGGTGGCTGCGGTCCTCGGCCTCCTCGCGCCAGGTCAGCTCGGAGTACTCGTAGGACAGCGCGGGCCGGGCCGCCCCGAATTCGATGTAGACGCGGTTGCTGGCGCTCGCCTGGTCGAGGAAGAGGAAGCCCGTGGAGACCTCGCCGGGCTGGGCCCCGCTCTCGCTGCGGTAGGTGTGCTCGAGGCTCAGCTTGCGGCCGGGACTCAGCTCCTGTTCGAGCGAGGCGTGCCAGGTGCGCGTCGCGCGCGTGGACAGGTCGACGTCGGCCCGGCCGTTGGTGTTGTTGAAGCCGGCGCGGTTGCCGGTGACGAAGCGCTCGTCGGCCGCCGCGTACAGCCATTCCAGCTGGGCGCGGCCGCGGCCGTCCGACAGCTCGCGCGTCAGGTCGAAGCCCAGGCGCATGTCGAGGCGGTCCAGCTCGAACCAGTCGCTCGTGTCGCCCGTCCGGTCCAGGTAGCGGTCCAGGGCGGCGATGCCGGTGCCGTCGGGCAGACCCAGCAGGCTGGTCATCTCCACCCACAACAGCTCGCGCTGCATGTAGAGGGGCACGCCGAACTCCAGTCCCAGCGCCCGGTGGGAGAGGCGCGAGCCGAAGATGTCGCGGCCGGTGTTGTCGTAGAGGTTGATGTCGTTGTAGTAGTCCGCATCGTGCACGTCGGCGAAGAAGCCCTCGTACAGCAGGCCGAAGGGGGCGCCGCTGACCACGACGCCGGCGGTGCCCTTGCCCGCCCTGAGGTGGTCGTCGAGGATCGTGCCGGGCAGGTCCACGTCGCCGCCGCTGCTCAGGGGGTCGCCCAGCTGCAGGGCCTCCATGTCCCAGTAGCCCAGGACCCGGAAGGGCCCCGGGTGGACGTCGACCGCGCCCTCGTCGAGCTGGGCGTGGATGTTGTTCAGTACGGTGTTGGTCGTGTTGTCCAGGCGCAGCCGGGTGTAGGCGTCGACGACGTCGCTCACCTTGGTGTCGAAGTTGAGGTCGACGGTCTGCTCGGGGCGCTCCAGGCGGAAGCGGGGCTCGCCGTCGCGGTCCTTCCAGGCCAGGTAGCGTCCGAGGTAGCGGCCGCTGTACGTCAGCTTCGGGTTGAGCGTGGTGCCGACGGACGCCCGCGCCGCCGTCGGCGCCATGGCGACCAGCTTGCCGTCGTCGCCCACCTGGATCGCCGAGTTGGTGCCGCCGTAGGAGTCCGGCGCGGAGTCCGGGTTCTCCGCGTCGGCGAACCAGGCGCCGTCCACGACGAACTTGTACTCGTACTTGCCCGGCTTGAGCGCCATCACGATCGACCAGGCGCCTCCGCCCTCGTCGATCAGGGGATGGCGCTGGGCGTCCCAGCCGTTGAAGGAGCCCGCCAGGTTCACCTGCCCGGCCCCGGGCGCCTGGTGGGTGAACTTCACGCCGACGGGCACGCTCTTGACGGCTGCGGGCGCCGGCGTGGCGGCGGACAGCAGGGTGGCGAGCAGCAGGGCGGCGGCCAGGAGGATCGGATCGTGCTTGCGCATCGTTTGCTCCCTATCGGGTCTCGCCGGCGGCGCCGGCGGGGACAGGCGGCCCGCGGGCCGCGCGGCATTGGTCAGAACCAGGTCCGGAAGGACATCGCCAGGCGGTCCTTGAACAGCCGGCTGTTGGGCGTGCGGCTGGCGTCCGGATCCACGAAGCCGATGAACCAGTCCGTCCAGACGATGTTGTCGGACTGGCCGGGGTCGCCGTACTCGAAGTAGAACTCGGCGCCGTAGCCGAGGTCGTACTTCAGCTGGGCGAAGGCCGTCTGGCGCGCTTCGACGCTGTCGCGCGCGTCGAGCATGCGCAGGTAGCCCTTCACCTTGTCGGTGATGTTGACGTTCATGTCGAAGCCGTAGGCGCTCGACTCGCGGAAGGTGTCGAAGTCGTGCAGCCGGAACTGCAGGCGGATCTTCGCCAGGAAGTTCTCGACCGACAGCTCGGCGAACAGGTCGGGGTAGGTGGCGTAGGCGTTGACGTCGGAGTCGGCGTCGAAGCCGTGCCAGCGCTTGTAGATCGTCTTGCCCTTGAACCCCTTGATGAACTCGACGTAGACCTCGCCGTACCAGGTCTCGGCCGGGCGCAGCCCGAAGCCGATCTCGTCCGGGACCCGCAGCCGCTCCTTGTCGTAGGCGACCTTGGCGGTGATGGCCTTGCGCGGCACGAAGAAGATGCCCTCGGCGTGCTGGGTGACCCGGTTGTACTTGCGCTCGTCGTCCCAGCGGCCGGAGAGGAAGTCGCGGAAGTTCTCGCCGGCGTCGTGGTACCAGCCGTGCAGGATGAGGTTGCCGACGTGGATGTCGCGCACCTCGGCGCCGAAGAGGCGGTTCAGCTCGGTGGGGTGCCCGCTGACGCGCTCCTGGTAGGGCACGCGGCTCAGCGCGTATTCGACCGTCCAGCGCGACTGTTCCAGGTCCAGGGGGCCGAGGTGCAGGCCGCCGCCGACGAGGTCGTGGGGGAAGAAGGCCAGGTCGGCCTCGTAGACCTGGTTGTTCATCAGGCCGAGGCGCGTCGGGGCCAGCGGCGCGCCGGTGTCCGTCCAGTCCTTGCGCAGGAACATCAGGCCGCCCACCAGGCGGTCGCCCCAGGAGCGGTTGCGCACGCGCACGATCCAGGAGTCGACGCCGTCGCGCACGTCGCCCTGGCCCCAGTTGTGGGTGCCGCCGTCGTCGCTGTAGATGGCCGTGCCGCCCCAGGTGCCCAGCCAGGGCAGCTTGCGGTCCCAGAACTCGAAGCGCACGCCCTGGGACTGGGGGCCGTTGCTGTCGTTCTTCAGCTTGCCGTCGCTGACCAGGCCGAACAGGGGCTCGTCGTTGATCCAGAAGTGGTTCTGGCGCGAGAAGAGGATCGTCTCGGTGCTCTTGCTGCGGAACTTGATGTGCCCCTCGGCCGCGATCCAGGGCGGCGTGTAGTACTCGACGAACGAGGTGCGGTCGTCGTCGCTGTTGGCGTTGACGCGCAGCTTGACGAAGCTCTCGACGCCCTCGGCGGCGTTGTTGAGGAACTTCAGCTCCGCGTAGTGGGAGGGCATCCCGAAATGCCAGTTGCGGTCGGTGCGGTCGGCGGCGGACCAGATCGAGTAGTAGCCCTCGAGCTTCGTCGCCGCCGCGGCGGTCGCCGCGGCGGCGGTCGTCAGGGCCGCCGCCAGCAGCGGGAGCGCGCAGCGTCGCCAGCTAGACTTCACGTCAGTCCCTCACGGTGAAAGAGAGCATGTACACGTTGCCGACGTTCTCGACGGACTCCAGGGCCAGGTCGAGCTGCCAGCGCACGTCCTGCAGGCCGAAGCCCATCGTCACCTGGCCGGCGGCCAGGCCGGCCCTCAGCGCCAGCGCGTCGAAGAACCAGATCTCGGCGCCGCCGTGCAGCGTCGTGTCGCTCCAGCCGCCCTCGCGGCTGCGCACGTCGCCGCTGACCCGCAGCGTCTCGCGGAACAGGTAGCTGCCGCCCAGGGCGATGGTGCTGTACACGGGGTCGGGGTCGATCGTCGTCTCCAGCAACTGCAGGTAGGGCTCGTTCAGGTTCTGCACCACGCCGCCCAGGGTCCAGGCCCGGCCGCTGTCGTAGTGGAAGCCCAGGTCCACGGCGTAGTCCATGTCGCCGCCGTTGTAGGCGGGGTCGCCGTAGATCTCGAGGCCCGGCGCCGCCAGCCGGAAGACCTTGCCCGTCGCGCCGAGCGAGAGCCCTTCGAGCCACGGCGCGCGCACGGCCGCGGCCAGGGCGTAGGTGTCCTCGTAGTAGATGTCGTCGATGCCCAGCCGGATGATGCCCAGGCCCACCCGCAGGCCGCACATGTCCGGCGAGGTCAGGATCAGGTCGTCGTCGCGGATCCCCTCGGCCGAGTACAGCCAGGCCCGGCAGAGGGTGAGGGACGTCCGGTCGTCGCGCGACAGGCCCGCGGGGTTCCAGAACACCGCGTTGGGGTCGTCGCTCAGCGCCGTGAAGGCCGAGCCCAGCGCCCGCGGCCGCGCGCCCAGGCGGGCGTGGCGGAAGTCGGCGTGGGCCGCCTGGGCGGCGCCGAGGACCAGCAGGAGGGCGAGCAGGGCCCTCCGCGTCGTGGTTCTTCTCATCGGATCACCGCCACGGGATGGTTGCTGCCGATCGTGCGGTTGCCGCCGCCCACCTGGTAGGTGGCCAGCAGGCGCAGCACGTACACGCCGTACGGGACCGGATCGCCGTTGGCGTCGGTGCCGTCCCAGATCAGGCCGGCGACGCGGCGGGGGCGGCCCTGGGCGTCGTCGTCGCCGGTGTAGGAGACGGTCTCCTGCAGCCGCGTCTTGAGCTTGCCGTCGATGTTGTAGACCTCGAGCGTGATCGAGGCCTCGCGGTCGAGGTAGAAGCTGATGGTCGTCTGGTCGTAGAGCCCGTCGCCGTTCGGCGAGAACGGGTTCGGCGAGACGGTGACGCCGGAGACGACCTCGCCCGTGTCGTAGCCGAGGTCGCGGGCCCAGAACAGGCCGTAGGTCCCGGCGTGGTCGGTGTTGACGGTGACCTCGTTGCCGTCGGGGTTGACGTTGCCGCCGACCAGGACCCAGCGGTTCGCGGCGGCGTGGTACTCGAAGATCGCGACCTGGTCCTCGTCGGCGCCGGCCGGCAGGTCCGACTGCATGTAGTGCAGCGTGAGCGACAGCGGGCCGGGCAGGCGCTCGTCGAGCAGCAGCTCCGGCAGCAGGGATTCGGTCGCCCCGCCGATGTCCAGGCGCACCTCGCGGGTCACGCCCAGCGGCCGCGCGTCGGTGGCGGCGGGGGCGGAGCGCACGCTGTCCGGGACCCGGCGCAGCTCCCAGCCGAACTCCAGCACGCTGGACAGGCTGTCGGCCGACAGGGTCGAACCCGTCCGCTCGCGGTAGAAGTCGACCAGCCGCCCGCGCAGGACGTCGTCCAGGACCAGCGTCGACCCCTCGACCTGCCGCAGGCGCACCTCGCCCGGAGCCAGCGTGGCGGTCAGGCGCAGGCTCTCGGCCGTCTGCTCGATCTGCATCGTGGTGACCGGCGAGACGGTGGTCTTGTGCTCGGCGCTGGCGTCGACGGCCTCGACCTGGAACTCCAGGTAGCGCGTGCCGTCGACGGGGGAGTAGACCAGGTTCTCGTCCAGCCAGTCGGCGGGGATGTCGACGCTCCACAGGTCGTCGCCCACGTAGCCCATCGGCGACTCCGCCGACCAGGCGCCGGCGGCGTTGGTGGGCCGGTAGCGGAAGGTGGCGTGGTCGACGGCGTAGTCGTCGCTGATCTCCAGGGTGAAGGCGATCGGCGCGTCGCGCAGCGGCTCGCGGCGCACGACCTCGCCGTAGTCCTTGACGATGCGGATCACCGGCGGGCCGGTGTCCTCGAAGGCGGAGATCTCCAGGGAGCAGGCGGCCAGGCCCAGGGCCAGGCGGTCGAGCGCCTCGGGGCGGTCGTAGTCCAGGATCTGCTCCTGGGGCAGGCCCGCCTGGCGGCCGGCGCCCGGGGAGAGCAGCAGGTCCATGACGTTGGCGTCGCGGTCGGTGTAGTGGCCGCCGCCGAAGTTCCACTCGCTGCGCGACTCGTTGACCCAGCGCACGCCGCCCAGGACCTCCTCGCCGCCGAAGTCGTGGCTGGACATCAGCACGGCGATGTTCCAGTTGCGCACGTCGTCGGCGGTGGGGTTGCCCAGGGCCGCCTTGGAGACCAGGGCGGTGATCGTGTTGCGGTCGAAGTCCCCGGAGAACTGCATGTCGACGTCGTTGCGCAGGGCGTTCTCGCGCCAGGCGTCCAGCGAGTTCAGCCCCAGCGAGGGGACCAGCGCCTTGTACCAGCCGTCCATGATCACGGCGTAGTCCCAGGCGTTCCAGGGCTGCAGGTCCAGGCGGCGGTTGGGCAGGCCCGTCGTCGCGCCGCCCGGCGCGCTGTCGATCAGCAGATCCAGCTTCTGGATGTTCATCTCGCCGTAGGTGGGGTTCCAGTCGGCCATGCCGGGATCGGCCGGGTTGGGGAAGTCGCCGACGCCGATCTCGAAGGCCAGCATGGCGACCGGCCGCCCGGCCACCACGGCCGTGGTCTCGTACACGTCCAGCGAGCGCAGGTCGAAGGCGCCCGGCACGAAGACGGCGTTGGTCGGGTAGGTGTAGTACTTGAGGGCCTGGGCCGGCTGGTTCGGGCCGTGGTCGTCGCCCTCGGGATCGAGCGTGCTGCGCAGGATCTCGACCTGGGCGGTGATCTCCACCGGCGCCGTGGCGCGCGCGGCGACGCCGTTGGTGGCGTCGTAGGCCAGCACCACCAGCGACCGCTCGCCGCCCGGGCTGCCCGGGGGCACCGACGCGCGCAGGCTGTAGACGCCGTCGCCCGCGAAGGCGTCGCCGTGGGCGGTCTCGCCGTCGTCGTGCATCCGCGCGAGCGCGGCGCCCGCCGTCGCCGAGAGGTCGGCCAGCACGTCGCCGACGCCGTCGCCGGCGTCCTGCACCCGGGCGGTCAGCACGTAGGGGGAGCCGGCCGCCAGCTCGGCGGGCGCGGCCGCGGCCTCGGTCACCGTCGGCGGCGTGGGGAAGTCGGTCTTCACCCGGTAGGTGCGGCCCCAGGCGGAGAGCGTGGTCGGCAGCACCGTCGATTCCCAGTCGCCCGTCTGCGGGTCGAGGTAGTCGAAGTCCAGGTCGAGGGTGGCGTCGGGCGGGACCGAGTCGAAGGCCGAGCGTTTCTGGCCGCCGTCCTCCTGCGTGGCGTAGACCTCGCAGCGCAGCGAATCGGGCGCGCCGCCGAGGGCCGCGAACGGGATGGCGATGCGGACCGCGTCGGCCGCGATCTCGACCCAGCTGCCCTGGATGTTGTTGGTGCCGGGGGAGTCCTCGAAGGTCGCCGTCGCGGTGCTCCAGAACTGCCAGCCCGCGCCGGACGCCTTGCGGAAGTCGCCGTAGTCGTTGGCGGAGTACTTCGAGGTCAGGGCGTAGTCGGGCCGCAGCGCGTGGCCGTAGTTGACGGGCATGACGAAGGGGTCGCTCGCGGCGCCGCCGGCGTCGCCGTTGGTCTCCAGCAGCACGTGCAGCTGGACGCCCGCCCAGTCGCTGGCGAAGGGGATCTCCAGCAGCAGCTCGTCCAGGGTGTTGTCCAGCACGACGGAGGTGAGGTCCACCGTGTCGAAGCTGTTGTGGTCCTCGGGCTCGTTGCGCCAATCGGGATCCGTCTCGACGGCCACGTCGCGCAGCTGCAGCAGGACCGGCTCGACGGGGTACGACGGCGAGGTCGCGCCGATCGTCACCACGCCGGCCAGGCCGGAGGGCTGGAAGACGGCCGTGGCCCGGCCGTCGGCGCCGCTCTGGGTCGAGGGGGCGGCGAAGGAGCCCAGCGTCGACGGCGACGCGGTGAAGGCCAGCGGCACGCCGGCGTCGGCGGTGGGATTGCCGTAGGCGTCGACCAGCTGCGCGACGATCGTCGCCGGCACGGCGATGCCGGCGGTGCCGGCCGAGGCGGCGAGCTGCCAGGACACCGTGACGCCGGGGATCACGACGATCGGCAACCGGCCGGCCGGCCCGTCCGGCCCCCCGGTGCGGACTTCCAGGACGTTGCCGTCGATGGCCACGGCCGCGTCGATCTGCAGCACGCCGGTGCCGGTGGCCGTCAGCTCGGCCAGGGCGTAGCCGTCGGCGTTGGTGGTCACCGTCGGGACGGTGAAGGCGCCGGCGCCGGTCGAGGACGTGGCGACCGAGAAGGTGACCGCGATGTCGGGGATGAGGCTGGCGTTGCCGGCGGAGTCGTAGAGCTGCGCCGAGACCAGCACGGCGTCCTGGCCGTCGGTGCGCAGCGTGTCGCGCTCGGCCGCGAGCACGACGACCGCGGGCCGCGGGTCGTTGAAGCCCACCATGAAGCGGGCCGTGGGCGGCTCGGGCCCCTGCTTCAGGGGATCGGGCACGTCGGGGCCCACGTACAGGCGCAGCACCTCGACGGCGTCGTCGGCGATCCAGAGCTGCACCAGGCCGCTGTCGGCGCTCGCGGTGGCGACGACGTCCTCGAAATCCTCGCTGCCCAGGAAGCGCGCGTCGCCGCCCGGCGGCGAGACGTCGTCGAGCTTGCGCGCGGTCAGGGGCAGGTCCGCCAGCTTGGCGTCGAGGTCGAAGAGGTCGCGGCGCCCGGCGGCGTCGACCGCTTCGAGCCGCAACGGGGCGTAGGAGTAGAAGTCGTCGGCGGGGACCGAGACGGTGGCCGAGACGCTCACCGTGGGCTGCCCCTGGTCGTCCAGCAGGCGCAGGCGGTCGGCCCGCACCGCGAGCAGCGACGTGGCGCCGGCGTCCACCGTCTGGTCGGGGGCGTCCGGGACGACCAGCGCGCGGGACTGCGGGACGTAGCCGTCCGCCTCGACCGAGAGCTGGTAGTCCCCGGCGGGCACGAAGAACGGCGCCAGGTCGCCGCCGGCCTCGGCGAAGTCGCCGCCGGCGGCCGGGAAGTCCAGCGTGTCGGGTTCGGCGCCCTCGCCGCCGAGGATCAGCCGGCCGGCGTGGCCCGGCCCGTCGGCGAAGCCGATCGAGCCGGTCAGCTGCGGCAGGCGGTGCAGCGGCAGCGCGAGGCCGCTCTGGTCCTGCCCCGCGGCGGCGACGACGTCCAGCGCGACGGGCGCGTAGGTGCCGGCTTCCGCCCGCAGCGTCAGGTTCCCGAGACGGGGCGCGTAGTAGGAGAACGCCGTCGCGCCCGGGCCGATCGCGGTGGTGGCGAAGACGGTGTCGCCGGCCGCGTTGCCGATCGTCACGGTGCCGGCCGCGCCGGGGCCGCTGACGAACGTCGCCGAGCCGGCGATCAGGGGCGCCCGGGGCAGCAGCAGCGCGAGGTTCGTGACGTCGACGCCCGCGACCACCGGGATGGTGAAGGTCCGGCGCAGGTGGTTGGCGGCGAAGGCTTCCAGCTCGTAGTCGCCGCTCTCCTGCACGTAGAACGTGAAATGGTAGGGGAACTGGTTGGGCAGCAGCAGGGGCTGCTCCGCCAGGACCGTCCCGTCCGGGGCGCGGAATTCGAAACCGCCGCGCGATCCGGCGAGCTCGAGCGAGAGCGTGCCGGTGATCGTGGTCGCCTTCTCCAGCGTGACGTCGGCGCCGGTCAGTTCCTGCCCGGCCGTCACCGTGACCTCGGTGGTGGCGGGGAAGTAGCCGGGTGCGGAGAACTGCAGCGTGTAGGTGCCGGCGGCCAGGCGGCCGAGCCGGTACTCGTGGACGCCGGCGGCGGTGCTGACCGTGGCGAGCGGGCCGCCGAGCGCCGCGCCGCTCCAGTCGGTCAGCGTGGCCGTCGCGGTGATGACCGCGTTGCCGGGGTCCTGCTGGAGCGTGACCGTGCCGCTCGCGCCCGCGTCGAGCGGGTCGACCTCGCCGTCGCCGTCCTGGTCCAGGATCGAGGCGTGCATCTGCGCGATCTGGATCGGTCCCGCGACGCCCTCGAGGCGGCCGGACCCGGGCATGAGGTCGTCGGCTCCGGAGCCGTCGGTGCCGGGGGTGACGGCCACGGCGGCGCGCAGCACCGCGCGCGCGGGCGCGCCCTCGGGGTAGACCACGCTCCAGGGGATGGCGATCTCGTTGCGGAACCAGAAGATGCTCGCGCCGGGGAAGGTGTTGTCCACGCCGTAGGTCTGGGCGTTCTGCGTCGAGGAGGTGATCTCGGTCAACGCGCCGGCCGCGTCGTCGACGCGCCAGGCCCGCAGCGTGCCCAGGTTCGTGAACCCGGTGTGGTGCTGGGCGAGCATCAGGTCGATGTGGCGGCCCTGCGGCAGCACCAGGGCGCGGGGGAACAGGTCGAGCAGCGCGGCGTCGGCGGGTCCCGCGTTCAGGCCCGCGTCGAGGTAGACCACGACCGTGCGGTCCAGGGCCTGGTAGTTCAGGCCCAGGTAGAGGTTCTCCTCGTCCCAGGTGAGCCAGAGGTGGCGGACGTTGCCCGAGCGCTGGTTGCCGTCGTCGTCGAAGTCGTCGAGCACGCGGTCGGGCGACTCCCAGTCGACGCCGTCGCCGGCGATGAGCCCGTCGACGGTCGGGGTGTGGAAGGGCTCGGCCGCGGCGCCCGCGGCGCCCAGCAGGACGAGCAGCGCGGCCAGGGCCGCGCGGGTTCGCAGGAGTTGGCTGGCTCGCATGGGATCGCCCCGCTCCGGTCGGTGGACGTGGTCGCGTTCCGGGAGCCGGCATTATAGGCCGCGCGACGGCCGCCGCGCCACCACATTCCGATTGCGCGGGACGGTCCCGCCGGGTAGCCTCAAGGGACCATGAACCGCCCGCGCCCCCACCGCCTCGCGCCGTTCGTCGCCTGCCTGTCGCTGCTGGCGCGGCCGCCGGCTGCGGGCGGGTCGACCGCGCCGACCAGATCGTCATCTGGGAGCAGATGGACCCCCGCGAGCGCACCCTGCTCGAGAAGCACATCGGTGAGTTCCAGGCCGCCCACCCCGAATACGCCGACATCCGCATCTCCCGCGCCAACTACAACACCGAGGACCTGCGCACCCAGTTCCAGACCGCGGCCATGGCCATGGGCGGCCCCAACCTGGTCTACGGCCCCTCGGACCAGGTCGGCCCCTTCGTGATCATGGACCTGATCCTGCCGCTGGACGAGCTGCTGCCGCCCGAGGTGCTGGCGCGCTTCGACCCCTCCGGCCTGCCGACCCTCGAGGGCCACGTCTGGGGCCTGCCCGACCAGGTGGGCAACCACCTGACCCTGGTGGCCAACCGCGCGCACGTCGACGAGATCCCCGCCGACGCCGACGCCTGGGTCGAGCAGCTGCGCCGCCTGACCGTGGACCGCGACGGCGACGGCAAGCCCGAGGTCTACGGCGTGGTCTTCGACCGCGTCGAGCCCTTCTTCCTGGTGCCGTGGCTGGGCGGCTTCGGCGGCTGGGTCATGGACGCGCAGGCGAACCCGACCCTCGACTCCCAGGGCATGATCGACGCCCTGGCCTTCCTCAAGAGCCTCGTGGACGCCGGCGTCATGCCGCGCGAGTGCGACTACCAGCTGGCCGACACGCTGTTCAAGGAGGGGCGCGCCGCCTACATCGTCAACGGCCCCTGGTCGTGGGACGGCTACCGGCAGGCCGGCGTGGACATCGAGCTGGGTCTGCTGCCGCGCATCGGCGCGACGGGCCTGTGGCCCTCGCCCATGACGGCGGCCAAGTGCTATTCGGTGAACCGCTACACGCACCCCCGGAGCCTGCCCGCCACCCTGGCCCTGCTGCGCTGGCTGACCTCGCCCGAGGTGCAGAAGGACCTGGCGCGCGAGCTGGCGGTGCTGCCGGGCGACATCGAGGTGCGCGCCGACCCCGAACTGGTGGCCGACCCGCTGCTGGCCGCCTCGCGCCGCCAGGTCGACCACGGGCGCATCATGCCCATCGTCAGCGAGATGCGGGCCATCTGGGACGCCATGCGCCCCGCCTACCAGGCCTGCCTCAGCGGCGAACTGACGCCCGAAGCGGCCGCCGCCCGCATGCAGGAGCGGGCCGTGCGCCTGATCGCGGAGATGCGGGAGTGAGCGCCCGCGGCGCGGTCGCGGACCTCGAATCCCGGGGCGGCCGCCTGGCCCTCTGGTTCCTGGCGCCCACCGCCGCGGTGCTGCTGCTGGTGGTGGCCTATCCCTTCCTCTACAACGTCGGGATGTCGTTCACGAACTGGAACATGTTCCACTTCCGCGACCCGGCGTTCAACGGGCTGGCCAACTACGCCAAGCTGCTGCGCGAGCCGGAATTCCTGAGCGTGCTGCTGCGGACCTTCCTGTGGACGGGCGTCAACCTCGTCTTCCACGTGACCCTGGGCGTGGGCGCGGCCCTGCTGCTGAACCGCCGCCTGCCCGGCCGGCCGCTGTACCGCGCGCTGCTGATCCTGCCCTGGGCCATGCCGCAGTACATCTCGGCGCTGACCTGGCGCGGCATGTTCAACCTGGAGTACGGCTCGGTGAACCTGCTGCTGGGCAAGCTGGGGCTCGGCGCGGTGGGCTGGCTGGGCGGGGAGTGGACGGCCTTCGCCGCCGCGACGATCACCAACATCTGGCTCGGCTTCCCGTTCATCATGGTCGTGGCCCTGGGCGGTCTGCAGAGCATCCCCGAGGAGCTCTACGAGGCGGCCCGCATCGACGGGGCCGGCGCGTGGCGCCGCTTCACCGCGATCACGCTGCCGATGCTCAGGCCGGTGCTGACGCCGGCGATCGTGCTGGGCACGATCTGGACCTTCAACAACCTCAACGTGATCTGGCTGGTGACCAAGCAGGGCGAGCCCGGCGACAAGAGCCACATCCTGGTGACCTACGTCTACAAGGCCGCCTTCACCTACTACCGCTACGGCTACGCGGCGGCCTTCTCGGTCTTCATCTTCCTGACCCTGTTCGGGATCGTGAAGATCTACCAGCGCACCGCCGACCGGGAGGCGTTCTGATGCGCGCGCGCCCGGCGGCCCGGCTCTGGAGCCACGTGTGGGTGCACGCGCTGGTCTGGCTGTTCGTGCTGTTCTCGGTCTACCCGATCCTGCAGGTCGTCAACGTCTCGCTGCGGCCCGGCGACCAGCTCTACACCACCGACCTGCGCCTGATCCCGCGGGACGCCACGCTGGACGCCTACCGGGCCATCCTGTTCGACAAGCCGTTCCCGACCTGGCTGCGCAACAGCCTGCTGGTGTCGGCGAGCACGGCGCTGATCGGCGTCTCCTTGGCCAGCCTCGCCGGCTACGCCTTCTCCCGTTCGCGCTTCCGCGGGCGCGGCGCCGCCCTGCAGGGGATCCTCGTGACGCAGATGTTCCCCGCGACGATGCTGCTGCTGCCCCTCTACATGATCATGCGCAAGGTCCAGCTGGTGGACACCCTGCTCGGGGTGGTCATCGCCTACGTGGCCACGGCGCTGCCCTTCTGCGTGTGGACGATGAAGGGCTACTACGACACGATCCCCGTCGACCTCGAGGAGGCGGCGCTGATCGACGGCGCCAGCCGCTTCCAGGCCTTCCGCCGCGTGACCCTGCCGCTGAGCGCGCCGGCCCTGGTCATCACCGGGCTGTTCTCCTTCATGACCGGCTGGAGCGAGTTCATCGTGGCGCGGGTCATGCTGCCGAGCGCCGAGCTGCACACCCTGCCGCTGGGCCTCGAATCGCTGGCCAGCACCTACCAGACCGAGTGGGCCAACTACGCCGCCGGCTCGGTCCTGGTCTGCATCCCGGTGGTGGTGCTGTTCCTGCTGCTGAGCCGCTATTTGATCTCCGGACTGACCCTGGGCGGCGTGAAGGGCTGATCCGGGCCCACCGCCCGATGCCACTTGCAATTACCCAACATGTTTTGATACAATCTTCTGTGAGATCCTGCGCGCCGGACGCCCGGAGGCCGTCCCGTCGCGCCCGTTTTCGTGTGTTTCGTGGCGGACGCAGGCCGACCTGTCGCCCGGGGGGATGCCATGCACCGATCGTTCCGCGGACCGGCCGCGGTCTGGATCCTCGTGCTCGGGACCATGCTCGGGACCGCGCTCGCCCCGCAGGGCCGCGCCGAGCAGGCGACCGCCGCCCTCCCCGTCGGGGAGACGGTGACCGTCCTGGGCGTCGACGGCGTGGGCCGCCTGCCGGGCCTGCCCCCCTGCGCCGACGTGCTGGCGGTGACGCGCCACCGCGGCGGCGGCGCCGACCGGCTGCGCATCAGCTTCCTGAGCCTCGCGCAGCGACCGGCCGGCCTGTTCCCGGGCAGCGCGCTGAACGCGGGCCCGGCCGACGTGCCGCTGCAGGTGACCTGCGAGTCCGGCGACGCCGGCGCGAAGACCCTCTTCGACGGCCGTCTCACGCCTTCCGGCGGACTCTACGCCGCAGCCGGGGCCGGCAAGCGGGCCGGCGAACCCGACGCGATCTGGCTGGACCTGCCGACGGACCTGCCGGACGGTCCGCTGACGATCACGGTCACGACCCTCGGGGGCGAGTCCATCGTCGTCAGCGATCCTCCCGACAAGCTCTACGCCGCCAACTGCGCCCTGGTGCTGCACGGCAACCAGGGCCTCGGCTACAGCGACGTCTTCCACGGCCGCAGCGGCGACCTCGAGGGCAGCGGCTTCGACGAGGCGCTCCAGGTGCACCAGGGGACCGGCGTCCCGGGCAACTTCCACCTCTCGGGGACGCTGCAGACCGCCGCCGAGTGGGCGCACCACAACGGCGACCCGCAGGACTTCAACGCCTGGCTGGCCGACGGCGCGGCCGCGGGCTGGGCCGGCATGCTCACCTCCGCCTACGCGCAGCACATCATGCCCTTCGTGCGCGACGAGATGAACGACTGGGCGGTCTCCATCGAGTCCGACATGGTCGCCGCGCGCTACGGCTACGAGCCGCGCGTCGCCTGGGTCCCCGAGCGCGTCTGGCTGAACACCTCGGGCTACCCGTCCAGCGGCGTCAACGACTGGATCGGCGACGACTTCCAGCCGCACGGCGTCTGGGGCGTCATCCTGGACGACGACGTCCACCTGCAGGGCCACGACAACCACCAGATCCATTTCCTGGCGGCCAACGGCCTGCGGCTGATCCCGCGCGACCGCACCTTCACCGGCAACATCGTCGGCGGCAACGGCCAGGGCTCGTTGGACATCCTGGCGGGCCTGGCGGCGTCGGGCGTCGGGGAGTACCGCATCGCGGTCGCGGGCGAGGACTGGGAGGCGATCGCCGAGATGGGCGGCTGGGCCTCGGCCACGCCGAACGCCAAGGAGACCTACGACTGGTTCGTCGGCAAGTGCAGCCAGGAGAGCGCCTGGCTCGCCACCTGGAAGCTGGCCGACGCCCTCAGCAACCCCAACTTCAACGGCGACAGCTTCTCGCCCGTGCCCGGCACCTACAACGAGATCGGCGGCGCCGGCGGCTACGGCGGCGGCGACAACGGCTGGTACGGGCACTGGGCCGGCTGGGTGCCCTGGGTCGCCGGCGGCGACGGCGGCGGCAACTGCGCCGGCGCGGGCGGCAGCTGCAAGAACTACGGCGCCCTCTGGAACGACGCCTACGAGGCGCTGATGGCCGCCCCGGACAACCACGTCTCGCAGGCCGGCTGGTACGTGATGATGACCAACCTCTACGAGACGGCCTGGCACGAGGGCCTCGTGGGGCCGATCCCCGGCTGGGAGCACAACTACTCCGCGCACGTGAAGCAGGCGCTGCTCTACGCCGAGGCCTCGCGCTGGGCCGCGGGCCTGTACGTCCAGACGACGGCCGCCTACGCGACCGACATCGACCACGACGGGTACGACGAGTTCGTCCTGTACAACGACCGCCTGTTCGCCGTCTTCGAGGCCGCCGGCGGCCGCCTGGTCAACCTGTTCGTCAAGGGGCCGGGCCTCGGGGACACGGCCATCGGCTGCGACAACGCGTCGTGGAACGGCGAGGCCGACTACAACGACTCCAACCACGTCGGCGCCTTCAGCGACGTGGGACCCGACCACCAGCACGAGACCTACGACCTGCAGATCGTCCAGGGCGCCGGGCCGACCGTGACCCTGCGCGCGGTGCGCGGCGAGGTGTCCAAGGAGATCTCCCTGACCGAGGGCGACAGCTTCCTGGAGGCCGTCTACCGCGTGGGCGCGGGCACCCACTGGATCCGCAGCGGATTTTCGCCCTCGCTGGTCGACCTGATCTGGAACGCGCAGATGGACCGCGTCTGGGTCGCCGACGCCGCCTACATGGGCCAGCGCAACCCCTGGACCGGGGTGACCGCGGCCTGGGTGCTGGGCACCGCCGGCGCCGCGCACCAGGGCGAGTTCGCGGGCACGCTCATGAAGGGCGACGAGATCAAGGGCGCGGGCGCCTTCGCGGTGCGGCTGTTCGCCGGCGTGACGAGCGCGCCGGGCGCCGGCGGCGAAATCGCCGAACTGCGCGCGCTGGCGGCGGACCTGACCGACGACCTGGGCCCCCTGCCCGTGGCCGCGGACTACTACCCGACCTCGCGCCGGCTGGTGGTCGCGTTCGACCAGGCGGCCGCTCCGGCCACGCTGGACCCGACGGGCTTCGGCATCGACGCGGACGCCGACGGCGAGGCCGAACTCGTGCTGGGCGCCGCGACCGACGTGGTCGAGACCCTCGCCGGCTACGCGCTCACCCTGCAGCTGGACGCCGCCGACGGCGCGGCGCTGGCGGCCCTGGATCCCGCCGACCTGCGGCTGCTGCTGGACGCCGACGCCGTGCGCGACCCCGGCGGCGCCGGCAACGCGCCGGTGACCGCCGCCGACGAGGTCGCGGTCGCGGTGCGCGCCCCGACGCTGGTGGCGATCGACGGGCGCCTCGAGGCGGGCGAGTGGGACGCGTACCCGGCGCTCGCCGACCCGAACGACTCGTCGTGGACCGCCAGCAACGAGATCGACGGCCTGCACGCCGCCTGGGACGACGCCTACCTCTACCTGGCCGTCGACGGCCGGGTCAGCGGCAACTCCTGGCTCCTGTACCTGGACACCGACCCCGGCGGACCGGCGGGCCAGACGAACCTCGCGGCGATCGACGTCTGGGAGCGCGGCGCGGTCTTCACGGCGCCCGGCTTCCGCGCCGACTTCCAGTACGGCTGCTACCAGCACCAGTCCGTCTGGGACGGCGACTCCTTCTGGCGGATCCTCTCGCCGACGACGACCGCCGACCTCACCGGCGAGATCGAGTCGGCCTTCGATTCCCAGCACCTGCACGGCGACCTCGGCGGCAGCGAGCTCGCCATCCCCTGGGACACCCTGTTCGGGCTGGGCGCCGGACAGGTGCCCGCCGGCGCCACGCTCTCGGTGGTGGCGTCGCTGTGCTGGGACCCCGAGCCCGGCGGCGTGCTCGGGGGAGACTCGGCGCCCAGCAACGCGGCGGCGGCCCTGCCGACGATCGACACCGTCTGGACCTTCACCGTCGACGGCGACGGCGACGGACGGCCCGACGCCTGGTCGGCGACCGCGGCCCCGCCGGCGACGGCGGCCCTGCTGCTGTCGCCGCCGTATCCCAATCCCTTCAATCCCCGGACCGTGATCCGTTTCGAGTTGCCCGGCGACGAGGCGGCGCCCGTCAGCCTGGCCGTCTTCAACCTGAAGGGGGAACGCGTGGCCGTGCTGGTCGACGGACCGCTGGCCCCCGGCCCCCACGCGGTGGCCTGGCGCGGCGTCGGCGACGACGACCGCCCCCTGCCCGCCGGCACCTACGTCTGCAAGCTCGTTCACGGCGGCCGGGTCGCCACCCGGTCGCTCACCCTGGTGAAATGAGGAGGATGTCCATGCGCACCACCCGAACCCCGGTCCGCGCCGCGCTGCTGGCCGTGATCGCCCTGGCCCTGCCGGCGGCGCTCGCGGCCCAGGTGCCGCAGACCATCGCCGTCGACGGCGTCAACGACTTCAATCCGGCCAACCTGCTGGACGCCGACGGCGGCGACACCCAGTTCTCCCAGGTCGACATCGGCGACTTCTACGTGACCAACGACGCCGTGAAGCTCTACGTCGGCTTCGAGCACGAGAACGGCAACTTCGGCTCGGTCCAGCTGGGCATCGCCATCGACGTGGGCACCGCCGCCGGCGGCACCCTCGATCCCTGGGGCCGCCAGCTGGAGTGGAGCCTCGCCGCCAACAAGCCCGACTTCATGTTCTACGTGAACCTCGACAACAACTGGCAGGGCGGCCTGTACTGGAACGGCACCGCCTGGGCGAACCTGTCGGCTCCCGGCACCGGGGCGCTCGGCTGGATCGCCGGCAACGGCTTCGCCGAGATCGGCGTGCTGCTCGCCTCGCTGGGCGTCGCGCCGGGGGCGAACATCAACGTCGAGGCCTGGGTCACCCAGGACAGCCCGACCAAGGGCCCCCTGGACGCCGCCGCCAACGACGCCAGCCAGCTGTCCACCCCGGGCTCGACGACCTGGGACACGCCCATCGACATCCCGATGTTCGACTACCTGGCGTTCACCGTCATGAACGCCGCCGACAACGACGCGCCGACCCTGACCGGCGCGCAGCACCTGACCGCCGGCATCGTCGACGTCACCTTCAGCGAGCCGGTCGGCGCCGCCACCGCGCAGACGCCCGGCAACTACCTGGTCACCGGGGCGACGGTCAGCGCCGCCGCGCGCGACGCCCTCAACCTGAACGTCGTGCACCTGACCCTGGCCGCCGACATCGGCGCCAGCGCCACGATGTACACCGTGACGGTGAGCAACGTGCAGGACCTCGCGGGCAACCCGATCGTCGCCGGCAGCACCACCTGCTTCGCGCTCAAGAACGTCGTGTTCCGCGGCCGCATGAGCCAGTTCCTGACGACCCAGACGCCCCCCTACGGCGACTTCACCGTCGAGGGCGGCACGCTGCCCCTGACCTGGTCGCTGTGCGACGGCACCAACGGCATCGACCAGGGCGGCGGCGTCTACGAGTTCGCCGCCGACTTCTGCCTGCCCGGCGACTGCGGCGCCGGCACCGCCACGGCCAACCTGGAGTGGAAGTGGGTCTACGACTGCGTGACCTACGAGCCCATCGCCGGCAACCGCAACCACGTCATGGACCTCGCCACCGGCGCCCAGGACGTGCTGGACGTGTGGTGGAACGACCAGGACCCGACCCAGTTCACCGCCCACGCCATCGACGTGCTGCTGTACGTGGACCTGAACGCCTACGGCTTCGTCCCCGGCGACGTCGTGGCGGTCAACGGCTCCGACCTGCCGCTGGACTACACCGTCCCCTCGATCAACCTGCTGGCCGACGACGGCGTCGCCCCGGACGCCGCGGCCGGCGACGGCATCTACTCGACCGCCGTCACCTTCCCGGCCGGTTCCCGCAAGAACGTGACCTACAAGTTCCTGCTCAACGACGTCTACGAGTGCTTCGCGCAGGGCGACCGCGGCGTCTTCCTGAACGACGAGCTCTTCGACACCGTCGGCGGCGCCCTCGGGCCGCTGGCCATGCCCGTGGTCCACTACGACCGCTGCACCACCACCTGGCGGCCGGTCACGGTCGTGTTCCGCGTGGACGCGAACGTCGGCCAGACGCCGGTCGGGCCCGGCGACGTCGTCTCGGTCAACGGCACCACGAGCAACGTCGCGCCTCCGAGCTTCAGCTGGGACGTGCCGTCGCTGAACGTCATGCTCGACAACGGGATCGCGCCGGACGCGGCGGCCGGCGACGGGATCTACTCGAAGTCGGTCGTGTTCGCCGATTCGAGCCAGATCTTCACCGAGTACAAGTACATGGTGAACGACGTCTACGAGTGCACGGGCCAGGCCAACCGCTCGTTCACCGTCGACGCCGACAACTATAGCCTCGGCACCCCGCAGGTCCTGCCGCTCGACATCCTGCACCAGTGCGAGACCACGGCGGCTCCCGACCTGACGCCGTCGCGGCTGGCGCTCGAGCAGAACCGGCCGAACCCCTTCAACCCGCAGACCGAGATCGCCTTCACGGTCCACCGGGCCGGGCCGGCCTCGCTGCGCGTCTACGACCTCAAGGGCGGGCTCGTGCGCTCCCTGCACGAGGGCCGTCTGGAGGAGGGCGCCCACGCGATGACCTGGGACGGCCGCGACGCGACCGGCCAGCTGTCGCCGGCCGGCGTCTACTTCTACCGCCTCGAGATCAACGGCGAGGTGGGCGTGCGCAAGATGATGCTCGTGAAGTAGCCGCACGGGCAGATTGAACGGCAGAGGGCCCCGGTCCGCGGATCGGGGCCCTCGTGCGTCGGCGCCGCGGGTTCAGCGGGCCAGCGTGACGGAACGACTCGTCGCGTCGCGGCCGTCGTCCATGCGCACGACGTACGTGCCCGAAGGAGCGGCGCGCCCGTCCGGGCCGCGGCCGTCCCAGCGCAGGACGCGCGTGCCGGCGGGCATGACGCCCTGCCACAATCCCGCCACCAGCCGGCCGCGCAGGTCGAAGACGCCGACGCGCAGCTCGCGGGGCTCCGCGAGGCTGCACGCCACCTGCAGGGACGGGTTGAAGGGGTTGGGGGAGACGCGCAGACCGGCGGTCAGGGGCGGCGCGGGCGGCGCGGCCGTCGCGGGGTCCGCCGCACGGATGGTGTCGACGTGGGCCAGGGCGTAGGGCGCCTCGTTGCCGACGCCCTCGGTGTGGGGCTGGCGCCAGGTGTCCACGATCACGGCGCCGCTGGCCCGGACGTGGACGATCAGGAAGGTGCTCAGGCCGTTGAAGTCCTGGTTGACGGGACCGCGGGCGTGGCCCTGGTCCAGTTGCCAGACTCCCTGCAGGTCCTCGACGCTCGTGGTGTGGGTGTGCCCGCACCCGTAGGCCGTCACCTCGTGCCTGGTCAGGATGTCCCAGAGCGCGTCGCGGTAGATGCCGCCGCCATAGGCGTTGAACGCGGTATCGTTGGCGTGATTCAAGAGGCCGCTGTCGCGATCCGGCTGGGGCCAGGCCGGGAAATGGCCGAACACGAAGATCAGCGGTTGCGCGGTGGCCGCGAGGTCGTTCTCGAGCCAGGCGTCCAGCGCAGGGTTCCAGTTGCCGTTGATGGCGCCAGCGTCGCTGGCGCCGTCGAAGCACTCGTTGAGCATCACGAAATGGGCGTGGCCGTAGTCCCAGGAGAAGGTGGTTTCCTCGCTGCCGGACGGTCCCGGATTGACCGCGAAGCCCGGCCCGCCCTTGTCGAAGCCGCGGATCCACTGCAGCGTCGGCAGGTTGATCGGGTCCAGTTCGTGGTTGCCGACGCCGGGGAAGAAGGGGAAGCCGGGGCCGATCTCGGCTTCGACCGTGTCGTAGACGATGCTCGCGGGATTGGTGCCGTCCTGGTTCAGGTCCCCGGGCGAGACCAGGAAGGCGCCCGGGCCCGCCGCGGCCATCGCCGCGCAGGCCTGGTCCCAGCCGTGGATGCCGTTGACCACGATGTAGCGGCTCATGTCGCCGGCCAGGACGAAGTCGAAATCAGTGCGCTCGGCGCCCCGGGCCGTGGCGGCCAGGCAGAGCAGGGCTGCCAGGGTGAAGGCCTGATGTCGCATTTTCATATACGAGGGCATGGCTCGCTTCCCTTCGTTGCGCATACCATACCATAGTAGTCTTGAAAGTCCAGCCCGGCCGGAAATGCTTCCCGAGGTTGGAACCGACGCCCTCGCGGGGTATCGTGGAGCCCTCACGGGAAGGAGATCCGATGCGACTGTCCAGCCTGATCTGCCTGTGGTCGCTGGCGACGGCCGCGCCCGCCGCCGCCGATATCCTCGACGACCTGGCGATCCCGGTCACGCCCGCCCACCCGCGCGAGGTCATCTTCACCGACAAGGGCGCCGCCCACCTCGCGGGCTGCGCGGTCGGGGAGGACACGCGCAGCTACCACGGCTTCTACGTCGCCATGCACGAGCTGCTCGACGGCTGGTCGCTGCGCCTCGAAGACGGCCGCGAGCTGTCCGCCGCCACGGCCGACTCGGCTTCCGTGCTGCCGGACCGGCTGCAGCGCTTCTACCGCCTCGACGGCGCCGTCGTCGTGGAGACCGTCACCCTGCTGGACCGCAGCGACGGCTTCCAGGTCGTCTACGACGGCGTGCCGCCGGGCGGCTTCGCCTTCGTGCCGCGGGTCGACATGCGCTTCCTGTGGAAGGTCGCGCGTCCCGAGTACCTGACCGTCTGGGAGGGCGGCGTGCTGGGCGTCGCGCGCGCCGACCGCGTCGAAGCCGCCGCCGGCGAGCGCAACCCGCCCTGGCTGGCCGTCGCGGTCAAGGGCGCCGCCGACTTCACGCCGACCGGGCGCTACCTGCCGCGGCGCTACCCCGTGGATGCGGCCCGCAAGGCCATGGAGTCGGCCACGCCCTGGGAGGCCGGCGAGATCCGCGGGCGCATCCCGCCGCAGGTGCCGTCGGGCCGCGTGCAGGCCGTGATCGCCGCCGACGCGACGGCCGCCGCCGCCGCCGCGCGCGCCCAGCGCCTGCTGGACGAAGCGCCCGCACTGGCGGCCGCGCGGGCGGCCCGCCTGGCCGACCTCGCCGACCCGGCGCGCCTGTCCACGGGCGTCGCGCGCGACGACCGCGCCCTGGCCTGGGCCCGCGTCTCGCTGGACAACCTGGTGATGGAGCAGCGCGGCGTCGGCGTCTACGCCGGCTTCTACTGGTTCACCACCTACTGGGGCCGCGACACCTTCATCGTGCTGCCCGGGGCGCTGGCCGCGGGCCTGGACTTCGCCACGGCGCGCGAGATCCTGCGCTCCTTCGCCGCCTACCAGGACCGCAACCCGGCGAGCCCGCGCTTCGGCCGCGTGCCCAACTTCGTCACCGTGGACCAGGTGCAGTACGCCAGCATCGACGGCACCTGGTGGTTCGTGCGCGCCCTGGACGAGTACTGGCGGCGCTCCGGCGACGACGCCTTCGCCCGCGAGATGACCCCCGTGGTGCTGCGCGCCTGCGAGGGGGCGCTGGCCCACGCCGTCGACGCGGAGGGCTTCCTGACCCACGGCGACGGCGAGACCTGGATGGACGGCGGCGGCGAGCAGCACCCCTACTCGCCGCGCGGCGACCGGGCCGTCGAGGCCCAGGCGCTCTTCCACCGCGGCCTGCTGACGGCGGCGAAGCTGGCCGCCAGCTGCGGCGGCGAGGCCGCCGGCCTGAAGGGCGACGACCTGGCCCGCCGCTACACGGTCGCCGCCCGGCGCCTGGAGAACGCCTTCCAGCAGCGCTTCGTCGTCGGGGAGCGGATCGCCGACCACTTGAACCGCGACGGCGCGCCCGACACCCAGCACCGCCCCAACGGGCTGCTCGCCCTGCTGGTCTCCCCGCAGCTGTTCAACGCGGACCAGCGCCGGCTCATCGTCGCGGAGAACCGCGAGCACACGGTCACGCCCTGGGGCGTGCGCTCCCTCGACGCGGCCGACCCGAACTACCACCCGCGCCACCTCTGGCTCGACCGCTACTACTACGACGAGGCCTACCACAACGGCGACGTCTGGCTCTGGCTGTCGGGGCCGTACGTGTCGGCGCTGCCGGAGCCGCGCGACGGCTTCGCACAGACGCGCATGCTGCTGGACGAGATCCTGGACGAGGGCGCCGTCGGCACGCTGCAGGAGATCCGCGACGGCGACCGCGCGGCAACGAACGACGAGTTCGGCGGCGCCACCAGCCAGGCCTGGTCGCTGAGCGAGCTGCTGCGCAACGTGGGGGAGGACTACCTGGGCGTGCGGGCCGACCTCGCGGCCGATCCGCCGCGCGTGGTGATCGCGCCGTCGCTGCCGGAGGACTGGCCGCGGCTGTCGGGACGGGTGGACGTCGGGGACGCGGTCCTGAGCGTCACGGTGACTCGCGGCGAGGACGGCGGGGAAGTCGTGGACTGGGATCTGGAGGGGACCGGAGCCGCGCGGTTGCGGCCGTCGGTGGAGGTCCGCGTCACGGCGCGTCCCTGATGGGGTGGCCGGGATCAGGCGCCCAGCGTCACCCCGCTGCCCGCCTCGAACAGGTGCAGGTGCCCCGCCCGCGGCAGCAGTTTCACGTTTCCGCCCACGACGGCATCCACCCGTCCCGGCCCGCGGACGGTCACCGCCGCGCCGCCGATCTCGGTGTACAGCAGCGTCTCGTTGCCCAGCGGTTCGATGACCTGCACCGGGACGGCGAGGCCGTCGCCCGTGACGAGGTCCAGGTGCTCGGGCCGCACCCCCAGCACGACGTCGCGGCCCAATGCCGCGGCCGGCGGTTCCCAGCCTGCGGGCAGGGGCAGCGCGGCGCCGTCCTTGAGCGCCAGATGCAGCCCCCCGTCGCGCACCAGCCGCCCGTCGAGGAAGTTCATCGCCGGCGAGCCGATGAAGCCCGCCACGAAGCGGTTGACGGGTCGCTCGTAGAGGTTCAGGGGCGTGTCGACCTGCTGCACGCGGCCCTGGTGCATGACCACGATGCGCTGGCCCATGGTCATCGCCTCGACCTGGTCGTGCGTGACGTAGAGCATCGTGGCGCGCAGGCTGTGGTGCAGGCGGGAGATCTCGGTGCGCATCTGCACGCGCATCTTGGCGTCGAGGTTGCTCAGCGGCTCGTCGAAGAGGAAGACGTCCGGGTCGCGCACCAGGGCCCTTCCGAGCGCCACGCGCTGGCGCTGGCCGCCGGACAGGGCCCGCGGCTTGCGGTCCAGCAGGTCGTCGATGCCCAGCACGCCGGCCGCCGCGGCGACCTTCGACGCGGTCTCCTCGCGGGACGCGCCGCGCAGCTTCAGGCCGAAGGCCAGGTTGTCGCGCACCGTCATGTGGGGGTAGAGGGCGTAGCTCTGGAACACCATGGCGATGTTGCGGTCCTTGGGCTCCACGTCGTTGACGATGCGCCCGCCGATGCTGACCGTGCCGGTGGTGATCGATTCCAGGCCGGCGACCATGCGCAGGGTCGTGGACTTGCCGCAGCCCGACGGGCCGACCAGCACGACGAACTCGCCGTCGGCGACGTCGAGGTTCACGTCCTCGGCGGCCATCACGCCGCCGGGGTAGGTCTTGCCGACTCCTCGCAGTTCCACGCGCGCCATGCCGTCGTTCCTCCGGGTTCGTGCCGGGGGAGATCTTAGCCGATCCCGGTGCGCCGCCCAAGGAGGATTCCGCACGCGGGGGCGTAAAACGACGGGAGCGGGTCGCCCCGCTCCCGCCGCTGCACGCTTGACTCGCTCTGCTCTCGCCTCTGGGGAATGACTCTCGGGGTCGGTTCTGGAAACTGGCTCGGTCCTAGTTGACTCTCGGTCCTGAGTTGCTTGTCCGATCCGATGTTGTATTCTACGCAGGGCCCGGGGCCGAGGTTCCAGGCCGTTCACGTTTTTTTTCGAGGAGCGAGATGACCGCCCAGCCCCTGTCCGTCGCCGTGCTCTGGCACATGCACCAGCCCGATTACACCGACGCCGCCCTGGGGCGGCCGCGCATGCCCTGGGTCCGCCTGCACGCCCTGTTAAGTTATTACGATATGGTGCGTTACGTGGTCGAGCGGCCCGGCGCCCGGGCCGTGTTCAACGTCGTGCCCTCGCTGCTGCGGCAGATCGAGGCGGCGGCCGCCGGCGTGCCCGACGACCACCTGCTGCTGGCCCGGGCCGCGCCCGCCGACCTGGACGCCGCCGACCGCGCGCGGATCGTGCGGGACTTCTTCGCCTTCCACCACGCGCGCCGCTTCGCCGAGTTCCCCCGCCTGCGCGAGCTGTGGGAGCTGCGGGGGGCGGGGGTCGAGGTGCCGGCAGGCCGTGCCGAGCGCTTCACGGACCGGGACCTGCTGGACCTGCAGGTGCTCTTCCACCTGGCCTGGTGCGGGCGCACGCTGCGCGAGGACCCGGCCGTGGCGCGCCTGGTCGCCCGCGGCGCCGGCTACACGGCCGCCGACAAGGACGAGCTGCTCGCGCTCCAGCACGCGTTCCTGCAGGGCGTGCTGCCGGCCTACCGGGAGGCGGCCGCCCGGGGCGTCCTGGAGATCTCCTGCACGCCGCTGAACCATCCCATCCTGCCGCTGCTGTGCGACACCGGGGCCGCCCACGAGGCCCTGCCGCACCTGACCCTGCCGTCGGCCCGCTTCCGCTACCCCGGCGACGCCTGGTACCACGTCAAGACGGCCCTGGACGAGACCGAGCGCGTGCTCGGCGTGCGGCCGCGCGGCATGTGGCCGGCCGAGGGTTCGGTCAGCGAAGCGGCGCTGCGCGTGCTGCAGACCGAGGGGATCCGCTGGGCGGCGACCGACCAGGGCGTGCTCGCGCGCTCCCTGGAGCGCGGCGGCCAGGCCGCCGACGGGCGGCGCCACTTCCAGGCCTGGCGCTGGGGCGGCGACGGGGCGCCGGCGCTGTTCTTCCGCGACACCGGCCTCAGCGACGCGCTGGGCTTCCGCTACCAGTCGTGGCGGGCGCCGGACGCCGTGGCCGACCTGCTCGGGCACCTGCGGGCGATCCGCGCCGAGCTGCCGGACCGGGGAGCGGGCTGCGTCGTGCCGATCGTCCTGGACGGGGAGAACCCCTGGGAGTTCTACGAGCACAACGGGCGCGACTTCCTGCAGGACATGTACCGGGCCGTCGCCGAGGCGCCCGACCTGCGCTGGACGACCTTCGGCGAGCATCTCGACTCGGGGGGGCGCGTCGGCGAGCTGACGCGCGTCTGCGCCGGCTCGTGGATCCGGGCCGACTTCACGACCTGGGTGGGCCACGCCGAGAAGAACCGCGGCTGGGAGTACCTGGCGCGCGTGCGCGACCGCTTCCAGGGGAGCCTGGCCGCCGCCGGCGCGCTGCGCCGCGTCCGCCTGGCCGGCGGGGCGGAGGTGGAGGCGCCCGATCCCGCCCACGTCGGGCCCGGCTGCGCGGGGAACCTGGCGGCCGCGATGACGGCCATGGCCAACGCCGAGAGCAGCGACTGGTTCTGGTGGTACGGCGACGACAACCCCACCGACTACGCCCGCGAATTCGACACCACGTTCCGCCGCCACCTGAGCCAGGCCCTGGAGCTGGCGGGCGCCGAGGCGGACCCCGGACTGGACATCCCCGTGCTGCGCGCAGGAGGTCAGGCGTGAAACTCGTCGTCGGCATCCACAACCACCAGCCGGTCGGCAACTTCGACCACGTCATCGAGGACATCTACCGCAGCAGCTACCTGCCGTTCCTGGAGCGGGTCGAGCGCCACGAGCAGTTCCGCTTCAGCCTGCACGTGACCGGCCCGCTGCTGGAGTGGCTGCAGCGGCACCACCCGGAGTGGCTCGAGCGCGCGGCGTTCCTGGTGCGCGCCGGGCGCGTGGAGGTGCTCGGGGGCGGCTTCTACGAGCCGATCCTCGCCGCCATCCCGGAGCGCGACCGCGTCGGGCAGCTGCGGATGATGTGCGACTGGGTGCGCCAGCACCTGGGCGCCGACTGCCGCGGCGTGTGGATGGCCGAGCGCGTCTGGGAGCCGCACCTGGCCGGTTCGCTGGCCCGCGCCGGCGTCGAGTTCGCCCTGCTCGACGACTACCACTTCGTGCAGGCGGGCGTGCCGCCGGAGCGGCTGACCCACGGGCCCCTGCTGACCGACGACCTCGGCCACGAGGTCGCCCTGCTGCCCATCAGCGAGCAGCTGCGCTACCTGATCCCGTTCCGCGACCCGTCCGAGACCGTGGCCGCCTGCCGCGCGCTGCACGAGCGCGACCCCGAGGGCGTGCTGGTCATGATCGACGACGGCGAGAAGTTCGGCGCCTGGCCCGGCACCCACGACCTCGTCTACGGCCGCGGCTGGCTGGACCGCTTCTGCTCGGCCCTGGCCGCCGAGTCGGACTGGCTGGAGCTGGCGCACCCGTCGGAGGTGCTGCGGGCCCGCCCGCCGCGCGAGCGCGTCTACCTGCCGCCGGGCAGCTACTTCGAGATGTCGGAGTGGTCGCTGCCGATGCCCGCCGCCGAGATCTTCGCCGACGCCGTGCACCGCTACCGCGACCAGGGCCGCTGGGACGAGATGCGCCCCTTCTTCCGCGGCGGCTTCTGGCGGCAGTTCTTCCAGAAGTACGAGGAGAGCCTGCTGATGCAGCGGCGCTCCCTGCTGCTGCACGAGGAGATCGCCGCCGCCGAGGCCACCGGGGCCGACGAGCAGCGCGTCGACGAGGCCCGCGACCACCTCTGGCGGGCCCAGTGCAACTGCGCCTACTGGCACGGCGTCTTCGGCGGCCTCTACCTGCCGCACCTGCGCCACGCCATCTACCGCCACCTGATCCTGGGCACCGAGATCATCCAGACCGTGGCGCCGACGCCGCGGGCGCAGATGGTGACGCTGGTCGGCCGCGCGGGCACCGACGTGCGGCTGGGCAACGACGCGCTCGAACTCTACCTCTCGCCCGACCGCGGCGGCGCCCTGGTCGGCCTCGAGGACCGGCGCGAGGACTGGAACCTCCAGAACACGCTGCGCCGGCGGCGCGAGGCGTACCACACGAAGATCGAACGCGCGCCCCTGGCCGCCGAGGGCGGCGGCGACGCGTCCGGCGGGGACCAGGGCGTCTCCATCCACGACCTGGTCACCCGCGTGACGCCGGAGATCAAGCGGGCCCTGGCCGTGGACCCCCAGCCCCGCTACTCGCTGCTCGAGCGCTTCCTGCACCTCGACGCCGGCTTCCCCGACGTGCTGCCGGACATGGCCGGCCAGGACGGGGGCGACTTCGCGGCCGCGCCGGCGGCGCTGACGGCGCCGCGCTTCGGCCAGACCGGCAGCCTCGAGGACGAGCGCTTCCAGACCCGGCGCGACGGGTGCTACCGCGACCGCGCCGGCCGCGTCCACCCCCTGCAGGTGGAGAAGACGGTGTCCCTGCACCGCGACGGCGCGGCCTTCGACGTCGCCTGGACGGTGCGCAACACCGGCACCGAGCGCGTGCGCTGCCGGTTCGCGCCGGAGTGGAACCTGGCCCTGTACGACGGCGGCGCCTACGCGCCGGGCGGCGACGACCCGGCGACGCCGCTGGATTCGGTCCGCCTGGACCGCCGCCGCGAACTGGCGGTGCTGGTCCCCCTGCACCGCGCCGCGCTGCGCTGGGAGATGGGCAACGAGGCCGAGGTCTGGGTCCACGCCGTGCGCACCGCGACCCAGGCCGAGGACGGGTTCCGGCTGACCTACCAGGGGCACCTGCTGCTGTTCGTCTGGGATCTCGACCTCGAGCCCGGCGTCACGCAGGTCTTCCGGCAGTCGTTCGCGCTCGAGCACGGGGTCGCCGCACCGCGGGAGGCCTGAGTTGAAGATCCTGATGGTCACCGCCGAGTACGCGCCGCTGGCCAAGGCCGGCGGCCTGGGCGACATGGTGGCGGCGCTCGCCGGCGCCCTGAGCGCGCGCGGCCACGAGGTGAAGGTCGTGCTGCCCCTCTACGGCGACATCGACCGGGAGCGGCACGCGCTGGCGCCCTGCCCGGGGCTGCCGGCCTTCGCGGTGCGCCGCGGCGGCGCGGTGCGGCGCTGCCGGTTCTGGCGCGCCGACGGCGCCACGGGCCCCGACGTGCTGCTGCTCGAGAACGACGAGCTGTTCGGCCGCCCGGGCATCTACGGCTACGCCGAGGTGAGCGAGTTCGCGGACACCCTGCCGCGCCTGGCCCTGCTGGCGCAGGGAGCGCTGGAGGCCGCGGTGATGCTGGACTGGGCCCCCGACGTGGTGCACGTCCACGACGCGGCGGCCGCCCTGGCGGCCGTCGACCTGGCCTGCTGGTCGCGGGCCGGCACGCCCCTGGCCGCAACCCGCACGGTGCTGACGATCCACAACCTCGCCCACCAGTCCCACCACCCGCGCTGGGAGTTCCCGGGGCTGGACCTGCCCACGCGCCTGGCCTGGCACCCCGGCGAGATGGAGTTCCACGGCGGGCTGAACCTGATGAAGGCCGGCATCCTGCTGTCCGACCGGGTCAACACCGTCAGCCCGACCTACGCGCGCGAGGTCACCGCCGATGAGGAACTGGGCTGCGGCCTGGCCGGCGTGCTGCGCGACCGGGGGGAGGCCTTCTCGGGCATCCTCAACGGCATGGACCGCGAGGCCTGGGACCCGGCCACCGACCGCTGCCTGCCCGCGAACTACTCGCAGCGGGCGCCGGCCGGCAAGGCGGTCTGCCGCACCGCCCTGCTGCGGGAGCTCGGGCTCGAGGAGGGCGGCCCGCTGCTCGCGTCGGTGGGCCGGCTGGCCGGGCAGAAGGGCCTCGACCTGCTGCTGCCGCTCGTCCCGTCGCTGGTGGGCGACGGCTGGCGGCTGGCCGTGCTGGGCACGGGCGAGCCGGCCCTGGAGCAGGCCCTGCACGCGGCCGCGGCGGCGCATCCCGGCCGGGTCGCCTTCGCCGCCCGCTTCGACGAGGCCCTGTCGCGCCGCTTCTACGCCGGCGCCGACGCGTTCGCGATGCCGTCGCGCTTCGAGCCCTGCGGCCTGGCCCAGCTGTACGCCCTGCGCTACGGCACGCCGCCGGTGGTGCGGCGCACCGGCGGGCTGGCCGACACCGTGACCGACGCCGCCGAGCCCGGCGGCGACGGCTTCGTCTTCGACGAGGCGACGCCCGAGGCGTTCGGCGCCGCGCTGGGCCGCGCGATCGAGGCTTGGCGCGAGCCCGGCCGATGGAGTAGTCTCGCGCGGCGGGGCATGGCCGCGGACTACGGCTGGGACGTGCCGGCGGCCGCCTACGAGGAACTCTACCGCAGCCTGGAGGGATCATGAGCGTCGGCAGCAAGACGGATGCGCCCCTGAAGATCCTCGACCTGCCGCGCCACACCCTGACGATGATCATGGCCGGCGGCCGCGGCGAGCGCCTGCGCCCGCTGACCGACGAGCGCTCCAAGCCCGGCGTGCCGTTCGGCGCCAACTACCGCATCATCGACTTCACGCTCAGCAACATCTGGAACTCGGGCCTGCGCCGCATCTACGTGCTGACGCAGTACAAGTCCTACTCGCTGGACAAGCACCTGCTCAAGGGCTGGCAGATCTTCAACCACGAGGCGGGGGAGTTCCTCTACGGCATCCCGCCCCAGCACCGCGTCGGCGAGATGTGGTACCGCGGCACCGCGGACGCCATCTACCAGAACATCTACCTCATCGACCGCGAGCAGCCCGACTACGTGCTGATCCTCTCGGGCGACCACATCTACCGCATGGACTACTCGACGCTGATGGTCCTGCACACCCGGCGCAAGGCGCGGCTGACCCTGGCCGCGGTCGTGGTGCCGCGCAGCGAGGCCCACGAGTTCGGCATCCTGGAGGTCGACGAGCAGGGCTGGGTGGTGGGGTTCCAGGAGAAGCCGTCGGACCCCAAGACGATCCCCGGCAAGCCCGACTGGTGCCTGGTCAACATGGGGGTCTACGTCTTCAACCGCGAGAGCCTGGTCAGCGAGCTGCTCAAGGACGCCGGCGACCCGAGATCGGCCCACGACTTCGGCAAGAACGTCATCCCGGCCATGGTCCGCGAGGGCGGCGTGCTGGCCTACCCCTTCCTCGACCACGAGACCGAGCAGCCCCGCTACTGGCGCGACATCGGCACCCTGGACACCTACTACGCCGCCTCGATGGACCTGATCCGTCCGGTGCCGCCCTTCAGCCTCTACGACCGCGAGTGGCCCATCCGCACCTGGATGGCGCCGGCGCCGCCCGCCAAGACGGTCCACAACCACTTCGACGGCACCAGCCCGCTCGGCCAGCTCATCGGCTCGATCGTCGGCGGCGGCACCATCATCTCCGGCGGCACCGCCGAGCGCTCGATCCTGGGCCGCAACGTCTACCTCGACGCCGGCTGCCACGTGGTCGACTCGGTGATCATGGACAACGCGCGCATCGGCAAGCGCGCGGCGGTCCACCGCGCCATCGTCGACAAGGGCGCCGAGATCCCCGACGGCATGCACATCGGCTGGGACCGCGAGGCCGACCACCGCCTGTTCAAGGTGACCGAGGCCGGGGTCGTCGTGGTGCCGAAGGACTGGCGGGCCGGCGTCGCGGCCACGGCCTAGCCGTCCGCGTACTGGTCCGGCCGGCGGTCCTCCCACAGGTCGTTGCGCGGCGTCAGGCGCGGGTCGGCGTGCGCGAGGTCGATCGCGGCCGCGGCGGCGCCCGTCGCGGCGCCGTCCAGGCGCGCCAGCGGCGCCCCGCGCGGCCCGCAGACCTGGCTGCGGCCGATGAAGTCGAGACGCCGCCCGGCGATCCGCTCCTCCCGACCCACCCGGTTCGCCGTCACCGCGAAGCAGCGGTTCTCCAGGCAGCGCGTCACCATGGCGTCGGGGCAGTGGGGCAGCACCAGGTTGCTGGGGTGGGCGAGCAGCTTCGCGCCGCGCCGCGCCAGGCTGCGGGCCGCCTCCGGGAAGATCCAGTCGAAGCAGATCATCATGCCCACCGCCGTGCCGCAGGCCGCGAAGACCGGGAAGCCGAGGTCGCCCGGCTCGAAGACGAGCTTCTCGTCCCAGAACAGGTGGACTTTGCGGTAGAGCGCCGTCGTGCCGTCGGGCCGCACCAGCAGGCTGCTGTTGAAGAGCCGGTCGCCGTCCCGTTCGGCGAAGCCGGCCACCAGGGTGGTGCCGGTGGCCGCGGCGGCGGCGGCCAGGCGTTGCGAGGTCGGGCCGTCCGCCGGCTCGGCCAGCTCCCGCAGTTCCCCGCGGTCGCGGAACTGGTAGCCGGTCGTGCACAGCTCGGGCAGGACCGCCAGGTCGAGCCCGGGCGGCACCAGCGCCAGGGCGGCCTCGAGGTTGCGGACCGTCTCGCCGAACACCGGCGAGGTCTGGATCGCGGCCACGCGCAGTTCGCTCACGTCGCCTCCCTGAGCCGCGGCGCGGGCCGCAGCAGGTCCTCGAGCCGCGACAGCATGGCGGCCCGGTCGAAGTCGGTCCGGATGTGGGCGGCGGCCGCCGCTCCCAGGCGGCGGCGCAGGCCGGGGTCGCCCAGCAGCCTCAGGATCGCGGCGGCCAGGGCCGCCGCGTCGTCCGGGGGCACCAGCAGGCCCGTCTGCCCGTCGAGCACCACCTCGGGCAGCGAACTGACGCGCGTCGCGACCACGGGCCGGCCGCACGCGCCCGCCTCGGCGGCGGCGAGCCCGAAGCCTTCGTACCGCGAGGGGGCCGCCAGCAGCGCCAGCGAACCGTGGAACGCCGGCATGTCCCGGACCCAACCCGCCAGTTCGACGCTGCCCGGGTCCCGCAGCCCGGCGCGCCAGGTCGCGAGCGCCGGCCGCAGGGGGCCCTCGCCGGCGAGGCGCAGCAGCGGCGGTTCGCCGGCCCAGGCCTCGAGCACCCGGGTCCAGGCCGCCATCAGCAGCGGCACGCCCTTGCGCTCGTCCAGGCTGCCCGCGAAGCCCACCACCGGACGCCCCGGCGGCTCCGGCCGCTCCGGAAGCGCCCGCCGTCGATGCCCTTGTAGAGCAGGTGGACCCGTTCCGGCAGCAGCCACGGCGCGCTGTCGAGCGTGGTGCGCAGCGTGGCGCGCGAATTGACCAGCACCCCGGAGGCCACCCGGCTGTAGTACCAGCGGTAATAAGGCCGCGGGCGCAGGGGGTGGTCGCTCTCGCGGCTCTTGAGCACGACCTCGATGCCGGCCAGGCGGGCCGCAACGCCCGCAGCCTTGAGGTCCTTGAGCCGGTTGCAGAGCACGGCGGTCGTGCCGTGGCGCCGCAGCAGGCGCAGCAGGCGCGCCTGGGTCCAGGGCGCCCCGTCGCAGCGGATCGGCACGCCGGCCGATTCGAGGCCGGCCTCCTCGGCCAGGCGCAGCAGTTCCGAGCCCGGCTGGCCGACCAGCAGGACCCGGTGGCCGCGTTCCTTGAGACCCTGGGCCACGTCCAGATGCCAGAGCTCGGCGCCGCCGAGGCTCCGCATGCCGTTGACCAGGGCCAGGTTGATCCGGGGGCTCGCCGTTGTCGACATCCGACACGCTCCGATGGGGGGGGCCTCATTGTCGTGGAAAATCCAAGGATGACCAGCGGGAATCGCGACCCGAGAGCCCGAGGTCGAACCGGCACGCCGCCTAGATTTGATGTATTCGCATAAAAATTGTTGTAATGTTGTTTTTGCATGATGTATCATCTTGAGGTGGCGGAAGCGCCACGCACTAAATCAACCAACAAGATGGTCTGTTCCCTGGAGGGAAGTCGATGATGTCCAAGAAGATGAGCTTGCTGCTGCTGTCGCTCCTGGTGGTGGGGCTGGCCGGTTCCGCCCAGGCCACCCGCTGGGACGCCTTCAGCGCCACGGCGGATTGCGAGGGCTGGTCGATGGAGGGCTTGGTCAAGATCGGTGCCAGCCACCCCTACGTCGACGTGGAATACGCGGTCGCGGCGACCCGCGACGGCGCCGTGCTCGAGGAGCACACCGGCACGGTCCGGCTCGAGATGGACGCCGACGCCGTCCCGATGGAGGCTTCCGGGGAATGGTCGCAGGACCTCACCGGCGACGTCACGGTGATCGGGACCTTCTTCCTGCCCTTCGTGACCAGCGGCGACACGATCAAGACCTTCGAGCAGGTGCTGGACTGCGGCGGCGACACCCCGGTCGTGTGCGCCCACCGCCCGGCCTGGTGGAAGCGCCACTGCCACGAGTGGCCCGTCAACCAGCTGCGGATCGCCAACCACCAGCGCAGCAAGCAGGAACTGCTGTGCGTGCTGCGGATGCCCGCCCTCACCCTGCAGGTGCGTCTGGCCCGCCAGCTGATCGCCGCGAAGCTGAACGTCGCCGCCGGCGTCGAGGACACCGCCGCGGCGTCGATCGCCGCCGCCGACACCTTCCTGGCTTCGCGTCCCTGGTACAGCTGCCTGTCGCACTCCGCCCGCGCCGAGGCGCGGCGCCTGATCCACGAGCTGCGCGAGTTCAACCGCGGCAACTGCGGCTGCGGCAACAAGGCGCTGGCCGGGGCGCAGGATCCCGACGTGGACGAGGCCGACGACGCCGAGGACGCCGACGACCTGTACGGCTGGGGCGACGTGAAGTCGATGTACCGCTGGATGCTGACCCGTCCAGGGCCGCCTTCCCTGCAGGGGGGGGCGGCCGACGTTCTGCCGGTGCGCCGGCCGGGCTTTCGGACCCGGCCGGCGCGCCTATATTGGAGGTTCGTCCGCGCCCGAGCCGCCAGCCGACCGGAGCCCCGTGTTCGACCGCAAGCCCGTCCGCATCGACCCCCGCACGCCCTGGTTCGCCGGGGTGCGCACCGCCCTGTCGCCCATGGCCGGGGTGACCGACCGCGCGTTCCGGGACATCTGCCGCGAGCACGGCGCGGGGATCGCCTTCTGCGAGTTCACCGCCGCCAAGGGCCTGACCTACGACATCCCCCAGGCCTGGCGGCTCGTGGACACCGAGGGGGAGCAGGGGCTGGTCGGCGTGCAGATCTTCGGCAACGAGCCCGCCGCGATGGCCGGCGCCGCCCGCCTGATGGCGAGCCGCCGGCTCGACGTGCTGGACATCAACTTCGGCTGCCCCGCCAAGAAGGTCGTGGCCAAGTGCGGGGGCAGCGCGCTGCTGGCCGACGTGCCCCTGCTGACGGAGATCGCCGCCGCGGTCGTCGCGGCCAGCCCGGCGCCGGTCAGCGCCAAGATCCGCACCGGCTGGGACGAGGCCTCGGTCAACTACCGCGAGGTGGGCCTCGCGCTGCAGGAAGCCGGCTGCGTCTGGGTCACCCTGCACGGCCGCACCCGGGCCCAGAAGTTCACCGGCGAGGCCGACTGGGAGCGCATCGCCGACCTGGTCGACACCCTCGAGATCCCGGTGATCGGCAACGGCGACGTCGTGGACGGCGACGCGTACGCCCGCATGGTGCGGACGACCCGCTGCCACGCCGTCATGGTCGGCCGGGCCGCCACCGGCGACCCCTGGCTCTTCGAGGCGATGGACGCCGCCGAGGGGCTGCGCTCCTTCGAGCCGCCGACGCTCGAGGAGATCTTCGCGACCGTCGACCGCCACGTCGTCGAGGAATGCCGCCTGAAGGGGGAGCGCGTCGGCTCCCACGTGGTACGCAAGCACGTGGTGAGGTATTTCCGGGGCTTCCCGGGGGCCGCCGCCATCCGGCGCCGCCTGTTCGCCACCGAGACCGGGGAGCAGATGCTCGCCGTCCTGGCCGAGGTGAAGCGGGAAGCGGACCCGCTGCAGCGCGTGGAGCGCGGGGACTGACGCCGGCCCGGCGGGGACCGGCCTTGCGCCGGCGCCGCCGTTCTGCTAGATTCGCCCCGAGACAGTGACGGCTGTCCTTTTAATGCGGCCCCGCGAGGCCCAAAAGGAGGCGGAACCGGAACCAGGCAGGCACGGGTGCGTTCAGGCCCCTTGCCTTTTTTTGTGTCCGGCGCCGCCCCCGGGAGGGGTGAAGAGATGTCCTTCGTCGAGAAGACCACCATCATGAACGGCAGCGAGGTCGCCCGCGCGCTGACCCGCATCGCCCACGAGATCATCGAGGCCAACAAGGGGACGGCGGACCTGGTGCTGCTGGGCGTGCAGCGCCGCGGGGTGCCGCTGGCGGCGCTGATCGGCGAGGCGATCCGCAAGGTGGAGGGGGTCGAGGTCCCCCTCGGCGCCATCGACATCACCTTCTACCGCGACGACCTCTCCACGATCGGGCCGGCGCCGCGGATCAACGAGACCACCGTCCCGATGGACGTCACCGACAAGAACGTCATCCTGGTCGACGACGTGCTGTACACCGGCCGCACGGTGCGCGCCGCCCTCGACGTGATCATGGACTGGGGCCGCCCGCGCGCGATCCGCCTGGCGGTGCTCATCGACCGCGGGCACCGCGAGCTGCCCATCCGCCCGGACTTCGTCGGCAAGAACGTCCCCACCTCCCACAAGGAGATCATCAAGGTCAAGGTGAAGGAGTACGACGACCGCCAGGAAGTGGTCGTCGGGGAGGTGCAGGAGGGATGAGCCTGCGCAGCAAGGACCTGATCGGGCTGGAGGAGCTGTCGCGCGAGGAGATCCTGACGATCCTCGAGGCCGCCGAAGCCTTCCGGACGATCTTCGACCGGCCGATCCGCAAGGTGCCCATCATGCGCGGCCGGACGGTCGTGAACTTCTTCGTCGAGCCCAGCACGCGCACGCGGATCAGCTTCGAGCTGGCCGAGAAGCGGCTCTCCGCCGACATCGTCAACTTCGACGCCTCGACCTCCTCGCTCAAGAAGGGCGAGACCCTGCGCGACACCGCCGAGAACATCCAGGCGATGAAGATCGACATGATCGTCGTGCGCCACTCCTCGCCCGGCGCGGCGGCCTACCTGGGCCGCGTGCTGAAGGCCAGCGTGATCAACGCGGGCGACGGCGCGCACGAACACCCGACCCAGGGCCTGCTCGACATCATGACCATGCGGCAGCGCCTCGGCAACCTCGAGGGCCGCAAGGTCACCATCATCGGCGACATCGCGCAGTCGCGCGTCGCCCGCTCGAACATCTACGGGCTGACGAAGCTGGGGGCCGAGGTGACGGTCTGCGGGCCGCCGACCATGGTCCCGGCCGCCATCGCCCGCCTGGGCGTGAAGGTCGAGCACGACCTGCTGCGCGCGGTGGCCGACGCCGACGTGCTGAACGTGCTGCGCATCCAGCTCGAGCGCCACAGCCAGATGGTGTTCCCGGGCAACCGGGAGTACCACCTGATGTTCGGCGTCACCGAAGAGGTGCTGCGCCACACCAAACCCGCCTGCTTCGTGATGCACCCCGGGCCGATGAACCGCGACGTGGAGATCAGCTCCGAGGTCGCCGACGGGCCGCGCCAGGTGATCCTCGAACAGGTGACCAACGGCGTGGCCGTGCGCATGGCCGTGATCTACCTGCTGTCCGGGGGCGATCCCCGGCAGCTCGGCGGCGGCGTCCGCGCCGGCGGACGCGGGGAGGACTGAGCATGGAGTGGAACTGGAAGCGGATCCCCGCGGAGTACCTGGTGGCGAACGTGCGCCTGTGCCGCGACGGCAGGCTGGGGGACCGGCCGGGGTTCCTGCACGTCCAGAAGGGGCGCGTGGCCGCGCTCGGGATCGGCGCGCCGTCCCGCGAGGACCTGCCCGTCCTGGACGGCGGCGGCCTGGTCTGCGCGCCCGGGCTGGTGGACGTCCACGTGCACTTCCGCGAGCCCGGCCAGGAGGAGAAGGAGACCATCGCCACCGGCTCGCGCGCCGCGGCCGCCGGCGGCTTCACCTCCGTGGTCACCATGCCCAACACCCGCCCGCCGGTGGACGACGCGCCGATGGTGCGCTACATCCTGGACCGCGCCCAGGAGACCGGCCTCTGCCGCGTGTTCCCGACCGCGGCGATCAGCAAGGGGCAGGAGGGCGAGACGCTGACGGAGTTCGGCGACCTGGTCAAGGCCGGCGCCGTCGGCTTCACGGACGACGGCCGGCCGGTCATGCACGGCAAGCTCATGCAGTACGCCCTGCAGTACGCGCGGATGCTGGGCGTGCCCGTGACCTGCCACGCCGAGGACACGACCCTGGCCGGCAAGGGCGTGATGCACGCCGGCTACTGGTCCACGAAGCTGGGCCTGGCGGGCCTGCCGCGGCTGGCCGAGGACGCGATGGTGTTCCGCGACGTCGAGCTGGCCCGCGCCACCGGCGGCCACCTGCACGTCGCCCACGTCTCGACCCGGGGCACCGTCGAGATCATCCGCCGGGCGAGGGAGCAGGGGGTGAACGTCACGGCCGAGGTGACGCCCCACCACCTGTCCCTGGACCACTCGTGCTGCCGCGACTTCTCGCCGCTGTTCAAGATGAGCCCGCCGCTGCGCGAGCAGGAGGACATCGAGGCGGTGACCCAGGGGCTCGTCGACGGCGTGCTGGACTGCATCGCCAGCGACCACGCCCCGCACACGGCGATGGAGAAGGAGCTGATGTTCGACCAGGCGCCCTTCGGCGTGGTCGGGCTGGAGACCGCGCTCGCGGTCTGCCATACTCACCTGGTCCGCACGGGCAAGCTGGACCTCGGCCAGCTCGTGGAACGGATGACCTCCCGCGCCGCGGCGACCTACGGGCTGCCCTGCGGGAAACTCGAGGAGGGCGGGGAAGCCGACTTCCTGCTCTTCGACCCGGAAGAGGAATGGACCGTGCAGCCCGAGCTGCTGAAGTCCAAGAGCAAGAACACTCCGTACGGCGGGCAGAAGCTGGCCGGGCGCGTGAAGGCGACCTTCCTGCGCGGCCGGCTGACCCACCGCGACGGGGAGTGAGGGACCGCGAAAGCGGGCCCGTGACGACCCCTGGGATAGGACGTCCGCGATGAGGTACCGGAACCGCAACCTGGCCGCGCTCCTGCTCGCCCCGGCGCTGCTGGCCGCGGGCGCGGGCTGCGCCCGCTTCAACACCTTCTACAACGCGCGCAAGGCCTTCACGACCGCGGAGATCGTGCGCGAGGACCGCCTCAAGCAGGGCCAGGACCCCGCCACGCCCACGCCGCAGCAGGCCCAGGAATACCAGCGGTGCGTCAAGAAGTGCCAGATCATCCTGGACGAGTACCCGGGCCACCCGCTCACCGACGACGCCCTGTTCCTGATGGCCAAGGCGTACCACCGGCTCGAGTCGCACCGCATGGCGATCACCCAGCTGAACCTGCTGATCTCGAACTTCCCGGCCACGCCGCACCTGGAGGAAGCCCTGTACCTGCAGGCGGTGAGCCACCTGCTGGTGGGGGACGCCGCCGGCAGCGGCAGCTACCTCTCCCAGCTCGAGCAGGCCTTCCCCGAGTCCGAGTTCCAGGCCGAAGCGCTGCGCGTCGGCGGCGAGAACGCGCTGGCGCTGGAAGCCTGGGCCGACGCCCGCGACCGTTTCCGCGACTACCTCGACCTGCACGCCGGGAGGGAAGAGGCCGCGGCCGTCGGCAACAAGCTGGCCCGCTGCTTCTGGGAACTGGGCGAGTTCGAGGAGGCCCGCGCCCGGCTCGAGGCCGTCGTCGCCGTCGACGGGGACAAGGGCCAGCTGTTCGACGCGCGGCTGCTGCAGGCCCGGTGCCTGACGCGGCTGGGGCGCCACGACGAGGCCGACGGGCTGGTCTCCCAGCTGAAGGAGGAGGCCGAGCTCTACGGCAAGGACGGCGTGACGGCCCTGGCGCAGGCCGAGATCCTGATCGCCCGGGACAAGCCCGAGGAGGCGGCCGCGCTGCTGGAGGCCCTGCCCGCGGAGTGGCGCGCCGGCGAGGTGCCGGCGCGGCTGGCCGAGATGCTCGGGGGGATCTACCTGTCGCAGTGGAAGATCGAAGAGGCCCGCGGGCAGTACCGCGACGCCCTGCGCAACGCGAACGTGCTGCAGGACGAGGAGCGCTGCCGCCGTCTCGACGCCGAGCTCAACCGCTACCTGGCCGCCGACCAGCGGCTCGGCACCGCCGCCGAGGACCAGAAGCCCGCCCTGCGCCTGACCATGGCCAACGTCCTGCTGTTCGCGCTGGAGCGGCCGCGGCTCGCGCTGGACGCCTACCTCGAAGTGGCGGCGGCGCCGGACAGCGCCGCCGCCGTGCGCGGCCTCTACGGCGCCGCCCTGGTCTACCGCGACCACCTCGGCCTGCCGGATTCCGCGGCGGTGCACCTCGCGCGCCTGCAGGACGAGTACCCGGAGTCCCCCCAGGCCTTCGTCCTGCGCGAGGGCGAGCAGGGCGATCTCTACACCTACCTGACCGGGCTCGAGGCGCGGCGGCGCGAGATGGAACTGGCCGCCGGCACGACGCCGGATGCCGGTCCCGGCGCCGTGGAAGCGACAGGCCCGGGAGGCGAGCGGCCCGCGCCGCCGCCGGAAGCGGGAGGGCGCCGGTCGCACTGGCGCGACCGGAAACTGCAGGCGCGCGGCTGAGGGGAAGCCGGGCCCGGTCCAGGAGTACGCGACGTGAACCCGAGCGCCGACGCGACCGCACCGCCCGCCCGCCGCCTGCGCGGGACGATCGCCGACGAGACCGCGGTCTCGTCGTCCATGCGCCGGCTCGACCTCGAACTGGAGGAACCCGTCGCCTTCCAGCCCGGCCAGTTCTGCATGCTCAACCTCGCGGGCGAGCGGGCCCTGGTTTTCGGCCGCCCCTTCTCCCTGCTGGCGGCCTCGGGCCGGCGCCTCTCCCTGCTCTACAAGGTCGTCGGCCGCGGCACCGCCCGCCTGCGCGATGCCGGCGCCGGCGCACCGGTCACCTGCCTGACGCCCCTGGGCCGGCCGTTCCCCGCGCCGGACGAGCGGCCGCGCCTGCTGCTCGCGGGCGGGGTGGGCCTGCCGCCGCTGATCGCCTGGGCGGAGCGCTGGGGCCGCCCGCGGGACCTGCGCTGCGCCGGCGGCCGCGACGGCGACGACCTGCCCCGCGGCCTGCTGGGGCCCGGCTGGCGCCTCAGCGCGGACCGGCCCGCCGGGGAGCCGGGGGGCCGGGCGGTCTTCGCCGGGAACGTGGTGGAACTGGCGCGCTCGCTGCTGCCCGCCGGGGCGCCGGCGCACGTGGTGCTGGCCTGCGGCCCGCTGCCCCTGCTGCGGGCGGCCGCGGGATTGGCCGACGAGCGGGGCTGGGACTGCCTGGTCTCGGTGGAGGAGCGCATGGGCTGCGGCTACGGCGTGTGCCGGGGCTGCGTGGTCCCGCGCGCCGGCGACGACGGCTACGCCACGGCCTGCAAGGACGGGCCGGTCTTCGACGCCCGCGCACTGGACTGGGCGAGGTTCGGCGGGGAGGGCGCGGCGTGACGAAGCTGCCGGACTGGCTCGCCTTCGATCCCCGCGGGCCGCTGCGGCTCGGCCCCCGCACCTTCCCCGGCCGGATCTGGACGGCGTCGGGCTGCTTCGGCTACGGCCTCGACGGCGCCGATCTCGGCACCGCCGGGGGCGGCTCGCCCTTCGACGGCCTCGGCGCCGTGGTCACCAAGACGGTCACGCCGCAGGCGCGCCGCGGCAACCCGCCGCCGCGGCTGTGGGAGACCGCGCACGGCGCGCTGAATTCCATCGGTCTGGAGAACGTCGGCCTCGCGAGGTTCGCGGACGAGATCGTGCCGGTCCTGGAGGCGCGCGGGGTGCCCTTCGTGGCCAGCCTCGCGGCCACCCGGCCCGAGGAGTTCGGGGACCTGGCCCGCCGCCTGGCCGCCGCGGCCGCCGGCGCGGCGCACTGGCACGGCGTCGAGCTGAACCTGAGCTGCCCGAACGTGGCCGAGGGCGGGGTCGACTTCGGCCGCGATCCCGAGACGGTGGAGCGCTGCGTCGCCGCGGCCCGCGAGCACCTGGCGGGGCGCGCCCTGCTGGCCAAGCTCACGCCCAACGTCGGCAGCATCGCCCGGCTCGCGGCGGCGGCGGCGCGCGGCGGCGCCGACGGGGTGACCGCCATCAACACCCTGATCGGCATGGACGTGGACCTGCGCACGGGCGAGCCGGTCCTGCCGCGCCGCCGGGGCGGCTACAGCGGCCCCGCGCTGCTGCCGGTGGCGCTGGCGCGCGTCGACGAGATCGTGCAGGAGACGGGGCTGCCCGTGGTGGGCGTCGGCGGGGTCGCGACCCTCGAGGATGCGCTGAAGTTCTTCGCGGTGGGGGCGGTGGCCGTGCAGGTCGGCACGGCCCAGATGAGCGATCCCTTCGCCGCCGCGGCGGTGGCCGCGGCGCTGGCGGCGGCCGGCTAGTAGTCGTCCCTCGGCACGGCGTAGTCGTCGTCGTAGGGATCGTCCCCGCCATCCTTGAAGTCCTCGTCGAGGTCTTCCGGCAGGTTCTCCTCGCGGATGCCGTCCGGGACGGGCGGCGTCTCCTTGCCCTCCTCGAGCTCCACCGGCAACCCGTCGGGGAAGTCGGCTTCCAGCAGGTCGATCAGCGAGGCCGTGTTGAGCAGGAGCTGCTCGGCCAGCCGCACGCCCAGCGCCGCCGCCTCGGCCGAGGGGCCGCGCAGCACCGACTGGTTCATCGAGCTGCCGCGCAGGGAGCCCACGGCCCCGGTGACGATCAGGCTGTCCTCGCCCGCCTGGGCCAGCACGCCGAGGGGGCAGTCCTGGTCCGAGCAGATGCGCTCGCGGAAGGCGAGCTCGGCCGTCATCTCCGCGCGCGACTGGGGGGAGTCCACGGCCGCCGCCATGCCGAGCACCTCGCCGTCGCCGGCCCTGGCCACGATGGCGATGAGGCCCTGGCCGGCCCCGGGCAGGGTCATCTCCGGGAAGAAGATCTCCGTCACGATGTCCTGGACGCCCAGGCGTTCGGCGATGGCCGCGGGCAGGACCAGGCAGTCGACGGCCTCGTCCTGGAGGTACGCGTCCAGCGCCTCGACGGCGCCGCCGTAGAGGAGCTTCGGCTTCAGCTGCGGCCAGAGCTGGGTGATCTGGGCCATCGAGCGGCGGGACAGGACGCCGACGCGCGTGCCGTCCTCGAGGTCGTCCGCGATGCAGCCGCCCTTGTGCAGCAGGGCGTCGAAGGGCGTGTTGCGCTCGGGCACCGCGGCGACCACCAGCCCCGCCGGCAGCGGCCGGACGATGTCCTCCGCGGCGATGTCCAGCAGCTGGAACTCCCCGGCCAGCAGGCGCGACAGCAGCATCTCGATCTCCGCCGCCGAGTGGGCGCAGTACAGCTCCGACGCGCTCTGCCGGTTGGTGCGGGGGTCCGAGACGGTGACCATGTCGAAGATGGCCTTGGGGTGCGCCGCGCGCAGCCTCTCGATGACCAGCAGGGTCTGGGCGCGGTTGAGGCGCCCGTCGAGGGTGCCCAGGGTGTAGGTGCCGCTGCTCATCGCTCGTACGCTCCCGTGATCGCGGTCCGCGCCCCTGTCAGGCCGTCCCGGCGAGGTGTTCCCGCACCAGTTCCCCGATCCGCCGGGCGTCCCGCTCGGGCAGCGCCTGGTGGATCGGCAGCGCCAGCACTTCGCGCCCCGCCGCCTCGGCGTGCGCCAGGTCGCCGTGGACCCGGCAGTACTCGGCCAGCTCGTGGCGGTGCAGCGGCGGGTCGTAGTAGACGCCGAAGTCGACGCCCGCTTCCCGCAGCCGGGCTTCCAGTCTGGCACGTTCCGGGACACGGATCCAGTACTGATGATGGGTGACGCGCAGCCCGGAGCCCGGCCGGGGCGTGGCCAGCCGGTGGGCCTCCGGGACGAGCTCGTTGTAGACGGCGGCGGCCCGGTCGCGGTCGGCCTGCTCGTCGGCGAAGCGGGCCAGGCGGACGCGGATCGCCAGGGCCTGGATCTCGTCGAGGCGGCTGTTCCAGCCCGAGTGCAGGCGGCCGCCGACGCGGACCGTCTCGTGGCCGCGCAGGCGGCGCAGCAGGGCGGCGTCGGCGGCGTCGCGGCAGAGGATCATGCCGCCGTCGCCGATGCCGGGCAGGTTCTTGGTCGGGTAGAAGCTGAGGCAGGCCGTCCGGCCGAGGGAGCCGCACGGGCGGCCGCGGTAGAGGGAGCCGAAGGCCTGGCACATGTCTTCCACGATGTCCAGGCCGTGGCGGGCCGCCGTCCGCTCGAGGGGCTCCATCTCGCAGGGCATGCCGAAGATGTGCACCGGCAGCAGCACGCGGGTGCGCGCGGTGACGGCGTCGGCGGCGAGGTCGGGGTCCAGGTTGAGCGTGCGCGGGTCGATGTCGACGAAGACCGGCGTGCCGCCGAGGCGGATGATCGCCTCGATCGTGGCCACGAAGGTGTAGGGGGTGGTCACGACCTCCACCCCGGGCCCGACCCCCGCGATCTGCAGCGCCATGTAGAGGGCGGCCGACCCGGAGGCGACGCCGACCGCGTCGGCGGCCCCGCAGGCCGTCGCCATCTCGGCTTCCAGGGCGTGCACCTCGCGGCCCAGGATGTACTGCCCGGTCGTCAGCAGGCGCTCGACCCCGTCCAGGATCTCCTGCTTGCAGGGCAGCATGGGCGTCACCAGGTCGTAGCGGTCGACGCGCCGACCTTCGTTCTCGTGCATGGGGTCCTTCCCTTTCCGGTCTTGGCGGCTCCCGCGGCGCGGCTAGGCGCGGGGGCGCCCGAAGCAGCGGTAGGCGAAGCCGTGCTCGCCCAGCAGGGCGCTGTTGTAGACGTTGCGGCAATCGAGGAAGCGGCGCCCGCGCACGGCTTCGCCGAGCCGCGCCAGGTCGAGCTGCCGGTACTCGTTCCACTCGGTGACCAGCAGGACGAGGTCGGCGCCGGTCGCGGCGTCGTACGGGCCTTCGCAGTAGCGCAGCGCGGGGTGGAGGACCCGGAAGTTGTCCATGGCCACCGGGTCGTGCACGCGCAGCGAGGCGCCCGCGTCCTGCAGGGCGGCGACCAGCGCCCGGCTCGGCGCGTCGCGGATGTCGTCGGTGTTCGGCTTGAAGCTCAGGCCCAGCAGGGCCACGACCGCGCCCTTCAGGTCGGGCAGCAGCTCGCGGGCCTTCGCCATGGCGATGCCGGGCAGGCGGTCGTTCACGCCGATGGCCGCGCGCACGATGCTCATGTCGGTGCCGGCCTGCTCGGCGATGTGGACGATCGCGTTGGTGTCCTTGGGCAGGCACGAGCCGCCGAAGCCCAGGCCGGCGTGCAGGAACTTCGGGCCGATGCGCTTGTCCAGGCCCATGGCCTTGGCCACCAGCGAGACGTCGGCGCCCACGCGGTCGGCCAGCGCGGAGATCTCGTTGATGTAGGAGATCTTCACCGCCAGGAAGGCGTTGCTGGCGTACTTGATCAGCTCCGCGGATTCGATGTCGCAGTTGAGGATCGGGGTCTCCAGCAGGTAGAGCGGGCGGTAGATCTCGCGCATGACCTTCTCGCCGTGGGCCGACTCGGTGCCGACCACCACGCGGTCGGGGCGCATGAAGTCCTCGATGCTCGACCCCTCGCGCAGGAACTCGGGGTTGCTGGCCAGCTCGAAGTCCACCGGCCGCGGCTGGGACTCCAGGATGGCCGCCTTGACCTTGCGGGAGGTGCCCACCGGCACGGTGCTCTTGGTGACGATGACGCACGGGCGCGTCATGAGCTGCCCGATCTCGCGCGCGACGTTCAGCACGTAGGTCAGGTCGGCCTCGCCGCCGTCGGACATGGGCGTCTGCACGGCGATGAAGATGACGTCCGTCTTGCCCATCGCCTCGGCCAGCGAGGTGGTGAAGAAGAGGCGGTTCCCGGCGACGTTCTTGGCGACCAGGCGGTCGAGGCCCGGTTCGTAGATCGGCATGACCCCGCGGTGGAGGTCGGCGATGCGCTCGGCGTTGATGTCGACGCACCAGACCTCGTGCCCGAAGTCGGCCAGGCAGGCCCCCGAGACGAGGCCCACGTATCCGGTCCCGATCATGCAGATGCGGCTCATCGCTGCTCCCTCGTCCCCTGCCGCAGGTCGCGCAGGGCGGTTTCCAGGTCCCTTATCGACGCCCTTCCCGCGGCGGCGCGCTCTGCGGCGGCGTCGGCTCCGGGACGGGCAGGTTCGGCGGATCGCGGGTGGTCCGGTCCGGACACGGTCGTCAAGTTCCGATGCCCGGCTGGAGATGTCCAGCGCGTTTTCGGGGCGCGGCCGCCGTTCGGGCTCAGCCGTTGGCCAGGCGCAGCCATTCCTTGTAGAGGCAGCGGTCCGCGACGACGACCAGCCCCGCGGCGACCGCCTTGCGGGACGCCTCGGCGTGCGCCACGCCCTCCTGCAGCCAGACCGCGCGCGCGCCGGCGGCGATGGCCGCGTCCACGATGGCGGGGACGGCCTCGCTGCGGCGGAACACGTCGACCACGTCGATCGGGCCCGGCACGTCGGACAGCGCCGGGTAGACCGGGACGCCGAGCACTTCCCGCAGCTGGGGGTTGACGCCGGCGACCTCGATGCCCTGGCCGATCAGGAAGCGGGCGATGCCGTGGCTGGCCCGCTCCGGGTTCTCGGAGATGCCCACCACGGCCACCCGGCGCATCCCGAGCAGGAGCGCGCGGACCGACGCGTCGTCGGGCGTGGGATCGAAATCGTCGCTGCGGTTGGCGTCCATCGCCGCTCCTTCGCGTCTGCAGGGGATCCGTGGGGGAGGCCCGGGCCCCGCAAAGTGTACGGGTGGCCGTCCCCGGTGTCCACTCCGGGCCGGCGGCGGATTTCGATTTCCCGTCCGCACCGCGGTTGCTATCTTCGCGGCGGCGTCACGAATCCCGACCCGCGAGGACAGCCATGAACCCCGTGCTGACATCCGTGCTGCTGCTGGCGGCCCTGGCCATGTTCGCGAACACCATCGCGGACCGCTACTGGCTGCTGAGGGCCGCCGAGGCCGACGACCGCCGGGACCGCCTCGGCGAACGCCTGCGGCGCCTGTTCGCCATCGGCTTCGGCCAGCGCCGCCTGCTCTACGAGCGGGGGGCCGGCTGGATGCACGTGGGGATCTTCGCGGGCTTCCTGGTGGTCTCCCTGCGCACGGTCGCGCTGTGCGGCCGCGGCTTCGACCCGGACTTCCACCTGCCGGGCTTCGGCGGCCTGCTCGGCCAGGCCTACGCGGCGCTGAAGGACGTGTTCGAGGTGATCGTGCTGGCGGCGGTCGGGTTCGCGGCCTGGCGCCGGCTGGTGCTGCGGCCCGGGCGCCTGCACCTCAGCGCCGAGGGCGTGCTGATCCTCGCCTGGATCGCCGCCTTGATGGCCACCGACCTGCTCGGCGACGGGGCCCTGTTCGCCCTGCGGCCCGACCACCCGGAGGCCGGCTGGTCCTTCGTCGGCACCGCGCTGTCGGGGCTGTTCGCGGGCCTCCCGGCGCCGGAGGTCCGGGCCTGGCTGGCCGTGATGTACTGGTCGCACCTGGTGCTGGTGCTGGCGTTCCTGAACTTCCTGCCCTACGGCAAGCACTTCCACGTGCTGACCGCCCTGCCCAACGTGTTCACGATGAAGCTGGGCCCGCCGGCCGCGCCCGCCCGCCTGGATTTCGAGGGGCGCGAGGTCTTCGGCGTCGGCAAGCTGGAGGACTACTCCTGGCGGCGGCTGCTGGACATGTACACCTGCACCGAGTGCGGCCGCTGCACGGTGCACTGCCCGACGGCCACCACCGGCAAGCCGCTGCGCCCGCGGGAGCTGATCACCGACCAGCGCGACCACCTGCTGGCCGTCGCCGACGGCCTGCGCCGGGTGGGCAAGCTGAAGCACCAGGGGCGCGCCGAGGAGGCCGCCGCCGCGTCGGCCGCGCTCGCGCGGCCCGCGCTCGCCGGCGTCGTGATCTCCGACGACGTGCTCTGGGGCTGCACCACCTGCGGCTACTGCCAGACGGTCTGCCCGGTCGCCATCGAGCACGTCGACCACGTCGTGGACCTGCGCCGCCACCGCATGATGATGGAGTCGGCGATGCCGCCGGAGTTCCAGGCGGCGCTGCGCGGCCTGGAGAACAACTCGAACCCCTGGAACGTCGGGGCCGCCGCCCGCGAGGACTGGATCGGCGACCTGCCGGTGCCGCGCCTGCGCGACAAGGGCCGCGCCGAGTACCTGCTCTTCGTGGGCTGCGCCGGCGCCTACGACGAACGCAACAAGGACGTCCTGCGCGCCGTGTGCCGCCTGCTGAACCACGCCGGCGTGGACTACGCCGTGCTGGGGACCGAGGAGGGCTGCTGCGGCGACCCGGCCCGCCGCGCCGGCCACGAGTACCTCTTCCAGGCGCAGGCGCAGCGCAACATCGAGACCTTCACCCGCTACGAGGTCGGCGCCGTGGTGACGGCCTGCCCGCACTGCTTCAACATGATCCGCAACGAGTACCCGCAGTTCGACTGGTCCGCCTCGCGGGTGCTGCACCATTCCGAGCTGCTGCAGGATCTCGTGGCGCAGGGGCGGCTGCGGCTGCGGGCGGGGAGCGGCGCGCGGGTGACCTACCACGATTCCTGCTACCTCGGCCGGCACAACGGCGTCTACGACGCGCCCCGCGACCTCGTCGACGCCCTCGGCCTCGAGCGCGTGGAGATGGCCCGCAGCCGCCGCGACGGGTTCTGCTGCGGCGCCGGCGGGGCCCGGATGTTCATGGAGGAGTCCCTGGGCACGCGCATCAACCAGAACCGGGTCGACGAGGCGGCCGGCACCGGGGCCGCGGAGGTCTGCACCGCCTGCCCGTTCTGCCTGACCATGATCGGCGACGGCATCAAGGAGACCGGGCGCGAGGAGACCCTGCGCGCCCTGGACCTGGCCGAATTGATCGAGCGCCAGCTCGACGAAGGGGCGCCGCCGCCGCGGTGACCGTGTCGGCGCTTGCCAAACAGGAGTCGTGAGGTAAGATATCGGCGCCGCCGCCGGCTCCGGCCGGCCGCGCGGCGCCGGCCGTTCCCGAGCGATGGAGGCGACGATGTCCGTCTACGAGCCCGTGCGCACCACCCCCGAGCTGGACCGCCTCTGGCGGCGCGGCGCCGAGTTCTTCGGTTCGCGCGTGCCCATCATGTGCGGCGCCATGACCTGGATCTCCGACCCGCACCTCGTCGCGACGTTCAGCAACCTGGGCGGCTTCGCCTCGCTGGCCGGCGGCAACATGCCCCCGGAGCTCTTCGCGGCCTCGATCGACGCCACCCGCGCCCTGACCGACCGGCCGTTCGGCGCCAACATCATCGTCATCGCGCCCAACTACCGCGCCCACCTGGACATCTGCTGCGAGAAGCGGCTCAGCCACATCTTCTTCGCCGGCTCGATCCCGCGCCAGAGCGAGGTCGAGCAGGCCCGCGCGAGCGGCGCGAAGGTGATCTGCTTCGCCTCGGCGGGCTCCATCGCCGAGCGCATGATCGGCTACGGGGCCGACGCCCTCATCCTGGAGGGCAGCGAGGCGGGCGGGCACATCGGCCACGTCTCGACCACGGTGCTGCTGCAGGAGGTCCTGTTCCCGTACGCGGAGCGGCTGCCGATCTTCGTCGCCGGCGGCATCGCGGACGGCCGCATGGTCGGGCACCTCTGCCTCATGGGCGCCGCCGGCGCCCAGCTCGGCACGCGCTTCGTCGTCGCCGACGAGTGCCTCGCGCACCCGGCGTTCAAGCAGGCCTTCATCAAGGCCCGCTCCCGCGAGGCGATCGCCACGCCCCAGTACTCGTCGAAGCTGCCGGTGGTCGCCGTGCGCGCCCTGAACAACGGGGCGATGCAGCGTTTCGGCGAGCTGCAGCTCGACCTGCTGCGCAAGGTGGAGGCGGGGGAGATCAACCGCCAGGACGCCCAGTTCGAGGTCGAGAAGTACTGGGTCGGCTCGCTGCGGGAGGGGGCGGTGGCCGGCGACGTCGACCGGGGCTCGCTCATGGCCGGGCAGTCGGTCGGCCTGGTGACCCGCACCCAGCCCCTGCGCGAGATCCTCCAGCAGCTGGTGGACGAGGCCCATGCGGCCGTCGCGGGCGCCCGCGGCCGCCTGGAGGCCTGAAGGGGCCCTGCGGGAGGCGCTTCCCCGCTTGACGCTGGCGTCGGCCGGACCCTACATTAGACGGGGCGCGCGACGTCCATCCGTCGCGTTCGGCCCCGCTTCCGCTCACTCCACCCCTCCGAGGTCGACGATGTTCCAGCAGCGACACCTGTTCCTCGCCTGCGCCGCCCTCGCCGCCGCCGTGGCCTTCGGCAGCGGTTGCGGCGAGGACGACGGCGGCTCGACCGCCGCGCCCCCGACCTCCGGCACCGTGGTCGTCACGCCCGGGCCGGCGACCCTGGACATCTCCTGGACCCTGCGCGGCCCCGGCGGCTTCAACGAAAGCGGTTCGGGCGCCCGCACGTTCGCCTCGCAGTCGCTGGGCAACTACACGCTGACCTGGACGCCGGTCGCCGGCTGGGTCCGCCCGTCGCCGTCGACGGTCACCCAGAAGCTCGAGGCCGGCGGCCGCGTGGAGTTCACCGGCCAGTACCGCGAGAACCTGCCGAGCACGGTCGCCATCGACGTCGAGCCCGACGACGCCGGCACGACCTGGGTCCTGAACGGACCCGACGGCTTCCGGCACCCCGGCTCCGGCGACCAGACGCTGGACGGGCTCGATTCGGGCGTCTACACGCTGACCTGGGGCGATCGCAGCGGCTACTGGCTGCCCGTCGCCAACCCCCAGACCAGCGAGGTCTTCGGCGGCACCACGACCTTCACGGGCGCCTACCGGCAGGACCTGCCGGCGCCCGCGGGTTTCCGCTTCGTCCCCGACGGGGTGTTCACCATGGGCAGCCCCGAGGACGAATGGGGCCGCCGGGACGACGAGACCGAGCACCAGGTGCTGCTGACCGGGGGCATCTTCGTCGCCAGGAGCGAAGTGACGCGCTCGGCGTACCTGACGCAGCTGAACTGGGCCTACCACCAAGGCCACTGCGGGATCGAGGCCGTGGTCGATGACGACGTCGTGGTCTACCTCGTCCGCGACAACCTCGACGGTTCCTCGACCGAGCTGCTCACCCTCAGCGCCACCTCGCTGGTCTTCGCCGCCGACGCCGACTCCTTCCAGCTCCCGCCCGGGGACGTCGCGAACTACCCCATCGGCGGCGTGAACTGGTACGGCGCGGCCGCCTACTGCGACTGGCGCAACCTGCGCCAGGGGCTGCCCCGCGCCTACGACCACGCCACCTGGACGCTCGCCGCCGGCAGCCATCTCGCCACCGCGGGCTACCGCCTGCCCACCGAGGCCGAGTGGGAGTACCTCTGCCGCGCGGGCTCGACCACGGCCTTCACCAACGGGCCGCTGCTGAACCCGGAATGCGTCGACCCGAACCTCGACCTGGTCGGCTGGAACTGCATGCCGGTGGTCATGCGCGTGGAGCAGAAGCTGCCCAGCGCCTGGGGCCTCTACGACATGCACGGCAACCTGGCCGAATGGTGCCAGGACGTGTCGGCGCCCTACGCCGACGGGGACGCGATCGACCCCCTGTTCGTGGGCGCCGGGACGCAGCGGGTCGTCCGCGGCGGCGGCTACGCGAGCTCGGTCCACGAGTGCCGCAGCGCCCGCCGCAGCGCCCTGGTCCCCGCCGCGGGGGTCGTCGGCGTCGGCCTGCGGCCGGTGCGCAACGCGACCGCCGGCTGACCCGACGTCGATCTGACGAACGACGAGGGGCTCCGCCCGTGCGGAGCCCCTTCCCGTTGCGGCCTGCGGCCGCGCCGTCGGCGGCCCGGGATCAGTCGAGGGCCGCGATCGCGTCGCGCAGCGCGGGCACGACCTCGAAGAGGTCGGCCGCGATGCCGTAGTCGGCGGCCTTGAAGATCGGGGCGTTGGGATCCTTGTTGATCGCCACGATGCACTTCGACGAGCTCATGCCCGCGAGGTGCTGGATCGCGCCGCTGATGCCCACCGCCACGTAGAGCTTCGGGCTGACCGTCTTGCCGGTCTGCCCGACCTGGTGGGAGTGGGGCACCCAGCCGGCGTCGACGATGGCGCGGCTGGCGCCCGCCGCGGCGCCCATGGCCGCCGCCAGCGTCTCGATCAGCTGGTAGTTGGCGGCTTCCTTGAGGCCGCGGCCGCCGGAGACGATGACCTCGGCCTCGGTCAGCTCGATCTTCTTCTCCGCCGACGTGAGCGTCTCGACGACCGCGGCGTGGGGCGCGAAGCCGCCCAGGCCGGGGTCGAAGCTCTCGGCCGGCGCGTCCGCGCCGCCGCCCGCGAAGAGGGGGAAGGCGTTCGGCCGCACGCCGGCCACCGCGACCGGGGCCTCGACCGCCACCTCGGCGTAGCACTTGCCGGCGAAGATCGGGCGGCGCAGCCGGAACCCGCCGTCGAAGTCCAGGCCCACGCAGTCGCTCACGCAGGCCGCGTCCAGCCGCGCCGCCAGGCGGGGCGCGAAATCCTTGCCCGTCGCCGTCGCGCCCACCAGGAGCAGGTCGGGGCGGCGGGCCGCGACGAAGGCGGCCAGGGCGCGGGTCCAGGTCTCGGCGTCGTAGCGGGCGAAGGCGTCGCCGGAGGCGGTGAAGACGCGGTGGGCGCCGTGGCGGCCGGCCTCGGCGGCGCCAGCGGCGTCCCCCAGCACGACGGCCCAGACCTCGCCGCCCGTCCGGTCGACGAGGCGGCGCGCCTCGGCCGTCATCTGCCAGGCGACCTTCTTGGCGGTTCCCCCGCTCTGCTCGATGTACACGGCGATGTTCGGCATGTCGGGTCTCCCGTCAGATGACCTTGGCTTCGTCGCGCAGCAGGCGCGCCAGTTCCCGGGCGGCGGCGGCGGGATCGTCGGCGGCGACCATCCGGCACGCGGCGCGCGGCGGGGGCGGGGAGTACGTCGTGACCCGGGTGCGGGCCGCGGGGATCTCGAGGCCCAGGTCGGCGCAGGTCAGGGTCTCCTGCGGCTTCATCCCGGCCTTCATGATGTTCGGCAGGCTCGGCAGGCGCGGCTCGTTCAGGCCCTTCTGGCAGGTGACCACCGCGGGCAGCGAGCCCCGCACGACCGCGGCGCCGCCCTCGATCTCGCAGGTGGCGGTGAAGACGCCCTCGCCCAGCTCCAGCTTCGTCACCACGGTCGCCTGCGAGCAGTCGAGCAGCTCGGCGAGCATCGGCCCCACCTGGGCGCTGTCGTCGTCGATGGCCTGCTTGCCGGTCAGGATCAGGTCGTAGGCGCCGCGCCGCAGCACCGCGGCGAGCACCTTCGCCGTCTGCAGCGGCTCGGCGTTCTCCAGCGCGGGCTCGTTGACCCGGATCGCGCGGTCGCAGCCCACCGCGAGGCAGTCCTTCTTCAGCGTCTCCACGGCGCGATCAGAGCCGATCGTCACGGCGGTGATCTCGCAATCGGCGCCCAGGCGCTCCTTGATGCGCACCGCTTCCTCGACCGCGAAGGCGTCGTAGGGGTTCAGCACGCGGGTGAAGCCGGAGCGGTCGAGCTCCGGGCCCGGCGCGGCCAGGGTGATCCTGGTTTCGGAGTCGGGGACCTGCTTCACGCAGACGGCGATCTTCATGGGGCCTCCAGGCTCTCGTGCATCGTCGGCCGCCGTTCGCGGCGACGGGCCCGCAGGGCGGGCCCGGGAATGATAGGCAGCGGTCGCGGAGGCGTCAAACCCCCGGTGCCCGGGGCGGCCGGCCCTCCAGGACGCGGCCGCCGGCCTGGTCGGCCCGCTTCAGCAGCAGCGCGAAGACGAACCCCACGACGCCCAGGCCCGCGAACATCAGCATGCTGGCGCTGTAGCCGTGCGTGGCGTCGCGCAGCCTCCCGTTCAGGAAGGGGAAGAGCGCCAGGCCGATGTTCTGGATCGCGGTGCAGAGCCCGAAGGCGGTGCCCGTGTGCTCGGCCTTGACCACCAGCGGGATCGCCGGCCACATGGCCGCCGGCACCAGCACGAAGGCGGCGCCCAGCACCATCATCGGCAGCACCGGGTAGATGTCGGTCAGCCCGAGCAGCAGGTAGGCCGGGATCATCAGGATCGAGCCCACCAGCATCATCGTGGCCCGCGCCCCACGCGGTCGACCAGCAGGCCGGCGAAGGGCGCGCAGATCATCGAGGCGAAGATGATGATCGAGGACAGCCCGCCCGCGGTCTGGAACATGTGCAGGAAGCTGCCGAAGACGTTGGCCAGGAACCCCCCGGTCGACTCGGCCACCCGCTGCACGCCCCACTTGTCGACGAAGAAGTCGGTGCTCAGGGCGGTGAAGGGGAACACCGCGGAGTAGAAGGTCAGGCAGAGCAGCGTCACGTACCAGAAGCTGGGGCTGAGCTTCAGGATGTCCGCGAGCCTGATCTTGTCCTCGGCGCCGGTCTCCTGGAGGTCGGGCAGGTAGCGCTCGCCGCGGCGGTCCAGGATCACGTACACGATGTTGCCCAGCAGCGAGACGCAGCAGAAGATCGCCGCCGCGACCAGGCCGGCCCGGTAGCCGCCGAAGGTCTGGGCGATCAGCTCGCCGGTGTTGAAGGCGAAGAGCGTGCCCAGGCGCGAGACCGTCAGCGAGATGCCGAAGGCCAGGGCGATCTCCTTGTTGCGGAACCAGCGGGCGAGGATGGCGCTCTGCGCCACGACCAGCGGCTCGGCGCCGGCCCCGAAGATGAAGCGGCCGACGAAGACCATCGGGATCGACTTGGCCGAGGCCACCACCAGCGCGCCGCACAGCACCAGGACCGAGAAGATCATGCTCGAGCGGCGCGTGCCCAGCCGGTCGATCAGGAAGCCGCTGCCGAACACCGCCAGGATCGCCGCCACGCTGTAGGCGGTGTAGAAGCCGCCGATGGTGCTGCGCGAGGCGCCCAGGTCCTGCACCAGCGAAGGCGCCAGGGCGCCGATGATGTCGTAGGCGAAGTAGCTGCCGAAGGTCAGCAGGCTGGCGAAGGCCAGCACGAGCAGGCGGTACGGCCGACCGGCGGGATGGAAGCGTCCTGGACCCTCCGCGGGCCTGAAGTCGAGCATGGCGTCTCTCCTGACGTGAGCGGTCCGCCGCCGTGGCGGACCGCTCCCATCAGAACCCGCGCGGGCGGATCCGTCAACGACGGAGAGCGCCCGGCGCCCTCCCGGGTCGCGGCTGGCATTCCCGCCGGCCGGCTCCTATGATGGTCGCGGCGCGGCCCGCGGGCCCCGCCGCGGACGACCTTCCCGGGAGAGGACCATGAACGAACGAACCTGCGACCTCGTCGTGATCGGCGCCGGGCCGGGCGGCTACGTGGCCGCCGCGCGCGGCGCCCGGCTCGGGCTGCGCACCGTCCTGGTGGAGAAGGACGAGCGCCTCGGCGGCACCTGCCTGCTGCGCGGCTGCATCCCCACCAAGGCCCTGCTGCAGTCGGCGCGCACCTGGGAGCTGTGCCGCAAGGGAGCCAAGACCTTCGGCGTGGACGTGCCCGCCGCCGCCTTCGACTGGGGCCGGATCCAGAAGCGCAAGGAGGCGGTCGTGCGCAAGGGCGCGCTCGGCGTCGCCGCGCTGCTGGACGGGGCCGGGGTCGAGGTCGTGCGCGGCCGCGGGCGCCTCGACGGACCCGGACGCGTCATCGTGGAGCGGCCCGGCGAACCCGCGTCCTGCCTGCTGGCGCCGAAGATCATCGTCGCCACCGGCTCGGCGGCGAGCGCCGTGCCCGGCGTGCAGCCCGACGGCGAGCGGATCCTGACCAGCGACCACCTGCTCGAGATCCCGGCCGTGCCGCCGTCGCTGATCGTGCTGGGCGCCGGCGCGGTCGGCGTCGAGTTCGCCGACGTCGCGGCCGCCTTCGGCGCCGAGGTGACGCTGGTGGAGATGCTGCCCCGGGTCCTGCCCCTGGAGGACGCGGACTGCTCCCGCGAGATCGAGCAGGCGCTGGCCCGCCGCAAGATCGGCGTGTTCTGCGGCCACCGCGCGGTGCGGGTCGCGCGCGCGGGGGACCTGGTGGAGGTCGAACTGAAGGACCTCGCGACCGGCGCCGCGGTGACGCGCTCGGCGACGCACCTGCTGCTGGCGGTGGGCCGCCGCCCGGTCACCGAGGGCCTCGGCCTGGCCGAGGCCGGCGCCGTCGTCGACCGGCGCGGCTTCGTGCAGACCGACGCCTTCCAGCAGACCGCGGCCCCCGGCGTCTACGCCATCGGCGACATCACCTTGGCGCCCCAGCTGGCCCACACCGCCAGCGCCCAGGCCCTGGTCGCCGCCGGCCACGCCGCCGGCCGCGCGGTGACGCCCGTCGATCTCGACCTGATCCCCTCCTGCACCTACTGCTCGCCCGAGGTCGCCTCCGTCGGCCTGACGGAGGAGGAGGCGCGGGCCCGGGGACACGAGGTCCGCGTGGGGCGCTTCCCGATGGCCGCCCTCGGCAAAGCCTCGATCCTCAACGAGCTGCACGGTTTCGTGAAGGTGGTGGCCGAGGAGGCCGGCGACCGGGTCCTCGGCGTGCACATGGTCGGCCCCCATGCCACGGACCTGATCGCCGCCGCCGTCACCGCCCTGAGCTTCGGCGGCGGGCTGGCGACCTGGAGCCGGGTCGTGCACCCGCATCCCACCCTCAGCGAAGGCCTCCAGGAGGCGCTGCTGGACGTGCAGGGGATGTCGGCCCACGGTTGAGGGCGAACGGTCTGGCGGCTCCAGCGGAACCGGCTGGGGTCGCAGAACGGTGCGGACACCTCGGCGTTTTCTCGTTGCGGATCGCTGGATCCTCTTATATATTCCTGTATCGTTATTTAGCGATTCTATCCCGGGCAAGGGGAAGCGGTGGCGACCCAGTTCCAGCATCCGGCCGCCTTCTATCAGGCCGTCGGCGATCCGACGCGGCTGCGGCTGCTGCGGCTGCTCGGGCGGGGCGAACTGACGGTCCAGGACATGGTGCAGATCCTGGGCTTGAGCCAGCCCGGCGTGTCGAAGCACCTGGCCGTCCTGCGCGAAGCCGGCTGGTTGAGCCACCGCAAGGACGGCACCTGGGGCTGGTACGGTCTGGCCGACCGCTCCGCCCTGGGCGACGACGAGGGGCTGCGGGACGCCGTGCTCGCCTCGGCGGCGCGCGTGCCCGAGGCCGCCGGCGACGACGAGGCGCTGCGGCGGGTGCTGGCCGACCGCGACCGCCGCACCGGGGAGTTCTTCGCGGGGATCGCCGGCGCCTGGGACCAGATCCGCCCCGCCTTCGAGGCGCCCGACATCCAGGCCGGCGCCGTGGCGGCGCTGGTGCCGCCCGGGTTGGCGGTCCTGGACATCGGCACCGGCACCGGCGCGATGCTGCCGCTGCTCGCGGGCGCGGGCGCGACGGTCACCGCCGTGGACACCAGCGAGGCGATGCTCGAGCGGGCCCGCCTGCTCTGCGGCCGCGAGGGGATCGCCGGCGTCGAGTTCCGCCGCGCCGACATCCAGGACCTGCCCTTCGCCGACGGATCGTTCGACGCCGCGTACTGCTCGATGGTGCTGCACCACGTCGCGCGCCCCGAGCGGGCCGTGAGCGAGATGGCCCGCGTCGTGCGCGGCGGCGGCAAGGTCGTGATCGCGGCCTTCACGCGCCACAACCTGCAGTGGATGCGCGAGGAACTGGCCCACCAGTGGCTCGGCTTCTCCCGCGAAGAGGTGCAGTCCCTCTTCGCGCGCCACGGCCTGGTCCCGCGCCGCTACCTCGTGCGCCGGCCGGCGCAGATCGACCTGGCGCGGGTCTCCCTGCCGCCCGGCCTGCAGGACCGCGGCGCGGTCTGGCCCGACGTGTTCCTGGCCGTGGGGGAGAAGCCCCCCGCCGCGGCCGCCCCATCCGTGACCGACGACGCGGGCTCCGACCCGCGCTGACCCGCAAGAGGAGGACGAAGATGACGAGCAAGCACGCAGACGCGGCCCGCAGCAAGGTGGCCGACCCCGGCCTGGCCGAGCGCGGGCGCAGCAAGATCGACTGGGCCGAGAGCCGGATGCCGGTGCTGATGGCCCTGCGCGAAGAGCACTCCCGGCTGCAGTCCCTCAAGGGCATGCGCATCGCCGGCTGCCTGCACGTGACCAAGGAGACGGCCGTCCTGATCGAGACGCTGAGCGCCGCCGGCGCCGAGATCTCGTGGAGCGGCTGCAACCCCCTGTCCACGCAGGACGACGTGGCCGCCGCGCTGGCCGCCGCCGGCGTCTCGATCTACGCCTGGCACGGGATGAACGTCGAGGAGTTCTACTGGTGCATCGACCGCACCCTCGACTTCAAGCCCACCCTCACGCTCGACGACGGCGCCGACCTCATCTTCTCGGTCCACAACCGCCACCCGAACCTGATCGCGGGCATCGTCGGCGGCACCGAGGAGACCACCACCGGCATCCACCGCCTGCGCGCGATGGCCGCCGACGGCGCGCTGAAGTACCCGGTCGTGGCGGTCAACGACGCCGAGACCAAGTGGGACTTCGACAACGTCTACGGCACCGGCCAGTCCAGCCTCGACGGCATCATCCGCGCGACCAGCGTGCTGCTGGCCGGCAAGAACTTCGTGGTCGCCGGCTACGGCCACTGCGGCAAGGGCTGCGCGATGCGCGCGGCCGGCTTCGGCGCCAGCGTGATCGCCACGGAGATCAAGGCCACCGCCGCCCTGAAGGCGACCCTCGACGGCCACCGGGTCATGACCATGGACGAGGCGGCCGCCGTCGGCGACATCTTCATCACCGCGACCGGCATGAAGGACGTCATCGTCAAGCGGCACTTCGAGGTCATGCGCGACGGCGCCATCGTCTGCAACACCGGCCACTACGACTGCGAGATCAACATCGACGACCTCGCCGCGCTGTCGACCGGCAAGCGCGAGATCCGCGCCAACTGCGAGGAGTACACCCTGCGCGACGGCCGCCGCATCTACCTGCTGGCCCAGGGCCGCCTGGTCAACCTGGCCGCCGCCGAGGGCCACCCCAGCGAGGTCATGGACATGTCGTTCGCCAACCAGTTCCTGAGCATGGTCCGGCTGGCGCGCGAGGGCCGCGACCTCGCCGCCGACGTCCACGACATCCCCGAGACGCAGGACCAGTACATCGCCGGCATCAAGCTGCGCACCATGGGCATGTCTCTGGACAAGCTCACCGAGGAGCAGATCCGCTACGCCGACGACTACTCTGCGGGCACCTGAGCCCGGGCCGCGGCGACCGTGCAAAAAGGCCGGCCCCCCGAGGGGCCGGCCTTCGCGTTGCGGGAGCGGGGCGCGGGTCAGATCCCGATCACCAGCCCCAGCGAGAGGTTCCAGAAGTGGGTGTTCGTCCAGTAGTAGCTGTCGTTGAAGGGCGACTGCAGGCCCTCCCACTTGATCTCGTCGCCGGTCAGCACGTAGCCCCAGAGCAGCTGCAGGTCGAGGTTCGCCCGCGAGTTCAACCGGTACTCGGTGCCGAGGCCGGCGCCGAAGCCGAAATCCTGCCCCTCGATGGCCTGGTCCTGGTAGGTCACGACGTCGCTGCCGCGCCCGTCCTCGTGCAGGGCCCAGTCGAAGTAGAGGAAGCTGGTCCGCATGTACGGGTTGAAGCGCGACCCGGGCGTCAGCTTGTTGCCCAGGTAGGCGGTGATGTTCAGGAAGCCGCCGTCGAGCCGCAGGTAGTTGTCCGGCGAGATGGGGTCGCCGTCGACGAACCGGTCGTTGATCGCGTCCATCTCGCCCGGCTTGCTGTCGCTCAACCCGAACCCTCCGCGCATGCCGCCGACCGAGACGGCCAGCCCGTCCAGGACGTACACCCGCAGGTCGCCCATGACGCCCGTCCCCGCCGTCGTCAGGTCGTTGATGTCGGCGACCTTCTCCTTGAGGATGTGCAGGGGGAGCAGGTGGACGAAGGACGCCGAGGCGGCCAGCAACGAGGGATGCCGCAGCCTGGCGGCGGCCGGGACCTGCACGCTGTCGGCTCCGGCCGCGGCGGCGGCCTGGTCCTGGGCGAAACAGGCGAGGGGCGCCAAGCCCAGGAGCAACACCGACAGGGCCACGCCGACCAGGGGCCGGGACGGGCTCGGGAGCGAACGCATGCTTGCGCTCCTTTCGGGGCGGTGGGGGCTGTCGCTGCGCATGGAAGATACTGCTTCCCCCGTGATGTCCAGGTTGTGCCAGCGAGATTGTGTCCCGGTCCGAAAGAAGCCGGTTTCGTCGCGTGCACTTGCTGGTCAGCGTGCCCGCTTGAGTTCGTGGCGGCGGTTGACCCGGAATTCCCTGGTCACGACCGTCCGTTCGTAGTCTCCCCCACTGGGGCACCTGAGCGGAATAGCCTCTCCGCCAGCACGTCCTTCGCCGAGAGCGGCCCGGCGTCCGGCATCGCGGGTGGGGGCCCTTTCCCGCCGGCGCTTGATGTAGTTGCGCCAGACGACCAGGATGGCCAGCCGCTCGGCCGAGCCTTGCCTCCGCTTCGGCCAGCTGATCGTCTCACGTCGATGACCGGCCTGGCTGTGACGCACGAGCAGATCCAGGAGGTTCGCTTCAAACAGGGGATTCCGCGCCGTCCGCCTTCTCTTCGCGGATGTGATCACGTGGTCGATGCGGCACGGGACCTCCCGCATGGCATACGGGTAAGTTCGATGATCGTCGCTGCGGACGGTCGCCACGGTGCTGTCCCGCAGCGCGATCTCCAGCAGTTCCTGCACGTCTTTGAGAACGTTGCCGGGTTCAGGCGTACCGAGCCGCGACTCGAGCGTCGGCGGGATTTCTGGTACTCGGTCATCCTGCCTTTGCGACGCAATTCGCTATCGGTGAAATACCGGACGAACGAGGTGCCCGCTTCGATGGCCAGATGGTGGTGGAACGGATGGTACTGGCTGAATTCGAAACTCTCGAACCCATCGATGACGAGATCGCCCGCCAGAGGTGCTGCGGCGAGCCTCTGCGCATGAAACAGCAGGCAATGGCGGCCCAGGCGAGCTAGTTGGCTGTCGACGGTCGCCGGGGCGGCCTGGAGATCGCGGGCGATCTGACGGTTGGCCATGGCGCCGACGGTCTTCATGAATAGGCTTGGGAGGATCTCGGGTCGTTTCAGCCAATAGGTGGTATCGAACGTCTGTCGACTGAAGGAGACGCGGCAAGCCAGGCACAGGTACCGTTGGATACGGTGGGGTGCACATCGCCGGGTGTAGAAACCCAGGCGCTTGAAACGCCACTGACGTTGCAAGGTATTATGATATTTGCAGTTGGGGTTCGGGCAGTAAGGGGGCGCCCAATCCGGGTGATGCGGACTCATGCCGCGGACCGGCACATCCCGGGCCGGACACATTATTCCGGGCACAACCTACGGGTTGCCTTCGGGTTGGTTACGGGGTATCATCATTCGCTGAAGGCCTAGCCTGTCAGCACAGGGTCGGTGCGGTCCCACGCAGCTTGACTCGTGGCTGCGGAGCGGCCGGCATCAGTGCCTGGGGAAATGAGTCGCCCTTCAGGCCTGGAGACCATCGCCCGCATCGGCGCTTTCTATCCTGGGCCGGGTCCCAAAGGGGTCCCCGGCCCAGGGTGCTATTACCCCCGGGGGCGGACGGGAGCAGCGAGATGAACACGGAAGTGACCGACCGGACGACCCGACAGCTCCTGCACGCCCTGCCCAAGACCGACCTCCACGTCCACCTCGACGGTTCCCTGCGGCCGGCCACGGTCCGCGAGCTGGCGGCCCGCTACGGGCTGCCCTTCGCCTTCCGCGACGACGACGACGTGCGCGCGGTCTGCGAGGTGGGCGAGCAGTGCGAGAGCCTCGAGGACTATCTCAAGGTCTTCGACATCACGCTCCAGATGATGCAGCAGCCCGGCGACATCGAGCGGATCGCCTTCGAGCTGGCCGAGGACGCGCACCGCGAGAACATCCGCTACATGGAAGTGCGCTACTCGCCGATGCTGCACACGGTGCGGGGGCTCACCCTGGACGAGATCGTCGCCGCGGTGCAGCGCGGGCTGGACCGGGCGCACCGGCGCTACGGCATCGTCACCGGGCAGATCATCTGCGGGATCCGGCACATCTCGCCGGCGTCGTCGGTGGAGCTGGCGGAGCTGGCGGTGCGCTGGAAGGGGCGGGGCGTGGTGGCCTTCGACCTGGCGGGCGCCGAGAAGGACTTCCCGGCCAAGGACCACCTGCAGGCCTTCTACGTGGTGCTCAACCGCAACCTGCCGGTCACCGTGCACGCGGGCGAGGCGTTCGGGCCCGCGAGCATCCACCAGGCCATCCACTACTGCGGCGCCAACCGGATCGGGCACGGCACCAACCTGGCCGCCGACCCCGACCTGATGCAGTGGGTCAACGACCGGCGCATCGCGGTCGAGGTGTGCCTGGCGAGCAACATGCAGACCCGGGCGATCGCCCGCTGGTCGGACCACCCCATCAAGCGCTTCCTGGACGAGGGGCTGCGGGTCACGCTCAACACGGACAACCGGCTGGTGTCGGGCACCACGATGACCCACGAGCTGGAGCTGGCCGTGGCCCACTACGCCCTGAGCGTGGAGCAGGTCACCAAGATCCTGCTCGACGGCTTCAAGAGCGCGTTCCTGCCCCTGGCCGACAAGGCCCGCCTGATCAACCGCGTGCTCGGGGAGTTCGAGGCCCTGGGCGTGCAGCCGGGCGGCGTGCTCGACCGCCGCTGGCGCGCCCAGTTCTGAGGGGCGGGCGCGGCTACCGGCCGGCGTAGAGACCGAGCAGCACCGCCGCATCGACCAGGGCCCACAGCACCAGCGCCGTGTACATGCGGGCCTCGTGCTGGCGGGCCGTCAGCTGCCGCGCCCGCCGCCGCCACGCCGCCGCCGCCAGGAACCACGCCGCCAGCGCCAGGCCCAGGACCAGCTGCGGGACCGCCCGGGGAACGGGATGGGCGAGCAGCAGCGCGGCGGCGCCGACGGCCAGCAGCAGGGCCAGGTCCAGCGACCGCGTCGCGCCCAGGGCGGTGGCCAGGGTGCGGTCGCCGCGGGCGCGGTCGGGCGCGATCTGGTAGAGCTGGGTCATCGGGTAGAACGAGCCGAACAGCAGGGCGAACCCGCCCGCCAGCAGCCAGCCCGCGCCGTCGGGCCAGGCGTCCGGCCGCCCGGCCGCGGCCTGGCCGGCCAGCAGCCCCGCCAGCGTGGTCCCCCCTCCGTACCCCACCGCGTTCACCGCGAGATCCAGGCCCGGCACGCCCTTCCAGCGCGTCGCCGGGTGCGAGTAGGCCACCGACAGCAGCGTGCAGGCGGCGGTCACCGCCGCGAAGCGCGGCGACACCAGCAGCGCGGGGAGCAGGCCCGCGGCCATCAGCAGCAGGGCGAACGCCGCCAGCCGGGGCGGCGGCGGCGGCGGGGCGCGCAGGTAGGCGATGTCGTCCACGTCGCGGTCGTGGGCGCTGTTGTAGGCCAGCGTCCCGCCGTTGAGGCAGAGGACCCAGGCCAGCCACGCCCAGGGCAGGACGTCGGGTCGCGCCAGCGCCGCCGTCCCCGGCAGCGCCCCCCGCGCGGCGAGCGCACCGCCGAGCGTCGGGTCGGCGAGCAGGCCGACCGCGAGCTGCGCGGTCAGGATGGGCCACTGGCGGGGACGCAGGAACAGCAGGTAGTCGAAGGGGGGGCCCAGCAGCCTACGCCCGATCCGCCGCGCGCGCGTCATGCTCCGCCTCCCTCGGCGCCGTCGCCAGGCGCAGCTGCGCCGCGAACCAGGCGGGATCGAAGGTGGCGTTGACGCACATGCGCTCCATGCCGGTCAGGGGCGCCAGCAGGGCGGGGATTTCCGGGACGCTGCGCAGGGCCTTGACCAGGCGGTCGTCGCAGGCGGTGGCGATGATCAGGTCGGGGCGGCGTTCGCGGGCCAGGGCGAAGGCGACGTGGCTGCGGAAGGCGACCAGCGCCTCGACTTGGAACCGGTCGGCGACCCGCGCCAGTTCGCCCAGGTCGCAGCGGTCGCAGCCGAGGCAGGTCGCCAGCGAGCCGCCGTCGTCGATCTTGCAGCAGCCCCGCCGGACGCACCGCGGCAGGATCAGCAGCACCGTCGCGGCGCCGTGGGCCGCGAGGCGGCGCTCCACGCGGCGGTTGTTGGCGGCCACGAGCCGGCGGATCAGGGGCTCGTCCGAGCGGCCGGCCCTGGCCAGCAGGGCGCGGGCCGCCGCCACGGCCAGCACGTAGGCGCGGTGCCGCCAGGGCGAGCGGTAGGGGGGGCGGCGGGGGCTCAACGCGGGCTCCCGGCGGCCAGCCAGGCCCGGCGCAGGTGGAAGGCCAGGACGCCGAAGCTCACGGCGACGTTCAGCGACTTCTTGGCGCCCGCCATCGGGATCTCCACGCAGGCGTCGACGGCCGCCAGGGTCGCGGGGCCGACGCCCTGGACCTCGTGGCCGACGACGAAGCAGACGGGGAAGCGGTAGGGGAACTCCTCGAAGGGCGCCGCCCCCGGCGCCTGCTCCAGGGCCACGACCTGGACGCCGCGCGCCCGCAGGTCGGCGACGGCGGCGGCCGGGTCCTGGCGGTAGTCCCAGGGGACGGTCTCGGTGGCGCCGAGCGCCGTCTTCTCGATGTCGGCGCGGGGCGGGGTGGCGGTCATCCCGCACAGGAACAGGCCGCCGAGGTTGGCGGCGTCGGCGGTGCGGAACATCGAACCGACGTTGCCGGCGCTGCGGATGCCGTCGAGCAGGGCCGTGACCGGCATCCGGTCCCGGCCGGCCAGGGCGGCGCGGTCGAGCCGGTCGGCGGGGCGGGCGAAGGGGTCGTCGCGCTGGCTCATGGGGTCCCCGGGGGCCGTGGGTGCTTCCGGGCCGCCCGGCGGCCCGCTGCCGGGCATGATGCGGAAGAAACGCCTTTCTGGCAACAGCGGGTTAAACCGCGGCCGCCGCCGGCCGATAGCACCGTCGAGGGAGCGCCGGAAGCGAAGGCACGACCGGAACCATCATCAGGACCAGGTGCGGCCCATCCCATGAAGCGCAAAACCGTCACGCTGTGCATGATCGCCAAGGACGAGGAAGCGACGATCGGCCAGACCATCAAGTCGGCCCTGGCCGTCGTCGACGAGATCGTCGTCGGCGACACGGGCTCGTCCGACAACACGCGCCTGATCGCCGAGGGCTACGGGGCCCGCGTGGTCGACGTGCCGTGGGACGACGACTTCGCCGCCGCGCGCAACGCCGTGCTGGCCGAGGCGCGCTGCGACTGGATCCTGGTGCTGGACGCCGACGAGCGCCTGCAGCCGGTGCGCCCGGTCGAGCTGCAGCGCCTGCTGGCGGAGCCGGACGCCGCCGGCTACCGCGTGGCGATCCTCGCCGGCGGCCAGGAGCGCGGCGACGATGCGGCGACGCAGGTGCGGCTGTTCCGCAACCACCCCTACGTCCGCTACTGCTACCCGGTCCACGAGACGATCGAGATCGCCCTGGAGAACTGGGCGACCGCCCGCGGGTTCGGCATCAGGAGCTCGCAGCTGGCGCTGATCCACGACGGCGGGGCCGAGCGGGCCGCGAACCGCGGCGAGCGCAACCGCCGCCTGCTGCGCGAGGCCTCCCGGGAGTACCCCTACGAGCCCTACTTCGCCTACTGCCTGGCGACCGAGACGCTCACGCGCCTCGAGGACGAGGTGCTGCCGGTGGCGGGGCTGGGCAAGACGGTGCGCCAGCTGCAGCGGGCGTGGGAGACGGTGCGCGGGATGCCGCCGGCCGCCGCCGCCGCGCTCGCCTACGGGCCGGACCTCGCGGGCCTGCTCGGCGCGGCGCTGATCGCGCGCCTGGAGACGGCCGCCGCGCTGGACGTCGTGCGCGACGCGCTGGAGATGTACCCCGACCGCCCCGAGCTGCGGTTCCGCCGCGCCGTGGCCGCCGTCCGCCACCTCGCGCGGGGCGACGACGCGGGCCTCACCCTGGTCGCGGCCTCCAGCCTGCGCAAGCTCGCCACGCGCGATCTCGAGGCCTGCCTGGCCTCGGCCGGTTCCGCGCCGGACGCGGATGAGCGCTGGCGCGACCTGTACCCGTGGCGTTACCTTGGCCTGCTGGACCTGCTCGACGGGAACCCCGACGCGGCGGAGCGCCGCTTCGACCGGGCCCTGGACCTGGCCCCGCTCTACTCCCACGCCTGGCTCGGCAAGGCCGAGTGCGACCGGCTGCGGGGGGAGGGCCGGCGCGCCCTGGGCTACTACCTGCGGGCGGTCACCACCGACGAGCGGAACCTGTCGGCCTGGCTCAGGGGCGGGCAGGTGCTGGAGGAGCTGGGTTTCCGCGACAACGCCAAGAGCTGGCGCGCGAAGATCGAGACCCTCTTCCCCGAGTTCGTCGGCCTGCGCGACGCGAGCGACTGGCTGGACGAGATGCTCCCGCGCCGCCTGCAGACCACCTAGGCGCCCCGGAGAAGCGATGACCCACCACCACGACCCGGCCAGTCCGCCTGCCGACGGCCTGCGCGGCGACCCGCCGCCGCGGCACCTGCGCGTCCACACGCACCGCAACCTGCGCCTGGCCTCGATCGCGGCCATCGGCTTCGACATGGACCACACGCTGGCCCTCTACGACCCCCACGTCTTCGAGCAGCTCTGCTTCGAGATGGCCGTCGCGCTGCTCGTCGAGGCCAAGGGCTACCCCGAGAACCTGCGCGAGGTGGCCTACGACCGCACCGCCGTCACCCGCGGCCTGATCGTCGACCGCCGCCTGGGCAACCTGGTGAAGGTGGACGCCTACGGCTACGTGGCGCGCGTCCGCCACGGCGGGCGGCTGCTGACGAAGCTCGAGCGGCGGGAGGCCTACAAGCGGGGCCGCATCCGGCTGAGCCCGAACCGCTACCGGGTCGTCGACACGCTCTTCGACCTGCCGGAGGGCTCGCTCTACTCGGCGCTGGTGGCCCTGAAGGACGGGCAGCCCGGGCTGCTGCGCCCGAGCTACAAGACGCTGTTCGACGACATCCGCGACGCCATCGACACCATCCACCGCGACGGCTCGCTGAAGCGCCGCATCATGGCCGACCTGCCCCGCTACTTCGTGCGCGACCCCCTGCTGGCGCCGACGCTGCGCCGCTTCCGCGAGGCGGGCAAGAAGCTGTTCCTGCTCACGAACTCCGAGCCCGACTACACCGGCGCCGTCATGGACTACATCCTCGGCGGCGAGGACGGCCCCTGGGACGACCTCTTCGACCTGGTCATCTGCACCGCGCGCAAGCCGGGGTTCTTCCTGCCCAAGGGCAAGGGGGAGCGCGTCCCGGCCGACACGGTGCCGCACCTGCCGAACCGCCGCGGGCATTGCTTCACCGGGGGCGACGCGTTCTACCTGGAGTCCAAGCTCGGCGCGATCGGCGACGCGATCCTCTACTTCGGCGACCACACCTACGGCGACATCCTGCGCAGCAAGAAGTCGGTCGGCTGGCGCACCGCCATGATCGTGCCGGAGGTGGAGGAGGAGATCCTCGCCGCGGAGCCGCTGCGCGGGGCGATGGACGGCCTCGAGGAGGTCGAGGACTCGCTGGAGGACCTGGGCCTGGAGCGCGACCACCTGCTGTCGCTGCCCGACCACGACCCCCTGGTCGTGCAGGAGCTGCAGGACCGCATCCAGGCCAGCCTGGGGCGGCGGGCCCAGCTGCAGAAGCGGATCGCCGCGGTCTACAATCCCTGGTGGGGCTCGATCTTCCGCGAGGGGCGGGCGGTCAGCCGCTTCGGCGCCCAGATCCGCGACGTCGCCTGCATCTACACCAGCCGCGTCAGCAACCTGTCGCGCTACCCGGTGCAGAAGTTCTTCTCGAGCACGGGCGAGCGGATGCCGCACGAGTGACGCGGGCCGCCGCTACTTCCAGTGCTCGCTCAGGAACTGGTCGACCTCGGGGATGCCGCCCTGGTACACGAGGTACCCGTTGTAGGGCTCCCGCTCGGTGATGTCGCGCGCGATCGGCGTCAGCATGATGCGGGCGACCTCGGCGGGGTCCTGCGTCTGGCCCAGCGCCCAGCCCAGCTTCATGTAGGCCACCTCGGGCAGCATGTTGGCCGCGGGCACGACGCCCAGCTCCATGATCTCGCGCCCGGTCTCGTACACGTACATCTGCACGAAGCCCCAGAGCGTCTGCACGGTCATGAACATCGAGACGCCCGCCTTGTGCGCCCGCTCCAGCGCGGGGTACAGGGGGCGGTTGACGTGGCCCAGGCCCGTGCCCGCGATGATGATCCCCTTGTAGCCGTGGTCGACCAGGCTGTCGATGACGTCCGGCTTCATGCCCGGGTAGTAGTAGACCAGCGAGACCCGGTCGTCGAAGACGGCCTTGACCGTGACGTCGCGGTCGGCGCGGCGGCGGCTGTAGTCGTTGCGGAACGGCGTGACGCCGTCCTGGTCGACCTTGCCCAGGGGGACGTCGCTCAGGGTGCGGAAGGTCGAGCGGTACGAGGAGTGCATCTTGCGCACGCGGGTGCCCTGGTGCAGCAGGCCGTACTGGTCGCTGGTGGGGCCGAACATGCAGACCATCACCTCGGCGAGGTCGCTGGTCGCGGCCGTGCGCGCGGCGTTCATGAGGTTGATGGCGGCGTCGGAGCTGGGCCGGTCGCTCGAGCGCTGGCTGCCGACCATGACGATCGGCACCGGCGAGCCCTGGACCATGAAGGAGAGGATGGCCGCGGTGTGGTGCATGGTGTCGGTGCCGTGCCCCACCACGATGCCGTCGACGCCGGCGGCGATCTCGCGCCCGATGGCCTCGGCCAGGCCGATCCACTGCTCGGGCCCCATGTTCTCGCTGAACACGCCGTAGAGCTTCTCGGTCTCCAGGTTGCAGACGTCCGCCAGCTCGGGCACCGAGCCGTACAGCTCGCCGGGCGAGAAGGCGGGGATCACGGCGCCGGTGCGGTAGTCCAGGCGCGAGGCGATCGTGCCGCCGGTGCCCAGCAGCTTCACGCGGGGCTTGCCCTCGGAGTAGGGGAAGGCCTTCTCCGGGATCTTGTAGTTGGCGACCTTGCGCCCGTGGACCGTGATCTCCTGCATGCCCCCGACGTGCAGGCCGATGTTGTAGCCGGTCGACATCTTCAGCACGACGTGCTCGGGGTCGGCCATCTCGTTGCGCGGCAGGATCAGGCCGCGGAACTCGCCCCGGTCGGTGCGGATCGTGACGTCGCTCCACACCAGCGCGTCGTGCTTCTTCAGCACGGCCAGCGCCGGGTCGCGGTAGCCCTTGTAGTCCTCGTTGCCGTTCCCGCTCACGACGTCGCCTCCTCGAGCCAGGCGGCCGCCTGGCGTCCCGACACCCGGCCGCGCAGGGCGGGCATCACCCGGCCCATGATCGCGCGCCGCCGCGGCCCGTCCGCCTCCGGCAGGCCGGACGGCGGCGCGGCGGCCGCCTCGGCCCAGGCCGCGTCGAAGGCCGCGCGGGCCTCGCGCGGCGGCAGCGCGGCGGCGGGATCGCCGTCCGACCACCAGATCGCTTCGGGCAGGACGCGGCCCGCGCGCAGCTCGTCCAGGGCGCGCTCCCACCAGGCGCCCGCCGCGGGCACGCTCGACGGCCGCGGCAGGTCGCGGTCCAGCAGCAGCGAGGCGAGCCCGGTCGCGGACAGGGGGCCGTCGCCGAGGCGGGGGTGCAGGTGGGCGTAGAGGTCGTAGGCCGGGTGCCGGGCCAGCCGGTCGGCCAGGTCCTCGCCCACGCCGTCGCGGCGCAGCCGCTCGCGGCGCTCCCAGGGCGGCGGCGGCAGGTCGGCGGCGAGGCGCGCGAGGCGGTCCGCGGCCAGCACGACCGGGGGCAGGTCGGTGTCCGGGTACATGCGGCTGGGGCCGGGCAGCACGCGCTCGAAGCCCGTGGTGTCGTCGGGCAGGGCCTGGCGGGTCTCCTCGGGCACGCCCTCGCAGGCCTCGCGCGCGCGCAGCAGGATCTCGCCCGCCGCGGTGCGGGCGTCGCGCTCGTCGCCCCAGACCACCATGATGGGCGTGTCGCGCCCGACGCCGCAGGCGCGCTCGATGCGGCCCCACTCCGCCGACGAGAGCGTGGAGATCTCGCTCGTCGAGCAGATGACGTTCGGCAGCGTGTCGATGCAGGCGACCACGCGCACGCGGTCCGAGAATTCCTTCAGGAAGCGGGTGTGGGGCTGGGTCGGGGTGGAGACGAGCCCCTCGAAGCCGGGCAGGGGCACGGCCATGACGCGCGCGCCGCCCGCGACGGCCTCGCGCAGGTAGCTCCCCTCGGCGCCCTGGACGATCGAGGTCACGTCGCGCGAGGCGTCCGGCAGGGATTCCGCGGTCACGCCGCGCTCGCGCAGGACGTCGCGGATGGCCAGCAGGCTGCGCTGGCGCAGGGCCTCGTTGTGCACCAGCCGCGGGATGCGCTTGATGCTCGGGACGCCCTTGATCTCGACGCGGGAGCCGCCGCGGATGCTGACGTTCACGTCCTGCCGCGCCGCGCCGACGCCCGTGCGCACCAGGCCGCTGGCGCGCGCCAGGCGGCGCAGCTCGTCGCAGACGGCGGCGACGTCCCAGGGGGTGTGCATGTCCGGATCGGTGACGGTCTCGATCAGGGGCATGCCGAGCCGGTCGGTGCGGTAGACGCGGGAGTGGCCGCGGTCGCTGACCTCGCGGCAGGAATCCTCCTCGATGGACAGCTGGCGGATCCCGATGCGCCGCCCGCGGTAGGGGACCGCGCCCTGGACGCCGATGATCGCCGTGCGCTGGAAGCCCGTCGGGATGCTGCCGTCGAGGTACTGCTTGCGGGCGATGTGGATCTCGTCGACCACCTGCAGGCCGAGCATCAGCGAGACCCGCACCGCGTGGTCGAGCGCCTCGGGGTTCATCTCGAAGGGCGGGGCGTCGTCCATCTCGTAGGTGCAGACCGTCTCGTCGTTCAGCAGGTAGGTGATGTTCTTGCGGGTCTTGAACTCCATCAGCGCGGTGCCGTCGTAGTCCCCCATCTCGCTGAGGGTCGGGCGCATGTGGCGCAGGATCTCCGCGTGGTGCTCGCCGGTGTAGCGGCCGGCGGGGCAGCGGCAGAAGAGCTTCTTCGAGGTCTGCAGCTGCTGGTGCACCTCGAGTCCGGACATCAGCCCGAGCGACTGGTATTCGTCCTCGCCCCAGGCTCCCAGGACGGGCAGCGGGGCGCCCTGCAGGGGATCGTAGCGGGAGACGTCGTTCATGGGCGTCCTGTGCGGCTGGAGTGGAGGGAACGTGCGGCGCGGGACCAATATAGGGGGCGCGCTACGGGGGGCCAACGTTGTTTTCCCGTCGGCAGGAGGTTGTGAAATCTCGTCAACCAGCATCTTGACGGGCATCCGGCGGCGGGAGTAGATTGGTCCTGTCAAAGACCTAACAAGAACGCTCGTGATCCGATCGGCGCCGCGCCGCGGCCGGCGAAGGGAGATCCCGGTGAGGGTCGTCAACACCAAGGGCAAGAAGTTCCGCGTTCCCGACGCCACCATCCTGCGTCTGCCGCTGTACCTGGACAAGCTCATCCTGCTGCAGCAGGCGGGCGTCAAGGAAGTCTCGTCGCGGCAACTCGCGACCTCCCTGGACATCAAGGCCAGCCAGCTGCGGCACGATTTCCACTACTTCGGGGGCTTCAGCAAGCCGGGCCGTCCCTACCAGGTCGACAAGCTGGTGCCGGCCCTCGAGGAGATCATCGGGGTCGACGTGCCGGTGCCCATGATCATCGTGGGAGCCGGCCACCTCGGCCAGGGCCTGGCCAACTACCGCAACTTCGAGCGCCTGGGCTTCCCGCTGCGCGGGATCTTCGACGTGGACCCGAAGCTCGTCGGCCTGGAGATCCGCGGCGTGCCGATCCGGCCGCTGTCCGAGATGCCCGCCTACGTGCAGGAGAACGGCATCCGGGTCGGCGTGCTGACCGTGCCGGTGGGGGTGGCCCAGGACGTCGCCAACCAGATGGTCGCCGCCGGCGTGGTCGGCATCTGGAACTTCACGCCGACCGACATCCGCACCCCGCCGCAGGTCATCGTGCGCAACGAGCGGCTGGCGGTGGGCCTGATGTGCCTGAGCTTCAAGGCCAAGCGGGTCGGCCAGGCCGAAGAGCTGAAGCAGGACTGACCCGCAGGTCACCAGCGGATCAGGTTGGCGCCCCAGGTGAAGCCCGAGCCGAACGCCACCAGCACCAGCAGGTCGCCGCGTTCGAGCCGGCCCTCCCGCGTCGCCTCGCTCAGCGCGATGGGGATCGACGCCGCCGTCGTGTTGCCGTAGCGGTGGATGTTGCTGAAGACCTGCTCCGCGGACAGGTCGAAGCGCTTGGTCACCGCCTCGGTGATGCGCAGGTTGGCCTGGTGGGGGATGACCAGCTTGACGTCCTGCTTCGCGACCCCGCCCGCCTCGAGCACCTCCTGGATCGCCTCGCAGAAGCGCCGCACCGCGTGCGTGTAGACGGCCCGGCCGTTCATGTGCGGGAAGTGGCGGCCCTCGGCGATCTGCGCGGCCGTGATGCGGCCCGGCTGGCTGCCCGACGGCAGCTCGCACCACAGCTCGCGGGCGAACTCGCCCTGGCTGTGCAGGACGCTGGCCAGCACGTCGCCCGGCCCCTCGCCCGCCTGCAGCACGACGGCGCCGGCCCCGTCGCCGAACAGCACGGCGATGTCGCGGCCGCGGTCGGAGATGTCCAGCGAGGTGGAGTGGATCTCCGTGCCGACGACCAGCACGGTGCGCGCGAGCCCGGCCTTGATGTGGGCCGCGGCCGTGGCCAGGCCGTAGACGAAGCCGGTGCACTGGTTGCGGATGTCCAGGGCGCCGACCGTCCGTGCGCCCAGCGCGTGCTGCAGCAGGACGCCGTTGCCCGGGAAGAAGCAGTCGGGGTTGAGGGTCGCGCAGATGATCAGGTCGAGATCCCCGGCCGCGAGGCCCGCGTCCTGCAGCGCCATGCGCGCGGCGCCGGCGGCGAGGTCGTCGAGCGTCGTGCCGGGGGTGATCCAGCGGCGCTCGCGGATCCCGGTGCGCTCGACGATCCACTCGTCGCTGGTGTCCATCCACTGCGCCAGGTCGTGGTTGGTCACGACGCGCTCGGGCACGCAGTGCCCCGTCCCGATCACCTTCGCACAGGTCACGTCCTGCCTCCCGGTTCAGCGGCTCGTGATCTTGAGGTCGCGGCCCAGGGCCGCCGCGTGCGCGGCGGCCCAGGCCCCGGCTTCGGCCTCGGAACGGAACCAGGCCACGCGGACCCGCGTCAGCGAAGCGCCGCCGGCCGTCCTGACGGTTTCGGTCTCGATGCGGTGGCCGGCCTTGCGCAGCCGGGTCACCAGCTCTTCGGCGTTGGCCGGCTGGCCGAAGGCGCCCAGCTGGATCGCCCACGCGCCCGAGGCGCCCGGGGGCACGATCGCCGTGCCGGCCGGCGTCGGCGCGGTCTCGACCGCGGCCGCCCCGTCCGGTCGCCGACGGGCTCGTCGCCGCCCGCCAGGCCGTCGGCACCGGCCGCCGCGCCGCGAACGGCCGCCGCCCGGCCGCCGGGGCTCTCGGGCACCACCTCGGGGGCTTCCTGCGCCAGGTCCACGTCACCGCTGACGGGCCGCTGGGGGTCGTAGGGGAGCCCGGGGGAGTCGGAGGTCACGACCGACGTCTGCTCGCCCACCGGCGGCGGCAGTTCGAAGCCGCCGCGCGGCCAGAAGATGAACACCAGGATCGCCACCAGGGCGACCCCCACGGCGGCCAGGATCCCGCGGCCGCTGCGGCCGCCGCGCCTGCGCACGCCGACCACCGTCGCCGGCGCGCGCCAGGCGTCGTCGCCGTCCGGCTCGTCTCCGGCCGGGGCGTTCCCGGGCGGTGCGTCGGGTGCGGGCGCCCAGGCGCTGCGCGGGTCATCGTCCCGATCCTCGGCCCGGTTGAGGAACTCCAGGTCGCCGTCGTCCTCGTCGTCGTCGCGGCGCCGGTCGTCGAACATCGCGCGTCCTCCGGTCTAGTGGGATGCAGCCCGGGCGCGAGTATAGGCGGGCCCGGGCCGGTCGCACAAGCGCGGAACCGCCGCCCACCCCGGCCGACGCGCGCTTGCGCCGCCGCCGCGTGCCGCCTATGATCGCCAAGGGAGGACCGCATGAGCCGTCAGCAGAGCCGACGTCGCCGGGCCGAGGCCTTCATCTTCGACCTCGACGGCACGCTCGTCGACTCGGGACGCGATCTCGCCGTCTCGGCCAACTTCGTGCGCGCCCGCTTCGGGCTGCCGGAACTCCCGGAACCGGTCGTCGTCTCCTTCGTGGGCGACGGCGTGGGCAAGCTCGTCGAGCGCGCGCTGGCCGACCTGGGGGGACCGTCGGCCGCCGAGCGCGTCGCCGAGGGCCTGGGCGTCTTCATGGACCACCACGACCGCCACTGCCTCGACCACAGCCGCCTGTACCCGGGCGTGCTGGAGACGCTGCGCAGGTTCGCCGACTTCCCGCTGATGGTGGCCACGAACAAGTCCCGCCGCTTCGCCGTGAAGGTGCTGGCGGGACTGCACGTCGACGGGGCCTTCCGCCGGGTGGTGTGCGGCGACGACGTCGCACGCCGCAAGCCCGACCCCGAGCCGCTGGCGCTCTGCCTGCAGGGGCTGGGCGTCGACCCCCGCGACGTGGCCATGGTCGGGGACGGGACCAACGACGTCCTGGCGGCCCGCGCCCTGGGCTGCACCGCCGTCGGCTGCGCCTTCGGCCTCACCGCGCGCGACCGCCTGCTCGCCGCCGGCCCCGACCTCGTGCTGGAGTCCTTCGCCGAGCTCGCCGACCACTTCGTCTCCCGTCCCGCCCCCGCGCCCCGGAAGGCCGGCCCATGAACCGTCCGCCCGCGCTCTCGCCCTGGCCGCTCCACGACCTGCTCGCGCGCGCCGTCGCCGAGCTGGACGCCCGCGGCGCGATCTTCGACCTCCCGGCCGGCAAGTGGCACCGGCCCGTCGACGGCGTCGACCTCGCCGACACGGTCGGCGGCCACGCCGTCGGCACGCCGCTGGGCCCGGCCGCCGGTCCGCACACGCAGCTGGCGCAGAACCTGGCCCTGAGCTGGCTGGCCGGGGCGCGCACCCTCGAACTCAAGACCGTCCAGGTCCTCGACGAGCTGGAGATCCCGCGCCCCTGCATCGACATGGCCGCCGAGGGCTACAACGTCGAATGGAGCCAGGAGCTGCGCCTGGAGGAGTTCCCTGCGCGAGTACGCCAAGGCCGCGCTGCTGATCGCGGTCCTGCGCGCCTGGGAGCCGGTGCGCGCGGTGGTCGGGGAGCCCGGCGGCCACGTCTTCGAGCTGTCGTGCGGCTACGACCTGGCCGGCGTGCGCAGCGCGACGATGGCCGCGTTCCTGGACCGCCTCGGCGACGCGGGCGCGGAGGTGGACGCGCAGCGCCGCGGGGTGCCGCGCGCGCTGGCCGCCCTGCGCGACGTCGAGGTGCCGGCGCGCCTCTGCACCGGCGCCACCCTGAGCACCTTCCACGGCTGCCCGCCGGGGGAGATCGAGGCCATCGTCCGCCACCTGATGACCCGCCACGGCCTGGACGTCACGGTGAAGCTGAACCCCACGCTGCTGGGCGCCGACGCGGTGGCGGCGATCCTGCACGACCGGCTCGGCTACCGCGACGCGGCCCTGGTGCCGCAGGCCTTCGCCGAGGACCTGGTCATGGACCGCGCCCTGGAACTCGTCGGCGGCCTGGCGGATTTCGCGCGCGCGCAGGGCCGCCGCTTCGGCATCAAGCTCACCAACACCCTGGTGGTCGCCAACGCGCGCGGCCGCCTGCCGGGCGAGCGCGCCTACCTCTCGGGGGCGCCGCTGCACGTGCTGGCCGCCACCCTGCTGGCCGAACTCGACGCCCGCCTGCCCGGCCGCCTGGCGCTGGCCGGCCGGCCCGGGGGCGAGGTGCCGGTCTCGTTCTCGGCGGGGATCGAGCGCGGCAACGCGGCCGAGGCCGTGGCGCTCGGGCTGGCGCCGGTGACCGTCTGCAGCGACCTGCTGAAGCCCGGCGGCTACGGCCGCCTGTCCGGGATGCTGCGCCGGCTGGCCGACGAGATGCGCGCCGCCGGCTGCGCCGACCTGGCGTCCTGGCGGGCGCGGGCCGCCGCCGCGGCCCGCGACGGCGGCTTCCCCTCGGCCGCGGCCGCCTACGCCGCGCGCCTGGCCGCCCCCGACGGCGCGGCGCCCTACGCCGCGGTCGCGGTGCGCGCGCCGCTGAAGAGCACCGGCCGCAAGCTGGACCTGTTCGACTGCACGAGCTGCCACCTCTGCGTGACGGTCTGCCCGAACGACGCGATGATCCGCCTGGCCCGTCCCGACGGGTGCGAGGACCGCCTGGCCAAGCGCTGGCAGTACCTGTGCCTGGCCGACCTGTGCAACGACTGCGGCAACTGCGCGACCTTCTGCCCCGACGACGGGGCGCCCCACCGGGCGAAGCCCCGCCTGCACCTGGCGGGCGGGGGGGCCGCGCCGGCCGAATCCGATTATCGTGTCGCGCGCGCCGGCGGGGCCTGGACCGCGGCCGGCGCGCGCGAACCCGCGCTGGTCGCCGCCCTGCTGCGCGACCTGCCGCTGCCGGCCGAGGACCCGGAACCCGAGGATGCGTCATGACCGCACGTCCGCCCCTGTTCACGCCGTTCGCCCGCGACGAGGAGACCATCCGGATCGCGCCTGCGCTCGCCCGCGACGGCGGCCTGCTCGCCTGGGCCCGCGACTTCCAGCTGGGCACGGCCGGCTACCGCGACCTGCTCGACCCCGCCGACCTGCACAGCACCGAGGTCCCGTTCAACAGCCTGAACGTGTCGGTGATGCTGGCCGCCCGCGCCCAGCTGGCGCTCGAGGAGGGGCTGGCCCACCTCCACGTGGGCGGCGAGGTGCGGCCGCACACCCAGGAGTTCATCGACCTGGCGGCCCGCCTCTACGCCGCCTGCGGGATCTGCGTCCACCTGCGTCCCGAGGGGGTGCGCACCACGCCGATCTGGCTGTCGTCCTTCGGGGTGAACTACGAGGAGCTGGACGGGGGCGAGAACTTCACCGCCTCGCACAGCCAGAGCTACAAGGGCGGCTGGAAGCCGATGGACGAATCGGGCATGCAGCTGCTGGAGATGGCGGGCCGCATCGCCGACCGCGTGCGCCTGCTGGCCGAGCGGGCGGCCGAGGAGGGGCTCGAGATCCCGCTCGCGGCCGCGGACGACCCCCTGATCGTGCGCGACTTCGATCCCGTCGCCGCGTACGCGGACGCGCTGCGGGCCATCGTGCCCGCGGACATGCTGGACGGGATCGCCGCGGCCGCGGCCCGGGGCTTCCGCACCGCGATCTGCACCGAGGGCGGCAGCATGGGCGCCGCCGCGCGCCGCGTCTTCGCCGAGCTGGGCGTGGGCGTCGACGGGGACGGGCCCGTCTTCTTCACCCACGAGGCGGAGGCCAGCGACTACCACGGCATCGGGATCCTGGACGGCGTGAACCACGGCGTCGACCCCGGCAAGTGGCAGGTCTACAAGCACGTCGGCGCGCAGGCGCTGCTGCGGGAACGGCGCGCCGACCTGGTGTTCATCTGGGACCCCGACGGCGACCGCTTCAACATGGTGACCGCGGCGCCCGCCGCCCTGGCCGACCGCGCCCGCGCGGCCGGGCTCGAGGTCGACCCGCTCGACGACGCGCGCGTGCTGGTCTTCTTCAAGCCGAACCAGATCTACTTCATGCTCGCCGCGGCGCGCCTCGAGGCGCTGCACGCCGCCGGGACCCTCGGCGACGACGACTGGATCGTGGCCACGAGCTGGCCGACCAGCCGCAGCATCGGCGAGCTGGCCGAGGCCTTCAACCGGCGCCACGGCACGCGGCTGAGCACCTTCCGCGTGCCGGTCGGCTTCAAGCACTTCGGGAGCCTGGTCGCCGACCTGGAGGACCAGGTGCTCGAGTCCGACCCCGACGATCCCGGCCTGACCACCCGCGCCGTGGACGCGACCGGGACCGAGACGGTGTTCGGCCCCCGCCCCCGGCTGCTGATCATGGCCGAGGAGAGCGGCGGCGCCGCGCTGGGCCCCGGCGACTGGATGCTGTCGCGCGACGAGGAGCGCGCGACCCTGGCGATCAAGGAGAAGGACGCCATGCAGGTCGGGCTGGTCGCCCTGGGCCTCGGGGCGCGCCTGTTCGCCGCGGGGGGCAGCTTCGCCGCCTTCTACCTGGACCGCCTCGACGCCTACGGCATCGTGCACCGGTTCTACGAGCGGCGCGACGTGACCCTGTTCGACGAGTCGCTGCGCGGCGCGGCCCGCGAGGAGGCCCGCGCCGCGGGCAACCGGCGCAAGGCGGCCGCGGTGGCCTGCTTCGCGGCGCTGGAGGGGCTGCCGCCGGCCGAGGTGGCCGCCGCCCTGCGCCGGCGCCTGCCGGCGGGCTGCGAGCTGCCGCCGGTCGTGCGCTGCTTCCGGGCCGGCGACGGCACGCTGATCGAGTTCGAGGGCTGCTGGTTCGAACTGCGGGCCAGCGGCACCGACGCCGTGCTGCGCTACTACTGCGAGGGCGGCGACGCGGCGCGCGTCGGCGAGCTGAACTCGGCCCTGATCGGCCTGGACCTGGACTGAGGGAGGTACCCGTGGGAGGCAAGGGCTACGTCACGCTGACGGTCTACAGCGCCACCTGGTGCCCGGACTGCCGCGTCGCCAAGCGCTTCCTGGACGAGCACGGCGTGGTGTACGACACGGTGGAGATCGACCGCGACGAGGACGCCGCCCGGCTGCTGGAGGAGCGGACCGGCAAGCGCGGGATCCCGTACTTCGTGCTGGACGGGGAGCGCTGGGTGCGCGCCTACGTCCCGCGCCAGGGCTTCGACCGCGAGGGCATGGCCGAGCTGCTCGGGCTCTGAGCGCCGCGGCGCCGGACGCGGCCTCAGGCGCGCTTGCTGTGGTCGACCGCCTTGAGGATCTTCAGGTTCAGCACGACGAACCGCAGCAGCTGGAACAGCTTGTTGTTCATCCAGTACTTGTCGCGCGGCGTGATCTCCACGGGGCCGCCTCCTACTCGGGTATGATCTTCCAGCCGATGCGTCCCTGCAGCTTGTGCATGAACGTGGTATGGATCATGCGCTTCATCCAGGCGCCGGCCAGCCCCATCTCCATGTGCGTGACGAACTGGTCGCGCCCCGACTCGTTGGGGAAGCGCCGGTGGTCGGGGACCACCGGGTAGACCATGATCACCGCCGCCGACCCGTCCCGCAGCGAGTCCCCCATCGAGGCGATGCAGGCCGCCGACATCTCGGTCATGCGTTCGCTGTGCGTCATGCGCCCGCGCGTCACCAGATCGACCACGTTCAGGGCCACGACGCGGCCGATGATGCCCGACACCATGCCGGTGCGGGGAGGCGCGGGACTCACCGGGCGTCCCGACGGCGTCTGGCGCGGGCGCGAGATCGGCCCGGGCGGCGCGAACGCGATGCCCGCGGCGAAGATCGAGGGGTAGTGCGGGTTCTGGTAGACGGCGGGCCAGGCGTCCGGGTCCCGCCGCAGCTCCTCGTAGGAGAGCCCGTAGCGGCCGTCCACCGCCACCAGCCGCGCCGGCGTGACGACGCGGTCGGAGACGTCGCCGCCGTCGCGGCCGAGGTACTTCATGTCGACCCCGGTGAAGCGGGGGATGAGCATGGCGAAATCGAACGGGGTCTCGCCCTCGCGGCCGGCGAGATCCTCCCAGAAGATGCGGCCGCCGTCGACCGCGTGGACCGACCGGGCCGTCTCGGGCGCGATGCCGTAGTCGCGGAACGCCGCATCGATGAACTCGGCGCTGGTGGTGCGCACGCCGCGGTGCCTGGCCACCAGGCCGTCGATGCCGAAATCGCCCAGCTCGGGCTCGTTGGTGAGGTAGACCAGGTCGGCGCGGTCGCGCACCCCCTGCCGGACGAGGTCCTTGTGGACGTTGGTGATGTACTCGAGCGCCGCGCCCTGGCAGGTGGCGCCGCCGTGGCCGGTGCCGATCACCAGCCGCTGGCGTTCGCCGCGCCGCATGCGCCCGATCGACTCCAGGTAGCGGTCGCGAGCCTGCACGGCGTGCGGCGGCGTGCAGATCGACCAGGTCGCCCCCGCCGCGGGCCCCAGACCGGGGGTCGCGGCGAAGTCGAGCTTGGGCCCCGTCGCCAGGATCAGGTGGTCGTAGTCCAGGCGGAAGGGCTCGTCGCGGCCGTCTTCGGTCCGGCCGCAGACGAACCGCTCGTCGGGGTGCACCTCGTCCACGCGCCCCTGGACGAAGCCCACGCCGAAGCGGCGGTAGACCGGCGCCAGCGGGAACTGGGTCCGCTCCGGCGCCATGTGCCCGATGCCGACCCAAACCAGCGATGGGATGTAGACGAAGTTGGCGGAGCGGTTGACGACCGTGACCTCGTGGTCGCGGCCGAGCCGGTCCCCCAGGTAGAGCGCGGCGGTATGACCCGCGAAACCCGCGCCGACGACGACGATCCTGGCCATGGTCCCCCCCCGGAGTCGGACGCCCGGGCGGAGCCTAGCACGTCGCGCAGGCACCGGCTGCCGCTATTCCGCGGCGCTCCGGGCTTGGCAGCCCCGCGGGCCCCGTGGTAGCATGCCGGGGCCGGGCTTCCGCCCGCCCGGCCGAGCGATGTCACCGCCGGCAAGAGGAGGATCCATGCGCGGCACGAAGAACGTCCTGGTGGTGGGGACCGGGACCATCGGCGAGCCCCTGATCGGGCTGCTGAGCCATTTCAAGGACCAGTTGGGCGTCGACGAGGTGCTCTTCCACAAGAACACGCCGCTGGTCACCGACCGCAGCAAGGTCAAGGACCTCATCCGGCGCGGCGCGCGCATCGTCTCGGACAAGGATCACGTCGCGGGTTTCAAGGACATCGGCATCCAGGTCGACACCACGACCGAGGACGCGCTGCAGGCCGCGCGGGTCGTCATCGACTGCACGCCCCTGGGCAACGACATGAAGGAGAAGTGGTACCGGTCCTACGAGGGTTCGACCGACCTCTTCATCGCCCAGGGCAGCGAGTTCGGCTTCGGCAAGCAGTACGCGCGCGGGATCAACGACGAGGTGCTCGACCACGCGACCGACAAGTACCTGCAGGTGGTCAGCTGCAACACCCACAACCTGTCGCTGATCATCAAGATGCTCGGGCTCGGCGACGAGGGCCCCGACAACCTGGTGCAGGGGCGCTTCGTGTGCATCCGCCGCGCCAACGACATCAGCCAGGACGGCAAGTTCGTGCCGAGTCCCGAGGTCGGCTCGCACGGCGACGCCGTCTTCGGCACCCACCACGCCCGCGACGCCTGGCACCTGTTCAACACCCTGGGCTACGACCTGAAGCTGTTCTCCTCGGCCCTGAAGCTCAACACCAACCTGATGCACACCCTGCAGTTCCACCTGACGGTGCGCAAGCCGGTGACCCACGCCGAGCTGATGCAGCGCTGCGAGGCCAACGACCGCGTGGCGATGACCCACAAGAAGACGGCCAACTCGATCTTCTCGTTCGGGCGCGACCACGGCTTCTACGGCCGCATCCTCAACCAGACCGTGATCCCCTACAACGGGATCCACGTCTCGCAGGACGGCCGCGAGATCACCGGCTTCTGCTTCACCCCCCAGGACGGCAACAGCCTGCTGAGCTCGGTCGCCGCCACCGTCTGGGCGCTCTACCCGGACACCTACGACAAGATCATCCAGTGCCTGCGGCCCTACTTCTTCGACGAGGTGTAGCCGGCCGCCCGGCCCGCAGCCACGACGCGCGGAGGCGCCCGGTCGCGAGACCGGGCGCCCCGTTTCCGGGCCGCGGACCCGCTAGTCGGCGGGGGTCGGCGCGAGCTGCGCGATCAGGTCGCGGTAGGTCTGCTGCGCCGGCAGCTTGGCGTCGGCGCGGGCCAGCAGCGGCTGCACCTTCGCCAGGGCCTGGCCGGCGAGTTCGGCCTGGCCGAGTTCGAGGGCCGACCGCGCCAGCAGCAGCAGGGGGCGGATGCGCGCGGGGTTGGTCTCGAGGATCCGCTTCGCGTTCTCGAGCGCCGGGCCGGGCCGGCCGGCGGCGAGGTAGCTCTCGCCCTGGCGCCAGAGGAACCACCAGCGCTCGTGCGCGGGTCGCGACAGGCTGGAGTCGAGCATCAGCTGCCACTCGTCGATCGCCTTCTCGTGGTCGCCGTCGCGGGTCGCCAGCATGGCCCGGAACTGGTGCTCGAGGTTGTCGAGCTGATCGCGGTAGTTCTTGAAGGCGAAGGCGTCGCTGCGGCGCGCCTCGGCCAGGAAGCCGGCGATCGCGGCGTTCGCCTCTTCGCGGCGGTCCTGCATCGCCAGCTGGATCGCCCGGTAGAAGTCGCACAGGAAGGCGTCCGGGTACTTCCGCTGGTAGGACTCCATGGCGCGCAGGGCCTCGTCGTAGAGCTCGTGGGTGTAGTACATGCGGATGAGCGTCTCGTCGAGCTCGCGCTCCTGCGGCAGGCCCGCCAGCGCGGCGCGGATGCTCTCGAGGATCTTCTCGCCCTTGGCGATCATGCCCTGCTCGAGGTACAGCTCGCCCAGGTTGATCTGCGAGTAGTGGAAGTCGGGCTGGGCGTCCAGGGCGGCCGCGAACTCGCGCTCGGCGTCCGCGTAGTCGCCCTTCCAGCTCAGCACCTCGCCCAGCGAGTCGTGGGGGTTGGCCAGCCCGGGCGCCAGGAAGGCGTACTTGCGCAGGTGGGTGACGGCCTGCTCGTAGTCGCCGCGTCCCGCGGCGAGGTAGCCGAGCATGTTGTAGGCGGGAGCGTGGTTGGGCTCGATGGCCAGGATCTGCTCGTAGATGCGCTGGCAGTCGTCCCACTTGCCGGTCTGATAGAGGACGCTGGCCTTGGCCGACAGGGCCATCAGGTCCGTCGGCTGCTCGGCGAGCACGTAGTCCAGCAGCGAGTCGCGGACCTGGTCGCCCGGCTTGCGGTAGGCGAGCAGCAGCAGCTGCAGCTTCGCGCGCTCGAGCGCGTTGGGCAGGCGGGCGGCGAGGCTGTCGGCGAGGGCGGCCTCCCGGTCGCTGTCGGCCTGGTCGCCGAAGCGCAGCGAGAGCTGCGAGAGCAGGGCGTGGGCCGCCGCGAACTCGCCGTCCAGGGCCACCGCGCGCCGCAGCGAGGAGTCGGCCTGGGAGAACTGGAACGCGTTCAACTGGGAGTAGCCGCGCTCGAACAGCTTGTAGGCCTCCCCCGAGCGCGTGGTGAACTCGCGCTTCGGCCCCCCCAGGAACAGCAGGGCCAGGGCGACCAGCGCCAGGGCGGCCAATCCCATCAGGACGGATCTCTTCATGACTCGTTCTCCGCTCGGGTGAGGGGGGGCAGGCCCCGCTGTGCGTACGCAACGGCGTCCGTCGGGTTGCCGGCGGCGGTGTGGAGGGCCTTCAGGACCAGCAGGGTCACGTCGTCGTCCGCCTGCTCGCGCCCGCTGAAGGCGCGCAGCTCGGCGTTCATGATGTCGAGCAGGTCGCCCGCCCCGATCCCGTGGTGTTCGGACAGCAGGCGCTCCACGCGCGCGGTGCCGAACTCCTCGTCGGCGTGGTCGACGGTCTCGGTCAGCCCGTCGGTGTAGAGGAAGAGCATGTCGCCGGGGCCGAAGTCGATCGTCTCCTCCTCGTAGCTCCCGAAATCGAAGGCGCCCAGGGGCAGGCCGCCCTTGTCCAGCTGGAGCAGGGTCCCGTCGGCCCGGCGCAGGATCGGGGCGTTGTGGCCGCCCGAGCTGTAGCGCAGCCGCCGGCGCACGGGGTCCACGAAGGCCAGGAACAGGGTGGCGAAGTGGGTCGGGTCGGTGCTCGCGTACAGGTAGAGGTTGACCCGGTCGAGGATCTCGCCCGGGGAGTCGCTGATGGCGCAGTGGGCGCGCAGCGAGGCCTGGAGGCTCGAGGCCAGCAGGCTGGCGGGGATGCCCTTGCCGCTGACGTCGCTGATGATGACCACGAGCTGCCCGTCGTCCCGCACGATCAGGTCGTAGTAGTCGCCGCTGACCTCGGCGCTGTTGAGGTTGCAGGCGGCCAGCTCCAGGCCGCGCACCTCGGGCAGGCGTTCGGGCAGCAGCCGGCTCTGGATCGAGCGCGCCAGGGCGAGCTGCTCCTCCAGCTTCTGCTTCTTCAGCTCCTCCTCGTAGAGGCGGCTGTTCTCGATCTGCAGGGCCATCTGCCCGGCCACCAGGGTGAGCAGCTCGAGGTCCTGCAGCTGGTAGTCGTCGCCGCCGTGCTTGGGCGGCAGGGCGAAGAGCCCGACCAGGCGGCCGCGCACCAGCATCGGCACCAGCAGCGCGATCCCCAGGCCGGCCAGGGCGTCCCGCTCCTGCAGCCGCTGCAGCAGCTCGGCCTGCTCGCGGGTCGCGGCCGCGCGGACGTCCAGGCGGACCTGGCTGCGCTCGACCCAGTAGGGCTCGTTGAACTGCGCGAGGCGCAGGGCCGTGGCCGCGAGCCTCAGCGTCGCGGGGCACTCGTCGCAGCCGTCCGGGCCGGCGCGGGGCCCGTCGGCGGCGGGGTGGGCGACGACCCCGGCCAGCAGCCACTCCTCGCCGGCGGGGCCCGGCCGGTAGACCGCGAGGCGCGGCAGGTCGACCAGCTGGCAGAGCCGCCCGCCGATGCGCCCGATCAGCGCGTCCTGCTGGATGATCTGGGGGATCTCCAGCCCGAACTCCTGCAGGGCGCCGGCCAGGTTGCCGCGGCTGCGGAAGAAGCGGCGGTCCAGCTGCCCCTGCAGGTGGACGCGGGCCGGCCACAGCGAGGCGGCCGCGGCCAGCGTCGCGGCGACCGTGGCGACCTGGCTGGTCTGCGAGCTGAGGCGCAGCAGCAGCGCGCCCAGGCCCAGCACGAACCCCAGGTAGAGCAGGAACAGGCCGCCGGTCAGCAGGGAGTAGACGAGGCTGCGCTTGAGCAGCACCTCGATCTGCATCACGCGGTAGCGGGCGATGCAGTAGCTGAACGACAGCGGCACGGCGATCATCGGCACCGTGCCGATGAAGGCGAGCGTGTCGCCCACGCGGTCGCCCGGCAGCACGGTGAAGATCAGGAAGGGCAGGATGCCCGCCAGCGTGCCGACGGTCAGGATGCGGATGCGGCGGCGCTGCAGCGGGTCGCGGAACTGGTAGTAGCTGTGCAGCAGGGCGACGGCGCCGGCCGAGAAGAACGTGCCCAGGACCAGCCAGCGCGTGTTGTAGATCCGCGGGGCGTGGGAGCCGAAGAACTGGTCCATGGTGAACTGCAGGTAGAAGACCAGCGGCAGCACGTAGAGCAGGGGCTCGAGCCAGGGCCGCCGCGTGACGATGATCTTCTTGTCCGGGAACACCAGGAAGAAGTGCAGGAACAGCGCCGGCAGCAGGAAGCGCGCGAGCGCGCCGGCGTTGCGGGTGATGATGTCGCCCCAGAAGTAGCTCGACCGGTTCAGGTCGGTCATGAAGAACACGGCGAACAGCAGGCACATCCTGAAGAACAGCCGCGCGGCCTGCGACTCCCGCCCGCGCAGGTAGATCATCAGGCCGATCAGCCAGTAGGCCAGGGAGAGGAACCCGTAGTACGGGTAGAAGCGGTCGGCGGTGCGGAACGCGCTCAGCCGCACCGGCACGCGCAGGACCTTGCCGTCGCGCATGATCAGGTAGGGCACCAGCGAGCCGACCTGCTGCCGGCCGAGCAGCTGGGCGGCCTCCTGGGGCGAGGCGACCAGGGTGGTGCCGATGCCGATGATCTCGTCGCCCGGCTGCAGCAGGTTGATCCCGCCGTCGGCCCGCGGCGGCACCTCCAGCACGGTGACCGTCGAGCGGCCCAGCAGCCAGACCGTGCCGTCGTTGGGGCGGATCTTGCCGGCGTCCATGGCGGAGAACAGGCAGAGCCCGAACGTGGCGAGCGCCCCGAGCAGGTGGGCCCAATGGCCGACGGCGCCGCCGCGGGGCGCTGCGGAAAACTGGAAGTTGGACTCTTCCGTCGCCATCGTTATCCTGGTCCTTCGGCGGGGTGACGCCTCGTCGTCGGGCACAATATCATAGAGAACGGGGCGTGGCTGCAATTGTTGCGGGGAGGGCCGTGGACGGCGACCGGTTGACGGGGCCCCTGCCCTGGACCTGCGAGCGGGGGGAGGGGCGCCTGGCCGTCCGGCTGGAACTCCGCCCCCAGGGGCGCGACCTGCTGCTGCTGATCGGCGGCGGCGCGGTCCACGCCGGCGCCGTGGCCGTCGCCTCGCCCGCCGGGGGCACCGCCGGGGAGCCCTGCGACGAGCTGGCGGTCGTGCCCGGCCACAAGGAAGGCCCGCTCGCCCGCGAAGGCGCGCGGCGGCTGGCCGCCGCCTCGGGCCGCACCTGCGTCGCGGTCGCCGGCATCCACCAGGACCGCGCGACGCCGGACGAGATCGCCGCGATCGTGGCGCACGCCCGCGACGCCCTGCACGACCTGGCCGACGCCCTGACGCGCCGGCGCCGAGAGGAAGGAACGGCATGAACCGCGAACTGGCCGCCATCGAGACCACGCTGCTGAGCTGGACGGACGAGATCGGCGCCATCGCCACCGGCCTGTTCCGCCGCACGGGGGAGCTGCGGTTCAAGCACGGGCAGGAGGCGATCACCGAGGCCGACCACCGCATCGAACGGCTGCTGGTCGAACGGATCCGCGCGGCCTTCCCCGGCGACGCCGTCCACGGCGAGGAATTCGGCGATTCGGGCGGCGGCGTCGCCGCCGCCGGCGGGCGCACCTGGTACCTCGATCCCGTCGACGGGACGCTGAACTTCTCCCTCGGCCTGCCGGACTTCTGCACGTCGGTGGCCCTGATGGAGGGCGACGAGATCCTGGCCGCGCTGGTCTACCAGCCGCTGCACGGCGAGCGCTTCACCGCGGTGCGCGGCGGCGGCGCCCGGCTCAACGGCGCGCCCATCCGGGTGAGCGGCCGCGCCCCGCTGAGCGCCGCGATCCTCAGCCTGCAGCTGCAGAAGCGCGGCCGCTTCGTGCAGAGCGCGCCGCTGCTGCAGAAGGTCCTGCTCGATTCGATGAAGGTCCGCCGGCTGGGGACCATCGCCCTGGAGATGGCCTACCTGGCGGACGGCCGCTACGACGGGCTGCTGGCGGGGCGCGGCCAGCCGCAGGAGCTGTACGACGTGGCGGCGGGGATGCTGCTGGTGCAGGAGGCGGGGGGCGTCGTGACCGATCACCGCGGCCTGCCCTACGTCCCGGGCTCGACCGACCTGATCGGCAGCAACGGCGCGATCCACGACGAGCTGATCGCGCTGATCCGGGAGCACCACGACACGACGCGCGACTGAGCCTAGAGGTACTGCAGGGCCAGCGCGCCGCTGCCGAGCAGGCCGTAGCTGAGCCAGGCCGGGTCCTCGGCGCCGCTGCGGTCGCGGCAGGCGAGGGCCGCGGCGCGCAGCGAGCTCGCGACGGTCGCGCCGGCGGCCAGGGCCCGGTAGAAGTCGCCCGCGAAGGCGCGGGCCCGCGGCTGCGACACCGCCAGGTGCGGACCCACCACGGCCGAAGCTCCCGACATCAGGAACCGCGGGCCGAAGGACGTCAGCCCCAGGTAGCTGTTGGAGAAGACCAGCGGCGGCGTGGCGGCGTGACGCGCCAGATCCTCGGGCGACACCGGCCCGTCCTCCAGCAGCCAGTGCGCCTGCGCTCCCGACGCCGCATGAGCGTCGCCGCCCCCGGACCACGGGTGCAGGCGGCCCTGTTCGGCCCGCTCGGAGATGCGGTCCAGCAGGGCGGTGACCGGATCCACGCCGACGGGTTCCAGCTCCAGCTCCTCCTGCGCCGACATCATGAGGTCGCGGGCCAGGGACTCCCAGCCCGAGAGCTGCGTCGTGGCCGACGCCAGCTGGGGCGCGGCCGTGGCGCCGCTGAAGTGGAAGCCCTGGTAGCGGCGGCCGGTGCGGGCCAGGCGGCCCGGGGTCATCGCGCCCGCCGGCGACTCGAGCCAGGCCAGCCTCTGACCGTCGCCCAGCCGGGCCAGGGCCTCGTCCAGCATGGCGCGCTCGAGGCGCGCCTGCACCGTGCCGTCGCCGCGCCCGTGCCCGTCGAGGAACAGGACGCCGGGGTCGGCGCAATCCTCGGGGCGGAAACGCCGCACGACCTCGCCCAGCCGCGACGGGCCCTGCGTCTGCTCCGTCTGGATCTGGTCCTCCCAGCGCCGGGACCAGGCGCCGCGCCGGGCGGACTTGAGCGAGCTGCGCCGGTCGGCGCAGATCGGGGCCATCTCCAGCACGAAGCGGATGCCGTTGTGCAGGCAGGACCAGGGCAGGACCAGGTCGTCGGTCGCCACCACCAGGTGGTAGCCGATCGGGGTCTCGGCGGCGGCGCCGGCCAGGCTGGGGGAGGCGGCGCCCACGTCCGGACGCTCGGGGGCGAAGGCCGCGGGGTTGCCGGTCTGGGCGGCCCGGAACAGCAACTGCCCGAGCTCGGTCATCGCCGCGTGGACCGCCGGGCTGTCGAGCCCCTCGGTCTGCTGCAGGCGCACCAGCCGCTCGCGCTGGGCGTGCGCGCGGTCGAGCAGACCGCGCCGGGTGGTCGCGTCCTGGCCGCGAGTCAGATCGATATCCAGCCACTGCACGGCGGACTCCTCCCGAAAGCGCTAGAAAACGGGCACCGTCCCCCATTCCAGCAAGGTCCGGACCGGGGTCGGCGGCTGATTGCACCCAACTTCATTATCGGCAGCGTCATGCCTCAACTGTAGGTCCCAGCCCCGAATTCGTCCCCGCCCATACCCATGCTGCTGTTCGACTTGGGTCCGCACATCCTGCCGGGACCGGGGTGTCCTGCAGGCCCTGGAGCCAGGATGGCGGAAGGGCCGGAAGGCCAAGCGCTCCGGGCGCAGGAGGCGCCCGGAGCGCGCCCCCGGTCCCGGCAGGATGTGCGGACCCAAGTCGCATCGAGGATGGAACCAAAAGAAAAAGGCGCCTCGCGGCGCCTCATCCCGGATCCGGACGGTCTGGCGACCGTTCGGGTTCCTCAGCTGTCGATACCGGCGGTGCGTGGTGCCCGAGGGGAGACTCGAACTCCCACGAGGAATCCCTCACTACGACCTGAACGTAGCGCGTCTACCAATTCCGCCACCCGGGCTCCACCGTCGGCTGCAGGAGCGGTGGGCTGACGCCCGGTGCTCCGCGAGGGGCAAATCTAGAGGACGCCTCCGGACCTGTCAACCCCCCGAGGCCAAAAAGCGGCGGGAAAAAGCGGATTGTGCCGATCGGGCGCAGATGTTAGCTTCTCACCCCCGGCGCCCGCGATCCCATCCGGTCAGGAGTGACGATGCCCGCGAACCGCGCCGAAAGCGGCGTGAAGATCATCGCCAAGAACCGCAAGGCCTTCCACGAGTACGAGATCCTCGATAAGTGGGAAGCCGGGATCGTGCTGCAAGGCACCGAGGTCAAGTCCCTGCGCGCCGGCAAGTGCAACCTCGGCGACGCCTACGCCGAGATCCGCGACGGCGAAGCCTGGCTGGTGAAGGTCCACATCGGCCCCTACGACCAGGGCAACCGCGCGAACCACGACCCCTTCCGCCGCCGCAAGCTGCTGCTGACGCGGCGCGAGATCCGCAAGCTGCGGCCGCGGCTCGAGGAGAAGGGCCTGACGCTGGTGCCCCTGAGCATGTACTTCAAGCACGGGCTGGTGAAGGTCGAGTTCGGGATCGGCCGGGGCAAGAAGCTCCACGACAAGCGCCACGCCACGGCGAAACGGGATTCCGACCTGCGCATCCGGCGCGAGATGGGACGGCACTGAGCCGTGGACGCCTCCCGCACATCCCCTCTGGTCTCGAAGGCGCTGCTGCTGGCCGCGGTCGCTCTGGCGACGACGGTCGTGACGTTTTCCTCCGCGCACGCGGGTCCCTTCCCGGCGGCCGACCCCGACGGCCCGGTCCTGCGCGTCCAGGTCGTCTACCCCGGCGACCGCGCGCCGGGGTCGATCGAGGCGCGCCGCCTCGCGGCGGGCATGGCCGAGCCCTTCGTCAGCTCGGCCGACGCGGCCCTGATCTTCCGCGCCGCACGCTACTGGGATCCCGACCGCCTGCAGCTGACCATGCGCGCCGGCGGCCGCAGCGCCGTGGCCACGGTGAACAGCCGCCACGTCCAGCGCGCCGGCGGCAGCCTCCTGCTCGCGCTGGCGCCCGTCCACGTCGACGGCGACGTGTGGCTCCCGCTGGAATTCCTGACCGCCGTGCTCGCGCCGGCCGCCGGCGACGACGTGGACTGGGACCCCGGCATGCAGGTGCTGACCGTGGGCGGCCGGCGCGCCGACCTGCTCACGCTGACGCTCGACGAGACGTCCGACGCCACGACCCTCGTGCTGGGCTGCGCCAAGGCCCTCGCCTGGCGGCTGGAACGCAGCGCGCCGGACACGCTGGCGCTCACGCTGGACGAGGCGAACGCGGCGCCGGCGCTGCTGGGGGCGGTGCCCGCCGAGGGCCTGGTCGCCGGCGGCGTGCTCGCGCAGTTGCCCGGTGGCGTGCGCGTCGCGGTGGCGCTCGGACCGCGGGCCGGCGGCTGGAACGTCGAGACCGCCGAGGATGGGCGCGAGATCCGCCTCGCCCTGCAGGCGCGCGAGGGTGGCGTCCCGGAGGAGCCCGCGCCGGCCGCCGCGCCGGACGGCCCCGCGGCGGTCCCGGCGGGGCGCGACGTGCGCGTCGTGGTGATCGACCCGGGCCACGGCGGGTCGGATCGCGGCGCGGTCGGGGACGGCGGGACGCCCGAGAAGGACCTCATGCTGGACCTGGCCGAAGAGCTCCGCCAGCAGCTGCGGCGCCTGGATTTCCAGGTCGTGCTGACCCGCGACGACGACCGCGATCTCGAACCCGAGCAGCGCGCCGAGGCCGCGAACCGCGCCGGCGGCGACGTCTTCGTCTCCCTGCACGCCGACGGCTGGTTCGGCGCCGGGGCGTCGGGCGTCACGACCTTCGCCGCGCCGCAGGACGACGAGCCGCTGCCGGATCTCGCGGACGGTTTCACGCCCTGGCACCTCGCGCAGCGGCGGCACGCCATCGCGAGCGGCGAGCTGGCGGCGCTGGTCCAGCCGCGGCTGGTCGCCGTGTCCGGCTCGCCCGACCGCGGGATCGTGCGCCTCGACGCGCGCGTCCTGCAGGGCGTCGACATGCCCGCGGTGATGGTCGAAGTCGGCTTCCTGACCGATCCGGGCCAGGAGCGCAGCCTGCTCGACGGCGGCCGGCGGCGCGAGCTGGCCGCGGCGATCGCCGAGGCCGTGGCCGCCTTCCGCGGCGGCGGGCGGGACGGCAAACCCCGCGCGTCGTCGTCGCAGGAGGAACCCTGGTGAGCCCGCGCACGCATCGCCGACTGCCGCTTGAGGGCGGCCGCCGCCTGTGGGGGGGGCTGGCCCTGCTCGTCTTCGTCGCGGCGGTGACGGGCGGCGTCTCGGCCCTCTGGCTGAGCCGAGGCCCCGGGCACGAACCGGTGGCCGCGCCGCCGGAGTCGGCGCCCGAACGGGTCATCGCCGGCTCACGCGGCGTGGTGCTCTACTTCCCGGACGACGACGGGATCGGCATGGTCACCGAGGAGATGCTGCTGCCCAGCCGCGACCAGCTCGACGAGGACGTGCTGTCGGTGATGACCGCCCTGCAGCGCGGCCCCCGCGCCGCGCGCAACGCCGCGTCCCTGCCCGCGGGCGCCCGCCCGCTGGGCGTGTTCCTGGACCGCGACGCCGGCCACGCGGTCGTGGACTGGAGCCGCGAGCTCATCACCGGCCAGCCGGGCGGCAGCGCCGCCGAACTGGCGACCCTGACCTCGATCCTGCGGACGCTGTCCTGGAACTTCCCCGAACTCGCCACCTGCACGCTGCTGGTCGAGGGGGCCCCGGTCTCGACCCTGGCCGGCCACCTCGACGCCGACCGGCCCTTCGTCCTGAAGCGCTGGCGCTGACCCGAAAGGACCACGTGGGACCCATCGGCGTCTTCGATTCGGGCATGGGCGGCCTGACCGTCCTGCGGGAGCTGCGCCGGCGCCTGCCGGCCGAGGACCTGCTGTACTTCGGCGACACCGCGCGGGTGCCCTACGGCACCAAGGGCGAGCGCACGGTGCGCGCCTTCGCGCGCCAGGACGCCTCGTTCCTGGTCAGCCGCGGGGCCAAGCTCGTGGTCGTGGCCTGCAACACCGCCTCGGCGTTCGCCATCGACGACCTGCAGCGCGAGCTGCCGGTGCCCGTGCTCGGGGTCATCGACCCCGGCGTGCAGACCGCCCTGCAGCGCACGCGCGGCGGCCGCATCGGCGTGATCGCCACGCGCGGCACCGTGGAGAGCGGGCGCTACCAGCAGCAGCTGTCGGCGGCCGTCGGGCCGGAGCGGGTGCTGGCCCGCGCCTGCCCGCTGTTCGTGCCCCTGGCCGAGGAGGGGATGGTCGACCATCCGATCACGCGCCTGGTGGCGTGGGAGTACCTGGCCCCGCTGCGCGACGCCGGCGTCGACACGCTGATCCTCGGCTGCACGCACTACCCGCTGCTGAAGCGGATCATCGGCGAGTTCATGGGCCCCGAGACCGTGCTGGTCGACTCGGCCGAGGCGCTGGCCGACGCGGCGACGCTGACGCTGGCCGGGGCCGGCCTGCAGCGGGACCCCGGCGGCCGGCCCGGCGGGATGGAATTCTACCTCAGCGACATCCCCTGGATGTTCCAGGAAGCGGGGGCCCGCTTCCTCGGGCACCCCATCGACTCGGTCCAGACGGTGAACGTGAACGAAGCCGACTGGGACGGGCACCTCGATCTCCCCGGAAAGGAAGCCCCGTGACCGCACGCGCCAACGACCGCAAGCCGATCCAGCTGCGCCCCGTCCAGATGACCCGCGACTACCTGCCGCACGCGGAGGGGTCGGTGCTGATCGAGATGGGCAACACGCGCGTGATCTGCACCGCGTCGCTCAGCCACGGCGTGCCGGGCTGGCTGCGGGGATCGGGCCAGGGCTGGGTCACCGCCGAGTACGGCATGCTGCCGCGCGCCACCTCGGAGCGCACCCGCCGCGAGGCCACCAACGCCGCGGGCCAGGGCGGCCGCACCATGGAGATCCAGCGGCTGATCGGCCGCAGCCTGCGCTCGGTCACCGACCTGAAGGCCATGGGCGAGATCACCGTCACGATCGACTGCGACGTCATCCAGGCCGACGGCGGCACGCGCTGCGCGTCGGTCAACGGCGCCTCGGTGGCCCTCCACGACGCGCTGAAGCGCCTGAACCTGCGCCGCCACCCGATGAGCGGCCTGGTCGGCGCCGTCAGCCTGGGCCTGCTCGACGGCGAGGTCCTGGTCGACCTGGACTACGCGGAGGATTCCCGCGCCTCGACCGACATGAACATCATCATGGCCGAGGGCGGCGGGCTCATCGAGGTGCAGGGCACGGCCGAGGGGCGCCCCTTCGCCCGCGCGGACCTCGACCGCATGCTGGACCTGGCCGCCGGCGGCATCGCGCGGCTGATCGAGCTGCAGCGCAAGGTCCTGGAGGCCTGAGCCGATGAGCGACGCACGGCGCATCCTGGTGCTCGCGAGCCGCAACCCCGACAAGGTGCGCGAGATGCGCGAGCTGTGCGGGGACGGCCCCTGGGACGTCCGCTCGGCGGCCGACTACCCGGGCCTGCCGGAGGTCGTCGAGGACGGCACGACGATCCTCGGCAACGCCACGCGCAAGGCCGTCGTCGCCGCCGCCTTCACCGGCGAGATCGCCGTGGCCGACGACACGAGCCTCTGCGTGCGCGCGCTGAACGACCTGCCCGACGTCTTCGCCGCGCGCTTCGCCGGGCCCGGCGCGACCTACGCCGACAACTGCCGGCTGCTGTCCGAACTGATGCGCGCGGTGCCCGACGGGTTCCGGCACGCCGTGTTCCAGACGGCGGCCGTGTGGGTGGATCCCCGGCCGGGCGCCGCGGACCCCGCGGGCGCGCAGACCGCCGCGGACGTGCGCTGGATGCACGACCCGTTCCGCCGGGCCGTCCACCTGCGGGACCCCCGCGACGCCGACGCCTACTGGAACGGCCTGTCCGACCGCGGCGCGGTGTGGGCGGCCTACCGCGCCGTGATGGGCGCCCCGGGCGTGATCCCCGGCGCGGACCAGGAGCGGCTGGCCGCCAAGCTCGAGGAGCTCTGCGCCGGCGCCGGCGACGTCCCCGCCGGCGCGATGCGCCTGCCCGACCTGCGCATCTGGACGGCGACCGGTCCCGACGACCCGGCCGCGCCGACCCGGGTCAGTCCCGACGGCCTGCCGGCGGACGCCCCCGGCCGCGCCGCGTGCGCGCCGGTCTGGCTGGAACTGTCGTCGCACGGCCGCCTGCACGGTGCGATCGCGACCTCGCCGTCGGGCCGGGCCGGTTTCGGCTACGACCCGGTGTTCCGCCCCGACGGGCTGGACCGCTCCCTCGCCGAGATGGAGCCGCGGGAGAAGAACGCGATCAGCCACCGCGGCCGCGCGCTGCGCAAGCTGCTCGACGCCGCGCGGAGGGTCTACGGGCCGCCGGCGTGAACGCGGATTGACGGCCCCGCGAGGCGCCGGGCCGCCGGTTCGCGGCGCAAGCCCCTGCCGGGGGGGCGGTTGGGATCGGGAGCGTCCCGCGGGGGACGGGGAGCGAGGCTTGCTGAGCGTCCGGTCGGAAGCGCCGGCCGGGAAGGCGGATCCGGACGCGATCGCGGGGTGGGAAGGTCGGGGCGTGGCGCAGCCCGGTAGCGCATCTGCTTTGGGAGCAGAGGGTCGCCGGTTCGAATCCGGCCGCCCCGACCACCAACTCCGGTGCCGAGTCTTGACACTCCAGGACGCTTGGACCATTATGTCCGTCCGTGCCTCGACGAGAGCGCGGGCGCACGATACTGGCGCCTGTAGCTCAGTTGGATAGAGCACCGGACTTCTAATCCGGCGGTCGCAGGTTCGAATCCTGCCAGGCGCGCCAGCTCTGCGGATCTCGGGTGGTGGATGTAGCTCAATTGGCGGAGCCCCTGGTTGTGGTCCAGGTGGTCGTGGGTTCGAATCCCATCATCCACCCCACCCCCTTTCCCCAGCGCGACGCGCGGTCCGCAGACCCGCAGCAGGCGGCCCCGGACGGGGCCGTTCGCGTTGGCGGGGGAGGGTCCGCCCCCGGACCGGGATCGGGTTGAAGACTGCGGCCAAGGGCCGCGCCGACAGGAGGGAACGCATGGCCAGTGTGAACAAGGCGATCATCGTCGGGAACCTCGGCCGGGATCCGGAGATCCGCTACACGCAGAACAACACCCCGGTCGCGACCTTCAGCATCGCGACGACCGACCAGTGGAGCGACCGCAACGGCGAGAAGCAGGAGCGCACCGAGTGGCACCGCATCGTCGCCTGGGGCCGCCTCGCCGAGATCTGCTCGCAGTACCTGCAGAAGGGCAAGCAGGTCTACGTCGAGGGCCGGCTGCAGACCCGCGAGTGGGAGGACAAGGACGGCAACAAGCGCTACACGACCGAGATCGTGGCGCAGACGATGCAGATGCTCGGCCGTCCCGGCGACGGCCCGGCCCGCGATCCCGACGCCGCGCCGCGCCCGCCGCGCCCGGCGCAGGGCGGCGGCGGCGGCGCCCCCGCCCGCGGCGGCCAGGGCGATCCCTTCGACAGCGGCCCGGTGCCGGGCGTCGAGGACGAGGACCTGCCGTTCTAGGACCGGTGGACCGGACCGCGATCGCAGACACAGGACGGGGCGCCCGAGGGGGCGCCCTTTCCGTTGCGCGGGACCACCGCGCCGCAACTGCGCCGTGCCGCCGGGACCGCCATGCCCTATCATGAACGGGGGCCCGCCGGGCCCGAACCCGCGGAGGCGACCATGCGCATGACGATCCCGCGCGTGCTGCTGCTGGGCCTGCTCGGCCTGGCGCGGCCCGCGTCCGCCGAGTGCCTCGACTACGACGCCCGGTTGCACTGGGCCGGGCGCGCCCTGGTCGGCGGCGCGATCGAGGACGTCGCCACCGACGCGCAGCACGCCTACGTCGCGGTGACCGAGGTCGGCCTGAAGGTGCTGGACCTGGACGACCCCGACTTCCCGTCCTACCTCGCCACCCTCGAGCGCGCCGGCGGCGGCTGGCGCGTCGTCGCGAACTGGCCGCGCGTGTACCTGCTGTCCACGACGGGCGCGCCGCGCCTGGACGTGATCGACGTGACGGTGCCGACCGCCCCGGTGCTGGCCGGCAGCCGCGCCGTCGACGCGGGCGCGCGCGATCTGGCCGTGGCCGACCATCGCGCCTACGTGGTGCGCGCCGCGGGCGGCGCGGGCGAGCTGGTGGTCATCGACGCCACCAACCCCGCGAACATGGCGGTCGTCGCGCGCCGCCCCCTGCCGTCGGGCGTGCGCGCCGTCGCGGTCGATGCCGGCCGTCTGCTGGCGGTCGGCGGCGTCCCGGCGGCGACGCTGATGGACCTGCAGGACCCCGACGCGCCGCTGTCGACCGGCACCTGGAGCGATGACCTCGCGCCGGTCGCGGTCGACGTGGCCGGGACCCTGGCCGTGGTGGCCGGGCCCGGCGGCGCGGCGGTCCTGGACCTCGCCGAGGCCGGCGCTCCGGTCGCGCGCGGCCGTCTCGACGATCCCGCCGGCTGGTCCGCCGTCGCCGGCGACGGCGCGGGCGGCGTCTGGCTGGCGCGTCCCGACGCGCAGGAGACGGACGGGGAGACCCGGCGCGTGGATCTGAGCGATCCCGCGGCCCCCCGGACGACCGGCAGCCTGTCGACGGGCGCCCTGGCGGCCGCCGCGGCCGGCGGCCGGGCCTGGCTGGCGCGCGGCGAGGTGGGGCTGGACGCCGTGGCGGCCGGCGACGGCGCGGCGACGGCGTGCGGGTTCTGCCCGACCCCCGACCCCGCCGCGACGCCCGTCGCCATCGCCGCCCGCGGCGCGACCGCCGCCTTCGTCCTCGATGCGACCGCGGACGGCAACCCCGGCGGCCTGCTGCACACCCTGGACCTGTCCGATCCCGCGCTGCCGCGCGACCGCGGCGGGTTCGCGGTCGCGGGCGCCCCCGCCGACGTCGCGATCGCGGACGGCGTGGCGGGCTTCGTCTGGTACCACGCGCGCACCAACCGCGGCGCCGTGGTCCTGGCGGACCTGTCGGGCGACGGCCCGCCGTCGCCGCTCGGTTCGGTGACCGTCTACGGCGCGCCGACGCGCCTGGTCCTGGCGCCGCCGTGGCTCTACTGCAGCGTGCGCGGCACCGGGGCCGGCATCGGCCACCACCTGCTGGTGATCGACATCGCCGACCCGGCCGCGCCGCGGCTGGCCCTGGTGTGGTCGATGTCCTACGCCGCCGAGGCCATGGCCCTGGAAGGCGACCGGCTGTGGCTGGCCGGCCTGGACGGGGTGCTGCCCTACCTGCAGCAGCTCGACGTCTCCCAGCCCGACGACCCGTTCTCGGCGGCGTTCACGCCGCTGTCGCGCGCCTACGCCGACCTGCGCGTGCGCGGCGACCTGCTCTACGGCCTGGAAGCGGGCGGCACGCTGGACCTGATCGACATGTCGGCCGGCTTCGTCTGGTTCCGCGACGTGCTGGACCTGCCGTCGCTGCCCGTCGCCCTGGCGGTGCGGGGCACCCGGGTGCTGGTCGCCGGCGGCGACCTGACGCTGGTCGACGCCGCGGACCCCGACGCCCTGCGCGCGCGCGGCAGCGTGCGGCTGTCCGGCGCCGCGGACGCCGCGGCCGGCGCGACGTGCCTGGTCGTGCTCGACGCCGCCGGCGTCACGACCCTGCCGCTGCCCTGCGACGCGACCGTGCCGATCGAGCCGCCGGACGGTCCGCCGCCCGCCGCCGAGCCGCCGCCCGCGGCGCTGCGCCTGCTGGGCGCGTCCCCGAACCCCTTCAACCCCGCCACCACGGTCCGCTTCGCGCTGCCGCGACCGGCGCTGGCGGCGGTCGAGGTCTTCGCCCTGGACGGACGGCTCGTGCGCACGCTGCGGCGCGGGCCGATGCCCGCGGGCGAGCACGCCGCCGACTGGGACGGCCGCGACGAGGCCGGCCGCCCGCAGCCCTCGGGCGCCTACGTGGTGCGCATCACGGCCGACGGGCGCAGCGATGCCCGCAAGGTGCAGCTGGTGCGGTAGGAGACGGTGCGGCGCCCGGTCGCGGACCCGCGAATCCCGGGACGTCCCGGGGCGGGCGGCACCATCGTGCAAATTCCCGAGCCGTTCAGGCTCTCGTCTCGCAGTGGGGGAACAGGGGACAGGCGTCGCAGCGCGGCGCGCGCGCCCGGCAGGTCAGGCGCCCGTGCTCGATCAGCAGGTGCGCGACCGCGACCCAGTCGGCGCGCGGCACGCAGTCGTTCAGGTCGCGCTCGATCTTGACGGCTTCCTTGGGCCCGTGCGCGGTGAGCCCCAGCTTGCCGGCGATGCGCCCGACGTGGGTGTCCACGACCACGCCCTCGGGTTTGCCGAAGGCCACCCCGAGCACGACGTTGGCCGTCTTGCGGCCCACCCCGGCCAGGGCCGACAGCTCCTCCATCGTCTGCGGCAGCTTCCCGCCGTGCTTCTCCACGAGGTCCCGGCAGCAGCTGCGGATCGACTTGGCCTTCTGCCGGTAGAAGCCGGTGGAGTGGATGGCTTCCTCGATCTCCTCCTGGGAGGCCTCGGCGAAGTCGCGGGGCGTGGGGTAGGCCGCGAACAGCCCCGGCGTGACCTGGTTGACCCGGGCGTCGGTGCACTGGGCGCTCAGGATGGTGGCGATCAGCAGCTGGAAGGGCTCGCGGTGGTCGAGGGAGCAGGCGGCCTCGGGGAACTCCTTCTTCAGGACTGCGAGCACCTTCTTCGCGCGGGCTTTGCGGGCGGCCAGGTCCAGCATCGGGGGCTCGCTTTCGGGGGGCGGGGGAAGCTTGACACTCCCGTTGCGGGGTGCTAGTTTGCGGGTCCGGTGGGGGAGGATAGCATCCCCGGTCCGGTCGCGCCATCGCGCGGAACGAAACGGCTCCTAGGGTGCGCCGCTAGCTCAACTGGTAGAGCAACTGACTCTTAATCAGTAGGTTCGGGGTTCAAGTCCCTGGCGGCGTACCAACATATACAAGGGGTCACGGATGTTCCGTGACCCCTTACTTCTTCCTGACATCGGCCCTGAAGGATACGGCTGATGCATGTTCTACAGCATCGCTCAACGCATCAAGTTCAGCGATATGAAGTGTCCAAGTCGTTGACCGATCGTTGAGTCGATCCCTATGTTGGCATCATATTGCTGGGGGAACCGTTGTCGCCGGCCCCAACTGGTAATTCCACGATGACCAACACCATGAGGCCGGGTATGGCAAACCGATTTCTATTCATCGTCAACCTTGCTGTCTTAGCCGGGGTAGGAGTGGCCCATGGCGGTTGGTCGACCCAATTCGGGCCGACTGGTCTCGTACAGATGGGGTACGTTACCGCAGCCGTCGAGTACGAAGGCGACCTGGTCGTCGCCGGTTTTTTCAACACCGCAGGCGGAGACACCGTCAATCACATCGCACGCTGGGACGGCGAGCGTTGGCGTCCTCTCGGAGCCGGACTCTGGGGCGTCGAATGTCTGGCCGTCCATGCAGGCCGTCTGATTGCCGGCGGGAAGTTCAAGCCCGAGGGTGGTGTTCGCTTCTACGGTTTGTCCTACTGGGACGGCGAATCATGGCAGAGATTGTCCGACCAGTTGGAAGGCGAGGTCCATGCACTCGTCTCCTATCGAGGGGATCTGATAGTCGGTGGACGGTTCACCATTCATGGCGAGACCCCGATAAGTTACATCGCACGTTGGTACGACGGATCATGGCTCCCGCTCGGGCAAGGCGTAGCGCGCGGCGGGCGTACCCGGGTCGAGGCACTCGAAGTCCACGCTGACGAACTGATCGTCGGCGGCGTCTTCGGCCAGGCCGGGCAAGTCGAGACCTTCCACATCGCGCGCTGGGATGGCCGGCAATGGCACGCCTTCGGTGACGGGGCTGATGATGCCGTTTACGCGCTCCGATCATCAGGGGACCATCTGTATGCAGCGGGGATATTCCAGATGATGTCCGGCGACTCGGCCTCCTGCATCGCAGACTGGGACGGCGTCTCTTGGTCTCCGTTGGGCGACGGCATCCGCATGAAGTCCCCCGATCTGCCGGTCGTCAACGCCCTCGAGATCTGGCGGGGTGAACTGGTCGTGGCTGGCAAATTCGACATGGCCGGAGGGTTGACTGCGGGTTCGATCGCCACCTGGGATGGAAGCGAGTGGCGATCGCGGCCTCCGGGATTTGATGCTGAAACGCGCCCAGTGAAAGTCCAAGAAGTCCTCGATTTGACGGTCTGCAACGAGCGGCTGGTCGCTGGCGGGAAGATGCAGGGCGGAGCCGGATTTCTCGTCAACAACCTCGGGTTGTGGGACGGTGGGCACTGGGACCCCTTGATTGCCGGTCAGGGGGTCGAAAGCGGTGTGGGTGAGATGAAATATCTCGGGGCCGCCTCCTGCTGCAGAGTTCCAGCCCTGTAGGGGCCGGCAATCTGCGGGGTACCGTGTTCTGGGATGATGGATGTTGGCACCCCTTCGGAATCGCCGTTGGCGACTCTTCCGAATTCCAGGCCGAGCTCAAGATGTTCGTCGAGCACGAGGGTCGTCTGATGGCGTTGGGAAAGTTCTATACATCGGCGCCCCGGAATGCGCGCCAACGGGCCGAGCACACCTGGCGTCTGGCCGTGTGGGAAGAAGGGTGGCGCGTGGTGTCGCCACCGCTGGAGCCCAAGGTCGAATTTCTGTCCCAGATCGTATCTGTCGGTGGCGATGTCGTCGTCCTTGGTTCGTTCACGGGATCAGATGCGGTGCAGGAGCATGGTGCCGCCTGGGACGGGCAGCGGTGGCGTGAACTGGACCTGCATGGAGACTACTTCGGCATCAGCTGTGCGACTGTCATCGATCGGCGCCTGTATCTCGCCTGGCGGACACTGGCCAGAGGCGACACATCGCAGTATGTGGTGGCCGAATGGGATGGGCGGAGGGTGCAGGTCATCAAGCCCGGAGTCAACAGCGAGGTCAGTGCGATGACCGGCCGCAATGGCAGGCTCGTGGTGTCATTCGACATTCTGCAACAGGAGATTGCCGAGACGAGCATGATCCAGGAGTGGGATGGCGAAAGATGGCAAGCGTTGCCCGGGTCGTTTTCGCGTCGTTTCGCGCGGGACGCGCGCATTGCGCAATTAGCAGTGTACCATGGTTATCTCGTTGCCACGGGAGACTTTAACTGCATCGATGAGCGCGTCTGCCGGAACGTTGCCTTCTTGGACGGCGACGTGTGGCGTCCACTGGGGAGCGGCGTGACTGGTGTCGCCGAACGCCTGGTGCCCATGGCGTCGAGTCTTTGGCTCAGCGGTGGCTTCGAGACGGCCGGAGGCGATCTGTCCCAGCATGTCGCCCGCTGGGATGGTCCTTTGCCGGTGGGATCGATGGTGGAGCCGTTGACCGAGTGTGCGCCTGAAGTCATGCCGGTCATCCTTCGGGGCGATGGATGGCATTCCCATAACCTGGACATGACGGACCCGCCGCTGCCGTTCGCGAACGGCGACTTCCTGGCTTTGACGGATGGTCTGCCTGATCGCTGGGAATGGCATGCGAATTCCGACGGGACTTGCCCGCAAGACAGCATCGCGCTTCTTATACTGCCCGAAGGCGGTGTGGGGCTCCGGACCTGCTGCGTACCAGGCGCTTACCCTTCGCTCGCCCAGCGCGTCAGCGTCGAGGGCGGCAGGTTCTACAGGGTCAGGGTGACCCAGAGGCTGACGTCGGGGTCGTGACGTTCAGCGTCAGGGGGATTGGGGCGCAACTGCTGCTTCATGAGGTGTGTGTCGACACGATCAAGATACAGGAGGATGACATCACGCGGATGCTCATCGCCGAGCTCCGCAGCGAGTACGTGCCTCAGTCGGACCACCGCATCAATTGGCACGAGATCGAACATAGGTGCACGGCTCGGATGTCGGCAGTGGGCAGGAAGACCTGGCTGGGCGGTGAGCGAACTGCGGCTGCGCTGAAGAGCCCGGGGTCACGCTGGAAAATGGCCGCAAGGCTGACGTCGGAGAAATCAGTTGCTTCATCTGGTGAGCCTGTGCCGGTTGAAGATCGATTATCGCAGGAACGCCTGTCCGCAATTCGTGCCCGATTGATGGACTGTCAGGAATGGGAAAGCAATGCCGGGAGGATGGACGCATGAAGGGATCGTCATCCATGCACTTGAAGGCCCCACGATCGGTGCATTAGTCGAGGAGCTAGCCTCCGCGGCAGGGATCCTGATCGACCTGCGGGCAGGGACAGGGGAAACGTCCTCCCGGATGATCGAAGACGAGCGACTCCTTGCGTTGGTAGGGAGGTTTCACAAACGAGCCGGGCTCATCGCGGGTATGGGCAACCGAATCCGGCGGGAAGGGGGTTGCGGACACATTGTGGGTCCAGCCGGCGGTCGATCTGGCCCTCGGGATGCCGGTCGTCTGCCTGATCGGACAAGGATGCAGCGGCGCAGGTACGGAGTTCGCGATGATGATGAAGGACATGCCGAACGTCACGCTGGTCGGTAGGCCCACGAGAGGCGGGACGGGCGGCATGGCTCGGTTCAACCTGCCGATCGGCAGCCAGGTCAATTTTCCGAGCCGGTCGTTATGGAGCTCGGACCACGAGCTTGTCAATGATAGCCACGGCCTTCAGCCAGGTATCCTTTCGAGCCGGATGTCTCAGTGTTCCGATCCATCTCGGGAAGATTTGGGTTCGCAGATGGTCCCCTTGTGCTGGTGAGAAGGAAGGACGCCAAAGGCGGACGCAGGCCTAAGGGCTTTCGAAGTCGGCTCTGACATCTCATGACGGCTACCTCATTCCCGAGGCACCCATGCTCCACATCTACATCGACGCCGACGCCTGCCCCGTCAAGGACGAGGTCTACAAGGTCGCCCAGCGCTACGACCTGCCGGTCACCCTGGTGGCCAACAGCTACATGCGCTACCCGAGCGGCGGCAAGGTGAAGCTCGTGGTGGTGGAGCAGGGCCGCGACGAGGCCGACGACCGCATCGTCGAACTGGCGGACAAAAACGACATCGTCGTCACCGGCGACATCCCGCTCGCGGCGCGCTGCCTCGACAAGGGGGCCCGGGTGCTCGGCCACAAGGGCCGGCCGTTCACGCCGGAGAACGTCGGCGACTCGCTGGCCACGCGGCAGCTGCTGTCCCAGCTGCGCGACCAGGGGCTGGTGGGCGGCGGGCCGCCGCCCTTCTCGCCGAAGGACCGCTCGCTGTTCCTGCAGCAGCTCGACCAGATGGTGCAGGCCATCCGGCGGGGATGAGGCGCCGGTCAGCGCAGCAGCGTGCCCCGGACCACCACGGGCGGCCCGCCGGCCGCCTCGAGCGCGAACAGGTAGGCGCCGGACGGCAGCGCCCTCCCCGCGGCATCCACCCCATCCCAGGCCACCGCCAGCGGCGCGCTGCCGAGCGTCCCGCTCCAGAGCGTGCCCAGGCTGCGCCCCGCGAGATCGCGCACCTCGAGGCGCGCTGCGCAGGCGACGGGCGAGCTGACGATCAGCTGCGTGCGGGGGTTGAAGGGGTTGGGCGCCAGTTGCAACGTCGGCCCGGGCCGCAGCGGCGGGGCGCCGGTGGCGGGATCGCTCACCACGATGGTCGCTTTGCCCAGCGAGAGATCGGGCAGCGGATCGGCCTGGGGGTCGGAGAGGTAGACGTCGACCGTGGCCAGTTCGGTCACGCCCGTCTGCGGGGCGGCCTGGAAGTGCCAGACCAGCAGCTCGCCGGGGCCGCTGGCGTAGCAGGCGCCGCCGATGATCACCACGTAGGCGTGGAAGAGGCCCGGCGTGGTCTCCTCGTAGTCCTCCCACAGGAAGCAGCCCACACCGTCGTAGATCGAGCCGGGGGTGGAGGTGACGCCCGTGATCACGTCGGGGTCGTAGGTGATCCGCACCTCGATCGTGCGGATGTCCACGGCGTCGTCGAGCATCACCGCGACGCTGCCCTCCGCGCCGGGGGCGACGGATTGCCAGCGGGGTTCCCAGCGCAGGGCGGTGGCGTGGGCGGCCGTCGCGATGAATAACAGGGCGGCGGTCATCGGGGCGAAGGACTTCATGTCGGCTCCTGTCGTCCCCGGGCTCCGGCGCGGAGCCGGAGCCCGGGTGGGCGATGGGTGGTACGGATCCTACTTCACGAGCGTCATCTTGCGGACCTCGGTGTCCGCGCCCGCGACGAGGCGGTAGAAGTAGGTCCCGGTCGCCGCGCGCTGCCGCGCGTCGTCCAGGCCGTCCCACACGACGGTGTGCGCGCCGGCGGCCAGCTGGCCGTCGACGAGCGTGCGCACGAGGCTGCCGTCCACCGCGTAGACGCCCAGCCGCACCTGCCGCGCCTCGGGCAGCGCGAAGGCGATGGTCGTCATGGGGTTGAACGGGTTGGGGTAGTTCTGGCCGGCAGAGAACCGGACCGGCGTCTGCGGCCCGTCGCCGGCGCTCTGCGACACCCGCAGCACGCCGTTGTCGGTGCGGCGCGCTTCGATCGCCGGGGCGACCGTCACGTCCGCGCTGAAGGTCACGCGCAGCAGTTCGCCCGCGCCGGCGATGGCGCCGCCGCGGCCCAGCAGGGCGAGGCTGGCGTCCAGGCCGTTGCGGTCGATGTTGGCCACGAAGGCCGGGGAAACCTGGGCGTCGAGCAGCTCACCCGCGCGGACGTCGCAGACCACCCCGTCGGGCAGGCCGGCGCGGAGACGCAACCCCTTGAAATCGGCGCAAGGCTCGACCAGCACGAGCGCCCAGGTGTTCCCCTCCAGATGCGTCCACGCCAGGACCGCGTTCGGCGTGCCGCCGGCGGGCTGGCGCGGCGCCACGTTGCCGAAGTTCATGGCGAAGATCATCAGGTCCTCGAAGTCGATCACGTTGTCGGTGGCCGGGATGCCGAAGCCGCTGGTGTCGTCGGTGGGGCCGACGTCGGCTTCGTTGTTGTAGCCGCCGCCGCCGTGGACGTAGCCGAAGGCGGCGCCGAGCTCGTCGATGTCCGGGATGTCGACATCGCCGTCGTAGGCCGGCGGGTCGATGTCGCCCAGCCAGTAGTTGGTGCAGCGGTTCATCGGTCCGGCGCCGGGGCCGACGTTGCCGGCGGCGTCCACGGCGTAGACCTCGTAGTAGTAGATGCCGCGCGGCGCGAAGTTGTTCACGTAGCCGACGGCCGTGCCGGGCACCGCGCCGTCCACCAGCGACCACTCGGGGCTGGCGACGGCGGCGGCGTGGTCGGCGGGCCACACGGGCTGGTTGGCGTTGACGTCATCGTACTCGGGATAGGCCGAGACGGCCTCGTTGCCGTCGCCGGGCTCGTGCCAGACGGCGCGCCACACCTCGTAGTGGTCCACGTCCGAGGCGTCGGCCATCGTCCAGGCGAGCGTGACCTGCTCGTGGCCGGGGGCCGACGTCAGGCCGGTCACGCCCGGCGGCATGGTGCAGTCCACCGTGAACGAGACGCCGCTCACGTCGGCGAAGATGTCCAGGTTGGCCGGGTCGCGCATGCGGTAGCTCTCCACCGTCACGTCCACGACGCCGGTGCCGCTGGTGGTCAGGACCAGCGTGAACAGGTTGCCGGGGACCAGCAGGCCGGGGGTGGTGCCCAGGATGGACTCGTTGACCGAGAAGACGCCGCCGCCCTCGTCCACCACGTAGAAGACCGTGGAGCCGACCGACGACAGGCCGCCCGCCCTGGCGAAGTGGGCCGAGGTGACGGTGGCCACCGGGCCGGCCACCTTGACCACGAACTCGTAGCCGCGCAGGCCGGGCGTGGCGTCGCCGGGAGCGTAGGCGAAGGTCACGGTCTTGGTCTGGCCGCACTGCACGGGGTCGGGGCCGCTCGCGGCGGCGGTGACCGTGGCGCCGGCGGCGGCCGCCAGGCCGGCGGTGATCTCGCCGCCGATCTCCGGGTAGTGGGTGCCGCTGCCGTAGACCCAGCCGCCGCTGGCGTGCTGCGTGGTCGCCAGCCAGATGGCGCCCTGGCGGATCGCGGCGCGGGTAACGGTGGTCGAGGGGAGGTTGTCGGCCAGCGATCGCAGCGCGTAGGCGGCGCACTGCCAGTTCTGGTCGTCGGGGATCGCGCCGTACTGCTCGCTGAAGGCGCCGTCGGCGTACTGGCAGGCCAGCAGCAGGTCCTGCAGGCCCGGCAGTTCGGCGGTGTGGGTGCCCGAGGTCGCGAAGGCGTCGATGATCCCGGACAGGCCGAGCGTGTACCACCAGTAGAGCGGGTTGCTCCAGGTCGGATCGCTGCCCTTGTTGGCGCCGTCAGGATCGAAGTAGCCGGGAACGCCGGCGAAACTGTCCTGGTAGATGACCTCGGCCATGGCGGCGGCCTCGGCGGCGTGGCCCGCGCCGGGGAAGGCCTCGTCCATCAGCATGGCGGCCTCGACCCAGGGCGCGATGTCCCAGGGGATGATGCCGTTGCTGTAACCCTGGCCGTAGCGGGCGTCGCGGATGTAGGCGGCGAGGTTCGCCATCGTCGTGTACACACTCAGTTGACGGTTCCAGACCGCCTGCGCGCCCGCCCGGTAGACGGCCGGCGCGGGGCAGTCCGGCAGGTTCGCGAAGTTCAGCAGGAAGATCACGTCCGGGCCCGAGCGGATCACGTTGGGGCCGACGCTCACGATGTGGTCGGCGGCGTCCTTCATCGCCGTGAAGTAGGCGGGCTGCGGGTCCAGCAGGTAGGCCCGGTAGAGCCCCTGCACCGTGGCGCCGTAGAGGTTGGTCGCGCTGGCGGTCGCGCTGTGGACGAAGGCGGTGGTGCTCCAGTCCCAGCCGCCGTCGTCGGGGTCGGCGTCGGCGGGGCCGTTGCCGGCGTTGTCCTCGGTGATGTCGGCCTGCAAGCCGACCAGGTAGTCGGCGCCGGCCGTCAGCGACGCCGCGAAGTCCGTCGGATCGCCGAAGGCCTTCTCGCCGCCCGGGATGATCTCGCGGGCGCCGGTCGGGACGCCCTCGGCGGGCGTGGCCGGCGGCCCGGCGGCCCAGGCGCCCGCCGCGAGCAGCAGCAGCGCCAGCAACAGTGTCGTCTTTCTCATGAGCATTTCCCTCCGCATGTCATGGCGCTCCGTCGGGTGGTGGGGCGGGGTTCCGTCCCCGTCGCGGGAAGGGCCCCGGCTCGCCGCCGGGGCCCCCGATGATCTCCGCTACTTCATCAGCAGCATCTTGCGGACCTGGCTGTCCGGGCCCGCCTCGATGCGGTAGAAGTAGGCGCCGGAAGCGACGCCCTGGCCCTGGCTGTCCAGGCCGTCCCAGACGACGGTGTGGGGGCCGGCCGCCTGCGCGCCGTCCACCAGCACCCGCACCAGCGACCCGTCCAGCGAGTAGACGGCGAGGCGGACCTCGCGGCTCTCGGGCAGGACGAAGGCGATGGTGGTCTGGGGGTTGAAGGGGTTCGGGAAGTTCTGGTGCGCGGCGAAGCGCAGCGGCGTGACCGGGGTGATCTCGGTGGTCATGCTGACCGCGAGGTCCCCGTTCGCGCCGTCGCGGGCCGTCACCCGGGGCTGCAGTTCGACGTCGCCGCTGAACACGACGCGCAGCAGCTCGCCCGCGCCGACGATCGTGGCGTCCTGTCCCAGCAGCGCCACGCCGGCGTCCAGGCCGTTGCCCGGCGCGTTGGCGGCGAAGCCGGGGGTGCTCTGCCCTTCCAGCAGGGACCCGGCCGCGACGCTGCAGGTCACGCCCTCGGGCAGGGAAGCCGTCAGGTGGAGACCCTTGAGGTCCGCGCAGGGCTCGGCCAGCAGCAGCGACCACGTCGTGGCGTCGACGCGCTGCCAGACCAGCTGCGGGCTGTCGGTGCCGCCGGCGGGCTGCCGGGCCGGTCCGACGTTGCCGAAGTTCTGCGCGAAGATCATCAGGTCCTCGAAGCCCACGGTGCTGTCGGTCAGGGGGATGCCCCGGCCGCTGCGGTTGTGGGTCGGGCCGACGTCGCAGTGGTTGTTGTAGTACAGGGGGTTGGCGTCGCCGTAGCCGTACGAGGCGCCGAGGCGGGTGATGTCCGGGACATCGACGTCGCCGTCGTAGGCCAGGGCGGGATCCACGTCGCCGAGCCAGTAGTTCGTGGCGCGGTTGTCGGGCGACGAGCCGGGCCCGAAGTTGACGGCGGCGTCGACCGCGTAGACCTCGTAGTAGTAGATGCCGCGCGGCGCGTGGGCATCCACGTAGCCGACGGACGTGCCGGGCAGCGCGCCGTTGACCAGCGTCCACTCGGGATTGGTCAGGACGGCGGCGTGGGTGGCGGGCCAGGTCGGCTCCTTGTCCGCCGCCATGTCATCGTACTCGGGATAGGCCGAGGTGACGTTGTCGCCGTTGTGCCAGAGGGCGCGCCACACCTCGTAGTGGTGCACGTCCGTGGCGACGGGCATCGTCCAGGCCAGGGTGACCTTCTGGTGGCCGGGCGCCGTCGTCAGGTTGGTCACCGCCGGCGGCGGCGTGCAGTCGACCGTGATCGTGGCGCCGGCGACCACGCAGCCGATGTCGCCGTTGTCCAGGTCGCGCAGCACGACGGTCGGCAGCGTCACGGTGCCGACCCCGTCGCCGGCCGGGTGGAAGGTGATCCTGAACAGGTCGGCCGCGGCCATCAGACCCGTCGACCCGCCCAGGATGGCGCTGTCGATGGTGAAGGTGCCGTTGCCGTTGTTGAGCGCGAAGAAGTAGTCATCGTCGAAGGCGTCGAAGACGCCCAGGTCGACGATGTCGGCGGCGCCGAACGTCAGCTGATCCGAGCAGTCCACCGTCACGGTGAAGCCGCGCAGGGCGGGCGTCAGGGCGTCGGGGACGTAGCGGAAGTTCAGGGTGACGGTCTGGCCGCAGTTGATCGGGCCGCTGGCGGCGGGCAGGGCGGAGACGGCGGCCATGCCGGTCCAGGGCCGGTAGTTCACGTTGTCGGTGACGGGGTCGCCGGTGCCGCCCGGGTTGGTCGTGGCGTGGAAGGGGCCGCTGGCGGATCCCCACCAGTTGTTGAGGGCGTTCAGCACCGAGGCGGTGGTGTTCTGCACACCCTCGGTGTTGCCGGTGAAGGTGTTGCCGTTGAAGGCGACATCGCTCAGGTCGGACGGCACGCCGGGACGCACCCGCACGCCGGCGGTGGCGCAGTTGATGAAACTGTTACCCGTGCCGGTAAGCACGCCGTCGAAGCCGTCGTAGATGTTGATGCCGCTGGTGGCCATGTTGCTGAAGGTGTTGCCCGTCAGCGCCAGGTTGTTGTTGGCCGAGGCGATGATCATGCCGGACTGGTCATCGTACCACTCCGGCCCGTCCACGGAGGTGTCCGTGAACAGATTGGAGGCGATGGACCCGTGGACGTTGTTCAGGTTCAGGGCCCACGCCTGATTGTCCCTGAAGACGTTGTCGCGGATGTCGATGTAGCTCACGGAGCTGCCCCACACCGCGATGCCGTTGGAGACGATGTTGCCCGTGAACAGGTTGTCGAGCAGGTTGAAGTGGAAGTCGCCCAACGCGCCTGTCAGGTACCAGTTACCGTTGATGCATTCCCTGGCGTTGGCGAACACGTTGTGCTCGAAGGTCCAGGTGTTGCCGGCCTGGTTGATGAGGTTGGCGAAGCGGTAGTCGTTGTTGGTGCCCGCCAGGTCGAAGTCCATCCCCTTGACCGTGAGCAACACGTTGGCGGCCAGGCCCTCGATGGCGTGGGTGTTGCCCAGCGGGGCCAGCACCGCCGGCGCCACCTGGGTGGCCGTGTTGGGGCTGAGCGCGGCGTTCGGGCCCAGGATGGTCACGTTCTTGACGATGCTCAGGCCCTCGTTGTAGGTGCCGGCTGCCACGTTGACCGTGCTGCTGCCGACCAGGTCGATGGCCTCTTGGATGCGGCCGCCGCCGGACTGGGCACCCGCGTCGTCCACCCAGAGTGCGGAGAAATCGCCGGCGAACCCGTGGGGAAGGAGCGTCCCGCCGCCGAGCCACGGCGTGTAGTCGATGTTGCCGTCGATGACCCCGGACGCCAGGACCGCGGGGTCCGTCGTGCCCCAGTAGTTTCCGGAAGCGTTCTGGATGGGGGTCAGGGCCGCATCGGCGTAGAAGAAGCCGTCGTTGTCGGTGAAGCTGTTGCCGTAACGCGTCGACGGCCACCTGGCCGCCGGAGCCGTAGAGCACGCAGCCCCAGCCCCAGTTGTCGACGACGCAGTTCGTCATCTCGATGTCGATGAGGTCGGCGGCCGAGTAGTTGGAGGCCGCGATCCCGTAGGCGGTTGTCTGGCCGACGATGTCGCAGTTCGTGAGCCGGACCGTGCGGGTGCCGGCCTTGTCGGCCGCGTTTCCGCCCCGGTAGTCGCCGAAGGGCGAAGGCTCGACTTCGTCCGCCAGATCGCCGCCGGCCCGCAAGGCCATCGGCGTCTCGAGGCGGGTGTAGAAACCATTGCCCGCCAAGGGGTCGCTGTTGGAAATGGTCAGGAAGTTGGCCGTGGCGTTGGTGTCCTGGCAGTAGACGGCCGGGAAGCCGTTGGCCACGATGGTGTTGTCGATGTCCACCGTGCCGGCGGAGATCAGCAGGAGGCCGGACGCCGCCCAACTGCCTCCGGTGTAGATGTTGCCCGACACGTTGCAGCCGTTGATGGTGCCGCCGGTGCCGCCGTAGAGCTGGATGCCGTTCTGGGCCGTGACGCCGGTCGGGCCGGCGCCGACCGTCGTGCAACCGACCAGGTCGGCGTTCAGGCCCGTGCCGTTCAGGGCGATGCCGCCCTTCTGGTACCCGGCCACGTCGACCCGGGTCAGATCCACGTCGTAGGTGCCGGGGATGTTGTTGTAGGCGTAGATGCCGACGCCGTGCTGCGCGCCGCTGAACGGGGTGTCGGTGATGTTGTTCACGGCCACGTCGGTGAGCGAGCCGCTGGAGTTCCAGAACGCGACGCCCTGGAACCGGTAGTTCGCGTTGCCGTGGCCCAGACCGTCCACGGTCAGGTCCTTCATCGTGAACGAGCTCGCCCCGTCGATGAAGACAACCGGAAAGTTGGCGGCGCTCGTGGTGTAGGAGAGCGGCAGGGTGGCCGGGCAATCGACATAGGTCACGCCCTTGCCCGCGCCGGTGATCGTCAGTCCGTTCTTGGCGATGTGCAACTGCTCGACGTAATGGCCCGCGGCCACCACGATGAAATCGCCGGGCGCAGCCGCGTCCACCGCGGCCTGGATCGTGCTGTAGCCGCTCGGCACGATGAGCGTGGCGGCCCAACCGCTGGCGGCCAGCAGCATCAGGCCCGCGATCATGAGAAGTCGTCGCATGGGATCCCCCCCTGTTCACTGATGGAATTCCGTGATGGCGCCGGACGCGACCGGCCGTGCCGGCGAGCGTCCCTGCAACTGACTGGGCCGGTGCGTCCGGTGATCCCCCTTCCCGGCGGACGCGCCGCGGTCGTCGACGCGGGCACGAGCTTCGGCAGCCGCGGGGCTGCGATGCGCATGGCGCACAACATGATGGTCCGCTGTCAGGGACACGGACCTTCGGCAACGCTTGGGCGAACCGGGCGAACGGACGGTCGTTTGGGCGAGTCTGTCGAGCGGGCGATCGAACAGGCGCGACGATGGGCGATGGTACCGTGGGCGATGGTATCTTGTGGGCGATGCGTTTTCAGAAACCGAGCGTCATCCTGACACGATTGTTCCAAGAAGTCAATGGGGTGGCGACAACATCTCAAATGATCCACGAGTGATCACGTCTTACTTATTCTTTCATGCGATCGGATGACGGAGTGGAAATGCGGGCCGGACTGTGCCATACTCGCCGTCCAACTCCGGCGATCCTCGCCCGTCGCCCAGGTGGACCCACTCGCCCGGGCACGAGCGAAAGGACACACCCATGCGGCACCCGCGCCCCCGGTCGCTCCCGGCGATCCTGTCGGCGTTCCTGATCCCCGCCTGCGCCTGGGCGCAAGCCGTCTCCTTCACGCCGCCGGTTTCGATTCCCGTCACCGTCGTCTTCGAGGTGGCGATCGACCTCGCCGCCGACGGCGCTTCGGTCATGGGCGCGGAGATCGCGGCGACGTTCGACCCCGCCATCGTCCGCCTCGACGGGATCACGGCCGGCGACTGGTTCACCGACGCGGGCCAACCGTACTACTTCCACGACTACACGACCCCGGGCACCGGTGTGATCCACTTCGCCGCCGCCCTGCTCGGCAGCGGCCGCGTCGCGGACGGCACCCTGGCCGTCTGCCATTTCACGGCGCGCATGGCCGGGGTCAGCCCGCTGACCTTCACGGACGTGGACGTGCGCGACGGCGACAACCACGACCTCGGCGCCGCCCACAGCACCGGCGACCAGATCATCATCCAGACGGCCATTCCCATCGATGGTCGGGCCTGGGGGGACGTGAAGGCGCTCTGGCGCTGATCGCCGCGCCGCACCCGCCGGTCAATCGCTCCCGCCGCAGAGGAACACGTGGCGCCGGTCCACCCTGTAGGGGGCGACGGTGCCCACGTACTTGCAGCGCGCGTCGCCGCACGCCGAGCGGATCAGGTCGGCCAGGCGGTAGATCTCCAGGCCCGGAGCCGCGCTCAGCCGGGGGTTGCCGCAGTTGACGGGCACGTCGAGCAGCAGCGCCCGGCAGCGCGCGCGCATCGCCTTCAAGAGCGCGACGGCGTAGTCCTCGCCGTGCTCCGCGACCACCCACTGCAGCGTGGAGAAGCAGGTGACCAGGTCCCAGACGGGACGGGGGGCGCCGAAGATCCCGCCGGGGGCGAAGAGCTCGGGCGACAGGCGCCCGGCGACGAACTCGCCCGGCACGCCCTCGATCGCGGCCACGCGCCGCGCCAGGTCGATGAACCTCGCGTCCAGATCCAGGCCGGCGGCCAGGGCGCCCCGGCGCGCCAGCGAGAACACGTAGAAGCCGAGGTTGCACCCCAGGTCGAGGTAGCGCAGGCCGCGCGGTTCCCCGCACTGGTCCAGGATCATGCCGAGCCGCTGGTAGGTGGCGCGGTCGTCGGCCTGGCTGGCGAGGCCCGCGAACTCGGGGAAGGGGATGGGCTGGTAGACGTCGCCGTGGTTCACCAGGGGGGCGGCGGCGATCTCCCTGGCCATCTGCATGGCGGCCGGGTGCAGGCGCGAGGGCGGGCAGCCGAGCGCGTCGGCCAGCGCGAAGTTCCGACGGAAGAACTGACGGGGCTGCAACTGGTCGAGGTGCTGGCGCACGCCGGCACGCACCTCGTTCTCGGGCGCCACCTGCACCTCCCAGCTGCGCCGGCCGAGGGCCGCGGCGGCGGCGGCGACACGCGCGCCCGCCAGGATCGCGTGGCGGCCGTCGCGCAGTTCGGCGAGGACGACGGGTCCTCTTGTGCAGGGCTCGCACCAGCCCTGTTCGAGGCACTTCACGAGGTAGGCGAACTCCGCGCAGTCCTGGTCGGGCCCCCAGGCCCGGCCGGCGTCCGAACGTCCGGTCAGGTGTTCGGCGGCGCGGTGGTAGTCGGTCCGGGCGTGATCCAGGTCCGGCTCGGCCAGCACCCGGCGCGCGAAGTCGAGATGGGGCGACGCGGCCAGGGTCACTCCGGCGAAGCTGCGGGAGTCCCGCAGCAGGTCCGGCGGCAGCAGCAGCCGTTCGGGGTCCAGGGGCATGTCCGCGGCGGGCAGGCGCAGGCGCTGGAAGTCGAGGCCGACGGGCCGCGGGACGGCGGGCGTTTGCGCCGCCAGCGCGTGCCACGCGGTGCGCACCCGCGAGCCGGCGGCGGACAGCCGAGTCAGATGATGATCCATGGAGTCGGTGCCTCCCGAGATCATGCGTGTGGCGGGCGGGGCTTCTCCTCGTCCAGGGTTGACCGGCGGGCGCGACCGTGACGCGAGTGTACACCCGGGCCGGCCCTTTGTGGGGATGAGAACGGGGACGGTCGTCCGACCGTCCCCGCGGGAACCGGATCGCCGGCGGTCAGCGCTTGTGGATGCTGCCGACGCCCGAGACCTTCGTCGCCACCTTCGCGGGGTCGCCTCCGTAGGAGATGTCGCCCGCGCCCCGGATGGAGCCCTCGAAGCTGTCGCTGGCCGTCACGTCGACGTCGCCCGCGCCCGAGATGACGGCTTCGACGTGCTTGGCCGCCAGCCCGACGGCGTCGACGTCGCCGGCGCCGTCGACCCGGATGTCCAGGCCGTCGACCCGGCCGCTCAGGTCGATGTCGCCGGCGCCGCGGATCAGCAGGTCGAAGTCGCCGCCCGCGAGACCCGTCACGCCGACGTCGCCGGCGCCGTTGATCTCCACCGCGACGAGGGCCGGCGCGGTCAGCGTCAGCCGGGCGTCGTCGTCCGCGTCGCACTCCCGGCGCCAGTCCACGACCAGCGTGCCGTCGCGCACCTCGAGCACGAGGTTGTCGAAGAGGTTGTCGTCCAGGGCGACCTCGGCCGCGTGGCCGCCGCCGACCTTCACCTCGATGTCCATGGCCCCGTCCAGCTGCAGGCTGTCCCAGCCCCGCAGGTCGAAGCTGCGGGTCTCGAGCTTGCCGGAACCCTCGAGGCGGTCGCGGTCGTGGTGGCGGCCGCGGGCCGTCGCCGTGGAAGTCAGTCCGCAGGTCGAGATGACGGCTGCGAGCATCAGCAGACGATTGCGCAGGAACATGGCGTCCTCCAATCCGGGGTGGGTACGCACCGGTCCGACTTGTTTGCGTTCCCGTGTTGGACGATCACCGCGGGTGAAAAGTTTAGGTGCTATCACGAATTGTTTCCTACCCCGGGCGAGGCGTCTCACGCGAGGGGGGGGGGCGTCGGGCCAGACCTGTCTGTCCCGGCCTGCGGTGAGGCTCCTGGCGGGGGCGTCTGGAAGGCCCTGGCGCCAGGAGGGCGCCAGGGCCTGGAAGTCGAGCGCGCCGGTCACAGGAGGTGACCGGCGCGCGCCCCCCGCACCAGGTTCAGGGCAGGGCGACCCGGAGTTCGATCCGCGCGAGGCTCAGCCTCCCCTGGTGCGCGTAGTCGATCGCCTCGCCCAGGATCCGCGCCGCCTCCTGCGGGGCGTGGAAGCCCATCGAGTTCTCGGCGTTGATGAAGTCCACCCGGAACTGGGCCCGGCGCTGCAGGGCGCGGGCCTCCGCCAGCTGCGCGTCGGTGGCGCCGGCGGCCATGGCCTGCTCGGTCTCGGCGATCAGCGCGACGACGGCGTCCATGGCCCGGTCCATCAGCTGCTTCGTGCGGTCCTGGATCGTGTGGACCCGGGCGACGAGCTCCTCCTCGCTGTCGCGGTGGCAGACCTGGCACGCCTTCGCGTCGTTGAGCAGGGGGCTGCGCACGTGGTGGTCGCTGACCTTCAGCGCGCCCTCGCGCACGTAGGGCATGTGGCAGTCCGCGCAGGCGACGCCGGCGCGGGCGTGGATGCCCTGGCTCCACAGCTCGAACTCGGGGTGCTGGGCCTTGACGGCCGCGGCGCCGGTCGTCTTGTGCTTGAAGTCCATGAACGGGGAGCCGTCGGGGAAGACGTACTCGTCGTAGACCGCCTCGATGTCCTCGACCTGCAGGCCCTTGTCCCAGGGGAAGAACAGCGTGGTTTTCGAGGCGCAGTAGTACTCGACGTGGCACTGCGCGCAGACCAGCGAGCGCAGCTCCTGCCGGCTGGCCAGGTCGTTGGGGTCGTAGGGGGTCGCGCGGTCGCCCTCGCGCCACTTCCCGATCGACGCCAGGTGCGGCACGGGGTCGTCGCTCGCGGCCAGCGCCGCGAGGCCGTTGAGCAGGCCGGGGCGCGTGATGCGCAGCTGCGTCGAGGCGGGGTCGTGGCAGTCCAGGCAGGTGACCGGGTGCTCGACCTTGGCCGCCGCCTCGGCGTAGGGCAGGGCGGACACCAGCGGGAAGCCGGTCATCAGCTGCTGCTGGCCGTGGTCGCTCAGCAGCGGGTCGTCCAGCGAGCCGGGCGCGCCGGCGGCCAGGCCGGCCTCGCGGTAGGCGACCGTGATCGAGGCGTGGCAGTGCAGGCAGGCGCCGACCTGGGGCCGCTGCAGCACGCGCTCGGTCTCCTGCTGGTCGTGCAGCATGTAGGCGTGCCCGCGCTCCTCGCGGAAGTCGATGGCGAAGGCGTAGCCGTTCCACATGGTCTTGAGGCGCGGGTCCTGCTCGATGCGGCTGGTCGTCTTGCGGACGCTGTCCGCGCCCACGGCGAAGGGGTCGGCCTCGCTGCCGCCGTAGCGCGTGCGCTCCATGTCCACGGTGCGCCGGTAGCTGTCGTACTGGCGGGGGAAGTTGCGGCCCCACACGGCCGGGTCGGTGGTCCGTTCGTCGAGGTCGGCGATCTCGAAGACGGTCGTCTTCGCCTCGGTCTTGCGCTCGGCGATGTTGTCCCTCAGCGCGAACAGGGCGACGACGGCCAGGGCCGTGACGGTCGCGACCAGGACGTAGCGGATCTTCATGGGGACCTCCCTTTCAGCGGGCGGGGCCGTGGCCCGACGCGATGTGGCAGCGGATGCAGTCGAACTGGCTCTCGTCGCGGCCGTGCACGGCGACGACCTCGCCGACCAGTTCGCGGTGGCATTCCATGCAGTTGTGGTTGAGGGTCCGCCGGTTGTGCGGGCGGATGCGGATGGGCTCCGGGAAGTCCTGGAGCGTGAAGCCTTTGGAATGCCAGAAACCGTTCTCGGCCTTCGTGAGGTACTTCGGGATCAGGCTGTGGGGGGTGTGGCAGTCGTTGCAGGTGGCCACGGCGTGGTGGCTGGACTTGAGCCAGCTGTCGTACTGGTCGTTCATGATGTGGCAGTTCTTGCACGCCTGCGGGTCGTTGGACAGGTAGGCGAAGCCCTCCCCGTAGAGGAAGGTGGAACCGCCGAGCCCGACCAGCCCGCCCACCAGGATCGCGATCAGCAGCGCCATGGTCCTCCCGTCCCTCGCGTCAAATAATGACCACAAGGTATAGAATACACCAGAGCCGCCGGATGGCAAGAAATAAAAACAGGTCGAAAGAAGCCCTGGTTGTCGGACGGGCCGGCGTCGGTTGACAGCCGCCTCGGCCGGGGGGGATGATGGCGGGGTCGGCATCCCTCCCCGCACCCCACGAGGTCGTCATGAGCCTGCTGCACGGTTCCAGCCTGCCGCCTTCCAAGCGCGATCGGACCATCCCCTACACCTACGAGGCGCAGGTCGACCGGCTGCGCGGCGCGGGGAGCGAACCGCTCACGGGCTCGTACTTCGCGGACACCCTCTGCGGCCTGGTGGAACTGCTGGCCGGGGAGGGGATCGCGCCGTCGCAGGCGCGGCTGTTCGCCGTCTACCGCCGGGAGCTGACGCCCCTGGACGCCGGGCGCTGCCTCGGGGAGGACGGGGCCTGGCTGCGGCCGCCGCGGCTCTGCCGCGCGCTCGAGCAGCACTTCCTCGCGACCGGCGACGAGCGCTACCGGGGGCACGTCGAGGACGGGTGCTGCGCCTACGAGGACCGGGACACGACGGGGCACGGTCCCTACTGAAGGGTCGCGTGACCGAACTCTTGACGATGGGGGTGGGCCATGAAACGGATGATCGTCGTCGCCGTCGCGGTCGTGTTCGCGGCGGCGGCCGCCGCGGCGATCCCGCCGCCGGTCTACGACTTCTGCGGGGCCGCCGCCGCGGTCGTGGTCGATCCCGCGGGCCATGCCGCGTACGCGGGCAACACGTGCGATGGGGACAACCAGGTCCTCGACCACCTGTGCGGCGGCTTCGTGACCCACATGGGCCGCGAGGACTACTACGCGATCCCGCTGGCGCCGGGGCAGTCCTTCACGGCCGTGGTCGCGCACGGCGGCGACGCCGTGCTGCTGGTGACCGACGTGTGCATCGTCTTCGGCACGATGTACCCCTGCCTGGCGGCCGCCGACGCGGCCGGTCCCGGCGGCGTCGAGACGGTCTCGTTCACGAATCCGGGTACCGCGGCCACGTTCTACCTCGTGATCGACAGCCACAGCCCGGCGGGCTGCGGCGCCTACACCCTCGAGTTGACGGTCCAGTCGGAGGTGGCGGCGGAGCGGGCGAGCTTCGGCGCGGTGAAGTCCGCCTATCGCTGAGCGTTCGCGGGTTCGCAGAAGTCCGCCCCGGCATCGGCGGGAGGCGCCGCAACGAGTGACGGCGCCAGGTCCGGCGCCGCCGGCAGGGCCAGGCGCACGTCGGTCGACCCGCTCTCGTAGCGCACGACGGTCACCTTGCCGCCGTGGAGTTCCTCGACGATCCTCACCACGATCGCCAGGCCGAACCCCTCGTCGCGCCGGGCGGTGAACGCGGCCGCCGCCGCCGCGGTCGCGTCGGCGTCCGGGCCCGGCGTTCCCAGCGCCGCATCGTCGTGCACGCGGATCTCGATCGCCTTCCCATCGTCCGTTCTCGCCGAATGCACGTGCAGCACCGTCCCCGGCCGGACCGTCCGCAGGGCGTCGGTGAGCAGGCACAGCAGGGCCTGGCGCAGCAGCTTGGGGTCCGCGCGCACGGCCAGCGCGGGATCGTGCCGGCAGTCGTAGCGCGCACCTTTCCCGACGACCTGCGGTTCGACGAGCTGCTTCACGTCCCGGCAGACCGACACCAGCTGCACGTCCTGGAGGCGCGCGGCGACGTCGCCGGTCTCGAGCCGCGCGTACTCGAGGATCGATTCGACCAGGCCGAGCAGGCGCACGCCCGACTCGTGGATGCGGTCGAGATGGGGCCGCAGGTCGTCGGGCAGGCCCTGGCGCCGGGAGAGGATCTGCGAGAAGCCGAGGATCGCGTTCAGCGGGGTGCGCAGCTCGTGGCTGAAATGGGCCAGGAAGCGGTCCTTCGCCTGGGCGGCCTCCTCGGCGCGGCGCGCCTGGTCCCGCACCTCGCGCAGGTAGCGCTGGCGCAGGCGCTCGGAGAGGGACGCCAGGGTCGCGACCAGCGCCAGCGCCGCCATCATCTCCAGGCGCACGCTCGTGGTCGTGCCGTCCGGCAGGCCGTGGTGCTCCAGGATCCAGGCCAGGGCGACGATCCACGAGCCCATGAACCACCAGCCGGCCCGCAGCCCGATCATGAAGAACGCGATGACCGGCACGCCGTAGGCCCAGACCAGGGCCGCGATGCCCAGCGTCGGCAGGCTGAGCAGGATGAAGACCATCATCGCGTTCAGGCCGACCACGGCCGCGCGGCGGAGGCCGCCGGTGCGCTCCAGCAACAGCAGGTTGAGCGCCAGCACGACCGCGAGGCCGGCGTTGCCCGCGGCGACCTGGGGGAACCCGCGCAGAATGTTCACGCCGATGAACGTCACCGCGAAGGCGATGGTCACCATGGAGAAGATGATGATCGAGCGCCGCAGGGCCGCCGCCTCGCGCGCGTTCACGACGGGCTCCCGATGGCCTGCTCCGAGAGCCGGTCCAGCGCGGCCTCGAAGGGCGCCGCGGCGAAGCCGTGCGCCGACAGGACGGCGCGGGCCCGGGTCAGCGCCTCGGGCTCGCAGACGCCCTTGACCGAGACGCACAGCCCGATCACGAGCAGGGCCAGGGCGGGCCGGCGCAGGTTGAGCGGCGCCAGGTGGGGCGCGCCCGCGTGGCGGATGATCTCGGTGATCTCGGCCTCGAAGTTCCAGCGGTCGAAGATCGTCGCGGTCAGGGCGTGGCTGTCGATCCCCGCGAACTCCAGTTCGACGCCGGCCACGTCGTCGCCGGCGCGGACGGCGGCCAGGAACTCGTCGCGCCGGCCGGTCCGGTCCACCGCCTTGGCCAGCACGATCTTGCCCAGGTCCATCATGAAGGCGGCGGGCGAGACCACCGCCAGGCTGCCGGGGTCGACGCGGCCGTACCACGACGTCGCCAGGTCCCGCTGCAGGGCGGCCAGGTCGACGAAGGCCTCGTTGCCGATCCCGTAGGGCGTCATGTCCATCTCGAAGTACTTGCGCACGGTCAGGGCGACGGCGAAGCCGCGGACCATGCCGGCGCCGAACATCATCACCGCCCGCGAGACGGACTTCACCTCGCCGCGGAAGCCGTAGAGGGCCGAGTTCGCGGCCTTCAGCAGGTAGGCGGTCAGGACGGGGTCGCACTTCAGGGCGTCGACGATGTCCTCGACGTCGGCGTCGTCCCGGCGGCAGACCTCCTGCACGCGCAGGACCGAGGCCGGCAGCGGCGGCAGGGAGTTGACCAGGGACATGACCGCGTCGAGGCTCACGGGGCCGCCGCCGCGCAGATGGCGTTCAGGACGGCGCAGATCTGCTGGGCGTCGGACTTGCTGAAGACGCCCTCGACGTTGCGGGAGCCCTCGATGTGCGCGACGATGCGCTGGTCGTCCTCGGCCGAGATGATGATCGTCGGGATCTCGATCCGCTTCGCCTCCATGAACTTCAGGATCTCCGAGCTGATGCCGTCGATCAGGAAGAAGTCGAGCACCACGTGGTCGAAGCGCTCGTGCTCGAGCAGCGCCATCGCCTGGTGCACCGAGTTCGTGATGGTCAGGTGGTAGGCGGGGGAGAGGCCCTCGACCAGGATGCCGATGTACTCCTCGGCGTCCTCGGCCAGCAGGACCCGCCGCGAGTCGGGGGAGGCGCCGTCGACGCGGCGGACGAAGGTGCGGGCCCGCCGCAGCGGCAGGTCGACGTTGAACTGGCTGCCCTCGCCCGGAACGCTGGTGACGTCGATGGCCCCGCCGTGCAGGTCCTCGACGATCTTGCGGGCGATGGTGAGTCCGAGCCCGGTGCCGCGCACCGACTTCTGCATCGGGTTCTGGATCTGCTGGAAGGGCGTGAACAGCTTGCCGAGGTCCTCCGGCGCGATCCCCACGCCCGTGTCGCAGACCCGCAGCGAGAGCGACGCGCGCGCCTCCACGGCGGCGACCTCCAGCCACACCCGCCCGCCCGGCGGCGTGAACTTGATGGCGTTGGACAGCAGGTTCAGCAGCACCTGCTTGATCAGCTGGGGGTCCAGCTCCACGGTCAGCCCGCTGGGCGGTGGCGGCGAGAAGGCGACGCCGTGCTCGCGCGCCATGGGCTCGGCGATGGTGGCGACCTCGCTCACCAGGGCGTCGATCGCGGTCTCGGCCGGCGTGTAGACGATCTTGCCGGCCTCCATCTTCGCGAAGTCCAGGATGGTGTTGACCAGCGACAGCAGGTTGTTGCCCGCCACGCGGATCTTCTGGAAGTAGGGGCGCAGGTTGTCCGGGACGTCGCTCTTGGCGCCGAGGATCTGCGCGAACCCGATGATGGCGTTCAGGGGCGTGCGCAGCTCGTGGCTCATGTTGGCCAGGAAGACGTCCTTGGCCTTGTTGGCGCGCTCGGCGGCGTCGGCCATCTCCACCAGCGCCCGCTCGCGCTCCTTGCTGAGCAGGTTGATCTTGACGATCTCGAGCATGATCCGCAGCAGCTCGCGCAGGTACAGCGAGTTGGGCAGCTCCTTCAGGTTGACCCCGACGTGGAGGTGGGCGCCGGTCAGCACGTAGGTCGTCGCGACGTCGTAGGACCCCAGGCTCATGCCGGTCACCGAGACGTCGAGGTCGTCGATGCACCAGCCCAGGGTGCGGCGCAGCAGGGACGGCAGCTCCTGCGCGAGGGCGGCGGCCTGGTCCTGCCCGTCCCCGGTGAAACGGTCGCGGTCGTAGAAGCTCTGCGAGATCTCCTGGATGAAGCGGAACCCCGAGTTCACGGCCAGGAACGAGATGGCCGTGATGTCCTCGAGCGGCTTGCCGATCACGGCGAAGAAGGCGTCGTCGCAGGTCTGGAGCTCCCCGTAGAGGCGCCGGCACTGCCCCGCCGGCCGGCCGGCGGCGACGGCGGCGGCGAACTCCGCCCGCTTGGCGTGGCGGGCGTCGTGCGTCAGCCGGGTCGTCGGCGCGTCGAGCTTCAGCGAGGCCAACGTCTCGGGGTCGCCCAGCAGCTCGTCGAGCAGGGGCGCGGCGGGGCAGGTCCCGTCGCCCGGCGGCGGGGCGAGGCCGTCCCGCCACAGCTCGGTCACGCGGTCCTGGTCCTCCTTGTGCACCTGGTAGATCCGGTACAGGAGGTTGAAGCCGGCGGTCATCTTCTGCTCGCTGCCGGCGGGGGGAAGGCGGTCGCGCTCGTCCCCGTGGGACTCGAGGATCACGAACGCCGCCAGGCGCAGCATCTTCTGGATCGTCGGCAGGTCCTTGGCGATCTGCTCGTTCACCCGCGAGAGGCGCAGGACGATCTCGTGCAGGCGCTCGAAGGCCCCGGCGATCCGCAGGTGATCGACGCCGTTGGCCGCGTGGACCGCGCCCGAGGTGACCAGGCGGGCGAGCAGCCGGTCGTCGAGCGGCTCGGCGAACAGGGAGGTCAGCTGGTCCTTCATCATGCGCTTCTGGCGGGGCAGGTCGGCGACCTGGTCGTCCTGCAGGCGCGACCGGCCGGACTCGTCCTCGTCGAAGAAGGCGTCCACGATGACCGTCGCGAAGGAGTTGATGTACGTGCCCACGGTCTCGCGCGCCGCCAGGATCTCCGGCGTCAGCCCGAAGGCGGTCAGCAGCGACGCCGTGCGGGGGTCATACATGTTCCACGGCTCCCAGCAGGGTGGTCTTGTTGAGCACCTTGACGCCGGAGTGGCCGGCGTTGGTGATCTCGCCGATGCTGGTCACGCCGAAGATCCGCGGCCCGGAGGCGCCGGCGCCGGCGCCGTCGCAGACGCCGTCGAGCTCGCGGGCGAAGTCGTCCTCCAGGAACAGCACCCGCGAGATGCAGTCGAACAGGAAGGCCTGGCTGAAGCCGCCGCCGGCGAAGGTGTCGCGCGAGAGGGCCCGCGAGGAGTCCAGCAGCTGCTCCCGGACGCCCTTCATGATGTAGAGCGCGTCGAGGCGGTGCACCGAGGAGACGATCGTCAGCGAGCCGTCGGGGTTGGCGCGGATGGGGTCGCGCACGACGATCTCGCTGCCCTTGAAGGTGGCGATCCCGAAGGGGTAGGACTTGGCGACGGCGAGGAAGTTGTCGGCGCGGATGCCGACGCCCTCCTGCTCGGCCAGGATCCGGCGGTACACGCCGAAGGCCGGCTCGCCGTTGAGCTCGTGCAGGACGTTGCCCTCGGCGCGGGTCACCACCAGCGGGCCGTGGATCGACTCCCAGCCGTGGCGGGCCCCGGCGCGCAGGCGCAGGCCGGTGCCGACGAGCAGGGCCGCGTCGGCGCGGATCCCCGCGGCGTCGAAGACGACCGGCCCGGGCGTGAAGTCCTTGGTGCCCACGCCGGTCCCCAGGACGGTGCGGCCCCGCACGGGGCCGTCGAGGGCGCCCGCGAAGCCGTCGAGGTGGCGGGAGAGGCCGTCGGCGAACAGCAGCAGGGAGGTGAAGTCGCGGCCCTCGAGCGCGCGCTCGATCGCCGCCGGCCCCGCGGTCATCGGCAGGACCACGGCGAAGGTGGCGTCGCGCGGCAGCGCCAGGCAGGCGATGCCGCTGGCGATCGTCCGCCGGTCGGCGATGAGGTAGGGCACCACCGCGCCGCAGACGGCGTGGCCGTGCAGCATCTCCCGCAGGCGCGGCAGCGCCGGCACGAAGTCCTCCGTGATCAGCAGGACGTAGTCCTGGCCGGGCTTCCCGGCGAGGGACTCGGCCGTCTCGTGCAGCGTGATCTCGATCATGGGGTCACCTCCGCGGCGGCGAAGGGGTCCAGGACCCGTCGCAGCTCGTCCATGTCGATGGGCTTGGACACGTAGCCGTCGAAGCCGTTCATCAGCAGGCGCTCCCGGTCGCCGACGACGGCGAACGCGGTCACGCTGATCACCGGCATGCGCAGCCCGAGCTCCTCGCGCAGCTTGCGCAGCAGCCCGATCCCGTCGAGCCCCGGCATGTCGATGTCGGTCAGCACGACGTCGAAGTCCTGCGCGGCCGCCAGCGCCGCGGCTTCGTCGCCGCCGGCGGCGATCGCGACGTCCGCGGCCGGGTACAGCAGCGCCAGCATCTCGTGGATGACCAGGCGGTTGAACTCGTCGTCCTCGGCCACGAGGAACCTCATGTCGCGGCTCCGATCGGCTCGGGTGCGGGCGTCGCGGGCGGCGCGGCCTCGTCCGGGAAGGCGTCGCGGATGGCGAGCACCGCCGCGAGGTCGCCCAGGAACAGGTCCAGCAGGCGGGGGTCGAACTGGGTGCCCCGCTGGCGGTTCATCAGCTCCAGCGTCTCCTCGATCCCGAACGCCGGCTTGTAGCTGCGCCGCGAGGTCAGGGCGTCGAAGACGTCGGCGATCGAGGCCAGGCGGCCGTAGATGTGGATGCCCTCGCCGGCCAGCCCGTGGGGGTAGCCGGAACCGTCGAAGCGCTCGTGGTGCTGCAGCGCGATGATGCGGCCCGCCTCGATCAGGGGGTAGCGCTCGCCGCGGGCGAGGATCGCGCCGCCGATCAGGGGGTGCCGCTGCATCTCGGTCCGCTCCTGCTGGGTCAGCGGCGCAGCCTTGCGCAGGATCACGTCGGGGACGCCGATCTTGCCGATGTCGTGCAGCGGGGAGGCGTGCAGCACCGTGCCGACCTCGACCGTGGGCAGGCCGGCCAGGCGCGCGAGGTGCGCGGCGTAGTGGCTCATGCGGCGGATGTGCGACCCGGTCTCGAGGTCCCGGAACTCGGCCGCGCGGCCCAGGCGCTGGCAGATCTCCCGCTCGGTCTCGCTGGCCAGTTCCAGCGCGGCGCGCAGGTCGGCGGTGCGGCGCGCCACCTCGTCCTCGAGCAGCGACTTGGCGTCCTGCAGGTAGTCGTTGAACTCCTTGAGCCGGGCGTGGTTGCGCGTGCGCAGGATCAGTTCTTCGATGTCCAGCGGCTTGGGCAGGAAATCGTCGGCGCCGGCCGCGAGGGCCCGGTGCTTCTCCTCGGCGTTGGCCGTGACGACGATCACGGGGATGCGGGCCAGCCCCGCGTCGCTCTTCAGGACGGCCAGCGTGGCGAACCCGTCCAGGACGGGCATGGCGAGGTCCAGCAGGATGACGTCCGCCGCCAGCCCGCCGGCGAGCTGGTCCAGGGCGCTGCGGCCGTGGATCGCGCGCGTGACGAGCGTGTCGGGCTGCTCGGCGAAGGCCAGCTCGATCAGGTCCAGGTTGACCGGTTCGTCGTCGACGGCCAGGATCGTGGTCGTCCGCATCGGTTGCTCCCCGCAGCTGAAGGCCGGCGCACGCCGCCGGTGTTCGGGCGATCCTCTGGGCTTCCCCTACGTCGGCCGGAGCGGCCGCGACTTGAGTCTCCGTACCGGGCCCCGGTTCAGGACGGCTGGTACTGGGGCAACCCCAGCTCGCGCCGGATCTCGGCCTGCACCTCGGCGACCGGCAGCGTGCCGTCCACCCGCACGACCAGCTCCTTGCGGGAGAACAGGTCCAGCACCGGCCGGGTGACGGTGTGGAAGTCGGCCAGCCGGGCCCGCAGGGCGGCCTCGGTGTCGTCGGGCCGCGCCACCAGGCTGCCGCCGCACACGTCGCAGCGGTCGGCGACGGCGGGGCGGTGGTGGATCAGGTTGTAGTCCAGGCCGCAGCCGCTGCACAGGCGCCGCGACATCACCCGCTCCAGCACCACGTGGTCGGGCACCTGGATGTCGATCACCGCGTCGATGTCGAACCGCTCCAGGAAGAACTCGGCCTGGGTGCGGTTGCGGGGGAAGCCGTCCAGGATGAAGCCGTAGTTCCAGTCGTGCTCGTCGAGCCGGGTGTGCACGATGTCGGCGACGATGTCGTCGGGCACCAGCCGGCCGTCGGCGACGATGCGCTTGATGCGCGCGGCGAGCTTCGTGTGGTGCTGGATGTTCCAGCGGAAGATGTCCCCGACGCTGATGTGGACGAGGTCGAGGTCCTGCGCCAGCAGCTTGGCCTGGGTGCCCTTGCCGCAGCCCTGCACGCCCATGATCACGAACTTGTTCATCGCGTTCCTCCCCGGCGGGATGTCGAAGGGATCGGCCGCGGCCGCCTTTGTCATCGGCCGCCGCCGCCGACACTTGGGCGATCTTTCCATGTCCGACCGCCCGGCACCTCTTTTTCTTGACGGGCGTCGGCCCGCTGACGCACGATCCGGCGGGAAACCTACCCGGAGGTCAAGGATGACCCGCCGCATCCTGCAGTCGGTCGGCATCGCCGGCCTGTTCGTCGGCCTGACGGCCGCCGCCGCCGGCGGCGTCCCAGAGCGCGCAGCACGTCACCGAACTCGCCCACTGGTTCAACGGCCCCTGCCGGGTCGTGAAGCTCGCGGGCGGGATCGTCCACGTCGGCAACGGCATGGCGCTCGACCTCGCGGACCTCAACGATGGGGGAGCGCCGCGGCCGCTGGGCAAGGTCGCGCTGCCGGCGGCGGTGGAGGACCTGGCCGTGGACGGCGGCCTGATCGTTGTCGCGCTCGGGACGGCCGGCGTGCGCGTGATCGACGCGAGCGACCCGGGCGAGCCGCGCCTCGTGGGCGAGTTCGTCGAGGCGGGCGCCGACGTGCGCGGCGTGGCGCTGGGCGGCGGCGTGGCCTACCTGGCCGACCTGGCCCTCGGCCTGCGCGTGGTGAGCCTGGCCGATCCCGCGTCGCCCGCCCTGATCGGCGGCCTCGACCCCGACGACGACCTCTCGCGCCTCGCCCTGCGCGGCAGCACCCTCTACCTGTGCGACTTCTCCGGCGACCTGCGCGTGATCGACGTCTCCTCGCCGGCGCACCCGGTCCAGGTGGGCTACTTCGGCACCTGGGGCGGCGTCTACGGCGTGGACGTCTCCGGCACCCACGCCTACCTGGCCGACGGCGTGCTGGGCCTGCGCGTCCTGGACGTCGCCGATCCCGCCCACCCCCGCGAGGTCGGCGCGCTGGACACCGCCGGCTGGGCTTACGGCGTCGCGGTCGACGGGGACGTGGCGTACATCGCCGACGGCACGGCCGGCCTGCGCATCGTGGACGTGGGCGCGCCGGCCGCGCCGTCCCAGCTGGCCGTCCTGGACACCGACGGCCACGCCTGGAACGTCGCCGCCGCCGACGGCCGGGCCTACGTGGCGGATTCCTGGCCCGGCCTGCGCATCGTCGACGTCTCGGCGCCGGCGGCTCCCGCCGAGATCGGGGGCTACCTGATGCGCGGCAACACGGCGGCGGCGGCCCGCCGCGACAGCCTGATCGCCGTGGCCGACCTCGAGCACGGCCTGCGGCTGCTGGCGCTGCGCGACGGCGGGCGCCTGTTCGAGATCTCCTCGGTGGACCTGGGCGCCCCGGTCGCCGACGTGGCCATCCGCGGCACCCAGGTCTACGCCGCGGTGCGCACCGCCGGCCTGGCGGTCGTCGACGCGGGGTTGCCGTCGGCGCCGGTCGTCTCGGGCCTCTACGACACCGGCGGGGACGCGCGCGCGCTGGCGCTCGAAGGCGGGCGCCTCTACGTCGCGGCCGGCGCCGGCGGGCTGCGGGTGCTGGACGTGGCCAACCCGGCCGCGCCCTTCCCGATCGGGCAGGCAAGCCCGCCCGGGAGCGCCGTGGACGTGGCGGCCTCCGGCGACGACGTGGTGGTGGCGGTCGCGGCGGTGGGTCTGGTCTCCTTCGACCTGCTCAACCCCGGCGCGCCGGCGGCGCTCGACACGCTCGCGCTGCAAGGCGAGACGCTGGCGGTCACGCGCCTCGACGGCGCGCTGTACGTCGCGGCCGGGGCGGCCGGCGTGCGCGTCATCGACGCGGCCGACGGCGCGGCGTTGTCGCTGCACCACACCGTGGCCTTGCCCGGGTACGTGCAGGGGGTCGCGGCCGCCGCGGGCCATCTCTACGCCGCCGCCGGCAGCGCGGGCCTGCGGGTCCTGGATGCCGGCATCGGCCTGGATCCCTACCAGGTCGGCTGGTTCACGACCGCCTACGCGGCCGGCCTCGCCGCCGACGGCCGCGACGTCGTGCTGGCCGACGGCTACGACGGCGTGCGGCTGCTGCGCAACGCCCTGGTCGTGCCGGCGGTGGTCGAGGAGTTCGCGGCGACCTGGGAGGGGGACGCCGCCGGCGTGCGCTGGCGGTTGCGCGGGCTGCCGCCGGGCGGAGAACCGCGCCTCGAGCGCCACGATCACGACGGCGGTGTGGTGGATCTGGGCCCGCTGGCGGACCCCGCGGTGGGCCGGCTGCGCGATGCGGCGGCGCCGCGGACGGGCACCCTCTACCGGTTGGTCGCGACCGGCACCATCCTGGCCGAAGCCGCGCTGCCGCCGGCGCCCGCGACGGCCCTCGCCCTGGCCGCCGCCCCGAACCCCTTCAACCCGCGGCTGGCCGTCCGCTACGACCTGCCCGCGCCGGGCCCCGCGCGCCTGACCGCCTACGACCTGCGCGGCCGCCGCGTCGCCGTGCTGCTGGACGCCGAACAACCGGCCGGCGCCGGTGTCGCGGTCTGGGATGGTGTGGACGACGCAGGCCGGCCGCTGCCTTCGGGCACCTATATGCTGCGCCTGGAACACGCCGGACGCGTGCGCTCGCTCGCCGTCCGGCTCGTGCGCTGACCGGTTCGCGTCCGGCGACGACATCGTCCCTGCCCCGCCCCATGCCGCTGTCCGACTTGGGTCCGCACTTCCTGCCGGGACAGGGGTGTCCTGCAGGCCCTGGAGCCAGGATGGCGGAAGGGCCGGAAGGCCAAGCGCTCCGGGCACACGAGGTGCCCGGAGCGCGTCCCCTGTCCCGGCAGGAAGTGCGCCTACATACCGCGCCAGCACTTCTCCGCTTCGGGCCGGTTGTCCAGGATGCCCTCGATGCGCTCCAGCACCTCGGGCGTGAGCCGCGCCGCGACCTCCAGCGCCCGCATGTTCTCGGTCACCTGTTCGGGCCGCGAGGCCCCGGTGATCACCGTGCTGACGTCGTCGTTGGCCAGGCACCAGGCGATGGCCAGCTGGGCCAGGGTGCAGTCCAGCTCGTCCGCCAGGGGCGCCAGCTGCTTGACCTTGGCGATCTTGCGGCGGCCCTCCTCGCTCTCGAGGTGGGGGCGCAGCCACTGGTAGTTCGGCAGGGACATGCGCGAGCCCGCGGGGATGCCGTCGTTGTACTTGCCGGTCAGGATGCCGCTGGCCAGGGGCGACCAGATCGTGGTGCCCAGGCCGATCTCCTCGTAGAGCGGCGCGTACTCGACCTCGACGCGGTGGCGGTGCAGCATGTGGTACTGCGGCTGCTCCATCGTCGGCGGGGTCAGGTGCTCGGCGCGGGCGATGTCGTAGGCGCGGCGGATCTGCGCGGCGCTCCACTCGCTGGTGCCCCAGTAGAACGCCCGGCCGCTCTCCACGACCCGGTGCATGGCCCGCACCGTCTCCTCGATCGGTGTCTCGAGGTCGGGGCGGTGGCAGAAGATCAGGTCCACGTAGTCCAGGCCCAGCCGCTTCAGCGCGGCGTCGGTGCCCTCCATGACGTGCTTGCGCGACAGGCCGCGGTCGTTCGGGCCGGGGCCGCCCCAGAAGATCTTGGTGGAGATCACCAGGTCGCTGCGCTTCCAGCCGGCGCGGCGCAGCACCTCGCCCATGATCTCCTCGGAGCGTCCGGCCGCGTAGACCTCGGCGTTGTCGAAGAAGTTCACGCCGGCGTCGACGGCGGCCTTCATGCAGGCGTGGGCGAGGTCGACGTCCATCTGGTCGCCGAAGGTCACCCACGAGCCGAAGGAAAGGGCCGAGACCTTCAGTCCCGACTTGCCGAGGAACCTGTATTCCATCTCATCCTCCAGGGGTTCGCGTGTCGGGGAACGGGTGGGCCGTCAGGCCCGGCGTTTCAGGGCCGACGCGGCGCCGGCCAGCACGTAGACCAGCGCCGCCAGCAGGATCGTCACCGCGCCGGCCGGCAGGTCGGCGGCGTAGGCCAGCGCCAGGCCCGCGGCCGTCAGCGCCGAGCTGAGGGCCGCGGCCAGCACCATCATCTGCCACAGGCGCCGCGAGAAGCGCCCCACGGCCGAGACCGGCAGCGAGATCAGCGCGATCACCAGGACCACGCCGACCACGTAGATCAGCGTGACGATGGTCAGCGCCACCAGCACCAGCAGCAGCGTGAACACGGCGTCGGTGCGCACGCCGCGCAGGCGCGCGAACTCCTCGTCGTAGCAGACCGCCAGCAGCGGGTCGTAGAACAGCGCGACCACCAGCAGGATCACGCCGTCCAGCAGCAGCAGCAGGCGCAGGGTCTCGGGGTCGACCATGACGATGTTGCCGAACAGGTAGGTCATCAGGTCGGCCTTGTAGCCCGGCGTCAGGAACAGGAAGAGCACGCCGACGGCCATGCCGACGGCCCACAGCGCCGAGATGACCGTGTCCTCGCGGTCGCCGCCGCGGGCGCGGGCCGCGCCGATGATCACCGCGCCCAGCAGCGCCGCGAACACCGCCCCGTGCAGGGGCGTCAGCCAGGCCCAGCCGTGCACCGTGCGCAGCCAGATCGCCAGGCCCATGCCGCCCAGCACCGCGTGGGCGAGGCTGCCGGCGATGGCGGTGATGCGGCGCGTGACGACGTAGGTCCCGACCACGCCGCTCGCGACGCTCGCCAGCACGCCGGCCAGCAGGGCGTGGCGCAGGAAGGCGTGGCGGCCCAGGGCGTCCAGGAACTCAATCATGGCAGGCGCCGCCGGCCGGGGGGTGGTCGGTGTGGTCGTGGTCGTGGCGGACCAGGCGCAGGTCGTCGCGGGCGTCGTAGAGCAGGGCCAGCTCGCGGGGGATCTCGGTCACGCAGTGCTCGACGCAGGTGCGGTTGACGCACAGGACGCGGTTGACGAAGCGCGAGACCATGCTCACGTCGTGGGAGACCATCAGGATCGTGCGCGTGGCGTTCAGGCGGTTCAGCAGGGCGTACAGGTCGTCCTGCACCGCGGGGTCGAGGCTGGCGGTGGGCTCGTCCAGCAGCAGGATCTCCGGCTCGCCGCACAGCGCGCGGGCGATCAGCACCTTCTGGCGCTGGCCGCCCGACAGTTCGGAGAAGGGCCGGTCGCGCAGGTCGGCCGCGTCGGTCGCCTCCAGGGCGGCCAGGGCGGCTTCGCGGTCTCGGCGGCGGTAAGGGCCCAGGGTCGGGCGCAGGCCCAGGCGTCCCATGATGGTCACGTCCATGACGGTGACCGGGAAGCGCGGGTCCAGGTCGACGCGCTGGGGCATGTAGCCAAGTTTCAGGCGCGCCTTGGACGGAGAGCTGCCGAACACCTCGATCGTGCCGCGTCGCGGCGTGAGCAGCCCCAGCAGCAGCTTCAGCAGGGTCGACTTGCCGCCGCCGTTGGGGCCGATGACCGAGACGAAGTCCAGCGCGTTGATGTCGAAGTGCACGCCCTGCAGGACGGGCTGGCGGCCGTAGGCGAAGTCCAGGTCGCGGACGCGGATCACCGGGGCCGCGCTCATGGCGCGGACGCCGGCGCCGCCGCGGGCATCGCGGCGAGCATCGCCGCGGCCATGCTGCGCAGGTTCGCCGCGTAGTCGCGGGCCAGGGGGTCCAGCACGCCCACCGTGATGCCGGCCTCGCGGGCGACGGTCCGGGCCTGGTCCGGCGAGGTCTGCGGCTGCAGGAAGAGCGTGCGCACGCCGCGGGCGCGGGCGCGCTCGAGGATCTCGGCGAGGTGGCGGGGGCTCGGCGACAGGCCGCCCTGTTCCACCGCGGTCTGGATCAGGCCGTAGCGCTCGGCGAACCAGCCGAACGCGGGATGCATGACCAGCAGCTCGCCGCCGCGCACCGGGGCGAGGGTCGCCGCCAGCTCGCGGTCGAGGTCGGCGAGTTCGCGTTGCAGCACAACCAGCCGTTCAGCATAGTGGGCGGCGCCGGCGGGGTCGAGCCGGCCCAGGGCGGCGGCCATCCGTGCCGCTGCGCCGGCGGCCTGGTCGGGGTCGAGCCAGACGTGCGGGTCGTGGTCGTGCCCGTCGGCGTGGTCGTGCCCGTGGTCGTCGTAGGGGGAGGCCGCCGGCCGGCCGACCGCCTCGTCGGCGGTCGGGACCACGACCAGGTCCGGCAGCATCCGCTGCAGCCGGGGCTGCAGGGCCTGTTCCATGGTGGCGCCCACGGTGAACCAGAGCGCGGCGCCGGCGGCCGCCGTCAGCTGGCGGGGCGTGGGGTCGTAGCCGTGGGGGTTGGCGCCCGGCGGCACCAGTTCCAGCACGTCGACGCGGTCGCCGGCCAACCGTTCCACGAGCCAGGCCTGCGGCGGGATGCTGACCAGCACCAGGGGGCGGCCGGCCGAAGCGTGTGCGGCGACGGCGAACATCAGGACTGTCGTGGCGAGCGCGAATCGTGAACGCATGGTGCCTCTTTGTCGGTGGACCCCCACCATGGAAAGCCAATCCGGGTCCGAATGCAACCCCGCAGGTGCGGTGGCGTAAAGGACCGGAAACCAACCGAGGAGCCGATATGCGCCCCTGCACCACCCTGGCGATCCTGCTCTGCCTGGCTGCGCCGGCGTCGTCCCGCGCCGAGGCGATCCGGCTTGCCGCTCCCGAACCCGGCAACCTGCTGAGCGCCGAATTCCGCGTGGAATCCGGCGGCGAGGTCGAGATCGCGGCCGTCGGCCTGCGTCAGAAGTTCACCGGCAGCGACGCCGTCCGGGCCTGGCTGCTGCGGCGGGGCGGCGCCGAGCCGGTGTGGTCGCAGGAGCCCGATGCCGGCGAGCCGGTGGGCGCCAGCCGGCTGCTGCGGCGCAGCGTGGACCGCGTCCGCCTGGAGCCCGGCGACTACGTGCTCTACCTCGCCGCCGGCCGCGGCGCGCGCGACGGGAAGGCGTTCCGCGAGTGGCGCTCGGCGCTGAACGACCTGGCCGACCTGCTCAACCGCGAGGACCCGCGCGCCCGGCCCGCCGAGTATTTCGGCAAGTGCGAGGCGACGGTCACGCCGCTCGGCGGTTTGGCCCTGCTGCCCGCCGCGGCGCCGGCCGCACCCTGGCCCGTCGTCGTGCGGCCCGCCGCCGGCACCCACCTCGTGACCGTCCCGTTCCGCCTGACGCGCACGGCGCGGCTCAACGTGGCGGTGACCGGGGAGGCCGGGCAGGAGGGGGGCGGCGCGCTCGACTTCGGCTGGATCGAGGACGCGCGCACCGGCCGGACCGTCTGGACCGCCGAGCAGGCGCCGGCGCGGCCGGCGGGCAACGCGCGGGACAACGTGCGCTGGGAGGAGACCCTGGCGCTGAACGCCGGCGACTACCTGGCCGGTTTCCTCAGCGATGCCGCCCACGGACCCGACGACTGGCTCGACCTGCCGCCCTTCGCGCCCGACGACTGGGGCCTGCGGTTGGCGCCGGTCGCCGCCGATGCCAATGCGCTGGTGACGCAGCTCACGGCCGGCGACGTCGTGCGGTCGCCGGAGCTGCTGGTCAGGCTGGTGCGGCCCGCGAGCGGGGCCTCGCTGGCCGAGGAGTTCCAGCTCTCCCGCCCGTCCCGCCTCCTGGTGCTCTGCCTCGGGGAAGGCGGGCGGCAGCTGTTCGACCGCGGCGCGATCACCGACCTCGCCGACGGCCGGGAAGTCTGGCGGATGACGCCGGCGGCGTCGCGCCACGCCGGCGGCGCGGGCAAGAACCTGCGGTTCGAGGGCGAGATCACCCTGCCCGCGGGGCGGTACCGGGCGACCTACCTCACCGACGGCAGCCACGCCTGCGGCGACTGGAACGCGGCGCCGCCGCCCGGCGCCCAGGATTACGGCCTGACGATCCGGCTCGCGCGCTGACCCGGGCGCCGGTCCCATGCGAAAGGCCCCTCCCGGTCGGGAGGGGCCTTCGCCGTGCAGGCCCGGAGGGCCCGTGCGATCTGACAGGAGATCTACTTGAACATCGCCTTCACGCCGCCCCACTGCTGGTACTCGTTGGCGACGGGAGCGTCGATGGTCACGGTCGTGAGGCTGCAGGCGCCGGCGCCGTAGCCGTCGATGATCAGGTAGTACCAGCCGGCGGCGGCGGCGCTGTAGCTGATGGTCTCGACGCCGTTGGCGACGGTTTCGTCCGCACCGGCGACGCAGGTCGCGGCGGCGGCGGCGCAGTCGGTCACGAGCCAGATGGCCGAGTCGTGGGCGCCGGTCATCGAAGCGGTGATGTTCTCGCCCTCGGCCAGGTAGACCTTGTAGGTGGCGTCGTTGGCGGCACTGGCGTAGCCGGTGCAGCCCGCGCTGCCGCCGGCGTCGTAGTTGTTGGTGTAGCCGGCGCAGAGGTCGACCGTGAAGACGTTGGTCTCGAAGCTCTGCAGGTCGATGGCGCCCGCGCAGACGTCGTTGGCCGGCGGCGGCGGCGGCGGCACGTCCTCGGTGATGGTCAGGTCGAACGTCGGGACGCAGTTCGGGGTCGGCCAGGTGTCGATCATGATGTAGTAGCTGCCGGCGGCCAGGGTCTTGTCGTTGATGGCGCGGTTGCCGGCGCTGCCCGTGTTGATGGCGATGCAGGTGGTCGGGTCGGGCGGGCAGCTGTCGTCCAGCAGCATGCCGGTCCAGGTGGCCGTCGTGCTCATCAGGATGTCGATCGTCGTCTCGGCCGCGAGGTCGAGGCGGTACATGACATCCTCGCCGCCGTCGTAGTTGCCCAGACAGGTGGCGGCGTAGGTGTTGCCCATGCCGCAGTTGGTCTGGCCGGTCAGGTTGGCCGGCAGGCTGGAGATGACGATGGGATCGGTGCAGTCCGCGCCGGTGATCAGCAGCGGGCTGGTCGACTCGGGCACGTAGCCGGTGGGGCCGTGCAGGGCCTCGTCCTTGTCCATGGCGTTCGCCGCGACGGCGAGGCCCAGGATCATCAGGATCGCGAGCGTCAGTTTGCCTGTCCTCATGAATGTCCCCCTCGAGGTAGTTGATGACCGGCCGCAACGAATACTCACCGTATGCGGCCCCGGACCCGAATCCGAGTCCTCCCTTGTTTCCTGCCTCTGACATGAAAGAGCAAGAATCCATACAGGGATGACGCCATTCTAGCATAGGTGGCGCCCCTCGAGAAAGTGGATTTTCATCGGATCGGGTGATTTTCCGACCATTTGAATGATCGTTTGCCGAAACGCTTAACCCTATGATATGGTGGGAGAAGACGCTTGTCCCGCCCCCTGATCCCGGAGGAAGCCCCATGCAGACCCGGCATACGTTCCATGGTCCTGCGATGACGCTGGTGACCGGCCTGATCCTGGTGTTCGGCTTCGCCGGGCCCGCCCCGGCGGCCCCGCGCACGGTCCTGGGGGAGCTGTTCTCCTCGGCCGGCTGACCCTACTGCCCTTCCGCGGTCGCGGGATTCCATGATCTGCTCGCCGCCTACGACAGCACCGAGTTCGTGGCGCTCACCTGGGACACCGGCTCCGGCGCCGGCAACTCCCGCTTCGGCTACTACGGCTTCACCGGGACGCCCGCGGCCATGTTCGACGGGCTGGTCAGCTCGGTGGGCGGCATGCCCAGCGGCAGCATGTTCGACAGCTACCAGCCGCTGGTGCAGAACCGGCTGGGCGTGGCCTCGCCCCTGACGATCGCCGCGGGCTTCCAGATCGCCGGCCCGAACGGCACGGTCTCGGCCACCATCCAGGTGGCCTCGACCGTGACCACCGGCTCCAACCAGGTGCGCTTCTACGTGTACGAGGCGCTGCCGCGCCCCGAGTACCCCAACTACGTGCGCGCGGTCCTGGCCGCCGAGCCCTTCGCGCTGACCGCGCCCGGGCAGTCGGTCACCGTCCAGCGCTCGTTCGCCGTCGATCCGGCCTGGGATCCCGAGCGGCTCGGGGTGATCGTCCTGGTGCAGAGCGACGCGAACCGCTCGGTGCTGCAGGCCGCCGAGGCCGAGGCCGACTACGCGGGGGTGCTGACGGTCGACGCGCAGCCCGACGGCCTGTCGGCGCCCTGGACCCTGACCGGGCCCGGCGGCTTCTCGCTCCAGGGACAGGAGGATCGCGTCGTGCGGGTCTTCCTGACCGGCGAGTACGCCCTGGCCTGGGGCGAGGTGCCGGGCTGGACCGTGCCGGTGCCCGCGGTCGTGACGGTGCAGCTGGAGCAGGACGGCGAGGCCACGCTGGCCGGCCTCTACACCGGCGGCCCCTTCGTCGCCGCGGACGACGCGGACCTCGCCCTGCCCGGCGCGGCGGCGCGCGGCGTGGCGATCGTCGACGCCGACGCCGACGGCGACCAGGACATCTACGTCTCGGTCCGCAACGGCGCGAACGCGCTGCTGCTCAACGGCGGCGGCCTGGACTTCGCCTCCGGCGGGCACGCCCTGCTGCGCGACGCGGGTGCGGGCATGTCGGCGGTCTGGGCCGACGTGACCGGCGACGGCCGGCGCGACGTCTACCTGGTGCGCGACGGCCAGGCCAACCTGCTGCTGCGCGCCGACGGCGCCGGCGGCTACCTCGATGCGACCTTCGGGCCCGCCGGCGACACCGGTCCGGGCACCTCGGTCGCGGCCGCCGACTACGACCGCGACGGCCTGCTGGACCTGTACGCGGTCAACGCGGGCGCCGCGAACGTGCTGCTGCGCGGCGTGGCGGACATGGGCGTCGGCTGGTTCATGATGAACCAGCCGGGGATCGTCGCCGACACGGGCAACGGCGCCGGCGCCGCCTGGGGCGACTACGACAACGACGGCGACCAGGACCTCTACCTGACGAACCGCTTCGCGGCCAACCGGCTCTTCCAGAACGGCGGCGCCCTGGGCTGGTTCAACGCCACCGGGACGGGCGTGCTGGCCGATACCGGCAACGGCCACGGCGCGGCCTGGGGCGACTACGACAACGACGGCGACCTCGACCTCTACGTGGCCAACGACGGCCAGGCCGACCTGCTGGTCCGCAACGACCGCGGCACCTGGGCGCTGATCGTCGGCGGAGGTCTCGGGGACGTCGGCCACGGCCGGGGCGTGGCCTGGGGCGACCTGGACAACGACGGGGACCTCGACCTCTACCTCGCCCGCCACGGCGAGACCGACCTCGTGCTGCGCAACGAGGGGGGCGGGTCGTTCACCCGCATCCCCCTGGGCCTGGCGGTCGCCGCCGGCGCGGCCGAGGGGGTCGCCCTGGGCGACCTCGACGGCGACGGCGACCTGGACGCCTTCGTCGCCAACGACGGCGGGCCGAGCGGGCTGCTGCTGAACGGGATGGCTGCGGGCAACCACTGGCTGCACCTCGACCTCACGGCGACGGGCGCGAACACCTCGGCCGTGGGCGCCCGCGTCTGGCTGACGGCGGGCGGGCAGCGCCAGTTGCGCGAGGTCGCCGCCGGCTCCGGGTACCTGTCGCAGGATTCCCCGACGGTCGAGTTCGGCCTGGGCGGCAGCGCGGTCGCCGACACCCTGCGCATCCGGTGGCCCGACGGCCAGCAGCAGGTCGTCACCGGCCTGGCCGCCGACCGCCGGCTGCACGTGCGCCAGGGAGTGCCCGTCTCGGCGCCGCCCGCGCCGGTCGCCGGGTTGCGGCTGCTGGAGCCGTACCCGAACCCGTTCAACCCCGCCACGACCCTGCGCTACGACCTGCCGCGGTCCGGCCGCGTCGAGTTGAGGGTCTACGACGTCGCCGGCCGGCTCGTGCGCACCTTGCGGGCGGGGGAGGTCGAGGCGGCGGGGCGCCGCGAGGCCGTGTGGGACGGCCGGGACGACGCGGGCCGTGCCGCCGCCGCCGGCGCCTACCTCGTGCGCCTGTCGGCGAACGGGGAGACCCTCGGCCGGCGCCTGCTGCTGGTGAAGTAAAGGGGCCGTCGCGCCCCGATCCGGGCCCCGCGCGCCGCCGGCGCGCGGGGCCTTTTTCGCGGCGGGCGGTGCGCGGGCGGTTGTGCGCGCGGCCCGCGGCGCTTATCCTGTCGCCGCAACGCCTCCCACCCGAACCCGCGAGGAGCCCATGGCCCAGCAGTACGTCTTCACGATGATCGGCCTGAAGAAGGTCATCCCGCCGAACCGCGAGATCCTGCGCGGGCTGTGGCTGTCGTTCCTGCCGGGCGCCAAGATCGGCGTCATCGGCCTCAACGGCGCGGGCAAGAGCACGCTGCTGCGGATCATGGCCGGCGTGGACCAGGAGTTCATCGGCGAGGCCTACCCGGCCGACGGCGTGCGCATCGGCTTCCTGCCCCAGGAGCCCACGCTGGACCCGACGAAGGACGTGCTCGGCAACGTCGAGGAGGCGGTGGCCGATCTCAAGGCGAAGATCGACCGCTTCAACGCCATCAGCCAGCGCATGTGCGAGCCGATCGACGACGACGAGATGACCTCGCTGATGAACGAGATGGGCGCGCTGCAGGACCAGATCGACGCCCAGCAGGGCTGGGAGCTGGACCGCACGCTGGAGATCGCGATGGACGCGCTGCGCTGCCCGCCCGGCGACGCCCAGGTCGCGACGCTGTCGGGCGGCGAGGTGCGCCGCGTCGCCCTCTGCAAGCTGCTGCTGCAGAAGCCGGACATGCTGCTGCTGGACGAGCCCACCAACCACCTCGACGCCGAGTCGGTGGCCTGGCTCGAGCGGCACCTGCGCGAGTACGAGGGGACCGTGGTGATCGTGACCCACGACCGCTACTTCCTGGACAACGTCACCGGCTGGGTGCTCGAGCTGGACCGCGGCAACGGCATCCCCTGGGAGGGGAACTACTCGTCCTGGCTGGACCAGAAGCGCAAGCAGCTCTCCGAGGCGCAGAAGCAGGACGAGGCGCGCATCAAGACCCTCGAGCGGGAGCTGGAGTGGGTGCGCACGCCGGCCCGCGCGCGCCACAAGAAGAGCAAGGCCCGCCTCTCGCGCTACGAGGAGCTGGTGACCCAGGAGCGCGACCTGCGCCAGGGCACGGCCCAGATCGCCCTGCCGCCCGGGCCGCGCCTGGGCGACGTGGTGGTCGAGGCCACCGCGCTGCGCAAGGCCTACGGCGACAAGCTGCTCTTCGACGATCTCAACTTCCACCTGCCGAAGGGCGGCATCGTGGGCGTCATCGGTCCCAACGGGGCCGGCAAGACGACCCTCATGCGCATGATCACCGGGCAGGAGCAGCCCGACGGCGGGGAGCTGCGCGTCGGCGAGACGGTGCGGATGTCCTACGTCGACCAGCTGCGCGACGACCTGCAGGACGACCGCACGGTCTGGGAGGAGATCTCCGGCGGCCTGGAGGAACTGGACCTCGGCGGCCGCAAGATCAACTCGCGCGCCTACTGCTCGGGCTTCAACTTCCGCGGCGCCGACCAGCAGAAGAAGATGGGCGTGCTGTCCGGCGGCGAGCGCAACCGGGTCCACCTGGCCAAGCTGCTGAAGTCGGGCGCCAACCTGATCATCCTGGACGAGCCCACCAACGACCTCGACGTCGACACGCTGCGCGCCCTGGAAGACGCGCTGCTGGAGTTCGGCGGCTGCCTGGTGGTCGTCAGCCACGACCGCTGGTTCCTGGACCGCATCGCCACGCACATCCTCGCCTTCGAGGGGGACAGCCAGGCGCGGTGGTTCGAGGGGAACTGGTCGGACTACGAGGAGGACCGGCACGCCCGGCTCGGCCTCGACGCCGACCAGCCGCACCGGCTGCGCTACAAGAAGCTGATCCGCGGCTGAACCGGCGCCGCACCGATCAAAAGAGCGAGCCCGCGTCCGGGGAGACGCGGGCTCGCTCTGCGACCGGGAAGCGCGCTCAGCGCCAGGCGGCCTTGACCTCGCCCCAGCTGCTGTCGCGGTTGGGCGTGACGCTGCCGGCGACCTCGATCAGGAAGGCCGCGAACTCCGGCCCGATCGCCTGGTTCGCCACGGCGCTGGGGTGGGAGTCGTCGCCGCTGTGCGACCGCTCGTACTCCCAGCGCAGCATGTTGGCCGTGGCGGTGCCGTCGTCCGGTTTGGCCAGGCGGTCGAAGAGGTCGAAGAAGCGCAAGTTGTCGTGCCCGGCCAGGTACTCCGCGCTGCCCAGCCAGACGGCGAAGGCGCGGGCGCGGGCGGCGTCGTCCTGGTCGGTGGCCAGGCGGTGGCGGGGCGGCTGCGAGATGATGACGAAGAGCTTGTCGGGATGCTGGTCGAACACGTCGCGCATCGCGAGGTACCAGGTCTTGTACTGCTCCAGCTCGGTGGCGCTGCCGACGTCCGAGGCCGGGTAGCAGGACTTGAAGGCGATGACCTGGTGGTTTTCGAGGATCTGCGCGCGGGCCGCGTTGGCCGTGGTCCAGAGCGTGTAGAGGCCGTCGGGATCGGTGTTGTCGCCGGGGATGTCGTAGCTCTCCCCGGTGTAGCCGCCGGCCGGGTTGCGCAGGCCGATCGCGTTGTAGTCGTGGTCCCAGAACTGCACCGGCACGCCGCGGCTCTGGTTGAGCTGGGCGATGGTGCCGCGCACGCCGCCCTCGTCGATGAGGTTGCGGCCGGTGGAATGGTGCAGGAACAGGACGTTGTCCAGGGCTGCGGCGGGCGTGGCGACGGCTGCCGCGAACAGGACGAAAAGCGTAACCGCTCGGATCAGGCGCATGGGAACCCTCCTGGATGCATCAGATTCGGCATGATAAGGGAAAACTTGAGGAAAAACCACCTCAAACACAGACAAGGGGGAGCCGGAGCCCCCCCAAGGCTGTTGTTTGACTGGAAATGCGCGGAACCCAAAAGATCTCTGAAGAAGTTGCTGCACTTTCCCGTCGCGCTGTCAGCTGGAAGGAACGTACGGATTCCGAGCCGGCGGCGCAAGATCCGCAGCAAAAACTCTCCGGGATTCAGTCACTCAGGTGCAGGTTCAGCAGCGGCAGCCAGCGGGTGCCGCGCCGGTTGTTGCCGGCGTAGTTGAGCAGGCCGATCTGGGCCCCGTGCAACTCGCTCGCATAGTTGACAATGCCGACCTGCAGCCCCTGCACGCCGACGTCGAAGCGGTTGTAGGCCCCGACGCCGATCCCTTCCAGCACGTCGCCGCGCAGGTAGGCGCCGCAGGCGGCCAGGCCGGCGATGCGGTCGGCGCCCAGCCCGCCGCCGGCCAGGGCGAGGCCGGTCAAGCTCTCGCCGCCGACCCCCAGGCCGCCGACGAACACCCCGGTCAGGTTCTCGCCGCCGACCCCCAAGCCGCCGAAGAACAGGCCGGTCAGGTCGTCGCCGCCGACCCCCAACCCGCCGGCGAACACGCCCGTGAGGTCCTTGCCGCCGACCCCGAGGCCGCCCAGGGCGAGCCCGGTCATGTCGTCGCCGCCGACGCCCAGGCCGCCGAGCATGACGCCGGTCAGGCGGTCGCCGCCGAGGCCCAGGCCGCCGATCAAGATCCCGGTCATCTCGTCGCCGCCGAGGCCCAGCCCGCCCACGCCGATCCCGGTGAATTCGCCGCAGCCGGCGCCCAGGCCGCCCACCGCCAGCCCCCGCATCCGGTCCGCGCCGCAGCCCAGGAGGTTCAGCGTGACGCCGTCGATCTCGTCGGCGGCCGTCCCGGCCAGGCCGAGGCTGATCCCCTGGATGCGGCCGCTGGGTTCGCGCGCGGGAGCCCAGAACGAGACGGTCACGCCGCGGACCGACTGCAGGTCGTGGTCGCGCAGGTTGAAGCGCAGGCCCGTGAACGTCCGCGAGTTGCCGAAGGACAGGCCGTAGCCGGGCACGGGCAGGTCCAGCGAACCGGCGGCGGCGGTGGCGGCGGCGATCGTCAGCAGCAGCGCGCCGAGCGCGGCGCGGGCGGGGATCGGGCGCGGTGCGGTCATGGCGGACCTCCGGATCTGGTGTCGGCGTCGGGTGGCCGCGTGGTAGACGCAGCGCGCCGCGGCAGGTTGCCGCAGCTGGCGGGAATCGGGGGGCCCGGCTGACGAACGGCCCCGGTCCGTGGGACCGGGGCCGTCGAGTTCACCATCGTGCCGATGCGGCGGCTACCAGCCGGACCGCTCGCGGCGCGGCTCGCGCGGGCGCGCCTCGTTGACCGTCAGCGCGCGGCCGTCGAACTCCTTGCCGTTGAGCTCGTCGATGGCGCGGCGGCCGGCGTCGTCCTCGGCCATGACCACGAAGCCGAAGCCGCGCGGGCGGCCGGTCTCCTTGTCGGTGATCAGGGTCACGTCCTCGACCTGGCCGTAGGGGGCGAAGAGGGCCTGGATCTCTTCTTCGGTCGAGCGGAAATTGAGGTTGCCCACATAGATCTTCACAGGATCATCCTTTTGCTAGCCGGGACCGACGGCGGGACCACTCACGGGAACCGGGACGCAGTCACTGGCGGAAACGGGAACGCGGCAGGGCCGCGGGAACGACCGGAAATCTATCGCGCGGAGCAGGGAATCTCAAGTCGGCGGGGGGAAAAAAACGGAGGGCTGGGCGGCCGGTCCGGGGCCTTCAGTACCGGCTGACCAGGCGCAGCTCGACGCCCGTGAAATCGGGCACCAGGTAGCAGGTGCCGGAGGTGCAGGCGGTGCCGCCACGGCGGCTGCCTGCGAACAGGGTCGCCTCGTGGTGGCGGTACAGGGGGGCGACCGCCACCAGGGAAAACCAGCGGCGGGGTTCGTCTTCGACGACGCCGAAGGTCAAGGGGTCGTCCTTCTCGTCCGGGTCGTTAGAAAATTCGGCCTGCAGGGCCACCGTGCCCAGGCCAGCCCTGTCCACGCCGAGCGCCAGGAAGAGGTTTTCGAAGGCCGACGCCTCGCCGAAGGTCGTCCTCTCCGCCCGCTGGTATTCCGTGACCAGGCGCAGGCCCAGTTCCCGTCCGACGCTCCGGCTCAGGGCGACTCCGGCCGTCCGGTGATCGGTGAGACCCTCGACCTCGTCGCGGCCGACGGCCGCGAACAGTTCCCAGCTCACGCGGGCGAGCGGGTCGCCCTGCAGGGCCACCGCATCGAGCCGGTAGCGTTTCAGGCCGCCGACCTCGTTGACGGCCCGGGCCGAATCGAACTGCAGGGTCATGTCGCCGGGCAGCGATCCCATGACCGAGATCTGGCGCCCGTGTTCGCCGCCGGCGAGCAGGAAGTGGGACCGGCGGTTCAGCAGATGCTGGCTCATCTCGGGCACGAGGTTGGGGGGATCGTTCCAGCCCAGGGCGAACCCGTCGTAGTCCTTGGTCTCGTAGCTGCCCCCCCAGCGGCCGACGCTGATCTGGGTCGCCGTGTAGAAGGCGTGGGGGACCGCCCCGCCGGTTTCGAGACCGTCGTGCAGGGGATCCCAGGACTGCCCGGCGTACTCGGCGTAGGCCTGCAGGTCGAAGCCGCGTTCCGCCAGCGACGGCGACAGGCTGGCGGCGCGCAGCGTCAGGTCGGCCGAAACGAACTCGGCGAATTCCGGCGGCGATCCGGCGGGCCGGCTCTCGCTGCGCAGGTAGCCGGCTCCCACGGCCAGCGCGGGGTGGAATGCGATGGACGCGTGACCGCCGCTGACGTGGCCCTCGCGGCGCGGCAGGGCGTCGATCCCCGGCGGAACGTCGGCGTAGCGCACCGGCTCGCCGCCGAACAGCAGCGCCGAGAGCGGCCCCCGGTCCGCCTCCAGGATCACGCCTTCGAGGCTGCGGGAGTCGGTGTACTGGGACGCGGGGAAGACGGCGTCGCGCACGACGCCACCCAGTTCGAAGGCGCGAAAGAGCAAGCCGCGGCCGAGCGTCGCGAAGCCGTCGCCGAGGCGAAGGCGCAGCCCTTCGTCCTCCCACTCGGCGAACTTCAAGGTGATCTCGTCGTAGCGGGCGGGCAGGAAGCCGTCGTCGCGCGAGGGCCGGTAGCTCGCAGCGCGCAGTCCCGCGCGCAGGCCGTCGCGGCCGTAAACGAGGTCGAACTGGTCGAAGCTGCCGGTCGAGGCGGACGCTTCGGTGCGGGGGTCCCGGCCGACCTGCCAGAGCAGCAGGTTCGAGGCCTGCACCTCGCCGGAAGCGCCGCCGTCGCCGGCGGGCGTCGTCCGCGGGCACGCCCACGACGTCGACAGGCTCACGGCGATGGCGAGCACGACGCGCCGTGCGGCCCTCATTCGGAAGTCCCGGCTTCCACCTCGAGCAGGGGGAGCAATTCCAGTTCGAGCCGTTCGGCGTCACCCTGCCGGTAGCCGCGGTGCAGCGAGCGGATCCTGCCCTCGCGATCGATGAGGAACGTCATGGGGATGGATTCCACCCGGTAGAGCTGCGCCGCCCGCTTTTCGGCGTCGATCAGGATCGGAAAGGTCAGACCCAGGGCGCGCGCCGCGGCGCCGATCTTGGGATGGTTGCGCGGTTCGTCGATGCTGACCGCCAGGATGGTCAGGCCGCGCGAGGCATAGCGCTCGTGCAGCCGTTGCAGGGCGGGCAGGGCCTGCCGGCAGGGACCGCACCAGGTGGCCCAGAAGTCGAGGATCACCGGGCCGCGTGCCAGGGCCTCGCCCAGGACGGTGCGCTCGCCGGATACGGATTCGAGCGTGAAAGCGGGAGCCGGGCCGTAGTCCCGGTCTTGCGCCGCCGCGCCGCCCGCCGTCGCCAGCAGCAGCGTCACGGCGGAGAAGATGACGGCGCCGGCGAGGCGGGATACGATCGCAACCACGAGGCCCCCCTACTTCAGCAGCGTGATGAAGCGCGACTGGCTCCGTCCGTCGACCGCGAGCTCGACGAGGTAGCTGCCGCTGACCAGCGAACGGCCCTCCGCGTCGCGCCCGTCCCAAACCGCTTCGTGTTCCCGCCCGCCGTCACGGCTGCCGTCGACGAGCGTGCGCAGCACGCGGCCGTGCAGGTCCAGGATCCGCAACCGCACGTGCCGCGTCGCGACGCCATCGATCAGGAAGGACAGGGTCGTGCTCGGATTGAAGGGGTTCGGATAGGCCGGTCGCAGGAGGAACCCGTCGCGCGCCGGCGTGCCCGCGTCCGTGGGCAGGTCCGCCAGGGCGGCGGTGATCGCCGCGGTGGTCTGGGCCAGGTTCCAGCCGCTGCGGCGGAAGGTGATCAGCCCATTCCCGCCCACGACGAAGAAGACGTCGTAGGTGCAGGCGTAGCTCGCACCGATGCCGGCCGCGGCCGCGCCCATCAGCGCGGGGTAGGTGATGCCGGTGACCGAGAGGAAAGAGTTCGTCTGGCTGAGGTTGCCGCCCCACATCTCCAAGCCGAGGGCTTGGAAATCCGGACCCGCGAAACTGGAGGCCATGGTCTGCGTGGACGGACCCGCCGCCCGGCAACTGCTTCAGCCATGACCGAACATGAAGAGGAATTTCACTTTGCCGTCGTAGTCGGACAGGCGGTGCGTCTGACCGGTCGTGCTCTGCAGCGTGAATCCGGCGGCGACGTCGCCGACCTGCCCGACGGCGCCTGCGGTGCCGGCCGTCAGCGACAGCACGGCGACGGCCAGCGTGGTTGCTCTGACGATGAGGGATGAGGGCTTCATGGCGGTTCCTTTCGGGCCCACGGATGTGACGAATCCAACAAAACATGATAATAGTTATCTTATATAGAGGAACAACGGCACCTCGGCCATACCCCGGCTTGAACTTAGGTGAAATTCCCGGTGTTTTCGCGTCGGAAGCGAGCCCGGCTGGGTTGAGAACCGGCGATCCTGCCGATCCCGGGATGACGTGAACCCGAAAGCAGAGTATCCTTCGCCACTATTCCGGGCGAACGACCCTCAGAACCCGTGGAGGACCCGATGAGCGGCGATCGCGATCTCTACCAGCCGAAACCCGACATCGTCGCCCGCGCCCACATCGCCTCGCTCGAGGAGTACCGGCGCCTGTACCGCCTCTCGCTCGACGACCCCGAGACGTTCTGGGGCCGGCAGGCCGCGATCCTCGACTGGTTCCACCCCTGGCGCACGGTCTTCGACCACGACTACGAGAACGTGGACTTCGGGTGGTACCTCGGCGGCCGGCTGAACGCCTGCTACAACTGCGTGGACCGGCACCTGAAGGAGCGCGGCGACCAGACGGCCATCATCTGGGCGAAGGACGAGCCCGGCGAGTACGAGCACATCACCTACCGCGACCTGAAGCACCGGGTGGCGCGCGTGGCCAACGTCCTGCGCCACCACGGCGTGCAGAAGGGCGACCGGGTCTGCCTGTACATGCCGATGATCCCGGACCTGGCCGTCGCCATGCTGGCCTGCGCGCGCATCGGCGCCGTGCACTCGATCGTCTTCGGCGGCTTCAGCAGCGAGTCCATCCGCGACCGGATCCTCGACGCCGGCGCCAAGCTGGTCATCACCGCCAACGAGGGGCTGCGCGGGGGCAAGCGGCTGCGCCTGAAGGAGACCGTCGACCGCGCGGTGGACGGGCTGGACCTGGTGACGACCGTGCTGGTCGCGCGCCGCACGGACGCCGAGGTCGCCATGAAGCCGGGCCGCGACTTCTGGCTGGACCAGGAGTGCCGCAAGCAGCGCTCGACCTGCACGGTGGAGTGGATGGGGGCGGAGGACCCGCTGTTCGTCCTGTACACCTCGGGCTCGACGGGCAAGCCCAAGGGCGTGCTGCACACCACCGGCGGCTACCTCGTCTACGCGGCGATGACCCACAAGCTGGTCTTCGACTACCACCCCGGCGACGTCCACTTCTGCGCCGCGGACATCGGCTGGATCACCGGCCACTCGTACATCATCTACGGGCCGCTGGCCAACGGGGCCACCACCGTGATGTTCGAGTCGATCCCGACCTACCCCGACGCGGGGCGCTACTGGCGGATCGTCGACGACCTCGGCGTGAACATCTTCTACACCGCGCCCACGGCGCTGCGCGCGGTCCACCGCTGCGGCGACGGCTTCCTGGCCGGCAGCCGCCGCGACTCGCTGCGGATCCTGGGGACCGTCGGCGAGCCCATCAACCCCGAGACCTGGCGCTGGTACCACGACAAGGTCGGCGGCGGGCGCTGCGCCGTGGTCGACACCTGGTGGCAGACCGAGACCGGCGGCGTGCTGATCTCGCCGCTGCCCGGGGTCACGCCCCTGAAGCCCGGCTCGGCCACGCTGCCCTTCTTCGGCGTCAAGCCCCTGCTCATGGACGAGCAGGGCAAGCCGCTGGAAGGCGACGGCGTCGCCGGCAACCTCTGCATCGAGCGGACGTGGCCGGGCCAGGCCCGCACCGTCTACGGCGACCACGAGCGCTTCCACGAGACCTACTTCACGCAGTACCCCGGCTACTACTTCACGGGCGACGGCTGCCGCCGCGACGAGGACGGGTACTACTGGATCACCGGCCGCGTCGACGACGTGATCAACGTCAGCGGCCACCGCCTCGGCACCGCCGAGGTCGAGAGCGCGCTGGTCGCGCACGCGGCTGGTCGCCGAGGCCGCGGTGGTCGGCTACCCGCACGAGATCAAGGGGCAGGGCATCTTCGCCTACGTGCTGGTCAACGCCGAGGGCGGGGAGATGGAGGCGCACGAGCTGGTCGGCGTGCTCAAGGAGCAGGTGCGGCACGTGATCGGGCCGGTCGCGAGCCCGGACGCGATCCTCGTGGTGCCGGGGCTGCCGAAGACCCGCAGCGGCAAGATCATGCGGCGCATCCTGCGGCGGATCGCCGCCGGAGAGTACGCCGGCATGGGCGACACCTCGACGCTGGCCGAGCCCGGCGTCGTCGACGAGCTCATCGCCGCACACCAGGCCTGGAGCGCCCAAGCCTGAGCGGGATTCAAGGGGACCGCGGCGGGGAGGCGGCCGCGCAGGCGGCGGCGCCGGGGACGGGGGCGTGCTGCCAGGAAGGGCCGCCGGCCAGCCCCGACACGTAGCCGACGCCCGCGCCGAAGTGGATCGCGGGGAAGCAGGCGGCCGTCGCGGCCCACAGGCGCCAGCCCCGGCCCCGCGCCAGCCAGGCCGCCGTCGCGGCGATCACCAGCGCGTAGGGAACCGCCGCGCCCAGCCACAGGGCCCAGGCCGGCCGCCAGACCAGGCCGAGCGCGGGCAGGGCCGTCAGCCACAGGCTCAGCAGGGAGACCGCCGCGGCCAGGGGCGAGAAGGAGCCGGGGTGCTTGCGCGCCATGCGGGCGCGCCCGTGGCCGTAGCGGTAGAGCTGCCGGAACAGGTCCCGCCAGGTGGGACGCGCCAGGTAGGCGAGGGACAGGTCGTGGCAGTGCAGGGCCATCACGCCGCGCTGGTGGACGCGCAGGTTGAACTCGAGGTCCTCCCCGGCGTCGAAGCTCTCGTCCACGCCGCCGAGCTCCAGGTAGAGGTCGCGGGCGTAGCCGCAGCCCGCGCTCAGCGGGTTGCAGTGGCGGTCCTCGGCCTCGTAGATCTTGGAGCCGGCGTAGTGCCCCAGGAGCGAGCCCCGCGCCAGCGAGACCGCGGTCTGGAAGGGTCGGCAGCCGGTTCCGACCAGGGGCTGGGGGCGCGACAGGCAGCGCTCGCCGCGCTGGAAGGCGGCCAGGGCCGTCGCGAGCATCTCGCGGCTCTCGATGCGGCAGTGGCCGTCCACGAACAGGATGTAGGGCGTCGTCGCGTGCTGGACGCCGATGTTGCGGGCGACGCCGGACAGGCCGCGCGGGTTGTCGAAGAAGCGGATCCCGGGGTAGCGCTGCATCGCGGCCTGGACGATCTCGCGGGTGCCGTCCTCGCTCATGCCGTCCACGACCAGGATCTCGAAGCGCTCCGGCGGCAGCGACTGCGCGTGCAGCTGGTCCAGGACGGACCCGATCTGGTCCGCCTCGTTGCGGATCGGCATGACGACCGTCAGTTCCGGCCGCGATTCGTTCGCAGGGCTCACAGTCCGGCCTCTCCCGTCGACTTCCGGGCTTCTCGTCCCACCGTGGCGGTCCAGCCGCTCACGGCGTTGGTATCGGTCGCCTCACTCGAGGCTGAAGCCCTTTTGTCCCAGGCGGCGCCGCGCCTGCGTCCAGAAGCCCGGGCGATGGGCGTCCGCGGCGGCGACGAAGGCCCGGGTGTCCGGCGACCAGACCCGGCGCTCCCGCCTCAGCTCGGGCACGCGCAGCAGGCCGTCGCGGACCGCCCGCAGCCACGTCGGCAGCTGGCCGTCGCGCAGGCTGTACACCAGCATCGCGCCGAGGCCGCGGGCGAGGTAGCCGGCCGCGTAGCCGAGGGGCTGGTGCAGGACGGCGATCCAGATCAGGTTGCGCGTGTCGTAGTAGTAGCGTCGCCAGCCGGGCCGGCCGGCGGCGCGGTGGTCGTGGCCGACGGTGACGCCGCCGTCGTAGACGATCTCCCAGCCGCGGTCCAGCAGGCGGTAGGCGAGGTCGAGCCCCTCGTGGCTGATGAAGAAATCCTCGCGGTAGGGGCCGGCCTCCCGCAGCGCGTCGCGGCGCCAGGCGACGGCGCCCTCGGTGATCTCGTAGGTGGGGAAGGTCAGGTCGGCGTCGGCGACGGGGCGGCGGTGCACCCAGTCGCGCACGCGGCCGGTGCCCGGCCAGGTCACCTTGAAGCAGAGCGCGCCGAGCCGGGGCCGCGCCGCGAACGCGGCGCGCAGGCGCGCGAGGTCGGCGTCGTCGAAGTCGACCATGTCGTCGTCGAGCGTGACGACGATCTCGCCGCCGGCCGCCTCGAGGCCGCGGTTGCGGGCGCCGACGCCCGTGTTGCGGGGCAGGGCGATCAGCCGCACCCCGGGGTGGGCCGCCCGCACCGCCTCGGCGGCGCCGTCGCCGCCGCCGTTGTCGACCACGATGATCTCGTGGTCGGCGTCCTGCAGGCGGGACAGCCCGTCCAGCAGCCGCAGCACCGCCTCGCGGCGCCGGTAGGTCAGCACGACGATCGAGACGGAGGTCACCTCGGCCGACCTCCCCGGTCCTCGAGCGCGGCCAGGCCGCCCGCGAGGTCGAGGCCGCGCGCGGCCAGGGCGGGCAGCAGCTCGTCGAGCAGGTCCAGGATCAGCGCGTCGTACTCGTGCAGCAGCACGATGTCGCGGCCGCGGATCTCCGCGGCCAGCCGCCGCGCGGTCGCGCGGGCCTGCTCCGGGGTGCGGCAGCACCAGTCCAGCGGGTCCACCGACCAGTGCAGGTGGCGCATCCCGCGGCGGTGCGGCCCCAGCAGGCTGGCCGGGTGGAGGCGGCCGCCGGGCGCCCGGAACCAGCGGGGGGCGCCGCCGGCCGCCTCGCGGATCGCCGCGCTGCAGAGGTCCATGTCCCGCAGGTAGGCCCCCGGCGACGGCAGCCGCGACATGTCGTGGATCTGCGAGTGGTTGCCCAGGCCGTGGCCGCCGTCGCGGCAGGCGCGCGCCAGATCGGGCGCGGCCGCGACCCGTTCCCCGACCATGCAGAACACCGCCCGCGCCCCGTGCCGCGCGAGGCGTGCGAGCACGCCCTCGGTGACGCCCCGCGTCGGGCCGTCGTCGAAGGTCAGCAGCGCCGCTTCCGGCGCCGCGGCCGGCAGGCGCCGGATCAGCAGCGGCGAGGCGAGGCGCGTGGCCAATCCCGTGTTCCGCATCCATCCTCCCGGGTGCAGGGCGCCGCTACGATAGCCGGGAACGCCGCCGCGCACCACCGCGGTTCCGTCAGGGCGGGGGGAGGCCGGCCAGGACCCGCGCCCGCAGCAGGACGGCGTCGAGCATCGACGGGGTGAGCAGGCCGGCGTTGGTGTTGCGGAAGCTGACGTGGTAGGTGTCCAGCAGCAGGGTGCCGTCCGGCAGCTCGGACTCGGCGCCGTGGGCGAAGCGGTGCCGCGCCTTGACCAGCGGGGCGCCGCGCGACACCATCAGGTCGAGCACCGCGTCGTGGCCGATCTGGCCCATGCCGATGATCACGCGCAGTCCGCGCAGGCCGTCGAGGTCGCGGGCCAGCCAGTCGCGGCAGTGGCGGATCTCTTCGCGGGTCGGCACGTTGTCCGGCGGCACGCAGCGCAGCGCGCTGGTGATCCAGAGCCCGTCGAGGCGCAGGCCGTCCGCGGGCCCTTCGCTCGCGGGCCGGTCGCTGAAGCCGCAGCGGTGCAGGGCCGGGAAGAGGAAGGCGCCGCTGGCGTCGCCGGTGAACATCCGGCCGGTGCGGTTGGCGCCGTGGGCGCCGGGCGCGAGGCCGACCAGGCAGACCGGCGCTCCGGGGTCGCCGAAGCCGGGCAGCGGCCGGCCCCAGTACTCGCACTCCAGGTAGGCGCGCCGCTTGACGCGCGCCACCTGCTCGCGCCAGTGGACCAGGCGCGGGCAGCGACGGCAGCCCAGCAGTTCCGCCGGGGCCGGGTCGAAACGCGAAGTCGCCATGGCGGCATCCTAGCCGAACGGGGGAGCGGTTGGAAGCGGCGTTGCGCCCGCCGGACGGGGCCACCCACCTGCTCAGCGACCTGCACGACTGGCGGCGCCGGCCGTTGCCGGTCGCCGACCTCGCGCCGTTCGCCTTGCCCGACGACGCCTGGTTCGAATACGCGTGGCTCGACGCCGACGGCGCCCCGTGCGCCGACCCCGCCGGCGTGCCGGCCGGCAATCCCTGGTGGGCCCTCGCCTACCGGCTGGCGGGCCCCCTGTGGGAGGTCGATCCCGCGGTGGCGGCGGCGCCGGCGCGCGCGGCCCGGCGCCTGCGCAGCCTGCGTCTGCGCTCGGCGGCCCTGGGGCAGGAGCGGCGCGCCTTTCTCTATTCCACGGCCGCCCCCGACGAACCCGGGCCCCTGGTCGTCGTCCAGGACGGGAAGTCCTACTGGCTGCACGGCCGGCTCGGGCCGGTGGCCGACCTGCTCACCGCCCGGGGCGAAGTGCCGCCCGCCCATTACCTGCTCGTCCACCCCGAACGGCGCAGCCGTGACTATATCTTCAGCGCCCCCTTCCGGACCCACGTCCTGGAGGAACTGCTGCCGGCGGCCGAGGCCCGCGTGCGCGGCGACGGCCGGCGCGTCCTGCTGGGCGCCAGCCTCGGCGCCCTGGCCGGCGCCGACCTGGCCCTGGCGCGGCCGGACCTCTTCACGGCGGTCGCCGCGCACAGCGGCGCCTTCCTGATCGCCCCCGACGACGATCCCCCCGACCCCTTCGCCGGCGGGGAGTGGCTGCTCGGCCGCCTGCGCGCCGGGCAGGGCCGGGACCTGCGCTGGCACCTGGAGTGCGGGACCCTCGAATGGCTGCTGCCCTGCCACCGCCGCCTCGAAGCCGCTCTGCTGGCGGCGGGCTGCGAGCACCGGACCGTCGAACGTCATGTCGGCCACAACTGGGTCAACTGGCGCCAGGCCCTGCCCGGGACCCTGCGCTCGGTGCTCGCCGGCTGATGGTGCGGACCCAAGTCGAACCGCGGCAAGGGCCTGGGCGGCGGCGCGGGCGCGGCCGTCACCGATATTCTCACCCGGCAGCGCAGGGCGGGGCTTGCCCGAGCGTTGGGTGGTGTGCATCTTTCGCGTTCCGGAAGACCGACCACCACGATCCGAGGGAGAATCTCCATGCGCCGCTTCGTCATCGCTCTGCTGCTGCTGGCCGTCGCCGCCGCGCCGGCTTTCGCCAAGGAGAAGGTCTACGGCAAGGGCGCCCCCGCGGGCGACGTGACCCCCATCAGCACGGTCCTGGCCAACCCCGACCAGTACGTGGGCAAGACCCTGGTCATCGAAGGCACCGTCGTCGGCGTCTGCGCCCACCGCGGCTGCTGGGTGTCCCTGGCCTCGGACGTCGAGGGCCAGACCCTGCGCGTGAAGGTGGAGGACGGGGTCATCGTCTTCCCGAAGGAGATCGTGGGCGAGAAGGTCCGCGCCATGGGCGTGTTCAAGGCCAACCGCGTCGAGGACACCGCCAAGAAGTGCGACGCGACCCGCGAGGGCGAGCCCGAGGTCCAGTGCACGACCGTCTACGAGCTGTTCGCCTCCGGCGCCGTGTGCGACTGGAAGTAGGCGCGTGAACGGATTCCGCAAGGTCTGCCGCTGGCTGCACCGCGAGCTGGGGTTCTTCGCCGTGGGCCTGACCCTCGTGTACGCGATCAGCGGCATCGCCGTGAACCACGTCCACCACTGGGACCCGAGCCACGCGGCCTACGTCGTGAACTCGCGCATCGAGCCGACCGGGGACGGGGAGACCGAGGTCGTCGCGCCCCTGGTCCTGGAGCGCCTCGCGCTGCGGGAGCCCGTCAAGGAGACCTGGCGGGCCGACCGCGAGGTGCTGCAGGTCTTCGTCCAGGACGGGACCATCGACGTGAACCTGGTGACCGGCGAGGTCGTGCGGCGCGGCAACGTGAAGCGCCCGCTGCTGTACGACTTCAACTTCATGCACCTGAACAAGGGCAAGGCGCCCTGGACCGGCATCGCCGACGCCTACGCCGCCGTCCTGATCGTCCTGGCGGTGTCCGGCATCTTCCTGGTCAAGGGCCGCAAGGGCCTGGTCGGCCGCGGCGGGGTGCTGATGCTGCTCGGGATCGTGCTGCCCCTCGTCTACGCCGTGCTCGCGCGCCGGGGTTGAACCCCGGCGCGGCGGCCCGAGGCGCCCCCTGCGGGGGCGCCTTTTTTCGTGCCCGCGCTCGCGCGGGTTGACGCTGGCTGTTCCGGCTGCCTAGTTTGGCCCGAGCCCTTCCCCCTTGCCGGCGGCGCCGTCGCCGTCTCCCGGAGGTCCGCCTGTGCCCGCCACCATCGGCATCCGACTCGAGGACAAGAGCAAGTGGGAGCGCCGCGTGCCCCTGACGCCGGCCGACGCGGCCGGGATCCAGGCCTGCTTCGGGCACCGCCTGATCGTGCAGCCGTCCCCCATCCGCGTCTTCGCCGACCGCGAGTACCGCGAGGCCGGGATCGAGGTCTCGGACGCCGCGCTGGAAGCGGACGTCCTGATCGCGGTCAAGGAGATCCCGCCGGCGCTCTACCGGCCGGGCAAGGTCTACGTCAACTTCGCGCACGTCATCAAGGGGCAGGCCCGCAACATGCCCCTGCTGCGCGAGTACCTGCGCCACGGCTGCACGCTCGTCGACTACGAGTGCATCGCCGACGAGCACAACCGCCGCCTGATCTTCTTCAGCGTCCACGCCGGCTACGCCGGCACGATCGAGGCGCTGCGCGCGCTGGGCCTGCGCCTGCAGGGGCGCGGCATCGCGACCCCGCTGGCCGAGATCCTCCCGCCCCACGCCTACGGCGACCTCACGGCCGCCGAGGCGCACCTGCGCGGGATCGGCGAGCGCCTGCGCGCCGACGCCCGGGCGGGCGCCGCGCCGCTGGTGATCGGCGTCGCCGGCTACGGCAACGTGGCCCGCGGCGTGCAGACCGTGCTGTCCTGGCTGCCGACCGTGCGGGTCGCCCCGGCCGACCTGCCGGCCGCCGCGTCGGCGCCGGCGGCCGCGCCGCTGGTGGTCTGCGTGTTCAAGGAGCAGGACATGGTCTGCCCGCGCGACGGCCGCGGGTTCGCGCTGCAGGACTACTACGACCACCCCGAGAACTACGCGGGCTGCTTCGCGGAGCACCTGCCGCACCTCGACCTGCTCGTCAACACGATCTTCTGGACCGAGCGCTACCCCCGGCTGCTGACCGCGGACTGGGCCGCCGCGCAGTTCCGCGACGGCCGCGAGCCGCGCCTGCAGGTCGTCGGCGACATCAGCATCGACATCGAGGGCAGCATCCAGATCAGCGTCAAGGCGACGCAGCCCGACGCCCCCTGCTACGTGGTGGACCCCGTCGCCGGCGAGGTGCGCGACGGCGTCGACGGCCGCGGCATCGTCGTGATGGCGGTCGACAACCTGCCCTGCGAGCTGCCGCGCGAGGCGAGCGAGCACTTCAGCACCGTGCTGAAGGACATGGTCGGCGACCTGGGCAACTGCGACTGGTCCGCCGACTTCATCGACCTGGACCTGCCGCCGCACCTCAAGCGCGCGGTGATCGTCCACCGGGGCGAGCTGGCGCCGCGCTACGCCTACCTCGCCGAATTCCTCGACCGGGGGAGCCGGGCATGAAGAAGGTGCTGGTCCTGGGCGCGGGCATGGTGGCCCGGCCGCTGGTGCGCTACCTCCTGGACCGCGGCTTCGGCGTGACCCAGGGCGACCTCGCGCCGGAGCGCGCGTCGGCGATGATCGACGGCCACCCCCACGGGCGCGCGCTGGCCGTGGACGTGGGCGACGCCGCCGCGGTGGCGTCGCTGGTGGCCGAGCACGACCTGACGGTCAGCCTGGCGCCGCCGCCGTTCCACCCGGCCGTGGCGCGCCTCTGCGTGGAGGCCGGCCGCCACATGGCCACCGCCTCCTACGTGGCGCCGGAGATGGCGGCCCTGGACGCCGCCGCCCGCGCCAGGGGCGTGCTGCTGCTCAACGAGATCGGCGTGGACCCCGGCATCGACCACATGTCCGCCATGCGCGTCATCGACGGCGTGCGCGCCCGCGGCGGGCGCCTGCTCTCGTTCCGCTCCTACTGCGGCGGCCTGCCGGCGCCCGAGGCCAACGACAACCCCTTCGGCTACAAGTTCTCCTGGGCGCCCCGCGGCGTGCTGATGGCCGGCCGCAACGACGCCCACTACCTGTCCCACGGCGCGCTCGTGACGGTGCCGGGGGCGCGGCTGTTCCGCGACATGCACCTGCTGCACGTCGAGGGGGCGGGCGACTTCGAGGCCTACCCCAACCGCGACTCGATCTCCTACATCGACATCTACGGCCTGCAGGGCATCCGCACCATGTTCCGCGGCACGCTGCGCAACCCCGGCTGGTGCGACTGCCTGCACCACTACGGGCGCCTCGGGCTGCTCGACCTCGAGCCGGCGGACCTCGCCGGCGCGACGGCGGCGGACCTGCTGCGCCGCCTGGCCGGGGGCGCGCCGGGGGAGGCCGCCGACGCGGCGGTCGCCCGCCGGCTGGGCCTGTGCCGCGACGCCCTGCCGGTCGCGAACCTGCGCTGGCTGGGGCTCTGCGACGAGACGCCCCTGGCCCGCGAGCGCGGCTGCCCGCTGGACGTGCTGGGCGACGCCATGCTGGCGAAGCTGGTCTACGCGCCGGGCGAGCGCGACATGATCGCGATGAAGCACGAGTTCGTGGCGGCCCTGCCCGACGGCGGCCGCGAGATGATCACCTCCAGCCTGGTCGCCTTCGGCGAGCCCGGCGGCGACTCGGCGATGGCCCGCACGGTCTCGCTGCCGCTGGCCGTCGCGGTGCGCCTGACGCTGGAGGGCGTGATCGCGGCCCGCGGCGTCGCGCGGCCGGTGACCGCCGACTTCTACGGGCCGATCCTCGAGGAATTGGCGAATCTCGGCATCGTCTGCCGGGAGGAGACGGTGTGGACAGAGCGGGATTCCGGACACCAGGGAGGCGAGTGACCATGGCGACGCGTCAGCAGGTGAACAGGATCTTCAAGGCGCTGGATCTCGGGCGCGAGCTCAAGGGCGCCAACGCCGGCGGCGAGTGGTTCGCCGACAGCGGCGATTTCCTGGACGTCGTGGACCCGACGACCGGCGCGGTGATCGCGCGCGTGGAGCAGGCCTCCGCGAAGGACTACGAGAAGCTGATGCGCAAGGCCGAGGCGGCCTTCGTCCTCTGGCGCGAGGTGCCCGCGCCGCGGCGCGGCGAGATCGTGCGGCAGCTGGGCGAGGCGCTGCGCGCGAAGAAGGAGGCGCTCGGGCAGCTGGTCTCCCTCGAGATGGGCAAGATCCTCACCGAGGGCCTGGGCGAGGTCCAGGAGATGATCGACATCTGCGACTACGCCGTCGGCCAGAGCCGCATGCTCAGCGGCCCCACGCTGCAGAGCGAGCGCCCCCGCCACCGCATGATGGAGCAGTGGCACCCGCTGGGCGTGATCGGCGTGATCACCGCCTTCAACTTCCCGGTCGCGGTCTGGGCCTGGAACAACGCGCTGGCCTGGGTCTGCGGCGACGTCGCCGTCTGGAAGCCCTCCAGCAAGACGCCCCTGTGCGCCATCGCCTGCCAGAACATCGCCAACGAGGTGTTCCGCCGCAACGGCGTGCCGCAGGGCGTGTCCTGCGCGGTGATCGGGCGCGGCGCGGTCATCGGCGAGCGGCTGGTCGCGGACGCGCGCGTGCCGCTGATCTCGGCCACCGGCAGCACCCGCATGGGCAAGCGCATCGGCGCCGTGGTCGGCGAGCGCCTCGGCCGCACCATCCTGGAGCTGGGCGGCAACAACGCGCTGGTCATCTCCGAGAAGGCCGACCTGACCTGCGCCCTGGCCAGCGCCTTCTTCGGCGCCGTGGGCACCGCCGGCCAGCGCTGCACCTCGACCCGCCGCCTGATCATCCACGAGTCGATCTACGACGTGTTCCTCAAGAAGCTCGTCGCCAACTACAAGAAGGTGCGCGTCGGCGACCCCCTGGACCCCGCGACGCTGATGGGCCCGCTGATCGACGAGGGCGCCGTGGCCGACTACGAGGCGGCCATCAAGGCGGCCAAGGCGCAGGGCGGCCGCGTCGTCTACGGCGGCAAGGCGCTGGACCCGCCGTTCGGCCACCGGACCTTCGTGCTGCCGACGATCGTCGAGATCGCCAACGACGCGCCGATCGTGCAGGCCGAGACCTTCGCGCCCATCGTCTACGTCATGAAGTACCGGACCCTGGCGGAGGCGCTGGCCCTGCACAACGGCGTGCCGCAGGGGCTGTCGTCGGGGATCTTCACCGACAGCGTGGCCGAGGCCGAGGCGTTCACCAGCTACCGCGGCTCGGACTGCGGCATCGCCAACGTGAACATCGGCACCTCGGGCGCGGAGATCGGCGGCGCCTTCGGCGGCGAGAAGGAGACCGGCGGCGGCCGCGAGTCGGGCTCCGACTGCTGGAAGAGCTACATGCGCCGGCAGACCAACACGATCAACTGGGGCGGCGAGGTCCACCTGGCGCAAGGAGTCGAGTTCCATCCCTGACCGGGACGACGGGCGGCGCAACACGGAGGCGACGATGGCGACACGGGCCTCGCGCGACCAGGCCCTCGAGGAGGCCTGGTCCCGCCTCAAGGACAGCAGCTACGACCGCGAGGCCGGCTTCGAGCAGCTGATCAAGCGCCGCGTCCGCAACATCCTGCTCGTGGCCAGCCTCTACGACGCCTTCACCCTGGAGGAGGGCGGCCGCCTGACCGAGGTCATGCTGGCGGAGTACCGCGAGCTGAACCTCAGCGCGGCGCCCCAGATCCGGCGCGCCATCGGCGGGGAGGAGGCGCTCGCGCTGCTGGGCGCCAGCGACTACGACCTGCTGCTGACCATGACCCGCCTCGGGGACATGGACGCCTGCGCCCTGGCCCGCCGGGCCAAGGCGATCAAGCCCGAGCTGCCGGTCGTCGTGCTGGGCTACAACGACCGCGAGCTGGAGGCGCTCGCCGACCGGGACGCCGGGGCCGTCGACCGCTCCTTCATCTGGACCGGCGACGTGCGGCTCCTGCTGGCCATCGTCAAGCAGGTCGAGGACCGCTGGAACGTGGACGACGACACGCGCACCAGCGACGTGCGCTGCATCCTGCTGGTCGAGGACTCGGTCCGCTTCTACTCGGCCTACCTGCCCATGCTCTACACCGAGGTCATGCGGCAGACCCAGGAGCTGATGGCCGACAGCGTCAACCTGTCGCAGAAGCTCCTGCGCATGCGGGCCCGCCCCAAGATCCTCTTCGCCACCGATTTCGAGCAGGCGCTCGACCTCTACGGCCGCTACCGGGAGTACCTGCTCGGCGCCGTCTGCGACGCCCGCTTCCCCTGGGCCGGGGAGCTGCGCGCCGACGCGGGGATCGAGCTGGTGCGGCGCCTGAAGCGGGACGACCCCCTGCTGCCGGTGGTGATCCAGTCGTCGGAACCCGACGGCCGCGACGCCGCGGCGGCGGCCGGCGCCCTGTTCCTGGACAAGCAGTCGCCCAGCCTGCTGATGGAGCTGCGCGCCTTCATGCGCGACCAGTTCGGCTTCGGCGACTTCGTGTTCCGCCTGCCCGACGGCACCGAGGTGGGGCGCGCCCACAACTCGCGGTCGCTGCTGCGCGAGATCGCCGCCGCGCCCGACGAGTCGCTGCTGTTCCACGCGCGGCACGACCACTTCTCCAACTGGTTCCGCGCGCGCACCAAGTTCGCCCTGGCCAACCTGATCAAGCCGCTGAAGGCGAGCCAGTTCGCCTCGGCGGGCGAGCTGCGCGAGTTCCTGATCGAGACGGTCGGCTGGTACCGCGAGCAGTCGCGGCGCGGCGTGATCGCGGACTTCTCGCGGCGCGAGTTCGACGCGGCCGGCGGCTTCACGCGCCTCGGCACCGGCTCGCTCGGCGGCAAGGCCCGCGGCCTGGCCTTCATGGACCACGTCCTGAGCCGCTACGGCATCGGCGACCAGTTCCCGGGGCTGCGGCTGCGGGTGCCCCCGACCGCGGTCGTCGCCACCGACGTCTTCGACGCCTTCCTGGACCAGGGCCGGCTGCGCGAGCTGGCCCTGCACACCGACGACGACGAGGCGGTCGCCGCGGCCTTCCTGGCCGCGGACCTGCCCGTGCCCATCCGCGACGACCTGCGCATCTTCCTGGACCAGGTGCGCTACCCGCTCGCGGTGCGCTCGTCCAGCCAGCTCGAGGACGCGCAGCACCAGCCCTTCGCGGGCGTCTACAAGACCTACATGATCCCCAACTCGCACCCCGATCCGGCGGTGCGGCTCGACCAGCTATGTCACACCATCAAGCTGGTTTACGCCTCGACCTTCACGCGCGGCGCGAAGACCTACCTGGCCGCCACGAGCAACCGGGTGGAGGAGGAGAAGATGGGGGTGATCATCCAGCAGGTGGTCGGCCGGCGCCACGAGCACTGGGTGTACCCCGATTTCGCCGGCGTGGCCCACTCGACCAACCACTACCCGACGGACGCGATGCGCCCCGAGGACGGCGTCGCGCTGGTGGCCCTGGGCCTGGGCCGCACCGTGGTCGAGGGCGGCCAGTGCCTGCGCTTCTCGCCGCGCGCGCCGCGCCGCCTCTACCAGTTCTCGACCATCGGCGACACGCTGGCCAACAGCCAGCGCACCTTCCAGGCCCTGGACGTCGGCGACCCCGACGCCTACCCGACGCTGCGCGAGGACGCCAACGTCGAGGCGCTCGAGCTCGACGTCGCCGAGCGGCACGGCACCCTGCACGCCGTGGGCTCGGTCTACGATCCCGAGAACGACGCCGTCTACGACGGGATCGGGCGGGCGGGGCCCCGCCTGGTCACCTTCGCGCACGTGCTGAAGGCGGACCTCTACCCGCTGGCCGACGTGCTCGCCTTCCTGCTGGAGCTGGGGCGGCGCTGCATGAGCTGCGCCGTGGAGCTGGAGTTCGCGGCGAACCTGCCGTCCGGCGGCGAGCCGGCGGAGTTCGGCCTGCTGCAGATCCGGCCGCTGGCCGCCGAGATGGCGTCGCCGCGCATCCCCGACGGGATGGCGGCGCGCGCCGACGTCGTGATCGCGACCGACGTGGCGCTGGGCAACGGGACCTACGACGACATCCACGACGTGGTGCTGGTGGACCCCGGCCGCTTCGACCGCGGCTGCACGCCGGCGATCGCGGAGGAGGTCGGCGAGCTGGACCGGCGCCTGCGCGCCGAGGGCCGGCCCTACCTGCTGGTGGGGCCCGGCCGCTGGGGCTCGAGCGACCGCTGGCTGGGCGTGCCGGTCACGTGGTCGCAGATCTCCGGCGCGGCGGTGATCGTCGAGACCGACCTCGACGACTTCCGCGTGACCCCGAGCCAGGGGACGCACTTCTTCCAGAACCTGACGTCGTTCCGGGTCGGGTACCTGACCGTCAACGCCAGCAGCGGCGGCGGCAAGATCGACTGGGACTGGCTGCTCGGCCAGGCGCCCGCCGCGCGCTCGGCCCACCTCAGCCACCTGCACCTCGAGGCCCCCCTGCAGGTGCTGATCGACGGGCGTTCCCGCCGCGGCGTGGTGCTGCGGCCGCAGTCCGCCTGACCCCGGCCCCCGGGAGCCGGGGCGGCGAACCAACCACGAGGTGTGCGATGACCGCGGATCGAGCCTTCAACGCCTTCGCCATGGCCCAGTCCCAGTTCGACAAGATCGCCGACCTGATCGGGCTGGACGCCGGCACCCGCGCCTACCTGCGCACGCCGGCCCGCGAGCGGCGCTTCACGATCCCGGTGCGCATGGACGACGGGCGGATCGAGGTCTTCGAGGGGTTCCGCATCGTCCACAACGACGCGCGCGGCCCGGCCAAGGGCGGCGTGCGCTTCCACCCCCACGAGACCATCGACACGGTGCGGGCCATCGCCATGTGGATGACCTGGAAGTGCGCCGTGGTCGACATCCCGCTGGGCGGCAGCGAGGGCGGCGTGGTCTGCGACCCGCACCACCTCGGCCCGCGCGAGCAGGAGGCGCTCTGCCGCGGCTGGGTCCGCCAGCTCGGCCGCGACCTGTCGCCCGAGACCGACGTGCCGGCCCCGGACGTGATGACCGGCCCGCAGCACATGCTCTGGATGCTCGACGAGTACGAGGCGATGCGCGGCGGCCGCCACCCGGGCCAGTTCACGGGCAAGCCGGTGGGCATGGGCGGCTCGCGCGGCCGGCTGCAGTCCACGGGCTACGGCCTGGTCTACGTGCTGCGCGAGGCGCTCAAGGAACTGGGCGTGCGTCCCGACGCCACCACGGCCAGCGTGCAGGGCTTCGGCAACGTGGCCCAGCACGCCATCGAGCTGTACGGGCGCATCGGCGGCCGCACCGTGGCGGTGTCCTGCTGGGACGAGGGCCGCGGCGAGGCGGTCACCTACCGCCGCGACGGCGGCGTCGACCTGGCCGAACTGCGCGGCATGACCGACCGCTACGGCGGCATCGACCGCGCGCGCGCCGAGGCCGCGGGCTACGCCGCGCTGCCGGGCGAGGCCTGGCTCGAGCAGGACGTCGACATCCTGATGCCCTGCGCCCTGGAGAACCAGCTCACCGCCGACAACGCCGGCCGCGTGCACCCGCGCGTCCGCCTCGTGCTGGAGGGCGCCAACGGCCCCACCTCGCCGGAGGCCGACGAGATCCTGCGCGGCCGCGGCGTGACCGTCCTGCCGGACTTCCTGGCCAACGCCGGCGGCGTGACCTGCAGCTACTTCGAGCAGGTCCAGAGCAACATGAACTACTATTGGGAGATGGACGAGGTCCTCGGCAAGCTCGACCAGAAGATGACCGCCGCCTACATCGCGGTCGCCGACCTGGCGCGGCGCCAGGAGCTGTCCCTGCGCGACGCCGCCTACGTGCTGGCGATCAACCGCGTGGCCTCGGCCTGCCACGACCGCGGCTGGCTGTGACCCGCAGGACCGGGAGGGGAACGACGTGACGATGGTCCCCCGCGACGCCGTGCCCGCCTTCGACCGCCGCTTCTTCGACGGCGCCGACGCCGTGTCGCGCATCGGGGAGGGGGAGCTCGGCGGCAAGGCGGCCAGCCTGGTGCTCATGGCGCGGGACATCCTCGGCCGCTTCGACGGCGCCGCGTGCCCCGGCATCCGGGTCGACGTGCCGCGCCTGGTGGTCCTGACCACCGACGTCTTCCGCGCCTTCGTGGACCAGAACGACCTGGCGGACGCGGTCTACGGCGGCGCCCCCGACGACCGCATCGCCCACGCCTGCCAGCGCGCGGAGCTGCCGGCCCAGTTCGTGGGCGACCTGCGCGCCCTGGTCGAGGGCGTGCACTCGCCGCTGGCGGTGCGCTCCTCCAGCCTGCTGGAGGACGCGCTGGCGCACCCCTTCGCCGGCGTCTACGCCACCAAGATGATCCCCAACAACCAGCACGACCCGGACACGCGCTTCCGCAAGCTGGTCGAGGCGGTCAAGTTCGTCATCGCCTCGACCTTCTTCCGCCAGCCGCGCGACTACATGCGCTCGATCGAGCGCGACCCGCGCGAGGAGGCGATGGCGGTCGTGGTGCAGGAGGTCGTGGGGCTGCGCCGCGGCGACCTCTTCTACCCGTCCCTCTCGGGGGTCGGCCGCTCCTACAGCTACTACCCCATCGGCCGCGCGCGCCCCGAGGACGGCGTCGTCAACCTGGCGCTCGGCCTGGGCAAGGCGATCGTCGACGGCGGTCTGACCTGGTCCTACTCGCCGGCCCGGCCGCGCGTCGGCCCGCCCTTCAACGGCCTGGGCGACATGGTCAAGAACACCCAGACCTCGTTCTGGGGCGTGAACATGGGGACGCCGCCGCCGCCCGACCCGGTGCGCGAGACCGAGTTCCTGGTGCAGGCGGACCTGGCCCGCGCGGAGGCCGACGGCTCCCTGGACCACCTGGTGTCCACCTTCGACCCGGCCAGCAACCGCCTGCGCTGCGGCCTGCTGCCCGGCGGCGCGCGCGTGCTGGACTTCTCGCCCATCCTGGACGCCGGGGTGCTGCCGCTGAACGCGGCGGTGAAGCAGCTGCTGGGGCTCGCCAAGGCGGCCCTCGGCGCCGACGTCGAGATCGAGTTCGCGCTGACCTTCGGCCAGGGCGGCGAGCCCGCGCGGCTGGGGCTGCTGCAGGCGCGGCCGATGCAGGTGGCCGTCGGCGAGGTGGCCGTCGGGCAGGACGAGCTGGACGGCCCCGGGGTCCTGCTGGCCTCCGAGATCGTGCTGGGGCACGGCGCCCGCAGCGACCTGCAGGACGTCGTCTACGTGAAGCCCGCCGTCTTCGAGGCCCGCCACACGCCGCGCATCGCCGCGGAGCTGGAGCGCATCAACGTCGCCCTGCAGGCCGAGCGGCGGCCCTACCTGCTGATCGGCTTCGGGCGCTGGGGCAGCTCCGACCCCTGGCTGGGCGTGCCGGTCGACTGGAGCCAGATCTCGCAGGCCCGCTGCCTGGTGGAGGCCACCCTGCCGGACATGAGCCCCGACCTGAGCCAGGGCTCCCACTTCTTCCACAACCTGATCAGCTTCGGCGTGCAGTACCTGTCGGTGCCGCACACCGGCGGCCGGGCCGTCGACTGGGCCTGGCTGGACGCGCTCCCGGCCGAGCACGAGGGCGACCTCGTGCGCCACGTCCGCACCCCGCGCCCGCTGGACGTCCGCGTCGACGGGCGCGCCCGCAGGGGAGTGATCCGCCATGACTGACGCCCGCGACCCGACGCTCGCCCAGCTGCTGGTCTCGCTGCAGGAGCGGTCGAAGGAGCTGGACTGCCTCTACCGCATCGAGGAGCTGTTCGCGACGCAGGAGCACAGCCGGCAGGAGGTCTGCCGCGGCGTGGCCGAGGCCCTCGTCGCCGGCATGCAGTACCCGTCCATCTGCCAGGCCGAGGTGGCCTGCGACGGCCTCGTGCACCGCACCGAGAACGGCCCGCGCACGCCGTGCCACCTGCGCGCCGAGATCGTCGTGCAGGACCAGGTGGCGGGGGAGGTCTGCGTCTACTACACGGGGCAGTGCCCGGACGTGGGCGACGGCCCCTTCCTGAAGGAGGAGCAGCGCCTGCTGAAGTCGGTGGCCGACCGCCTGGCCCACTACGTCCTCTTCGAGCGCCTGCGGGACCTGCGCAAGGAGCGCGCGCACGTCCGCGAGGACGGGATCGACGAGCCGCTGTGGCTGATGCCCATCCAGATGCTGCGCGAGTCCGACCCCCACCTCCACCAGAGCATCGCGCGCAAGCTGCTGAACCTGCTGTGCTCGATGGGCATCGACGAGGCCCACGACATGCTCGGCCGCGTGGACTCCGTGGTCTCGGCGGAGACCGTCTCCGGCGAGGTCAACGTGCCGGGCGTCGTCCAGAAGCGCGACGAGTCCGTGCTGCTGTCGGACGCCCCGTTCTTCCTGGCCGCGCGCCACATGACCGACCACGAGATCCTGCTGAAGGTCCAGCGCTGGATCCAGGACGACCGCGCCGGCCTCTTCCTGAAGATCCTGGACAACCCGCGCACGACCCTGCCCGAGCTGGCCGACGCGCTGCGCCGCTACCACCACCTGGTGGGCGAGGGCTCCTCGCTGCAGCCCTCGACGGTCATCAACATGCGCGTCTCGCTGGTCCGGCGCTTCCTGACCGAGCAGCTCGACTACATCCGGGTCGCCAAGGAGTTCGTGACGGTCGCCGACCTGCGCGCCCTGATCGACCGCCTGATCATGCCCGTGGACGGGACCGGCAAGCTGGGCGGCAAGGGCTCGGGCCTGCTCCTCGCGGACCGCATCCTGGCCCGCGCCTCGGGGCCGGACCGCCCCATCGGCGAGGTCCACGTGCCGCGCACCTGGTACCTGGCCTCCGACGCCACGCTGGAGTTCATCGCCCACAACGACCTCGAGGACGTCATCGAGCAGAAGTACAAGGAGATCGGCCAGGTCCGGCAGGAGTACCCCAACATCATCCAGCTCTTCAAGCACTCGCCGCTGCCGCCGCACCTGCGCCAGGGCCTGGCCGCGGCGCTGGACGATCTGGGCGAGGTGCCGCTGATCGTGCGCAGCTCGAGCCTGCTGGAGGACCGCTTCGGCACCTCGTTCTCCGGCAAGTACAAGAGCCTGTTCCTGCCCAACCAGGGCGGGCGCGCCGAGCGCCTCGACGCCCTCTGCGACGCCATCACCGAGATCTACGCCTCGGTGTTCGGGCCCGACCCCGTCGAGTACCGCCGCGACCGCGGCCTGCTGGACTTCAGCGAGGAGATGGGGATCCTGATCCAGGAGGTGGTCGGCCGCAAGGTCGGGCGCTACTTCCTGCCGGCCTTCGCCGGGGTGGCCTTCAGCCGCAACGAGTTCCGCTGGTCGCCGCGGATCCGGCGCGACGACGGCCTGATCCGCCTGGTGCCCGGGCTGGGCACGCGCGCCGTCGACCGCGTCGGCGACGACTACCCGGTGCTGGCGGTGCCCGGCCAGCCCAACCTGCGCGTGAACGTCGAGCTCGAGGAGATCGTGCGCTACGCGCCGAACCAGATCGACGTCATCGACCTCGAGAGCAACGCCTTCGTCACGAAGTCGATCCCCGACCTGCTGCGCGAGGTGGGCGGGCGGTACCCGGGCCTGGAGCTCGTGTTCTCGAAGCTCAGCGAGGGCATGCTGCAGCAGCCGCGGCGCCTGATGTACGACCCCGCGCACGACGAGCTGGTGGCGACCTTCGACGGCCTGATCAACGGCACGCCCTTCGTGCGCCACCTGCGCAACGTGCTGGTGATCCTCGAGGAGAAGCTGGGCACGCCGGTGGACATCGAGTTCGCCCACGACGGCGAGAAGTTCTACCTGCTGCAGTGCCGGCCGCAGAGCCACACCGACGACGCCGCCCCGGCGCCGATCCCCAAGGACGTCGCGGTCAAGGACGTCCTGTTCACGGCCGACCGCCACGTCTCCAACGGCTGGCTGCCCGACGTCACCCACGTGGTCTACGTCGACCCCGACGCCTACGCGGCGCTCGAGGACCGCGCGAGCATGCTGGCGGTGGGGCGCGCCGTGGGCGAGCTGAACAAGCTGCTGCCCAAGCGCGGCTTCATCCTCATGGGCCCCGGCCGCTGGGGCAGCCGCGGCGACATCAAGCTGGGCGTGAGCGTGACCTACGCCGACATCAGCAACACCTCGATGCTGGTGGAGATCGCCCGGCTCAAGGGCGGCTACCTGCCCGACCTCTCCTTCGGCACCCACTTCTTCCAGGACCTGGTGGAGTCGCGCATCCGCTACCTGCCGCTCTACCCGGACCGCGACGGGATCGTCTTCAACGAGCAGTTCCTGCTGGGGGCGCGCAACCTGCTGCCCGAGCTGCTGCCGCAGTTCGCCGCGATCGCGGGCACGCTGCGGGTGATCGACGTGCAGGCCGAGGCCGCGGGGCGCGTGCTGCGCGTGCTGCTCAACGCCGACCTCGACGAGGCGCTGGCCTGCTTCGTGGAGCCCGGCCTCGAGCGGGGCACGGGCGCCGACGCCGCGGCCGAGCTGATCGGCAAGCCCGGCGAGGTCTGGCGCTGGCGGCTGCAGATGGCCGAGCGGATCGCGCACGACCTCGACGCGGCGCGCTACGGCGTCAAGGCGATGTACGTCTTCGGCAGCGTGAAGAACGCGACGGCCGGGCCGGGCAGCGACATCGACCTGCTGGTCCACGTCGAGGATGATCCGGAGCGCCAGGCGGCGCTGCGGGTCTGGCTCGACGGCTGGAGCCGCTGCCTGGCCGAGATCAACTACCTGCGCACCGGCTACCGCAGCGCCGGGCTGATCGACGCGCACCTGATCACCGACCGGGACATCGCCGAGCGGTCGAGCTACGCCGTGAAGATCGGCGCGATCACCGATCCGGCGCGCGAGCTCCACATCGGGGGGGACGACGCGCCGGCCTGACCCGTCAGAGCAGGGCGCGCGCGGCCGCCGCGGGGGCGTCGGGGTCGAAGCGCACCAGGGCCAGCTCCGGGCCGTCGTGGGCGCCGTTGCAGGCCAGCGTGGCGCCGACCGTCTCGCGCCAGGCGCCGGTCAGCCGCGCGGCCTCGTGCACGTGGCCGTGCAGCGACAGCGGCGGGCGCCGCGCCTCGAGGAACCTGCGGATCGCGATGCTTCCGATGTGCACGTCCACCGGCGCGTGGTCGACCAGACGTCCGTCCAGGCCGGCGCGGTCCAGGTCGCAGCCGTACGGCGGGCAGTGGAACAGGCAGACCGCCCGCGCGAGGTCCGCGCCGCCCGCCAGCTCCTCCAGCTCCGCCGCGATCGTCGCCAGCCTGATCTCGCGCTCCTCGCGCGCCACGGTGCGGCGGCCCTCCTCGGGCGGCACGCAGCCGGGGTCCACGAAGCGCGACACGTCGTAGCGCTCCCAGTCCTTGAGCAGGAACGGCGAGGGCGGGATGCAGGCGTAGCCCAGCACCAGCCGGTCGCCCCAGGCGAGGCGCCGGCCGTGCGCCTGGAGCCAGAGCCCCTCGTCCTCGCCCGCGGCGAGGGCGGGCAGCTCGGCGGCGGGATCGTCGTTGCCGGGGATCAGGAACACCGCGGGGTAGTCGGGGCCCAGGTCCGCGCGCAGCCGGCGGAAGCCGTCGGCCAGCACGTCGCCGACGAAGTCGCCGCCCGCGGCCAGCCGGTGCGGCAGCAGGTCGCCGCCCAGGAACACGGCGGCGGGGCGCTCGGCGGCCGCGGCGTCCCAGAGCTTGCGGTAGCGGTCCGGCCGGCCGTGCAGGTCGGTCGCGAAGTGGCAGAGGCCCATCGGTTTCCTCCCGGCTGTCGGCCGTCATGGTGCGTCCTGCACCGGTGGGGCGCAACCGCGGATCAATCGGGAGCGAATCAGACCTGGATGGCGCCGGATCTTCCCTTCCGATAAGGGGATTCACCCACCCCGGTCCTGTGAATATTGTTTTGCTTCTGCCCGGCCGCCGCCTAGATTTGTTGGCGATTCAACAGGTGCAACCGAGCTCACGGTTGCCCAGGGACGGTCCCTCACCGCGGGAGAGCCGACATGGCTGAATTCAAGGCTTTCATGGATCAGGTCGTGGCCAAGAACCCCGAGCAGAAGGAATTCCACCAGGCCGTGCAGGAGGTCGTGGAGTCCCTGTGGCCCGTGCTCGACAAGCGCCCCGAGTACCGCAAGGCGAAGATCATGGAGCGGATCGTGGAGCCCGAGCGCGTGATCCTGTTCCGTGTGCCCTGGATCGACGACAACGGCGAGGTCCAGGTCAACCGCGGCTTCCGCATCGAGATGAACAGCGCCATCGGCCCGTACAAGGGCGGCCTGCGCTTCCACCCGAGCGTCAACCTGGGCATCCTGAAGTTCCTCGCCTTCGAGCAGGTCTTCAAGAACGCGCTCACCACGCTGCCCATGGGCGGCGGCAAGGGCGGCTCGGACTTCGATCCCAAGGGCAAGAGCGACAACGAGGTCATGCACTTCACGCAGAGCTTCATGACCGAGCTGCAGCGCCACATCGGCCCCGACACCGACGTGCCCGCCGGCGACATCGGCGTGGGCGGCCGCGAGATCGGCTTCATGTTCGGCCAGTACAAGCGCATCCGCAACGAGTTCACCGGCGTGCTGACGGGCAAGGCCCTGAAGTGGGGCGGCTCGCTGATCCGCCCGGAGGCCACGGGCTACGGCGCCGTGTACTTCGCGCAGGAGATGCTCGCGACCCGCAAGCAGGACCTCAAGGGCAAGACCTGCCTGGTGTCCGGCTCGGGCAACGTCGCCCAGTACACGGTCGAGAAGCTGCTCGACCTCGGCGGCAAGCCGGTCACCCTGTCCGACTCCGCGGGCTACATCTACGACGAGCAGGGCATCGACCGCGACAAGCTGGCGTTCGTCATGAACCTGAAGAACGTCAAGCGCGGCCGCATCAAGGAGTACTGCGACAAGTACCCGAAGGCCGTCTACAAGGCCATCGATCCCGGCGCCGCGTTCAACCCGCTGTGGGACCACAAGGCCGACTGCGCCTTCCCCAGCGCCACGCAGAACGAGGTCAACGCCAAGGACGCGGCGAACCTGCTGCGCAACGGCGTGTACGTGGTCTCCGAGGGCGCGAACATGCCCACGGTGCCGGCGGGCGTCGAGCAGTTCGTCGATGCGAAGATCCTCTACGGCCCCGGCAAGGCCGCCAACGCCGGCGGCGTGGCGACCTCGGGCCTCGAGATGTCGCAGAACAGCATGCGCCTCTCCTGGAGCCGCGAAGAGGTCGACGCGAAGCTGCACGGCATCATGAAGTCGATCCACAAGAACTGCATGGAGACCGCCGAGGCCTTCGGCACTCCGGGCAACTACGTCAACGGCGCCAACATCGCCGGCTTCCTGAAGGTCGCCGACGCCATGATGGACCAGGGCGTGGTGTAGCGGTCACCGCTGAACCACCCGACCGGCCGGGTCGGGGGACGCGCGCCGGACACCTCGTGTGTCCGGCGCGCTCGACTTTCGGGACCCTGCGCCCTCCTGGCGCAGGGTCCCTCCAGACGCCCCCGACCCGGCCGGTCGGGTGGTTCAGCGGTGCGGCCGCTCACGTGCAGCCGGAGGGGGAGCGGGATCCCTGGTACGCGCCCAAGCGGCGTGATATGATGACTCCCTATGGAATCGCCCATGCCCCAGAGGTGTTCGACATGCGTATGTCCCGATCATCGGTCGTCGCCGTCATTGTGGTCGCGCTGGCGGTGACCGCCGACGCCGCGGATTACTGGCCGCTGACGCCGGGGGCGACCTTCGAATATGCGAGCAGTTCGGGATCGTGCTCGGTCGATCTCCTGGTCAGCACGTCGCCGGAGTGGTTCCATGGCTGGATCTGCCGACGCTCCCACGTCTACACGGACTGGTTGAGCGACTACTATATGGCCGACACGAACGGCGATGTCCTCTGGGGCGGCTACGCCATCACGGTGGGGGGCGAGTTTCCGGATTTCGAGCACTGGATGTTCTCGCCCTCGCCTGTGTTCCTGGACCTGCCGCTCGCGGTCGGCAAGAGCTGGCGAGAGCCAGGCACGACGCGCCGAGCACGTCGTCGGCTCCTATCCCGCGACCTTCCACTGCCCGTGACCGGCACCGAGACGATCACCACGCCGGCCGGCGACTTCGAGACGCCGTGCTGGATGCAGGATGATCACCGGCTCGACGGCCGGCGATGCTGCGCCGCAGTGGACCTACCATCTGCACCGCAATCTCGGCCCGGTGATCGACGGGCGGCGAACTGCTGCCGGATGGACCGGCGTCGTGGGGGCCGAAGCGGCGACCTGGGGCGAGATCAAAGCGCTCTACGCCCGCTGATCGCCCCTCGCTATCGACTGCATCGGACCCGGCTGCGAGACCGTCCCCGCCATGCCCATGCCGCCGTGCGACTCGGATCCGCACATCCTGCCGGGACAGGGGTGTCCTGCAGGCCCTGGAGCCAGGATGGCGGAAGGGCCGGAAGGCCAAGCGAGTCGGGCACAGGATGTGCCCGACGAGCGCCCCCTGTCCCGGCAGGATGTGCGGATCCGAGTCGCATCGCAGCCTGCGCAGGGACGATCCCGCAGCCTGAACCGGTCCCTTTGACAGAGCACGGGGGTTGTGGTACGTTGTGCCCGTTCAGCGAACTCGTGGGGGCGACATGGCTTCGACGGGGTCGGGGGACCGTTGGCAGCATGCCGAGATTCCAGTCATCTCGTAAAACGCTGGGAACAAAACAAATGACACAGAGCACTACGCTCTCGCTGCGTAAATAAACACGCAGCGCGTTCCCCGGAGAGAGGGACGCCAGTCCCTCCGGCGGAGCGCCGTCATCTGGCGTCTGGTCCTGAACCGGGTCTCCTGGGGACGGACGAGATCTTTACGGAGACTGGTTCCACGCTCGGCCTGTCGCTGAGCCAGGCGCGGAACGAGATCGATCAGCGGCTAAGCATGTAGACGCCGGCGGGGGACCGGCTTCGGACGCGGGTTCGATTCCCGCCGCCTCCACCACCTCCGCTCGCGACCCCGCGGCTTCCGGGCTGCGGGGTTCGTTTTTCACAGGATTGCCCCCCGGCCGCCGGCGCGTTACATTCCCGCGCGGACGCCGGACGGACCACCGCGTCCCGCACCGCGACCCCGAGCAAGGAGACCGTCATGCCCCTGGTACCGATGAGAGTGCTGCTGGACCACGCCGCCGAGCACGGCTACGGAGTCGGCGCCTTCAACGTGAACAACATGGAGCAGATCCAGTCGATCATGCAGGCGGCCGCGGAGACCAACTCGCCGGTCATCGTGCAGGCCTCGCGCGGCGCGCGCTCCTACTCGCAGGACAACTACCTGCGCCACCTGATGCTGGCCGCGGCCGAGCTGCACCCGCACCTGCCCATCGCCATGCACCAGGACCACGGCAACAGCCCGGCCACCTGCTTCTCCGCCATCGAGCAGGGCTTCACCTCGGTGATGATGGACGGCTCGCTGCTGGAGGACGGCAAGACGCCGGCCACCTACGAGCAGAACGTGAAGGTCACGCGCGAGGTCGTGGCGAAGGCGCACGCCCTGGGCGTCACGGTCGAGGCCGAGATCGGCTGCCTCGGCGGCATCGAGGACGGGCACGGCGCCGGGCTGACCGGCGACGCCGCCCTGGCCCACCTCACGGACCCGGCGGAGGCCGAGCGCTTCGCCGCCGAGACCGGCTGCGACGCGCTGGCCGTGGCCATCGGCACCAGCCACGGCGCCTACAAGTTCACCAAGAAGCCGGGCGGCGACGTGCTGAAGATGGACCTGATCGAGGAGATCCACCGCCGCCTGCCCAACACCCACCTGGTGATGCACGGCAGCAGCTCGGTGCCGCAGGAGCTGGTCGAGCTCATCAACCGCTACGGCGGCAAGATGCCCGAGACCTACGGGGTGCCCGTCGAGGCGATCCAGCGCGGCATCCGCCACGGCGTGCGCAAGATCAACGTCGACACCGACAACCGCCTGGCCATCACCGGCGCCATCCGCAAGGTGTTCGCCGAGCACCCCGAGAAGTTCGACCCCCGCGACTACCTGAAGCCGTCGCGCGACGCGATGGCCGCGGTGGTCAGGGACCGCATGATCGCCTTCGGGCAGGCCGGCTGGGGCGACAAGGTGCCCGCGACGACCCTCGACCAGATGAAGGCGCGCTACCGCTAGGGAGTCCCGACATGCATGGAACGCTGGTCGGCCAGCTGCGCCGCGAACTGGATGCGCTGCGGGAGCAGGGGCTCTTCAAGGAGGAGCGCGTGCTGCAGGGGCCGCAGGGCGCCGAGATCCTGGTCGGCGGCCGGCGGGTCCTGAACTTCTGCGCCAACAACTACCTGGGCCTGGCCTCGGACCCGCGTGTCGTCGCAGCCTCGCGCCGCGCGCTGGACCGCTGGGCCTACGGCCTCAGCTCGGTGCGTTTCATCTGCGGCACGACCGAGCTGCACCGCGAGCTGGAGCGGGAGCTGGCCGACTTCCTCGGCCTGGAGGACTGCCTGCTCTACGCCGCCTGCTTCGACGCCAACGGCGGCGTGTTCGAGCCGCTGCTGGACGCCGACGCCGCGCTGATCACCGACCAGCTCAACCACGCCTCGATCATCGACGGGGTGCGCCTCTGCAAGGCCCGCCGCTCGATCTACCGCCACGCCGACATGGACGACCTCGCCCGCCGCCTCGAGGAGGCGGCCGACGCGCGCCTGCGCATGATCGTCACCGACGGCGTGTTCTCGATGGACGGCGACTACGCCCGCCTGCCGGAGATCTGCGACCTGGCCGAGAAGCACGACGCGCTGGTCCTGGTCGACGAGAGCCACGCGACCGGCTTCACCGGCCCGACCGGGCGCGGCACCCACGAGAAGCTCGGCGTGATGGGACGCGTCGACATGATCACCACCACCCTGGGCAAGGCCCTGGGCGGCGGGCTGGGCGGCTGCACCGCCGGGCCCGCGGAGATCGTCGCCTGGCTGCGCCAGAAGTCGCGCCCCTACCTGTTCAGCAACTCCCTGCCGCCGGTGGTCTGCGCCGCCACGCTCGAGGTGCTGCGCATCCTGCGCGAGGACCCGGCCCCCCTGCGCGCCGTGGACGCGAACCAGCGCCGCCTGCGCGCGGGCCTGCGCGAGCTGGGCTTCGACGTCGACCCCGGCGAGCACCCCATCGTCCCGGTCCACTTCCGGCGCCACGAGAACGACGCCCTGATGGCCCAGGGCGTGGCCCGCGACCTGCTGGACGAGGGCATCTACTGCATCGGCTTCAGCTTCCCCGTGGTGCCGAAGGGCCAGGCCCGGATCCGGCTGCAGGCCTCGGCCGCCCACGCGCCCGACCACGTCGAGCGCTGCCTGGAGGCCTTCGGCAAGGTCGGCCGGCGCCACGGCGCGATCTGAGCCGAGGGGCGGCGGGCGCCCCGGCCGGCGGGAACGCTAAAAATACGCAAATCCGCTTGCCAACGTCCGGATTCCGCGTATATTCCGCGCGTCGACGCCCGTCCCGGCTGGGGCGGGCGTCGTTCTTGAGGGCAGGACGCCCCGCGGGCCGCGCCGCCAGGCGGCGCCCCCCACCACTCCAACGAGACGGCCCCCCGGCGGGGCCCCGGCGGTCGCCATGAGCAGAGACATCACGAAGCTGCGCAACATCGGCATCAGCGCCCACATCGATTCGGGCAAGACGACGCTGACCGAGCGCATCCTCTACTACACCGGGCGCATCCACACCGTGCACGAGGTGCGCGGCAAGGACGGCGTCGGGGCCACCATGGACTCGATGGAGCTGGAGCGGGAGCGCGGCATCACCATCGCCTCGGCGGCCACCTACTGCGAGTGGGACGGCCACCCGATCAACATCATCGACACGCCGGGCCACGTCGACTTCACCATCGAGGTGGAGCGCGCGCTGCGCGTCCTGGACGGCGCGGTGCTGGTGCTCTGCGCGGTGGCGGGCGTCCAGTCGCAGTCGATGACGGTGGACCGCCAGATGCGCCGCTACAAGGTGCCGCGCCTGGCCTTCGTCAACAAGTGCGACCGCTCGGGCGCCAACCCGGCGCGCGTCACCGAGCAGCTGCGCGAGAAGCTGCGCCACAACGCGGCCATGATGCAGATCCCCCTGGGCCTCGAGCACGAGCACGAGGGCGTGGTCGACCTGGTGCGCATGAAGGCCTGCCGCTTCACCGGCGACCTGGGCGACGACCTGGTCTGGGAGGAGATCCCCGCGGGGCTGCGGCTCGAGGCCGAGGCCCGGCGCGAGGAGCTGCTGGACGCGGCCAGCATGTTCAGCGACGAGCTGACCGAGGCCATCCTCGACGGCGCGGTCACCGAGGAGCTGATCCACGAGGCGGTGCGGCGCGGCACGGTGTCGCGGGAGCTGACGCCCGTCTTCATGGGCAGCGCCTACAAGAACAAGGGCGTGCAGCTGCTGCTCGACGCCGTGGTGCGCTACCTGCCCGACCCCACCGAGGTCCAGAACGAGGCCCTGCGGCTCAACGCCGAGGGCGAGCCGGAGACCTTCGTCCTGTCCAACAGCGACGACGACCACGTGGTGGCCCTCGCCTTCAAGCTCGAGGACGGCGCCTACGGCCAGCTGACCTACATCCGCCTCTACCAGGGCACCCTGGCCAAGGGCGACACGATCCACAACACGCGCACCGGGAAGCGGGTGAAGGTGGGCCGCCTGGTGCGGCTGCACGCCAGCCAGATGGAGGACATCCTGAAGGCCTACGCCGGCGACATCGTCGCCCTGTTCGGCGTCGAGTGCGCGTCGGGCGACACCTTCACCGGCGGCGAGACCGTCTCGGTCTCGAACTTCCACGTGCCCGAGCCGGTGATCTCGCTGGCGATCGTGCCGACGGACAACAAGGCCCAGGCGAACCTGGCCAAGGCGCTCGCCCGCTTCACCAAGGAGGACCCCACCTTCCGGACGCGGACGGACGACGAGACCGGCGACACGCTCATCATGGGCATGGGCGAGCTGCACCTGGAGGTGTACCTCGAGCGCATCCGCCGCGAGTACAAGGCGGAGGTGACCGCCGGCCAGCCGAAGGTGTCCTTCCGCGAGGCGATCACCCAGCGCGTGAACTTCGACTACACGCACCGCAAGCAGACCGGCGGCTCGGGCCAGTACGGCCGCATCTGCGGCTACTTCGAGCCGAACGAGTCGGGCGAGTTCAAGTTCGAGAACAAGGTGATCGGCGGCACGGTGCCCACCGAGTACATCCCGGCCGTGGAGAAGGGCTTCCGCTCGATGCTCGATAAGGGCGCCTACATCGGGTATCCTGTGCAGGGCCTGACGGTGGTCCTCGAGGACGGCAACTCGCACGCCGTGGACTCCTCGGACCAGGCCTTCCAGGCGGCCGCGCGCGGCGCCTTCCGCCACCACTACAAGGAGGGCCGGCCCGTGGCCCTCGAGCCGCTGATGCTGGTGTCGGTGGAGGGGCCGACCGAGTTCCAGGGCGAGATCCTCGGCACCGTCATGCAGCGCCGGGGCATCATCATGGGCTCGACCGAGGACAGCGGCTTCGTGCGCGTCGACGCCCACGTGCCCCTGTCCGAGATGTTCGGCTACGCGACCGTGATCCGTTCGAGCACGCAGGGGAAGGCCGAGTACTCGATGGAGTTCGCCCGCTACTCGCCGGCGCCCGCCGAGGTGGCCGAACGCCTGGCCAAGGCCCACGCCGAGAAGGTCGCGGCGGGGAACAAGTAGGAGAGGAACGACGATGCCCACCAAGGACATTCGCTTCCGCAGCCCGCTGCGGGTCTTCGAGAAGGCCACCGACGGCGGCCTCGGCCGCGGCCACCTGGGCGTGGTGCTGTCCCGCCGCGGCGTCGGCAAGACCGCGCTGCTGGTCGGCATGGCGGTCGACGCGCTGCTGCAGGGCCGCAAGGTGCTGCACATCTCCACCGAGGAGTCGATCGAGAAGCTGCGCGCCTTCTACTTCGAGATCTTCCAGCACATCTGCGAGAACCAGAAGCTGGAGAACCGCCTCGAGCTGCGCCTGGACCTCGAGCGCAACCGCCACATCCTGGTCTACAACCGCGACTCCTTCTCCCTGGAGAAGCTGCGCGGGACGGCCGAGTTCCTGCGCGACGCCGCCCACTTCGAGCCCGACATGGTGATCATGGACGGCACGCCGCGCTTCGAGCACTGCGAGGACTGGGAGATCGACGGCGTGCTGGCGCTGGCCCGCGACTGGAACACCGAGATCTGGACCTCGTCGCTCACCCACCGCGAGGGCCAGGCCTGCGACGCGCGCGGCATCCCCCTGTCGGTGGCCCGTTTCGACGACCGCCTGAGCCTGATCGTCGCGCTCGAGTCCGTCGCCGACCACGTGCGGGTGCGCATCCTGAAAGCGCACGACCGCCCCGAGGCGCCCGACATCAACATGGAGCTGGACCCCCGGACCCTGCTGCTGCGCTGGCGGTGACCGGCGCGGCGCGGCGCCCGGGCCGACCGGGAGGCCGGCATGACTGACGTCGCGGACAACCTGCTGCGCGTCCGGGACCGCCTGGCGGCCGCCTGCGCCCGTTCGGGCCGGGCGGCCGCGTCCGTCAGGCTGGTCGCGGTCAGCAAGCGCGTCCCGCTGGACCGGGTGGCCGAGGCCGTCGCCTGCGGCCAGCTGGACCTGGGGGAGAACCGGATCCAGGACGCGCTGCCGCGCCGGGACGAGCTGGCGGCGCGGCTGGGCCCCGCCGCGGCGGCGGGCCTGCGCTGGCACTTCATCGGCCCCTTGCAGAGCAACAAGGTGCGCAAGGCCGTCGGCGCCTTCGCGCTGATCCACGCCGTCGATTCCCCGGCGCTCGCCGGCCGCATCTCGCAGGTGGCGCTGGAGCTGGGAGTGCGCCAGCCCGTCCTGCTGGAGGTCAACGCCGCCCGCGAGCCGGGCAAGATCGGCCTCGCGCCGGACGCGGCCGTCGCCGCGGCCGTCGCCGCCGCCGCGCTGCCGGGCCTGGATCTGCGCGGGATGATGGCCATGGCCCGCCAGGGCGCGCCGTCGGCCGAGCTGGGCGCGACCTTCGCCCTCGTGCGGCGCCTCGCCGAGGCGGCCCGCGCGGCCACCGGCCTCGCGCTGCCCGAGCTGAGCCTGGGGATGTCCGACGATTTCGAGATCGCGATCGCCGAGGGAGCGACCCTGGTGCGCCTGGGCACCGCCGTGTTCGGGGAGCGGACGGCCGGGGACTGAGCCGCGCCGTCGCAAGGGGAGGGAAACGTGCTGCTGCGCCTGTTGCTCGCCTGCTGCGAGGTCTACAGCTGGCTGATCATCGCCCGGGTGGTCATCAGCTGGCTCAACCCCTCGCCCCGCCACGAGATCCTGGTGATGGTCTGCCGGGTCACCGACCCCCTGCTCGACCTGCTGCGCCCCCTGATCCCGCTGCGCGGCCTGGACCTGTCGCCCATCCTGGCCCTGCTGCTGGTCCGGCTGGGCTGCGCCCTGCTGACGAAGCTCCTGGCCGGCTAGGCGGCGCGCCGGGGCCGTCCCGGAGGCGATTGTCCTTCCCCCTGGTCCGCCCGCATGCTAGGTTTCCTCGTTTCCAGACGGTGGGCGGCCCCGCGGCGCCGCCGGCCACCCAGCCCGGGGGCGTCACAGCCCGGAGGTCGGACTTGCACGAGACGTGGACGCAGATCCAGGAAGCCGTCGCCTTCCTGCGCGGGCGCTGCCCGCTGGAGCCCGAGGTGGGGCTGATCCTGGGCACCGGCCTCGGCGCCCTGGCCGACAAGATCGAAGCCGAGTGCACGCTGGACTACGCCGAGATCCCGCACTTCGCCAGCTCGACGGTGCAGAGCCACCACGGCCGCTTCGTCTTCGGCACCCTCGGCGGCCGCCGCGTGGTGGCCATGCAGGGCCGCGTCCACTACTACGAGGGCTACACCATGCGCCAGATCACCCTGCCGGTGCGGGTGATGCGCGCGCTCGGCGCCGGGACGCTGGTGATGTCCAACGCGGTCGGCGGCATGGACCCGCACCTGCGACCCGGGGACATGACGGTCATCACCGACCACATCAACCTCATGGGCGACAACCCGCTGCTCGGCCCCAACGACGAGCGCCTGGGCGTCCGCTTCCCCGACATGAGCGAGCCCTACGACCGCGCGCTGCTGGAGCTGGCCGAGACGACGGCCCTGGAGCTCGGCCTGCCGCTGCACCGGGCCGTCTACGTGGCGGTCGCCGGCCCGAACCTCGAGACCGCGGCCGAGTACCGCTTCCTGCGCGCGATCGGCGCCGACACCGTCGGGATGTCGATGGTGCCGGAGTGCCTGGTCGCGGTGCACGGCGGCATGCGGGTGCTCGGCCTGTCGGCGGTGACCGACGCCTGCTTCCCCGACGCCCTGCACCCCGCGGACGTCGACGGCATCATCCGCACCGCCGCGCTGATCGAGCCGAAGCTCTGCCGCCTGGTGACCGAACTGCTGCGACGGCTCCCGCCCGCGGGCGGGGCCGCCTAGGACGGAAGGCATGACCAACGAGACGCCGCGCTACGCGCCGCTGGCCCGCAAGATCCACGACGCCGAGTCCGAGCGCCTGGTCAGCGCGTTCTGGCGCGAGCACGACGTGTTCCGCCGCAGCATCGCCGAGCGCGCGGGCCGGCCCGACTGGGTCTTCTACGAAGGGCCGCCGACGGCCAACGGCCTGCCGGGCGTGCACCACGTGGCCGCGCGCCTGACCAAGGACATCGCCTGCCGCTACAAGACCATGACCGGGCACCGCGTGCTGCGCAAGGCGGGCTGGGACACCCACGGCCTGCCGGTCGAGCGCTCGGTCGAGAAGCAGTTGGGCATCCAGGGGCGTGAGGCCATCGAGGCCTACGGCCTGGAGGCCTTCAACGCCAAGTGTCGCGAGAGCGTGTGGGCCTGCAAGGCGGAGTGGGACGAGTTCACCGAGCGGCTGGGCTACTGGGTGGACCTCGACGACCCCTACATCACCTACCAGGACAACTACATCGAGTCGGTCTGGTGGATCCTGTCCCGCTTCGCGGCCGAGGGCCTGCTCTACCGCGGCCACAAGGTCGTGCCCTACTGCCCGAGCTGCGGCACGCCCCTGTCGAGCCACGAGACCGCCAGCGGCTACCGCACCGTCGAGGACCCGAGCATCTTCGTGAAGCTCAAGGCCGTCGACGCCGACGAGCACTTCCTGACCTGGACGACCACGCCCTGGACCCTGCCCTCGAACGTGGCCCTGGCCGTCGGCGCGGACCACGACTACGTGCGGGTGCGCCACGGCGACGACGTGCTGGTCCTGGCCGAGGCGCGCCTCGGCGTGCTGGACGCGGGCACGCCGACCGAGGTGCTCGGCCGCTGCAAGGGCCGCGACCTGGTCGGCCGCCGCTACGAGCAGCTGTTCCCGCTGCTGCCGGTCCCGGCCGGCAAGGAAGCGTTCAAGATCGTGGCCGCCGACTTCGTCACGCTCGACAGCGGCTCGGGCATCGTCCACCTGGCGCCCGCCTTCGGCGAGGACGACTACCAGGCCGGCCTGCGCGAGAACCTGGCCTTCTTCAGCCCGGTCGACGCGGCGGGGCGCTTCACCGACGAGGTGCCGCCCTACGCCGGCCGCGCCGTCAAGGAGTCCGACCGGCAGATCATCCGCGACCTGCGCGCCCGGGGCTGCCTGCTGCGCGAGGAGGGCTACACCCACGAGTACCCCTTCCACGACCGCTGCGGCAACCCGCTGATCTACTACGCCACGCCGAGCTGGTTCATCCGCACCAGCGAGCTGCGCGAGAAGCTGCTGGCCGCGAACGCCGACATCCGCTGGGCGCCGCCGGAGGTGGGCAGCGGCCGCTTCGGCAACTGGCTGGCCGGCAACATCGACTGGTCGCTCAGCCGCAACCGGTTCTGGGGCACGCCGCTGAACGTCTGGATCTGCGACGCCTGCGGCGAGCAGCACCTGCCGACCTGCCGCGACGACCTCACGAAGCTCACGGGAACGGACCAGTCGCGGCTCGACCTGCACCGGCCCTTCGTCGACGACCTGACCTTCCCCTGCGCGCGGGCGGGCTGCGGCGGCGTCATGCGGCGCACGCCCGAGGTCATCGACTGCTGGTTCGACAGCGGGGCCATGCCCTTCGCCCAGTACCACTACCCGTTCGAGAACCGCGAGCTGTTCGAGAGCCAGTACCCGGCCGACTTCATCAGCGAGGGCATCGACCAGACCCGCGGCTGGTTCTACACGATGCTGGTGATCGGCACCTTCCTGACCGGGCGCAGCAGCTACAAGAGCTGCCTGACCATCGAGCTGGTGCTGGACAAGCACGGCAAGAAGATGTCCAAGAGCCTGGGCAACACCGTCGAGCCGATGGCGCTGATGCGCGAGCACGGGGCCGACGCCCTGCGCTGGTACATGCTGACCGTCTCGCCGCTGTGGACCCCGACCCGCTTCGACGCCGAGGGCGTGGCCGAGGCGCGCCGCAAGCTGCTGGCGACGCTGGAGAACGTCTACTCCTTCTTCTCGCTCTACGCGAACCTCGACGACTGGGACCCGCGCGACGGCGGCCCCGCCGCCCCGTCGCTGCTCGACCGCTGGGTGCTGAGCCGCCTGCACAGCACCGCGGCGGAGGCCCGCGCGGCCCTCGAGGGAGATGAACTTCACGCGCGCCGCCAAGGCGATCGGCGCCTTCGTGATCGACGACGTCAGCAACTGGTACGTGCGCCTGTCGCGCCGCCGGTTCTGGCAGGGGGAGACCACGCCCGACAAGCGCGCCGCGTTCGCGACGCTGTTCGAGGTGCTGGACGGCGCGGCGCGGCTGCTCGCCCCGATGATCCCGTTCACCGCCGAGGAGATCTACCGGGCGCTGCACGGCGGCGGCGAGCGCTCGGTCCACCTCGCGGACTACCCCGCGTGCGACGCGTCGCGCGTCGACGCGCCGCTCGAAGCGGTCATGGCCGCGGCGCAGGCCGCGGTCGGCGTGGGCCGCAGCCTGCGCCAGGACGCCCAGATCCGCACCCGCCAGCCGCTGGGGCGGCTGCTCCTGCACGCCGACGACGGGCGCGCCGCGGCGCTGCTCGGCGACCCGGACCTGCGCGGCATCCTGGCCGAGGAGCTGAACATCAAGGAGATCGCCGCGCTGGACGATCCCCTGCGCGTCGCCCGCCTGACGGCCAAGGCCGATTTCCGGGCCCTCGGACCGCGCTTCGGCAAGCGCGCGCCGGCCGCCGGCCGCGCCATCGCGGCGATGACGCCGCAGCAGGCCCTCGCCCTGCGCCGCACGGGCTCGGTCGCCCTGGACATCGAGGGCGTGACCGAGAGCATCACCTTCGACGAGGCGCGCGTCGCGGAGGAGGGGCTGGCCCCCTTCGTGGCCGGCTCCGCCGACGGGATGACCGTGGCGCTGGACACGACGCTGGACGAGGCGCTGCGGGACGAGGGCCTCGCCCGCGAGGTCATCAACCGGGTGCAGAACCTGCGCAAGAAGAGCGGGTTCGCGGTCGCCGACCGCATCCGCCTGGCGGTCGCCGGCGAAGGCGACGCGCGGCGGGCCCTGGACCGCTTCGGGGAGAGGATCGCGGGCGAGACGCTGGCGCAGCTGGTCGCAGCCTCGCCGGACCTGCCCCACACCGACAGTTTCGAGGTCGACGGCGTCGCCATCGAGGTGGCCATCGCCCGGCTGGCCAACATCTGAGGAGGGACCATGCGCAAGACCGAGCTCGAGCGGTTCCAGAAACTCATCACGGAGGAGAAGGAGCGCGTCGAGAAGTCGCTCGCCAAGCACACGAAGATCATCCACCACGAGGGGGAGGACTTCGGGGGCGACCTGGCCAAGGCCCACTCGAACCACATGGCCGACCAGGGCAGCGACGAGTTCCAGTACGAGACCACGATCCAGTTCGCCAGCAGCGAGGGCCGCTACCTCTACCAGCTGGAGCAGGCCCTGCTGCGCATCGAGGACCGCAGCTACGGGGTCTGCACCGGCTGCGGGGCGCAGATCGGGCTGGAGCGCCTGAAGGCCAAGCTCGACGCCAGGCTCTGCATCGAATGCAAGGAGCGCGAGGAGAAGGAGCGGCATTGAGACGCCCCCGCCCCGGATCCCTCCTCCGCGGAGCCCCCTGGCTGCTGGCGCCCCTGGTGCTCGTGGCGGACTTCGCCACCAAGCGCCTGGTGCTGGCCAACGCCGACCGCCTCGCCCGGCCCGTGGAGTTCCTCGGCGACGTGGCCCGCTTCGCCTACGTCCGCAACCCCGGGGCCGCGATGGGCCTGCCGCTGGGCGGACGCGGCTTCCTGATCGGCGTCAGCCTGCTGGCGGCGGTGGTCCTGGCGGTGCTCTACCGCCGCACCGAGCCGCGGCACCGTCTGCGCCGCTGCGCGCTCGCCGCCATCATGGGCGGCGCGCTGGGCAACCTCGTCGACCGGGCCTTTTACGGCGGGCTGGTCGTCGATTTCATCGACCTGGGCGTCGGCGCCCACCGCTTCTACACCTTCAACGTGGCGGACATGGGCGTGACGCTCGGCGGCGCGGCCCTGTTCCTTTCGCTGTGGCGGGAGGAGCGCCCGTCCGGCGCCGCCCGCGCCGGCGCCGCCGACCCTGCCCTGAACGACGCCGCCGCGGAACCCGCGCCCGGCTCCTCCGACCCGGGACGCCGCGATGACTGAAGACGGACAGGCCCCGCTCACCTTCACGGTCACGGCGCCGGAGGCGGACAGCCGCCTCGATATGCTGCTGGTCGAACGGATGCCCGAGCTGTCGCGCAGCCGGATCCAGCGCGCGCTCGCCTCGGGCGCCGCCACGGTCGACGGCCGCCCGCGCCCCAGCAACTACCGCGTCCACGGCGGCAGCCTGGTCGTGTTCACGCCGCCGGCGCCGCCGGCGCCCTACCTGGGCGCGCAGGACATCCCGCTGCGCGTGGTCCACTGCGACGAGCACCTGGTGGTGATCGACAAGCCCGCCGGGATGGTCGTGCACCCCGCGCCCGGCCACCGCTCCGGGACCATGGTCAACGCGCTGCTGCACCTGTTCGGCGACCTGCCCGGGGACAGCGCCCGCGCCGGCCTGGTGCACCGCCTGGACAAGGACACCTCCGGCCTGCTGGCCGTGGCCCGCACCGATCTCGCCCACCGCGGCCTGTCCGCCCAGCTGCGCGCGCGCACGCTCGGCCGCACCTACGCCGTGGTGAGCTGGGGCCAGTGGGACGCCGACGAGGGGCTCCTGTCCGAGCCGATCGGGCGCCACCCCCACCGCCGCCGCATGATGGCGGTGGTCGCCGGCGGCCGGCCCGCCGGCACGCGCTACCGCGTGCTGGAGGACTTCGGGTTCGTGCAGCACTGCGAGGCGGAGCTGCAGACCGGCCGCACCCACCAGATCCGCGTCCACTTCGCGCACGGCCACCACCCCGTGGTCGGGGACCGGCTGTACGGGGAGGACGCCCGCGAGCGCCTCGTGCACCCGCTGGACCGCCACGCGGCCCAGGCCATGGTCGCGCGGGCCGGCCGCCAGATGCTGCACGCGCGCGAGCTGCGCCTCGAGCACCCGGCCACGGGCGAGCCGCTCGTCTTCGTCTCGGAACTGCCGGCGGATTTCGCCGAGGTGCTGGAGATCCTGCGCCGCTCGGCCCCGCGGGCGGACTAGGGACGCCGGTCCCGCGGCCGCTTCGGGCTGGACACGGCGGTCGCCGGTCCGTATCCTCGCAGACGGATCGCGCCGCTGGTGCGCGGGAAGGAGTCCAGGTGAAGATCAAGGAACGCAAGCGCGACGGCGTGGTGATCCTCGAACTCAACGGCAAGCTGATGGGCGGGCCCGACGCCGCGGCGTTCAACGATACGCTCAAGACCCTGATCCACGAGGGCCACCGGAACATCCTGGTCGACCTGGCCCGGGTCAACTGGGTCAACAGCACGGGCCTCGGCATCCTGATCTCCGGCTACTCGACGGTGCGGCGAGGCGGCGGCGACCTGCGGCTGCTGAACGTGTCCGAGCGCGTGGAGAGCATCTTCATGGTCTCGAAGCTCCACACCGTGTTCGTCTCCTTCTCGAACGAGGAAGAAGCCGTCCGCAGCTTCGCCTAGGGAGTCGCCATGTCCGGTGCGAACGTGACTTCCCAGCGGGTCGAACTGAAGCTGCCCAGCCGCCTGCTGTTCCTCGGCGTGCCCGACGCGATCCTGATGGAGCTGGCCGGCGACCTGCCGTTCGAGCAGAAGGACATCGACGAGCTGAGCACGGCCGTCATCGAGGCCTGCACCAACGCCATGGAGCACGGCAACGGCATGGCGCAGGAGCGCCACGTCGAGTTGCACTTCCTCTTCGGCCCCGACGAGATCCGCGTCACGGTCCTGGACCAGGGACCCGGCTTCGACTTCCGCAACTGGCAGCCGCCCGACGGCCTGATGCGCGAGCGCGGCCGCGGCATCACGATCATGCGCGGCTTCACCGACGAGCTGACCTACGACCACGCGCCCGACGGGCGCTTCCGCGTCCAGCTGGTGAAGCGCCGCTCCCGGCAGGACTGACGTGGGCGCCGTGCTCGCCCTGGACTACGGCACCAGCCGCATCGGCGTCGCGATCAGCGATCCCACCCGCACGCTCGCCACGGCGGTCGCGGTCCACCGCGCCGGCCGCGACGGCCCGGTCGCCGCCTTCCTGGCGGCCTTGGTCCGCGAACGCGGCGTCGACCAGCTGGTGGTCGGGCTGCCGCTGACCGCCGACGGCAGGGTGGGGGAGATCGCCGCGCGGGCCGAGCGCTTCGCCCGCAAGCTGGGGGAGGACCTGGGTTTGCCGGTCGCCATGGTCGACGAGCGCTATTCGACGCAGGAGGCCGAGCGCCTGCTGCGCGGTCCCGGGCGCCGGCGCAGCCGCGAGGCGCCCGACGCGGTCGCCGCGGAGCTGATCCTGCAGCAGTACCTCGACGCCGGGAACGCCGGCCGGGACGGCGGCGCATGACGGCGCCCAGCCGCACGGCCACGGCCCACCTCGTCAGGGCGCTGCGCCTGCTGGCGTGGTCGTCGGCGGCGGTCCTGCTGATCGCGGCCGGCGTCGCCTTCTGGGCCTGGACGGAGTGGAACCGCGCGGGCCCCGGCGCGGGCGCGCCCGCCGGGGCCGCACCGGTCGAGATCCGCGTCCCCCCCGGCGCCAGCCTCGCCACGGTCGCCGACACGCTGCAGGCGCGCGGCCTGCTCGACCGACGCCGCGCGTTCGTGCTCGGGGCGCGGCTGACCGGCTCGGACCGCTCGATCCGCGCCGGCCGCTACGCCCTGCAGCGCGGCCTGTCGCCGCGCGAGCTGCTGATCCTGCTGGTCGACGGCCGCACGCTGCCGGTGGTGGTGATGGTGCCCGAGGGGCTGCCGACGCGCGACGCGGTGGTCGCCGTCGCCGAGGCCTTCGGCTGGGCGCCCGCCACGTTCCGCGCCGCCTGCGACGCCGAGGTGCGGGCGCTGCTGCTCGAGACCGCCGGCGATCCCGCCGCCTACGCCGCGGCCCTGCTGCAGGAGAGCCTCGCCCGCGGCCGGGAGTTCCCCCTCTGCGAGGGCTACCTCTTCCCGGAGACCTACCACTTCGCCGAGGGCGCCTCGGTCCGCGACGTCGCCCGCGCGATCATGCGCGCGGGCTGGGACCGCTGGGTCCCCGACGCGAAGGCGCGCCTCGCCCTCGGGGACCTGCCCCTGCGCACGCCGCACGAGGTGCTGACCCTCGCCTCCATCGTCGAGGCGGAGACGCCGCGCGTGTCCGAGATGCCGCGGGTGGCCGCGGTCTACCTGAACCGGCTGCGCGACGGCCGGCCGCTGCAGGCCGACCCCACCGTCGCCCACGCCCTGGACAAGAAGGGGCAGCGGATCCTGTACTCGGACCTGCGCATCCCGTCGGTCTTCAACACCTACCTCAACCGCGGGCTGCCGCCGGGGCCCATCGGCAACCCGGGGCTCGCGGCCATCGCCGCGGTGCTCAAGCCGCTCCCCGGCTGCCAGGATTACTTCTTCGTCGCCGACGGCCTCGGCGGCCACGTCTTCTCGCGCACCCACGCCCAGCACGAGGCGGCGGTGCAGGTCTACCGCCAGCGCCGGGCCGAGGCGGGGCGGGTGAAGGAGCCGGCGGCGGCCGCCGCCGACTCGACGCCGGCGTCCTGACGGCGCGGCGCCTTGACGCGGCCGCGCGGCGGGGCTACCCTGGCGCGTAGCGCCGGATGCGGCGCCGAGCGCATCGGCGAGGGAGGGAGCGCGATGATCCGCAAGTACCTGGGGTTGTTGGTGGGGTTCGCGACGATCGTCGCCGGCTACGCGCTGTTGGCCGGGGGCGACATCACCGCCGCGCCCCTGCTGCTGGTCCTGGGGTACTGCATCCTGATCCCCCTGTTCCTCCTGCGCTCCTTCCTGCAGGGCAAGGGCGAATAGCTCAGCTGGTCAGAGCACCTGCTTTACACGCAGGGGGTCACAGGTTCGAACCCTGTTTCGCCCACCATGCACCCCGACGCCCCCTTTCCGGGAATCCCCGGGAACCCGATAAAAGACTAACAACCTCTAATTTTATGATGATCTGTGAATAAGGGGGCCCGTAAACCAAAAAATAGTGTTGCACGCCGTCCTCCCCGGTGGTAAACTCATGAAGTCAAGTTAAGGACTTATGAAGAGTGGAAGGGAGGGTCAACGTAATTGCACTCGTTCTCGCTTGGGTTTGCCACCCTCGCATGAAAATGCCTTTTAGGAGGTGTCCTAATGCTTCGTAGGAACATTGTGGGTCTTGTGATCTGCGTCGCTGCCCTGGGTGTCAGCACTCTGGGCGTGGCGGGTGTCCCTGACCTGGTCAACTCGAACGCCGATCTGCCCGCGGGACTGCCCCAGGTGAGCGTGTTCCTGACCCCGGACGGCACCGGCAACCTGATGACCGAGGCCCGGGCCATCACGACGCCGCCCCTGGACGTCGTGGATGCCACCATCACGGTGACGCTGCTCGACGCCGGCATGAACCCCGTCTTCGCCTATCCTTTCGAGGACATGTGGCTGGAGACGACGCTCGGCGGCCTGGTGGCCTGCACCAACGGCACCCTGGCCAACTTCAACACCGACATCAACGGCGTCACGACCTTCGTGGGCCCGTTCTATGCCGGTGGCTACTCGAACAAGGTGGCCGGTGAGCTGACCCAGGTCATCATCAACGGTTCGCCGCTGGTCAACGAGGACCTGAACGTCCTGTTCAACAGCCCCGACGTCTTCGCCGACGGCGTGGTTGACCTGAGCGACGTGTCGCAGTTCTCGGGGTACTACGGCGGGACCAACTACGCTGCCGACTACTTCTACGACGGCAGCGTGAACCTGTCCGACCTGGTGCTCTTCTCGAGCTCGGTCAACGTGGTGTGCCCGTAAGGAAATTCTCGGCCCCGCGGCCCCGGGCCGCGGGGCGAAACTCCTCGGCAACCAGTTGACCGAGGCAGACAACCCAAAGGAGACGCAACATGAAGAAGTTGTTAGCTCTGACCGCGATCGCGCTGCTCGCCTTCAGCGTCAGCGCCTCGGCTCAGGTCGATCCCGATCCGGATGGCATGGGCATCTACTTCGATCTGGGCGCGACCCAGTTCAACGTGGCCTACACCGGCACGTTCACTCCGCTGAACGTCTACCTGCTGCTCACCCGGCCCTCGGGCGACTTCATTCGGGCGTGGGAGTGCACGATCGTGGAGACCAACACCTTCACGGTTGCCGGCACCTGGACGCTGAACGGCGGCCTGGACGTCGACAACGATCCCATGGACTTCGTCGTCGGCACCGGCGCGGCTCCGCATCCGGCCGCTCCGGCCATCATGCTGGCCAGCAAGACGATGTATGGCCAGCCGACCTCGACCGCGACCTTCCGGGTCAAGGGCGTGGCCGGTTCGGTCAGCTTCCCCGGTGGCCAGCCCGGCTACGTTCACACCCTGGGCTTCAACACCCCCTGCCAGGTCCTGACGGGCGACATGAACGCGCCCCAGGCCTGCGTGAACGTCAACTGCGTGGTCGTCGCGAACGAGGACATGTCCTGGAGCAACGTCAAGGCTCTGTACTAGTCTTCGCCCAGCGATCCGTGTAGCTGTCAGCTAGGGGCCGCCCTCCGGGGCGGCCCCGTTCCTTTGCCCCGCCGCCCGCCCGCCCGCGGTCCGGGGCGAAGGGGGGCGGGGAAAGACGCTTGACAGGTCCGGCGCTTGCCCGGATATTGATACGAAATCGACGCAGGAATCCCGGCGTCCGGTCCGGAGGGGACGTGGGCTCTCCGCGGACGGTGAGGGTCATCGCGGGCGACAGGGCGCAGGCGGTGCGTCGCGGGTGCGGCGAGTCGTCGGCGTACGTGGCCGGGCAGCGGAAGAACTTGCACGAAAGCTCTGATTGGGAAATCCGTGCGGCAGTCGATTCTGGTAATTGGCAATTCCGAGCGAAAGGGGACAGACCGATGAAGAAGATGTTACTCGTTCTGAGCGTTCTGGTGTTGACCGCCTCCATGGCCTGGGCCTATCCCGGCCCCGACAGCATGGGCATCTACGCCGACGTGACCGACACCGGGCCCGCCGAGAACTGCGTGACCATCCCCGCCTTCACGCCGACGAACATCTACATGTGCATCACCAACCCGAGCGGCTGGCCGGTGCTGGCCTGGGAAGCCCGCATCACCAACACCAACGCCGCCAGCATGATCGGCACCTGGTCGATGTTCGGCCTGGACGTCGACAACGACCCCGAGGACTTCGTGGTCGGCAACGGCGCTCAGCCCCTGGTGCCGAACGAGCAGGGCGTCGTGGTGCTGGGCTCGATGCAGTTCATCATCCTGAACGCCGCCGCGGTGATCGACTTCACGATCTCGCACATCCCCGGCTCGGTCAGCTTCCCCGGCGGCACCCCGGGCTACGTGCACACGCTGGGCTTCAACACGCCCTGCTACACCGCCACCGGCGGCACGCCCGGTACGCCGTACGTCTACAACCCGGTGTTCCGCGTCAACGGCCCCGAGGCCGGCCAGTGCATCGTCGCCGAGGAAGAGGCTTCCTGGAGCGAGATCAAGACGCTGTACCGGTGACCCTGCAGTTTCGCGTGATCACGGAGGGGCGGGGCGACCCGCCCCTTCCGTTTGACGGCCATCGGCCGCCGCCGCCGCGCGCGCCCGGCGCCGCGCGTTGACCACGGCGGCGACCGCTCTTATACTGACGCGACGATCCACCCCCTGGACGCCAAGCCCCCCCCTGGGCAAGGAGACCGCGGCATGAGCCGGATCCCCGACAACCGCGAGCGCGCCCGGCGCGCCCTGCTGCTCCTCGTTCCCCTGCTGCTGGCCTGCGGCGCCGCGGGAGCCACCCCGCTGCTGATCACGCAGTCGGAACCGCAGTCGCTGACGCTCCGTCTGACGACGGGCGACGCGGGCTGGGCGCCGGTGTTCTCGAGGGACGGCCTGACGTACCACCGGCTCGAACTGCCGGATTTCGTCATCACCGGCGAGCCGCGTCGGCCCGCGGTGCCCGCGCTGGGGAGCTGGCTCGTCCTGCCCCCCGGCACGCGGGCGGTCGTCCGCCTGGTCGAGGCTGTCTGGGAACCCCTGGACGGCCGTCTGGTGGCGCCGGCGCCGACGCCGGTGCTGCGCCCGCACAGCGGCGGCGGCGATCCCGTGATGGACGAGGAGTTCCTGCTCCCGGGCGAGGCGGCGCAGCGCGGCGTCGAAGCCGTGCCTGCGGCGTCCGACGCGGCCGCGGCGCCGCCCGGGCTCGAGCTGGGTGCGGTCAGGCTCTGGCGCGGCCACCGCATCGTGCCGGTGACGATCCGTCCGCTGGACGTCGGCGAGGACCTGAGGGCGCGCCGCCTGCTGAAGAGCGCCGCCTGGACCATCGTCTTCGAGCCCGAGCCCGGCGCCGCGGACAAGGCCGGCGGGCGCAGCGAGCCCGGCGACGCCCGCTTCGGCCACCTCCTGCTCAACGGCGATGCGCTCGCCGCCCAGCCCCGCGAAGCGGTCGCGTCGTCCGGCGCGGAGAAGTCGGCCGCCCGCCGCGCCGCGACGCTGCTCGGTCCCGAGATCCGCGTGCCGGTGACGCGCACCGGTCTGCACCGCCTGCGCGCCGCCGACCTGCTCGGCGCCTCCCTGCTGCCGTCGGGCGTGCGGGAGGACCAGCTGCGCCTGTACCAGCGCCGCTACGTGCCCGGCCAGACGCCGCCCTACGACGAGATCGAGGTGCCGGTGGACCTGGTCGGCGACGGCGGCGCCTTCGAAGGGGACGAGGCGCTGGTCTTCCACGGGCTGCGGCCCCGCGACGACGGCCCCTTCGCGTTCGACGGCCGCAGCTACGCGAGCTGCGGCGATTCGCTGGAGACCTGGAACCCCGGGGCGCTCGACCCCGTCAACAACGGCAACATCTACTACCTGGCCGCGGCCGACCCCGCGCAGGGCGAGGGCTGGGCCCGCATGCCGCGGCTCTCGCTGCCGGCCGCCCAGGGCGCGCCCGCGGCGAGCTACCGCCGGGTCGACCTGCGCGAGGAGGACACGCACTACGTGGTGCGGCCCTTCGACGCCAACGTCGACCGCTACGTCTGGAACAGCAAGGAGGACCGCACGGTCGAGCGCGACCTCGATGCGGTCAACCCCGCGCCCGGCGGCGGCGTGACGCTGCGGGCCGGCGTGCTGGGCTACGGCGCGACCCTGCGCACGTTCAACTTCGCGCTGGTGCGCGACGCGACGCCGACCGCGCTGGGCACGCTCCAGACCAACCACGCGGGCGCCGTCTTCGCCGCGCCCGCCGGCCTGACCGGCGCCGACCTCGCCGGGGCGGCGCTGCGGGTGAGCGGGCCGTCGAGCTACCTCACGGGCTACCTGGACTGGTTCGAGATCGCCTACGACGCCCTCTACCGGGCCGACGGCGGCGCGCTCGACTTCCACGCCGGCGACGCCGCCGGCTCGCGTTCGCTGGAAGTCACGGGGTTCGCCGACCCGCAGCTCTGGGTCTACGACGTCTCGGACCCGCGCGCGCCGCAGCGCGTGGAGCTCGGGGCGGGCAACGTCGTGGACGCCGGGGACGGCACCTGGACCCTCTCGCTCGAGGTCGCGCAGGACGCGCCCGGCGCCCGGCGCTTCGCGGCCCGCGCCGGCGCGCTCGCCGCGGCGGTGCCCGCGGTGCCGACCTTCAAGATCAGCCGGGTGACCGCGGCCGACGACCCCCTGGCGGCCGCGGCCGCGGCCGACGTGATCGTGGTGACGCACCCGGATTTCCGCGCCGAGGCCGAGCGCTGGGCCGCCCACCGGGCCGCGCGCTCGCCGGAGCCCCTGTCGGTCGCCGTGGTGGACGTCCACGCGGTCTACGACTGGTACGGCGGCGGCCTGAAGAACCCGCGCGCGATCAAGCGCCTGGTGACCCGCGCCCTCGCGGACGGCGGCCCGTGGGCCCTGCAGATCTTCGGCGACGGCAACGAGAACGTGCGCGCCCTGAGCGCGGAGGACGCGGCCCGCGACTTCGTGCCGGCGCCGATGTTCCGCTGGACCACGACCAACTACGAGAACGAGATGAACCCGGCCGACGAGTGGTACGCCACGCCGGGGGCCGGCCCCAACTACCCCTACGACACCAGCGCCCTGCCCGAACTGCTGGTCGGCCGCTTCCCCTGCAACACGGCGGCCGAGTGCGCGGTCCTGGTCGACAAGGTGATCGCCTTCGAGGCCTCCGCCGAGGCCTGGAAGAAGCGCTCGATCGTCGTGGCGGACGACGCCTGGTCGGACGGCTACGACGTGGGGCTCGACGAGCTGATCTACCAGAGCGGCGAGCAGGTCTTCGAGACCAGCCTGGAGGAGGGCGCCGTGCTCTGGGAGTCGTTCGCCGACTCCCGCGACGGCTACCCCGGGGACCCCGCCTTCGAGGCGTCCCGTGTCTACGCCGGCGACTGGCTGGACCTGCACGAGCCCTTCCCCGGCGGCGTGCGCTCGCGCCGGACGATGCGGGCCATCGCCGCCACCGAGGTCGTGCCGGTCCTGCTGGCGCGGCTCGGCGCCGGCGGCATGCTGGCCACCTACCAGGGGCACGCCAACGACCACCTGCTGTCCCACGAGCAGATCATCGAGGACGTGCCCGTGATCCAGTACCGGCAGGACGTGGCGAGCCTGGCGAACCTCGGGCGTCCCTTCGTCTTCATCGGGCTGGGCTGCCACGTCTCGCGCTGGGCCCGGGACATCTCGCCGGAGTCGAACCCCACCTCGAAGCCCTCGCTCGGCGAGAAGATGCTGCGGCGCGCCAACGCCGGGGCCGTGGGCGTCTACGCCAGCCCGGGCTACGAGTACCGCGACCCCAACGCGGCGCTGGCGCGGCTGCAGGCCCGCGTGATGCTGCAGACCCCGCCGTTGGGTCCCTCGGGCCGCTCGCGCTGGATCCTGGGCGAGGTGCTGGCCGCGGCCGAGGCCTCGTTCCTGGCCGCGTCGCCCAACAACTGGCAGTACCGGCTGGCCGTGGCCCAGTTCTCGCTGCTCGGGGACGCCCTGATGGTGCTGGACGCGGGCCCGCCCCGGCTCGACGTCCGGCTCGACTGGGAGCTCCTGGAGGACGGCGCGACGGTCAAGGCCCAGGACGAGGCCAACACGGTCGTGCTCACGGTCAAGGCCTTCGACGAGGCCGGGATCGACCGCCTCGAAGTGTCGGGAGTCGACGGCGCCGCGGTGACCGCGACGCGCCCCGAGGGGGCGACCAGCGACCAGCGCACGACCTTCGAGGTGCGCCTGCCGGTGCCCACGCAGGACGCGACGGCCGTGCTGCACGTCTACGACACCGCCGCCGCCCGCGACGATTCCCCCCACGCCACGTTCACGGTGCGGATGCCGGTGTCGGTCGTGCTCTACCTCGAGGACGAGCTCTACGTGGCCGGCGAGACGCCCTTCCCCTCGCCGGGACCGGGGGCGTTCACCGGCCGCGCCGTCGTGGCCGCGTTCCTGCCCGAGGACGCCGTGCTCGAACTGCTGGGCCGCAACGTCTCGCTCACGGGCGTGTCGCTCACCCGCGTCGACGAGCACACCGTCGACCTGGCCTTCAGCGCCGCCAGGAGCGGCGCGGGGCCGGCCGCGGTCGTGCTGCTGATCGACGGCCACGGCACGGAGATCCCTCTGGAGCAGAGCGAAAACGGCGACGCCACCGGCATCTCCGACCTGATGGCCTTCCCGAACCCGGCCGGCGACAGCACCCGCTTCGTGTTCGCCACCGATGCCGCGCCCGGGCCCGGCAGCATCCTGCTGTTCACCGTGGCCGGCCGGCTCGCCGCGCGGCTGCCGCTGGACGCGGCGGACTTCGTGGGCGGCGGGCGCGTGATCGTGCCCTGGGACGCGCGCGACGACCGGGGCGACCGGCTCGCCAACGGCGTCTACCTCTACCGGGTCGAGCTGCCGACGGCCGACGGCGTCGTGAGCAGCGGGATGCAGCGACTGGTCCTGATGCGGTGAGCGCGGACCTGGACAGGCGAGCGCGCGGCCGGCTGCGGGCGGCCCTGCTGCTGGGCGTCCTGGCCGTCGCGACGGTCGTGGCCGGCGGCTGCGCCGGCCGGCGACGCGGCCCCGTGGTCGCGCCGCCGCCCGTCGTCGTCGCGCCGGCGCCCCTCCCCGGGTCACCGGCGCCGACACCGGCGGACACCCTGACCCCCGAAGCGGAGCCCGTCCTGCGCCGCGCCGAACCGGTCTGGCTCGCCATCGGACTGGTGAGCGGCAAACCCCGCCTCGAACTCACGGTCGAGGGCGAGACCGAGCTGCTCGGCGGCGAGGGCGCCCGCGTCCTGGCGCGGCTGCCCGCCGGGGCCGCGTGCGTGCTGGAAGCCGGCCGCGGCGGCGTGGCCTGGCGCGGCGGCGGGAAGAACGGCGTCGCGGCGGCGCCGCTGCTGCTGCGCCCCGTCGATCCCCGGCACGGCCTGATCTGGGGCGACACGCCCTACGGCGGCGAGATGCGGGTCCTGCGGCCCCAGTCCGGCCTCACCCTGGTCAACGCGGTCGAACTGGAGGAGTACCTGCGCGGGGTCGTGCCCTGGGAGATCGGCCGTCCCGGCGAGCCGGGCCTCGCCGCGCTCGAGGCGCAGGCGGTCGCCGCCCGCACCTACAGCCTGGCGCACCGCGGCGACCGCAGCAACCTGGGCTTCGACCTCTGGGCCGACGTGCAGGACCAGGTCTACCACGGGCGCCGCGGCAACGACCGCTGGTGCGACCTGGCGGTCGCGAACACGCGCGGGCTCGTGCTGCGGCACGGCGGCCGCGAGATCGAAGCCTACTACTGCTCGACCTGCGGCGGCCGCACGAGCGACGTGCACGAGGTCTGGCCGCGGGAGGCGCGCCCCTACCTCGTGAGCGTCGCGGACGGACCGCCGGACAGCAGCTGGTGCCGGGGTTCGCCCCTCTTCCGCTGGGAGAAGTCCTGGTCCGCCGCCGACCTCGAGCGCGTCCTGCAACGCACCCTGCCCGAGTACCTGCAGTGGCTGTCCGCCTCGCCGGCCCGGCGCGACTGGGCGGGGGAGGGGTTCGCGCCGGCGCGGTCCGGTGCGGACGCCCGCCGGCCCGGCCGCCTGCGCGGCCTGGAGATCGCCGAGCGCACGAGCTGCGGCCGCATCGCGCGGCTGGACATCCGCACCGACGCCGGGGTCTACCGCATCCGGGGCGACCGGGTGCGCTGGGTCCTGGTGCCGGTCGAGGGCCGCTTCTCGATCCTCGAGAGCGCGAGCTTCGACCTCACCGTCGACAAGGGCCGCGACGGCGCATTGCGGCGCGTCAGCGTGGCCGGCCGCGGTTTCGGGCACGGCGTCGGGCTCTGCCAGCACGGCGCGCTGGCCATGGCGCGCGCCGGCCACGGCTTCCGCGAGATCCTCGCCCACTACTACCCGGGCGCGCGGCTCGAAGCGGTCGGCGCGCCGTGAGCGCGGCGCCGCCGACCGCCTCGCGCCTCGTCGTCGGGTTGGCCGGCGTCGCGCTGCTGCCGCGGGAAGCGGCCTGGCTGCGGGCCCACCGGCCGGCGGGGGTGATCCTCTTCGGGCGCAACGTGCACGACGCCGACCAGCTGCGCCGCCTCTGCGCGGACCTGCGCGCGGCCCTGCCCGACGGCGCCGAGATCATGGCCGACCAGGAGGGCGGCGCGGTCTCGGTCCTCGCCGCGGCGGCGGGCCGCCCGCCGTCCGCCTGGACTCTCGGCGCGCTCGACGATCCGCAGCTCACCCGCCGCGTCCACCGCGACACGGCCCTGCGGGCCCGCGCCTGCGGGATCGACCGCCTGCTGGCCCCCTGCGCGGATGTCCTGCTCGCGCCGGGCAACTCCGTGATCGGCAGCCGCGCCTTCGGCGCGTCGCCCGAACTGGTCGCCCGCCACGTCGCGGCCGCCGTCCGCGGCCTGCGCGAGGGCGGCGTGCGCTGCTGCCTGAAGCACTGGCCGGGGCACGGCGCCGTCGCGCGGGACACGCACCTCGGCGCGGCGGCGCCCGTGCCCTTCTGCGACGAGCGGCCCTACGCCGCCGGCCTCGCGGCCGGCGCCGAGGCGATCATGCTCGGGCATCTCGTCGCGCCGGGGGAGGACCGTCCCGCCTCGTTGAGCCTCGCGGCCGCCGCCCGCGCGCGCCGTCTCGGCGCCCGCCTCCTGCTGAGCGACGACATCACCATGGGCGCGCTGCGCGCACCGCTGGCCGCACGGGGCGTGACGGCGGCGGGCGAGGCCCTGGCCGAGCCGGGCGAACTGAGTCCCGCGTGGCTGGCGGCCGTCGATACCGGCGCCTGCGACCTGTTGCTGTGCCGGGGGATTCCCTGGCGGGCGCTGCCGTCCGCAGACGCGCCGGCGCCGGGCCCGGACGGGGCGCAGCCGGGCCGTCGCGAGGATGCCGCGATGGCGTCGAGTTGGCGGGAAGCGCGGCGCCGCGCCGCGTCCCCGTGTCTGGACCCGCGGGCCGGCGCGCTGGCGGTGTGGCTCACCGCGCCCGGCCACCGCTGGGGCGCGCCGGACCTGCCGGTCCTGCGCGCGGCCGGCTGGCGCGGCCGCTGCCTGCTGGTGCCGCAGGGGAGGGGCGACGAACCGCCGCTGGGCCAGATCCTGATCGCGGGCCACGCGCCGGCGGCGGCCGACCGGCTCGCGGCGGTCCGGAACTGGAGCCTGGGCGCGCTCGCGGACCGGGGGCTCTGCGTGGTGGCCGGCCACCCGGGCCTGTCGGCTCAGGCGAAGGGCCTGCTGCCGCCGGGGTGGACGGTAAGGGTCGGGGCCGGCATCGCGCCCGCCGATCTCGCGCCGCTGCTCACCGGTGCCGGGGCGGCCCTGAGGTGGCGGCGGATTGAAGGCCCGGTTGGGGTTGACAGCCCACCGGACCCGACATATATTCGGCGACCGTGAGTGGGGGCGTAGTTCAGCTGGTTAGAACGCCGGCCTGTCAAGCCGGAGGTCGCGAGTTCGAATCTCGTCGCTCCCGCCACCGTCCTCTCGACCCGCGCCCGGCGCGGGTCTTTTGTTGGTGCAGACGTCTGCGGTGCGCCTGCGGTCGGGAGCCGACCAATCCCCACGAATTCATTGATAATTACTATAATACAAATCTAAGTACGAATGCACAAATCAGGTTCGATTCGACTGACGAACTTCTCAAATCCATCTTGTAGTTCTGCGGATATTTGCGTTAAGATTCACCCGCATCATGGTCTTTGCCAGGAGCCGCTTCCTTGACTCCTGCCGCTGCGTGAGGACCGGCTGCCTCAGACTTGAGGCCAACGAAAGGGATCCGGAATGAAGCGTCGCCACACTCTGTTGCTCGCCCTGGCCATGCTTAGCGCGGCCGCGGTCGCGAATGCCGATCCGACCATCGGCGTCTTCTTCGACACCGACGGCACGCAGCCCACGCTGGTGGCGGAACCCGGCACCGTGAACACCGGCTACGTCCTGATCAACAACTCCGACATGATGGTCGGCGGCGCGGCCTTCAAGATGGAGACCGAGGGCGGGTTCATGCTCGTCGGCGAGACCTGGGCCAACGGCCTGCTGTTCGGCACGCTGCTGACCGGCGCCGAGATCGGCCTCTACACCGCGCTGCCGCAGTTCGGCACCGATCCCACGGTGATCTGCACCTTCCAGCTGTTCGGCACCGAGATGGTGATCAACTCGCACCTGACGATCGTCAACGACCCGGACTACGCCACGCCGGTGGTCGCCAACAACAACGCCATCCTGTTCCCGGCCGAGGGCCTGACCGGCAGCGTCACGCTGCGCAACACGCCCGAGATCGGCGTCTTCTTCGACACCGCCGCCACGGAGCAGTCCGCCATCTTCAACGGCGGCGTCGGCGAGCTCTACCAGGCCTGGGTCTGCGTGCGCAACGCCGAGATGATGGTCGGCGGCGCCGCCTTCAAGATGAACCTCGACCCGCGCATCACGCTGCTCAACGCCGTGCCGGCCAACGCCCTGATCTTCGGCACCCTGACCACCGGCGTCGAGATGGGCCTGTACACGAACCTGCCGGTGTTCGGTTCGGACCCCGGCATCCTGTACTCGCTGCTCTTCACGACCTTCAACAACCAGATGATCGACGCGACCATCGCGATCGTGAACCACCCGAACTACGACACGCCCAAGGTCGCGGACAACAGCGCCGTGCAGTGGAGCGCCGACGGCCTGACCTCCTTCCTGACCATCCCCGTCGCCACCGAGGAGATGAGCTGGGGACAGGTCAAGGCCCTGTACTAGTCTCCGCATGATCGGCGGCGCGCCGGCGCCGCGGCGGGAGGCCGGTCGGCGACGACCGGCCTCCGCTCGTTCCGGGGGCGCGTGCGCGCGGGGCTTGAGCGCGGCCGTCCCCGGTGCTACGCTGCCGGCGCGGCCGGGCCGTCCCCCGCGCCGCACCCAGAACCGCATCCCGAACGACGAGGAGAATCCGATGCGAGGTGTGTTCCGAATCGCGGCCGCGGCCCTGGCGGTCCAGGCCCTGGCGTGGCCGGCCGGCTGCGCGCGCACCCAGGAACGACCCGCCGGCGGCGGCGGTGCGGAGGTCGCCAGGATGGACACGCCGATCGTCGCCGACATCACGCAGCGGCTGGCCGCCTACGCTCCGACCCGCATCGGCACCGACCTCGCGAGCCTGACGGCGTCCGAGCGGGCCGTGCTGGACCGCCTGGTCGCCGCGTCGGAGATCATGCACGAACTGTTCGTGGAGCAGGCCCTGCCCGACCGCGCCGGCTTCGAGCAGGCGCTGGCGTCCGCGCGCGGCCCCGGGGCCGACGACGCGCGCGCCTACTTCCGCATCAACGCGGGCCCCTGGGACCGCCGCTTCCACTTCGAGCCCTTCGTCGGCGGGCGCGCGCATCCCGAGGGCGCCAACTTCTATCCGGCCGACCTGACCGAGGCGGAGCGCCAGGCGATCGCCGCCGATCCGGCTCTGTCCGGCCTGACCACGATGGTGCGCCGCGACGCGGCGGGCGGGCTGGTCGCCGTGCCGTATTCCGAGTTCTTCCGCGCGGAGCTGACGCGCGCCGCGGACCTGCTGCGCGAGGCGGCGGCGCTGACCGACAACGCCTCGCTGGCCGCGTTCCTGCGCGCCCGGGCCGACGCCTTCCTGTCCGACGACTACTACGCCTCGGACATGCTGTGGATGGACGTCGACAGCCGCGTCGAGATCACCATCGGCCCGTACGAGACCTACGAGGACGGCCTCTTCGGCTACAAGGCGGCGTTCGAGGCCTTCGTGACGGTCACCGACCCGGCCGAGTCGGCGCGGCTCGCGCGCTTCAAGGACGTGCTGCCCTGGCTCGAGTCGAGCCTGCCCCTGCCCGAGGCCGACAAGAACCCCAACCGCGGCAGCGACTCGCCCATCCGCGTCGTGGACGAGGTCTTCACCGCCGGCGACACGCGCACGGGCGTGCAGACCATCGCCTTCAACCTGCCGAACGACGAGCGCGTGCGCGAGGCCAAGGGCAGCAAGAAGGTCCTGCTGCGCAACATCATGGACGCCAAGTTCACGACCATCCTGACGCCCATCGCCGAGCGCCTGGTCGTCGAGGACCAGCTGGGCGACCTCGCGGCCGAGTCGTTCTTCCTGCACACGCTCTGGCACGAGATGAGCCACGGCCTCGGGCCGGGCCGCATCGTGGTGGACGGGCGGCAGACCGAGGTGCGGCTCGAGCTGAAGGACCTCTACTCCGCCATCGAGGAGGCCAAGGCCGACGCGATGGGGCCGTGGTGCATCTTCCGGCTCCAGGAGCGCGGCGAGTTCCCCGCCTCCATCTACCGCGAGCAGGCGGCGACCTACCTGGCCGGGCTGTTCCGCTCGGTCCGCTTCGGGATCGGGGAGGCCCACGGCGTGGCCAACGCGCTGCAGTTCAACTACCTGCTGGAGAAGGGCGTGATCACGCCCGAGGGCGGCAAGTTCCGCATCTCGTACCAGGACTTCCCCGGCGCGATCGCGGACCTGGTCCGGGAGCTGCTGACCGTCCAGGCGGCGGGCGACTACGCCGGGGCCAAGGCCCTGCTCGACCGCTACGGCGTCATGCCGCCGGTCCTGGCCGCGGCCCTGGAGCGGCTCGACGGGGTGCCGGTCGACATCCTGCCGCAGTACGACGTCGGCTCCCGCTGACCTTCACCGATTTCGGGCTGCCCCCGTCCGCCGAGCGCGGGCGGGGGCATCTTTCTATATGACAATGAGATGCATAGTCTATGATAATTCTATGACATTCTCCTTGCCATCAAAACGAACGCTCACTATGATCCTGCGCAGTACTAGGATTTCGGGGGGGGACTCACCCAACAGGAGGTTGAACATGTCCAGGATCGTGAAGCAGGGGCTCCTGCCGGCCCTGTTGCTGTGCGGGGTGCTGATCCTCGCCGGCTGCGAAGGCGACCAAGGGCCCGTCGGCGCCCAGGGTCCCGAAGGTCCCGCCGGCCCTCCCGGGCCTCCGGGCGGCACCAGCGAGTTCACGTACGCGGGCTACCAGGGCGAGGCCTGCCTGCACTGCCACGGCCGCACCGTCGCCGACGTGCGCACGACCGGCCACAGCGCCGCCTACGCGGGCCTCGACGCCGAGTCGCAGGACCTGCCCTACTGCCTGCAGTGCCACACGACCGGCTGGGACACGCCCATCGCCTACGGCGTCACCGAGTTCGATCCCTCGGGCGACGACGTCCACGGCTACGACGACTACTTCGGCGTGGACACGACCGAGGCCGCCTCGCGCCGCGACGCGCTCGAGAACGTCCAGTGCGAGTCCTGCCACGGCCCGATGGGCCCGGACTTCAACGCCCACACCCCGAACGTGGTCTTCTCGACGATCGTCGACGGCGAGATCACGGCCTCCTGCGTGCCCTGCCACGAGGGGCAGCTCGAGGAGTGGGTGACCTCCGGCCACGGCACGGCCAGCGGCCTGACGCACGAGGAGTTCGTCGACGAGTTCGGCGGCGCCTCCTGCCGGGCCTGCCACACCAGCGAGGGCTTCATCGCCGCCCACGACCCCGTCTACACGTCGTACGACTTCGGCGGCGACTACAACTTCATCGGCTGCGTGACCTGCCACGACCCCCACGTGGGCGAGGCCGGCGGCGGCAACCAGGCGCAGCTGCGCGCGGTCGGCGCCGTGGAGATCGTCTACACGCCGGGCCTGGTCCCGGGCGACCCGAGCGTGCCCCGGATGGAGGGCTACGGCGCGGCCCAGACCTGCGCCCAGTGCCACCACGCCCGCCGCAACGCGACGAACGTGTCCGGCCAGATCGCCAACGGCAACGCCCACTTCGGTCCCGCACGGCAGCCCGCAGATGGACATGTTCATCGGCGCCGGCTGCTACGAGATCGCGGGCTACACCTACGAGCGCGAGCACTCGCACCAGAACATCGACGACGCCTGCGTGAAGTGCCACATGGTGCGCGAGGTGCTGCTGCACGGCGAGCTGCAGGACCACTCGTTCCACACCTTCACGCCCGACGTGGGCAACTGCGCGCCCTGCCACACCGGGATCACGGACTTCGACGTGGAAGGCGTGCAGACGCAGGTCCGGACCAAGCTGAACCTGCTGGCCACCCTGTTCGGCTACGCCGACTGGGACGTCCTGATGGCGAACATGGACGCCGACAACGCCGCGATGGCCGCCTGGCAGCGCGAGGCGCTGTACGCCGGCGTGTTCGTGAGCAACGACGGCAGCCACGGCGTGCACAACCCGGACTACGCCCTGGACCTGCTGGACAACGCCATCGCCTACTACCAGAGCCACATCACGCAGTAGTCCGCAAGTCCCTCGAGTCGCAAGCAGGCGGCCGGCCCTTCGGGGCCGGCCGCTTGTCCGTTCGGCGGTGCGGGCGCCGGCTCAGGCGCCGACGATGTTCTTGAGCGAGCCGCGGCTCAGCGGGTGGTAGCCGGGCGCCGCCGCCGCGAAGACCTCGCGGGCGAAGGCGGGGCCGTCGCCGCCGGCCGCCACCAGCGCGCCGTAGAGCGGCTTGAGGTACTTCATGCGGCCGACGCGCGTCAGCACCTCGCGCAGGCGCGGGCGCACCGGCTCGTACCCGCTGCGCGCGGCGATGGTCAGCCACTCCACCAGCACTTCGTGGTTGCCGCGGCCGGTCAGGGCGAAGGTCTCGTCCAGCCAGCGGCAATCGTCGTGGGGCAGGGGGCGCGGCAGGTCCTGCAGGAAGAGCTGCAGCTCGGTCGGGGTCCAGGCCGCGGACTCCGGTCCGGGCCGTTCGCCCGCGCTCCAGCCGGCGGCCAGGGCGCGCAGCCGGTCCAGGGCGGGCGCCGCGGTGCGGTGCTCGTTGGCGGGCATGCCGGGCCCGTCGATCCAGCTGCGGCCGTCCACGGCGTCCAGCACGCCGGGCAGCTGCTCTTCGAGGTAGGCGACGAACTCGTCGGTGGTGATGCTGCGGAAGTGGAAGCGCTCGAGGTACGCCCGCAGGAAGGCGTCGAAGCGGGGGCGGCCGACGGCCCGCTCCAGCAGGATGACGAACTGGGCGCCCTTCTCGTAGGGCACCAGCGAGTAGACCTCGTCCGGATCGATGCCGGCGAGGTCGGTGCGCAGCTTCGTCAGGGGCGAGTCCGGGCCGAACTGGTCGAGGTGGACCTGCAGGGCGTTGCGGCGCAGCACCCCCTGCAGGTCGGCGAACTCGCGGCCGTGCAGCTCCTCGAGGATGCGCCGCTCGGCGTAGACGGTGAACCCCTCGTTCAGCCAGAAGTCGTTCATCGTCGCGTTGGTGACCAGGTTGCCCGTCCAGCTGTGGGCCAGCTCGTGCACCACGACGTTGACCAGGCTGCGGTCGCCGGACAGCAGCGTCGGGGTCAGGAAGGTCAGGCGCGGGTTCTCCATGCCGCCGTAGGGGAAGGCGGGCGGCATCAGCAGCAGGTCGAAGCGGTCCCACTCGTAGGGGCCGAACAGCCGCTCGGCGGCCCGGATCATCGCCTCGACCTCCGCGAACTCCCAGGCCGCGGCGTCGATCATGTCCGGCTCGGCGTAGATGCGCGAGCGCGGGCCGAGGTCGCGGCGGTCGAGGTCGCCGACGGCCAGGGCCAGCAGGTAGGTCGGGACGGCCTGGGGCATCGCGAAGCGCCAGCGGGTGCGGCCCGGTCCCGCGGGCTCGTCGCCGCCGGGCGCCGCGGACATCACCGCGCGCAGGGGCGCGGGCACGTCCACGTCCGCCGTGTAGGTGACCCGGTGCCGCGGCGTGTCCTGGCAGGGCACGAGCGAGCGCGCGTGGATCGGCTGGCACTGGGTGAACAGGAAGGGATGCCGGCCGCCCGTGGTCTGGACCGGGTCGAGCCAGCCCAGGGCCGGGGCCCCGGGGCCGGTCCGGTAGCGGAGGGTCACGGACTCCGTGCCGGGCGGCAGTTCCAGCCGCAGGCGGTCGCCGAGCACCGGGTCGCTCGCGGCCAGGGACCAGGCGACGGGCTCGCCGCGGCCGTCGGCCACCCCGGCGATGATCAGGCCGCGGGAATCCAGGTCCAGCGGCCCGGCCGCCGGGGCCGCGAAGGTCAGGCGCGCTTCGCCCTCCAGGGCGCGGGCCGCGAAGTCCACCTTCCAGACCAGGTCCAGGTGGCGGGTGACGGCCTGTTCGTCGTCGCACCAGGAATGAGGATCGCAGCGGCTCATGTCGACCTCCGGTTCGGGGCGCGCTCCGTCGGGCGCCGGCTCAGGGTGCGCGCAGCAGTTCGATCAGCTGTTCCAGCAGTTGCGGCGGGAACGGGGGCATCACCGCGTCCGTCCCGCACGCCGACTGGTAGGCGTTCAGGAAGGCGGCCGTGTCGCCCGCCATCCCCAGCAGCGCCTCGTCGCCGCCCTTGGCGGCGATCACCTCGGCCATCGCGAAGCCCAGGGTCTCGTAGCCCCAGCGCGAGCGCAGCAGGTCGTCGACGGACTTGCCGTTGGACTGCAGCAGGTCCTCGTGGCCGGGGTCGAGCATCCCGTCGAGCATGCGGAACGAGTACTTCAGCAGACCGGCCGCCCGCTCCTGCGTGGTGCGGTGATCCTTGCGCGGGGCGCCGAGGTGCGCGTGGCGGCCGTCGAACTGCAGGTCGGCGCCGCCCGCGATCCAGGCGATCACCGCACCGTGGTGGACCAGCCGCAGGGTCTGCCGCAGGGCCTCGCGGCCCGAGGACGCGGCGGGGGGCTGCGGCCCCGGCGGCGCCGCCAGTTCGGCGTACAGGCGCGAAGCCGTCATGCGGGCCGCCTGCTCCTTGCCGGCGGCCAGGGCCAGGCCGGCGTCGAGGATCACGTGGTCGGGCGCCTGGAACCCGATGCTGGTCGGGCCGACCATGGCGTGGATCGTGAGCGAGCCGGGCAGGCGCGATTCGCCGACCCAGAGGCGGGCGAGCTCCCAGACCCGGCTGCGGTACTGGTCGTCGGCCAGCACGTTGGCGAAATCCGCGGCCTCGTCGGCGCGCCGGCGCAGGTAGTCGCAGTTGGCGACGACGTCGGTGCGCCGGGGTTCGACGATGTCGGCGGTGTCGCCGACCGAGCGCCGGTAGTTGTACTCCGTGCATTTCTTCAGGATGCTGGGCGAGAAGATCCGCGGGTCCTTGCCCGGCAGGGAGTAGGCCGGCAGGTCGAACAGCTTCTGGTACGATGCGTCGGGGACGTCTTCGCCCCGCTCCATCCTGGCGACGATCGCGAGCCAGGCCTCCAGGGCGGCGACGTCCAGCTTGACCTGCGGGACCCCGGAGGACGGCGTCGCCGCCCGGCGCTGGTCGCCGCCGCAGCCGGTGGTGGCGAAGGTGACCAGGGCCAGGGCCAGCAACCCGGCTGCGATGATGCCGAACCGGTTGTGAGGGTGGCGTGTCGGAGTTATGTTTCGCATGTTTGCTCCCAGGCTGCAAAGTCAGGCCAGCATTGTAGCATGAATCCCCGCGTTGCCAAGCCGGCCGTGCCCGGGTTCGACCACGAACGAGAGCGACCATGAACCAGCGCTCCCCGACCGCCCTGACGGTCCGCGAGATCTACCGCACCATCCTGGGCGAGTCGACCGAAACCGGCCGGCCCTGCGCGATCGTGCGGCTGACGGGCTGCCACCGCCGCTGCACCTACTGCGACAGCGCCCACGCGTTCGCGGGCGGCGAGCGCCTGACCGTGCCCGAGGTCCTGGCGGCGGTCGCGGCGCTGGGATGCCGCACCGTGCTGGTCACGGGGGGGGAGCCCCTGCTGCAGCCCGGCTGCCCGGAGCTGCTGGCCGCCCTGGTCGCCGACGGCCGCCGCACGATCCTGGAGACCAGCGGCACGCGCGGCGCCCTGCCGCTGGCGGCGGTGCCCTCCGGGGTGCGCCGGGTGGTGGACGTCAAGACGCCGGGCAGCGGCCTGGGCGAGGGGGACGTGGCCTGGGACCAGATCATCGGCCTCGGGCCGCTCGACGAGCTGAAGGTCGTCTGCTGCGACCGCGCGGACTACGAGTGGTCGCGCGACCTGGTCCGCGACGGTCGCCGCCTGCCGGCCGCGACGCCGGTCGTCTTCTCCGCCGCCGAGGGCCTGCTGCCGCCGGCGACGCTGGCGGGCTGGCTGGTCGAGGACGGTCTCGACGTCCGCTTCCAGCTGCAGCTGCACAAGACGCTGTGGCCCGAGGGGGAGCGCCGCGCATGAACCACGTGGCTGGACGGGACACGGCGGTGGTGCTGCTCAGCGGCGGCCTCGACAGCTGCGTCTGCCTCGCCGACGTCCTGCCGCGCCACGACGCGGCCGTGCTGCACCTCGACTACGGCCAGCGCACGCAGGCCCGCGAGCGCGCCGCCTTCGACGCGATCGCCGACCACTACGGGATCGCGCGCCGCCTCGTGGTGGACGTGTCCCATCTGAAGGCGATCGGGGGGACGAGCCTGATCGACGCCGCGCTGCCGGTCGAGTCGGGGCTGCCCGTCGCCGGCGGCGGCGTGCCGTCGACCTACGTGCCCTTCCGCAACGGCAACCTGCTGGCCATCGCCGCGTCGTGGGCGGAGGTGATCGGGGCCCGGGCCCTGGTCATCGGCGCGGTGCAGGAGGACGGCAGCGGCTACCCCGACTGCACCGAGGCCTTCTACCGGGCCTTCGCGGCGGCCATCGACGCCGGCACGCGACCGCAGACCCGCCTGGAGATCCTGACGCCCCTGATCCACCTGGACAAGGCGGCGATCGTCCGGCGCGGCCTGGAGCTCGGCGCGCCGCTGCACCTGACCTGGTCGTGCTACGTCTCGCAGGAGCGCGCCTGCGGCCGCTGCGAGAGCTGCCAGCTGCGGCTGCGGGGGTTCGCCCGCGCGGGCGCGACCGATCCCATCCCCTACGAGTGACGCTCGCCCAGCGCCGCGAGCAGCAGGTCGACGCTGCGCGCCGCCGCGCCCCGCTGCGCCTCGACCACGCCGCGCGCGGCTTCGCCGGCGCGACGGCGGGCGCCGGGATCGTCGAGCTGCCGGCGCAGCCAGGCCGCGGCGCCGGCGGGGTCGCGCAGGACCGTGCCGGCGCCCAGCTCCGTCAGGGCCACGGCCTCTTCCGCGTTGGCGATGCGCGGGCCGAAGCCCACCGGCACGGCCGCCGCCGCCGGCTCGAGCGTGCTGTGCACGCCGGTCGTGAAGCTGCCGCCGACGTACGCCGCGGTGGCGGCCCGGTAGATCCCCGCCAGCGCGCCCACGCGATCGACCACCAGCAGGCGGACGTCGCGCGCGGGTTCCCCGCCTTCGACCCAGCCGGACAGCGCCGTCGCCGCCACGCCGCGCCGCGCCGCGGCGGCCAGCAGGTCCGCGACGCGCGCGGCCGTGGGCTCGTGGGGGACCAGCACGACGCGCAGGCCGGGGCGCTCGCCCAGCAGCTCCGGCAGGACGGGCCACCACAGGGCCTCGTCCGGCGGCCAGGTGCTGCCCAGGACCAGCCGCTGCTCTCCCCAGGCCGCCAGCCGGGCCGGCAGGGCGTCCGCCGCCGCCGCGTCGTAGCGCAGCAGGACCTGCTCGGCGCGGGTGTCGCCGCTGACCGCGACGGGCGCGCGCACGCCCAGCTCTCCGACGAAGCGGTCCCGGTCGGCCGGCGAGCCGACGCCGATCCGCGCGAAGCGGTCGAAGAGATCGCGGTAGAAGGGCCGCAGCAGCGGGTGGCGCCGCAGCGAGCCGGGCGGCAGCGCGCCCGACAGCAGCAGGACCGGCACGCCGGCGTCGCCGGCCGCGGCCACGAGGTTCGGCCAGCAGTCGTACTTGACGAAGACCAGCGCCCGCGGCCGCCAGGCCGACAGCAGCTCCCGCATGTCGGCCGCCCGGTCCAGGGGCAGGTAGTCGTGGTAATCGGCCTCGGGGTGCGTCGCGGCGTACTCGCGGCCCGACGGCGAGAAGTGGGTCACGGCCAGCGGGCCCACGCCCAGTTCCCGCAGTCGGCGCAGGATGGGGCGCGCCTGCTCGTACTCGCCGACCGAGGTGGCGTGCAGCCAGATGCCGCCGCGGACCAGGGGCGCCGCGGCCTGCAGGCGGGGCAGCAGTCCCCGGCGACCGGCCAGGCCGCGGTCCAGCTTCGGCGAGAGCGCCGCGGCCGCCGGCAGCAGCGGCAGCGCCAGGCGCACCGCCGCCCGGTAGGCGCACCAGATCGCGGCGGCGCGGCTCACGTTGCGGCTCCGCGGTCGAGCAGCGCGCGCAGCGCGTCCAGGACCGTGGCGGGCGGGATGTCCTGCAGGCAGGCCAGGTCGCCGCGGTGGCAGGGGCGCGCGCCGGTGCGCGAGCAGGGCCGGCAGTCCAGGTCGCGCTCCAGCAGCACGCTGCGCGGCAGCAGCGGCGCGTAGCCGAAGGCGCGCACGGTCGGGCCGAACAGGGCGACCACGGGCGTGCCCACGGCCTCGGCCAGGTGCAGCAGGCCGCTGTCGTTCACCACGGCGGCGCGGCTGGCGGCCAGTTCCGCGGCGATCTCGGGCAGGGGGCGGTCCCGCAGCACGCGCGCGTCGGGGTGGCGGGCGACCGCCGCGGCCAGCGGACCGCCGTCGTACCAGGCGGCTTCGTCGGGGCCGAGCAGGACCGTCAGGGCGTGGGGCAGCGCGCCGGCCATCAGGTCCACCAGGGCGGCGGCGTGGGCCTCGGGCCAGCGCTTGGTCGCCCAGCGTGCACCGGGCGCCAGGACCAGGCGGGGCGACGTCCCGGGTGCGTGGACGCCTTGCAGGGGCGGGCGCGCCGCGGCGCGCACGACGTCGGCCGCGAGGCCGACGGCCGGGGCCAGCGCACAGTAGCGGTCCAGCAGCGAGGGCGGCGCGGCGCCGGCCGCCCCGGGCCAGGCCGAGCGGCGCGAGCCGATCAGCGCCAGGCGCTGCAGCGTGCCCTTGCGCAGGCGGGCGCGGGCGCGGCGCCCCGCCAGCAGCGGCAGCGCGCGGCTGCGCAGCACGGCGTGGGCGTCCAGCCAGACGTCCCCGCGGCGGCCGCGCAGGCGGCGCGCGAGGCGGGCCAGATCGCGCCACCCGGCGCCTTCCAGGGCGATCACCTCGTCCACGCCGGCGAAGCGGGAGGCCAGCGGGGCGAAACGGGCCTTGGTCACCAGGGTCGCGGGCGGGCCGCCGGCGTCGGCGAGCCCGGCGAGGAACCAGCCGCACAGGCAGAGGTCGCCCAGGGCGCCGAAGCGGATGACGAGGGTGCGCTCCACGGGTTCCTTTCGCGGCGGGTCGCCCCGGCCTCGGGCGCCGGGAACGCAGAGCCTGATGGCACAAGACCCTAGTGACGCGCTTGCAGGGTGTCAAGCGAGCGGCTATGCTCCCGCGACCGCCGACCGCCTGGAGGATCCCTTGTCCGACGTCGCCCTACTGGCCGCCCTGCTGCTGCTCTCGGCCCTCTTCTCGGGCACCGAGACGGCCCTGTTCTCGCTGCAGGACGGGGACCTGGCGCGCCTGCGGCGCAGCGCGGCGCCGGCGGACCGGCACGTCCTGCGCCTGCTCGCCGACCCGCCGCGCCTGCTCGCGGCGCTGCTGATCGGCAACCTGCTGGTCAACATCGGGGCGAGCGTCCTGGGCACGTCGCTGCTGATGTCGCGGTTCGGCCCGCGGGGGCTGGCGATCGCCGTGCCGGCGCTGACGGTGCTGTTGCTGCTGGTCGGGGAGATCACTCCCAAGCTGATCGCCCTGCGCCTGGGCGCGCCCCTGGCGCGCCTGATGCAGGCGCCGCTGCGCGTCTGGCTGGCCGTGATCCGCCCCGTGCTCGATCTCAACGGTTTCATCACGCGGCACGCGCTGGCGCGCCTGCCCTTCGAGCGCACCGGCAGCCGCCCGCTGACCGTGCCGGAACTGGTCACCGCCGTGGACATGGCCGTCCACGACGCCTCGCTCACCGACACCGAGGGGCGCTTCGTCTCCCGTCTGCTGATGCTCGACGGCCTGGAGGTGCGCGAGATCATGCGGCCGCGCCCGGACGTCGTGTCGCTGGAGATCGGGATGGCCTGGGCCGACGTCCTGGCGGTCGCCCGCGCGGCCGGCCGCAACCGCTATCCCGTCGTCGAACCCGGCCGCAACCTGCCGCTGGGCGTGCTGCACCTGAAGGACCTGCTCGGCCGGCCCGAGGGCGCGGACCTCGACGCCGCGGAGCTCCACGATCCTGTGTTCGTCCCCGAGTCGAAATCCGTCTCGGTGCTCCTGCACGAGCTGCGCCTCGCGGGCGGCCACATGGCGTTCGTGCTCGACGAGCACGGCGATTTCGCGGGCCTGGTCACGCTCGAGGACTGCCTCGAGGCGCTGACCGGTCCCTGGCACGACGAGTCGGACCCCGGGGATCCCGAGATCCTGGCCGTGGGCGACAGCAACTGGATCGTCGCCGGCGGGACGGACCTGCGCCAGGTGCGCGAGACCTGCGGCGCCCAGCTCGAACCATCGCACGACTACGTCACCCTGGCCGGTTTCGTCATGGCGAAGCTGGGGCGCATCCCCGCCCGCGGCGACCGCGTCGTCTGGGACCGCTACCGCTGCACGGTCCTGGAGATGGAAGGGCTGCGCGTCACGAAGCTGCGCCTGCAGCGGCTGCCGCGGCCGTCCCCGGAGGTCCGACCGTGAGCGGCGCCCTGTCACCGGCGGCGGCTCTGGCGGTGCTCGCGCTCTGCCTGCTGGCCTCGGCCTTCTTCTCGGGCGCCGAGACGGGCTTGATGAGCATCAGCCGCATCCGCCTGCGCACGCTGCTGCGCCGCCAGCCGCACCCGAGCGCGGCGGCGCTGCGCCGGCTGCTGGCCCGCATCGAGGACCCGGTGCTGACCTGCCTGATCGGCACGAACCTGGCGAACGTCGGCTTCAGCGCCGTGCTGACGGCCGCGCTCGCGACCCGCTACGGGAACCGCGGGGAGTTCGCGGCGGCGGCCATCGCCGCCGTGCTGGTGATCGTCTTCGGCGAGATCATCCCGAAGGTGGTCTACCGGGAATTTCCCGAGCGCCTGAGCCTCGCGTCGGTCCGCCCCCTGCGCGCGGTCATGCTGCTGCTCGCTCCCGCGCGCTGGGTGCTGCTGGCCTATTCCTCGCTGCTGGACCGCCTGCTGCCGGGCCGCGGCCGGCGCGCCGAGGGCGCCGTCATCGGGCGCGAGGCGATGCACCACCTGATCGCCGCCCACCCGGCGGCCGCCCAGGACGGGCGCTTCACCGAGCTGCTGGCCCGCTGCCTGGCCCTCTCGGACCTGAACCTCGACGCGGTGATGACGCCGTGGGCGCGGGTCGACAGCCTGCCCCGCGCGGCGGACCCCGCGACCTGCCGCCGGCTGGCGGCCGCCTCGGGCTACAGCCGCCTGCCGGTGCTGGGCGAGGACACGCGCGAGGTGCACGGCTGGGTGCTGGTGCGCGACCTGCTGCTGTCTCCGGCGATGCAGCAGGACTGGCGGCGGATCCCGGACGCGCTGCTGCGCACCTGCCCGCGCGTGGACCGCGCGATGTCGCCCTGGGGGCTGTTCGAGGAGATGCGCTGGCAGCGCCAGCAGATGGCCGTGGTGGTGGACGCCGGCGGGAACCCCCTGGGCATGGTCACGTTGGAGGACCTGCTGGAGGTCCTGGTCGGCAGCATCGCGGACGAGTTCGACGACGACGCGGACCGGGCCGCCGTCTGACGGCCGACCGGAGCGAACGAAGGAGGAGGAACGTGAGCGAGACGACGACGCCGGAATTCGACAAGCACGACCAGGCGCTGATGATGCTGGCGCTCAACCTGCAGACCGGCGCCCTGGTGCAGCTCGGCAAGATCGCCGACCCCCAGTCCGGGCAGATGCGGCGCGACCTCGAGGGGGCCCGGCTGTCGATCGACCTGCTGGACATGCTGAAGGCCAAGACGAAGGGCAACGCCCACCCCGAGGTGGCCGCCCTGCTGTCGCGCGCCGCCATGGACCTGAAGCTCAACTTCATGGACGAGCTGAAGAAGGACCGCGGGGAAGGCGGAGGGACGGACGCGCCCGCCGCCGCCGAGCCCCCTGCGGAGGAGCCGGCGCCGGCAGGACCGGCCGCGGGCGATCCCGGAGAGACGGCGTGAGGATCGCCCCGTCCGCCCGCCTGATCGCGGCCGCGCTGGCCGCGGCCGCGCTGCTCGGCCCGGGCGACGGCGCCGCCGAGCAGCTGCGGCGCAACCAGGAGCGCTCCGTGCGGCTCGGCCATCTCGTCGAGGGGCTGCTGCCCCCCGACGGGGTGCTGCTGATCGGCGTGGGGCACGAACGCTGGTCGGTGCAGGCGGGGCCCGCCGAGGCGCGCTACTACGTCGACCACGCCAGCTGGCGCACCGACGTGGAATACGGCTGGCGGCCGTGGCTGCGCGCGTGGGCCGCGACCCCCTGGCGCTCCTGGTCCGGCGGCGGGAGCGACCTGCCCGCGTCCGCCTCGGGGCTCGCCGACGGCGAGGCCGGGCTGGTCCTGGGCCTGCCGCGGCCCTGGCGCGGCGGCGGCCTGGCGCTCGACCTGCGCACGACCCTGCCGCTGGGATCGCGCGCGAGCGGTCTGGGCGACGGCGCGGCCGCGCCCTACGCGGGCCTGGCCTGGACGCAGGGTTTCTGGCGGGACGCGCAGGTGCCCGAGGTGCGCCTGCACGCGGGGGCGGGCCGGCGCTGGACGCCGCGCGACGAGGGGCGGGGCGCCGCCGCCGGCGGCCGCTACGAGCCCTGGCCGCTGACCTACCCCGCGGCCGCCGGCGGCGCCGGCAACGATCCCTGGCTGTGGCACGCGGGCGTCGACGTGCGCAAATCGCTCGCCGTGCTGCACGTGACCTTCGCCGCGGAATCCTACCCCGCCTCGGCCGCGATCGCGGCGCGCGAGGCGTTCCGCTCCCTGACCGCCGGGGTGCGCTGGGGCGCGGAGGACGGCTGGGCGCTGGACGTCGCCTACGAAGTGCCCCTGTCCCGCGAGGACCTGGCCACGCCGTTCGTCGCCGCGGTGCCCGACTGGACGGTGGCGGTGGGGGTCAGCCGGGGCTTCGCCGTCGGCGGGTCGGACCGCGACCGCGACGGCATCACCGACCGCCTGGACCTCTGCCCGGACGCTGCCGAGGACCGCGACGGCTTCCGCGACGACGACGGCTGCCCGGACCCGGACAACGACGAGGACGGCGTGCCGGACGCGTCGGACCTGGCCCCGGACTTTCCCGAGGACCGCGACGGCTGGCGCGACCAGGACGGCGCCCCCGACCCGGACAACGACGGCGACGGGATCCTCGACGGTGACGACGCGTGCCCCTGCGAAGCGGAGAACTTCGACGGCTACCGCGACGACGACGGCTGCCCCGACACGATGCCGGATCGCGACGGGGACGGGATCGCCGACGAAGACGACCGCTGCCCCGACGAGGCGGAAGATCTGGACGGTTTCGAGGACGGGGACGGCTGCCCCGACCCGGACAACGATCTCGACGGGATTCCCGACGTGCGCGACGCCTGCCCCGACCAGCCCGAGGACTACGACGGGGACCGCGACGACGACGGCTGCCCGGACGAGCCCGCCGCGGCGCCGCCGGCGGGCGGCGCGGGCTAGACCGCGCCGCGCTCGGCGGCCTTGGCGGCCTGCCAGGCGGCTTCGAGTTCCGCGAGGGAGGCGGCGGCCAGGCGGTCGCGGTCGCCGCCGAACGCGGCCTCGACGGCCTGGAAGCGGGAGCGGAAGCGGGCGTTGGCCCGCCGCAGCGCCACGTCCGGGGCGACGTCGAGCTTGCGGGCGAGGTTGGCCACGGAGAACAGCAGGTCGCCGACCTCGTGCTCGACGGCCGCCGCATCGCCGCCCGCGACGGCCTCGTCGAGCTCGGCCAGCTCCTCGCGGATCTTCTCCCGCACACCTTCCAGATCCGGCCAGTCGAACCCGACCTGGGCCGCGTCCTTCTGGTAGCGGTGGGCCTGGTGCAGCGGCGCCGCGGCGGCCGGCAGGTCCTTCAGCAGCGACTCGCGGTCCGGGTCCAGGCCCTTGGCGCGCTTCTCCTGGGCCTTGACCTCGTTCCAGCGCTGCTGGCTCTCCCCGGCGTCGCCGGCCGCCAGGCCGCCGAAGACGTGGGGGTGGCGCCGCACCAGCTTGGCGTCGGCCAGGGCGGCGACGTCGTCGAAGCCGGTGCGGGTCGTCTCGCCGAGGATCTCGGCCACGAAGCAGACCATGAACAGCAGGTCGCCGAGCTCCTCCTGGACGTGCTCGAGGTCGCCGCCGAGGGCGGCCTCGAGCAGCTCGGCCGACTCGTCGTGCAGGTGGTGCGCGGCGGTGGCGAGGGTCTGCTTGCGGTCCCAGGGACAGCCGTCCGGGGCGCGCAGGACGTGGATCGTGGCCAGCAGCTGTTCGGTGCGGGGCAGGGGCATGGCGCTTCCTCGGCGTGGGTGGCAAGGGGCGGCGCGGCGGCCGCCCGCCGGCGACGCCCAGTGTAAATCCCTTGTGCGGAATGCGAAAGAACGGATACCATGGACGGTCCCGCCGGCCTCTCGCCGCCGGGGGCCAGGAGGCACGTTGATCGAGACCATCCGCATCCGCGGCGCCCGCCAGCACAACCTCAAGGGATGCGACGTCGACCTGCCGCGCGGCCGCCTGACGGCGGTTTCCGGCGTGTCCGGATCGGGCAAGTCCTCGCTGGTCTTCGACACCCTCTACGCCGAGGGGCAGCGCACCTACGTCGAGTCCCTGTCGACCTACGCGCGCCAGTTCCTGGAGCGCATGCCCAAGCCCGACGTCGACTGGATCGACGGCATCAGCCCGGCCATCGCCATCGAGCAGCGCAACGCGGCCCGCAGCGGGCGCAGCACCGTGGGCACCGTCACCGAGATCAACGACTACCTGCGCGTGCTCTTCGCGCGCGTCGGGCGGATCGTCTGCCCGGACTGCCGCGAGGCGGTCGTGCCCGAGACCCCGGCCACGGTCTGGCGCGAGACGGTCAAGGCGTGGGGGGCGGAGGCGACGGCGCTGGTGGCCTATCCCCAGGAGATCAGCAGCGACAGCTCGCGCAGCGGCTGGGCCGAGCCCCTGCTGGCGCAGGGCTACCGGCGCGCCGTGGTCGGCGGGACGCTGGTGCGGCTGGACGAGGCCGCCGAGCCCGGCGCGCCGCGGCCGCGGGCGGGCGACGTCGTCGACGTCGTGGTGGACGCCGTGACCCTGGCGGCGGGGCAGAAGTCGCGCTTCGCCGAGGCCGTCGAGCTGGCCCTGCGCCAGGGCGGCGGCTGGGTCGCGGTGCGCTGCGGCGACGAGCGCCGCGCCTACTCGTCGCGCCTGGTCTGCAACGGCTGCCGCCGCGAGTTCCCCGCGCCCACGCCGCACCTGTTCTCCTTCAACTCCCCCCAGGGCGCCTGCCCCGCCTGCAACGGGTTCGGCAATCGCCTGGAGTTCGACGAGGAGAAGATCGTCCCGGACGACACCCTGTCCCTGCTCGACGGCGCGGTGCGGCCCTGGCGCACGCCGGCCTTCGCCCGCGCCCACGCCGCGCTGATCCGCTTCGCCCGCCGCCGCGGCATCCCCGCCGACGCGCCCTGGCGCAAGCTGACCCGCGCCCAGCAGCGCGAGGTGCTCGAGACGCAGGAGGCCGCCTACACGGGGATCCTGCCGTTCCTGGAGGAGATGCGGCGCGAGATGAAGAAGGGCCACCACCGCTTCTTCACCCGCCGCTTCATGGGGGACTCGCTCTGCCGGGCCTGCGGCGGCTCGCGCCTGCGCGGCGAGGCGCTGGCGGTGCGCATCGGGCAGCTGGACATCGGCTCCCTGGGCCGGCTGTCGCTGGGGGAGGCCCTGCAGCGGATGGAGGGCCTGCGGCTCTCCCGCGCCGACGTCGCCGCCGCGGGCGACGTGCTGGACGAGGTGCGCAACCGGCTGCGCTTCCTGAACCGGGTCGGGCTCGACTACCTGACCCTGGACCGGCTCACGCGCTCGCTGTCCGGCGGGGAGGCGCAGCGCATCCACCTGGCCAACGCGCTGGGCTCGCGCCTGACCGACACGCTCTACGTCCTGGACGAGCCCACCGCGGGCCTGCACGCCGCCGACGTCGAGCGCCTGATCGGCACGCTGCGCGACCTGGTCGAGGGCGGCAACACGGTCGTCGTCGTGGAGCACGACCTCGCGGTGCTGCGCGCGGCGGAGTATTTCGTCGAGCTGGGGCCGGGGGCGGGCAGCCACGGCGGCGAGGTCGTCTTCCAGGGGCCGCTCGCCGACCTGCTGGCCTCGGGCGCGACGCTGACCGCCGAGTACCTGCGCGGCGAGCGGGCGCTGCCGAAGCTCGCGCCCAAGCGCGAGGAGTCGCGGCGCCAGCTGACCGTCCGCGGCGCGCGCCGGCACAACCTGCGCAACCTCGACGTCGCGATCCCCCTGCAGCGCCTGGTCTGCCTGACCGGCGTCTCGGGCTCGGGCAAGAGCACGCTGATGGGCGCCTGCCTCCACGACGGGCTGACCGGCAAGGAGGCCGGCGGCAAGGAGCGCGCGCGCCCCTTCACCGGCTTCCAGGGCGCGCACTGGATCGACCAGGTCGTGCTGGTGGACCAGTCCCCGATCGGCAAGTCCAGCCGCTCCAACCCGGCCACGTACCTGGGCGTGCTCGCGCCCATCCGCGACCTCTTCGCCGCGACCCCCGACGCGCGCGCGCGCGGCTTCCCGCCCGGCCGCTTCAGCTTCAACACCGCCGGCGGGCGCTGCCCGGAGTGCCAGGGCCTCGGCGAGCACCGCGTCGAGATGCACTTCATGGCCGACATCAGCGTGCCCTGCGAGGTGTGCGGCGGCAGCCGCTTCAACCCCGCCACGCTCGAGGTGCGCTGCCAGGGCCGGACCATCGCCGAGGTGCTGGCGATGACCGTCGAGGAGGCCCTGGCCTTCTTCCGCGGCGAGAACGCCCTGCGCGACAAGCTCTGGATCCTCAAGAAGGTCGGCCTGGGCTACCTCACCCTGGGGCAGTCCGCCACGACGCTCTCGGGGGGCGAGAGCCAGCGCCTGAAGATCGCGCGCGAGCTGTCGGCGCCCTCGGGCAAGCACAACCTCTACCTGCTGGACGAGCCGACCACGGGCCTGCACATCCACGACGTGGCGGACCTGCTGCGCGTCCTGCACGAGCTGGTCGCCCAGGGGCAGTCCGTCGTGGTCATCGAGCACAACCTGGACCTGATCGAGCAGGCGGACTGGATCATCGACCTGGGGCCCGGCGGCGGGGACGCCGGGGGCTCCGTGGTCGCCGCGGGCACGCCGGCCGAGGTCGCGGCCTGCAAGGAGTCGGTCACGGGGCGCTACCTCGCGGCGCGCGGCGCGGGCCGCGCCCGCCGGCGCCCCGGCACCCCGGCGAAGGAGGAACGATGAAGGTGCTGGTCACCGGCGGCGCCGGCTACATCGGCAGCGTCACCACCCGGGTCCTGCTGGCGCGGGGCCACGAGGTCGAGATCCTCGACGACTTCAGCACGGGGCACCGCGAGGCGCTGCCGCCGGGGGTCCCCCTGCACGAGGGCTCGCTCCTGGACGCGGGCTTCGTGGACCGGGTGCTGGCCGCGCCCGTGGACGCGGTGCTGCACTTCGCGGCCTTCAGCCTGGTGGGCGAGTCGGCGGTCCGCCCGCTGAAGTACTACCGCAACAACGTCGGCGGCAGCGTCAACCTGCTCGACGCCGCCGCGCGCGCGGGCGTCCGGCGCTTCGTCTTCTCCTCGACGGCCGCCGTCTACGGCGAGCCGGACGAGATGCCGATCACCGAGCACGCGCCGACCCGTCCGGTCAACCCGTACGGCCACACCAAGCTGGCGATCGAGTGGGCGCTGGCCGACACGGCGGCGGCCGCGGGCTTCCCGGCCGTGGCGCTGCGCTACTTCAACGCTTGCGGCGCGACGCCGGAGCTCGGGGAGGACCACGAGCCCGAGACGCACCTGATCCCGCGCCTGCTGCGCTCGCTGCTGGACCCGGCCGCCGGCTTCGCCGTCTTCGGCGACGACTACCCGACGCCCGACGGCACCTGCATCCGCGACTACGTCCACGTCGCCGACCTGGCCGAGGCCCACGCCCTGGCCCTGGAGGCGGACGCGCGGCCGGGGCTGAGCGTCTACAACCTCGGCAGCGAGACGGGGGCCTCGGTGCGGGAGATCCTGGCGGCGGCCGCGGCGGCGACCGGCCTTCCCGTCGAGCCGCGGATCGAGCCCCGGCGCCCCGGCGACCCGGCGCGGCTGGTCGCGGGCAACGCGCGCGCCCGGCGCGACCTGGGCTGGCGCCCGTGCCGCAGCGACCTGCCGACGATCCTGCGGGACGCCTGGGACTGGCACCGCCGGCACCCCCGCGGCTACCGCGGCTGAGACCGGGCGGGCCGGGGTTGGCTCCGCGGCGGGGTCGGGTGTATCATGGCGATCGGAATAATGCCGGTGGACGGCTTGACAGGGGTCGCACGGGAGTGTTTACTTCCCGGACCGTCGCCGCAGGGCGGCGGTCCCTCGTTTCGTGTGCCTGGGTAGCTCAGTTGGTAGAGCACATGACTGAAAATCATGGTGTCGGTGGTTCAACTCCGCCCCCAGGCACCACTTCTCGTCCGACGTTCGAGCCGATGTAGCTCAGCTGGTAGAGCAGCTCACTCGTAATGAGCAGGTCTGGGGTTCGAGTCCCCACATCGGCTCCACCGCCCTGCGCAGCCCGACCCGCCGCCTTGCCAGGCCGGCTCCGCCGGCCTTGTGCCCACGACCGACGAAGGAGACCGCGTTGGCCCTGCGCATCAGCGTTTCGGGGATCCGGGGCATCATCGGCGACGGGCTCGACGCCGTCGTCGCCGCCCGCTGGGCCGCCGCCTTCGGCGCCTGGCTGCCGCCGGGCCCGGTCGTGATCGGTCGCGACACCCGCCCCTCGGGTCCCGTCCTGCTGGACGCGATCTCGGCGGCCCTGCGCTCGACCGGCCACGACGTCGTCGACATCGGCGTGGCCTCGACGCCCACCACCGAGATGGAAGTCCAGGAGAGCGACGCCGTCGGCGGCGTGATCATCACCGCGAGCCACAACCCGCAGCCGTGGAACGCGCTCAAGCTGCTCGACGGGCGGGGGCTGTTCCTGGGCGCCGACGCCAACGCGGCCCTGCGGACGCTGCTGGACACCGGCGCGGGCCACGTCGCCTGGGACCGCCTCGGCGGGATCGCGCGCCGCGACGGCGCCGACGCCCGGCACATCGCCGCCCTGCTGGCCCTGCCCTGGCTGGACACCCGGGCGATCGCCGCGCGCGGCTTCACGGCCGTCGTCGACGCCGTGGAAGGCGCCGGCGGCGAGCTGGTGCCGGAACTGCTCGCGGCGCTGGGCGTGCGCTGCGTGCCCCTGCACTGCGGCCTGTCGGGCCTGTTCCCGCACCCGGCCGAGCCCACGCCCGCGAACCTGGCCGACCTGAGCGCGGCCGTCCGCCGCGAGGGCGCCGACCTCGGCTTCGCCGTCGATCCGGACGTCGACCGGCTGGTGCTGGCCGACGCGTCGGGCCGCGTGCTGAACGAGGAGCTCACGCTGGCCGTCGCGGCCGACTTCCTGCTCGGGCGCGAACCCGGGCCGGTCGCCATCAACCTCTCGACCACCTCCCTGGTCGAGGTCGTGGCCGCCCGCCACGGCGTCGGCGTGACCCGCACGCCCGTCGGCGAGGCCAACGTGGTCGAGGCCATGCTGCGCGAGGGCGCGGTCGTGGGCGGGGAGGGCAACGGCGGGGTCATCTACCCGGCGCTGCACCCGGGGCGGGACGCCCTGGTCGGGATCGCCATGGTCCTGCAGCACCTGGCCGACACGGGCCTGTCCCTGGCCGAGCTGGTCGGGAGCTACCCCCCGGTGGCCATGATCAAGGACAAGTTCGATCAAGATAGGCCGTTCGCGGCCGATGACATCAAAGCGGGACTTGAGCTTGCGCTGGGCGCGGGCGCGATCGATGATCGCGACGGCCTGCGCTGGTCGGGACCCGCCGGCTGGGTGCACATGCGTCCGTCGAACACCGAACCCATCGTCCGCGTGATCGCGGAGGCCGCCGACGAGGCGCAGGCACGGGACCTCGTGGCCCGCGCCCGCGCCCTCTGCGAGCGGATCTGAAGGCGAAGGAGCAGCCATGTGCGGGATCGTCGGCATCACGGGAGACAAGCAGGTCGCGCCCATCCTGATCGAGGGCCTCAAGCGGCTCGAGTACCGCGGCTACGACAGCGCGGGCATCGCGGTGATCAACCAGGGCCTGAAAGTCGTGAAGCAGGAGGGCAAGATCAAGGCCCTCGAGGCCGAGGCGGCCCACCACGACCTCAGCGGCACGTGCGGCATCGCCCACACGCGCTGGGCGACGCACGGCGCGCCCAACCGCATCAACGCCCACCCGCACCAGGACGACGACGGCAGCCTGGCGCTGGTGCACAACGGCATCATCGAGAACTACACGGTGCTCAAGACCCAGCTGGTGAAGCAGGGCCACACCTTCAAGTCGGAGACCGACACCGAGGTCCTGGCCCACCTGATCTCCCACCACTACCACGGCAATCTCGAGGAAGCGGTCCAGAAGGCCCTGTCGCTCGCCGAGGGGACCTACGGCATCGCGGTGATGCACGCCGACGAGCCGGGCAAGATCGTCGGCGCGCGCAAGGGCTCGCCGCTGGTCGTGGGCGTGGGGCAGGGGACCAACTACCTGGCCAGCGACGTGGCGGCGATCCTGGGCGAGACGCGCCAGGTCATCTACCTCGACGACGGCGAGCTCGCGGTGCTGACCCCCCACGACGTCCGCGTCCTGGGCATCCGCAACGAGCTGCTGACCAAGGAGATCCAGGAGATCACCTGGGACCTCGACCGCATCCAGAAGGGCGGCTACCCGCACTTCATGCTCAAGGAGATCCACGAGCAGCCGGAGACCATCGTCGACGCCTTCCGCGGGCGCATCCTGCCCGAGACCGGCGACGTCAAGCTGTCCGGCCTGCGGCTCACGGACTGGGAGCTGCGCAACGTCCGGCGCATCATCATCCTGGCCTGCGGCACCAGCTTCCACGCCGGCCTGCTCGGCGAGTACCTCATCGAGGAGTACGCCGGCATCCCGGTGGAGGTGGAGTACGCCTCGGAGTTCCGCTACCGCTCGCCGGTGATCGAGCCCGGCACCCTCTGCCTGACGATCAGCCAGAGCGGCGAGACCATCGACACGCTCGAGGCCATGCGCGAGGCCAAGCGGCGCGGCGCCAAGGTGCTGGGCATCACCAACGTCGTGGGCTCGACGATCGCGCGGGAGACCGACGGCGGCATCTACATCCACGCCGGCCCCGAGATCGGCGTCGCCTCGACCAAGGCCTTCACCAGCCAGGTGACGATCCTGGTGCTGCTGACGATCATGCTCGGGCGCCGCCACTCGATCTCCAGCGAGCGGGGGATGCGCCTGCTGCAGGAGCTGCAGCGCGTGCCGGAGAAGATCCGGCAGATCCTGGCCCGCGACGCGGAGATCCGCGCGATCGCCGACGTCTACAAGAACCACAGCAACTTCCTGTACCTCGGCCGCGGCTACAACTACCCGATCGCGCTCGAGGGCGCCCTGAAGCTGAAGGAGATCAGCTACATCCACGCCGAGGGCTACCCCGCGGCCGAGATGAAGCACGGTCCCATCGCGCTGATCGACCCCGACATGCCCGTGGTCGTGATCTGCACCCGCGACGGCAGCTACCAGAAGATCAAGGGCAACGTGCAGGAGGTGAAGGCGCGCTCGGGCAAGGTGATCAGCATCGTGACCGAGGACGAGGAGGAGATCGCCGCGATGAGCGACCACGTCATCCGCATCCCCGCCTCCTCGGAGATCCTGTCGCCGCTGCTGGCCGTCGTGCCCCTGCAGCTGCTGGCCTACCACATCGCCGTCCTGCGCGGCTGCAACGTCGATCAGCCGCGCAACCTCGCCAAGAGCGTCACCGTCGAGTGACGCCGAAGGAGGATCCGCCATGTCCCGCAAGGTGCTCGCAACGCCCCAGGCCCCGGCCGCCGTCGGTCCCTACAGCCAGGGGGTCGCCGCCGCCGGGCTCGTCTTCACGGCCGGCCAGATCGGCCTCGACCCCGCCACGGGCAAGTTCGTTCCCGGCGGCGTGGTCGAGCAGGCGCGCCGCGCCCTGGACAACGCGCGGGCCGTGGTCGAGGCCGGCGGCGCCACGCTGGCCGACGTCGTGAAGGTCACCGTGTTCCTGGCGGACATGGGCGACTTCGCGGCCTTCAACGAGGTCTACCGGGAGTTCTTCACCGCCGACTACCCCGCCCGTTCCGCCGTCGGGGTCGCCGCCCTGCCGGTCGGCGCGCTGGTCGAGGTGGAGATGATCGCGGCGGCGCGCTGATTTCCGGTGGGTCCGGCCGGGACTCTGGTGTATCCTGACGGTCATGCACGGGAGTGGATGGAGCCTGGTGGCTTCCCGGGACTTCAAATCCCTGTGTCGGGCGCGTTGAACCGTCCGAGGTGGGTTCGATTCCCACACATTCCCGCCAGACCGGCCACCGGGCGTGCGACGCGGCGCGAGCCGCGTTTTTCGCGCCTGCCCGCGCGGCCCACGGAGCAGGCATGGAGACGGCGGCGCTGATCCTCAACCCCGTCGCCGGCCCGCGCCGGGGGCGCCTCGCCCCGGCCGCCGCGGCGGCCCTGCTGCGCGCGGCGGGCGTCGAGCCCGAGATCCTGGTCACCGCCGCGGCCCACGAGGCGACCGCGCTGGCCGCCCGGGCGGCGGAGCGCCACCCCTGGGTCGCCGTCGCCGGCGGCGACGGCACGGTCAGCGAAGCCGTGCGCGGCCTGGCCGGAACGCCCGCCACGCTGGTGGTGTTGCCGACCGGCAGCGGCAACGACTTCGCCCGCGGGCTGGGGATCGCCGACGCGGCCGCGGGCGCGGGCGCGGTCCGCGACGGGCGCACGGTCGCGGTCGACGTCGCGGAATTCGCCGGCCGCGTGTTCGTGAACTCCTGCGGCCTGCTGCTCGACGGCGAGGTCGCGCTGGCGGCGGCCGCCGTCGACCGGCGCTGGGGCCGCCTGCGCTACCCGCTGGCGACGTTGGGCCCGCTGGGGCGCTGCCGCCCCGTGCACGGGCGCTGGGACCTGAGCGGCGGCGACGGCGCGACGACGCTGGAGGGGGGCTGGATGCTGGCCGAGATCGGCAACGGGCCGCGCTGCGGCGGCGGTTTCCTGCTCACGCCGCGGGCCGACCCGTGCGACGGGCTGCTCGACCTCTGCCTCGCGCCGGCCATGCCGCGGCGCGACCTGGTCCGGCTGCTGCCGCGCGGGCTGCGCGGCACCCACGCGGCCGATCCGCGGATCGTGATGCGGCGGGTCGCCGCCGCCGGCATCGGCTTCGACGAACCCGTGGCGGCGCACTGGGACGGGGAGGCCGGGCGCGTGCCGGCCGGGCCCCACGCGCTGCGGCTGCTGCCGCGGGGCGTGCTGGTCCGCGTGCCGGGCCGCGCGGCGCCGGACCGTCGGGACGAGGGGAGAGGGCGATGAGGCCGGGCGCGTTCCTCGCCCCGGCCGCCGCGGCCCTGGCGATCGCGCTCGCGCCCGCGGGCGCCCGCGCCGGGACGGCGGCGCCCGACAGCGCCGCGACGGCGGTTCCCGCGACGGCGGTTCCCGCGACGGCGGTGACCGCGACGGCCGCCGCCCGGGAGTTCCGGCTCGCCTCGCCGGTGAACCCGACGCTGGCGACGGTGATGTCCCCGGTGTTCCCCGGCTGGGGCCAGCTCTACGCCGACAACGGCTGGCGCGGGGTGCTGGCCTTCGGCGCGGAGATGTTCTACTGGACGCGCCTGCTGATGTACGACCGCAAGGCCGAGCGCCTGCTGGACTGGCGGGACGCGGTCGGGAACGCCGCGGTGAGGGACTACTACTGGGCGCAGGCCGAGGAGTACCGCGAGCTGGCCCGCGACAACGCTTGGTGGTCGGCCGGCGCGATGTTTATCATGGCGCTCGACGCCTACGTCGGCGCCCACCTGCACCGGTTCGAGCACGATCCGGTGCCGGTCCCGAGCAACTGGGATCCGGGCGATCTCCCCCAGCCGATCGAGCTGCCCGCCGGGGGCCGGCCGGCGGGGGCCGCCGCCTGGGCTGGACCGCCACGTTCTGACACGACGAACCGGGATGCGACGATGACCGAGATGGAACGCACGCGCAACTTCTGCATCATCGCCCACATCGACCACGGCAAGTCGACGCTGGCCGACCGTCTGCTCGAGTACACGGGCACGCTCAAGGGCAAGGACCTCAAGGCCCAGGTGCTGGACTCGATGGACCTCGAGCAGGAGCGCGGCATCACCATCAAGAGCCACCCGATCCGCATGACCTACGCGGCCGCGGGCGTGCCCTACGTCCTGAACCTCATCGACACCCCGGGCCACGTCGACTTCAACTACGAGGTCTCGCGCAGCCTCGCCGCCTGCGAGGGGGCCCTGCTGGTCGTCGACGCCGTGCAGGGCGTCCAGGCGCAGACCATCAACAACCTCTACCTGGCCGTCGAGCACGGGCTGACGATCCTGCCGGTCATCAACAAGATCGACCTGGCGGCGGCGCGCCCGGAGTACGTGGCCGACCAGCTGGGCGACCTGATCGGCTGCCACCGCTCCGAGGTGATGATGGTCAGCGCCAAGTCGGGCGCGGGCATCGACGAGCTGCTCGCGGCGATCATCGCGCAGGTGCCGGCGCCGGTCGGCGATCCCGAGGCGCCGGTCAAGGCGCTGATCTTCGACTCCCTGTTCGACCCCTACGTCGGCGCGGTCGCCTACCTGCGGGTCATGGAGGGCACGCTGCGCAAGGGGGACAAGGTCAAGCTGATGCGCCAGGACCGCGTCCACGACGTCGGCGAGATCGGCTGGTTCCGGCTGCAGCGCGTGCCGCGCCAGCACCTGTCGGCGGGCGAGGTCGGCTACATCGCGACCGGGGCCAAGGACGTGCGCCACATCCGCGTCGGCGACACCGTGACCCTCGCCGAGCGGCCCTGCGCCGAGCCCCTGGCGGGCTACGCCGAGGCCAAGCCGATGGTCTTCAGCGGCTTCTACCCGACGGACAACGACGCCTACAACGAGCTCAAGGACGCGCTGCAGAAGCTGCAGCTCAACGACGCCGCGCTGACCTGGGAGCCGGAGAAGAGCGCCGCGCTGGGTTTCGGCTTCCGCTGCGGATTTTTGGGCCTGCTGCACATGGAGATCGTCCAGGAGCGGCTGGAGCGCGAGTACGACCTGAACCTGATCGCCACGCTGCCCAACGTGGAGTACGAGGTCGACACCAAGGACGGCCGCACCCTGCTGGTGGAGAACCCGGCGCTGATGCCGCCGCCGCACGAGACGTCGGAGATCCGCGAGCCCATCGTGCGCGCCGCCGTGATCACGCCCAAGGAGTTCATCGGCAGCGTCATCCAGATCACCCTGGAGCGCCGGGGCGTGCAGCGCAAGATGGAGTACATCGACACCGAGCGGGTGACCCTCGAGTTCGACCTGCCGCTCAGCGAGCTGGTGGTCGACTACTACGACAAGCTGAAGTCGGTGACCAAGGGCTACGCCTCGCTCGACTACGAGTACCTGGCCCACCGCCCGGGCGACCTGATCCGGCTCGACCTGCTGATCAACGGCGACCCGGTCGACGCCCTGGCCTGCATCGTGCACCGCGACAGCGCCTACAACTGGGGCCTCGAGCTGTGCCGCAAGCTCAAGGAGCTGATCCCGCGCCAGATGTTCCAGGTGGCGATCCAGGCCTCGATCGGCACGCGCGTGGTGGCCCGCACGACCGTCAAGCCCTTCCGCAAGAACGTGACCGCCAAGTGCTACGGCGGCGACATCTCGCGCAAGCGCAAGCTCCTGGAGAAGCAGAAGGAAGGCAAGAAACGCATGAAGCAGGTGGGGGCCGTCGAGATCCCGCAGGAGGCGTTCATGGCCCTGCTGAAGGTCGAGCGCTGACCCGGACGTAACGAGCACGAAACGGGCCGCGGCCCGGCACCAGGAAGGATCGCCACGATGTTCGGTCGCAACAGGCAGCAGGGGGCGCGGGTGCGCGGAGCGGCGAAGCCGGGGCTCCGCCGGCGGCTGTGGGCGGACTACGTCAAGCCGATCGGCACGGCCGTGCTGGTGGCGCTGGTGATCCGCCAGTTCGTGATCCAGGCCTTCCGGATCCCCTCGCCCTCGATGGTCAACACCCTGCTGGTGGGCGACTTCCTGTTCGTGAACAAGTACCTCTACGGCGCCAAGACGCCCGAGCGCATCCGCCTCCCCCTGGTGAACCGGACGCTCGTGGACGACCTGCCCGTGCTGAAGCTGCCGCCCCTGCGCGAACCGCGCCGCGGCGACATCATCGTCTTCGAGTTCCCGAAGGACCGCACGCAGGACTACATCAAGCGCTGCGTCGCCGTCGCCGGCGACCGCGTCGAGGTGCGTCAGGGCCTGCTGCGGGTCAACGGCGAGCTGTACGAGGACGCGCTCGACCACCCCGGCCGCACGACCGAGCTGCAGCCCGCCGGCTCGCGCCAGCCGCCGCACACCCTGCACGACGCGGCCGCGGGCGGCCGCGCCTTCGGGCGCGAGTACGGCCTGGCCGAGGCGCTGCGCACCGAGGGGCTCACCCCGCGCGCGTTCGTGGGCATGGTCGAGGCGGCGGCCGCCGCCGGCCTCGGGCTCGACCCGGCCGCGCTGGCCGACGATCTCGCCCCCCTGCGCGACCACGTCGACGGCCGCCGGTCCCTGACCGTCATGGAGATGAGCGGCCACATGGGCGCGCTGCACGCCGCCGCGGCGGCCGCGGCGACGCCGTTCGTGGTGCCCGAGGGGACGATCTTCATGATGGGGGACAACCGCGACAACAGCTACGACAGCCGGGGCTGGGGCCCGCTCGACCTGGACCTGGTCAAGGGCAAGGCGATCTTCATCTACTGGTCCTGGGACGCGCAGCGCTTCCTGCCGCGCCTGTCCCGGATCGGCGACCTGATCCGGTGAACGCCGCCGCCGTGCAGGGACCGCCGCCCGGGCCCCGCCCGGGCGGCGGCGTCTACCTCCACGTGCCCTTCTGCGCGTCGCTGTGCTCCTACTGCCACTTCCCCCGCACCGACCGCCACGACGCGGCGCAGCGCCGGCGCCTGGTCGAGGCGGTGCTCGCCGAGTTCGCGCTGAGGCGCGAGGCGTGCGCGACGCTGCGCGACGGCCGGCGGCCCGCGCTGACCTGCTACGTCGGGGGCGGCACGCCGTCGGTGCTGGAGCCCGACCTCTTCGTGCGCCTGCTGCAGGGCACCTGGGGGCGCCTGGCCCGCTCGCCGCGGCCGGAGGTGACCGCCGAGGCGAACCCCGAGAGCTTCGACGAGGAACGCGCGGCCGCGTGGCGGGAGGCGGGCGTCGGCCGCGTCAGCCTGGGCGTGCAGAGCCTCGACGCGGACGTGCTGCGCCTGCTCGGCCGCCGCTGCGACCCCGCCCGCGCCCGCGCCGCCCTGCGGCTGGCCGCGGCGCGCTTCCCGCGCGTCAGCGCCGACTGGATCCTGGCGCCGGGCTGCCGCCGCGAGCATCTCGTGCGCGAGTTCACCGAGGCCCGCGACCTCGGCGTGGGCCATGTCTCGTTCTACATCCTCGAACTGCACGCGGGCACCCGCCTGGCCGCGGACGTCGCCGCCGGCCGCGCGCCCCGGCCGCGCGACGCCGAGGTCGAGGCCCTGTATCTCGGCGCCTGCGAGGACCTGGCGCGCCTCGGCTACCGGCAGTACGAGATCTCCAACTTCTGCCTGCCCGGCCAGCGGTCGCGCCACAACGCCGCCTACTGGCGGCGGGCGCCGTACCTCGGGCTGGGACCCGGGGCCCACGGGTTCGCCGGGAACCGCCGCTACGCCAACCTCGCCGACCTGACGCGCTACGTCGGCGAGGTCGAGCGGGGGCGCCTGCCCGAGGCGCGGGTCGACCGCCTCGACGTCGCGGCCCGCCGGCTCGAGCGGATGTTCCTGCCTCTGCGCACCGTCGCCGGCGCCCCGCTGCGCGACCTGCCGGCGAACGCGGCCGTCCTGGCGCGCGGGGAGGACGAGGGGCTCTGGCGCCGGGCGCGGGGCCGCCTGGCCCTGACGGCGCGGGGCCGCCTGCGCATCGACGACGTCGAGGCGCTGTTCGCCGGCCTCGCGGGAAGCGGTCCGGTTGACACGCCGAAATCGTTCGGACTAACTTGTGGGGCCGCGCCCGCGACGCGCGCGACGGGAGACGCCCGATGATCGGCAGGGACGACAGGCTCGCCACGGTGCTGGAGGCCGTGGTGCGGCTCTACAGCCGCACCGGCCAGCCGGTGAGCTCCGCCCTGGTGGTGGGGTGGCTCGGCGGCGCGGTGAGCTCCGCGACGGTGCGCGGCGACATGGGCCGCCTCGAGCGCGACGGCTTCCTCGCGAAACCCCACGTGTCGGCGGGGCGCGTGCCCACCGACGCCGGCTTCCGGGCGTTCGTGAACCGGCTGCTGGTGGCGGCGCCGGGCGAGGCCGCCGCCGGCCGCGGCCTGCGGGCCCTGGTGGACCGGGAGCTCGAGCGCTCGCACGGCACGCACGCGATGGTCAAGGCGCTCGCGGCGCTGCTCTGCCGCCTGACCGACAACATCGGCATCATCCTGGGCCCGGCCTGGGACGAGGTGCGCGCGCGGCGGCTGGACCTGTACCCGAAGGAGCAACGCCGCGTCCTGATGGTGCTGGTGCTGGACAACGCCCTGGTGCGGACCGGCACCTTCGCCGTGGATCTCGACGTCACGCCCGAGGCGCTCGACGACGCGGCCCGCATCCTGAGCGAGCGCATCAGCGGGCGCACCATCGACGAGATCCGCCACGGCGTGCTCGCGTCGCTCGACGTCGACGACAGCGACGCCGGCCGGATCGCCCGCGACGTCGCGCGCAACGGCGCGGCGCTCTTCGACGACGTGGAGGCCGCCGACCTCGAGCTGATGGGCGTGGCCAACGTCCTGGACGAGCCCGAGTTCTCCGACCCCGGCCAGCTCAAGCGGCTGGTGAAGTTCCTGGAGTCGCCGCGCGAGATCCGCTCCGCGCTGCGGCGGCTCAGCCCGGAGAACGAGGACGGCATCGCGGTCTGGATCGGGTCGGAGAATCCGATCGGCGAGCTGCAGGCCTTCAGCCTGGTCTCGTCGCCCTTCCGGCTCGGCGAGCAGCGGGGCGTGCTGGCGGTGCTGGGCCTGCGCCGGATGTCCTACGACCGCACCATCGCCGGGATGCAGGTCCTGATCCAGGGCCTCAAGCAGCTGCCACGCGGAGAGGAAGGACGGACATGACGGAACACGAACGGCCGGCGCCCGACGAGGACCGGGAGATCGCCGCGGACGCCGCGGCGGACGAGGCGGCGGCGCCCCCGGCCCCGGACCCGCTGGCCGAGCTCGCGCGCGAGCGCGACGACTACAAGGACAAGTGGCTGCGCGCGCACGCCGAGCTGGACAACGTGCGCAAGCGCGCGCGGCGCGAGATCGCCGAGGCCCAGACCTTCGCGGTGGCCGACGTCCTGCGCGACCTGCTCGACGTGCTGGACAACTTCGAGCGGGCGGCCGGCGCCGCCGCCGCCGCGACCGTCGACGCCGAGGCCATCCGCAGCGGGGTCGGCCTGATCCACGGCCGGCTGCGCGAGATCCTCGGCGCCCGCGGGCTCGTGCCCATCCCCACGGCCAAGGGCGACCCCTTCGACCCCGGGATCCACGAAGCCGTGATGCAGATGGAGGGGGAGGGCGTCGAGCCGGGCGCCGTCCTGGAGGTGGCCCAGACCGGCTACCGGCTCGGCGACCTGGTGCTGCGGCCCAGCCGCGTCGTGGTGGCCCGCTGAACGAAAGGCGCCCGGGATGGCCCAGAAGAGGGACTACTACGAGGTGCTCGGGATCGGCCGCGACGCGGGCGAGGCCGAGGTCAAGAAGGCCTACCGCAAGCTGGCCATCAAGCACCACCCGGACCGCAACCCCGACGACCCCACGGCCGCCGAGAAGTTCCGCGAGGCCACCGAGGCCTACGAGGCGCTGAAGGATCCCCAGAAGCGGGCGCAGTACGACCAGTTCGGCCACGCCGCCTTCGAGCAGCCCGGCGGCCAGGGCGGCGGTTTCGGCGGCATGGGCGGGATGGACATGAACGACGCGCTGGCGTCCTTCCTGCGCAACTTCGGCGGCTTCGGGGACATCTTCGGCGGCGGGGGCGGGGGCGGCGGCCGCCGGGCGGAGCCAGGGCCGCGACCTCCAGGTGAAGGTCGCGATCACCCTGCGCGAGGCCGCCGACGGCGTGCACAAGAAGGTCAAGCTGCGCAAGCAGGTGGCGTGCAAGGAATGCAGCGGCAGCGGCGGGGCGCACGGCAGCGGCGCGTCGGACTGCCCCGAGTGCCACGGCTCCGGCCGGCGCCGGCAGGTGGTGCGGACCCTGCTCGGCCAGATGGTCACCGAGGTCGCCTGCAACCGCTGCGGCGGCCGCGGCAGCGTGGTGACCGACCCCTGCGGCGCCTGCCGCGGCACCGGCACCGTGCGCGGCGAGGAGACCGTCGAAGTGCGCATCCCCGCCGGGGTCGCGCGCGGCAACTACATGGACCTGCAGGGGCACGGCGACGCCGGCGAGCACGGCGGCCGCCCCGGCGGCCTGCGCGTGGTGTTCGACGTGGGCGAGGACGAGATCTTCGAGCGCCACGGCGACGACCTGCTGGTCGACGTGCCCGTCTCGCCGGTCGACCTCATGCTGGGCGTCAAGGTCGAGGTGCCGACGCTCGACGGGCGCGTGGTGCTCAAGGTCCCGGCCGGCACCCAGACCCACAAGGTCTTCCGGCTGCGCGGCAAGGGCATGCCCCGCCTGCACCGCAGCGACCGCGGCGACCAGCTGGTGCGGATCCTGGCCTGGACGCCGGAGAAGATCACCGCCGACGAGAAGTCGCGGCTCGAGTCGCTGCGCGCCGGGCTCGCGTCCCGCGTCCCCGCGCCCGGCCGCGGGCTCGTCGACTGACCGCGCGGGATCGACAGGAGGGCCGCGTGCACACCTACCACCTGGAGCTGCCGGCGGGCGCGCCCCTGCCCGGCCCCGGCGACGAGGTCCGCCTCGACGCCGAGGAGAGCCACCACCTGCTGCACGTGATGCGCGCCAGGGCCGGCGACGCGCTGCGGCTGGTCGACGGGCGCGCCGGGGTGGTCGAGGCCGAGTACGTCGGCGCCGACGGGCGCCGCGCCCGCGCCCTGGTGCGCGCGTCGCGGCGGGACGACGCCGAGCTGGCGCGCCCGCGCCTGGTGCTGGCCTGCGGCGTCACCAAGGGCAAGCGCTTCGAGTCCACGCTGGAGCAGGCGGTCGAGCTGGGCGCGCACGAGATCGTGCCCCTGCTGACCGCGCGCGGCGAGGTCCTGCCCGGCGACGGCCGCCGCGAGCGCTGGCGGACGCTGCTGCGCACGGCGGGCAAGCAGAGCGGCCGCAGCTGGACGCCCGACCTCGCCGAGCCGCTGCCGCCGGCGGCCCTGCTCGCCGCGCGCCCGGGCGCCCGCTTCTTCACCGGCGCGGCCCGCGACCGCGCGCGGGGCTGGCGCGACGACGGGGACGGCCGCTGCGGTCCCGCCTCGCTGCTGGCGGCGGCGGCCGCCGCGGACGCCGACCTGCTGGCCGCGGACGAGCTGGTGTGGTGCGTGGGCCCCGAGGGCGGCTGGGAGGACGCGGAGCTGGCGCTGCTGGCCGCCGCCGGCCGCACGCTGCGCCTCGGACCGCACCGCCTGCGCACCGGGACCGCCGCGCTGGCCGGGCTGGCGCTGCTGGCCGCGGTGCGCGAGATGATCGTCGAAGCCGGGCCTACCCCCGGCGCAGGCTGACCACGTCCCGCCGGGAGCGGGACGCAACCAGGAGCGAGGTGGACCGATGCCGAAATCCGAACTGGCCGCGCGTCTCGGGACCGAGACCGTCGCCGCCATGAAGGCGCGGGACAAGGACCGGCTCGCGGTGCTGCGCATGCTGCAGGCCGCGTTCAAGCAGGTCGAGGTGGACACCCGCCAGGAGATCGACGAGGCGGGAGCGGTGAAGATCGTGCGCTCGTACGCCAAGAAGGTGAAGGACCAGCTCGCCGGGGCCGAGTCCGCCGGGCGGCCGGAGCTGGTGGCGCAGGCGAAGGCCGAGCTCGTCATCGTCAACGAGTTCCTGCCCGTGGAGCTGGACGACGCGGCCCTGGCCGAGATCGTGCGCGCGGCCATCGCCGAGACCGGCGCGACCTCGCCGCGCGAGATGGGCCAGGTCATGAAGGCCGCGATGGCCCGCGTCGCCGGCCAGGCCGACGGCGGCCGCGTCGGCGCCGCGGTCAAGGCCCAGCTCGGCGGATAGGAGGCGTCATGCCCTGGATCTCGGTGGCGGTCGTGGCGGTGGTGGCCCTGTTCGCGATCGGCGGGTGGCGGGCCGGCCTGGTGCGCCGCCTGCTGGAACTCGCCGGGCTGCTGGCCGCGGTGCTGATCGCCGCCGCGCAGTGGCGGGCGGCGGGCGGCTGGCTGCACCGCGTCGCCGGCGTCGGCGAGACCGTGGCGCCGCTGGCCGGCTGGCTGCTGCTCTTCGCCGCCGTGGTGATCGCCTCGCGGCTGCTGGCCTGGCTGGTCGGCAAATCCCTGAACGCGTCCGCCCTGGGCCGGCTCGACCGCGCCGGCGGCCTGCTGGGCGGGCTGCTCGCCGGGATGCTGGTGGTCAGCGTCGCGCTGATGCTCGTCTGCCGGCTCGACCGCGGCGGCGCCTGGTGCGCGCGCATCCAGTCCCAGACGGTGTCGCGCCTCGCCTACGGGGCGGCGCCCGCCTTCTTCCGGGCCGTCGTGGACGAGCGGGATGCCGGCGACCTCTGGCGCCACGCGAAGGATGCGGCGGCCGAACTCCCGGCCGCGGCGGTCGGGGCCGGCAGGTCGGCGGTCGACGCCGGCAAGTCCGCGGTCGGCCTCGGCCGCGCCGACGCCGACACCGTCCGCGCCGCGACCGCGCCGACCGGGAAGTGATCGCGTGATCCCGCTGCTGTCGGAACTGGAGCGCTGGGAGAGCGGGGCCGCGCTGCCGGACGACCCCGAGCACCGGCGCGCCCTGCGCCTGCTGGAGTGGCACCGCATCGCCGCGCAGGTCGCCCGCCACGCCCGCTCCCGCCGCGCCGCGGCCCGCCTGGCCGCGCGCCGGCCCTTCGCGCGGATGGAGCCGATCCTGCTGCAGCGGGAGCTGGCCGACGAGCTGCGCCCCCGCGGCGAGCGCGGCGAGTGGCCGCCCCTGGTGGAGGTCGGCGACGCCCTGGACCTGCTGGACCGCCCGCGCCCGCTGCGGCTGGCGGGCGCCGAGCTGGTCCACCTCGCGGCGACGGCCGTGGACCTCGACCATCTGCGCGACGACCTGATCGCGCGCGAGCGGGACCACCCGCGCTGGTGCGGCGCCGCCCGCTGCCTGCAGCCGCTGGGCGGCCTGGCCGGCGCGGTGGCCCGCGCCCTGGACCGCGACGGCGGCGTCCGCGACGACGCCTCGCCCCTGCTGTCGCGCCTGCGCCGCGAGGCGCGCGACCAGGAGCGGCAGGCCCGCGCGGCCGTGCAGCGCGCGATGGCCGACGCGCGCGAGCGCGGCTGGACCACCGCCACCGAGGTCACGCTGCGCGGGGACCGCCTGTGCCTGCCGGTGCGCTCGGGCTCGAAGCGCCAGGTCGACGGCATCGTCCACGACCGCTCGGCGACCGGCGGCACCCTGTTCATCGAGCCCGCCGCCGTCGTCGCGCTCCAGAACGACCTGATCGAGACCCGGCTGGCCGCCGCGGCCGAGGCCGAGCGCATCCTGCTGGAGCTCAACCGCGCGGCGGAGGCGTCGGCGCCCGCGCTGCGCGAGGCCTGCGAGCTCTGCCTGCGCGTGGACGAGACGCGCTCCGCGCTGCTGTGGAGCCGGGCGGTGCGCGGCGCGCGACCGGCGCTGGCCGCCGGCGGCGAGCTGGACATCCGCGCCGGCCGCCACCCGCTGCTGCTGGACCGCGCCGGCGCGGACGTCGTGCCCCTGGACCTGGCCATGCCCGACGGCGCGCGCATCCTGGTGATCAGCGGCCCCAACGCCGGCGGCAAGTCGGTGGCGCTGAAGTGCGCGGGCCTGCTGTGCCTGCTGGCGCAGTGCGGCTGGGACGTGCCGGCCCGCGAGGACACGCGGCTGCCGCTGCTGGGCCGCCTCGAGGTCGACCTCGGCGACGACCAGTCCATCGCCCGCTCGCTGAGCAGCTTCTCGGCGCACCTGTCCCACCTGGCGGGCTTCCTGGACCGCGCCGGCGGGGAGTCGCTGGTCCTCTGCGACGAGATCGGCAGCGGGACCGACCCCGACGAGGGCACGGCCCTGGCCTTCACCGTGCTCGAGGCGCTCGCCGAGCGCGGCGCGCTGGTGCTGGCCACCACGCACTCCGGCCTGCTGAAGGCCGCCGTCGCCGACCACCCGTCGATGGCGAACGCGGCGATGGACTTCGACGAGACGAACCTGGCCCCGCTGTACACCCTGCGGGCGGGCGTGCCCGGGGCGAGCCACGCCTTCGCCATCGCCTCGCGGCTGGACTTCCCGGCCGGCCTGGTGGAGCGGGCCCGCGCCCGGGTCGGCGAGGACCGCTTCCGGATCGAGCACCTGCTGACCGAGCTGGGCGCCCGCGCCCGCGACCTGCAGCAGCAGCAGTCCGAGGCCAGGCGGCTGGCCGAGGCGGCCCGCGCCGGGCACGACGCCCTGGCGGCCCGCCTCGCCGGCATCGAGCGCGAGCGTGCCGACGCCCTGGCGGCGGCGCGGCGCGCGGGCGAGGACTTCCTGGCCGAGGCGCGCCGGACCCTCGAGCGGCTCGTGCGGGAACTGCGCGGCGAGGGGCCGCGGACCCGCACCATCCGCGACGCCCGCGACGCGTTGGCGGGGCTGGGCGCCGGCCTGCCTCCCGAGGCGCCGCGCGCGCCCGTCGCGGCGCCCGTCGCCGGGGACCGCGTGCGCGTGCCCCACCTCGGGCTCGACGGCCGGGTCGTCGAGGTCCGCGGCGGCCGCCTGGTGGTCCTGGCCGGGGGGATGCGCCTGTCCCTGCCCGCCGACGCGGTCGCGGGCGCGGACGGGGGCGGGAGCGCGGCCGCACCGCCGCCGCCCGGCGCGTCCCGCCACGTCGCGGCCGCCGGCGGCGCCGGCGTGACCGAACTGGACCTGCGCGGCTTCCGGGCCGAGGAGGGCTGGGAGGCGCTGGACCGCCTCATCGACCGGGCGATCCCCGCCGGGACCGGCGAGATCGGCGTCATCCACGGCTTCGGGACCGGGCGCCTGCGCGCCTACCTGCTGGAGCGCCTGGCCCGCGACCCGCGCGTCGCCGGCTTCCAGGACGCGCCCCCCGACCAGGGGGGGCAGGGCCGGACCGTCGTGCGCCTGGCTTGACGCTTTCCCTGCCCGACGCGCGCCGGCCCGCGGGGCTCTGCCGTGGGAAATTGGACATCCGGGCGGCAAGCTGATAGGTTGAGAGATCGTGGTGAGCGCGCAACGGGGGTCGGGCCAGGGCCAGAGGAGCGTCGCGCCGATGTCACCGGTTCTGCCCAAGGACCTCGTCGCCCGCATCAAGGAAGAGACCGACATCACGGCGGTCGTGCGCGAGTACGTGACGCTGCGCGCCGCCGGGACGAACTTCGTGGGCCTCTGCCCCTTCCACCGCGAGAAGACCCCGAGCTTCAACGTCAACCCCCACCGCCAGATCTACAAGTGCTTCGGCTGCGGCGAGGGCGGCGACGTCATCTCGTTCCTGATGAAGCTGCAGGGCCTGTCCTTCCCCGAAGCGCTGGAGATCCTGGCCCGGCCGCTCGACGTGGACCTGGCCCGCTTCCTGGTGGACAACGACGAGGCCGAGGGCGAGCGCCAGGCCTTCTTCCGCGCGCAGGAGGCCGCCGCCGAGCTCTGGAGCGGGGCCTACTGGGGACGCGAGGGCGCCGAGGCCCGCGCCTACCTCGAGGGGCGCGGCTTCGGGCAGGAGATCCTGAAGCGCTACGACGTCGGTTTCGCGCCGGCCGCCACGGCCTGGCTGGTCGACGCGCTGGGGCGCCGGGGGGTCGACCGCGACCTCGCCCGCAGGACCGGATTATTGAGGGATGGGCAGGGCGCGGAGCCTTTTGCTTATTTCCGCAACCGCATTATCTTTCCCGTCCGTAACATCGCCCAGCGCATCGCGGGTTTCGGGGGTCGGATCCTGGGCGAAGGAGAGCCCAAGTACCTCAACTCCGCCGAAGGTCCCTACTTCAGCAAGCGCGAGTTGCTGTACGGCTTCTCCATGTCCCGGATCCCCATCGCCCGACACAAGACGGCCATCCTGGTGGAGGGCTACCTCGACCAGATCGCCCTGGCCCAGGCGGGTTTCGGCAACGGCGTCGCGACCTGCGGCACGGCCTTCACGCAGGAGCAGGCGCGGATCCTGCGCCGGGGCTGCTCGCGGGTGTTCGTCCTGTTCGACGGCGACGCCGCCGGGATCAAGGCCTCGGTCAAGGCCGCGGCCGCCGCCCTGGCCGGCGGACTCGAGCCCCGCATCGGCCGGCTGCCGCCCGGCGAGGACCCGGCGTCCTTCCTGCTGGGGCGCGACGCGACGGCGCTGACCGCGATCCTGGAGGCGGCCCCGGGCTACCTCCAGCTGCTGCGGGACCTCGCCGCCGAGAGCGGCCGCGGCCGCGAAGCGAGGGAGCGGGCGGTCAAGCGCGCCATCGAGGCGGTGGCCGCCGTGCCCGACCCGATCCGCCGCTCGCTGCTGGTGGACGAAGCGGCCGAGGTGTTCGGGCTGGCGAGGGATCTGGTCGGGGACGAAGTGGCCCGGCGGGCCGAGCCCCAGCGCCCGGCGACCCCCGCCGAGGGGCGCTCCCGGCCCGAGGACGCGCAGGTGGCCCGGCCCTTGCAACCCGACCGGGGTCCGCTGCGTGTGGACGCGGCGGCGGTCGAGCAGCAGATGCTGGCCCACGCCCTGGCCGACGAGACGGGCGAGGCCGCCGAGACGATGCTCGAACTGTGGCCCGAGGCCGACTTCGTGCTGGAACCGGCCCGCCGGCTGCACGAGGAGATCGCGGCCTGGCTGGACCAGCGCCGGCGCGAGAGCGCGCCGCCTCCGGCCAGGTTCGTGCAGGAACGCTGGCACGCGCAGGACGACGGCTACCGTCGCCTCGTCACCGACCTGCTCACGGATCGCGAGGCGGGCGGGACGGGCGACCATGCCCGGATCGTCCGCGACTGCCGCCACCGGCTGGATACCGACCGCCAACGACGCCGCCTGAGCGATGCCCTGCGGGCACGTCCGGGAGGACGGGGGGAATAGAGGCCTATGGCACAGACGAAGCTCGAGGCCGTGGTCGATCGGATCCGCAAGATCGCCAGCGACAACGGCGGCTACCTCCTGCTCGACCAGGTCAACGAAGCCATCGGCGACGTCGACCAGGTCGCCGAACTGTACGACCGGGTCCTGGACCGCCTCATCGAGATCAAGATCGAGGTCTACGACACCTACGAAGAGGCGGCCAGCAAGCGGGCGAAGGAGACCGAGCGCCAGCGCCGGCGCACCGCCCAGCAGCGCAAGGCCCAGCGCAGCACGATGAAGTTCGACGACCCCGTGCGCATGTACCTGCGCGAGATGGGCCGCGTGCCGCTGCTGACCCGCCAGGGCGAGGTCGACCTGGCCAAGCGCATGGAGAACGGGCGGCTCGAGGTCCTCAAGGCGACCATCCGCTCGACGCTGACCCTGCGCGAGCTGCGCCAGATCGGCAACCAGCTGATCATCGACAACATCCAGGTCGACGAGGTCGTGCAGCACGACAGCAGCACCTGGAACGTGCACTACTCGCCCCGCAAGGAGGGGCAGCGCATCCTGCACGCCGTCGAGGCGATCGAGAAGTGGCAGGAGGAGCTGGTCGCCCACCGGCTCGAGCTGAAGAAGAACCGCAACGGCCCGCGCGCCGCCACGCTGACCCGCATGGTCCAGTCGCGCGAGCGCAAGATCCTGGACTCCTTCCTGGACCTCCACCTCTCGCCGCAGCAGATCGACCAGCTCTCCAACCGGCTGATCCTCGTGCACCGCAAGGTCGAGGACCTCGACGCCCGCCTGGCGGGCGCGAGCAGCGCCGCCGCCCGCGGGATCAAGAAGCAGATCGGGGAGGTCGAGCGCGAGGTCGGCCTGGACCACAAGAAGCTCTCGGTCGTCGCCCGCGAGATCGAGGACGGCCGCCGCGACGTCGAGGCCGCCCAGCGCGAGATGATCGAGGCCAACGTGCGCCTGGTCATCTCCATCGCGAAGCGCTACACCAACCGCGGCCTGGAATTCCTCGACCTCATCCAGGAGGGCAACAGCGGCCTGATGCGCGCGGTCGAGAAGTTCGACTACCGCAAGGGCTACAAGTTCTCCACCTACGCCACCTGGTGGATCCGCCAGGCCATCACGCGCGCCATCGCCGACCAGGCCCGCACCATCCGCGTGCCGGTCCACATGATCGAGGCGATCAACAAGGTGAACCGCGCGCAGCGGCAGCTCGTCCAGGAGCTGGGCCGCGACCCTTCGCCCGACGAGATCGCCAAGAGCCTCGACATGCCCCTGGAGAAGGTCAACGGCGTGCTCAAGGCCAGCATGGAGCCCGTCTCCCTGGACCGCCCCATCGGCGAGGACGAGGACAGCAGCCTCGGCGACTTCATCGAGGACACCGCGGCCGAATCCCCGTCCCACGTCGCCGCGCACGCGATGCTCAAGGACCAGCTGCACCGCGTGCTCAGCACCCTGTCGCGGCGCGAGGAGAAGGTCATCCGCCTGCGCTTCGGGCTGGGCGACGGCACGCCGCGCACGCTGGAGGAGGTCGGCACGATCTTCAAGGTCACGCGCGAGCGGGTGCGGCAGATCGAGGCCAAGGCGCTGCGCAAGCTGCGGCACCCGAGCCGGTGCCGCAAGCTCAAGGGTTACACGGAAATCGTTTGACCGCGATCCGGGGGTTTCCTATCATGGGCAGCCGGATCGTGGGCCCATGGCCAAGCGGTTAAGGCGACCGGCTCATAACCGGTTGAACCCAGGTTCGAATCCTGGTGGGCCCACCAGGCATCGCGACCTGCCGTACCGCCGCCGCCCGCGAAGGGAACGCGAAGCTCGGGCGATTAGCTCAGCTGGCTAGAGCGCTCGCCTCACACGCGAGAGGTCACTGGTTCGAGTCCAGTATCGCCCACCAGCCCCGCACGCGTTCCCGCGAGTCGTCGCCCGGATCCGGCGGCACCCACTTTCCCTCGGGTACGACGGAGATGACGATGACCGAACCCGCACCGCCGGTCACCCTCGGCGACCTCCTGCTCGCCCTGGAACGCACGGAGAACCTGCGTTCCCTCGCCCGCGAGTGCGGCCTGACCCCCGGCGACCTCAAGCGGCGCCTGCGCCAGTGGCGGCGCGAACTGGCCGATGAGGCCGAGGCGGCAGCGCCGGATCCGGCCCCCGCCGAGACGACCGCCGCCCCCGCCGCCGCCCCCAAGGGCGCCCCCGCGCGCGGCCGGCGCAAGCCCGCGGTCGACCCCCTGCCCCCGGAGCTGGCGGACGTGCCCGCGGCGGCCGGCCTGGCCGCGTCGCCCCTGCCTGCGGCGGGCTCGCCGGTGCTGGAGGTGTGGACCGACGGCGCGAGCCGCGGCAACCCGGGCCCGGCGTCGGTCGGGATCGTGTTCGGCCTGAAGGGGGGCGGTCCGGTCGCCCGCCACGCCGAGAAGATCGGGATCGCCACCAACAACGTGGCCGAGTACCGGGCCGTGCTGCGCGCCCTTGAGCTGGCCGCCGGGTGGGGCGTGAAGCGGGTCAGCCTGCAGCTGGACAGCGAGCTGGTGGCGCGGCAGATCTCCGGCCAGTACCGCGTCAAGAGCCAGGACCTGCTGCCGTTCTACCGGCAGGTGATGGACCTGATCCGCGAGCTGGACGGCTTCGCCGTCAGGCACATCCGTCGCGAGCGCAACGCCCTCGCCGACGCCCTGGCCAACCTCGCCCTCGACGGCACCCTGCCCGACTGACCCTCCCGCGCGGAACTCCCTGCAGCCGGTCCGTGACACGGACCGCGTCAGCGTCTATGATGGGTGCAGGGAAGTCGGGGAGACGACCGCGGGCCCCGCGAGGGGTTCGAGGAAAGTCCGGGCTCCACAGGGCAGGGTGCTGGGTAATCCCCAGGGGGAGCGATCCCACGGAAAGTGCCACAGAAAAGATACCGCCTCGGCCGCAAGGCCGCGGTAAGGGTGAAAAGGCGAGGTAAGAGCTCACCGGGCGCCTGGTGACAGGCGTCGCATGGCAAACCCCACCTGGAGCAAGACCGCATAGGGGAGCAGAGGCGGCCCGCCTCGCATGACTCCCGGGTAGGTCGCTTGAGGCCGGCGGCAACGCCGGACCCAGATACATGGTCGTCGCCGCATTGCGGCAACAGAACCCGGCTTACGACCGGCTTCCCGTCCTTTCGCCGCGGCGCGGTCGCGGACCGCGCCGCAGTACGGAGACGCGCGTTGCAGTACGAGTTGGGATTCGGCGAGGGCGGCGGCTTGGAGCCGGCGCCGGTGCCGGCCGTGGGTCCTCCCGCGCCGCCGGGCCGGCTCGGCGTGCTGAGCGGACGCGCCTGGCGCGCCGCGGGCGTGCCCGATCCCGGCGTGATCGAGGCGGTCAGCCGCGCCCTGCCGCTGTCGCGCCGGGTGTCCGGCCACCTCGTCGCGCTGCTGGCGGTGCGCGGCGTCGTCGGCGAGGAGGCCCTCGAGCGTTTCTTCTATCCCGAGTTCAAGCACCTGCACGACCCCCTGCTGCTGGACGAGATCGAGCCGGCGGCCCGGCGCCTGCTGGCGGCTGCGCGCACCGGCGAGAAGGTCGCCGTGCACGGCGACTTCGACGTCGACGGCCTGACCGGCACCGCCCTGCTGGCCGAGCTGCTGCGCGCGCTCAGCGTCGGCGGCCGCCGCTGCGAGCTGCAGCCCCCCTTCGTGCCCGACCGCGCCCGCGACGGCTACGGCGTGGCCCGCCGCATGCTCGACGTCTGGGCCGCCGCCGGCGTGGGCCTGCTGGTGACCGTCGACACCGGCTCGGCCGCCCACGAGGAGATCGCCGTGGCCCTGGCCGGCGGCATGGACGTCGTGGTGCTCGACCACCACCTGTTCGACGCCCGCCCCGCCGGCGTCCACGCGCTGGTCAACCCGCGGCGGCCCGGCAACCTCTACCCGAACGCGGAGCTGTGCGGCGTCGGCGTGGCGTTCAAGCTGGCCCAGGCGCTGACGCTGCTGGACCCCGGCTGCCTGCCGGAGGATTTCCTCGCGTCGGTCCAGGACCTCGCGGCCCTGGGGCTGATCGCGGACCAGATGCCCCTGGTCGACGAGAACCGGGTGCTGGTGCGCCGCGGCCTCGAGCGCATCTCCGACCGCCAGACCGTCCGGCCCGGCCTGCGGGCCCTGCTGGAGAAGGCGGGCCTTGACCACGGGCAGGCCGTCACCGCGACGCACGTGGCCTACCAGCTGGCGCCCCGCCTGAACGCCTGCGGGCGCATCGGCCGCGTCCAGGCCGCCCTGGACCTGCTGCTGACGCGGGACGTCGACGAGGCCCGCGCCCTGGCCGCCGAGGCCGACGAGACGAACAAGCGCCGCCGGGACACCGACCAGCGGGTCATGGACGAGGCCGTGCTCAAGGCGCAGCCGTACGCCGAGCGGGGCGACCCGGGCCTGATCCTGGGCGACGAGCGCTGGCACCGCGGCGTGATCGGCATCAGCGCCGCCCGGCTGGTGGAGCGCTACAACGTGCCGTCGATCCTGTTCTCGCTCGAGGGCGAGGAGTCGCGCGGCTCGGCGCGCAGCGTGCCCGGCGTCGACATCAAGGCCGTGCTCGACCGCTGCGCCGGGCTGCTGGTGCGCTACGGGGGCCACGCCCAGGCGGCCGGCATGACGCTGCGCACGCGGGACCTCGACGCGTTCCGCGAGTCCTTCCTGGCCTCGCTGCGGGAGGAGCCGGCGCAGGCCGGCGTGCCCGAGACCTACGACCTCGACCTGGCGCTCGACGCGCTGACGGTGCAGGACGTGGCGCAGCTGAACCAGGAGTGCGCGCTGCTGGAGCCGTTCGGGGAGGGCAACCGCGCGCCCGTGTTCCGCTGCGACGGGCTGCGCCTGACCGCGGCGCCCGCGACGGTGGGCCGCGGGGGCGAGCACCTGCGCTTCCGCTTCGCCGGGCCCGGGCAGCCGCGGGCCGGCGGCACGCCGGCCCTCGCGATGTCGTTCATCAGCTTCGGCGCGGGCAAGGCCTGGGAGTCGCTGCTCGCGGAGCTGCCCGGGGGCCGGGCCGCGCTGCCGGAGCTGCGCTGGGACATCCTGTTCCAGATCGCGACGAACAACTGGCGGCCCAGCAACGGCGCGCCCGTCGATCCCGTCCAGCTGCAGCTGCTGGACATCCGCCGGGGCGACGCGCCGTGAACGCGGAGCGCGACCAGGCCCCCGCCGCGGACGCCCTGGAGGCCATGATGCAGGCCGTCGTGCGCAAGGTGCGGGCCTACAACCCCCGCGCCGACGCCGACCGCCTCTGGGCCGCCTACCGCCGGGGCCGCCAGGCCCACGAGGGCCAGCTGCGCAAGAGCGGCGAGCCCTACTTCGTGCACGCCCTGACCGTGGCCGACATCCTGGCCGACCTGCGGCTGGACGTGGACACGCTGGTCGCGGGCATGCTGCACGACGTCGTCGAGGACACGTCGCTGGACCTCGACACGGTGCGCCGCGAGTTCGGGCCCGACGTGGCGCACATGGTCGACGGCGTGACGAAGATCAGCGACCTGCGCTCGCACAACCCCGAGACGCGCCAGGCGGAGAACTACCGCAAGCTGGTCTTCTCGATCACGCAGGACCCCCGCACGGTCCTGATCAAGCTGGCCGACCGCCTGCACAACATGCGCACCGTCGAGTTCCTGGCCGCCGAGCGCCAGGCCGGCATGTCGCGCGAGACCATGGACGTCTACGCCCCGCTGGCCCACCGCTTCGGGCTGGCCAAGATCAAGTGGGAGCTCGAGGACCGCGCCTTCAAGGTGCTGAACCCGAAGGCCTACTACGCGGTGGGCGACGGCGTGCTCCAGACGCGCGCCGACCGCGAGCGCCTCATCGAGGAGGTCAGCCGGCCGCTGCAGGCGAGCCTGGCCGAGGCCGGCGTCGAGGCCGAGATCGTCGGCCGGCCCAAGCACTTCTACTCGATCTGGAACAAGATGCAGTCGCAGGACATCCCGATCGAGCGGGTGTACGACCTGCACGCCCTGCGCATCCTGGTCAAGACCAAGGTGGACTGCTACCACGCGCTGGGCCTCGTCCACAGCCTGTTCACGCCGCTGCAGGACCGCATCAAGGACTACATCGCCAACCCCAAGCCCAACATGTACCAGTCCCTGCACACGACGATCCGCGCGCCCGGCGGCAAGTTCGTCGAGATCCAGATCCGCACCTACGAGATGCACGAGCGCAGCGAGATCGGCATCGCCGCCCACTGGAAGTACAAGGAGGGGCCGGGGGACGAGCACATCGACTTCTCGCGGATGGTCAGCTGGCTCAAGCAGCTGATGGAGTACCAGGAGGACGTCACCGACCCGCGCGAGTTCATGGCGGGCATGAAGCTCGACCTGTTCCAGGACGAGGTCTTCGTCTACAGCCCGCGCGGCGACATCTTCCAGCTGCCGCGCGGCGCCACGCCCCTGGACTTCGCCTTCGAGGTGCACTCCGCGGTGGGGCTGCACTGCGTCGGCGCCAAGGTGAACGGCCGCATCGTCAGCCTGACCACCGAGCTGAAGAACCGCGACACCGTGGAGATCCTCACCAGCAAGAGCGCGCACCCGGGCACCTCCTGGCTGGAGATCGTCAAGACCGGCAAGGCGCGCCACCACATCCGCCGCTGGATCCGCTCGACCCAGTTCGAGGAGAGCGTGCGGCTGGGGCGCGACATCCTCGCGCGCGAGTTCGGCCGCCACAAGCTGAACGTGAACCCCGACAAGGACCTCGACGGGATCGCCCAGGAGATGGGCTACACCGAGACCGAGAAGCTCCTGGCGGCGGTCGGCAGCGGCGACCTGACCTCGGCCAAGGTGCTGGCGCGGCTCGAGCCGCGCGAGAAGCGGCCGCCCGAGAAGCTCGTCGACATGGGCAAGGACATCTACGCCGCGCTGCTGCGGCGGCGCGTGTCCGGCGTGAAGATCCAGGGGCTGGACAGCCTGATGGTGCGCTACGCCCGCTGCTGCGAGCCGATCCCCGGCGACCAGGTGATCGGCGTGGTGACGCGCGGCCGCGGCGTCTCGGTCCACCGCCTCGGCTGCTCGAACCTCGCGAGCATCGAGCCCGAGCGCATCATCGACGTCTCCTGGGACGTGGGGGAGGACCAGGTCTTCCTGGTGAAGCTCACCGTGACGGCCTTCGACCGCCGCGGCCTGCTGGCCGACCTCGGCGACGCGATCCGCGGCGTCGGCACCAACATCCACAGCGGCGACTTCAAGGGCGACCACGAGCTGGCGATCGTCTCGTTCCTGGTCGAGGTGCGCAACCTCAACAACCTGGAGCGGGTCCTGCTCGCCGTGAAGCGGGTCGAGGGCGTCCAGCGCGTGGAGCGCTACCAGCTCAACTGACGCGCGAACCGGGACGGAGGAACGGCCGTGCGCTGCGTCGTGCAACGCGTGACCCGCGCCGCGGTGCGGGTGGGGGGCGAGGTCGTCGGCGAGATCGACGGCGGCCTGCTGGTGCTCGCCGCCTTCGCGCCGGACGACACCGCGGACGAGCTGGCCTGGACGGCGCGCAAGCTGCCGGACCTGCGGATCTTCGGCGACGACGCGGGGCTGATGAACCGCTCGCTGCGGGACGTCGGCGGCGGGATCCTGCTGGTCTCGCAGTTCACCCTCTACGGCGACCTGCGCCGGGGCCTGCGGCCGAGCTTCACGGGCTCGGCGCCGCCCGAGGCCGCCCGGCGCCTGTACGACGACTTCGCGGGGCTGCTGCGCGCGCAGTGGCCGCGGGTGGCCGAGGGCCGCTTCGGCGCCGCGATGGCCGTCGAGCTGGTCAACGACGGTCCCGTCACCCTGATCCTGGACCGTGGACGCACCGTCGAGAGGACCGCACCGGCATGCTGACGAGCCCCTTCCTGGACTGGCCGCAGGGCGAGGAACTGGTCCTGGCCTCGGCCTCGCCGCGCCGCGCCGAGCTGCTCGCCGTGGCGGGCGTGCCCTTCGCCGTGCACCCCGCGCCGGGCGCCGAGGCCGCGCACGCGGCCGCGGCCGCGACCCTGCTGCACGACCCCGCGGCCTACGCCGAGACGCTCGCGGACGCGAAGGCGCGCGCCGTGGCGGCGCAGCGGCCGCGCAGCCTGGTGCTGGGCGCCGACACGGTCGTGGTCCTGGACGGCGACGTGCTGGAGAAGCCCGTCGACGACGGCGACGCCCTGCGCCTGCTGCAGCGCCTGCGCGGGCGCCGCCACGTCGTGGTCACGGCCCTGGTCCTCTACGACCGCGCCGAGCGGGCCTGGCGCGGCCACGAGTCCACCGGAGTCGAGTTCCTCGAGCCCGACGACGCGGCCCTGCGCCGCTACGTCGCCACCGGCGAGCCGCGCGACAAGGCCGGCGCCTACGGCATCCAGGGCTACGGCGCGCTGATGGTGCGCCGGGTCGAGGGCTGCTACTTCAACGTCATGGGGCTGCCGCTGGCGCTGCTCGGCGGCGCGCTGCGCGCGACGCTGCAGCGGCGCCGCGACCGGGAGCGGGCGTGAACGCGGCGCGGCCGGACTTCCCGTTCCCCGTCGTCGTCTGGCGCGACGGCGCCGTGGCGCTGATCGACCAGCGCCGCCTGCCCGGCGAGCTCGTCACCCTGGTCTGCCCGGACGTGCCCGCGCTCGCCGAGGCCATCCGCACGCTCGCGGTGCGCGGGGCGCCGGCGATCGGCGTGGCGGCGGCCTGGGGCCTGGCGCTCTCCTGGGACCTCTCGCGGCGCGCCGGCCGCGACGCGGCCGCCGCCCTGGCGGCCCTGGAGCGCGACCGCGCCCTGCTGGCCGCGACCCGCCCCACGGCCGTCAACCTGTTCTGGGCGCTGGACCGCCAGGCGGCGCTGGCGGGGCGGCTCGTGGCCGCCGGTGCCGGCGTGCCGGAGGTGGGGGCGGCCCTGGCGGCCGCCGCCGCCGACCTGCGCGAGCGGGACGTGGCGACGGGCCGGGCGCTCGGCGCGGCCGGCGCCGCCCTGCTGCCCGATCCCGCGACCGTGCTGACCCACTGCAACGCCGGCGGGCTGGCGACCGGCGGCTACGGCACGGCCCTCGGGATCGTGTACGCCGCCGTCGACGCCGGCAAGCGCGTGCGGGTCTACGCCGACGAGACGCGGCCGCTGCTGCAGGGCGCCCGCCTCACCGCCTGGGAACTGCAGGCCAGGGGCGTCCCGGTGACCCTGATCTGCGAGGGGGCGGCCGGCAGCCTGCTGCGCCGCGGGGAGGTCGACGCCGTGATCACCGGCGCCGACCGCATCGCACGCAACGGCGACGTGGCCAACAAGATCGGGACTTATCCCCTGGCCGTGCTGGCCCGCACCCACGGCGTGCCCTTCTACGTGGCGGCGCCGCTCTCGACCTTCGATCCCGGCGCTGCGGACGGCGGCGCGATCGTCGTCGAGGAGCGGGATCCCCGGGAAATCACGGAATATCAAGGGGTTGCCGTGGCGCCGGCCGGCGTGGGGGCCTGGAACCCGGCCTTCGACGTGACGCCGGGCGACCTGGTGACGGCCATCGTCACCGAGCGGGGCGTCCACCGGCCCCCGTACGGGGCCTCGTTGGCCGGGATCGGCCCCGAGGCGCCCGATTCCCTTCCTTGACAGCAAGCGGCCGTTCTGCTAAATTTCCGCTCTTGCTCGGTTTGTATAAGCCTTGCTCGGTTTGTTCGTGCCGCCGGCGTCCCGGACGCCGGTAGCGCGGTCCGCGCCCCGCGCCGGGGCGCATTCACGGGACCGGACCCTACGGAGGGAGACTCGGCGGTCGGACGGTCGCCGGGCCTCGGTCTGTTACGCCGCGAGATCGCGCCGACGGCGGCGCGCGTGGAGGCTGGACTTGATGACGCAGAACTACAGGATGCTGGACGTGAAGACCTACAGCATGAAAGCCGCCGAGATCGACAAGGAATGGCTCGTGGTCGACGCCACGGACATCCCGCTCGGCCGCCTCGCCACGCAGATCGCCGGGCTGCTGCGCGGCAAGCACAAGCCGACGTTCTCCGCCCACCTCGACATGGGCGACAACGTGATCGTGATCAACGCGGCGAAGGTCAAGCTGACCGGGCTGAAGGGCCAGAACAAGATCTACGATCACTACAGCCAGTTCATCGGCGGCCTGAAGCGGGTGCCCCTGCAGACGATGACGGAGAAGCACCCCGAGTTCGTCGTGACCAACGCCGTGCGCGGCATGCTGCCGAAGAACAAGCTCTCCCGGCACCAGCTGAAGCACCTGCGGGTCTACCCGGGGAGCGACCATCCCCACCAGGCCCAACTGCCCCGCGTCCACGCGGTGAGCGTCTAGTCGACGGGACCGATCCCGCCCCGCGGGGCGGGCAAAGGAGATCAGCTTGGACCAGAAGTACTACGCGACCGGCCGGCGCAAGACCTCGGTGGCCCGCGTGTGGGTGACCCCCGGCGGCACCGGCAAGATCACGGTCAACAACAAGGACGCCGAAACCTATTTCGACGCCATGCGCATCCAGACCATCAACGAGCCCCTGAAGGCGCTCGTCGAGAACCAGACCTACGACGTCTGGGCCTCGGTCAACGGCGGCGGCCCCACCGGCCAGGCCGGCGCCCTGCGCCACGGCCTCGCCCGCGCCCTGGTCGCGGCCAACGAGGAGAACCGCGTCGCGATGCGCAAGGCCGGCCTGTTGACGCGCGACTCCCGCATGGTGGAGCGCAAGAAGTACGGCCAGCCCGGCGCCCGCAAGCGCTTCCAGTTCTCGAAGCGCTAGACGGCGGACGGCTGTCGAGGGGCGCCTGGCGCCCCGCATCACGCACCCGACGGGAGGACGGGACCGGTGGCGCCCCAGGGCGTTCGTCCCGTCCGTCGAACGTCGGGGAGGCATCAACCGCACAACGGAGGAACGTCATGGCCAACGTCGGTCTCAAGGACCTGCTCGAAGCAGGCGTCCACTTCGGTCACCAGACCCGCAAGTGGAACCCCAAGATGCGCCCCTACATCTTCATCGCCCGCAACGGCATCTACATCATCGACCTGCAGAAGACGCTGCGCGCGCTGAACAAGGCGCGGGACTTCCTCACCGGCGTCTCGGCCAAGGGCGGCACCGTGCTGTTCGTCGGCACGAAGAAGCAGGCCAAGGTCGCCGTCAAGGAGCTGGCCACCCGCTGCAACATGCCCTACGTCACCGAGCGCTGGCTCGGCGGCATGCTGACCAACTGGCAGACCATCAGCAAGAGCGTCGCGAAGCTCGACGAGATCGAGAACCTGCGCGCCACCGGCAAGATCGAGCAGTTCTCGAAGAAGGAGCAGCTCGAGATCGCGCGCAACTACGAGAAGCTCGAGAAGAACCTCGGCGGCATCCGCCACATGAAGGGCCTGCCCGCGGCCGTCTTCGTCATCGACACCGTCGAGGAGGAGACCGCCGTCCGCGAGGCCAACAAGCTGGGCATCCCGGTGGTCGGCATCGTCGACACCAACAGCGACCCCGAGATGGTCCGCTACCCCATCCCCGGCAACGACGACGCCATCCGCGCCATCTCCCTCTACGTCTCGGTCGCGGCGGCCGCCATCGCCGAGGGCCGCTCCTCGCGCAGCGAGGGCCGCGACGGCGGCGTGGAGATCCAGGCCGACCGCGCCGGGCGCGCGGCGCCGGCCGCCGTGTCGATGGACGACGCCGAGGCCGCCAGCGAGTGACCCCGTCGCGGCCCGGCCTCCCCGCGCGGGGCGGCCGGGCCGCGTCACGGTCGGCAGCGACAGCCGCCACACCAGCCAACCAGCAAGCACGGGCGCGGCCGCAGGCGGCCGCGACGGGAGGAACGATGGAGATCTCCGCCAAGATGGTCGCCGACCTGCGCCAGCAGACCAATGCCGGCATGATGGACTGCAAGAAGGCCCTCGCCGAGTGCAACGGCAACATGGACGAGGCCGCCGACTACCTGCGCAAGAAGGGCATCGCCAAGGCCGCCAAGAAGGAGGGCCGCGCGACGGCCAACGGCCTGGTCGAGAGCTACATCCACCCCGGCGGCCAGGTCGGCGTGCTGCTCGAGGTCAACTGCGAGACCGACTTCGTCGCCCGCACCGACGAGTTCAAGCACTTCGTCCACGACGTGGCGATGCACATCGCCGCCGCCGCGCCCGTGGCGCTGGACCGCACGACGGTCGACGCCGCGCTGGTGGAGAAGGAAGCCGAGATCTACAAGGCGCAGATGCAGGAAGAGGGCAAACCGGACAATATCATTGACAAGATCGTCAAGGGTAAGATAGACAAGTTCTACGGCGAGGTCTGCCTGCTCGAGCAGAAGTTCGTCAAGGACCCCGACCTGACGATCGAGGACCTGCTGAAGTCGAAGATCGGCTCCCTCGGCGAAAACATGGCGATCCGGCGGTTCGTGCGCTACCAGATCGGGGGCTGAGCCGCTCCCCGGCCAGGGTGACGGGCCCGGGCCATGGGCCCGGGCCTTTTCCGTCCCCGCGGGCTCCGTCGCCGCGCAGCGAAAGGACGAAGCGTGTCCCACCCCCGCTTCTCGCGGATCCTGCTGAAGCTCAGCGGCGAAGGCCTCGCCGACGCCGCCGGCCCCTTCGGCCACGAGCGGCTCACCGGCCTGGCCCAGGCCGTGTCGCGCGCGGTGGCCGAGGGCGTGGAGGTCGGCATCGTGGTCGGCGGCGGGAACCTGTTCCGCGCCCGCACCGCGAACCTGGACGTGCTGGGCCGCGTCACCGCCGACAACGTCGGCATGCTCGCCACCCTGATGAACGCCGCCGTCCTGCGCGACTACCTGCGCGCCGAGGGCACCAGCGCCCTGGTGCTCAGCCCCCACGAGGTGCCGCCGCTGACCCAGACCTTCACGCGCGACCGCGCCATGCCGCAGCTGAAGGCCGGCCGGGTCCTGATCTTCGGCGGCGGCACGGGCAACCCCTTCTTCACGACCGACAGCGCCGCCGCCCTGCGCGCCGCCGAGATCCAGGCGGACGCGCTGCTGAAGGGCACGCAGGTCGACGGGGTCTACGACAAGGACCCGCACGTCCACCCCGACGCCGTCCGCTTCCCGTTCCTCACCTACGACGAGGTGATCGACCGCCGGCTGCAGGTCATGGACCTGACCGCCGTGACGCTCTGCGCGGAGCAGGGCATGCCGATCGTGGTCTTCGACATCAGCGATCCGGAGAACCTCCTGCGGGTGATCCGGGGCGAGGACGCGGGGACCCTGGTCGCCAAGGAGCGCAAACCATGAGCGACGAACTCACCCAGGAAGCCGAGCTCCTCATGGAGGAGCAGATCGAGACGCTGACCCACCGCCTGGCCAAGATCCGCACCGGCAAGGCCAGCCCGGCGCTGCTCGACTCCGTGCGGGTCGAGTACTACGGGGCGCCGACCCCGCTGCGCCAGCTGGCGAGCATCGGCGTGCCGGAGCCCCGGATGCTGACCGTGGCCCCCTTCGACCGCAGCACGCTGAAGGACATCGAGCGGGCCATCATGGCCGCCGACCTCGGCCTGAACCCCTCGAACGACGGCGTCCTGGTGCGCGTGCCGATCCCCGAGCTGAACGAGGACCGCCGCCGCCAGTACACCAAGACCGTCCGCGACTTCGGCGAGCAGGGCAAGGTCGCGGTGCGCAAGGCCCGCCAGAACACCAACGACCGCATCAAGAAGAGCGACACGCTGACCGAGGACGAGCAGCGCGCGGCGCGCGACGCCGTCCAGAAGCTCACCGACCGCTTCTGCGAGGAGATCGACCGGATCGTCCGGTCCAAAGAAGCAGAAATCATGGAGATCTGAAGCATGGGCGAGCCTCGGGAGGAGCCGGATCTGCGGGAGCTGCGCGAGCGGGTCCTGGCCGCCGGCAATGTCCCGCCGCACGTCGCCGTCATCATGGACGGCAACGGCCGCTGGGCCCAGCGCCGCCACCTGCCCCGGGTGGCCGGCCACCGCGCCGGCCGCCACGCCGTGCGCCGCACCGTCGAGGCCGCCGTGGGCCTGGGCGTCAAGCACCTGACCCTCTACACCTTCTCCCAGGAGAACTGGAAGCGCCCCCAGGCCGAGGTGCGCGCCCTCTGGTCGTTCCTCGAGGAGGTCCTCGCCGGCGAGCGCGACGAGCTGCACCGCCAGGGCGTGCGCCTGGTGGCCACCGGCGAGCTGGACCTGATCCCGGAGCGGGCCCGCACGGCCCCTGCAGTCGGTGATCGACTCGCTGGACGGCAACCGCGGCATGGTGCTCAACCTGGCGCTGGCCTACGGCGGGCGCACCGAGATCCTGCGCGCCTGCGCGCGCCTGGCGGCGCGGGCCGCCGCGGGCGAGCTGGACCCCGCGGACATCGACGAGGCGGCGTTCCGCGGCGGTCTCTACGCGCCCGACATCCCGGATCCCGACCTGGTCATCCGCACCAGCGGCGAGCTGCGCCTCTCGAACTTCCTGATCTGGCAGGCCGCCTACGCCGAGATCTTCTTCACGCCCGTGCTGTGGCCCGATTTCGGCGAGCGCGACCTGCTCGAGGCCGTCGCCGACTACCAGAGCCGCGAGCGGCGCTTCGGCGACGTCGGCGGCGAGCACGACGGCGACGATCCCGCCGCCGGCCCCTTCGACGCCTCCCGCTGGCGGAAACTCTTCAAGGTCCGGTCGTGAACCGCGAGACCGCCAGCGCGCGGCCCCGCACCGGCCTGTGGGGCCGCCTGCTCGGGGCGGGTCTGCTGCCGCGCGCGCTGGTGACCGTGCTCGGCGTGCCGCTGCTGGCCCTGGCCGCGGTGCAGGGCGGCCTGGTCTACCGGGCGCTGATCGGCCTGCTGGTGCTGCTGGGCGTGCGCGAGTTCCTGCTGCTGATGAGCGCCAAGGGCTACGGCCCGTTCAAGGTGATCGGGACGCTGGCCGGCCTGGCCTGCGCCTGGGCGGTCGCGCGCGGGCCCGCGGCGGCCGTGCCCGTGCTGACGGCCGCGCTGATGGCGGTGATGACCGTCGAGCTCATGCGCCGCAACATGGACCGCTCCCTGAACCACGTCGCGGTGACCCTCTTCGGGGCCCTCTACGTCGGCTGGCTGGGGGGCTTCCTCGTCCTGCTGCGGGAGGCGACGGGCCGCGCCGGCGACGACGGCTTCTCGGGCCTGCGGGCGCTCGCCCTGCTGGCGGCGCTGACCTGGGCCTGCGACACGCTGGCCTTCCTGGTCGGCGTCGCGGTGGGCCGCCGGCCCCTGCTGCCGCGGGTGAGCCCCCGCAAGTCGGTCGAGGGCGCCGTCGGCGGCATCCTCGGCGCCACGGCCGCCGGCCTGGTCGCCGCCGCCACCTTCGCGCCCTTCCTGTCGCCGCTGCAGGGCGGGCTGCTCGGGGCCGTCTGCGGCGTGACCGGGCAGGTCGGCGACCTCGTCGAGTCGATGCTCAAGCGCGACGCGGGGGTCAAGGACACCGCGGCGCTGCTGCCCGGCCACGGCGGCATCCTGGACCGCTTCGACTCCCTGCTGTTCAACGCGCCGGTGGTGTACTACGCCCTGGTGCTGGCCGGAGCCGCGCACGTTGCGCGCTGACGGGAGCGGGCGGGTGGCGGCCGAGCGGCCCGCGGCCGCGCCGCTGTACCGGATCGGCCGGCCGGCGCGGGAGCCGCGGCTGCCCGTGCGGCTGGTGATCCTGGGCGCGACGGGTTCGATCGGCACCCAGGCCGTCGACCTCGCCGTGCGGCACCCCGACCGCCTGCAGGTCGTCGGCGTCTCGGCCGCCTCGCGCGTGGAGGAGCTGGCCGCGCTGGTGCGCCGCCTCGAGGCGGCCGGCGCCGCGCGCGCGCCCGCGGCGGCCCTCGTCGATCCGTCGGCGGCGCGCGCGGCGGCGCGGGACCCCCTGCTGGGCCGCCGGCTGCTCCCGCCCGGGCCCGCCGGGCTGGACGAGCTGGCCGCGCTGGACGGCGCCGACTGCGTCGTCAACGGCCTGGTGGGCGCCGCCGGGCTCGCCCCGACGCTGGCCGCGGCCGCGGCCGGACGCAGGATCGCCCTGGCGAACAAGGAGTCCCTGGTGGTCGGCGGCGACCTCGTGCGCGCGGCCGTCGCGCGCGGCGGCGCCGAGGTCGTGCCGGTCGACTCGGAGCACTCGGCGCTGGCGCAGTGCCTGTCCGGCCGCGCCGCCGAGGAGCTCGAGCGCCTCGTGCTGACCTGCTCGGGCGGGCCGTTCCGCACCTGGACGGCCGCGGCGATGGCCGCCGCCCGCAAGGACGAGGTCCTGAGCCACCCGACCTGGAACATGGGCGCCAAGATCACGGTCGACTCGGCGACCCTGATGAACAAGGGGCTGGAGGTCATCGAGGCGCACGTGCTGTTCGGCACGGCCTACCGCGACATCGAGGTCGTGGTCCACCCCGGCTCGATCGTCCACTCGCTCGCGGTGTTCCGCGACGGCGCCGTGGTGGCCCAGCTCGGCGCGCCGGACATGCGCGTCCCGCTGCTCTACGCCCTGGCCGGCGAGCGCCACTGGCCGCTGGCGACCGAGCGGCTGGACCTGGCCCGCCTCGGCGAGCTGCGCTTCGAGGCGCCCGACCCGGAGCGCTTCCCGTGCCTGGCGCTGGCCCGCCGGGCGGGGGAGGCCGGCGGCCGCGCGCCCATCGTCCTGAACGCGGCCAACGAGGCCGCGGTGGCCGCGCTGCTGGACGATCGCCTGGGGTACGCCGATATTGCCGCGGTCATCGCGGCGACGCTCGACGAGCTGCCGGGAGGGCCGGTGGCGGACCTGGCCGAAGCCCTGGAGACCGATGCCGCGGCGCGGCGCGTCGCGCAGCGCCTGATCGAAGCCCGCGCGCGGCGCTGACGCCGCCAGACCCGACCGCCGGGGAGGTCCCGTGTTCTCGACCCTGATCGCCTTCGCCCTGACGCTGGGCATCGTCATCATCATCCACGAGCTGGGCCACTTCGCCGTCTGCAAGTGGACCGGCATCTACGTCAAGACCTTCTCGATCGGCTTCGGCCCCAAGCTGCTGCGCCGCCGCTACGGCGAGACCGAGTACGCGATCTCGGTGGCCCCCTTCGGCGGCTACGTGAAGATGGCCGGCGAGGGCGTGCTCGAGGAGATCCAGGACACCGCCACCCGCGACGCCCACCACTACCCCATCGGCACGGTCGAGGGCGACCGCGCCGCGGCGCTGCGGGACGACCCCATCCCGGAGTCCCGCCACTTCCGCAACCGCCCCGCCTGGCAGCGGCTGGCCGTGGTGACCGCGGGTCCGGCGGCGAACCTGCTGCTGGCGCTGATCCTCTACACGCTGACCGTGCTGGGCAGCGGCCTGCTGGTGATCCCCGTCACCACCGTCGGCGGCGTGGCCGACGGGTCGCCGGCCGCGGCGGCCGGCCTGCAGGTCGGCGACCGCATCCTCGAGGTCGACGGCAAGGCCGTCGGGACCTGGGACGAGCTGACCGCGGGGCTGCTGTCCGCGGGGGAGGCCGCGGGCGGGACCGCCGCGCTGACCTACGAGCGCGACGGCGCGCGGGCCACGGCCTCGCTGCAGCCGCGCCGCGACGCCGCCGGCCGCTGGGAGATCGGCCTGGAACCCCACGACAACGTCGTCGGGCTGGTGCAGAAGGGCGGGCCGGCCGGGCGCGCCGGCCTGCAGAGCGGCGACCGGGTGGTCGCCCTGGACGGCGAGCCGGTGACGTCGTTCAACGACATCGCGCGGGTGATCAACGCGAAGGCCGGCGTGCCGGTGTCCGTGCGCTGGGAGCGCGGCGGGGAGACCTTCGAGCGCGCGATCGTGCCGACCGCCGAGGAGGTGCAGCCCGATTCGACGATCGGCCGCATCTTCTTCGAGCGGCGCTACGAGTCCCGCCCCGTGGGCCTCTTCCACGCCCTGCGCATCGGCGTGTCGGCGACGGTCGGCACCATCACCTCGACGGTCGAGGTCCTCGGCAACTTCTTCACGGGCCGGCTGGGCATGGAGGCGGTCGGCGGCCCGATCCGCATCGGGCAGGTGGCCGGCGAGATGCTGCGCTGGAGCTTCAGCCACCTGATGCAGTTCATCGCCTTCTTCTCGGTGAACCTCTTCCTGCTGAACCTGCTGCCGATCCCCGTCCTGGACGGCGGCCACGTGGTCTTCATCCTGCTCGAGATGGTGATGGGCCGCCGCGTGCACGAGCGCGTCCAGGCCATCGCCACGCAGGTGGGCCTGATCATGCTGCTGCTGTTCATGACCTTCGTGATCGTGGTGGACGTGCTGAAGATCCTGCCCGGGCAATGAGCCGCGTCAGCCCCCTGTGGGGGCGGCGCCGTCGTCCTCGGCGGCGTCGCCGGCGTTCGCCGGCGGGTCGGGCAGGGGCGCGTCCAGGCGGTCGGGGCGCGGCGCGTCCAGCAGGGAGTCCTGCTCCGCGCGCAGGATCCGGCCCAGCAGGCCGTGCAGCAGGGCCTGGCGGCGCGGGTCGGCCGGCAGGGCGGACCGCGCGGCGGCCAGCGAGCTGTCCCCCCAGGCGACCGCGAGGGAGTCGAGCAGGGCTCCGCCCCGCCCCGGCTCGACCAGGGCGACGGCGCGGGCGCGCTCGAGCGTCACGAAACGGGTGACGTACAGGCGCTCGGGGGGCGTCAGGTCGGAGAGCCGCAGCGGGCGCCCGCCCTCGGGACCGCACCCGGCGACGGCCAGCAGCCAGAGTGCGGCCGCGGCCCGCCCGGCGGGGGGGAACCCGCGGCGGCGCGAAGTATTCCAGATGACGGACATGGGAGCCTCCGTGATATGCTGCCCCCGTCGGGGCACCCCACGTTCCTACACCGAAGCGGCGCGGCGGGCAAGATGCAAGTTCAGAAACGACAACGGGCCCGTCGGCCCGCCGGCGGACCGCGCGCCCAGCTGGCGGCGGTCGCCCTGCTGGCCTGCCTGCTGGCCCCCGCCCTGGCCGCCGCCGAGAGCGAGCTGGAGTTCGGCCTGGAGCAGCACCTGCTGCGGCGCATCGAACTGCGCGGCAACGTCGCGGTTCCCGCCGCCGATCTCAAGGCCATCATGAAGATCCGCGAGCCGCGGCCCTTCCACCCGTTCACCCTGCTCGGCCTCGGCGACCGCACCGCGCGCTACCAGCCCCACCTCCTGGACGCGGAGCTGCGGCTGCTCACGCGCTACTACCGGCAGCGGGGCTTCCACCAGGTGTCGGTGCAGCTCGATTCGGTCGTGACGGACGACGCCGCGGGCGGCGACGTGCTGCACATCAGCATCGCGGAGGGGCCGCGGACCTACCTCGACGCGGTCGAGGCGGTCGTCGTGGGCCCGGACAGCTCGGGCTTCGCGCTGCCCGACCCCGCCGACCTGCTCGCGGGCCTCGCCCACGTCCCCGGCACGCCGGCCCCGGCCGACCTCAACGACCTCGGCACCGACATCTACCGCCTGCGCACCGGCCTGTGGGAAGGCGGGCACATGCTCGCGCAGATCCGCCCCGTGATGACGACGTCGGCCACCGACGACCCCGCGCGCCGCCTCGCGCGCCTGGTCTACGAGATCGAGCCCGGCAAGGCCTACCGCATCACCGACATCGCGGTCGAGGGCCGCCGCCGCACCCGCCTCGACCTGATCGGGCGCGAGCTGTCGCTCGCGCCGGGGGACCTGTTCCGCTGGAGCGAGGTGGAGGCGTCCCAGCAGCGGCTGCTCGACACCTCGCTGTTCCGCGACGTGGGCTTCCGGCCGGTCGACACCGACACCGTGGCCGGCACGACGCGGCTGCTGGTCGAGGTCGTCGAGCGCAAGCCGGCCTACTACGAGTTCGGTCTCGGCGTCGGCTCGCGCGAGCGGATCCGCCTGCTCGTCGCCTGGGGCCACAACAACCTGTTCGGGACCGGCCAGCGGCTGCGCGCGGGCACGCGCACCTCCCTGAACTACGAGGACGTCCAGCGCCTGACCGACGGCCCCGTGCACCCCGAACTGAACTACCGCTACGACCTGCTGCACACCTACCCCGGCGTGCTCGGCCGCCTGCGGCTGGATTCCAGCGTCTACCTCGCCAAGGAGACCCGCGGCGAGTCGGGACTGAACCTCATGTCGCGCGGCCTGTCGGTCGGCACGCGCTTCGCCGGCAGCCCGCGGGTCAGCAACGTCGTGGAAGCCCGCATCGAGGAGGTCGACCCCTCCCTGCACCCCGACGCCAAGGCGTCCCTGCGCACGTCCTTCGAAGCCAGCGACCTGCGCCCGCGGGACACCCGCTCGCTGGGCTGGTCCTTCCAGAACGAGGGGCGCGACGATCCGCTGCGGCCGCGGCGGGGCGCGACGCAGACGACGCGGCTGGAAGTCGCCGGCGGCCCGCTCGGCGGCGACAACTCCTTCGTGAAGGTCTCGGCGAGCTGGCAGGGCTACCGGCCCTTCCCCCTGGGCGGCGTGCTCGCCATGCGCGCCAGCGTCGGGACCGTGCGCCCGTACGCCGGTTCCCGGGCCCGCGGCGCCGACGGCGTGCCCTACCAGGAGCGCTTCTTCGCCGGGGGCGCCACCACGGTCCGGGGCTACCTCGAGCGCAGCCTCGGCCCCCAGATCACGGACCAGGCCGTGCTCGACTCGCTGGAACTCGCCAGCGACGTGCCCCTGTCCGACCAGCCGGCCCGCGGCGGCAACTACCTGCTGCTGACCAACGCCGAGTGGCGCTTCCCGCTGCCCCTGCTGCGGTCCTGGCGCGTCGACGGCGTGGCCTTCGTCGACGGCGGCAACGTCTGGGAGAACGCCCGCGACATCCGGCTGCGGAGCTTCCGCTGGCGGTCGTACGCCCGCGCGTCGCAGGACGACGCGTCGACGAAGCTCTGGGACTACCGCTACAGCGTCGGCTGCGGCGTGCGGGTCGACACCCCGGTCGGCCCCGTCAGGCTGGACGCCGGCTTCCCGCTGAAGCGGGCCCTGCTGTCCGACGCCGTGACCGAGGACAAGGTGATCTACCATTTCTCCCTGGGCTTCCCCTTCTGAGAGAGGCTGATGGTCGCGCGCACGACAAAATGGACGTTCCTGCTGGCCCTGGCGCTGTTCCTGGGCGCGGTGGCCTATGTCGGGACGCACCCGCGGCTGCTGGCGCCGTGGTTCGCGCGGCTGGCGACCAACCACCTGCTGCGCGGCAGCGACGGCAGCATCCGCATCCGCGACCTCACGGGCAACCCGCTGACCGGCCTCGAACTGCACGACGCCACGCTGTCGCTGCACGGGGAGCGGGGCGCCGTGGTCGTGGTGGGCATCGACACCCTGGCGCTGCGGTACGACCTGTTCGAGCTGATGCGCGGGACGCTCGGCCTGCGCCGCGTGACGGTCGCCGGCGCCGAGATCCGCGCCCGGCGCGGCGCGCCCCGCGCGCCCGGCGAGCCCGCGGTGCCCGGCAGCCCCTTCGACCTGCCCGCCTTCCGCGTCGACGACCTCGTGGTGCGCCGGGCGCTGCTGGTCGTCTCGGGGCCCGACGGCCGCGTCGAGGAGCAGATCCCCTCGCTGGACTGGCGCGGCGGCGTGCGCGCCGACGGCGGCCTGGCGCTCTCCTGCCGCGACGCCGACATCGACTGGGCCTCGCGCTCGACCCGGCTGCGCGACCTGACGGGCTTCGTGGACGTCGACGGCGAGCGGGTCGCCGTCCGCCAGCTCACCGCCCTGGTCAACGGCAGCCGCGTGGCCTGCGAGGGCTCGCGCCGCCACGACGGGGACCTCGACCTGGACATCTCGGCGACGGACGTCAGCGTGACCGAGGTCGAGAACCTGATCGACATGACGCTGGGCTTCGCCGCCCGGGGCGACGCGGAGATGCTGCTGCAGGCGCGCGGCGACACCGTGACCTTCGACGTGGGGTTCACCGGCGAGCTCGAGGGCTACCGGCTCGACGGCGTGCGCGGCAGCGCCGTGCTGTCGCCGACCGAGCTCGTCTGGAACCGCCTGGCGGGCCGCATCAACGGCGCCTCGTTCGACGGCGACGGCGTGTTCGACATCACCGATCCCCTGGACGTGACCTTCGTCCTGGAGGGCGACGTCGCCGACGTCGACCTCTCGCAGGGCCTGGTCCCGGAGACCGAGCTGCCGCCCACCGGCGGGCGGGGGCGGCTGCACCTGTGGCGGCGCGACGCCGCCGACCTCACGCGGGTGAGCGGCTGGCTCTGCGACGGCTTCCTCGCCGACGTGCCCTTCGACACCGTGCGCGTGGAGATCGACGCCGACCCCGCCGGCGTCACCTTCGACCGGCTCGACCTGGCCTACCGCGGCCAGCGGGCGCGCCTGACCGGCCGCGCCGACAGCGCGGGCGTGTTCGCCGGGCGGGTCGCGATCGACGCGACGGACCTGGGGCGCCTGCCGCCGCAGTGGGGCCTGCCGGAACTGCGGGGCCGGCTGCGGGCCGAGGGCGAGGTGACCGGGCGCGATCCCGTCTACCGCTTCGCGGGCCGCGCCGACCTGCTCGACGCCGGCGTCTCGGTGCTGGCCCTGGACAGCTGCCGGGTCGACCTCGCGGTCGAGGACGTGCTGGGCGCGCCGGCCGCGTCCCTGGAGATCTCGGGCCGCGGCCTGGACCTGGCGGGCGTGCCGATGGGCGCGTTCACCGGCGTCGGCGGCGTGTCGCGCGACGCCGCGGCGATCGAGCACTTCCGCTCCGCCCGCGGCGACACGACCCTCGTGCTGCGCGGGCGCGGCCGCTTCCACGACGGCCTCGCCGACTTCGAGGTGCCGCAGCTCGAGATCGCGCTCGAGGGCAGCCGCTGGACGCTGAGCGAACCCGCCCTGTTCCGGACGGGGCCGGGCCGCCTGGAGGTGGACCGCGTCCTGCTGGCCTCGCGCTACGGCGAGCTGGACGCGCGCGGCGTCTGGGACGAGCCGGCCGGCACGCTCGACGGCGAGATCGCGCTCGAGCGCTTCGACCTGGGCCTGGTCAACCTGTTCCTGGCCGGCAACGACGTGCTCAACGGGGAGGTCACCGCCCAGGTCAGCCTGGGCGGCAGCCCGGCGGAGCCGCTGCTGGGCCTCGAGGCGCGCCTGACCGACTGCCACCTGCCGCAGGCGGACCTGGACAGCCTCACGGTCTCGGCGCTGTTCTACGAGGGCCAGCTCGACCTGCGCGAGCTGGACCTGCGCAGCAATTTCGGACGCGCGCGGGCGCGCGGCCTGGTGTCGCACCCCGGGACGGGGCCGCGCGACTTCTGGCCCGGCGCCGCCCTGGACCTCGACCTGGACATCGATGACGGCGACTGGGCCTTCCTCGACCAGTTCGCGATCCCCTCGCTGGACCGTCTGGCCGGGGCCTTCGACGGCAGCCTGAAGATCACCGGCGACACGCGGCGCCCCGTGATCGCGGGCGGGATCGAGAGCCGCCCCTTCCACGTCCACTGGCTGCACCTGGACGAGCTGCGGGGCCGGGTCGGCTACGCCGACGGCGTGCTGTCCCTGGACGACCTCGCCGGGCGCCGCGAAACGCTGCCGCTGACGGGCCGCCTCGCGATCCCCCTGCAGCTGGACTTCCTGTCGACGCCGGTCTCGCCGGTCGACGGCCCGTTCCTGATGAGCCTGGCCATCCCCGACGACACCGACCTGGCGCCCCTGGCGCGCACCTGCAACGCCTTCGTCGAGTCGGGGGGGCGCGGCGGGATGTCGGTCGTGGTCGCGGGCCCGGCGAACCACCCGACCTACAACGGTCGCATCGCCCTGCGCGAGGGGTCCTGCGTCCTGCGGGGGCTGAGCGAGGTCTACTCCGACGTGTCCTGCGAGGGCGTCTGGGAGGGCGACGTGCTCTCGCTGAAGGACGTCCGCGCGCGGGAGGGCGCGCGCGGGACGCTGCAGGGGGAGGGCACCCTCACCTTCCGCGGCCTGGTGCTCGAGCGCTTCGACGTCCGGCTGGACGCGGACCGCTTCCTGGTCGCCTCGATCCCCGACCTGCGGGCCCTGGTGCGCGGGCGGGACATCGCCCTGACCGGCGTGAAGGTCGGGCCCGACAGCCTGCTGGTGCCGAGCTTCGCGGGCGACCTGGAGGTCATCGAGGCGCGCTTCACCGGCGACTTCTCCGAGCAGCCGAGCGTCAGCGACCCGCGCGTGGCCACGGTGGCCCCGGACTGGCTCGCGGACCTGCGGCTGCGGGCGCCGCCGCGCAGCGGCCGGGTCATCAACCGCACCATGGAGCTGTTCCTGAGCGGGGACGTGCGCCTGTTCCGCGGCATGGGCGGCATGAGCCTCAGCGGCCACCTGAACATCGACCAGGGCCGGCTGCCCGTGTTCAACAACGACTTCAAGGTCGACACCGGCGGCCTGGACTTCTCGCAGGAGCACGGCGTGATCCCGCAGGTCGACCTCACGGCCGAGACCTCGGTGCGCCTGCCCGCCATCGACGGCGGCTCGCGCCGCCTGGAGAAGATCTACGTCGACGTGACCGGCTCGGCGCTCGCCCCGCAGGTCGACTTCCGGTCCGAGAGCGGGTACGCGCGCAGCAACATCGAGCGCATGCTGCTCGGCCTGTCGCCGCACGCCTCGGACGTGCCGGCCACCTCGGCCGTCCGCCAGGGCACGATGGCCGCGGGCTTCAACCTCCTGGAGCGCGAGGTGGCCGCGGAGCTGGACCTGGTGGACACCTTCGACATCGAGAGCGGCCGCGTGCGCGAGGACGGCACGACGCAGACGCTCATCGGCGTCGGGAAGTACATCGGGCGGGACCTCTACGTGAAGTTCGCCCAGGCCGTCACCGACCAGGACCGCGAGATCCTCGTCGAGTACCAGATCAACGACCACCTGCTGCTGCAGTCGGAGGTCAGCCGTCGCGCCAACGAGATCCTCGGCGACACGACCTACAACCTGGACCTGAAATACCGGTTCGAGTACTGAGAGGAACCCGGACGATGGCGACCCACCGCTTGCCCGCCGCGGTCCTGGCCGCGCTGCTCCTGCTGGCGGCGCCGCCCGCGGACGCCTACTACTTCGGGCGCAACAAGGTGCAGACCGCGAACGTCGCGCGCCGCGTCCTGGTCACGCCCCACTTCGAGATCACCCACGCCGCGGACGCCGAGGAGCTGGCCGTGCGCGCCGCCATCGTGGCCGAGCGCACCTACGCCGAGTACGCCGCCCGCCTCGGCCACGAGCCGGAGCGGCGGATCCCCTTCATCCTCTACTCGTCGCACACGGAGTTCGCGCAGACCAACGTCGCCGACGACCTGCTCGGCGAGGGCACCGGCGGCTTCACCGAGCCCGTCCGCAACCGGATGGTGCTGCCCTACGAGGAGTCCCACGCCGACTTCGTCCACGTCCTGCGCCACGAGCTGGTGCACGTGTTCATGTTCGACATGGTCTTCGGCAGCTCGCGCAGCACGACGTCGCGCTCCCCGTTCTTCCGCATCCCCCTGTGGTTCGCCGAGGGGCTCGCGGAGTGGTACAGCTCCGGCTGGGACCCCGGCGCCGAGATGTACCTGCGCGACGCGGCCACCAGCGGCTACCTCTGGCCCCTGGACCAGGTCGGCGGGTTCCTGGTCTACAAGGAGGGCCAGGCCGCGCTGCGCCTGATCTCCGAGCGGTACGGCGAGGAGAAGATCCCCGAGATGTGCCGCCTGCTGAACCGCTCCCGCGGCATGGACCGCGTGCTCGACGCCGCGCTGGGCCTCGACCAGGAGGCGCTCGACCGGATCTTCGCCCGCTACGTGCGCGGGCTCGCCTGGCCCTCCTACGGCAGCTTCGAGGAGCCCGAGGACATCGCCCGGCGCCTGACCGACCACCGCGAGGACGAGGACGGCGCCAACTTCCGCCCCGCGCTGTCGCCCGACGGCTCCCAGCTCGCCTTCTTCTCCGACCGCGACGGCCTGATGAGCCTGTACCTGATGTCCGCGATCGACGGGCGGGTCCTGCGCAAGCTGGCGCGGGGCGAGCGCGCCAGCCGCTTCGAATCGCTGCACCCCTACCGCAGCCGGCCGGCCTTCTCGCCCGACGGGCGCGAGGTCGCCTTCGTGGCGCGCAGCGGCAACGCCGAGACCCTGCACACCGTCGAGGTCGCGACCGGCGAGGTCACGCGCGACGTGCGCCTGGGCCTGGACGGGGCCTCGTCGCCGGCCTGGTCGCCCGACGGCCGCCGGATCGCCCTGGTCGGCACCGTGGCCGGGCGCACGGACCTCTACCTGCTCGACCTCGCCCCGGACGGCGGGCCGGAGCCGGTCGCCGCCGGCGCGCGCGCGCCGACCGCCGCCGGTCCGGTCCTGCTGCGCGTCACCGACGATGCGGGGGACGAGTCGGGCCCCGCCTGGTCGCCGGACGGGCGCCGCCTCGCCTTCGCCCACAACCCCGTGGCGGAGGTGCGCTACCAGTTCACCGTCGCGGCGGACGGGCGGCGCACGCTGGACTGGGCCCGCTTCGACGACGGCGACGCGGCCGTGCAGCCCGGCCACCGGCAGGCGTCGCGCCTGGTCCTGCTGGACGTGTTCGACGGGCGGCGCGTCGAGCTGGCGGCGCCCGCCGGCAGCTGGCGCGAACCGGCCTGGACCGCCGACGGCGAGCTGTGCGTCGTGGCGGACGGCGACGGCGCCGAGAACCTGGCTTGCCTCACCCTGGACGCCGCGGGGGAGGGCGCCGCCGACTGCCGCCGGCTGACCAACGTGCCGGGCGCCGCAGCCCACCCCAGCTACGCCCCGGGGGCGGACCGGCTGGCCTTCGCCGCCTTCCGCGAGGGCGGCTGGGACCTGTTCGCCGTGGACGGCTGGGCGGCCTGGAGCCGGCGCGAACCGTCGGGAACTCCGGCGGGCCAGGTGGCGGTCGCGCCGCCGCCGCCACCGGCCTACGAGCTGTCCTCGGCGGCGGCGAACGCCGCAACGGTAGGTGAGATCAAGGATTACCGCCCCCGGTTCTCGATCGACATGAGCGACGCCCTCGGCGGCGGCGCGGTGTCCTTCAGCCCGCAGGCCGGGCTGGGCATGGCCAACGTCATCAACCTGAGCGACCTGCTCGGCGACCACCGCCTGTCGTTCCTGGTCAACGTCTACGGCTCGCTCTCCGACAGCGACCTCGCGGCCAGCTACGTCTACCTGAAGCGCCGCGTCGACGTGGGGGTGGGGCTGTTCCACTTCAAGAACTACTACAACACGGCGGTGACCTCGGTCGGGGAACTGCTGCCCGACGACACCTTCTTCAGCGAGCGCAACTACGGCCTGTTCGCCTCGGCCAGCTACCCCTTCAGCACGTTCCGCCGCGTGTCGCTCGAACTGCAGGCCTTCGCCTCGGAGCGCACCGCGTACAGCCTGGATCCGAGCGGCACGCTGCTGGTCGCCGACGGCAGCCGCACCGACACCCTGCTGCAGCCGACCCTGACCTACGTCCACGACAGCGCCTACTACGGCTGGTACGGGCCGGTCACCGGCAGCCGCCTGCTGCTGCAGTTCGCGCCCTCGCTGGCGATCGGGGGCGGCACGCTGGACCGCCGCACGGCCGTGCTGGACCTGCGCCGCTACTGGCTGCCGGCCCGGGGCAACACCCTCGCGCTGCGGCTGCTGGCCGCCGCCAGCACCGGCGACGACCCGCGCGCGTTCGTGCTGGGCGGCCCGTTCACGCTGCGGGGCTACGACTTCTACGACTACCGCACGACCAGCCACCTGGCCGGCCCCAAGATCGCCATGGCCAACCTGGAGTACCGGCTCCCCCTGCTGGACGCCGTCTACTTCGGCTGGCCGGCGCGCTGGGGCTTCGGGCCGGTGGGGGCGACCCTGTTCCTCGATCTCGGCGCCGCCTGGGACGACGCCTTCAGCCCCTTCGGCGACGACGCCGCCGGGCGCTGGGGGCTGCGCGACCTGCGCGGCTGCTTCGGGATCGGCCTGCGCACCCGCCTGGGCTTCCTGCCGTTGAAATTCGACTGGGGCCGCCGCACCGACCTGCGCAGCTCGGACGGCGCGGAGTTCCAGTTCAGCATCGGACCCGAATTCTAGAAGGAGCCCGCGGGGATGGATCTCGACAACCTCAACGAACGCCAGCGCGAGGCCGTGACCGCGCCGGACGGCCCCGTGCTGGTCGTCGCCGGCGCCGGCAGCGGCAAGACCCGCGTCCTGACCACGCGCATCGCCTGGCTGCTGGAGGAGCGCCGGGCCGACCCGTGGTCGGTGCTCGCCTTCACCTTCACCAACAAGGCGGCCCGCGAGATGCGGGAGCGGGTCGACGCCCTGGTGGGCGGCTCGCGCGCCCCGAGCTGGGTCGGCACCTTCCACGCCACCGGCGTGCGCATCCTGCGGCGCGAGGGCGCCGCGCTGGGGCTGGACCCCTCGTTCTCGATCTACGACACCGACGACAGCACGCGCCTGCTGAAGAAGGTGCTCGGGGACCTGGGCCTCGACCCCAAGCAGTACGCCCCGCAGCAGCTGCGGGCCGCCGTCAGCCGCTGGAAGAACGAGGACGTGTCGCCGGCGCAGGCCGCGCGCGACGCCGCCGACTTCCGCGAGGAGAAGGCGGCCGCCGTCTACGCCGCCTACGAGAAGGGGCTGCGGGCCAGCAACGCCTGCGACTTCGACGACCTCATCCTGCGCACCGTCCACCTGCTCGAGGAGCACGAGGGCGTGCGGCTGCGCCTGGCGGACCGCTTCCGCCACGTCCTGGTCGACGAGTTCCAGGACACCAACCCCCTGCAGCTGATCCTGGTGCGCGCCCTCAGCTCGGTCCACGGGAACGTGTTCGCCGTCGGCGACGACGACCAGAGCATCTACTCCTGGCGCGGGGCCTGCATCGAGAACATGCTCGACTTCGAGCAGCACTTCGGCGGCGCCGCGATCGTGCGGCTGGAGCAGAACTACCGCAGCACCGGCAACATCCTGGCGGCCGCCAACGCCGTCATCGCCCACAACGTCCGGCGCAAGGGCAAGAACCTGTGGACGCTCGACGGCCCGGGCGCGCCGCTGGGGATCGAGACCGTGGGCGACGAGGAGGACGAGGCCGACCGCATCGTCGACCTGGTGCGGGCGCAGGTCGCCGGCGGCGGCAACCGCGGCGACGTGACGGTCCTGTACCGCACCAACGCCCAGAGCCGCGCCCTGGAGGACGCGCTGCGCCGCGCGACCGTGCCCTACCAGATCGTGGGCGCCACGGCCTTCTACGAGCGGCGCGAGGTGCGCGACGTCCTGGCCTACCTGAAGCTCGTCAACAACCCGCGCGACGCGCTGTCGGCGCTGCGCGTCCTGAACGTGCCGAAGCGGCGCATCGGCGAGGCCTCGGCGGCGCGCCTGGTGGAGATCGCCGAGGGCGAGGGCCTGTCGCTCGGCGAGGCGGCCGCGCGGCCGGGCCTGCTGGAGGCCAGCCTCAACGCGCCGACCTGCGAGCGCATCCGCGGCTTCTTCGGCCTGGTCGCGGGCTGGCGCACCGCGCTGGCCGAGACGCCGGTGCCCGAGCTGGTCGAGCGCATCGTGGAACAGATCGACTACGTGCGGCACCTGGAAGAGGACGACCCCCTGTCGGCCCCGGCCCGCAACGAGAACGTGGCCGAGCTGATCAACGGCGCCTACGCCTTCCACGAGCAGAGCGACGGCGGCACGCTCTCCCAGTTCCTGGAGCAGACGGCCCTGGTGGCCGACGCCGACACCGCCCGGGACGACCAGGGCGTCGTGCGGCTGATGACCGTGCACGCGGCCAAGGGTCTCGAGTTCCCGGTGGTGGTGATCAGCGGCGTCGAGGAGAACCTGATGCCCCACGCCTCGAACCTCGACGACGAGGCCGCCCTGGAGGAGGAGCGCCGGCTCTTCTACGTGGCGCTGACGCGGGCCCGGCAGCGCGTCCACCTGCTCCACGCGCGCATGCGCCGCCGCTACGGGCAGCGCGAGCTGTGCGCGCCGTCGCGCTTCCTCGACGAGATCCCCCCCGAGCTGACGGCGCGCAGCGGCGAGTCGCTGCACGTCGTGCAGCCCTCGCTCTCGACCTTCCTGTGGGGGAAGGACGCGGCGCCGCCCGCACCGCGCCGGGCCGCCGGCGCGAACCCGTCCCCGGCATCCGCGCCGCGAGCGCGCCGCGCCTGCGCGCGGTCGACTGGCACGACGACGTCAGCCAGGAGGACGTGGCCTTCCACGTCGGCCAGCGGGTGGCCCACCCCACCCTGGGCGCGGGCGTCGTCGCCCGGGTCGAGGGCCACGGCGAGAGCCTCAAGCTGAGCGTCGATTTCCCGGGCGGGGCCCGCAAGCACTTCCTGGCCCGCTTCGCCCGCCTGCGGCCCCTGGACTGATCCGGCGCCCCGGCGCGCGCCGGGGCGCCGCTCCCTCCGGTTGCGACAATTCCTCAAGTGGCGCCCCCGGCGGCCGATGGGTGCTCCGTTCGCCCGGAGGGAGAAGAGATCCAACCAGGATGTCGCGATGAAGAGATTCACCGAGTCGGTGTTCACGGACCTCAAGTACCGGCTGGTCGGGGCGGGGGCGATCGTCGGGCTGTTGCTGCCGTTCGTGCTGCTGCTGTCCGGCGTGCCGGCCTCGGCGGCCCTGAGGTGGACCGCCTTCCTGACCCTGTCGGCCGCGGGCGCCGCCGCCGGCTGGGCCGCCCAGCGGCTGTCCGCGCGGATGGTGCGCGCCGAGCTGCAGGGCGTGGTCGGCCGCATGCGCGAGATCGAGGAGGGCTTCCGCGAGGCGTCCTTCAACCGCGACTGGAGCGCCTGCGGCGCCGAGAGCTGCGGGCTGACGGTCGCCGGCGACGACGAGGTCGGGCACCTGGCCGAGGCCTACAACGCCCTGGTCGACGAGGTCGTCAACGCCCACAAGATGGAGGCGGCCTCCAGCGAGCTGACCGAGACCCTGTCGACCAAGCTCGAGATCGAGGCGCTCTGCCGCGCCGCCATCGAGCTGATCCTGGGCCAGACCGGGGCCACCGCCGGCTGCGTGCTGGTGCGCGAGGAGTCCGAGCTGCGCGTCGCCGCCAACCACGGCCTGAGCGACGTCAGCCAGCTGCCCCAGAGCGACCACGTGCGCCGCGCCCTGGACACGCGGCAGGTGCAGATCGTGCGCATCCCCCGCGACATCGCGCTCGAGGGCGTGGTCACCAGCTTCAAGCCGCGCCAGGTGCTGGTGGTGCCCATCTGCTACGAGTCGCAGGCCCTGGGCGCGGTGATCGTCGCCTCGGACGCGATGCTGGGCAAGGACGCCATGTGGCTGGTCCGCCAGTTCCAGCAGGGGATGGGCCTGGCCCTGAACAACGCCGTCACCCACGCCCGCCTGCAGCGCATCGCGGCGATCGACCCGCTGACCGGGGTGCTGAACCGCCGGTTCGGCATGCGCCGCCTGCACGAGGAGTTCCAGGGCGCGATGCGCCAGGGCACCCAGCTGGGCGTGGTGATGTTCGACATCGACCATTTCAAGAACGTCAACGACACCTACGGGCACCTCGCCGGCGACCGCGTGCTGGCCGAGACGGCGCGGCGCGCCCAGTGCGCCCTGCGCGAGACCGACGTGCTGCTGCGCTACGGCGGCGAGGAGTTCGTGGTCATCGTGCCGGGAGCCGGCGAGGCGGCGCTCATCAAGGTGGGCGAGCGCGTGCGCCTGGCCGTGGCCGCGGCGCCGGTGTGCGACGGCGGCCAGGAGATCCCGGTGACCGTCAGCGTCGGCATCGGACAGATGCAGGGGCGCGACGACAAGGAGGAGTCGATCCTCAAGCGGGCCGACGAGGCGCTGTACGCCGCCAAGGAGGGCGGCCGCAACTGCACGGTCTGCCACGGCCGCACCGTCGCGCAACAGCTCGAAGCGACGCCGACGGCCTAGCCGCCGGCGTTCGGCGCGGGCCGAGGCCCGCGATCGGCGGGGGGCTCTGGGGAGTCCCCCGCTATCTCATTTCCCCTCAGCGCACGAGCGTCACCTTCGCGACGCTGCGCCCGCCGCCGCCGGTGACCGCGAGCCAGTAGATCCCGGAGGGGACCGGCCGCCCCTCGCCGTCTTCGCCCCGCCAGCGCCACGGGTACGGCTCGTCGCGGGCCGCCAGCTCGCCGAGCGGCCAGCGGCCGCGGCGCCTGCCGGCGGCATCGACGAGTTCCACCGCGACCGGCCCGCCCACCGCCACCCGGAAGCCCAGCGTCGCGCCCTCGGGGCCGGCCGGGGCCGGGTGCACCGTCAGCAGCCGCACCGGCGGGTCGGGCAGGGGGCGGCGCGCCATCAGCACCCAGCCGTCGGGATCCACCTCGAGCCCTTTCCAGGCGCCGGGCAGGTCGAAGACCCAGCGGCCCTGCTGCTCGCGCAGCCAGACGGTCGTGTCGAGCGCGGCGCGGTCGGTCAGCAGGCGCAGCGGCAAGGCCAGCTGGAAGGTTTCGCGCTGGAGCTGGCGCACCGCGACCGTGACGCGCGTGCCGCCCTGCGAGGTCGGCACGGGGCTGGACGACCAGGACAGGGCGGGGACCGCGTCGGTGTTCAGCCAGGGATCCAGGAAGGCGGCGGCGTCGAAGGCGGCGTGCTCGCCGACCACGCGGACCAGGTCGGCGGTCGTGGCGTGGCCGTAGGTCCGCGACGGCGCGCCGGCCCAGTCGCGCAGGAAGTCGAAGAACGCCCGCTCGCCCATGGCCCCGCGCAGCATGTGCAGCACCCAGGCGCCCTTGTGGTAGACCAGCAGGTTGGGCAGCACGGGCTCGGGGTCGGTCAGGATGCCCTCGCCCTCGAACAGGGTCGGGTGCTGGCCCGGCCCGAAGGACTCCAGGCGCCGCCGCAGGCCGGCCGGGCCCTCCTCGTGCTCCTGCCACAGCGCCTCGCAGTAGGTGGCGAAGCCCTCGTTCAGCCAGACGTCCTGCCAGGTCGCGGGCGTCACCAGGTCGCCGAACCAGTGGTGGGCCATCTCGTGCAGGACCACGTTGCGGAAGCGGCCGTCGCCCCGCAGCAGCACGCTGCCGAGGCTCGTGCACGTCTGGTGCTCCATGGCGCCGCCCCACTTGAACTCGACCTGGCCGTAGCGCTCGGCGGCGAAGGGGTAGGGTCCCGCCAGGTCCTCGAGGAAGCGCAGCATGTCGCAGGTGGGGGCCAGGTCGTAGCGCGCCGCCGCCTCGTGCCGCGGGAAGACGTGGAAGGTCAGCGGCAGCGGGCCGCCGGCCAGGTCGCAGGTCTCCTGCCAGGACACGTACCCGGCCACGGCCACCGCCACCAGGTAGGTCGCGGTGGGGTAATCGGTCTCCCAGACGGTGCGGCGCCAGCCCGGGTCGGCGGGGGCGTCGGACACCAGCAGGCCGTTGGCCACCGCGGTGAGCGTGTCCGGCACCGTCAGCGCCAGGCGCACGGTGGCCTTGTCCGCCGGGTGGTCCTTGCAGGGCCACCAGGCGTGGGCCGACCAGGGTTCGCTCATCGTCAGGATCGTGGGGCCGATCGGGACCTGGGGCGAGTCGCCCTGCACGCGGAACAGCATGCCCGCCGAGTAGGAGCCGTGGCGCTGGGGCTCGCCGTGGTAGCCGATCCGCACCACGGCGCCGCCGGCGTCCCCGGCCGGGGAGGCGATGCGCAGCTCCTCGGCCGCGCGCGTCAGGGCCGCGGGCTGCCCGTCCCAGTCGATGCCGTCCACGACCAGCGGCTCGTCCAGGTCGACGACCAGGGTGTCGGGCGGGCGGCCGGCCGGGAAGGCCAGGGTCATCGCCACGCTGCCGTCCAGGCTGCCGCCCGGATCCAGGCGCAGTTCCAGGTCGTAGTGCAGGACGTCGTAACCGCGGTCGTCGCCGCGTGGAGGCGGTTCGTGGCTCGCCGGCAGCCACGCGGCCGCGGCGGGCCGTTCCCAGTGGGCGGCTTCGGGCGGCGGGACCGGGCCGGGATCGGGGAGGGGGGACCCGGCGCCGGCGCCACCTGCCGCGGCGGGGGCGATCAGGGCGGCCAGGAGGGCCGCGACGGGGGTGGGGGGGCGCCGCCGAAGGAACACGACCTCGCTCTTCCTTCCAGGGTCAGGATCGGTTAGGATCACCCCATCTTACGACAGATCGGTCGCCGCACCCAGCCCCGGGTCGGCGGCCCAGGCAACCACGGACCAAGGGTCCCCGGCCCAGGAGGTAGCATGGACCAGGATCAGGAACGCCGGCAGGCAGCCTTGGCGGCCCTCGATCTGGACGAAGCGGCCCGTGCCCGCCTCGTCGAGGAACTGGCCCAGATCGCCGCCCAACTCGACCGGTTGACGGCCCTCGTCGAGGACGAGGTGGCGGCGGGCAGCGACGCCGCGACGCCGCAGGCCCCCCAGGACGCCGCGGCCAAGCCTGTCCCGACTCCCCCGGACCTCAAGCAGGACGCCGCCGAGGGCTGAGATTCCGGCGCCCCGCGCCGCCCGCCGCTCCAGCCGCCGGGCCGGAGCTCCCAACCTTGTGTTTGCGAATTAACAGGTCGTTGCCTAACGTAGCGGCGTTCGGGGACCACATGAGATCCGCGGGCGCAGCCCGTTGAAAACAAAGTGCTTTCGCCTATCACCGGGAGACGCGAGATGCCTGTTCAAGAGCCCGCCGCCCCGCCGCCCTTCCCGTCCCCCAGCCTGGAACAGTGGCGCGCCCTGGTGGACAGGGACCTCGCCGGCGCCCCCTTCGCCAAGAAGCTCGTGACCAGGACCCTCGAGGGGATCGAGATCGCCCCCCTCTACACCCGGGCCGACCAGCCGCCGGCGGTCGCCGGCGAGGGATGGCCGGGCCAGGCGCCCTACACCAGGGGCGCGCTCGGTTGCGAAGCGGCGCCCGGCTGGGACATCCGCCAGGAAGTGACGCACCCCGACCCGGCCGTCGCCGGGCAGCAGGTCCGCCAGGAATTGGCGCGGGGAGCCGCATCGGTCCAGCTGTGCCTGGACCCCGCCGGCGCGGCGGGCGTCGCGGTCCGCGGCGCCGACGACCTCGACCTGGCGCTCGCCGGCGTGGACTTCGCGACGACGCGGGTCGCCCTGAAGTCGGGCGCGCGCTTCGTGCCGGCGGCGCAGCAGCTGCGCGAGGTCTGGGAGCGCCGCGGCCTCGCGGCCGCCGACGCGAAGGCCGACCTGCTGGCCGACCCGATCGGCGCCTGGGTCGTGCGGGGCGGCGCGCCCGGCGGCCTCGAGGCGCTGCTGACCGCCATGGCGTCGCTCGCGGCCGCCGCGGCGAAGGAGACCCCGCAGGTCCGGGCCGTGAAGATGGCGGGCTGCCCCTTCCACGACGCCGGCGCGGACGACGCCCAGGAGCTCGCGGCCATCCTGTCGGGCGGCCTCGCCTACCTGAAGGCCATGGACGCCGCCGGCCTGGACCTGGCGTCCGCGGCGCGCCAGATCCACGTCTGCGTCGCGGTCGACGGGCAGTTCTTCGGCGACATCGCCAAGCTGCGGGCCCTGCGCACCGTCTGGTCCCGGCTGGTCGAGGCCAGCGGCGGCGCCCCGCAAGCGCGGCGCGCCCACCTGCACGCGCGCACCTCCTGGCGGATGATGACCGCGCGCGATCCCTGGGTGAACCTGCTGCGCACCACCACCGCCGCCTTCGCCGCCGGGGTCGGCGGCGCCGAGGTCGTGACCGTCCTGCCCTTCGACGCCGCCGTCAACGAGCCCGACGACTTCAGCCGCCGCCTCGCCCGCAACGTGCAGATCGTGCTGCAGCAGGAGGCGTCCCTGGGCCGGGTGCTGGATCCCGCCGGGGGCTGCTGGCACCTGGAGGCGCGGACCGCGGCGCTGGCCGAGCGCGCCTGGATCTTGTTCCAGGAGCTCGAGGGCCGCGGCGGGCTGGTCGCCAGCCTGCGCGACGGCTGGTTCCAGGAGAAGATCGCCGCGACGCGGCAGGCCCGCGCCCGCGACGTCGCCACCCGGCGGCTCCCCCTGACCGGCGTCAGCGAGTTCCCCCAGCTGGACGAGCGCCCCGTGGCGAGGCCGCGCCCGGCGCCGCCGCCCGGCGCTCCGCCGACCCCGGCGCCGCTGCAGGACGCCATCGCGCCCCTGGCGGCCGTGCGGCTGTCCGCGCCCTTCGAGGCGCTGCGCGACGCGGCGGACCGGCACCTCGCGACCACCGGCGCGCGCCCGCGCGCCTTCCTGGCCAACCTGGGCCGCCTCGCCCAGTTCTCCGCCCGCGCGGGCTTCGCCCGCAACCTGCTGGCGGCCGGCGGCATCGCGGCCGAAGGGGAGCAGGGGTACGACGACGCCGCCGCCCTGGCCGCGGCCCTGCGCGCCAGCGGCTGCCGGCTGGCGGTGATCTGCTCCACGGACGAGCTCTACGCCGAGCGCCTGCCGGCCGCGGCCGCGGCGCTCAAGGGCGCCGGCGCCGCGACGGTCGTGGTGGCCGGGCGGATGGGCGAGCACGAGGCCGCCTGGCGCGCCGCCGGGGTGGACCGCGCGATCTACCTCGGCTGCGACGTGCTGGAGACCCTCGGCGCCCTGCTGGACGGGCTGGAGGTGCAGCGATGACGAACTTCCCCGATTTCAGCCGCATCCCCCTGCAGGGCGGCGCCCCCGCGGCCGCGGCGCCGCCGCCCGCCGGCGAGCCCTGGGCGACCCCCGAGGGCATCGCGGTGCGCCGCTGCTACGGCCCCGCCGACGTCGCGGACCTCGACCACCTCGACTCGCTGCCCGGCCTGCCGCCCTTCGTGCGCGGTCCCTACCCCACGATGTACGTGCTGCAGCCGTGGACCGTGCGCCAGTACGCGGGCTTCTCCACCGCCGAGGCCAGCAACGCCTTCTACCGGCGCAACCTCGCCGCCGGGCAGAAGGGCCTGTCCATCGCCTTCGACCTCGCCACCCACCGCGGCTACGACTCCGACCACCCGCGCGTGGTCGGCGACGTGGGCATGGCCGGCGTGGCCATCGACTCCATCGCCGACATGCGCATCCTCTTCGACGGCATCCCGCTGGACCGCATGTCGGTGTCGATGACCATGAACGGGGCCGTGCTGCCGATCCTCGCCCTGTACATCGTGGCGGCCGAGGAGCAGGGCGTGCCGCCGGAGAAGCTGGCCGGGACCATCCAGAACGACATCCTCAAGGAGTTCATGGTCCGCAACACCTACATCTACCCGCCGGCGCCGAGCATGCGCATCGTCGGCGACATCTTCGCCTACACGGCGCAGCGGATGCCGCGCTTCAACTCGATCTCGATCTCCGGCTACCACATGCAGGAGGCGGGAGCCACGGCCGACCTCGAGCTGGCCTACACGCTGGCCGACGGGGTCGAGTACATCCGGACGGGCCTGGCGGCCGGACTCGCGGTTGACGACTTCGCCCCCCGCCTGTCATTCTTCTGGGCCGTCGGGATGAACTACTTCATGGAGGTCGCCAAGCTGCGGGCCGCGCGCCTGCTCTGGGCGCAGCTCGTGCAGGGGTTCGGGCCGCGCAACCCGAAGTCGCTGAGCCTGCGCACGCACAGCCAGACCTCGGGCTGGAGCCTGACGGCGCAGGACGTCTACAACAACGTGGCGCGCACCTGCGTGGAGGCGATGGCGGCGGCCCACGGCCACACGCAGTCGCTGCACACCAACTCGCTGGACGAGGCCCTGGCGCTGCCGACGGATTTCTCGGCCCGCATCGCGCGCAACACGCAGCTCTACCTGCAGCAGGAGACCGACACCTGCCGCACGGTGGACCCCTGGGGCGGCAGCTGGTACGTCGAGCGGCTGACCCGCGAGCTGGCCGACCGGGCCTGGCAGCGCATCGCCGAGGTGGAGGAGCTGGGCGGCATGGCCCGCGCCATCGAGCGCGGCGTCCCGAAGCTGCGCATCGAGGAGGCGGCCGCCCGCACCCAGGCGCGGATCGACGCGGGCCGGCAGACCGTCGTGGGCGTCAACCGCTACGTGCCGCAGGAGCCGGAGCGGATCGAGGTCCTGAAGGTCGACAACACGCAGGTGCGCGAAGCCCAGCTCGCGCGGCTGCGCGAACTGAAGGCCGGCCGCGACCAGGCGGCCGTCGAGCGCGCGCTCGCGGACCTGACCGCCTGCGCCGGGTCCGGCCGCGGCAACCTGCTCGACCTGTCGGTGACGGCGGCGCGGGCCCGCGCCACGGTCGGGGAGATCAGCCTGGCCCTGGAGCACGTCTTCGGCCGCCACCAGGCGACCGGCAACATCATCAGCGGGGTGTACGGCGGCGAGATGGGCGAACGCGACGAAGAACTGCTGCGGGTGCGGCGCCGGGTCGAGGACTTCGCCGAGCGCGAAGGCCGCCGTCCGCGCATCCTGGTGGCGAAGATGGGCCAGGACGGCCACGACCGCGGCCAGAAGGTGATCGCGACCGCGTTCGCCGACCTCGGCTTCGACGTCGACGTCGGCCCGCTGTTCCAGACGCCGCAGGAGACGGCCCGCCAGGCCGTCGAGAACGACGTGCACATCGTCGGCGTCAGCTCCCTGGCCGCGGGCCACCTGACGCTGGTGCCGGCGCTGCGCGACGAGCTGGCCAAGCTCGGCCGGCCGGACATCCTGATCGTGGCCGGCGGCGTCATCCCGCCCGACGACTACCAGGCGCTGCGCGAGGCGGGAGCCGCGGCGATCTTCCCGCCGGGCACCGTCATCACCACCGCCGCCGAGTCCCTGCTCGACCGGCTCGCCGGCGCGGGCTCGTGACGGCGGGCGGGCACCGGGCGGGCGGCCTCAGCCTCGACGAGTTCGAGGCGGGCGTCGTCGCCGGCGACCGCGCCGTGCTGGGCCGCGCCATCACCCTGGTGGAGAGCGGGCGCGAGGACCACCAGCGCCTCGCCCAGGAACTGCTCGCGCGCCTGCTGCCGCGCACCGGCGCCGCGCACCGCATCGGCGTGACCGGCGTGCCGGGCGCCGGCAAGAGCACCCTCATCGACGTGCTGGGCACGCGGCTGACCTCGCAGGGCCACCGCGTGGCGGTGCTGGCCATCGACCCCAGCAGCAGCCTGACCGGCGGCAGCATCCTGGGCGACAAGACCCGCATGGCGCGCCTGGCCGCCGACCCCGCCGCCTTCATCCGCCCCAGCCCCAGCGCCCGCACCCTCGGCGGCGTCGGCCGCAAGACCCGCGAGACCATGCTGCTGTGCGAGGCCGCCGGCCACGACGTCGTGCTGGTCGAGACGGTCGGCGTGGGGCAGAGCGAGACCGTCGTCGCGGAGATGGTCGACGTCTTCCTGCTGATCACGCTGGCCGGCGCCGGCGACGAGCTGCAGGGCATCAAGCGCGGCGTGATGGAGCTGGCCGACCTGGTCGCGGTCAACAAGGCGGACGGCGACAACCGCGCCGCCGCGGGCCTGGCCGCCGCCGAGATCCGCAACGCCCTGCACTTCATGCGCCCGCCGCACCCCGACTGGATCGTGCCGGTGACGTGCGTCAGCGCGGCGACGGGCGAGGGCCTGGACGACCTGTGGGGCGAGCTGGTCCGCCACCGCACGACGATGTCCGCCAACGGCGCCTTCGCCGACCGCCGCCAGCAGCAGCAGCTGCGCTGGATGTGGTCCCTGGTCGAGGACAGCCTGCGCGAGGGCCTGCGCCACGACCCGGGCGTGCGCCGCCTGCTGCCCGACCTCGAACGTCGCGTCCGCGCCGGCGAACTCCCCCCCGGTCTGGCCGCCCGCCTGCTGCTCGACGCCCGCAACAGCTGACGGACCCGATCCGCACGCCCTGCCCGTCGCCTGGATTTCCTGCGCCCTGGACCTGCACGCGCGTCGTGTCGGGGGGCGCTCGCCGGGCACTTCCTGTGCCCGGCTCGCTTGGCTTCCGGGTCCCGGCGCCCTCCTGGCGCCGGGACCCTGCAGACACCCCCGACACGGCGCGCGTGCAGGTCCAGGGCGAGGTGATCAGGCGGCGTGAGGGTTCGAGGCAGGATGTGAGGATGATGTCTGTTGCAACAGGCATGTGGCTTGGTTAGGATGCAGGTGGGATGAAGGGGGGCGATGCGATGGCGAACCGTGCGCTGTTGAGCCGCGACGTGCTGCTGGACCTGCTGCGTCTGCACGAGGAACTGCTGGCCGACGTGACGGCGCTGCTGAAGGAGCACGACGTCACCGCGCCGCAGTACAACGTGCTGCGCATCCTGCGCGGCGCCGGTCCCGGGGGGCTGACCGGCACGGGCCTCGCCGCGGCCATGATCACCCGCGTGCCGGACGTCACCCGGCTCGTCGACCGCCTGGAGGGGGCCGGTCTGGTGCGGCGGGAGCGGTGCCGCGAGGACCGCCGCGTGGTGCACGTGCGGGTCGAGGCCGCCGGCCTGGCGCTGCTCGCCCGGCTGGATGCGCCGATGCTCGCCGGGCACGAGGCCTCGCTGCAGGGGATGACGCTGCCCGAGCTCGAAGGCTTGGCGGCGGCGCTGCGGCGGGCCCTGGCCGTCCGGCGGGGCCGGTCCGCCGGGCCGCGGGCGGTCAAAGGGACTTGATCGCGACCGCCCGGCGGTCTATGTTGGACCGGTAGGACGCCTCGACGAGTTCCATGGTCCGCAACCCCTCGCGGGCCGTGACGGGGGGCACGGCATCCCCGCATGCCGTGTCCCTCAAGTCTTTCAGGACCTCCGGCAGCGTGGGCGCCGACGCGTCGGCGGCGATGTCCCGCACCTCCCGTCCCCGGATCAGACGGATCCCCCCGAACTGGTAGTCGGCGAGCAGCTGGCCCTCGCTGCCCACGGCCTCGAGCAGGCAGGCGCGCGAGCGTCCGAACTTGCTCACCTCCAGCGAGACGTAGGTCCCGTCCTCGAGGCGGGCCCGCGCCAGGAAGAAGTCCTCCACCGCCGGGTTGAGGAAGCCCTCCTGCCGCGCGTCGATCTCCGCGAACTCCCGCCCCGTCAGGTACCGCACCGTGTCGAACAGGTGGACGCCGGTCAGCAGGACCGAGCCGCCGACCGTCACGGCCGGATCACGCTGCCACGCCAGGTCGGTCGGTTCCAGTCGCTGGGCGAGGCGCACGAGGCGGACCTCGCCGAGCTGCGGCCACAGCTCGCGGGCCAGGCGGATCACCGGGTTCCAGCGCAGCGTCTGCGCGACGCACAGGCCGGGGCCGCCGCTGCGCTCGTCGATCTCGACCAGGCGGCGGGCCTCGTCGAGCGTCCCGGTCATGGGCTTCTCCAGCAGCAGGGCCTTGCCCGCGGCGCGGACCGCCGCCGCCAGTGCGAAGTGGCTGGACGGCGGCGTGCAGACCAGCACCGCGTCGACGTCGGCCGCGGCGATCAGCGCCGCGGGGTCCCGCTCGTAGCGGCAGCCCAGCTCGGCGGCCAGGGCCGCGCCGGCGGCCCCGTCGCGGCGGCACAGCGCGACCGGCCGCAGGCCGGGCACGTCGCGCGCGGCGTGGCGCAGGTAGCGGGCGCCGTGCGTGCCGGCGCCGATCACACCCAGTCGGACGGTCATCGGATCCCCTTTCGTCCCGACACCGAGCCTACCGGGGCGGAGCCGCGCCGCCAAGCGGCAAGACGCCGGCAGGGAGCGCCGCGCCTGCGGGTGTCGCCCCCGCGGGACGTTCCGGCGGGGGACGGGGGGCGGCGCCATTGCCCCGATCCGGCTCCGCGGCGGCGTGGCGGCGCGGTCAGGCGGGGGGCCGCCCCGAAGGCACCGTCCTGGCTGGTCGGGCGGCTGAACCCTCACCCGACCGGAAGGAGACTCTATGTGGCCATGGGAGACGGAGAGCGGGCGCGCCTGGTTGCTGCTGAACGTGGCGCTGCTGCTGCTGCTCGGCGGCGTCTGGGCGGACGGCGCCCGCGGGGCGGTCCTGCTGTCGGAGGTGCTGGCGGACCCGGCCAGCGACTGGAACGGCGACGGGACGCTCAGCAGCCGCGACGACGAGTGGATCGAGGTCGTCAACACCGGCCCCGACAGCGTGGACCTCGCGGACTACTGGCTGCGCGACGCGCTGGGGGAGGAGGCCCAGTTGCGGCTGTCGGGCGCGCTGGCGGCGGGCGGCACCGCGCTGTTCACCGGGGATGCGGCGGTGTCCTGGCAGCAGGCGCAGGGCATGACGGTCACGGGGCTGAGCCTGAACAACGGCGGCGACGAGCTCGGGCTCTACCGCGGCGACCCGGCGCTGCCTGGCGCGACGCTGGTCGACGCGCTGATCTACCCGGCCCACGCCGGGGTCGACGACCGCGCGCTCGCCCGGATGCTGCCCGAGAACGAGTGGGTCCTGTGCGACGCGCTGGCGCCCTACGGCGGCGCCCTGTTGCCGGCCGGCACCGGCTGCCCGCCGACGCCGGGCGCGTGGAACGCCTGCGAGGGGCTCGTGCCCGCGCAGGAGCGCAGCTGGGGCGAGATCAAGGTCGACTACCGGTAGCGGCCGCGCCACGTCCGTCGCGGGGGCGGGTCCCGGGGGCCCGCCCCCGTCCGCATCTGTCTGCTATTCTAGAAACTGTGCAGGGATTTCGCTTTCCCCGTCCATCCCCGTTCTGTATCCTGTGCCTCCGGTTGCGGCCCCCCGCCGGCGGGGCGAAGGTCCCACCTCCGGCAACATCCCCGAATCGCAGCGGCGGGCCCCGACCGCGCCCGCACGGAGGCACGATGCTCCTCTCCGAGAACCAGAAGATGATCCGCGAGATGACCCGCGATTTCGCCAAGTCGCGGATCGCGCCCATCGCCGCGCGCATCGACGAGACCGGCGAGTTCCCCGAGGCCACGATCAAGGAGCTGGGCACGCTGGGGCTGCTGGGCCTGAAGGTGCCCGAGTCCGAGGGCGGCTTCCAGGTCGACACGACCAGCTACGCCCTGGTCGTGGAGGAACTCAGCCGGGTCTGCGGCAGCCACGGGCTGACCGTCGCCGCCCACAACAGCCTGGGCTGCTGGCCGATCCACGCCTTCGGGACGCCCGAGCAGAAGCAGCGCTGGCTGCCCGGGGCCTGCCGCGGCGACTACCTGCTGAGCTTCGGGCTGACCGAGCCCGGCGCCGGCAGCGACGCCGGCGGCACCGCGTCCACGGCCGTGCGCGACGGCGGCGACTGGGTGCTGAACGGCCGCAAGCAGTGGATCACCAACGCCCACCACGCCGGCGCGGTCATCGTCACCGCCAAGACCGACCCGGCCGCCAGCGGCAGCAAGGGCATCAGCGCCTTCATCGTCCCGACCGGGACGCCCGGCTTCACGGTCGAGAAGAAGGAGGACAAGCTCGGGATGCGCGCCTCCGACACGGCGCCGCTGACCCTCGAAGACGTGCGCGTGCCGGCCGACGCCCTGCTCGGCCAGCAGGGCGACGGCTTCAAGCAGTTCCTCGCGACGCTGGACGGCGGCCGCATCTCCATCGGCGCGCTGGCCCTGGGCCTGGCCGTCGGCGCCTTCGAGACCGCGCGCGACTACGCCAAGGGGCGCATCCAGTTCGGGCAGCCGATCGCCGCGCAGCAGGCCGTCCAGTTCCAGCTCGCGGACATGAGCCTCAAGATCGATGCGGCGCGCCTGCTGATCTACGAGGCCTGCCGCCGCAAGGACGCCGGCGAGCCCTACGCCGACATGGCGGCCAAGGGCAAGCTCTACGCCAGCGAGATCGCCATGGAGGTCACGTCGGCCGCGATCCAGCTGCTCGGCGGCTACGGCTTCTGCCGGGAGTACCCGGTCGAGCGCATGTACCGCGACGCCAAGCTGTGCACGATCGGCGAGGGCACCAGCGAGATCCAGCGCATGGTCATCGCTCGTAATTTGTTGGATGAATAGTGGTTGCAGCTGCAGACTTCAGCGAAAGGTGAGGGCATCATGAGCGAGCGCGTCGTCATCTGCGGGGCCGTGCGCACCCCGATCGGCCGCTTCCAGGGCGGTCTGGCCACGATCAAGGCGAGCCGGCTCGGCGCCGCGGCCATCGCGGGGCTGCTCGAGCGCACCGGGTTGGACCCGGCCGCCGTCGACGAAGTGATCATGGGCTGCGTCGTGCAGGCGGGGCTCGGCCAGAACCCGGCCCGCCAGGCCGCGATCTGGGGCGGCGTGCCGACCTCGGTCAGCGCCATGACCCTGAACAAGGTCTGCGGCTCGGGCCTGCGGGCCGTGATGTCGGCCGCCCAGGCGATCAGGGCCGGCGACATCCGCTGCGCGATCGCCGGCGGCATGGAGAACATGTCGCAGATCCCGTTCGCCCTGTTCGGGGCCCGCGACGGCCTGCGCCTCGGCCACCAGCAGCTGACCGACCTGCTCGTGCACGACGGCCTGTGGGACGTCTACCACGACTACCACATGGGGATGACCGCCGAACTGGTCGTCGACAAGTACGCGGTCTCGCGCGAGCGGCAGGACGCCTACGCCGCCGAGTCGCACCGCCGCGCCGCGGCGGCGGCGGCCGCGGGCAAGTTCGCGGCGGAGATCGTGCCGGTGCCCGTGCCGCAACGCAAGGGCGAGCCCGTGCTCGTCGCCGCCGACGAGGGCCCGCGCGCCGAGACCACGGCCGCCGCCCTGGCCAAGCTCAAGCCCGCCTTCAAGCGCGAGGGCGGCACGGTGACCCCGGGCAACGCCTCGACCATCAACGACGGCGCGGCGGCGGTGCTGGTCTGCAGCGAGTCCTTCGCGCGGGAGCGGGGATTGCCGGCGATGGCGGTCATCGAGGCCTACGGCACCGGGGCGGTCGATCCCGAGTGGGTCATGATGGCGCCGGTCGGCGCGGTCCAGACCGTGGCCGCCAAGGCCGGTCGCCCGGTCGCCGCCTACGAGCTGTTCGAGCTGAACGAGGCCTTCGCCGCGCAGGCGGTGGCCGTCAGCGACCAGCTGGGCCTCGATCCCGGCAAGGTCAACGTCCACGGCGGCGCGGTGGCCCTGGGCCACCCCATCGGCGCCTCCGGCGCGCGTTGCCTGGTGACGCTGCTGCACGCGATGCTCGACCGCGGCGCCGAAAGCGGCATGGTGGCCCTGTGCCTGGGCGGCGGCGACGCCGTGGCGATGTCGGTCGCAAGACCTTGATCATCAACGTCCTGTTGAACAAGCCGGAGGAATGACATGAAGGTAGCAGTCGTCGGCGGCGGCACCATGGGCAACGGGATCGTCCACGTCTTCGCCCAGCACGGCCACGACGTCACCCTGATCGACCTGGACCGCGGCGCCCTGGACCGCGCCCTGGGCACCATCGCCAAGAACCTCGACCGGCAGGTCAAGAAGGGGGCGCTGTCCGAGGCCGACAAGGACGCGACCCTGCGGCGCATCGCCGCCGCCACGGACCTGGCCGCCGCCGCCGGCGCCGACCTGGCGATCGAAGCCGTCTTCGAGAGCTACGAGGTGAAGCGGGCGATCTTCGTGAAGCTGGACGAGGTCCTGGGCCCCGAGGCGATCCTGGCCTCGAACACCTCCAGCATCAGCATCACGAAGCTCGCGGCCTGCACGGGCCGGCCCGGGCGCGTGATCGGCATGCACTTCATGAACCCGGTGCCGGTGATGAAGCTGGTCGAGGTCATCAGCGGCCAGGCGACCGACCCGGCGGTGCTGGCGCGCATCATGGCGGTCAGCACCGAGCTGGAGAAGACGCCGGTCGCGGTGCAGGACTACCCCGGCTTCATCAGCAACCGCGTGCTGATGCCCATGATCAACGAGGCCGTGCAGTGCCTGATGGAGGGCGTCGCCGACCGCGACGCCATCGACACGGTCATGAAGCTGGGCATGGCCCACCCGATGGGCCCGCTGCAGCTGGCCGACTTCATCGGCCTGGACGTCTGCCTGGACATCATGAACGTGCTCTACGACGGCTTCAAGGACGGCAAGTACCGCCCCAGCCCGCTGCTGGTGCGCATGGTCGCCGCCGGCCACCTCGGCCGCAAGACCGGCCGCGGCTTCTACGACTACCAGGCCTAGGGGAGGCGACGTGAACTTCGCACTGACCGAGCAGCAGCGGATGATCCAGCAGGCGGCCCGGGACTTCGCGCAGAAGGAGCTGGCGCCGCACGCCGCGCGCTGGGACCGCGACGAGGAGTTCCCCGCCGCGGCGGTGAAGAAGCTGGGCGAGCTGGGCTTCCTCGGCATGAACGTGCCGGAGACCTACGGCGGCGCGGGCTTCGACATGGTCAGCTACGTGCTGGCGATGGAGGAGATCTCCGCCGCGTGCGCCTCGACCGGCGTGATCATGTCGGTGAACAACTCGCTGGTCTGCTGGCCGCTGGAGACCTACGGCACCGAGGCCCAGAAGCAGCGGTTCCTCGTGCCGCTGGCGCGGGGCGAGCTGCTCGGGGCCTACTGCCTGAGCGAGCCCAACGCCGGCACCGACGCCGCCAACCAGCAGACCACGGCCCGCCGCGACGGCGACCACTGGGTGCTGAACGGCATGAAGAACTTCATCACCAACGGCGCCCACGCCGACGTGCTGATCGTCTTCGCGCAGACCGACCCCGCGCTGAAGCACAAGGGCATCTTCGCCTTCATCGTCGAGACCAGGAGCGAGGGGTTCGCGGTGATCAGCAAGGAGAAGAAGCTGGGCATCCGGGCCTCGGACACCGCGCAGCTCGCCTTCGACGGCGTGCGGGTGCCGGCGGACCAGCAGCTCGGCGCCGACGGCGCCGGCTTCCGGGTCGCCATGTCCACGCTCGACGGCGGGCGCATCGGCATCGCCTCGCAGGCGCTGGGCATCGCCAAGGCCGCGCTGGAGGCGGCCGTGGCCTACGCCAAGACGCGCGAGCAGTTCGGCCAGCCCATCGCGAAGTTCCAGGCCATCCAGTGGAAGATCGCCAACATGGCCACCCGCTACGAGGCGTCCCGCCTGCTGACCCTGCGCGCCGCGGCGCTCAAGGACCAGGGCGAGCCCTACGGCGAGCAGGCCGCCATGGCGAAGCTCTTCGCGTCGGAGGCGGCGAGCTACATCGCCGAGGAGGCGGTGCAGATCTTCGGCGGCAACGGCTACAGCAAGGAATTCCCGGTCGAGCGGCACTTCCGCGACGCCCGGATCACGTCGATCTACGAGGGCACCAGCGAGGCGCAGCGCATGGTCATCGCCGGGCACCGGTTGAGGTAGGGCCATGGACTTCACGTTCAGCGAGCAGCAGACGATGTTCCGCGACATGGTGCGCGACTTCGCGGCGCGCGAGATCGCGCCCATCGCCGCGCAGATGGACCGCGAGGCGGACATGCCCGAGACGCTGGTCCAGAAGCTGCGCGAGGGGGGCTTCTTCGGCCTGACCTTCCCCGAGGATCTCGGGGGGCTGGGCGTCGACACCACGACCTACGGGCTGGTGGTCGAGGAGCTCTCCGCCGCCAGCGCCGGCGTGGCCGTCATGATCTGCGTCCACAACAGCGTCGGCAGCTACCCCATCGCCATGTTCGGCAGCGACGAGCTGAAGGCGCGCGTGCTGCCGCGGATGGCCGCCGGCGACATCGCCGCCTTCTGCGTCAGCGAGGCCGGCGCCGGCTCCGACGCCGCCGCCCTGACCACCGCCGCCGCCCGCGACGGCGACCGCTACCTGCTGACCGGCAGCAAGATGTGGGTGACCAACGGCTCGCGCGCCCGCTACTACGTGGTGCTGGCGCGCACCCCCGGCAGCGTCGGCCACGACAGCGTCCACGCCTTCCTGGTCGAGCGCGACGCGCCCGGCCTGAGCGTCGCCAAGAAGGAAGACAAGATGGGGCTGCGCTGCTCCGACACCTGCGTCATCGAGCTCGACGCGGTGCCCGTGCCGGCCGCCAACCTCCTGGGCCGGGAGGGCGACGGCTTCAAGGTGGCGATGAAAGCCCTCGACGGCGGCCGCATCGGCATCGCCTTCCAGGCCCTCGGCATCGGCCGCGCCTGCCTCGAGGCTTCCGTGCGCTACGCCGGCCAGCGCATCGCCTTCGGCGAGAAGCTCTGGCACATCCCCACCGTCCGCGACAAGTTCGCCGACATGGCCGCCCGCCTGCACGCGGCCCGCCTCACGGCCCTGCACGCCGCCTGGCTCAAGGACCAGGGCCGCCCGCACACGAAGGAGGCGGCCATGGCCAAGCTGCTGGCCACCGAGGCGGCGGGCCACGTGGCCGACGAGGCCATCCAGATCCACGGCGGCTTCGGCTACACCAAGGACTACGACGTCGAGCGCTACTACCGCGACGTGCGCGTCACGCGCATCTACGAGGGCACCAGCGAGATCCAGCGGCTGGTGATCGCGCGCTCGGTGATCAAGGAGCTGGGCTGAGCGGTCGCCGCTGCGATTGTGCTGGCGATCGCCCCCGCGCGGGACTAATATCGTCGCGATTCGAGTCCGAACATCGCGATCCACAGGAGGAAAGAGTTCATGTTCAAGGAATTCAAGGAATTCGCCATCAAGGGCAACGTGGTGGACATGGCCGTCGGTATCATCATCGGCGCCGCGTTCGGGACGATCGTCACGTCGCTCGTCAAGGACATCATCATGCCGCCGATCGGCCTGCTGCTGGGCGGCGTGGACTTCAGCAACCTGTTCCTGGTGCTCAAGCAGGGCGCGACGCCGTCGCCCTACGGCAGCCTCGCCGCCGCCCAGGCCGCGGGCGCCGTGACCCTGAACGTGGGCCAGTTCATCAACACCGTGATCAGCTTCCTGATCGTCGCCTTCGCGGTGTTCCTGGTCATCCGCGCGATCAACAAGCTGAAGCGCGAGGAGCCCGCGCCGGCGGCCGCCCCGACCACCAAGGAGTGCCCGCACTGCCTGTCGGCCATCCCGCTGAAGGCGACCAAGTGCGCCCACTGCGCCTCGAACCTCTAGGCCGCCCGCGCCGCTGAACGCCGCCGCCCTCCCCGTCGGGGGAGGGCGGCCTTGCGATTTCAACTGGGCGCGCGGCCGCGGCGGGGCTATCTTGCGGTCCCATGAAGAAACGCCGCCAAGGTTCCTCCCAGAAGACGCCCGGCAACCCGGGCCGCCGCGGCGGCATCAAGCGCCGGCGCCAGGCCGCCCAGCGCGTGGTCGAGACGCTCGACCGCCTCCGGGACCGCGCCGTCGCGCCGCGCGGCCGGCAGCGGGACGGGGCCCGTCCGGCCGAGCCCGCCGCCGGCGAAAGGCGGGGCCGCGAACGCAACGGCCGCAGCCTCACCTACCTCACCATCCGCGGCAACGAGGAGCTGTTCGGCAAGCTCTGCCGCGACGACTTCTCCTACCTCATGGCGCAGCGCATCGCCGCGCCGGCCGCGGTGCGGGAGATCCTGCTGCCCCAGTCCGTGGTCGGCCGGGCCCAGAGCGGCCACGGCTGGTTCGTCGACGAGTTCGGCGGGCCCCTGAGCTTCCGCGAGGCGACCTTCGACCGCGTGCTGACCGAGCTGGAGCGCGCCTGGCCGGACCTGCGCAGCGACCGCGTCCGGGCCCGCCGCTCCGCCCTGGTCGAGCAGGTCCGCGACCACGTGCTGGCCCGCCTGGACACCGCGACGATGGGCCTCGAGACGACCGACGGGCCGCTGCTGGGCGCGGAGTTCCTCGCCGGGCGCGAGGTCGACACCGCCGCCTTCCTGAAGGGCCTGGTGCTGGCCGGCTTCATGGACGAGGAAGGCCACCGGCGCATGACCCACAACTGGCACCGCCGCGCCTTCGACGGCGAGCTCTACGAGCTGGGCGGCGGCGAGATCCGCATCGTGGACGTCGCGAGGTTCGAGCTGACGGGCATCGTGGACCCCGGCCAGCAGGCCTGGGACGACGCGGCCCTGCGCGAGCTGGAGCAGCTCGGGGTCGTGATGCCGCTGGAAGCGGCGGGGGAGTACCCCTGGCCGCGCTACGACCAGGCCTACTTCCGCCGCCGTCTCGGCGAGGGCGTCTGCGACGACCTGGCGCTGATCCGCATCGGCGCCGAGCACGGGTTCGACGCGCTGCTCGGCGCCTTCGTCATGGACGCGCTGGACACCTACGACAAGCACCTGCTGCGCTACACGAGCAAGGGGTCGGACCAGGCCCTGGCCGAGGAGATCCAGGACCGCTGGCGCGAGCGCACGGGCCGGCCGCTGGCCAGCGGCGAGGAGATCCTCGACCTCGTCTGGTTCGCCGCCAAGAACAACGCCCCGCGCACGTCCCTCTCCAGCTCCCATCGCCGCTTCCTGCAGACCGAGGCCGGAGCGCGCGAGCCGACCCTGCTGCACCACTGGAGCTTCCTGCAGGGACGCCCCCTGGCCGACATCAAGCTGGGCTTCGCGCGGGTGCCCGCCCGCGAGTTCTACGAGATCGCGCACCGCAGGCTCGTGGCCGCGGCCTTCCCCTCCACGCTGCCCTCGTTCCACACCCCCATCGACAGCTGAAGCCGCCGGTTGCGGCCGTGCGATTTCCCTGCTGGTTGCCAGGGTGTCCTTCGTCCTGGATCTCCATACCCCTTGGTGACCGGGGACGCGTTCCGGGCACGTTCTGTGCCCGGAACGCTTGACCTGCGGGCTCCTGCGCCCTCCTGGCGCAGGAGCCCTCCGGACACCCCGGTCACCAGGGGGTATGGAGATCCAGGACGAGGCATCCCTGCCGACCAGGCAGGGAGGATCGCGCGGCCGGGAACGGCGGCTCAGCAGTGGCGGAGGATCTCGTAGATCCAGGTCGTGGCGAAGGCGGCGGTGGCGGCGAGGCGCAGGCCGCGCGCTTCCCGCGGCGACAGGCGCGGGGCGATGCGCAGGCGGGGCAGGGCGGTGGCGGCGAGGGCGTAGAGGAACCAGAGGGCGAGCAGGACGGCGCCGGCGGCGACCAGGGGGTTTTCGGTGAAGGCGCCTGCGAGGTCGCCGCGGCCGCAGGCCAGCACGGCGCGGGTGCCGCCGCAGGTGGGGCAGGCGACGCCCGTCGTTTCCAGCAGCATGCAGAGGCTGCGCTCCGACGGGTGCCGCAGCAGCGCGCGCGCCGCCCACCAGGCCGCCACGCCCAGCGGCGCGTAGACGAAGGCGAGCAGGCGGGGCAGGGCGTCGCGCTCCGCCTCGAACTTCACGCCGCGGCCAGCAGGCCGATCAGGACGGCCACGCCCCCGCAGGCGCCGCAGCACAGCAGCAGCGGCAGCAGCACGACGAGCGTCGCGGTGCCGCCGCCGCAGCGGTGCAGGCGCTGGATGCCGATGATCGTCAGCACCAGCGACCACAGGACGCCCACGCCGTTGCCGCACACCGGCACCAGCGTCAGGATCGCGGCCGCGCCGCCGTAGGAGACGGCGCGCAGCGTCGCCTCGAAGCCGCGGCCGCCGCGCGAGCATCAACACCGCCAGGTGCAGGACGGCCGTCATGACGAAGAGGGAGACCAGGGCCAGCAGCGGGCTCGCCAGCACGCCGGCGGTCTCGAAGAAGCCGGAGATCGCCGCCTCCGCGGCCGAAGGGGGCTCGAAGCCGTCGAGCTGCTCCAGGAGGTCCATCAGGGTCCGGTCGAAGACCTTCGACCACACCCAGCCCACGATGCTCGTCAGGGTGCCGAGGACCACCGCGAAGGTGACCGGCCCCGTCAGGCCCCGCCGCACCGGCTGGCCGTCGAAGAAGGCGCCCGGCGCCGTCATCGCCTGGCGGATGGTCTCGAAGAAGCCGGCGAGATGCCCGAAGCGGGCGCGGTCCTCCCAGGGCGGGAGGTTGGGCGCCGGGGGCGCTTCGGCGCTGGCGCCGTCGCCCGGGAACCCGCCGCCGGGCGGCGGCGTGCCGCTGTCCCCGAACAGGCCCGGATCTTGAGGAAAGTCCGGTTCGCGGCCGAAGCGGTCGCCGTCGTGGGGCTGGTCGGACATGGGACCTCCTGGGGCGCGCGGGTGGTGCGGGCCGCGCCAGCATAGGCGATGGGATCCCGGCGCTCAAGACCGCGGTGGGCGATTTTCGGGTGGCGGGTCGGCGGGCCGGTGCTAGACTCCCCGCCGATGCGCCCCTCACCCTGCGATCGGAGATGATGACGATGCATTGGACCACGGGATCCGGAAGCCCGGAGCGGGAGAAGACGGACCTGATCGTGCTGGGCGCGACGCGCCTGCGCGAGAAGGCGGACCCGAAGCCGTGGCGCGGGCTCGAGCCGGGGCTGCGCCGGCAGCTGGCGGCCCTGGGCTCCCTGGACGCGTTCACCGCCCAGGCCGAGCAGCTGCACCTGCTGGCGGGCGACGGCACCCGCGCGCCCTGGGTCCTGGTGCTGGGCCTCGGCCCCGCCGACGAGCTGAGCCCGCAGACGCTGCGCTGCGCGCTGGGCGCGGCCTCGCAGAAAGCCCGCGCCCTCGGCGCGAAGACCTGCGCGCTGGCCCTGCCCTGGGAGGCCTTGGCCGGCCTGGAGCCGGAGGCGGTCGTGCGCTGCTGCGTCGAAGGCGCCGAGCTGGCGCTCTTCGACGCGGGCGCCTGCAAGGCGCACACCGGGAAGGACCGCAAGCCGGCGCCCCGGACCTGGAAGATCCTCGCGCCCGCCGCCTTGAAGACGGCGGTGGCCGAGGGCGCGGCCGCCGGCGTCGACTACGCGCAGGGCTGCCTGTTCGCCCGCGACCTGGTCAACCGTCCCGCCAACCTGCTGGGTCCGCGCGAGCTGGCCGCCGAGGCCCGCGCCCTGGCCCGCCGCGAAGGGCTGACCTGCACGGTGATGGGCGCGGCCCAGCTGCGCCGGCTCGGCATGGGCGGCGTGCTGGGCGTGGGCCAGGGCAGCGCGCGGCCGCCGCAGTTCGTGGTCCTGGACTACAAGCCGCGGGGCGTCCGCGGCAAGCTGCCCCTGATCGCCCTGGTGGGCAAGGGCGTGACCTTCGACACCGGCGGCATCTCGATCAAGCCCTCGGCCGACATGCACGAGATGAAGGGCGACATGGGCGGCGCCGCCGCCGTGCTCGGCGCCGCGCTCATCGCCGTCCGCCGGGGCCTGCGGGCGCGCCTGCTGGTGGTCGTCCCGGCGGTGGAGAACATGCCCGACGGCAACGCCATCCGCCCGGGCGACGTCCTGACCATGGCCTCGGGCAAGACGGTCGAGGTGCTCAACACCGACGCCGAGGGCCGGCTGATCCTGGCCGACGCGCTGCACTACGCCTGCAAGCAGAAGCCGGACTTCGTCATCGACGCGGCCACCCTGACCGGCGCCTGCGTCGTCGCCCTGGGCGACGAGTTCGCCGGGCTGTTCTGCAACCACGCCGGGCTGGGCGACGCGCTGGACCGCGCCGGCGGCGACACCTTCGAGCGCGTCTGGCCGATGCCCCTGGTCAAGGAGCACCACAAGCTCATCGAGAGCGGCATCGCCGACCTGCAGAACATCGGCGGACGGTACGGCGGCGCCTGCACCGCCGCGGCCTTCCTCGCGGAGTTCGTCGACGACGAGACGCCGTGGGCCCACCTGGACATCGCCGGTCCCGCGTGGGTGGGCAAGCCCGGGCCCCTGGGACCGAAGGGCGCGACCGGTTACGGCGCGCGTCTGATCGCCCGCGCCCTCGAGCTGCTGACGGAGCGGGACGCCGGATGACCGAGGCGCTCAGCGGGATCTCCCGGCGCGACCTGGCGCGCACGATCCTGGCGCTGTCGGTGCCCGCGATCCTGGCGAACATGTCGCAGACCCTGATGGGGCTGGTCGACACCCTGATGGTGGGCCAGCTGGGCGCCGGCCCCTTGGCCGCGGTCGGGGTGGCCACCCTGCTGTTCTCCGCCGCCGCCACCACGCTCAAGTCGACCGACGTCGCCGTGCAGACGATGACCGCGCAGCGGGTCGGCGCGGGGCGCGACGGCGAGGTCGGCGGCGTGCTGGTCACCGCCGGCATGCTGACGATCGTCCTGTCGGCGGGGCTGACCGTCCTGGGCCTGATCGCGCCGGGCGCCTGGATGGCCCTGGCCTCGACCGACCCCGAGGTCCGCCGCCTCGGCGCCGAGTACCTCGTCTGGCGCCTGCCCGGGGCGCTGCCCTTCATGCTGGCCTTCCAGATCCGCGCCGCCTGCGACGGGATCGGCTGGACGCGCATCGGCATGGCGGTGGGCATCGGCATGAACGTGCTCAACGCCCTGCTGAACTGGATGCTGATCTTCGGCCGGCTGGGCGCACCCGAGATGGGCGTCGCCGGCGCGGCCCTGGCCAGCACGCTGGCCAGCTGGCTGGCCCTGCTGGCCTTCCTGGCGGTTCTGGCGGGGCACGGGCCGCGCCATCGCTTCCGCTTCCTGGCCCGCGGCAACCTGCGCTGGGACCTGCTGGGCCCCATGCTGAGGATGTCCTGGCCCGCCGCGGTGCAGTCGCTGGGCGCGCTGCTGGCCGTGCTGGTGTTCTTCGTGATCCTCGGCAGCATCGGCACCGTGGCGGTCGCGGCCGGCAACGTCGTGCTGCGCATCGCCGCCCTGTCGTTCATGCCGGGCATCGGCGTGGGCGCGGCGGTGCAGACCCTGGTCGGGCAGTCGCTGGGGCGCGGCGACGTGCGCGGCGCGGTGCGCGCGGGCTGGGGCGGGGTGGCGCTCTCGACGCTGCTGATGGGCGCGTTCGGCCTGGCCTTCCTGCTGGTGCCCGACGTCCTGATGCGCCTGTTCACGACCGACGCCGGGGTGGCCGCCGCCGGCCGGCCCATCCTGCGCCTGATGGGCCTGGTGCAGGTGTTCGACGCCGTGGGGCTGACGCTGGCGGGCGCGCTGCGCGGCGCCGGGGCCACGCGGCTGGTCATGGCGACCGACGTCGTGCTGGCCTGGGGCCTGTTCCTGCCCCTGTCCTGGCTGTGCGGCGTCGTGCTGGACGGCGGGCTGATCGGGGCCTGGATCGGCGTGCTGGTCTGGTTCTTCGTCTACGCGGTCGGCATGACCGTCTGGTTCCTGCGCGGCGACTGGCGCCGCGCCGTTGCGATCAACTGAGCCGAGCGGAGCAGCCCGTGGACGACCTCTTCAGCGCCCCCGCACGCCGCGACGAACGCCGCGTGTTCACGGTCGGCGAACTCAACGAGGCGATCGAGGCCGCCCTGCAGTCCGCCTTCCCTGCCGCCGTCTGGGTCCGCGGCGAGGTGCGGGGCCTCAAGCGCAACGCCAACCGGAACATCTACTTCGAACTGCACGGCGCGAGCCGGGGCAGCGTCGACCAGATCACCGTGGCGGCCCTGCAGTGGGACCGGCAGAAGTTCGGCCTCGAGAAGTACTTCGACGGCACGGACCCGGGGCTCCAGATCCGGGACAACCTCGAGGTCTGCGTGCAGGGGGCCGTCGTCTACCACCCCAAGTGGGGCCTGTCCTTCAAGCTGGTCGCCGTCGACCCGGCCTACACGCTCGGCCAGCTCGAGGCCAGGCGCCGCGAGACCCTGGCCGCCCTGCAGGCCGCCGGCCTGATCGGCCGCAACGCCGGCCTGTCCTTCCCGGTGCTGCCGCTGCGCGTGGGTCTGGTGACGTCCGTGGGCAGCGCCGCCGAGAAGGACTTCCTGGCCGGGCTCGCGGCCGCGGGCTACGGCTTCACGGTGCTGCGCGCCGACTGCCGCATGATGGGCGAGCAGATGGTCGGGCAGGTGACCGGGGCCCTGCGCGCGCTGGGCGCGGCGGGGGTGGACGTGGTCGTCGTGACGCGCGGCGGCGGTTCGAAGGCGGACCTCTCCTGGTTCGACCACCGCGACGTGGCCGAGGCCGTGGCGCGCTGCCCCGTGCCGGTCGTCACGGCCATCGGGCACGAGATCGACCTGAGCCTCGCCGACCTCGTGGCCCACCACCACTGCAAGACGCCCACGGCCGCCGCCCAGGACCTGGTCGACCGCGTCGCCGACGCCGACCGGCGCCTGCGCCGGGCGGCCGACGGCGCCGCCCTGCAGGCCGCGCGGATCCTGGGGGAGACGCGCCGGGACCTGACCGGCGCGGCGGCGGCCCTGGGCGCCGCCGTGGTCGCGCAGGTCCGCGGCCGGCACGAGCGCCTGGTGCACCTGCGCGGCGCGGCCCTGGGCGCGGCCCGTCGCCGCCTCGAACGCGCCGGCGAGCGCGCGGCGCGCGCGGGGCTGGCCCTGGAACCGCAGCGCCTGCTCGCGTCGTGGCCCCGGCGCCGGTCTGACCTCGACCGTGCGGCGGACCGCCTCGACCGGGCCGCCCGCGCCCTGGTCGTCGCCCGCCGCGGCCGCCTGGACCACCTCGCGCAGAAGGCGCAGTGGCTCGATCCCGAGCGCCAGCTGCGGCGCGGCTGGAGCCTGACCCTGGACGCGCACGGCCGGTTGCTGCGCGACGCCGCCGCCGTCGCGCCCGGGGACCGGCTCGTCACCCGGCTGCACCGCGGGCAGATCGTGAGTATCGTGGAGAGCGCCGGCGACGCCGGACAGGACTGAGAGGAGGACGACATGCCCGCGAAGGACAAGCTGACCACAAGAGACGAGACGCCCAGCTTCGGCGAGGCGCTGGCCGAGGTCGAGGCCATCCTGGCCCGCCTCGAGAAGGACGAGATCGACGTCGACGAGCTGTCCGGCGAGGTCAAGCGCGCCGTGGTGCTGGTCGACCTGTGCCGCGAGAAGCTCCAGCGCACCGAGCTCGAGGTCCAGGAGTTCACCGCGCGCCTGCGCGAGGACCGGCCCGCGCCGGCCGAAGGGCCGGCCGGTTGACCATGGATGACGCCGGCACCCCCCTGATCCGCGTCCGCGACCTCTGCCGAGACTACAGCGTCTCCCGCCGCCGCGAGGGCGTGCGCGGCGGCGTCGTGGACCTGCTGCGCCCCCGCCGCGAGACCTTGCGCGCCGTCGACCGCGTCAGCTTCGACGTCGCGTCCGGCGAGATGGTCGGCTACATCGGCGCCAACGGCGCCGGCAAGAGCACGACCATCAAGATGCTGACCGGCATCCTGACCCCGACCTCCGGCACCGTCGACGTCGGCGGGCTGGTGCCCTGGCGCGACCGCGGCCACTACACGCGCCACATCGGGGCGGTCTTCGGGCAGCGCACCCAGCTGTGGTGGGACCTGGCGGTGGTCGAGTCCTTCCGCCTGCTGCAGAAGATCTACGAGGTGCCGGACGCGGACTACCGCCGCCAGCTCGGCCGCCTGGACGAGCTGCTGGGCCTCGGGGAATTCCTGCACCAGCCGGTGCGCAAGCTCTCCCTCGGCCAGCGCATGCGCTGCGAGCTGGCGGCGGCGCTGCTGCACGCGCCGCGCCTGCTGTTCCTGGACGAGCCGACGATCGGCCTGGACGTCGTGGCCAAGGAGAGCGTGCGCACCTTCCTGCGCGACATCCGCGAGAGCCAGGGCACCACCGTGCTGCTGACGACCCACGACCTCGGCGACATCCAGCAGCTCTGCCGCCGCGTGATCATCATCGACCACGGCCGCGTGCTCTACGACGGGGACCTCGAGGGGCTGCGGGCGCGGGTCGACGACCGCGTCGCGCTGCACGTCGAGCTGCGCGAGCCGGTCCCGAGCGCCGCCCTGGCCGCCGCCACCGCCGGCCTGCCGGTGCAGTGGCGCGAGGCGGCGGGCCTGCTGCACGTCGCCGACTTCAGCCGGCGCGACGTGCGCGGCGCCGAGGTCATCAAGCGGGTCGTCAACGCCCAGGCGGTCCTGGACCTGCGCCTCGCCGAGCAGAGCATCGAGGAGATCGTGCGCGGCATCTACCGCCGCGGCGACGCCGGGGAGCTGCCGTGAACGGGGCCGGGGCGCCGGCGCTCCCGCGCTGGCGGCGCGGCGGCCCGGCCACCGTCGCCCTCTACCTGCAGTTCGTGCGGCTGGCCTTCCTGAAGATGCTGGCCTACCGCCTGCGCTACTACACCGGCGTGGTCAGCTACACGGTCTTCGTGGCCGGCAACTACTTCCTGTTCTCCGCGATCTACGCCAGCCGGCCGGAGGGCGCCGAGGCGGCGCGGCTGGGCGGGCTGACGCTGGCCCAGATGATCGCCTACGTGATCCTGAGCTGGGCGGGGCGCAGCTTCACCTTCAACAACATCGACCGCACGCTGAGCTGGCAGGTGAGCAAGGGCGAGATCGCCGTGCAGCTGATCAAGCCGCTGCACGTGCAGACCATGATGCTGAGCGAGGCGCTGGGGGAGGCGGCCTTCCGCTTCCTGCTGTTCACGCTGCCCATCCTGGTGGTGGTCGTCCCGCTGTTCGGCCTGGCCCCGCCGCCGCACCCGGCGCTCTACGGCTGGACGCTGCTGAGCTTCCTGCTGGCGCTGGTGGTCAACGCCCAGATCAACTTCCTGGTGGGCTGCCTGGCGTTCTACCTCAAGAACGTCTCGGGCGTGGTGCGCGCCAAGATGATCATGATGGAGTTCCTGACCGGCGTGCTGGTGCCCTTCACCTTCTTTCCCGGCTGGGTGCAGACGGTCGTCGCCTGGCTGCCGTTCCAGGCCGTGAGCTACGTGCCGGTCATGATCTACCTGGGCCAGCGCCCCGGCGCCTCCCTGGCCGGCGCCCTGCTGCTGCAGGCCGCCTGGGCGCTGGGGCTGTCCGTCCTGGGCCGCTGGTTCTGGAACCGCTCGGTCCGCCACGTCACGCTGCAGGGGGGGGTGAGATGGAGACCGCGACGCCCGCAAGGCCCCTGCTGCCGCGCCGCGAGGGCGGCCTGCGGCGCCGGCTGCACGAGCCGTGGCGCCAGGCCGCGATCTTCCTCGCCTACTTCGCGCAGTTCATCAAGTCGCGGCTGGCCTACCGGGTGGACTTCCTGGTCGACATGACGGCCAACCTCGTGTCCCTGGGCGTCCAGCTGCTGGTGCTGTCGGCCGTGTTCAGCAAGGTCGAGAGCCTGCGGGGCTGGTCGTACGACCAGGTGCTGTTCATCTACGGCTTCAGCCTGCTGCCCCTGGGCCTGTTCAACCTGGTGAGCGTGAACCTCTACGGCTTCAGCGAGCAGTACATCATCGAGGGCGACTTCGACCGGATCCTGCTGCGGCCCGTCAACCCGCTGGCCCAGATCCTGTGCAGCAGCTTCGGCACCGGCGGGATCAACGAGCTGATCCTGGGCGGCGCGGTGATGGCCTACGCCGGTTCCCGCCTCGGCCTGGACATCGGCGCGGCCGGCTTCGCGCTGCTGCCGCTGCTGGCCGTCTCGGCCGCGCTGGTCTACACCGGCGTCTTCCTGGGCCTGACCGCCCTGTCCTTCTGGATGGAGGACCGCCTCGGCCTGGCGCCCCCCGTCTACAACGTGATCCGCTTCAGCCGCTACCCGGTGACCATCTTCAGCCCCCTGGTCAGGCTGCTGCTGACCTTCGTGCTGCCCTTCGCCTGGGTGGCCTTCTACCCGGCCGCCTGGTACGTCGGCGGCGAGCAGTGGGAGCGGGTCGCCCTCTTGACGCCGGCCGTGGGCGGGCTCACCTTCGGGATCGGCTACCTGACCTGGACCCGCGGCGTGCGCCGCTACACGAGCACCGGCAGCTGAGGGCCGGACCGGAACCCCGGCCCCGCGCGCGGCGTTCAACGAGCTTCACCTTCACGGGGGGAATCTGCCATGGCGACGAGTCGGTGTGCGGCGGTCCTGTTCGCGTTCGCCTTGCTGGCCGCCTGCCCCTCGCCGGCGTCGGCCGGGGACTGGGCCGGGCACTACGGCGACGTCCTGCTGAGCTTCACGCCGGGCCCGGAAGCGACGCACGTCGCGCGCCGCGATTCCCTGCCCGTGGTGGGCACCATGGTCGACCTCTACGCCGTGCTCGCGGTGCCCGAGATCGTCCGCGCGCGGGGCGAGCAGGTGCTGACGGTGGGCGGCCTGGAGCTGAAGCTGGCGGCCGACGGCGCGCCGGGCTGGAAGGTGCTCAACCAGGAGATCAACGGGAAGAACATCAACGTGGGCCCGGAGCCGGGCACCGTGACGGCGGGGCTGTTCCCGGGGCTCACGTTCCAGGAGGGCGTGGTGCAGGTCGTGCACTGGGTGGTGCAGGTGCCCGGCCGGGCGCGGGACGTCGTGTTCCGCCTCGACCCCGCCGGCGCCCGCAGCTGCGAGACCCTGCCCGGCTGCCCCGAGAGCGGCACCTACGCCCTGTGGGCCGGCGCCGTCGCCGCCAACCAGCACGGCCTGCTCTTCAGCGCCGGCTACGTGCCCGCCTACCTGAACCCCACCAACCCCGAACCCGACCTGACCCCCGTGCGCGGCAAGGTCGACTGGCGCGAACGCGCCCTGGTCACCCCCGATTGACCATGTGCTTCCCATCGTGACAGGGGTGTCTGGAGGCCTCCTGCGCCAGGAGGGCGCAGGAGGCCCGAAGTCAAGCGTTCCGGGCACACGAGGTGCCCGGAGCGCGTCCCCTGTCACGATGGGAATCACATCCGGCTGCAAATTTCGATGAGCACTCCGGCCGTGTCCTTGGGGTGCAGGAAGACGACCTGCTTGCCGTGCGCGCCCGGCAGGGGCTCCTCGTTCAGCAGGCGCAGACCGGCCGCGCGGCAGTTGGCCAGGGCCGCGCCCATGTCGTCGGCCGCGAACGCGACGTGGTGCAGGCCGGGGCCCTTCTTCTCCAGGAAGCGGCCGACGTTGCTGTCGGGGTCCAGGGGCTGCAGCAGCTCGACGCAGCCGGCGCCGCCGGCGCGGTCCAGCTTCAGCAGGGCGACCTTCAGCTTCTCGCGGGGCACTTCCTCCACGGCGATCAGCTCGAGCCCCAGCAGGCCGGCGTAGAGCCGGATCCCCTCCTCGAGGTCGGTGACGGCGATGCCGATGTGGTCGACGCGGCCGGCCATGCCGGCGGGCGGGGTGATGTCGCGGATGTCCATGTCGCCTCCCTGGCTGGTGTCCTGCACCAAGATAGCCCCCGGCGCCGGTCTGTAAACCGGGATTCCGGCTCGACGCCGGGCCCGTGGATCGCTATCGTGGTGCCACACCCGCGACGGGAGGAATCATGAAGGATCCGCGCCACGCCAGGCTCGCCGAGCAGCTCGTCCACTACAGCGTCCGGGTCCAGCCGGGGGAGGTCGTCTACCTCGAGCTGAAGGGGGTCGAGACCCTCGACCTCGGGCGCGAGATCATCCGCGCCGCCACCGAGGCCGGCGGCGTCCCGTTCTGGTACTACAACGACGAGGACGTCTCGCGCCCCTTCGTGAGCCGCGCCTCGCAGGCGCAGTTCGAGCGCTGGGCGGCCTTCCACAAGCGCATCATGCAGGACGCCGACTGCTACATCGCGGTCCGCGGCAGCAGCAACCCCTTCGACCACAAGGACGTCGACCGCGAGCGGGCCCGCTGGTACGCGCAGGCCTACTGGGACGAGGTGCACTCCGTCCGCGTGAACGAGAAGAAGTGGGTCGTGCTGCGCTACCCGAACCCGAGCATGGCCATCGCGGCCGAGCAGCCCACCGAGGCCTTCGAGGACTTCTACTTCCGCGTCTGCGGCCTGGACTACGCCCGCATGTCGGCCGCCATGGACCCGCTGCACGACCTGCTGTGCCGCACCGACCGCGTGGAGATCCGCGGCCCGGGCACCGACCTGCGCTTCAGCCTCAAGGGGATCGGCGCGGTCAAGTGCGACGGCCACCGCAACGTGCCCGACGGCGAGGTCTACTCCTGCCCGGTGCGCGACTCGGTCGAAGGCACGATCGCCTACAACACCGCGACCATGCGCGGCGGCGCCCTGTTCCGCAACGTGCGCTTCGTCTGCCGCGCCGGGAAGATCGTCGAGGCGACCTGCGACGGCGACGTCGCGAAGCTGAACGAGATCCTGGACACCGACGAGGGCGCCCGCCACTTCGGGGAGTTCGCCCTGGGCGTCAACCCGCACATCACCGCGCCCCTGCTGGACACGCTCTTCGACGAGAAGATCGGCGGCTCGTTCCACCTGACGCCCGGGCAGGCCTACCCGGCCACCGACAACGGCAACCGCAGCGCCGTGCACTGGGACCTCGTCTGCATCCAGACGCCGGCGTGGGGGGGCGGGGAGATCCTCTTCGACGGCGTGACGGTGCGGCGCGACGGCCGCTTCGTCCTGCCGGAACTGGCGGGGCTGAACCCGGAGAACCTGACCGGGGAAGGCGCCTAGCCGCCCGCCTCCGGCTCGATCACCAGCAGCACGTCGCCCGCGTTGACCGACTGGCCGACGCGGACCGCCACCTCGGCGACCGTGCCGGCCACGGGCGCCGCGATCTCGTTCTGCATCTTCATGGCCTCGAGCACCAGCAGCGGTTCCCCGGCGGCGACCCGGCGGCCGGCCTCCACCTGCAGCGCCACGACCAGGCCGGGGATCTCGGCCCGGACCGTGCCGCTGCCGGCGGCCTCGGCCACCGAGGCCAGCGCCAGGGCGTGCAGCTCGTCCATGACCGTCAGCTCGAGGTAGCGGCCGTTGACCGTGGCCTCGAGCGCGCCGTGCCCGTCCCGGCCGCCGCGCGGCGAGAGGTCGATCAGGTGCATGCGGCCGTCGACGCGCAGGCTCAGCGCCCGCCCGTTCTGGACGAAGCAGGCGTCGACCTCGCGCAGCTCGCCGTCGTCGATCTGCACCGCGAGCCGGCCGTCGGCGTCGCGCGCCACCACGGCGGTGAACTGCTCGCCGCCGTGCCTCAGGACGTAGCGCTTCTTCATCCACACGGCCGCACTCCTAGCGGTGGTTGGTCATGGCCCGCAGCGCGCTGCGCCGCCAGTTGCCGTCGCCGGCGCCCGCGTCGGCGTTCCCCGGCGCCGGCCCGGCCAGCTCGCGTCGCCGCGCCTCGTACAGGGCGGCGGCGGTCAAGAGCGCGGCGCGGTCGTCGTCCGGCAACGGGTCCTGGAACTCGGCGGGGTCGAAGCGCTCGTCGATGAAGTTGGTCGTGTAGGTGCCGTCCAGGAACTTCGGCCGCTCCAGCGCCCACAGGTGGAAGGGGATGTTGTGCCCCGGGCCGTGCAGCGTGAACTCCTGCAGGGCGCGCCGGCCGCGGGCGATCGCCTGGGCGCGGTCCTCGCCCCAGACCACCAGCTTCGCCAGCAGCGGGTCGTAGTGGACGGGCACGTCGAACCCCTCGTAGATCCCGCTGTCGACGCGCACGCCGGGTCCCGTGGGGGTGACGTGCGAGCTGATGCGCCCGATGGCGGGCATGAAGTTGCGGGCCGGGTCCTCGGCGTAGATGCGGAACTCGATCGCCCACCCGCGCTGGCGCAGGTCCTGCTGGCGGTAGGGCAGGCCCTGGCCGCGGGCGATGCGGATCTGGGCGCGCACCAGGTCGGTGCCGGTCACCATCTCGGTGATGGGGTGCTCCACCTGCAGGCGGGTGTTCATCTCCAGGAAGAAGAACTCCCGCTGCGGCGACAGGATGAACTCCACGGTGCCGGCCCCGAGGTAGTCGACCGCGGCCGCCGTGCGCACCGCCGCCTCGCAGATGCGCTCCCGCAGCTCGGGGGTCAGGCTCGGCGACGGCGACTCCTCGATGACCTTCTGGTGGCGGCGCTGCACCGAGCACTCGCGCTCGAAGAGGTGGACGGCGCCGCCGCGGCCGTCGCCCAGCACCTGCACCTCGATGTGCTTGGGCTCCTCCACGTAGCGCTCGAGGAAGACGGCGTCGTCGCCGAAGGCGCTGCCGGCCTCGCCCATGGTGCGCCGCAGGGCGGCCGCGAGGTCCGCCTCCTCGCGCACCACGCGCATGCCCTTGCCGCCGCCGCCGGCCGCCGCCTTCAGCAGCACCGGGTAGCCGATCTCGCGGGCGGCCGCGGCCGCGGCCGCGGGGTCGCGCAGCGCGGTCTCGGTGCCGGGGATCACCGGCACCCCGCTGGCCAGCATCCGGCTGCGGGCCGCCAGCTTGTTGCCCATCAGCTCGATCGTCTCGGGCCGCGGCCCGATGAAGATCAGCCCCGCCTCGCCGCAGGCCCGGGCGAAGGCCGCGTTCTCGGACAGGAACCCGTAGCCGGGGTGCACGGCGTCGGCGCCGCACGCCAGCGCCGTCGCGATCAGCCGGTCGCCCCGCAGGTAGCTCTCGGCGGCGGGCGCCGGGCCGATGGGGTAGGCCTCGTCGGCGGTCATCACGTGCAGCGCCGTGCGGTCGACGTCGGAGTGGACGGCCACGGCGCGGATCCCCATCTCGCGCAGGCCCTGGATCACCCGCACGGCGATCTCGCCGCGGTTGGCGACCAGGACCTTGGTGATCTTCGTGCGGCCCACGGCGCCTCCTACAGGGGGATGTTCCCGTGCTTCTTGGGGGGCAGCAGCTGCTTCTTGTTGCGCAGGGTGTGCAGCGCCGCGATCAGCAGCGGCCGCGTGTCGCGCGGCTCGATCACGTCGTCGAGGTAGCCCAGGCCCGCCGCGATGTAGGGGTTCGCGAAGCGCCGCTCGTACTCCTCGACCAGCTCGCGGCGCAGGGCGTCGGGGTCGTCGGCCCGGGCCAGGCGCTCGCGGTGCAGGACGTTGACCGCGCCCTCGGGGCCCATCACGGCCAGCTCGGCGGCCGGCCAGGCCACGTTCCAGTCGGCGCGGATGTGCTTGCTGCTCATCACGTCGTAGGCGCCGCCGTAGGCCTTGCGGGTGATGACCGTCAGCTTGGGCACCGTGGCCTCGCAGTAGGCGTACAGCAGCTTGGCGCCGTGCTTGATGATGCCGCCGAACTCCTGGTCGGTGCCGGGCAGGAACCCGGGCACGTCCTCGAAGGTCACCAGGGGCACGTTGAAGCAGTCGCAGGTGCGGATGAAGCGGGCCGCCTTCAGCGAGGCGTCGATGTCCAGGACGCCGGCCTGGACCTTCGGCTGGTTGGCGACGACGCCGACCGGCAGGCCGTCGAGCCGCGCGAACCCGCAGATGATGTTCGCCGCGTAGCGCGGCTGGATCTCCAGGAAGTCGCCGTCGTCGACGACCAGCTCGATCACCTCGCGCATGTCGTAGGGCTTGCGCGGGTCGTCCGGCACCAGCGCGTCGAGCCGCTCCTCGCGGCGGCCGGGCAGGTCGGCGGGCGCGCGGCGCGGCGGCTCCTCGAGGTTGTTCTGGGGCAGGAAGCCCAGCAGGCGGCGCGTCATCAGCAGGCAGTCCTGGTCGCTGGCGGCCATCAGGTGCGCCACGCCGCTGCGCGAGGTGTGGGTGGCGGCCCCGCCCAGCTCCTCGCTGGTCACGTCCTCGTTGGTCACCATCTTGATGACGTTCGGGCCGGTGACGAACATGTAGCTGGTCTTGTCCACCATCAGCGTGAAGTCGGTGATCGCCGGCGAGTAGACCGCGCCGCCGGCGCAGGGGCCCATGATGGCCGAGATCTGCGGCACCACGCCCGAGGCCATGGTGTTGCGCCAGAAGATCTCCGCGTAGCCGGCCAGCGACTTGACGCCCTCCTGGATCCGCGCCCCGCCGGAGTCGTTCAGGCCGATCACCGGGCAGCCGTTCTCCAGCGCCTGGTCCATCAGCCGGCAGACCTTCAGCGCGTTGGACTCGCTCATCGAGCCGCCGAAGACCGTGAAGTCCTGGGCGAACACGTACACCTGGCGGCCGTCGATGCGGCCCGTGCCGGTGATCATGCCGTCGCCGACCGGCAGCTGGTCGGCCAGCGAGGGCTCGCGGTGGGTGACGAAGACCCCCGTCTCCAGGAACGACCCCTCGTCCAGCAGCAGGTGCACGCGCTCGCGCGCGGTCAGCCGGCCCTTGGCGTGGATGCGGTCGATCTTGTCCTGCCCGCCGCCGAGCTGCGCCTGCGCCCGCAGCTCCCGCAGCTGTCGCAACCGATCAACTGAACTCTCGGACATCGCGCGTCCCCCGTAGAAGGTGCCCCCGGATGCGGACGGCGGAGCGTACCTCAGGTCCCCGGTCTCGGTCAACCTGCGAAACCCTGAAGATATCCGGCAGCACCCCCGATGCACCCTGCTGCCCGCCGGAAGACCGACTCGCTCCCGCGTCCCGATCCTCTTCGTTCCGAGTACGTGCACCCGACCATTCGGGGAGCGTCGGGCACCTCCTGCGCCCGGCGCGCCGGCCCCGGCGCCCTCCTGGCGCCGGAAGCCTCCAGACACCCCCGAATGGTCGGGTGCACGTACTCGGAACGAGGTGATCGGACGGCGGGAGGATGTCGGTCATTCGGCGGGAATCAGGGTGTATCAGGGACTCTGGCCGTCTGCTATGATCCGGAACGGCAACATCGGCCGTGGCCAGCCAACATCGAGGAGCGACCATGTCCTACCAGACCCTACTGCTCGAGATCGACGACGCCGGCGTGGCCGTCGTGACGGTGAACCGGCCCGAGAAGATGAACGCGCTCAACGCGCAGGTGATCGAGGAGCTGCGGGCCTGCTTCGGCGAGCTGCGGCGGGACGACCGGGTGCGCGTGGTGATCCTGACCGGCGCGGGGCCGAAGGCCTTCGTCGCCGGGGCGGACATCGGCGAGCTGGCGGCCGCCACGGGGCCGGAGCTGGAGCGCCTGTCCGAGCGCGGCCAGTCCCTGATGTGGAGCCTCGAACACCTCGGCAAGCCCGTGATCGCGGCGATCAACGGCTTCGCCCTGGGCGGCGGCTGCGAGCTGGCCCTGTGCTGCACCTTCCGCTACGCGGCCAGCAACGCCAAGCTCGGGCTGCCGGAGATCACCCTCGGGCTGATCCCCGGCTACGGCGGCACGCAGCGGCTGCCCCGGCTGGTGGGGCGGGGGCACGCCATGGAGATGATCCTCTCGGGCGGCATGATCGACGCGGAGGAGGCCGTGCGCATCGGGCTGGTCAACCGCGTCCTGCCGGCCGACGACCTGATGAAGGCCGCCCGCGCCGCCGCCGCCTCGATCGCCGGCCGCTCGGCCGCCACCGTCCGCTACGCCCTGAAGGCGGTGGGCGAGGGGGCCAACATGGGCCTGGACGAGGGCTGCCGGCTCGAGGCGGCGCTCTTCGGCGTCGTGGGCTCCCTCGCGGACGCGGGCGAGGGCTGCCGGGCCTTCCTGGAGAAGCGCAAACCCGAGTTCCGGGACCGGTGAACCGGGGGAGGGGGCGGCTTTCCCGCCCCCTCCTCGGCCCTCCCCGGCGGCGCCCGCCCCGGCCTGCCAAGCGGCAAACAATTCTTCCGCATCCCCGGCCGGGTGACTATGTTACGACCGGACCGCACCCCTCCCTGCCCCTTCGAGGAGGCGAAGATGAACGACTCCGTCCAGGCGACAGCCCCCTTCATCGAGATCGACGCCGAACTCTGCAAGGGCTGCAAGCTCTGCATCGGCGTCTGCCCCAAGGGCGTCATCGACATCAGCGAGAAACTGAACGGATCCAGCTACCACCCGGCTTACTACCTGGGGCGGGACTGCACCGGATGCGCCCTGTGCTTCTACGCGTGCCCCGAACCGGCGGCGATCAAGGTCGTCAAGCCCTGACCCCCACCCGCGGGAGGCGGACGATGTCCAGGAAGTTCATGAAAGGGAACGACGCGATCGTCGTCGGCGCGCTGCAGGCCGGGTGCCGGGCCTACTACGGCTACCCGATCACCCCCGCCAGCGAGATCGCGCACGCGGCGTCGCTGCATTTCCCGGCCCTGGGCGGCACCTTCATCCAGGCCGAGAGCGAAGTCGCCGCCATCAACATGGTCTACGGCACCGCGGGCATGGGCATCCGCACCATGACCGCCTCGTCGAGCCCCGGCTTCTCGCTGAAGCAGGAGGGCCTGAGCTACATCGCCGGCGCCGAGCTGCCGTGCGTCGTGGTCAACGTCTCGCGCGGCGGGCCCGGCCTGGGCAACATCGCCCCGGAGCAGGCCGACTACTTCCAGGTCACCAAGGGCGGCGGCCACGGCAACTACCGCCTGATCGCCCTGGCGCCCAACTGCGCCCAGGAGATGTGCGACCTGACGGTCCTGGCCTTCGACCTCGCCGACACCTACCGCAACCCGGTCTGCATCCTGGCCGACGGCTTCACCGGCCAGATGATGGAGCCGGTGACCGTGCCGGTGGCCCGGCCGGTGCCCTTCGACCACACGTCCTGGTGCGTGCGCGGCGACGCGGCCACCCACCGCAACCTCATCAGCTCGATCTACCTCGAGTCCGAGGACCTGGAGCGCCACAACCTCAAGCTCGACGAGAAGTACCGGCGGATCGCGCGGGACGAGGTGCGCTTCGAGGAGTACCAGGTCGAGGACGCCGACCTGATCGTCGTCGCCTTCGGCATCGTCTCGCGCATCGTCTACTCGACGGTGGACCAGGCCCGCGCGCAGGGCCTGAAGGTCGGCCTGCTGCGGCCGATCACGCTGTGGCCGTTCCCCAGCGCCCGCCTCGCCGAGCTGGCCGCGCGCGACGTGCGCTTCCTCTCGGCCGAGCTGAGCACCGGCCAGATGGTCGAGGACGTGCGGCTGGCCGTCGAGGGCCGCGCGCCGGTCCACTTCTACGGCCGCTGCGGCGGCATGGTGCCGGGTTCCGAGGAACTGCTGGCCGAGTACGGGAAGATCCTGGAAGGAGGCCGGTCGTGAAGATCACCGAGAAGCCCGTCGCCTTCTATCCCGAGTTCGTCCGCAAGAGCGGGCCGCACAAGGAGACCACCCACTACTGCCCCGGCTGCGGGCACGGCAACATCCACAAGATGATCGCCGAGGCCATGGTCGACCTGGGCATCAACGAGCGCACGGTGTTCATCTCCCCGGTGGGGTGCTCCGTGTTCGGCTACTACTACTTCGACTGCGGGCACATGCAGGCCGCCCACGGCCGCGCGCCGGCGGTGGCCACCGGCATCAAGCGGGCCAACCCCGAGGCGATCGTCATCTCCTACCAGGGCGACGGCGACCTGGCGGCCATCGGCACCGCCGAGACCCTGCACGCGGCCAACCGCGGCGAGAACATCACGGTGTTCTTCGTCAACAACGCCATCTACGGCATGACCGGCGGCCAGATGGCGCCCACCACGATGATCGGCCAGAAGACGGCCACCACGCCCCGCGGCCGCATCGAGAGCGTGCACGGCAACCCGATCCGCGTGGCCGAGATCATCGCCACCCTGCCGGCGGCGACCTACGTCGAGCGCGTGGCGATCGGCGACTCGAAGCACATCATGAAGGCCCGCAAGGCCATCCGCAAAGCCCTGACCAACCAGGTCGAGAACCGCGGCTACAGCTTCGTGGAGATCCTGTCGACCTGCCCCACCGGCTGGAAGATGGACGGCCCCGACGCCCGCGACTGGCTCGTCGAGGAGATGACCAAGGTCTTCCCGCTGGGCGTCTTCAAGGACGAGTCCGACCACCGCGAGGGGGCCTGGCACCGCCAGGTGGAGCCCTTCGACCCCGCGAAGCGCGATGCCTACCTCGGCGCCGGCGAGGCCGAGGCCAAGGCGGAGAAGCTGCCCCTGCCCGCCGAGCTGCACTGCAAGTTCGCCGGCTTCGGCGGCCAGGGCATCCTGACCCTGGGCCTGTTCCTGGCCCAGGTCGGCATGCGCGCGGGCCTGCACGCCAGCTGGATCCCGTCCTACGGCCCGGAGATGCGCGGCGGCACCGCCAACTGCTCGGTCAACCTGTCCGAGCGGCGCATCGGCAGCCCGCTGGTGGACAAGCCCAACCTGCTGGTGGTGATGAACCAGCCCTCGCTCGAGGCCTTCGCGGGCGACGTCGTCCAGGGCGGCACCATCATCGTGGACACGTCCATCGTCGAGAAGTGCCCCGAGTACCCCGGCCGCCGCGTGGTGCGGATCCCGGCCACCGGGATCGCCGACGAGGTCGGCACGCCCAAGGTGGCCAACGTGGTGCTGCTCGGCGCGATCTGCGCCGCCACCGGCGCCTTCCCGCAGGCCTTCGTCGAGCAGTCCCTGCGCGAGACCGTCAAGAAGAAGGACCTGGTGGACCTGAACCTGGCCGCGCTGCGCCGCGGCTACGAGCACGTGGGCGACGCGGGCTGACCGGCGCCGCGGGCGGACCTCCCGACGCCGCCCCCGGCCCCCGGGGGCGGCGCCGTCGCGAAAGGCGGAGCGATGATCATCGGCGTACCCCGGGAGCTGTCCCCGGACGAGAAGCGGGTCGGCCTGGCGCCGGCGGCGGTGCTGACCCTGGCGCGCCAGGGTCACGACGTGCTGGTGGAGCGCGGCGCCGGCCTCGGCAGCGGCTTCGCCGACGAGGACTACCGCAAGGTGGGCGGGCGCATCGCGGGCGACACCGAGGAGGTGTACCGGCGCGCCGGCCTGCTGGTGAAGGTGCAGGCGCCGACCGCGGCCGAGGCGGCCTGGCTCGGCGAGGGCCAGACGGTCCTGGGCTTCCTGATGCTGCCGGCGTGCGAGCCGGGCCTGCTCGGCGCGCTGCGCCGCGGCGGCTGCAGCGCCGTCGACACCGCGGCGATCTCCCGCGACGACGGCTCGGCCCCGGTGCTGGCCAGCATGTCGCGCATCGCCGGCCGCATCGTGCCGCAGCTGGCCGCCCGCTACCTGCAGTCCGACCACGGCGGCAGCGGCATCCTGCTGGGCGGACTGGCCGGCGTGCCGCCGGCCGAGGCGGTCGTGCTCGGCGGCGGCATCGCGGGGCGCAACGCCGCGCGCGCCCTGCTGGGCTGCGGGGCCCGCGTGACGCTGCTCGACGTCGACCTCGAGCTGCTGCACGACCTGCACTGGCGCTTCGAGGGCCGCGTCACCACCTACCCGGCCAACGAGTACACGCTGGCCAAGGTGCTGCGCTACGCCGACGTGGTCGTCGGCGCCGTGCGCTCGCCCGGCGGCCGCGCGCCGGTGCTCGTGGACCGCCAGCTCGAGGACCGGGTCCGCGACGGCAGCGTCGTGATCGACCTGGCGATCGACCAGGGCGGCTGCTTCGCCGCCAGCCGGCCCACGCGCCTGAGCGACCCCGTCTACGTCGTGGACGGCGTGACCCACTTCTGCGCCCCCAACACGCCGAGCCTGGTGGCCCGCACCGCGACCTACGCCCTGGGCAACGCCCTGCTGGACACCGTGGCGCGCATCGCGGCCGAGGGACTGGCGGCGGCGATGGCCGGGGACCCCGCGCTGGCGCGGGGCGTCGGCCTGATCGGCGGCCGGGTCGTCGACCCGCGCGTGGCCGAGGCGCACGGGCTGCCCGTCGAGGGCCGCCGGACCGGAGGCAAACCGTGAGCTGGATGGACCAGTACCGCAGCAAGCGCACCGACGCCGCCGCCGCCGTGGCCGCGATCGCCTCGGGGCAGCGGGTCTACCTCGGCGCGGGCTGCGCCGTGCCGCACGAGCTGGTCGCGGCGCTCGTGGCCCGCGCCGGCGAGCTGCGCGACGTCGAGATCCTGCACATCCTGACGGCGGGGGAGGCCAGCTACGCGCAGCCCGGCATGCGGGACAGCTTCCGCTGCACGGCCATGTTCGTGGGGCCCAACGTGCGCGAGGCCGTCAACTGCGGCCGCGCCGGCTACATCCCCGTGCACCTGCACGAGGTGCCCGACCTGCTGCGCGGGTCCCACCGGCCCGACGTCGCGCTGGTGCAGGTCTCGCCGCCGGACGAGCACGGCTTCTGCAGCTTCGGCATCGAGGTGGGCATCACCAAGCCCGCCTCGCTGGCCGCCGGCCGCATCGTGGCCGAGGTGAACCGGCAGATGCCGCGCACGCTGGGCGACAGCTTCATCCACGTCTCGAAGCTCGACCTCTGCGTCGAGGTGGACCGGCCGCTCGACGTGTTCGCGACGATCCCGATGGACGCCGTGCAGGAGAGCATCGGCAGCCACGTGGCGGGCCTGGTCGAGGACGGCGACTGCCTGCAGATGGGCATCGGCGGCCTGTCGGCGGCCGTGCTGCACTGCCTGCGGGGCAAGCGGGACCTGGGCGTCCACTCCGAGATGTTCTCCGACGGCCTGCTCGACCTCATCGACGGCGGCATCGTCACCGGCGAGCGCAAGACCTTCCACCCCGGCAAGGTGGTGGCGGGCTTCGTGCTCGGCAGCCGCCGCCTCTACGACCACGTCCACGACAACGCCCAGATCGAGCTGCACCCGACCGACTACGTCAACAACCCCTTCAACATCGCCCGCAACGACCGCATGGTCGCCATCAACTCCGCCCTGCAGATCGACCTCACCGGCCAGATCTGCGCCGACTCGCGCGGTTCGGAGATCTACTCCGGCTTCGGCGGCCAGGTCGACTTCATGCGGGGCGCCGCCATGAGCCGCGGCGGCAAGCCCATCACCGCCCTGCCGGCGACCGCCCGCGGCGGGACCGTGTCGCGCATCGTCCCGGTGCTGAGCGAGGGCGCGGGCGTGGTCACCACGCGGGCCGACGCCCACTACGTGGTGACCGAGCACGGCGTCGCCAGCCTGCACGGCCGCGACCTGGCCGAGCGGGCGCGCGCGCTGATCGCGGTGGCCGCCCCGGAGTTCCGCGAGGAACTGGAGCGGGCCGCCCGCAACCGCGGCATCTTCGCCCGGCTCTACGGCGCGTGAGCGGATCGGCCCGGAGGCGAGACACATCGTCTCCGGGTCTTGACACTTTGTCCATTCAATGACAAATTGTCCTGGTCGCCGACCCACCCCGGCCAGGAGCTGCTCCCATGATCGAACCCGCCCCGCACCTCCCCGGCGCTCCGGAAATGGCCACCATCCTGGTCGTGGACGACGAGCCCGAGCTCTGCCAGGCCCTCGGCCGCCTGCTGGGCCGCAACGGCTACCGCACGCTGACCGCCGGCAACGGGGAGGAGGCGCTCGAGATCCTGCGCCAGGAGCCGGTGCCGCTGGTGCTGACCGACCTGATGATGCCGCGGCTCAACGGGGTGGACCTGCTCAAGGCGGTCAAGATCATCGCGCCGGCCACCGAGGTCGTCATCGTCACCGGCCACGGCACCATCGAGACGGCGGTCGAGGCGATGAAGATGGGCGCCTACGATTTCATCGAGAAGCCCTTCTCGGCCTCGCTCACCCTGAACGTGGTGCGCAAGGCGCTCGAGAAGCAGCAGCTCATCGCCGAGAACCGCGAGCTGCGGCGCATGCTCACCGAGGGCACCGGCCGCGGCGACGTCGTGGGGCAGAGCGAGGTCATGCGGCGGGTCCTGGAGACCGTCCGCCAGGTGGCCCCGAGCAAGGCCACGGTCCTGCTCACGGGCGAGAGCGGCACCGGCAAGGAGGTCGTCGCCGCCTCCCTGCACCGCTGGGGCGACCGCGCGGGCAAGCCGCTGGTCAAGGTCAGCTGCGCCGCCATCCCCGAGACCCTGCTCGAGTCCGAGCTGTTCGGCTACGAGAAGGGGGCCTTCACCGGCGCCACGGGCCGGCGCCGCGGCCGCTTCGAGGCGGCCCACGGCGGCACCCTGTTCCTGGACGAGGTCGGCGAGCTCCCCATGTCCGTGCAGATCAAGCTGCTGCGCGTGCTGCAGGACGCGACCTTCGAGCGCCTCGGCAGCAACGACCCGATCGAGGTGGACGTGCGCCTGGTCGCCGCGACCAACGCCGACCTCGAGGGGCTGGTCGCGCGGGGCCTGTTCCGCGAGGACCTCTACTACCGCCTGAACGTCATCAACATCGAGCTGCCCCCGCTGCGCGCCCGGACCGGGGACGTCGTGCTGCTCGCCGGGTTCTTCCTGAAGATCGCCGGCGAGAAGAACGGCAAGAAGGTCGACGGCTTCACGCGCGCGGCCCTGGAGTCCCTGCAGCGCTACGCCTGGCCGGGCAACGTCCGCGAGCTGGAGAACTGCGTCGAGCGGGCCGTGGTGCTGTCCAAGGACGGCCTGATCGACGTGGACGTGCTGCCCCAGGCCGTGCGCGCCGGCAAGCGCGTCACCGAGACGGTCAGCTTCCCGGTCGGCACGACCCTGCACGACGCGGAGATGGAACTGATCCGGGCGACCCTGGCCAGCACCGACGGCGACAAGGAGACGGCGGCCCGGATCCTGGGGATCGCCTCGCGCACGATCTATCGAAAGATCAAGTGAGCCGACGGGGCGGGCCGCCGGGATGCCTTGACCCCCTTCCGGGGGGGGGCTATATTGGCCCCGATCCTGCAATAGCTTGCAAACCCTGGCTCGGCGGCTCCTCGAGCGGCGAGCCTGCCGGGGCTTGTCATACCTGGTTCTGGCGAGAGTGGCGGAACTGGCAGACGCGCAGGATTTAGGTTCCTGTGGGAAACCGTGGGGGTTCGAGTCCCCCCTCTCGCACCAGCACCGCGCGGGCGCGGCCGCGACGGCCCCGCATCCCGAGCGAAGGACGGCCGACATGACCACCGACACCGCCCCGAGCCCGTTCACCCTCTCGGTGCAGGCGCCCGAGACCTGGAAGCGCGTCATCGGCGTGGAGATCGACCGGACCTGGTTCGACGGCGAGTACGCCCGCAACCTGGGCGTCGCCCGGCGGGCCCACGCCCGCCCCGGTTTCCGCAAGGGCAAGGTGCCGCTGGCCATGGTCGAGAAGGACCTCGGCGGCGAGGTCCGCATGGAGACCGTCGAGCAGGTGCTGCCGCGGGCCTACCGGGCCGCCGTGCTGGAGCACAAGCTGGTGCCGGTCGCCGACCCCGAACTCACCGACCTCAAGCTCGAGGAGCAGGGCCCGGTCCGCATGGAGCTGAGCGTCGAGGTGCGGCCGGACGTCGTGGCCCGCGACTACCTCGCGCTGCCGCTGGTCCGCAGCGAGGCCAAGCTGGCCGACGGCGCCGTGGACGAGGCCCTCGAGGGCCTGCGCGAGGGCCGCGCCGTCTGGGAGCGCGCCGAGCGCACCGCCGCCCCGGGGGACCGCCTGAAGACCGACATCGTCCCGCAGGCGCAGGACGGGGAGCCCGACCCCGCCGGCCCGGTCAGCGACTACGTGTTCGAGCTCGGCGCCGAGGGCAACTTCGCGGAGTTCGACGCCGAGCTGACCGGGGCCGCGGCCGGCGACGAGCGCCGGGTGACGGTCGCCTACCCCGCCGACTACGGCAACGAGCGCGTGCGCGGCCGGACGGTCAGCTACCTCGTGACGGTCAAGGAGGTCCAGGCCCGCCGGCTGCCCGACCTGGACGACGCCTTCGCGTCGGCGCTGAAGGAGGGGCAGACCCTGCTCGAGCTGCGGCTCGCCCTGCGCAACGAGCTGCTGGCCGAGGAGACCAGGCGCGCCGAGCAGCTCGAGCGCGAGCGCATCGTCGACCTGCTGATCGAGCGCAACCCCGTCGAGCCGCCGCCGAGCCTGGTCGAGGAGTACCTCACCGCCGGCGTCAACGAGATGAAGCAGCGCAGCGCGTACCTCGGGCGCCCGGTCGACGAGCAGGACGAGCAGCGCTACCGCGAGTCCGGCCGCGCCTGGGCCGAGCGCTCGCTGCGGGCGATGCTGATCCTCGAGGCGATCCGCCGCCAGGAGGAGATCGCGGTGACGCCCGCGGAGGTCGAGGCGCGGATCGCCGCCATCGCCGCCGAGAACGGCTTCCCCGCCGACGACTACCTCGCCTACGTGAGGCAGCACCACGAGGACGAGCGGATCGAGCAGGACCTCGCGGAGCAGAAGGCGTTCGACTTCCTGCGCTCGCGGGCCGAGTACGGCCAGGACTGAGCCGGCCGCCGCGGCCGGGGTGGACGGAACCCATACGGAGGAACCGAGATGCTGATTCCCTACGTCGTGGAACAGACCAGCCAGGGCGAGCGCTCCTACGACATCTACTCGCGGCTGCTCAAGGACCGCATCATCTTCCTGGGCACGGCGATCGACGACAACGTCGCCAACGTGATCATCGCCCAGCTGCTGTTCCTGCAGGCGGAGGACCCCGACCGCGACATCTTCCTGTACATCAACAGCCCCGGCGGCAGCATCTCCGCCGGCTTGGCGATCTACGACACGATGCAGTACATTTCCAACGACGTGGCCACGATCTGCATGGGCCAGGCCGCCAGCATGGGCGCCGTGCTGCTGGCCGCCGGCGCCGCGGGCAAGCGCTCCGCGCTGGTCAACTCGCGCATGATGATCCACCAGCCCCTGGGCGGCAGCCAGGGCCAGGCCAGCATGATCGAGATCTACGCGAAGGAGATCCTCTACATGAAGGAGCTCCTGTACGGCCTGATGTCGAAGCACACCGGGCAGACCGTCGAGCGGATCACCCGCGACAGCGACCGCGACTTCTTCATGTCGGCCGGCGAGGCCCGCACCTACGGCCTGGTCGACAAGGTGATCGAGAAGCGCGCCGAGATCGTCAAGGACTGAGGACCGACGGCCCGCGGGACACGCGCGCAGGAGGCACCATGAAGCGTCGCCAGACCGGTTCGCCGCAGATGATCAAGTGCTCGTTCTGCGCCCGCGGGCAGGACGAGGTGGCGAAGCTCGTCGCCGGCCCGGCCAACGTCTACATCTGCAGCGAGTGCATCAAGCTGTGCAACGACATCCTCGAGGGCGAGCTGCTCGACGACGCGCCGGAGACCGCGCAGACGCACGCCAAGCCCCACGACATCAAGGCGCACCTCGACGAGTACGTCATCCGCCAGGACGACGCCAAGATCAGCCTCGCCGTGGCGGTCTACAACCACTACAAGCGCATCAACCAGCGCCGCATCGGCGACGACGTCGAGGTCGACAAGAGCAACATCCTGCTGATCGGCAACACGGGCACCGGCAAGACCCTGCTGGCCCAGACGCTGGCCCGCTTCCTCAACGTGCCCTTCGCCATCGCCGACGCCACCACGCTGACCGAGGCCGGCTACGTGGGCGAGGACGTGGAGAACATCCTGGTGCGGCTGCTGCAGGCGGCGGACTACAACGCCCAGGCCGCCGAGCAGGGCATCATCTACATCGACGAGATCGACAAGATCACGCGCAAGAGCAGCAACCCGTCGATCACCCGCGACGTCTCCGGCGAGGGCGTCCAGCAGGCGCTGCTGAAGATCCTCGAGGGCACGGTGGCCAACGTGCCGCCGCAGGGCGGGCGGAAGCACCCGCAGCAGAAGTACATCGAGATCAACACGCGCAACATCCTGTTCGTCTGCGGCGGCGCCTTCCAGGGCCTGTCCGACATCGTCAAGCGCCGCATCGGGCAGAACGTGCTCGGCTTCGAGCGGGCCGAGAACCGCGACCTCAAGGCCACCGGCGACGAGATCCTCGCCCGCGTCGAGCCCGAGGACCTCGTCAAGTACGGCCTCATCCCCGAGCTGGTCGGCCGCCTGCCGGTGGTGACCTCCCTGCAGGATCTCGACCGCGAGGCGATGATCCGCATCCTGCGCGAACCGCGCAACGCCCTGGTCAAGCAGTACCAGAAGCTGCTGTCCATGGAGGACGTGGAGCTGGTGGTCACCGACGACGCCATCGAGGCCATCGCCGACCGCGCCATCACCCGCAAGACCGGCGCCCGCGGCCTGCGCTCCATCATGGAGGCGGTCATGCGCGACGTCATGTACAACGTCCCGGCCATGGACAACGTCCGCCAGGTGGTGATCACGCGCGAGGTCGTCGAGGGGGCGGCCGAGGCGGAGATCCTCGTCCACGACGCGGACGCCGACGCCAAGGGCGCCTGACCGCATCCCTGATCCGAGCCGAGGGGCGGCGCCGGCGGCCGTGCGCCGCTCCGCGCGCAGCCGCCGCGTCCCGCACCAGCGACCAGGAGAGACATGAAGCGACGCGATGCCGAACCCGCCGCCGCCACGCCGGCCGCCCTGCCCGAGCGCCTGCCGCTGCTCCCGCTGCGCGACGTCGTGGTCTTCCCCTACATGGTCACGCCGCTGCTGGTGGGCCGGCCGCGCTCGGTCGCGGCCCTCGAGGCCGCCATGATGCGCGACAAGTACATCTGCGTGGCGGCGCAGCACGAGCCCGAGGTCGAGGACCCCGTCCAGGACGACCTCTACGCCGTGGGCACGGTCATCAAGATCCTGCAGATCATCCGCACGCCCGACGACACGCTCAAGATCCTGGTCGAGGGCGAGGCCCGCGTGCGCATCACCGGCTTCAGCGACGGCGACGACTTCGGCGAGGTGACCGTCGAGGCCATCCCCGAGAGCCGCGACGAAGGCCCCGAGGCCGAGGCCCTCAGCCGCTCCATCAAGGAGCGCTTCAAGGAGTACGTGCGGCTGAACAAGCGCCTGCCCGACGAGGTGCTGCTGTCGGTGCTGAACATGGAGGAGATCGCGCGCATGACCGACTCCATCAGCGCCTACATCGTGGGCAAGGTGCCCCTGAAGCAGGAGCTGCTGGAGGAGCCCGGGCTGGTCAACCGCATGCGCCGCGTCAACCAGATCCTGGCCGACGAGCTGGAGATCCTCCAGATCGAGCAGCGCATCGACACCGAGGTCCAGAGCCAGGTCCAGAAGAACCAGCGCGAGTTCTACCTGAACGAGCAGCTGCGGGCCATCCGCAAGGAGCTCGGCTACGGCGCCGACGAGGACAGCGAGGTCGAGGAGTACGCCGAGCGCCTCGAGGCCAGCGACCTGCCCCCGGAGGTGCGGGAGACGGCCGAGCGCGAGATCGGCCGGCTGGCCAAGATGCCCGGCATGTCGCCCGAGGCGGCCGTGGTGCGCAACTACCTCGACACCCTGCTGGAGCTGCCCTGGAAGAAGCGGTCCCGCGACCGCCTCGACACCCGCCTGGTGCGCAAGCAGCTGGACGCCGACCACTACGGCCTCGAGAAGGTCAAGGACCGCATCATCGAGTACCTGGCCGTGCTGAAGCTCACCAAGAAGCTGCACGGCTCGATCCTCTGCCTGGTCGGGCCCCCGGGCGTCGGCAAGACGAGCCTCGGGCGCAGCATCGCCGAGGCCATGAACCGCCGCTTCGTGCGCATCTCCCTGGGCGGCGTGCGCGACGAGGCCGAGATCCGCGGGCACCGGCGCACCTACATCGGCAGCAAGCCCGGCCGCATCATCGAGTCGCTGCGCAAGGCGGGCACCAAGAACCCCGTCTTCCTGCTGGACGAGATCGACAAGATGGGGGCCGACTTCCGCGGCGACCCGTCGTCGGCCCTGCTCGAGGTGCTCGACCCCGAGCAGAACACGCACTTCAGCGACCACTTCCTGGAGGTGGACTTCGACCTCTCGGAGGTCATGTTCATCACCACCGCCAACTCGCTGCACTCGATCCCGGCGGCCCTCGAGGACCGCATGGAGATCATCCGGCTGCCCGGCTACCTGGACCACGAGAAGCTGGCCATCGCCCGCGACTTCCTGGTGCCGCGGCAGATGCAGCGCAACGGCGTCAAGAGCTGGAAGGGCGGCTTCAGCCCGCGCGCGCTGTCGGTGATCATCGACGGCTACACGCGCGAGGCCGGCGTCCGCCAGCTCGAGCGCGAGATCGCCTCGATCTGCCGCAAGTCCGCCAAGTTCAAGGCGGAGCGGGGCCGCTTCCCGGCCCGCGTGACCCCCACCTCGCTGCAGAAGACGCTCGGCACGCCCCGCTACCGCCGCCAGGTCGTCGAGGGCGAGCCCGAGATCGGCGTGGTCACGGGCCTCGCCTGGACCGTCGTCGGCGGCGAGACCCTGCCGATCGAGGCGGCCCACATGACCGGCGCCGGCAAGCTGAAGCTCACCGGCAACCTCAAGGAGGTCATGAAGGAGTCGGCCGAGACGGCGCTCAGCTTCGCCCGCACCCGCTGCGGCAAGCTGCCCGCGACCTTCATGCAGAAGAACGACCTGCACATCCACGTGCCCGAAGGCGCGGTGCCCAAGGACGGCCCCAGCGCCGGCATCGCCATGGCGACGGCCATCGTGTCCCTGCTGCGCGAGATCCCCGTGCGCAAGGACGTGGCGATGACCGGGGAGATCACCCTGCGCGGCAAGGTGCTGGCGATCGGGGGCCTGCCCGAGAAGGCCGTCGCGGCGATGCGCGCCGGCTGCCGGGTCCTGATCATCCCCAAGGACAACGAGAAGGAGTACCTCGAGCTGCCCCAGACGATCCGGCGCCAGCTCCAGGTGCACCTGGTCGAGACCATGGACGAGGTCCTGGACCTGGCCCTGGTCGGGGGCCGGCAGGGCGACTCCTGCCGCGACGCCCGCAAGACGGCCGCGGGCAAGCCCGCGCCCGGCGCCTCCCACTGACGAACGGCCGGAAGGGGCGCGACGTGCGTGTGGAATTCGTCACCAGCGCCCCCAGCCTGGCCCTGCGGCCGGAGCGCGTCCTGCCGGAATTCGCCTTCGTGGGGCGCAGCAACTGCGGCAAGTCCTCCCTGATCAACCACGTCCTGGCCCGCAAGGCCATGGCCAAGATCAGCGGCAAACCGGGAAAAACCCGTTTATTGAACTATTTCCTGGTCGAAGACACCTACTACCTGGTGGACCTGCCGGGCTACGGCTTCGCCCGGGTCGGCAAGGACCTCCGGGAGGAGTGGCTGCGCCTGATGCGGGCCTACCTGTTCGCCGGGGACCGGCCCCTGGCCGTCCTGCAGCTGCTGGACGTCCGGCACCGCCCCACCGAGGAGGACCGGCGCATGACGGCCTGGCTGCGCGAGGCGGGGGTGCCGTTCGCGATCGCCGTGACCAAGATCGACAAGCTGGGCAAGACCAAGCTGCCGGAGCGGTTCCGCGACATCGCGGAGACCCTGGAACTGGACCCCGCGACCCCGTTCTTCCCGACCTCGGCGGCCGCGGCCCAGGGGCGGGACGAGATCCTGGGCTGGTTCGGGGCGATGCTGGAGGGGCGGGACTGAGGCCGGGCGCGGGAACCCTGCCCGCGGCAAGGCGTTGACAGGTCTCGCGACCGGGTGTTATCATGATGGCCGAGGGGAGGCACATGGCGCGTCGGCTAACGATCGGCTCCACCGTCGTCACGCTGGTGATCCTGTCCGTCTCGACCGCTTCGGCGACCGAAACGTTGATGGGCCAGCTGCCGCTCAGCGCGCCGTTCTCCTGCCTGAACTGCCACGTCACGGCGACGCCCGTGGCCGCCGACGCGGCGCTGAACGACTTCGGCCTGGATTTCCGCACCTACGACTTCACCTGGGACGCCGACCTGGCCGGCCGGGACTCCGACGGGGACGGCTGCACCAACGGCGCCGAGGTGGGGGACAGCGACGGCAACGGGCACCCCGACGGGGGCGTCCGCGCGGAGTCCAGCAATCCCGGCGTGTCCGACTGCTCGGCCAGCAACCTCGAAGAAGCGACCTGGGGCGACCTGAAGGCCATGTTCACGGGCCGCTAGGCCCGGGGCGCGCCAGGCAACACGACGGTCTCGAACCTCGAGACTCGTTTTTTTTTGCGGGTCCGGCGCGCGCCGCCGGCCCGGGCGAGGACGGGTGACGTGGACGAGCGAGCGACGGGCAACCGCGTGATCATCGGCGGCCAGTGGGGCGACGAGGGCAAGGGCAAGATCGTCGACGCCCTGGGCCGCGGCGTCGACTGGGTCCTGCGCTACCAGGGCGGCGCCAACGCCGGCCACACCATCGTGCGGGGCGGCGAGAAGATCGTCCTGCACCTGGTCCCCTCGGGCCTGCTCAGCGAGGGCGTCCGCGGGTACCTGGGCAACGGCATGGTGGTGGACCCCTGGGCCCTGCGCGACGAGATCATGGAGCTGGAGGAGCGCGGCGTGACGGTGCGCGGGCGGCTGTTCATCTCCGCCGCGGCCCACCTGCTGATGCCCTTCCACCGCCGCTACGACGAGTGCCTGGAGAGCAAGCGCAAGCGCCGCAGCATCGGCACCACCGGGCGCGGCATCGGCCCCGCCTACGTGGACAAGGCCACGCGCCAGGGTCTGCGCATGGGGGACCTGCTGCTGCCGAAGGAGAACCTCGAGCGGCGGGCGATCGAGAAGATCCTCGAGGCCAACGAGGCGCTCGCGGCGCTGTACGAGGCCGAGCCCCTGTCGGCCGCCAACATCGCCCAGGAGCTGGTCGTGCTGGCGCGCAGCTTCGCGCCGATGATCGTGGACGGGCACGAGGCGCTGGCCGGCGTGCGGCTCGGCCGCGAGACCGCGCTGTTCGAGGGCGCGCAGGGCGCCCTGCTGGACCTGGACCACGGCACCTACCCCTTCGTCACCTCGAGCAGCCCGTCGATCGGCGGCGCGCTCACCGGCACCGGGCTGCCGCCGCAATGCCTCGGCGAGATCCTGGGCGTCTACAAGGCCTACTGCACCCGCGTCGGCAACGGTCCCTTCCCCTGCGAGCTGCTGGCCGAGGAGGGCGAGGCGCTGCGCCTGCTGGGCGGGGAGTTCGGGGCCACCACCGGCCGGGCCCGGCGCTGCGGCTGGTTCGATCTGCCGGCCGGCCGCTACACCGCGGAATTCAACGGCATGACCGGCATCATCATCACCAAGCTCGACGTCCTGGACACCCTGCCGGAGATCAAGGTCGCGACGGGCTACACGGTCGACGGCGGCGCGCTGGACCGCTTCCCGGCCCAGGGCGACCTGCTGGCCCGCTGCAAACCGGTCTACCGCACGTTCCCGGGCTGGCAGACGCCCATCGGCGCCTGCCGCAACCTGGCGGACCTGCCCGCCGCGGCGCGCCGCTACCTGGAGTTCCTGGAGCGGGAGCTGGCGACGCCCGTGGTGGGGATCTCGGTCGGCCGCGAGCGCGACGAGATGATCTGGACGCCGGGCGGCGTCACCGCCTGACCGCGCCCGCGCTTTGACACCCCCGCGGGGTTCCGCTATCTTCCGGACAGGGCGGCCGCCGGGCCGCCCGCCCGCTTCCCGACGGGCCGCTAGCTCATCTGGCAGAGCACCTGACTTTTAATCAGGTGGTACCTGGTTCGAGTCCAGGGCGGCCTACCATCCCGCGCGCCCGCGCCGAAACGACAGGGGCCCCGCCGCCGGCGGGGCCCTTGCTGCTTGCCGATGATGCGGACGGCGGCCTACTGCGCGTAGGTCTTCGTCCAGAGGGCGTCGAAGTCGGCGATGGTCTTCTCGAAGAGGTCGAGCATCGTCAGGATCGGCGCCGAGGTCTCGAGGTCCACGCCCGCGTTCTTCAGCAGCGTCAGCGGCGGGGCGCTGGAGCCGCCCTTGAGCATGCCGTCGATGTAGCGCGTGGCGGCGGGCTCGCCCTTGGCCATGATCTGCTGGGCCAGGGAGATGCCGCTGGTCAGGCCGGTCGCGTAGGTGAAGACGTAGAAGTTGTAGTTGAAGTGGGGGATGAAGGCCCACTCCACCTCGTCGTTCGGTCCCAGCTCGTAGTTGGGGCCGTAGTACTTCTGGATCAGCTCCTTGTACAGGCCGTTGAGGTAGTCGGCGGTCAGCGTCTCGTCGCCCTCGGCGTACTCGTGGTAGCGCAGCTCGAACTCGGCGAACAGCGTCTGCCGGAAGATGGTCAGGCGGATCTTCTCGAGGCGCTCGTTCAGCAGCATCAGGATGCGCTCGGGGTCCTTCTCCTGCTTCAGCATGTAGCTCAGCAGCACTTCCTCGTTGCAGGTCGAGGCGACCTCGGCCAGGAAGGTCGTGTAGTCGGAGTACACGGGCGGCTGGTACTTGCTGGAGTAGTAGGAGTGCAGCGCGTGGCCGAACTCGTGGGCCGTGGTGAACACGGCGTCGAGCGTGTTGTCGAAGTTGTGCAGCACGAACGGGTGGATGTCGCGGGCGACGATGCCGCTGCTGTAGGCGCCGGTGCGCTTGGCCTGGTTCGGGAAGACGTCGATCCAGCCGCTGGCGGGGTCGGTGCCCTTGGCCAGCAGGCCGACGTACTCCTTGCCCATGGGGGCGAGGCCCTTGAGGATCAGGTCGCGGCCCTGCTCGTAGGTGTAGGCGACCTCGACGTCCTCCAGCATGGGGTTGTAGAGGTTCGGGAAGGTCAGCGGCCCCTCGATGCCCATGACCTTGCGGCGCAGGTCCACGTACTTGTGCATGGTGCGCGCGAGGTTGGCGTTGATCGTGTCGATCAGCATCCGGTAGGTGGCGGTGCTGATGTTGTCGCCCTTGAGCGCCGCCTCGAGGCAGCTGTCGTAGCCGCGCAGCTCCTTGGTCAGCAGGTGCGACTTCACGACGCCGTCCAGGGTGGCGGCCAGCGTGTTCTCGTACTGGCGGAAGGTCGTGAAGAAGGCGTCGGACGCCTGGCGGCGCACGTTGTAGGACTCGCTCGAAGCGGGCCCGGCCCCAGCCGGCCAGCGTCAGCGGCTCCATCGAGCCGTCCTCGCGGATGACCGGCGGGAACTTCATGTCGATGTCGCGCAGCTTCTCGCTGACCTCGGCCGTCGCGCCGCGGACCTGGCCCGCCATGGACAGGACGCGCTCCTCGGCCTTGCTCAGGGAGTACTGCTTCATGCGGAACATGTTGTCGAAGTAGAACTGGTAGATCTTCAGCTCGGGCTTCGCGGCGATGTAGCCGTTGATGACCGCCTGGTCCACCTCGAGGATCTCGGGCTCCATGTAGGAGACGACGCTGCCGAACTCCTGGAACAGGAAGCCGACCTTGCCCTGCATCTGCTGGTTCCCGGCGTCGGACAGCTCGGGGTCCAGGCGCAGCTGGGTGTAGGCGTACAGCTTGTAGAGCCGCTGCACGAGGTCCTCGGTCGTCTTCAGGGCGCCGTAGAGGCTGTCGGCCGACTCGCCGAGGTGCCCTTCGAACTCGCCGAGCGAGGGCACCAGCGCCTCGACGGCCGCCAGCTCCTGCTCCCAGGCCTCGACCGACGGGAAGACGTGGTCGTAGCGCCACTGGTACTGCTGGGGGATCTCGCTGCGGGGCGTCGCGGGGTCGGGGTCGTAGGCCTGGGCGGGCAAGGCGAGCGCCGCCAGGGCGAGCGCGACGGCGGCGAACGCCGTCAGCCGGCGAACCGTCCGGTGCATGGGTTACCTCCTGGATCGGGTCAGGGGAGGCCCGGCCGCCAGTCGGCGGCCGGGCGGGGGTGTCGGCGGGTCAGTAGACGGACCTGCCGGAAGCGTCGGTCGGGGGCAGGGCCTTGCCGGCGTTCTCCGGGACGGGTACGGTCAGGCGGGTCCAATTGTTGCCGTCGAAGTGGTACATCGCGCCGTTGTAGCCGGTGACGAAGATGTCCGTGCCCGAGGAGCCCCAGATGTCCGTGAACCAGCCGCTGGTGGACAGGACGGTGCTCGACACGGCGCCGTTGCGCGAGATCGTGGCGACCTTGCCGTAAGGCGTGGTCAGGTAGAGGACGTCGGCGGCGACGTCGAGCCAGAGCCCGGAGACGCCCTCGGGGTACGTCGAGGGGAAGGCCTGGATGCCGTTGGGGCGGCGCAGCAGCTTCCACTCCCGGGCCCCGTCGAGGTTCTCCGAGAGGTAGAAGATCTTGCCCGAATCGCTGGCCATGTAGTTGTCCAGGAGCACGTCGCTGGCGGCGGCCGCGCTGATCAGGCTGTACTGGGGGTCCTCGAAGTTGCCCCAGAGCCAGCGGTGGTCGTAGCCCTCCTGCTCGTTCTCCATGATCACGATGGCGCGGTCGCCGCCGATGGCGTACGGCGTGACCCGCGTGACGGTGTTCCAATCCAGCGAGAAGACCAGCGTGTCGGTGGGCACGCCCGTCGTCGCGTAGCGGTAGGCCCGGTTCTCCTCCGCCGTCCAGCCGGCGCCGCTGCGGCGCAGGACCGTGCCGTCCTTGCCGACGGCGAAGATCTCCCCGTAGGGGCCGCGGCCGATGTCGAACAGGTCCCGATTCGTGCCGCTGCTCTGGCGGTTCCAGGCGCCGCCGTCGAAGTGCCAGATCGCGCCGTTGTGGCCGCAGGCGTAGACGTCGTTGGCGGCGGTGCCCCACACCGCGGTCAGCGTGGTGTCCGGGACCGTGGTGAGCGTCCAGTCCCCGTCGTAGTGCAGGATGACGCCCGGCTGGCCGACGACATACACGTCCTGGGGGCCCGTTCCCCAGACCGACATCAGCCGGAAGGAGGGGGCGGGCTCGGGGAAGGGGTGCTGGACGACGTTCGTCTCGTCGTCCTCGCCGCAGCCGATGAACGCCAGGCTCGCCAGCGACAGCGCGGCCAGCGCCGCCAGGGCGCGGATCGTCACCGACGCTCGGGGCGCCGCGGCGCCGCGGCGATCGCTCGAAGTTCCCTTTGTCATGTCGCTTCGGTCCCTCGAGGCTGAGTGGGGTGGGATGCCGGGAAAGCCGCCACCAATCGCCCGCTGGCGGCCCGGCGGCCCATGAATATTAAGCATCCGGGGGGGGGTTGTCCATAAGGACTTGCCCCGCCGGGCGCCCGTGGCGATGATGGCCGGGTGACCCTGGACGCCAGCAGGAGGAACTCCCGGCCATGAACGCTCCCCCCCAAGCCCCGGTGCCGACCGGCCAGGAACTGGTCGAGGCGATCCTGGAACTGCGCCGCGGGCTCAACGCCGTGATCCTCGCCCACTACTACCAGCAGGGCGAGATCCAGGACCTGGCCGACTTCGTCGGCGACAGCCTGCAGCTCAGCCAGGTCGCGGCGCGGACCGAGGCCGAGGTGATCGTCTTCGCCGGCGTCCATTTCATGGCCGAGACGGCCAAGATCCTCAACCCGGGCCGCCAGGTCCTGCTGCCGGACCTCGAAGCGGGGTGCAGCCTGGCCGACGGCTGCCCGCCGGACGCGTTCCGCGCCTTCCTGGACCGCCACCCCGGCCACGCCGTGGTGAGCTACATCAACTGCTCCGCGGCGACCAAGGCGATGAGCGACATCATCTGCACCAGCAGCAACGCCGTGCGCGTGGTCGACTCGATCCCCCGCGACCGGCCGGTCGTCTTCGCCCCGGACCGCCACCTGGGCGCCTGGGTCTCCCGGCAGCTCGGCCGCGACCTGGTGCTGTGGCCCGGCAGCTGCGAGGTCCACGAGCAGTTCAGCGAGCGCCGCCTCGTCGAGTTGAAGACCCTGCACCCCGGGGCCGCGGTCCTGGCCCACCCCGAGTGCACCGAGGCCCTGCTGCGGCACGCCGACCGCATCGGCTCGACGACCGCCCTGCTGACCTTCGCCGGCGAGTCCCGGGCGACCGACATCATCGTCCTGACCGAGCCGGGGATCCTGCACCGCATGCGCCGCGAGAATCCCGGCAAGACCTTCTGGACGGTGCCGGGCGCCGACGAGTCCTGCAGCTGCAACGAGTGCCCCTACATGAAGCGCAACACGCTCGAGAAGCTCTACCTCTGCCTGCGGGACCGCGCGCCCGAGATCGTGGTGCCCGAGGACCTGCGGGTCGCGGCGCTGCGGCCGATCGAGCGCATGCTCGCCCTGGGCTGACGGGAGTCGAGATGGCGGACGCCCAGCCCGTCTACCTGGACCACCTGGCGACCACGCCCGTGGACCCCGCGGTGCTCGCGGCCATGGCCGACGCCCTGCGCGAGCATTTCGGCAACGCCTCGAGCGGCACGCACGCCTACGGCTGGTCGGCCCGGGCCCTGGCCGAGAACGCGCGGGCGGAGGTCGCCGCGCTGGCCGGCTGCGAGCCGCGCGAGGTGGTGTTCACCAGCGGCGCCACCGAGGCCAACAACCTCGCGCTGCGCGGCACGGCGGACCTGTGGCCGCAGCCGGGCCGCATCGTCACCACCACCCTCGAGCACTCCTCGGTCGACCGCACCCTCGACGTCCTCGAGGCGCGCGGCTGGCGGGTGGTGCGCGTGCCCTGCGGCCCCGACGGCCTGGTCCCGGCCGCCGCGGTGGCCGACGCCCTGACCGACGACACGCGCCTGGTCGCGATCAACGCCGCCCAGAACGAGATCGGGACCCTGCAACCCTGGGCGCGGATCGCGCAAGCGTGCCGGGAGCGCGGCATCGTCTGCCACGTCGACGCCGCCCAGGCCGCCGGCAAGGTGCCGCTGGACTTCCGCGCCGACGGCATCGGCCTGCTCGCCCTCTCGGCCCACAAGATCTACGGCCCCAAGGGCGCCGGCGCCCTGGTCGTGCGGGCCCGCGAGCCCCGGGTGGAGCTGCGGCCGCAGATCACGGGCGGCGGCCAGGAGCGGGGCCTGCGGGCCGGGACGCTCAACGTGCCGGCCGTGGTGGGGATGGGCGTGGCCTGCCGCCTGGCGCTGGCGCGGCGCGAGCAGGACGCCGCGCGGCTGCGCCGGCTGGGCGCCCGGCTGTACGCGCGCCTGGCCGACCGGATCGGCGACCTCGTCCTGAACGGCGACGCCCGCGCGCGGCTGCCGGGCTGCCTGAACCTGCTGATCCCCGGCGTGCCGTCGGGCGCGCTGATGCGCGCCGTGCCGACGCTGGCCTTCTCCGCCGGCGCGGCCTGCACCAGCGGCGAAGGGAAACCTTCGGCGGCGCTGCTCGCGCTCGGCCTGGACCCCGACCGCGCCGCTTGCTGCATCCGCTTGAGCCTGGGCCGGGGCACGACGGAGGCCGAGGCCGCCGCCGCCGCCGACCGGCTGGCCGACGCGATCACCGCCATCCGCAAAGAGAAGGGGACGGCCTGAGCCGTCCCCCTTGAACCTCCGCCGTGTCGCGCGGCGGGCCGCTCAGCCGACCAGCGACAGCGAGATCCGCTTGCGCTGCACGTCGACCTCCACGATCCGCACCTGCACTTCCTGGCCCTCGCGCACGACGTCGCTGGGATGGCTCACGCGCTCCTGCGACAGCGCGGACACGTGCACCAGGCCGCGCACGCCCGGCAGCAGTTCCACGAAGGCGCCGAAGTCCGCCATGCCGGTCACCACGCCGGTGACCCACTCGCCCAGGACCAGCTTGTCCTGGACGCCCTGCCACGGGTCGCCCGCGAGCGCCTTGATGGACAGGCTGACCCGCTCGGCCTTGCCCTCGCCGACGTGCTGCAGGTCGGTGACCTTGACGGTGACCGTCTGGCCCTCCTGCAGGACCTCGGCGGGATCGGCGATGCGGTGGTGGCTGATCTCCGAGACGTGGACCAGACCCTCGACGCCGCCGATGTCGATGAAGGCCCCGTAGGGCATCAGCCGCACGACCTTGCCGTCGCGCACGTCGCCGACGGCGAGGGTCTTGCGCGTCTCCTTGCCGAGGCGCGCCTTCTCCTCCTGCAGCAGCGCCCGCCGCGAGACCACCAGCCGGCGGCCGCCGTCGGCGAACTCGATGACCCGGAACTCGAGGCTGCGGCCCACCCACGCCGGCGGATCGTTGACGAACTGGTCGTCGATCTGGGAGATGGGGCAGAAGGCGCGGTGGCCGCCGAGGTCGACCACGAAGCCCCCCTTGTTGGTCTCCTTCACCGCTCCGGTCAACGGCACGCCGCTCTGCATGGCGTCTTCGAGGAAGCGCGTGTCCTTGCCCTGGGCCTTCTGCTTCAGCGCGAGCCGCTGTTCGGCGCCCTTGCCGACCACGTAGGCCGTGATCGCGTCGCCGACGGCGAACCTGAGCTGGCCCTCGGCGTCCTGCAGGTCGACGGTGCTGATGGGCAGTTCGCTGCGTCCGCCGTAGTCGACGAAGCACTCCTCGTCGCCGATCTGGACGAGCTTGCCCGTGAGCTGGTCGCCGGTCTTGGGTTCGGGAGTCTGATCCTGGTTCCGCTGTTCGCTCTCGGTGAACAGGCGGGCGAATTCGTCGACGTTGTCCTGGGCGTCGTCGGGGAGGAGGTCGTCGGTCATGCTGGTCTTCCTGGTGGTTGCGGGTCGGTCGGCGGCGGGGCGCCGCGAGGGGAACCCGGAAACTATAGCACAGACGAACCCGCCGCGGCCAACTCCCAAAGGACGGCGCCGTGGATCCGGACGATGGCGTAGCGCGGGCGGGGGTGGGCGGGGGAGGGCGCCGGCCCTCCCCCGGGCAGGCTACCGGTAGAGGCTCTTGACGGCGCCCCAGCTGTCGGTCTCGTTCGGGACGAGGGACTCGGGGTCGCTCGGGTCGGTGCAGTCGAGGATCTCCTGGGCGTTGCTCACGGTGTCGTTGTCGGAATCCATCGCGCCGTAGTTCGCCCAGTTGGTGGTGTAGTCGGCGCCGTAGCTGTTCACATTGTCGACATCCGGGGACCCGTTGGGAAAGTGGCAGAGCGTGCAGGCGCTGGCGGCGCTGCGCAACGTCGCGCAGGCGTCGGGGTAGGCGGCGAGCCAGGCGTTCTTGCGGCCGCTGGTGGCGCTGGCGTCGGTCACGGAAAGCAGGGTCAGGGCCACGCAGGGAAGCAGAATCAAACGTCGCATGTCGACCTCCGGGTGTGTGGGTGCCAGGGGCCCTGCTATAATCATACCAATGAACTGGGAGTTCCAGAATAATGTCAACGAGTGTTGACGATAGGGGCGGGTCGGGGGCCGACGTGGCGGAGCGCATCCCAGGAATACAGGCCCAGGGCGGCCCAGATCAGGCCGAAAGCCACGGCGTGGCTGGCGGTGAACGGTTCGTGGAACAGGGCGACCGCCAACAGGAATTGCAGGGTCGGGGAGAGGTATTGCAGGAAGCCGACCGTGGCGTAGCGCAACCGCCGCGCCGCCTCGGCGAACCAGATCAGGGGCAGGGCGGTCACGATCCCGCCGGCGGCCAGCAGCAGGGCGGTGCCGGCGCCGCCGTGCAGGAAGGCCGTCCCGGTGGACCCTTCGCGCACCAGCAGCCAGGCCAGGGCCGCCGGCGCCAGCAGCAGCGTTTCCGCGGCCAGGCCCAGCGTCCCGTCGGGACGGATCAGCTTGCGCAGCAGGCCGTAGAGGCTGAAGCTGGCGGCCAGGGCCAGGGAAATCACCGGCAGGCCGCCGAGGCGCCAGGAGAGCCACAGCACGCCGAGGCCGGCCAGGGCCACGGCCAGCGCCTGAGAGCGGCGCAACCGCTCTTTCAGCACGACCACGCCGAGCAGCACGTTCAGCAGGGGGGTGATGAAATAGCCGAAACTCGCCTGCAGCACGTGGTCGTTGGCGACCGCCCAGATGAACACCAGCCAGTTCGCGGCGATCAGCAGGGTGGTCAGTCCCAGCACCGACAGGGTGCGCCGATCACGCAAGAGCTTGACCAACAAGGGGATCCGGCCGCGTGCCGCCAGCAGCGCCGACAGCAGGACCAGCGACCAGAGCACGCGGTGGGCCAGGACCTCCAGGGGGGCGACGTGGGAAACTGCCTTGAAATAGAGCGGCACGAAGCCCCACCAGCCGTAGGCGGCCAGCCCGTACGCGATTCCCGCACGTTGCCCGTCGTCGTTCTTCATGGCGGGGAAGATAGCATCGTGGTCGTAAATCCCTACCAGAAATCCGCCTAGGCAATTCTCCTGCCTGAATTATTGCACGGATTCATTGGATTTTAACTTTCCATAAGGAGCTCGGTGCGGTAGAATTGTAACATCAAAAGGGTAGTTTCCCAGGATGGGTCGGAAGTGTCGTTTTCGCCCGTCTCTCTACCGCAAACGCCCAGGAGGCGCCTCATGTCCCGGATGCTCACGAACCTGCTCGTCCTCGCCCTTATCGCGCTGGCCGTGCCGGCCCTCGCCGTCTCGCCCGACGTGCGCATCAGCCAAGCCTACGGCGGCGGCGGTTCGGGCACTGCCGGCCCGACCTTCAACCAGGACTACGTCGAGCTCTTCAACGCCAGCGGCGCCACGGTCGACATCAGCAACTGGACCATCGAGTACGGCTCGGCCACCGGCAACTGGGGCAGCTCGGCCAGCAACATCTTCACCTTCCCCGTGGGCACCAGCATCCCCGCCTGCTCCTACATCCTGGTGGCCTTCGGCACCCCGTCCGCCGGCGGCGGCCCGCTGCCCTACAACGACTTCACCGGTACGCTCGCGATGAGCGCCACCGGCGGCAAGGTCGCGCTGTTCAACGCCGTGAACACCAACCTCGCCTGCGGGTCGGAGCTCCCCGGCACCCTGGTCGACAAGCTGGCCTTCGGCACGACGACCACCTGCGCCGAGGGCACCCGCATCGGCGCCCTGTCGACCACGACGGCCGCCTTCCGCAACGGCGGCGGCATGAACGACACCGACGACAACCTGGTGGACTTCACCATCGGCACGCCGGCCCCGCGCTACAGCGGCTCGCCGCGCAACGCCGACTGCCTCGCCGTCGGCAACGAGGACCAGAGCTGGAGCGCCATCAAGGCGATCTACCGCTGATCCAGGACTCGTTCCGTCTCGTTGGGCCGCCCGCAGGGGCGGCCCTTCTTCTTGCCCATTCTTCCGGAGACGCTCGCTTTTTTTGTCCTCATCCTTCCCGAACCTGTTATTGTTGATCTCGAGTCAGGTCGCGGGCGACGGCCGTCCGGCGCGTGAAGGCCGGTCCCCGGTCGTTCGAGCCCGCGCCTCCCACCCCATCCAGGAGGATGCAACACTATGCGCACGTCAAAGATCGTCCTGACCACCCTGATGCTGGTCTGCGTGGCCGGCGTCGCGGCCGCCCAGACCGCCGTCTTCTTCTCGGAGTACCTCGAGGGCAGCAGCAACAACAAGGCCGTCGAGATCTACAACGGCACCAGCGCGGACCTGGACATGTCCCGCGTGACGGTCGACCGCTACAACAACGGTGCGATCATCAACCCCGCCCACTACACGTTCACGGGCACGCTGGTCTCCGGCGACGTCTTCGTCGTCGGCAACCCGAGCGCCACCGGCGTCGATCCCGTCATCACCGCCCAGTCGGATATCTTCTCGGACCTGACTTTCTACAACGGCGACGACGTCCTGATCCTCTTCCTCGACGGCATCGTCGTGGACTCGATCGGCCAGCTGGGCAACGACCCCGGCGTGTTCTGGGGCACCGCTCCGATCGCGACGGCCGAGTTCACCCTGGTCCGTGACGCGAGCGTCTGCGTCGGCGACGTCGACGTGAACAACGCCTACGACCCGGCGCTGGACGGCTGGATCGGCTACCCGCAGAACACCATGACCTACCTGGGCTCCCACACGTCCAACTGCATCGTCGCGAACGAGGAGTCGTCCTGGGGCGCCGTGAAGGCCCTGTACTAGTCGACGACCCGGATCGCGGACCGACGGAGGGACCTGCCCGGCAGGTCCCTCCTGCATTCCGGGCGCTCCGTCGTCAGGCGGCCCGCGGCCGAATCCCGTGGCCATTTCGATCATGGAGTGTTAATATCGACACGTGCACCGCCGAGCTCGCAGCGACGGCGGCGCGACAGTGCTTGCTGCCCGCCGCCGTCGTCGAGCGACCCCACGACCAGGAGGAATCGACACCATGCGCATGCTCAAGATCGCCCTGACCGCGGTCCTGCTGATGGGCCTCGCCGGAACCGCCGCCGCGCAGTCCACCTGCCTCTACTTCTCCGAGTACATCGAAGGCACCAGCAACAACAAGGCGCTGGAGATCTACAACGCCACCGAGGTGGACGTCGCCCTGTCCCGGGTCACGGTCGAGCTGTACGCCAACGGCGGGTTGACGCCGACCAGCACGGTCACCCTCGGCGGCGTCCTGCACAACGGCGACGTGCACGTCATCGGCCACTCGCTCTCCGTCGCGGCGATCACGTCGCAGTCGGACCTGCTGATCAACGGCGGCGTCGTGAACTTCAACGGCGACGACGCGGTCGTCCTGAAGCTCGACGGCGCGGTCGTCGACTGCATCGGCCAGGTGGGCTTCGACCCCGGCACGTTCTGGGGCACGGCGCCCTGCACGACGGTGAACCAGACGCTCGTGCGCGCCGTCGACGTCTGCTGCGGCGACACCGTGACCGGCGACGCCTTCGCGCCGGCCGCGACCTGGGTCGGCAACGCCGTCGACACGTTCGGCTTCCTGGGCCTGCACGCGAGCAACTGCCAGGCCGTGGCCGACGACGACGCGACCTGGGGCGGCGTCAAGAGCATGTACCGCTAGGACGGCGCCTCACGCCCGCAGGGCCGTCTTCCCTCGCCGGGAGACGGCCCTCATCGCGCCCAGCGCGGAAAGGAACGACGTGCCGCCATCGTGGAAGGGACTGCTGGTCGGCGGGTTGCTGCCGGCCCTGCTGTTCGGCGTGACGGGGATCCTGCAGAAGGCGGCCGGCCGCGCCGGCGCCGGCGTCGGGCCCTACCTGCTCTGCACCGGCGCCGGGGTGGCCCTGGTCGGGGCCGCGTTCGCGGTCGCCCGCCTCGACAACGCCGTCTCCTGGCGCGCGGGCCTGCTGGCCGGCGGCGTCGGCGCGAGCTGGGGGCTGGGCATGGCCCTGGTGCTGATCGCCCTGACCCGCTTCGCGACGCCCCTGTCGAAGCTCGCGCCCCTGTACAACCTGAACACGCTGGTGGTCGTGCTGCTGGCCCTGGTCGTCTACGCCGAGTGGCGCGACGTGCACCTGGCGAAGCTGATCGCCGGGGCCGCGCTGGTGGTGCTGGGGGGGATCCTGGTCGCCAACGCCTGAAGGGTCTGGCGTCCCCTACGGGGCTCGAACCCGTGTTGCCGCCGTGAAAGGGCGGTGTCCTAACCACTAGACGAAGGGGACGTCCGGGGGGCAAAACCTACACGCTGGTCCGCGAACTGTCAAACGGGGCGCCCTGTGCGGGGCGCCCCGTCGTCGCGCCGGGGATCAGGCGTCCGCGGCCTCGCGCAGCAGGGCCGCGGTGGTGGCGATGCCGTTGAAGTAGTTCTCGAGGTGGAACTTCTCGTTCGGCGAGTGGATGTTGTCGTTGGGCAGGCCGTAGCCGAGCAGCAGCACGGGCGCCTTCAGGCAGGACTGGAAGGTCCCGACGATCGGGATCGAACCGCCCTCGCGGATGAGCACGGGCTCGCGGCCGAAGCCGCGGGCCATGGCGCGGGCGCCGGCGCTCATCATCGCCGAGGCGCGCGGCACCATCACCGGCGCGGCGCCGTGCAGGTAGGAGACCTTGACGTCGACGCCCGCGGGCGCCGTGGCGAGCACGTGGCGCTCGAAGAGGCGGGCGATCTCGGCCGGGTCCTGGTCGGGCACCAGGCGCATGCTCACCTTCGCGCCGGCGCCGGCCGGGATGATGGTCTTGGCGCCCTCGCCCTGGTAGCCGCTCCACATCCCGTTGACGTCGCAGGTGGGCCGGGCCCACATGCGCTCCAGCGTGGTGTACCCGCGCTCGCCGAAGGGCGCCGGAGGAGCCGGTGTCGCGCAGCAGCACGTCGTCGGTGAAGCCCAGGGAGGCGAAGGCCCGGCGCTCCTGGTCGTCGAGCTCCCGCACGGCGTCGTAGAAGCCGGGGATGCGGACGCGTCCGTCGGGGTCCTTGAGGCCCGCGACGATCGCCGCCAGGGCGTTGGCCGGGTTCTGCACCACGCCGCCGAAGCTGCCGGAGTGGAGGTCGGCGCGGGGGCCCGCGACGTCGATCTGCATGAAGCTGAGGCCGCGCAGGCTGTAGCAGATCGCCGGGGTCTTCTCGTCGTAGAGGCTGGTGTCGCTGATCACCACCGCGTCGCAGGCCAGGCGGTCGGGGTGCTGCTCGACGTAGCGGTAGACGGCCGGCCCGCCGCACTCCTCCTCGCCCTCGATGATGAACTTCACGTTCACCGGCAGCGGCTCGCCCGTGGCCAGCCAGGCCTCCAGCGCCTTGACGTGCGTGTAGAGCTGCCCCTTGTCGTCGCTGGCGCCGCGCGCGTAGATGATGCCGTCGCGGACCTCGGGCTCGAAGGGGGGGGAGAGCCACTGGTCGAGGGGGTCGGTCGGCTGCACGTCGTAGTGGCCGTAGAAGAGCAGCGTCCGGCGGCCGGCGAGCTGCTCGGTCTCGGCGTAGACCAGCGGGTGGCCCTCGGTGGCGATCACCTCGACGCTCAGGCCGAGACCGCGCAGCTCGTCGGCGATGAACGCCGCGGCGCGGCGCGTGTCCGCGTCGTGGTCGGACTGGGAGCTGACGCTGGGGATGCGGAGCCAGTCGCAGAGCTGCGCCACGTGGCGGTCGCGGTGGGCGTGCAGATAGGTGTCGAGCCGGCGGTCCGGGGTCATGGTTCCTCCATTCACGGCTCCCGTTGGCGGGAGCGTGGCGCGGCGGGAAGGTCCGGCGAAACTTAGCCTTGACGCCCGCGGCTGTCGAGGGCATTGTGGGCCGCGATTCTGCCCCCTCCGCCGCGCCCGGTCTGCCGGCGGCGCGGCGCGCGGAACAGGCGAATCCCGTTGACGGCGAATCCCGTTGACACCGCAGGTCGGATTCGCCAAGATCCCACCTTGCCCGATGCGATCCCTTCGCCGGGCGACGCCGTCGCCCGAGGTTTCACCCTTCAGGAGAATCGAGGCCACCATGATCATCAGCAAGAGCAAGACGAAGGAAGCCGTCACGCAGTGCAACGTGTCCGGCGAGTTCTACGACGCCCTCGACGCCAAGGTCAACGAGCTGATCAAGAAGGCCGAGCAGCGCGCCATCGCCAACGGCCGCAAGACGGTCCGCCCCCAGGATCTGTAGTCGTCGTTCCCCCCGGCGGGACGCCGACCTAACGCTTCTCGTCCGCATTCACGGAGGCTCCTTGATGGAGCCTCCGTAATTTTGATGCATAATCACAGACAGGTGCGAAATGACTACATTTTTTCCTATTCTGTCATTGCTCCGGCCGCCCGGCCGGTAGTAAAGTGTGGGAGTCGCGGTCCCGGCACCGCGAGGCTTTGAAGTGCTCGAACCCGCCCAGGTGCGACGGATCCGACCGCGAATCAGGCGGCCGGAGTTTCGCACCGAACGAGCGCAGTGCGATAGGATCGTCCGCATCATCATGGCCGCGCCATCGCAGCCGCAGACGAATCGGGGGACACCATGAAGAAATTGTGGGTGACGGGAGTGCTGGTGTTGGCGTGCGTCGCCGGGTCGGCCTGGGCCCAGAGCGACGTGATGGACACCATCGGCTACCTCTTCGAATCGGACAACGATCCCGGCGCGGTCGGCTTCCCGCCGAGCGTCGCCGGCGACGTGCTGGCGGGCGTCGGCTTCGTCGACAACATCAGCGCGCCGCTGACCTGGAGCACCGCCGACTACGAGTACACCTGGGTGATCGGCAACCTGGTGTCCGGCGGCGCCGCGGATCTCGGCAACGGCAGCTTCCGGATCTACTACACCGGCGGCACCATCGACGTCTACGCGCAGGCCTACCTGGCGGGCGGCTACACGATGCCGGACTACGGCGTCTCGCCCCCGGATCCCCTGGCGATGGCCACCTTCAGCGACGGCGACGTGTACCTGCACGGCGTCTTCAACAACTTCGCGCTGACGTACAACCCGACCACGGGAGTCGGCAGCTACGTCGGGACGCTGACGTTCGAGCTCGGGACCCACTTCACCGAGCTGGGCCAGGAGCTGCAGAACCCCAACGGGCTGACCCTGGCGGGCACCGTGCTCAACGACGCCACGATCCCCGACGGCTACGACATGGAGACCGACGGCCACATCTACTACGACGGCACGATCCCCACCCAGGACATGTCCTGGGGCGGGGTCAAGAACCTGTACCGTTAACGAGCGGAAGGAGGGCGCCATGAAGAGAATGCAGTTGAACCGGAGCCGGGTGATCGGGATGACGCTGGCCCTGGCCCTGTGCGCGGCCGTCCCCGCTCTGGGGCAGGTCGAGTTCACGTTCGAAGGCTACGCCGCGTACGCTCCCGGCACCGACCAGGCCGGCGCGACGATGACCGTCTACGGGATCGCCAATCCCCCGGTCAGCGTGCCCACGCCGATCCCCGTCGATTTCGCCAGCAACCAGTACACCGTGGCCATCACCGGCATGGTCGTCGACACCTACGTCTTCAACGGGGTCGCCCAGACGAAGAACTACGTCTTCGACGGCGGCACCCTGCGGATCTACGAGGACGCCATCGGCGGCGGCACGGCGGGCAACTACGCGGCCCCGGCCACCTTCACCGACGGCACGCTGCTGCTGCAGGCCGCCGTGGACGACGGCTGGACCATGGACCTGAACGATCCCTTCGGGTTCGGCCAGTTCTCGGGCGCCGGCATCGGCACCTGCGACATGAACGGCGGCAGCGAGCTGGGCACGCTGCAGGCGATGGACTACCCGCTGAACGACTGGACCTTCGCCGGCACCGGCATCGCCGAGCCCTGGTTCCCGTTCTTCACGGTCCCGGCCGGCTACCACCACCTGTTCGGCGTGAAGGTCATCTTCCCCTACGACCCGACGCCCAACGAGGACGCCGCCTGGGGAGACGTCAAGAACCTGTATCGCTGATCCGCACCGCATCCAACGACGAAGCAAGGACGGGAAGGGCCCGGAGGAAACTCCGGGCTCTTCTTCCATCTCCGGGTGTCGCCCCCGGTGGGCGGCTGGCGGCGCGCCGGGCCGCGCCGGGCTGCGCCCCCGTCGCCAGCGCCGCGCCCCGCTGCCGCCGCGACGGGCCGCGCGGCCGGGTTGGCCCGCGTCTCGCTGGCGGGGGGCGGGGAGGGCGCCATGATCCAGCGTGTCTGCAGCGGTTCGCTCGACGGCATCGACGGGTTCGAGGTGGTCGTGGAGGTCGACGCCGGGCGCGGCCTGCCCTCGTTCCAGCTCGTCGGCCTGCCGTCCACCGCCGTGCGCGAGAGCCGCGAGCGCGTCCTGTCGGCCCTGCGCAACTGCGCCCTGGCTTGGCCCAAGGGCCGGGTCGTGGTGAACCTCGCGCCGGCCGACGTCGAGAAGAAAGGGCCGTCGGTGGACCTGGCCATCGCCGTGGGCGTCTGCGGCGTGAACGAGCGCGCCGAACCCGGCGCGCGCGGCGAGGCGGTCCTGCTGGGCGAGCTGTCCCTGGACGGCGCCCTGCGCCCGGTCAGGGGGCTGCTGGCGATCGTGACGGCGGCCGCCGCGGCCGGGCGCGGCCTGTTCGTCGTGCCGCGCGGGCAGGCCTGGGAAGCGGCCCTGGTGCCGGACGTGACGGTCCTGGCGGCGGATTCGCTGGCCGACGTGGTGCGCTGGCGGGCGGGGCGGGGCGACCTCGAGAGGGTCGCGCCCCGGCTGCCGTTGCCGGCGGACCGGGAACCGCCTGCGGCCCTGCTGGCGTTCCTGGCCCGAGCGCCCGCGCGCGCCCGGCGGCTGGCGGTCCTGGCCGCGGCGGGCCGCCACGACCTGCTGCTGGTGGGGCCGCCGGGTTCGGGCAAGACGCAGCTCTCGCGTGTCGTGGGGTCGCTGCAGCCCGCGCTGGGCAGGGCGGAGGCGCTCGAGGTCGCCCGGATCCACGGCGCGGCCGGGCTGCCGTCCGCCCAGGGCCTGGACCTGCGCCGGCCCTTCCGCGCGCCCCACCACACCGCGACCCGCGCCGGACTGCTCGGCGGGGGCGCGTCCCTGCGACCCGGCGAGATCACGCTGGCGCACCGCGGCATCCTGTTCCTGGACGAGCTGTCGGAATTCTCGCCCGGCGTCCTGGACGCGCTGCGCGAGCCGCTGGAAGAGGGCCGCGTCGCGGTCGCCCGGGGAGCCGGGACCCGGTTCTGGCCGGCGGATTTCCAGCTCCTCGCGGCGACGAACCCGTGCCGCTGCGGCTGGCACGGCAGCCGGCGGCGGGAGTGCCGCTGCACGGAGCGGCTGCGGGCGGCCCACCGCGGGCGGCTGTCGGGGCCGCTGCTGGACCGCATCGATCTCTTCGCCGAACTCGAAGAGCCCGAGGGGCCCCTGCACGGCGCGGTGCCGGACGATCCGCGCCGCCTCTGGGAGCGGGCGCTCGCGGAGGCCGCCGCCGCCCACGCGCTCCTGGCGGGCCGTTCCCGCGCCCGCCCGGCGTCGCTCGTGGAGGCGCGCGGCCTGATGGAGGCACCCGCGGCGGCCCTGCTCGAGGCGGCCGGTGCGTCGCTGGGGCTGACCGTGCGCTCGCTCGTGCGCTGCGCCGGCGTCGCGCGCACCCTGGCCGCGCTCGGGGGGCGGACCAGGGCGAACCGCGACGATGTGGTGGAGGCCCTGTCCTGGCGACGGGAGCAGCTGGCCGCGCTGGATTGAAGGGCGGCCGGGACGGAAAAGCAGGGCGGCCTCCCCCGGGGGAGGCCGCCCTGCGCGACGGGGCCGGCGCCGGCCGCTAGAAGTTGGCCGTGAAGCCCAGCGCCCAGCTCATCGTGTTGAGGGTCTGCGACGTGTAGTCGGAGACTTCCCGCGGACCGATGCCCTCGATGTACTCGTAGACGGGGATCCGGGTCTCGCCCTCGTCCAACACGCGGAAGGACTCCTTCGGCACGAAGTCCACCGTCATGTGGTGGAACAGGACCTCGAAGCGGATGCTGATGAGCCGGTCCGCGACCAGGCGGATGCCGCCGCCGCCGTTGAGGTCCCAGGCGCTGGCGCTGTCGCCCGTGTAGTCGGAGTTGATGCTCAGCCAGGTGCGCGTGAAGCCGCCCTGCACGTAGGGGTGCCAGCGCCCCTTGGCGAAGTTGCCGTAGTCGTGGGGGTAGAAGACCGCGTTGAGGCCCGTGCTCAGGGTGATGATCGAGCGGTTCTCGGCGTCGTACTCGCCGATGCCTTCGACGTCCTCGAGCGACACGTCCCCGCCGCCGACGGCCTGGTTGGAGAGCGACCGCGGGCGGCCCACCGTGGCGGTGTACTCCGACACCGAGACGCCGAAGACCGGCTCCAGCGAGAACCAGGGGAAGAGGTTGTAGTTCAACCGCACCTGCGGGTTGAAGGCCGACTGCCCCTTGATGGCGACGTCGCCGAAATAGGTGTCCTCGTCGGTGTACTTGTAGATGATGTTGTCGTGCTGCAGGAGGGTCTTGTCGAGCAGCCAGAAGCCCAGCGTGACCGAGGCCTCGAGCGTGCGCTCGTCGATGATCGGCTCGTACTCGACCTGCTGGACTTCCTCGGCGACCTGCGCCGCCTGCTGCTCCTCGAGGGAGGTGTGGCGCAGGTTGAACGACCTCTCGCCGTCCTGGGGCGCCGCGCCCGGCGTATCCTGCGCCGCGGCGCCCGCGGCGGCGAACACCAGCAGGCACAATCCGAGGGCCAACAGTTTCTGATGCATGGTCAGCTCCTGTCCCGTTGCGATGCGAACCCGTTGGTGTGAATGTCGGATCTTGCCGGGCCGGTGTCAACCCCGAATGGCCCAGGGATCGTCCGGGTGGGCGGCATCTGCAAGCCAAGCCAGCTGGCGGACTTCCGCTTCGAGTCGGATCCCGAAGCGGTCCTGGACGGCCGCCCGCATCGCCTCGGCCAGGGCCAGCACGTCGACGCAGCGGGCGCGGCCCAGATTGACGATGATGTTGGCGTGGCCGGCGAAGACGCCGGCGTCGCCGACCCGCAGCGACTTCGCGCCGACGGCCTCCAGCAGCGCCCCGGCGGGGCGGCGGCGACCGCCCGGCTCGGACGGCGGCAGGTTCTTGAACCAGCTGCCGGCGCAGGGGAGGTCGACGGGGTGCTTCGCGCGCCGCGAGGCCAGGTGGTCGGCGCGCTCGGCGAGGGCCGCGGCCACGTCGCCGCGCCGCAGCGCCAGCACGGCCCCGAGGATCAGGTCCCGCCGCTGCTTGAAGGCGGTCTGCCGGTAGGCGAAGGCGAAAGCGTCCGGGCCGATGGTCTCCACGCGCCCGTCCTCCCTCAGGACGGTGGCCTCGCGCAGGAACTCGCCGATCTCGTGCCCGTAGCAGCCGGCGTTGCCGACCAGGGCGCCCCCCAGGCTGCCGGGGATGCCCGAGGCGAACTCGAGGCCGGTGAGCCCCGCCTGCAGGCTGTCGAGGACCAGCCGGTCCAGGGGGATGCCCGCGCCCGCCCGGACGGCGTCGCCGCGGATCTCCAGGCCGTCGTCGGACATGACGCCGACCAGCCCGCAGAACCCGCGGTCGTCGGCCAGCACGTTGCTGCCGCCGCCGAGGCAGACGGCGGGGATTTCCGCTTCGCGGGCGATTTCCAGGAACCGGCGGGCGTCGTCGCTGTTCCGCAGCCTGGACAGGCCGAGCGCGGGGCCGCCGATGCGCAGCGTCGTGATCGAGCTCAGCGGGACGTCCGGCGCGAAACGGTCCGGATGCCGGCGGCGGAGGTCCGCCACAGCGCCGGCGATCCGCTCGGCTGCCGCTGGACGGTTGTCTTGCGAACCGGGTCGGTGCATGGTAGACCCTTCGGCGGGATGGGCGCGGTCTGTCTCGGTGCGTTCCACGATCCTCACCGCATCCGGCGACGTCAAGGAGAACCGTGCACGAGCGCCGCCCCACCATCCTGGCCTTCCTGGCCGCTCTGGCGCTGCACGTGCTGCTGCTGGTCGTCACCTGGGATCTCGACCTGTTCCGGCCCCTGTCCCCGGCGGCGAAGCCGGCTCCCCGCGAGGAGACCGTCGAGGTGGTGCTGGAGGCCGAGCCGGTCGACCCGGCGCTGCCGGACGTCGCCCTGCCCACGGCCTACACGAGCGTGCCGGAACGGCAGCAGGCCGAGGCGCCGCCGGCGGTGCCCGACTTCCTGGCGCTGCGCGACAGCCGCGCCGCGGACCGGATCGCCGGCGGGACGGAGGCCTCGTCGCCGCGCGCGGAACGCACCGGGGAGTTCCCCCAGGTGGCGATCCTGCCCGGCGCCGGGGGCGGGGAGCCGGCCGACGCGCGGCGCTCGCGGTGCCGTCGCCGAGCGGGGGGCGGCCCGACGGCGATCGCGAAGCCGAAGGCGTGACGCCCCGACGCGGGCGCGACCTGCCGCAGGCGCCCGACGGCGCCACGGCCAGCGGCGGCGAAGCCGACCGGTCGCAGCGCTCCCGGCTCGGGGAGGGCGAGCGGCCGACGGCGCCGGACCTGGTCCGGGTGCCGGCGGCCGGCGCGGTGTCGGTGCTGGACGACAGCCGCCGCGATCCGGGCGACCGCGGTTTCGAGTACGAGCAGGACGCCTTCAGCCCCGCCGGCGGGAACCTGATCCAGTTCGGGGACTTTCAGCTCAGCACCGTCGAGTGGGACTTCGCGCCGTGGCTGGAGTCGTTCAAGCGGGCGTTCCTGCCCAACTGGATCCCGCCCTACGCCTACCACCTCGGCGTCATCGACGGCTGGACGGTCGTCAAGCTGGTGGTCGCGCCCGACGGCGTCGTCACCGGCATGGAGGTGGTCGAGAAGCAGGGCCACGAGTCCCTGCACCAGGCGAGCGTGGCGGCGCTGCGCGCGACCGCGCCGCTGAAGCCGCTGCCGGAGCACTTCCCGGACCCCGAGCTTGTCTTGACCGTGAAGCTCCACTATTCTGCGCGGGAAGAACTCCCGCCCGCCGGGCCGCGCCGCTGAACGGCGGCGGACCTTCCCCGCGCGACTTCGCCGAAGGAATGAACTGGACATGTGGGAACTGATCCGCGCCGGCAACGTCATGATGATCCCGCTCGGCCTGTGCTCCCTGGTCGCGCTCACGGTGTTCCTGGAGCGCTTGTACGCGCTGCGTCGCAGCCGGATCCTGCTGCCCGAGGTCGCCGGCGCGGTCGCGACGCTCAGCGCCGCGGACGACTTCGCCGTGGCCCGGGCCATCCTGGCCCGCAACCCGGGGCCCTTCGCCACGGTGGTCGGCGCCGGGCTCGACCACGCCGACCACGACTGGCAGATCGTGCGCGACGTCCTGCAGGAGGCGGGCCGCCAGGAGTCCGTCCGCATCTCCCGCCACCTGAACATCCTGGAAGTCGTGGCCGCGGTCGCGCCGCTGCTGGGCCTGCTGGGCACGGTCACCGGCATGATCCGCCTCTTCGAGGACGTCAAGGCGGTGGGCCTCGGCGACGCCACGCTGCTCTCGGGCGGCATCTCCGAGGCCATGATCACCACGGCCGCCGGCCTGATCATCGGCATCCCGGCCCTGGTGGCCTACTACTGGCTGCAGGGGCGCGCCGACGCCATCATCTTCGAGCTCGAGCGCTACGCCACGCAGGTGCTGGACACCCTGCGCGAGCGCCGCCTGCGCGCGGCGCCGCGGGTCGGGGGCTGACCATGCAGTTCGCGCCGCCGCGCCGCGGCAACCGCACGATCATCAACGTCACGTCGCTGATCGACGTCATGTTCCTGATGCTGATCTTCGTGATGGTCACCTCGACCTTCAAGGAGCAGCAGCCGGCCATCCAGCTCGACCTGCCGGGCTCGACCAGCGCCCGCGCCGTCGACGAGGGCCCGTCGGTGATCACGCTGACCGAGCAGGGGGCCCTGTACCTGGACCGCTCGCCGATCGACGAGTCGGAGCTCGTCGCCGCGCTGCGCGCGCGGCTGGCCGAATCGGGGGACGACCGCATCGTCCTGCGCGCCGACACCAACAGCCAGCACGGCCGCGTCGTGCACCTGATCGACCTGATCAAGGACAGCGGCTACGCGCGCGTCAGCCTGTCGGCGCGCGTCGAGACCGCCGAGCCGGGGAGCGCGCCTTGACGCTCCCGGGCCCGGGACCTAGAATGCGCCGGCCCGCCGCGCCGGCGTCACGGACCACTGAAGGAGACCGCATGTCCCAGTCCCCACCGCGGGCGCCGCTGGCGCCGCTGGCCGCCCTGGCCCGGACCGCCGGCTGCGTCCTGATCGCCGTTCTGGCCGGCTGCACGAGCGACGAGGCGAACCCCGTGGGCTCGGGCCTGCCGGGCCAGCTGCAGGTCAACACGCCGCAGACGGTGTTCGTCGGGACCCTGGCCGTCAGCGGCAGGGTGGCCGTCAAGGACGCGTCGCTGTCCTACGACCACAACGAGCTGCTCTACTTCGGGAACCAGGACGCCGACGCCTCCGCGATCCTCGCGCACTACGACGTGACCACGCTGCCGGACAGCCTGCCCGAGGGCGCCCTCCTGGACGAGACGACCGTCACCAGCGTCAAGCTGCGCCTCTTCCGCACCGAGGCGTACGCCGCGGTGCCCGACTCGCTCGTGGACGTGGTGCACCCGCTGGTGCCGCAGAACCCGCAGAAGGTGTTCGAGACCTTCACGCTGGCCGCGCCGCTCGACGTCGCGCTCTACCCCGGCCCCGAGCCGGCGACCGCGGCGCAGATCGGGTCGCAGTCGGGCACCGGCGCCTCGGTCTTCCTGGACCTGCCGGTCCCGCAGCTCCTGGCGTGGGTCGCGTCCGGCATGAACGGCCTGCTGATCCGCGAAGGCGAGGGGTCGCAGCCCGGGCTGGTGGGCTACGCCTCCGTCGACATGACGACCTCGGGCTACCAGGAGATCGACCTGGTGGGCGCCGGCACGACGGTCGGGCCCGTGCTGACGGTCGCCTACCGGAACCCCGCCGCGGATCTGGACACCGCCTTCGTCTTCGAGCCGGACGCCGACGTCTCGACCTTCCACGTCCTGGCGCCGCCGCCGGCGGACCTCGCCGCCGGGCTCGAGGTCCAGACGCACCTGCGCCGCTACCCCTACTTCTTCCCGGACCTCGCGGGCCTGCCGGACGACATCCTGATCAACCGCGCCGTCCTGCGGCTGGCGATCGACGCGGGCAGCTTCGGGCCGGTGGAGTCGCTCGTCCTGCACGAGGTGCCGCTGTCCCTGCTCGCGGGCCGCGACACGATCACCGTGCAGGAGATCGAGGAGGCGGCCGTCGTCTCCGACGGCATCCTCGCCGTGGACATCGGCCAGATGATCTACGACGAGGAGACCTGGGTCGGCTTCGACATCACCGGGACCGTGCAGCGCGCGCTCAACGGCGCGCTGGCGCCGGACACGGTGCTGCTGCTGACCGCCGGCGAGGAATTCGGCGGCTACCAGGTCAGCGGGAACTACTCGCCGGACTTCTACTTCGGCCGGATGCTCTTCCTGGGCACGGCGCACCCGTCGCTGCCGCCCCACTTCGAGATCACCTTCACGCCGTTCAGCGGAGGTGGGTCATGAGCGCCCCGCAGCGCATCGCGGCCCTCGCCGCCCTCGGCCTGCTGCTGGGCGCCGCCGCGGCCCCGGCCCAGAGCCCCTTCGCCCTGACGAACCTCGGCCAGGACATCCGCGCCAGCGACGCCCGCATCGAGGGGCGCGGCGGCTGGGGCGCGGCCGAGAGCGACACCCTGTCCCCGTCGTTCCACAACATCGCGGGCCTGCCCGGCCTGCGGCACGTCGCCATCGCGGTCTGCGGCTACGCCGCGCTGACCGCCAGCGAGTCGGCGACGGACAGCCGCCACACCAGCCGCGTGACCACGCCGAGCGTGCGGCTCGGCCTGCCGCTCGCCGGCGGCCGCGCCGTGGTGACGGCCGGGTTCCGCGCCCTGCGCGGCACCCAGTACACGACCGAGACCCCGCTGGAGACGCTGCTGCCCGACCCCGCGGACCCGCTCGGCGATCCGGTGGTCTTTCACGGGTCCCGGACGCTGGTGCGCGAGGGCACGCAGTTCGAGGTGCCCCTGGGCGGCGCCTACCGCGTGAACGACCGGCTGTCGCTCGGCGCCACCCTGAACCTGGTGCGCGGCGTGGTGAGGGAGCGCCTGCGCGACGACATCGGCACGCCCGACGGCACCGACGATTCGCCGTACGTCGCCGTGTCGGAGGTCCTCACCGACGACATCAGCGGCCTGTCGACGACGTGGTCGGTCCAGGCGCGGCCCTGGCGGGAGCTGCGCGTCGGCGCCACCGTCACGCCCGGGCACGGCTGGGACATGACCCGCACCCGGGACATGCTGGGGCTGCCCGGCTCGCGGACCCAGCTCTACGAGCTGCGGCTGCCGGCGACCTGGACCCTGGGCGCGCAGGCGCCCGTGCACGGCCGCTGGCGCGCCGGGGGCGAGTTCGAGTCCCAGCCCTTCGGCGACTTCTCGGGCAATCCGATCTGGGAAACCGAGATGGTCGATGCCTGGCGCTGGAGCGTGGGCGTGGAGCGCGCCGAGCAGTGGCGTCGCCGGGGCGGGTGGCGCAACCTGCCGGTGCGCCTGGGGATCTCGCGGCAGCGCTGGCCGTACCGGGTCGGCGGCGCCGACGTGCTGGAGACCAGGATCGCGGCGGGCACGGGCCTGACGTTCCGCGACCAGACCGGGCACCTGGACGTGGCCCTGTCCTACGGCTGGGTCGGCGACCGCGAGGACAACGGCCTGGCCGACCGCACCTGGCGGCTGACGGTCTCGCTGGCGGGCCTCGAGCGTTGGTGGTAGACTCGATCGAGGCGCCCCGGCGGGCGCGCGTTCCAACCGGAGGAGAGCTGACTTGAGGCACGGCACCCGATCGCGTATCCGCAACCTGGCCCTCGGAGCCCTGCTGGCCGCCGCGCCGGCGCTGATCGCGGGCGGATGCCGGGGCAAGACGGCCGAGAGCGCGCTGGACACCACCCTGGCCCCGTTCCGCGCCCTGCCTGCCGAGCAGCAGGAGCCGGCGCTGCGCCGGGCGCTGGCGGACGGCACGGCCCCGGCCGCGGTCCTCTGGTACGAGCTGGGCAACCTGGCCTACCAGGACGCCTCGGCCCCCGACGCCCCGCCGGCCGGCCCGAACTCGGCCACCGGCCGCAACGCCCCCCTGGATTCCGCGCTGGCCTACTTCCAGCGGGCCTCGGCCCTGGACACCCTGTTCGTCGAGCCCCTGGTGAACGCCGGGCTGGTCTGGGACGACGTGGCCGAGGGGCGCGACGCCATCGCCCGCAACGCGGTGACCGCGGCGCGCGAGTGCTACAAGCACGCCATCCGGCTGCGGCCCGACGACGAGAAGGCCCGCTGCAACCTCGGCTCGCTGAACTTCCGCCGCCACCAGTACGCCGAGGCGATCGAGCAGTTCAACGCCGTGCTGGCCCGCAACCCCCGCAGCGCCCTGGCGCACTACAACCTGGCGATCATGTTCGCCGAGTCGAAGATGTACCGCGAGGCCATCCGCGAGTGGGAGGCCGCCGCCGAGAGCGACGGCGACGGCGACATCGGCGAGCGCTCGCGCCAGAACATCAAGGTCATCGAGGACCTGATGAAGTCCGAGGTCCCGGCGGGGCTCGCGGAGCCCTCCCACTCCTGACCCGGTCCGCCCGCCGGCCCGCCGGAGCGCGATGAGCTTTCCCCTGCCCGTCGGCGACGCCCTGCGCGCCGCGCTGCCGCGCGGCGCCGGCGTGCTGCTCGGCCTGAGCGGGGGCGTGGACAGCAGCGTGTCGCTGGCCCTGCTCCAGCACCTCGGCTGCGAGGTGCACACCGTCACGTTGAAGAACTTCTGCACCAGCGACGGCGCCTTCGGCGGCGAGGGCAACCGCTCGTGCTGCTCCCTCGACGCCATCGACGCCGCGCGGCGCACCGCCGCCGCCCGGGGCGCCCGCCACTGGGTGAGCGGCGTGGAGCCGGCGTTCCGCGCGCAGGTGATCGGGCCCTTCGTGGACGAGTACCTCGCCGGCCGCACGCCGAACCCCTGCGTGGGCTGCAACAGCACCGTCCGTTTCCCGCAGTTGACGCGCCTCGCCGACGAGCTGGGCCTGGGCTTCGTCGCGACCGGCCACTACGCCCGCGTCCTGGCCGGCCCCGGCGGCCCCGGCCTGCACCGCGGCCTCGATCCCGACAAGGACCAGTCCTACTTCCTGCACCGGCTGGACCGCGGCGTGCTGGGGCGCTGCGTGTTCCCCCTGGGCTGGTCGAGCAAGGCCGAGGTGCGCGCGGCCGCGGCCGCGCTGGGCCTGGAATCGGCGGCGCGGCCGGACAGCCAGGAGATCTGCTTCGTGCCCGACGACGACCGCGCGTTCCTGTTCGAGGGGCGCGACACGGGCCGCGGCGGCGAGATCGTCCACCGGGACGGACGCCGCCTGGGACACCACCGCGGTCTCGAGCACTACACCGTGGGGCAGCGCCGCGGCCTGGGCCTCGCCGACGCCGAGCCCCTCTACGTCCTGGCGCTCGAGCGGGAGCGCAACCGCGTCGTGGTGGGCCCGCGGGAGGCCCTGCGGGTCGCGCGCGTGCGCTGCGACGGTTTCACGGACCTGGCGGACGTGCCGGACCGCGGCCCGCCGGACGATGCTCCCTGGACGGCCCAGCTGCGGCACCGCCACGCCGGCGTGCCGGTGCGGTCGTGGTCGCGGGCCGGCGGGGATTTCGAGGTCGAGCTGGGCGCCGCGGCCGAGGGCGTGGCGCCCGGACAGTTCCTGGTGCTCTACCGGGGCGACCGCGTCTGCGGCGGGGGCCGCATCGTCGGGACCGCGCCGGCGGGGGAGGAGACCGTCACGTGAAGCTGCCGCGACGCCTGTTGCTGGTCCTGGCCGTGCTGGCCCTGTCGCTGTTGGGGCTGACGCTGGCCGTGCGCTTCCTGCTGCCGGTCGACCGTTACGTCCTGGCGGCGCTCGATGAAGCGCGCGCGCTCACGGGTGCGGAGGTGACCGTCGGCGACGCGCGGGTCGATCTGTGGCCGACGCCGCGGGTCGTGCTGGCCGACGTGGCGGCGCGCGGCAGCGGCGAGGCGCTCGCGGCGGCGGGCGCGGCGTCCGGGGTCGCCGCCTGGGTCCTGACGGTGGCGTCGGTGACCGCGCGCCCGGATTGGCGGGAGCTCGCGCACCGGCGCGCCGTCCTGCGCGACATCCGGCTGCGGCAGCCGCGCCTGCAGTGGTCGGCGGCGGGGGGCGGCGCCGCCTCCCTGGCGCAGGCCGACGCGGCCACGTTCGCCCCGGTGCCCGGCCTGCTGCGCGTCGAGGTCGACGCCGCGCGCTGGAACGGGACCGCCCTCGACGTCGACGCGGAACTGGCGGGTTGGCCGGCGCCCACGTCCCTGCGGGGAGACTGGCGCCTGCGGGAATGCGAGCCGGCGGTCCTGTTCGCGGCGCTGCCGCGCCCGCCGACCCTGGGCGCCACGCCGGTCGCCGGTCTCGCGGGTGGCGAGGTGGCGGCCGAAGGCCGATTCGACTGGCCGTGGCCGCTGCCGGCGCCTTTGCGGTTCCGGGATCTCGCGCCCGGGCTGAGCGGCCACGCGGAGGTCGCGGGGTTGGCCGTGAGCTTCGCCGGGTCCGCCGAGCCCTGGACCCTGGCGGCGAAGGCCGGGCTGCAGGCCGGCCGGCTCGAGGTGAGCGAGGCCGCCATCGGGATCGGCGACGGCCGCGTCACCGGCCGCCTCACGGTGACCGGACTGGAAAGCGAAGCGGCGGCGTGCCGCTTCGAGGCGAAGGGCGAGGATCTCCCGCTCGCGGAGCTGTTGCGGGTGCTCGCGCCGGGCGCGTTGCCGTACGTGGAGGGGACGGCCGGCGCCGACGTGAACGGCGGCTTCGCCCTCGGGCCTCCCGCCGGCGCGGGCGCGGGCCTCGCGTTCGAAGCCGCGGTCCGGGCGCGCGACGGCGTCGTGCACGCGAGCAGCTGGCTGACCGACATCGCGCCCTACCTGGGGCGCGCGACGCGACCTGCAGGACATCCGCTACCGGTCCCTGGCCGGCGGGGTGACGCTGAACGGCGGCCGTCTCGCGATCGCGGACCTGAAGCTCGAGGGACCCGACACGGATTGGCGGGGGCAGGGCTGGCTCGACCTCGCCGGGCCGTTGGACCTGGGCCTGACGGTCAAGCTGCCGGCCGGCTTCCGGCCCGACCTGGGTTCGATGTCGCCCCTCGCCGACCTGCTGAAGGGCGACGACGGCCGCATCGCCCTGGGCCTGCGCCTTTCCGGGCGCACGGCGGCGCCCGAGGTCAACCTGGACCTCGGCGCTTCGGGGCGCCAGGCCGGGTGGCGCTAGTGTCCCTTGACAAAGATGGGGGCGCATCTTAACGTCCTGGTCCGCGGCGCCCCAGGGCGCTGCCGTCGGGGCGGGCCCCGGCGCTTGCGGATGACAGCGTCTTTCGGATGACACGGCAGCCGGAGGGCTAGTCCTAACTGGTAAGGCAGCGGTCTTGAAAACCGCCGGGAGCGATCCCCTGGGGGTTCGAATCCCCCGCCCTCCGCCAGGATCACAGGCGGGAGAGGTTGCCGAGTGGCTTAAGGCGCACGCCTGCTAAGCGTGTGTGGGGAAACTCACCGAGGGTTCGAATCCCTCCCTCTCCGCCAGACCCCTGTTGGCGCGCCCATAGCTCAACTGGACAGAGCATCTGACTACGGATTAGAAGGTTGGGGGTTCGAATCCTCCTGGGCGTACCACCTCGAAGGCCCCGCCGCACTGAAGCGGCGGGGCCTTCGTTCGTCCGCCCGGCGCCGGCGCGTTCAGTCGTCGACGACGGCGGTGCGCGCCAGCTCCGCGAAGCTCACGCCCTTCAGGCCGCCGATCTCCAGCGCCATGCGCTCGATCTCGCCCGGGGTGCCGCGCAGCACGATGGTCTCGAGGCAGTGGTCGTGGTCGAGGTGCACGTGCTGCGTGCAGAGGATGTGCACGAAGCGGTGGTGCTGGACCCGGTGCAGCTTGTCGGTGAGGCCGCGGCGGTGGTGGTCGTAGATGATGGTCAGCACGCCGTGCACCTCGCTGCCGGCGCCGGCCCAGGCTTCCTCCACCAGGCGGGCGCGGATCAGGTCGCGCACGAACTCCGAGCGGGAGTCGTAGCCGCGGCCGACGATGCGGCGGTCCAGCTCGGCCAGCAGCGTCGCGGGCAGCGACACCGAGAAGCGGATGGTCTCCCTGGCGGTCATGGCCCTAGTCCCAGTCGTGGGTGTGGTCGTGGCGGTGCTCGCGGCCGCCGTGGCGGTGGCGGTGCCCGTGCACCAGGTTCGCGCGGCGCAGCAGGTCCAGGTCGCCGGCCAGGTCGTCCACGACGCCGTCGTGCAGCAGCGTGTGGTCCTCGCCCAGCACGAGGCAGCGCGAACCCAGCTCCGGCGCCAGCGACAGGTTGTGCGTGGTCACCAGCAGAGTCTGGCCGAGGTCCTGCAGGAAGTCCACCAGCCATCCGGTGGAGCGCGGGTCCAGCGCGGCGGTGGGCTCGTCCAGCAGCAGCAGCCGCGGCTCCAGCACCAGCAGCGAGGCGAGGCAGACCATCTGCTTCTGGCCCGCGCTGAGCGTCCACGGCGCGCGGTCGAGCAGGCCGGCGACGCCCAGGGCCGCCGACCAGCGCGCGACCCTGGCGTCCGCATCGGCGAGGCCGTGCTGGCGCGGGCCGAAGGCGATCTCGTCGCGGACGGTCGGGTTGAAGAGCATGGCGTCGGCGTGCTGGAAGAGCAGGCCGACCTCGGCGCGGAAGCGGCGGCGGAACGCGGCGTCGCGCAGGGCCGCGGCGTCGACGGGCCGGCCGTCGTAGAGGTAGCGGCCGGAGCGCGGCGCGACGAGCCCGGCGAGGATCTTCAGCAGCGTCGACTTCCCGCAGCCGTTGCAGCCGAGCAGGACGGCCTTCTCGCCCTCGGCGAGGCGGAAGCCGACGTCGCGCAGGGTCGCCGCGCCGTCGTAGTCGTGGCCGAGACGTTCAACGCTGATCAAGGAAGAACCCCCGCGCGTCCAGGGCCTGGGCGATCTCGCCGGCGTCGTGCTCGGCCCGCCTGAGGAACCAGGCGCCGGTCGCCGCGCCGTGGCGCAACGCCGTCGCCGTCGAGACGCGCCGCGGCGAGCGGCAGCGCAGGGCCAGCCGGAAGTCCGCGTGCAGGCGCCGGAAGGTCAGCACCTGGCTGACGGCCAGCACCAGCGCGAAGCGCAGCGTGCGGGAGAACCCCAGCGCCCGCTGCAGGTCGACGCGGGCGGCCAGCGCGAACGTCAGGCACGTCATCAGCAGCACGCGCAGGTTCAGCCGCAGCAGCGCGGCGCCGGCCGGGCGCTGCTCCCACCACGCCGCCGCCAGCCAGCCCAGCGAGACCGCCGCGGCGAAGGGGGCCGCGGCGCGCAGGGCCCGTCCCAGCACCCGCGGCGCCCGCCGGCCGGACAGCAGCAGGACCGCGGCCAGCGCGGCGGCGAGGCGGGCGGGTTCGTGCACGAACGTCGCGGCCACGATCGCGGCGAGGTAGAGCAGCAGCAGCGCGCGGTCCTTCACGGCGCCTCCGGTCCCCGGCCGGGCGGCGCCGGCGCGGTCCGCGGGGCCAGGAAGCGGCCGGCCAGCAGCGCGAGCGCGCCGTCCGCCACGCCCACCGCCAGGTGCGGCAGCACCACGGCCGGCAGCGTGGTCTTCCAGCCGAAGGGGAAGAACAGCGGCGACCCGTCCGGCGCGTGCGAAAGCAAGGGCTGCAGTCCGAGCACGCCGGCCATGACCAGCGCGGCGGCCACGGTGCCGGCCCAGCCCGCCGCGAACAGCGCCGCGTCGCGGCTCCAGCGCCGCAGCAGGCCGTACGCGCCGACCGCGGCCAGGCTGCCGACGAGCCCCATCGCCAGGGCGTTGACCGGCAGCGCCGTCACGCCGCCGTCCCCGAAGAGCAGCGCCTGCAGCAGGAAGACCAGCGACAGCGACAGGAACGCGTTCCAGACGCCGAACAGCACCGCCAGCATGCCGATGCCCGCGACGTGGACCGTCGTGCCGCCCGGCAGGGGCACCGTGATCATCATCAGCACGAAGGCCGCCGCGGTGACCACCGCCAGGCGCGGCAGCGTCGCCGCGTCCAGGCGGGCGCGCAGCCGGCGCAGGCCGGCCGCCCACATCACGCCGGCGACGCCGTAGGCGGGCAGGTAGGTCTGGGGTCCCAGGAATCCGTCGGGCACGTGCACGGCCGCTCCCGTTCGTCGAAGATCAGAACAGGCAGGACAGGGTCGCGATCAGCCGGCCCTGCTCCTTGCCCTCGGCGCCCTGCTGCAGGGCATCCTCGTTGAGGTCGGTCCAGACCGGCGTCTTCCAGCCCAGGCCCAGGCTCGCGGGGCCGCGGGTGAGCCGCAGGCCGCCGACGCCGTAGAGGATGCGCCCGCCGGTGGCCTCTTCGCCGACGCCGTCCGCCTCGTCGCGGCCGAGGACCAGGTAGTTCGCCTCGGCGTTGACGTCGAGGCGGGTCCTGGCCGCCGGGCGGGTCAGGACGCGCGCCACCAGCGCCGTGTTCAGGCGGGTCTCGCGGCCGAAGCGCACGCGCGCGCCGTCGGCGTACCGGTGTTCGGTGAAGCCGACGACGGAGGCCTCCGCCACGGCCGTCCAGCGCGGGGCGAGCACCTTCGTCGCGGTCAGGCCGCAGTTCCACGACGGTCCGCCGAAGCCCAGGGACAAGCCGGGGTCGATGGCGCCGTCGCGGTCGCGCAGGTTCTCCTCGCCGGTGGGCAGCGACGCCCCCGCGCTCAGCGTGACGTGCAGGTCCTCGAGGTCGTCGAGGCTCTCGTTCGCCGGCACCGGGCGCAGGCGGCCGTCCCAGCGCAGGCCGAGCACGGCGGCGACGGACGCGTCGGCGAAGCCGGCCGTGTTGTAGGCGTTGTCCTCGGCCGTCTTGGCGTGGAACGGCAGGAAGGCGTAGGCCGACAGCCAGGGCCGCACGCCGTAGCCCAGCCCGAACATCATGAAGGTGCTGCGGTCGCCTTCGCCGTCGCGCTCCGGGGTGAAGGTCTCGAACGTCGGCTGGTCGATCTTGACGTAGGCCAGCCAGGCTCCGCGCGGGAGCGTCTGCGAACTCGAGGTCTCCAGCGGCGCGCCGGGCCCGGCGACCCCGGCCACGCCCAGCGACGCGACGCCGTGGTGGGCGGACGCGCCGACGGCCGCCAGCAGGGAGGCGAGCAGGATCGTCAGGGGCAGGGCGGTGCGGGCGAGGCGGCGGTTCACGGTCTCCTCCTGGTGATGACGAGGGCGACGAGGCCGAAGATGCCGAACAGCACGGACACGCCGGTCACGAGCTTGGCGAAGCGGGAGGGTCCGGCGACCGGGCCGCCGGCGGGCAGCAGCGCGGCGTCGACCGGCACCGTCAGGTCGGCGCCGTGCCCGTCCTCGGACACGACGCGGACCCGCCAGTCGCCCGGCCGGTCCGGCAGGAAGACGACGCGGCCGAGCCGGTCGGTGCGGCCGACCTGGGAGGGCTTGTCGGCGGCCGGCGGCGTGACCTCGCAGCTCTCGAAGGAGAACGGCGAGCCGTCGTCGTAGGTCAGCGTCACGACGACGGCGCGGCCGGCGGTGACGGCGTGGGCGAGGCCGTGGGCGGGTGAGGGCGCGGGCGCCAGCAGCAGCGCGCAGCCGGCCGCCATCAGGAAGGGGCGCTTCATCGGGCCTCCAGGACGAAGGTCAGCACCGCGCTGCGCACGTCCTGGGCGTCGGGGACCGACGGCTCCGGCCGGCGCAGCGTGGCGTTGAGCATCTGCAGGCCGGCCTCGCGCAGGCGGATGTTGACGCGGCCGTCGGGGCCGGTGGCGCCGCGGGTCTCGCCGCCGTAGGCGACCGCGGCGTCGGCCACCGGCGCGCCGTCGAGGGTCACCAGGAAGGTGAGCTTGTCGCCCGCGGCGCTCGGCAAGGGATCGGTGAGCGGCGTGATCTCCAGCCCGCGGCCCAACGGCGCGGCCAGGCGGGCGTGCCAGCGGCGCAGGTGCTTGACCGTCGCCTGCGAGCGCCAGCTCTGCAGGGGGGCGGCGACCTGCGAGGGATGGCTGTTGACGCGACCTTCGGCGGTCTTGGTCCACCAGCCCCAATCCAGCAGCGCGAACACCGCGACGCCGTCGGCGGCCACCGTCACCGGCGCGGCGTCCGGCACGGGGAGGGGCCGCAGCTCGCCGCGCTCGTCGACCGTCGCCAACCAGGCGACCCACTTGGCGTCCAGGGGCTCGGGGGCCTCGCCGCCGTGCGTCTGGCCTGGGAGGTGCCCCGAGACCAGGGTGTCGGTCGCGGCGTCGCCGGTCCAGTACACGTCGTGGGCGGCGGCGGGGGCGCGGGCGAGCACGTCAGCGAGCACGGCGGTCGCGGCCGCGCCGGCGTCGGTGGAGGCTCCGGGTATCCTCATGGCGGGACCCATCTGAATATTACGATCCAACAATACGTAACACGATGCGGCGGGCGGGAGGGGTTGTCAAATCCTTATCAATCGAAGCGGAGGGGGGAGATCGGCGTGCCGGCGGCGGCGCACGATGTCTTGCCTGGCTTCCGCAGGGGTGGTATATTGCCGCCGTCGCGCCCATAGCTCAATTGGATAGAGCATCTGACTACGGATTAGAAGGTTGGGGGTTCGAATCCTCCTGGGCGCGCCACCCCGCTCGACCCGCCCCCGGCGGGTCGCTTCTTTTCGGCCCGGACCTGCCGGCGAGGATGCACCGACGATGACGCTTGACGACGCGGCCTTCGCGACCCACGAACGCTGGATGCGCCTCGCGCTGGAGGAAGCCCGCGCCGCCGGCGAGGCCGGGGACGTGCCCGTCGGCGCGGTGGTCGTGCACGGGGACCGCGTCGTCGGCCGCGGCCACAACCGGGTCGAGGCGCTCAAGGACCCCACCGCCCACGCCGAGATCCTCGCGCTCGGCGCGGCGGCCGCCTCGCTCGGCGACTGGCGGCTGGACGAGTGCACGCTCTACGCGACCCTCGAACCGTGCACGATGTGCGCCGGGGCCGTCCTGCTCGGACGGCCGCGGCTGGTCGTGTACGGGGCGGCCGACCCGCGGGCCGGCGCCCTGGTCTCCACGGCGCGCCTGCTGGAGGCCAATCCCTACCGGCTCGCCTTCGAGGTCCTGGGCGGCGTGCTCGAGGCCGAGTGCGCCGACCTGCTGCGGGATTTCTTCCGCCGGCTGCGCGCCCGGGGGGGCGTGGAGGGCTGAAAACCGGGAATCCGAAGCCGCGGCGCGAGTTGATTTCAGGTCGGGTCCGTGCTATATTGCCGGCCGCATTGAATCGAGCGGAGAGTTGCGAGAGCGGTCGAATCGGCACGACTGGAAATCGTGTGTACCGCAAGGTACCCAGGGTTCGAATCCCTGACTCTCCGCCATGATCGCGGTCGAGGCGGAGAGGTGCCGGAGCGGTTGAACGGGGCGGTCTCGAAAACCGTTGAACACGCAAGTGTTCCCAGGGTTCGAATCCCTGCCTCTCCGCCATGATCGCCGCGAGGAAGCTCCTTGGCGCGACGAGCGCCGACTGGTACGATCGACAACGGGTGGGGATGTAGCTCAGCTGGGAGAGCACTACGTTCGCAACGTAGGGGTCGTCGGTTCGAACCCGATCATCTCCACCACCTCTTCTCTTTCGGCGACGGAACGCTTCACGTTCGGTAACGGAAAGCTGGGGAAGGAACCCCGACCGACTCGATGGGCCAGGCCCGGTGCGACGCCGGTGAGCTAACCCCGTCAGGACTGGAAAGTAGCAGCGGTACGCGGAAGCTGTCGTGTGCGCCGCCAGCCTGGCCCACCTTCCCCCGACAGACCCTTCTCCCCGAAGGTGCCATGTCCTACCACGCGCTGGCCCGCAAGTACCGCCCCGCGACCTTCGATGCGATGGTGGGCCAGGAGCACGTCACGCGCACGCTGCGCGCGGCGCTGCGCCGCGACAAGCTCGCCCACGCCTACCTCTTCTCCGGCCCCCGCGGCTGCGGCAAGACCACCGTGGCGCGGCTGCTGGCCAAGGCCCTGAACTGCACGGGCGGCGTCAAGGACGAGCCCTGCGGCGCGTGCGAGGCCTGCGCGGCGGTCGCCGCCGGCTCGTCGCTGGACGTCCTGGAGATCGACGCGGCCAGCCACACCGGCGTGGACAACGTGCGCGAGCTGCGCGACATGGCCCAGTACACGCCCAGCCCCGGGGCGAGCCGGGTCTTCATCATCGACGAGGTCCACATGCTCTCGAAGGGGGCCTTCAACGCGCTGTTGAAGATCCTCGAGGAGCCGCCGGCCCGCGTCTTCTTCTTCTTCGCGACGACCGAACCCGTCAAGATCCCGCGCACGATCCTCTCGCGCTGCCAGCGCTTCGACTTCCGCCTGCTGACGCGCGACGAGCTGTCCGCGCGGCTGACCTCGATCGCGGCCGCGGAGGGCGTGCAGCTCGAGCCCGGCGCCCTGCGGCTGATCGTGGCGCAGGCCGAGGGCTCGATGCGCGACGCCCTGAGCATCCTGGACCAGGTCCTGGCCGCCAGCCCCGAGCGCATCGACGAGCAGGCCGTCGTGGACCTGTTCGGCCTGGTGCGCAGCGAGGTGGCGATCGAGCTGAACGAGGCGGTCATGGCGCGCGACCCCGGCCGCGCGCTGCGCCTGGCCGACCGCGTGGCCGCGGGGGGGCAGAGCCTCGACGACTTCGCGCACAGCCTGGTCGACAACTTCCGCCACCTGCTGCTGCTGCGCATCGACCCGTCGCTCGCGGCCGGCATCAGCCTGCCCGAGGACCAGATCGAGATCCTGCGCCGGCAGGCCGCGCACTTCGCGCCCCAGGACCTGCTGGCCCTGCTCGACCGCGCCAGCCGCGGCTTCGAGCGCATCCACCGCAGCGGGCAGCCCCGGGTGCTGCTCGAGGCGCTGCTGGTCGAGCTGGTGCTGCTGGAGTCGCGCGTCGTGCTGTCGGACCTGGTGCGCCGCCTCGAGGCCCTGACCGGCAGCCCGCTGACCGGCGGCGGCGGTCCGCCGGCCGGGCGCGCGACGGGCGCGACGAAGCCCGCCGCCGCGGCGACGCCGCCCGTGGCGCGCGCCGCGCCGCGCGACGCGTCGGCGGCGGGGAACCCGCCCGCCCCGCGGCAGCACGGCGCGTCTCAAGTCCGCGATGCGGCCGTGTCCGCCGCGGCGACCACGGTCGACGGCTGGACGGCCTTCGTCGAGACGCTGCTCGGCCGCCAGCCGGCGCTGGGCTCCTGCATCATGGAGGGCATCCCGGCCGAGGAGGACGGGCGCATCGCGCTGTCCTTCCCCGTGGAGAAGCAGTTCCAGCTGCAGCTGATCCAGAAGGACCTGCCGCGCCTGCAGGAGCTCGCCCGCGAGCTGCTCGGCCGCGACATCGTCCTGAACCTGGTCTCGGGCGCCGAGGCGGACCGGCGCGAGCGGCGCGAGGAGCTGCGCCGCGCCGTCGCGCCCACCGAGCACGAAGCGCTGCAGCGCGCCTGCGGGGGCGATGCGACCCTGGAGAACCTGGTGCGACGGCTCGACGCCGAGGTCGTGCCCGAAGCGGATCGCGACGGCTGGCACACCGCACCCGACCGGGGCGGGGCCGCGAAGCGCGAGGACTGACAACGGCGCCCGGCACCGCCGGCGCGAGGAGATCACCGTGGACATGCGCGCCCTGATGAAGCAGGCCCAGCAGATGCAGAAGCAGATGCAGGAGACCCAGGAACAGCTCGCCCTGCGCGAGGTCACGGCCGAGGTCGCCGGCGGCCAGGTCGTCGCCGTGATGAACGGCCGCCACCAGCTCATCTCGCTGACCATCCGGCCCGAGACCGTCGACCCGCAGGACGTGGAGTTCCTGCAGGATCTGGTCATCAGCGCGGTCAACGAGGCGGTGCGCCGGACCGACGAGATGGTGGAGAAGGAGATGGGCGCCGTGACCGGCGGCCTGAAGCTGCCGGGGATGTAGGCCATGGACCGCGCCGCGCCCGCCATCCGACACGCCGCCCTGGCCCGCGAGGGCGGCGAGTTCCAGTCGCCCTCGCTGGAGCGGCTGGTGCGCGCCTTGAGCCGGCTGCCGGGACTCGGGCGCAAGTCGGCCACCCGCATCGCCCTGGACCTGCTGCGCGAGGGCGCCGAGTCGCCCCGCGAACTGGCCGAGGCGCTCGCCGAGGCCCGGGCCAACGTGCGCCACTGCGGCCGCTGCGGCGCCATCACCGAGGCCGACCCCTGCGCCATCTGCACGTCCCCGTCGCGGGAGCCGCACCAGCTCTGCGTGGTGGCCTCGCCGGTGGACGTGCTGCCCTTCGAGAAGGCCGGCTTCTACCGCGGCCGCTACTTCGTGCTCGGCCGCCTGCTGTCCCCCCTGGACGGCGTGCGGGCCGAGGACCTGCCGTTCGCGCGCCTGGCCTCGCGCGTCGAGCAGGACGGGATCGGCGAGATGATCCTGGCCCTCGACGCGAGCGTCGAGGGCGAGGCGACCTCCCTCTACATCCAGCGGATGTTCCACGGCCGCGACCTGCGGCTCAGCCGCCTGGCCACGGGCATCCCGGTCGGCGGCGCGCTGGCCTACACCGACGAGGCCACGCTGCACCGGGCCTTCCAGTTCCGCAGGGATTTTTAGCCTCAACCCGTTCAGTCCGCAGCCGATATCCCGGGCGATGGTCCCGCGGCCGGTCGCACGCGACCCGCCGCCGCTCCCGTCCCCGGAGGTAGGACGTGACGGCCCCGACCCGCACCCGCGACGACGCCTACACCCTGATGTACACGGCCGCGGTCGCGCTGCTGGAGCGCGCCGGGGTCTGCGGCGTGGCGCTGGTGGACGGGCAGGGCCGGCTCGTGCTGCACGTGGGGGAGGCGCCGCGGGGCCTGCCCGAGGCCGCGGTGGCCCGCCTGCAGGCCGCGCTGGCCGCGGCCGGCGTGCTGGGCGCCGACGCCGCGCCCGACGCCTCGGCCTTCCTGCTCGACGGCGAGCACCGCGTGCACGCGGCCCACGTGGCCCACGGCCTGGTGCTGATGGTCTTCGGCGACGAGGACCTCTGGCCGGGGCTCGCCCACCGCACGGTGGGCAGCCTGCTGGCGAGCCTGCGCGAGGCCGTCCTGCTGCTGTTCGACGGCGCCGGCCCGGCGCCGTCCCCGAGGTGAAGGTGACCCCCGGCTCCGAACGCGAACCCCGCTCCGTCCGCGAACCCGGCGGCGCGCCCGACGTGCGCCGCGCCGTGCTGTGCGGCCCCGGACGCGCGGGCAAGACCGCGACGCTGGAGTTCTGGGCCGGCCTGCTGGGCGGCCCGGCGCCCGCCGTCGCGCTGCCGTCCGCCGCGACGGCGGGCGACGCCTTCGAGTACCTGACCGTGCCTGCGGCCGCGGGGCGGCCCCCGCTGCACCTGCTGACCACGCCGGGCCGGCTGGCCTGCGGCGAAGAGCGCCGCCTGCTGCTGCGCGGCGCCGACGCCGTGGTGTTCACCGCCGACAGCCGCCGCTGGCGCCAGGACGCCAACCTCATCCTGCTGGACGAGCTCGGGGCCGAACTGGCGGACGCCGACCGCGCGGGCGGCCGCGTCCCGCTGCTGCTGCAGTACAACCGCCGCGACGATCCCGACGCGCTGCCGCTGGCCGAACTCGAAGCCCTGCTCAACCCGGTGGGCTGGCCGTCGGTGCCCACGGTCGCGTCGAGCGGCGAAGGGCTGCCCGACCTGCTGGCCCTGCTGCTCGCCCGCCTGCGCTGACCCGCGGCCACGTCCCCGTGCCTTCCACCATCGGTGCCGCCGTTCGCTCCGCCCCGTACGTTGACCCGGCGGCCCGGCAGGATTATCCTGCACGCGCCCGCCGCGCCGGACCGACCCTGGCATCGCCGAAAGGACCTCCCCGTGGGGCGTTTCCTGACCTCCGCCTTCGCCACGTTCCTGGGCACGGGGCTGGCGCCCTTCGCGCCCGCCACGGTCGCCAGCCTGGGCGTCGCCCTGCTCTGGGGGCTGGCCTCGCCGGTGCCCCTGGCGGTGCAGATCGGGCTGCTCGCGCTGGTGACGCTCCTGGGCGTGCCGGCCGCCGGCTGGATGGAGCGGCGCCACGGCAAGGACCCGCACCGCGTCGTCTGCGACGAGGTGGCCGGCATGCTGGTCACCTACCTCGGCATCACCACGGGCTGGGCGGGCTGGCTGGCCGGCTTCGCCTGGTTCCGCGTCTTCGACATCGCCAAGCCGTTCCCCATCCGCCGGCTGGAGGCCCTGCCGGGCGGCTGGGGCATCATGGCCGACGACCTGCTGGCCGGCGTCTACGCGCACCTGCTGCTGCGCGCGACCCTGGCCGTGACGGGCTGGTGAGCATGGAACGCCTGCGCGAAGCCCGCCTGATCGCGGTCGGGGACGAGCTGCTGAACGGGCGCACCCTCGACGCCAATTCCCACGAGATCCAGCAGCGCCTGGTGCGCCGCGGCGTGGCCGTGGGCGGCGTGGCCGTGGTGCCGGACCGCGCCGCCGACATCGCCGCCGCCCTGGACGCCGCGCCCGACGCTTGCCTGGTCGTGCTGACCGGGGGGCTCGGTCCGACCCCGGACGACCTGACCGCCGCCGCGGTCGCGGCCTGGGCGGAGGTCCCGCTGCGGGAAGACGCGGCCGTCGCCGCCCTGCTGCGCGCGCGCTGCGAGGCGCGCGGCCGTCCCTACGGCCCCAACATGGTGAAGCAGGGGATGCTGCCGTCGGGGCTCGACGCGCTGCCGAACCCCGAGGGCTCCGCGCCGGCGATGGTCGGGGACCTGCGCGGCCGCACGCTGGTGCTGCTGCCCGGCGTGCCCTCGGAGATGCGGGCCCTGTGGCCGCTGGTCGAAGCCTGGCTGGACGCGGGCGGCCGGCTCGGCCCGGCCCGGCCGGTCCTGCTGCGCCGCACGACCCGGCTGAGCGAGCCCGTCCTGGACCGGCTGACCGCGCCGCTGCTGACGGAGTTCCCGGGCTGCGCCTGGTCCTGGTGGCTCACGCGCTGGGGCGTCGACGTCCAGGCCCTGGCGCCGGCCGGCGCGGACGCGATGCCCGACGGCCTCGCCGCGCGGCTGGACGAGGTGCTGGGCGACCGCGTCTGGGCCCACGAGTTCGTCGACCTGCCGGCGGTGGTCCTGTCGGCGCTGCGCGGCGCCGGCGCTGACGGTGGCCGCCGCGGAGTCCTGCACCGGCGGCCTGCTCGGCGCCGCGTTGACCGACGTGCCGGGCGCGTCGGACGCCTACCGCGGCGGGATCGTCTCGTACGCCGACGACGTCAAGCGGGACCTGCTGGACGTGCCCGCCGCGCTGCTGCGCGAGCACGGGGCCGTGAGCGGGGAGTGCGCCCGCGCGATGGCCGACGGCTGCCGCGTCCGCTGCCGCGCCGACCTCGCGTTGTCGGTGACCGGCGTCGCCGGGCCGGGCGGCGGCTCGGATGCCAAGCCGGTGGGCACCGTCTGGATCGGCCTGGCCACCGCGGGCGGGACGTTCGCCGGGCGCATGCGCTTCCTCGCGCACCGCGCCCGCAACCGCGAGCTGGCCGTGGCCGTGGCGCTGGACGCCCTGCGGCGCCACCTCGCCGCCGGCGGCGACCCCTTCGCGGGCGCGGAAGTCGACGGCTGGTCGTGAGGCTCTTCGTGGCCGTCGATCCCGGGGAGCGCTTCCGCGCCGAGGTGTCGCCCTGCCTGGACGCCTGGCGGGCGCGCTGGGACTTCGGCTGGGTCAGGACGGAGCAGCTGCACGTCACGCTGCGCTTCCTCGGCGAATGGCCGCCCTCGCGGCTCGACGACCTGCAGGCGGCCCTGGCGGCGGCGGCGGGGGAGACCCCGCCGCTGTGCATGAACGCGGGTGGCCTGGACGCCTTCCCGGGCTGGCGACGGCCGCGGGTGCTCGTCTTGCAGATGGAGAGCGGCGGCGCGCTCGAAGAGCTGGCGGCGCGGGTCGACGGCGCGGTGGCCCGGCGGTGCCCGGGCCTCGGCGCGGCGGCGGGGTCGTTCCGGGCCCACCTGACCCTCGCGCGGTTCCGCGACCCGCCGACTCCGGCAGAGCTCGACGCCCTGCGGCGCGCCCCGCCGCTGCGCGCCGCCACGATCGCGGTCACCGGGATCCGCCTGGTGCAGAGCACGCTCGCGCCCGGGGGCGCCCTCCACGCGACGCGCGCGGTTTTCCCGCTGGCGGGGGCCGCGGCGCCGTAGTAGAGTCGCGGCGACCGACCGCCCCAGGGCGGCCGGGCTCGCCGCCCGCACGATCTCCCGGACGCAGTCCCACACCCAAGGAGTGATTCGCAATGGCTATGGACAGGCAGCAGGAGAAGGCCAAGGCCCTGGAGTTGACGCGGGCCCAGATCGAGAAGCAGTTCGGCAAGGGTTCGATCATGCTGCTCGGGGAGAACCAGGTGGTCGAGGGCGTCGAGCCGATCTCCACCGGCAGCCTCGCGCTGGACATCGCGCTCGGCGTGGGCGGCCTGCCCAAGGGCCGCGTGGTCGAGATCTTCGGGCCCGAGGGCAGCGGCAAGACGACGCTCGCCCTGACCACGATCGCCAACGCCCAGCGCAAGGGCGGCGTCGCGGCCTTCGTGGACGCCGAGCACGCCCTGGACCCGGTCTACGCCCGGCTGATCGGCGTGGACATCGACAACCTGCTGGTCTCGCAGCCCGACACCGGCGAGCAGGCCCTGGAGATCACCGAGATGCTCGTGCGCTCGGGCGCCGTCGACGTCGTGGTGATCGACTCGGTGGCCGCCCTGGTGCCGCGCGCCGAGATCGAGGGCGAGATGGGCGACCAGCACGTCGGCCTGCAGGCCCGCCTGATGAGCCAGGCGCTGCGCAAGCTCACCGGCGCGATCAGCAAGACCCACACCCTGGTGATCTTCACCAACCAGATCCGCATGAAGATCGGCGTGATGTTCGGCAACCCCGAGACCACGTCCGGCGGCAACGCGCTGAAGTTCTACAGCTCGGTGCGCCTGGACATCCGCCGCATCGGCGCCATCAGCCAGGGCGAGGACGTGGTCGGCAACCACGTGCGCGTCAAGGTGGTCAAGAACAAGGTGGCGCCGCCCTTCAAGAAGGCCGAGTTCGACATCCTCTACGGCGAGGGCATCTCCAAGGAGGGCGACCTGATCGAGCTGGGCACGACCGCCGAGATCATCCAGAAGTCGGGCGCCTGGTACAGCTACGGCGACGAGCGCCTCGGGCAGGGCAAGGAGAACGTGCGCGACCTGCTGCGCGCGAACCCCGAGCTCTACGCGCGCATCGAGCAGAAGGTGCTCGTCCACTACGGCGTGCGGACCGAGCCGGCCGCGGCGGCCGACGCGGCCGCGCCGGCCGCCAAGGCCGCGGCCGAGGGCGGCGCCGACGAGGCGCCCAAGACCGGACGCGGGCGGCGCGCCGCCGCGACGGACTGAGCGTGGACGACGCCGGGGCCGGGATCCGCCTGCTGTCCCTGGACTGCGGCGACGGCGAGGCGCGGCTGGCCCTGAGCGACGGCACGGTGCTGGAAGTGGCGGCGTCCTCGCTGCCGCCGGCCCTGCCCGCCTGCGGGGAGGTCCTGCCGCCGGCCCTGCTCGCCGCGCTCCACGAGGCGGCGGTCCGCAAGCAGATCGCCCGGCGCCTCTTCCGCGAACTCGATCGCCGGCTGCGCACGCGGGCGGACCTGCGGGTCCGCCTGCTCGCGGCCGGTTTCCCGCCGGGCCCCGTCGACGAGGTGCTGGACCGTTTCGCCGAGACGGGCGTCCACTCGGACCGGCGGTTCGCCGAGGCCTGGTGCCGCGACGCGCTGCGCGCCAAGCCCGTGGGCCGCCGCCTGCTCGCCGACCGGCTGGCCCGGTCGGGCGTGCCGCCGGAACTCGCCCGCACCGTCGCGGACGAGCAGTTGCCGCCCGGCGACGAGCAGGAACTGGCCCGCCGGGCCGCCCGTTCCTGGTGGCGGCGCCAGCGCGGGACGGCCGACGCGCGGGCCCTGGCCCGCGGCCAGCGCTTCCTGATCGGCCGCGGTTTCCCGCCGGGGACGGCCGGCGACGCCGTGCGGGCGACGGCCCCGGGGCGGGACGACGACGAGGGAGACCCTGCATGAAGATCCTGGTGACCGGGGCCGCGGGGATGCTGGGCCGCGCCATCCTGGAGGAATTCGACGGCGCCGGCCACTGCGTCGGTGTCGATCTGCCGGACGGGGACCTCGCGGAGCGGGGCACGGCCCTGGAACTGATGATGCGTCACGCCCCGCAGCACGTGATCCACGCCGCGGCCTACACGGACGTCGACCGGGCCGAGGCCGATCCCGCGCGCGCCCGCGCCGTGAACGCCGACGCCACCCGCATGCTGGCGCGCTGCTGCACGTCCCTCAACCTGCCGTTCACCTACATCAGCACCGACTACGTCTTCGACGGCGAGGATCCCGCCGGCTATTTCGAGGACGCCGAGCGACGGCCGCTGGGGGTCTACGGGACCACCAAGGCGGACGGGGAGCAGGAGGTCCAGACGGCGGGCGGCGACTGGCGGATCGTCCGCACCAGCTGGCTGTTCGGCCCCGGTCCCAAGAACTTCGTGCTGACCGTCCGCCGGCTGCTGGAAGAGCGGCCGACGCTGAAGGTCGTGGCCGACCAGACCGGCTGCCCCACCTACGCGCCCGACCTGGCGCGCGTCCTGCGTCTGATCCTGCTGGCGAAGGGGCGCGGCATCTTCCACGCGACCAACGCGGGCGCGACGACCTGGCACGAGTTCGCGCGCGAGATCGCCCGGCGCAGCGGCGCCGATCCGGAGCGGATCCTGCCCTGCGCCACCGCCGACTACCCGACCCCGGCGCGGCGGCCCGCCTGTTCGATCCTGCGCAGCCGGAACCTCGAATCCATCGGGGTGGGGCCCCGTCCGTCTTGGCAGGAGGCCCTGGGGCGTTATATTGCGTGGCTCGCGCAGGACGAGGCAACCCAACCCGGAGTCCCGACATGACCGATACCGGCGACCGCAGCGCGGCCGAGGCGGCGCGGATCTGCGCGCAGACCCTGCAGGACCACCGCGATGCCGTCGCGCGCCTCGGCCCCGAGCACCTCGCGGCCGTCGCCGCCCTGGCCGGGGACGTCGCGCGGGCGTGGGCCGGCGGCGGGCGCCTGCTGGTCTGCGGGAACGGCGGCAGCGCCGCCGACGCCCAGCACATCGTGGCCGAACTGGTCGGGCGGTTCGAGCGCGAGCGGCGGGCCTGCGCGGCCCTTGCGCTGACGGTCAACGCCTCCACCCTGACGGCCGTCGCCAACGACTACGGCTTCGACGAGGTCTTCGCCCGCCAGGTCGAGGGCCTGGGCCGACCGGGCGACGTGCTGCTGGTGATCTCGACCTCCGGGAACTCCCCGAACTGCGTCGCGGCGGCCGCGCGCGCGCGGGCCGGCGGTTTGCGCGTCCACGGCTTCCTCGGCCGCGACGGCGGCCGGTTGCGCGGGATGCTGGACGGCGCCCTGGTCGCGCCCTCGCAGGACACGCCGCGCATCCAGGAGATCCACATCCTGATGGGCCACCTGCTCTGCGCCCTGCTGGAGCGGCAGCTCCCGGACGCCGGGCCGGCCGGCGCCCGGCCTTGAGCGCCGGGATCGCGGGGGCGCTGCTGGTCAGCCTGCGCCCGCGGCAGTGGACCAAGAACCTGCTGCTGTTCGCGGGGCTGGTCTTCTCCCAGAGCGCCGACGAGCCGACCTCGGTCGCGCGCGCCGTCCTGGGGTTCCTGGTGTTCTGCCTGCTCTCGGGCGCCGTCTACCTGTTCAACGACTGCATCGATGCGCCCCGGGACCGCCGCCACCCCCTGAAGCGCTACCGCCCGATCGCCGCCGGCCGCCTGCCGGTCGTCGTGGCGCGCCGCTGGGCCCTGGCGCTGGGATGCGTCGCGCTGGGGGCGGGCTGGCTGCTGGGCCGCGGCTTCGGCGCCACCGCGACGGCCTTCGCGGCGCTGAATCTCGCCTACTCCCTGGGTCTGAAGCGGGTCGTCATCGTGGACGTGGTGGGCATCGCGGTCGGGTTCGTCCTGCGGGCCGTGGCCAGCGTCGAGGTGCTGCGGCCGGTGCGCGGCGCCGTGCCGCTCTCCCCGTGGCTGATCCTGTGCACCTTCCTGCTGGCGCTGTTCCTGGGTTTCGCCAAGCGCCGGGCCGAGTACGTGCAGGAGGCGTCGGGCAACCACGAGTCCCGGCCTTCGCTGCGCCGCTACGGCCGCCGGACGCTGGACGCGCTGGTGGGGATCTCCTTCGTGGCGACCCTGGCGGCCTACGTCCTGTACACGCTGGCGACGGGAACCGTCGCCCAGTTCGGGACCTACAAACTGCTGTTCACGGCGCCCTTCGTGGCGGCGGGGCTGGGGCGCTACCTGGTGCTGGTGTTCAAGGACGACCGTGGCGGTCGTCCCCACGAGATCCTGCTGACCGACCCCGCCATCCAGATCGCGGTGCTGGGCTGGATCACGAGCGTCTGCCTGATCATCGGCCTGCACCGCTGAGGTTCTGAGGAGGAGCGATGCCGACACCTGTGGCCCTGGTCGCGACCCGGCCCGAGACGTTGCCGCGGGACGTCGCGCGCGTGCTGGCGCTGGCGGGGCGGGACGAAGCCGAGGGCTGCCGCTCGATCACGGCCGCCCGCGCGGTCGGGCCCCACCCGGCCGGCGGCGTGCCGAACTGGACCCTCGCGGCCCTCGCGGCGGCGTGCCCGCCGTCGGCAGGCCGGCCCCTGCTCGCGGTGGCGGGCGCGCTGCACCCCGGGCTGGGCGCTTGCGGTTGCCTGGCCGCCCTGGCCGGGCTCGGCGGCGCCGAACTCGCGGCCGCCGCGCGCGCGCCGCGGGCGCTGTTGGAGCGGCTCGCGCCGCCGGATGACGACGACGGCCCGTGGCTGCTGGTGGACCTCACCGTGGCCGCGGCGCCCGACGGCCGCACGGTCATGTACAACCGGGTGCTGGCGGGCCGCGATCCGCTCGCCCTGGACGCGCTGACGGCGCGCTGCCTCGGCTGGGATCCCGAGTCGATGCCCCTGCTGCGCGCCGCCCGGGAAGCGGGCGGCCGCCGGGAGCCGGCCGACCGGACGCCTGCGGGGGATGCCGACGACCACGTCCGCGCCGGCGCGCCGCTGCGGCCCTGGCGCCCCGCGCGGGACCTGCCGTGGTCCCGCTTCGTCCCGAAGCCGCGACGGTCCCACGCCGGGGCGGTCCGCACACCCTGGCACGCCCTCGGCGACGACATCGCCGCGGGACGTGAACCCGTCTGGGAGGTCGGCGCCGATGTCTGAACGCAGCTCGCACCGCAACGTCGCGGTTCCGCGCGGCACCGTCGAGGTCGCGGCGCCGGCGAAGGTGAACCTCCATCTCGAGGTCCTGCGCCACCGCGACGACGGCTACCACGAGATCGAGACGATCCTGCAGACCGTGTCGCTCTGCGACGACGTGCGGGCCGAGCTGCGCGATCGCGGCGCCGGCGGTCCGCCGCGGATCTCGCTGTCGGTGGAGCCGTTCGGCGTGGTGCCGGAGTCCCCGCTCAACCTGGCCTGGCGGGCCGCCGAGCTGTTCTGCCGGACCTGCGGCCTGGGCGGCGAGCTCGCGCTGCGGCTGACCAAGCGCATCCCCGTGGAGGCGGGCCTGGGCGGCGGCAGCAGCGATGCCGCGGCCGTCCTGGTCGCCTGCGACCGCCTCTACGGGACGGGCCTGCCGCCCGAGCGCCTCGAGGCGCTCGGGGCGATGCTCGGCTCGGACGTGCCCTTCTTCGTCAGGGGGGGGACGCAGGCGGCGCGCGGTCGCGGCACCGAGCTGCAGGCGCTCACGGCCATCACCAAGGGCAAGTTCCTGATCGTGAAGCCGGACATCGCGTTGCGCACGGCGGACGTCTATGCGGGGCTGAATATGGGATTGACATTGCGCAGCCCCAAGGTTAACATCCGTACCGTCGAGGCCTTAATCGCCCGTTTCCCAACGGGTTCCTGGTTCGGGGCGAACCGCTTGGAAGACGTCGTCCTGCCCACGCAACCCGCCCTGCAACGACTCGTGCAGTCGTTGCGCGAGAACGCGCCCGTTGCCATGATGTGCGGCAGCGGGTCGGCGGTCTTCGCCGTCTTCGGCGACGAGCGCCGGCGGGACGAGGCCTGGCAGGAGGTCGCGCAGCCCGGCTGGAAGGCCTGGAACGTCGATCCCTGGCCCGGCGGTGTTCGCGTCAAGGATGACGCCGACCGCGCCTGAGCCCGCGCCGGACGAGCCACCACGGAGAGGTGCTGTCTTGGAAATCACGGAGATCAGGATCACCCTGAGGGACGACGAGAAGCTGCGAGGCTTCGCGAGCATCACCCTGGACAACAGTTTCGTCGTGCGCGGCCTGAAGATCATCGAGGGCGCGACCGGCATGTTCGTGGCGATGCCGAACCGCCGCCGCAAGGACGGGACCTTCCAGGACATCGCCCACCCCATCAACGCGTTCACGCGCGAGTGGATGGAGAACCTGATCATCGCCGAGTACAAGCAGGAGCTCCAGCGCGCCGAGCGGGGCGAAGTGCCCATCCTCTCCGGCCGGCACGAGGACTCCGCCCTCGAGGAGAGCTTCTAGCGGTTCGTCCCGCTGGGGCGTCGTCAAGTGGTAAGACACAAGGTTTTGGTCCTTGCATTCGCAGGTTCGAATCCTGCCGCCCCAGCCATCCCCGCCCCGCGCCCCCGATTCCCTGTTTACCTCGCCCGCCCGTTGGCCTATCTTTGCGCCGCGTTCGCGGCGTCCCGGCCGCCTGCCCCGCGCCCCGCCCTGCGAAAGGACTCCCGGCCATGAACGAGCTCGTGCTGATCAGCGGCAACGCCCACCGCGGGATGGGGGAGAAGATCGCGGCCCACCTCGAGAAGTCCCTGCTCAGCGTCGAGGTCGCGCGCTTCTCGGACGGCGAGATCAACATCAAGATCAAGGAGAACATCCGCGGCACGGACGTGTTCATCATCCAGCCGACGCAGCCGCCGGCCGAGAACATGATGGAGCTGCTGCTGCTCATCGACGCGGTGCGGCGGGCCTCCTGCCGGCGGGTGACCGCGGTGCTGCCGTACTTCGGGTACGCGCGCCAGGACCGCAAGGACCAGCCGCGCGTGCCGATCGGGGCCCGCCTGATGGCCAACCTGATCACCACCGCGGGGGCGGACCGCGTGCTGACGATCGACCTGCACGCCCCCCAGATCCAGGGCTTCTTCGACATCCCGCTGGACCACCTCTACTCGGCGCCGGTCCTGCTCGAGCACTTCAAGGACCGCTCGCGGGAGAACCTGGCCGTGGTGGCTCCCGACGTCGGCAGCATCAAGATGGCCCGCTCCTTCGCCAAGCGCCTCGAGGCGCCGCTGTCGGTCATCGACAAGCGCCGGCCGCGCCCCAACGAGGCGGTGGTCATGAACTTCATCGGCGACGTGCGCGGGATGGACGTCATCATCTTCGACGACATGATCGACACCGCCGGCACCATCACCCAGGCGGCCGACGTCTGCGTGCAGAACGGGGCCGCGTCGGTCACGGCCTGCGCCACGCACCCGATCTTCTCGGGGCAGGCCCTCGAGCGGCTGGCCGCCTCCAGCGTCTCGGAGGTCGTGGTGAGCAACACGCTGCCCTTCGACCGGCAGGCCGAGTGCCCCAAGGTCAAGGTCCTGGACCTCTCCGGGCTGCTGGCCGACGCCATCGAGCGGATCCACCTGGAGAAGACCGTCAGCAAGCTCTTCGTCTGAGGCCCGTCTCCGGTCCTTGACAAACCGCCGGAAAAATGGTTTATTTGGCGGTCTTTGAGGCGGGACGCCCGCCGACCCCCGTGCACGTCCTTTGGTGGAGGCTGCTGCCATGGCCCTGATCGACATGACCGTCTATCCCCGGACGACCTCCGGCAAGAACGCGAACCGCCGGACCCGCGCCGCCGGCCGCACGCCCGCCGTGGTCTACGGCAACAACCGCGAGCAGGCGAACAGCCTGGAACTCGACACGGCGCAGCTGGAGCGCATCCTCGACACGCACGGCGGCCAGAACCTCATGTTCTCGCTGAAGGTCGAGGGCACCGGCGAGTCCTTCGTGGCCGTCATGCGCGACCTGCAGCAGCACCCGGTGAGCGACATGGTCTACCACTGCGACCTGCTGGAGATCCCGCTGGACGTGCCGCTGACCCTCGAGGTCGGCCTGAACATCCACGGCGACGCGAACAAGCTGGTGCGCACCGGCGACGCCATCGTGGACGTGGTGCGGCGCACCGTCGAGATCGAGTGCCTGCCCCGCGACGTGCCGGAGAGCCTGGACGTCGACTACACCGAGCTGAAGATCGGCGACAAGCTGACCGTGCGGAACCTCAGCTTCGAGAAGGGCCGGATCGTGACCGACCTCGACGACATCATCCTCAAGCTGAACACGCACACCTTCATCGAGGCCGCGGCGGCCGCCCCCGAGGGCGAGGCGGCGGCGCCGGAGAAGAAGGAAGAGACGAAGTAACGGCGGCCGGCACCTCGCCGGCGCGGGATCACGGCGGGGCGGCTGCGGCCGCCTCGCCGTTCGCTTGCCGGCCCGGCCGTCGCTTGCCGGCCGGGCATTCGCGCGGCGGCCCCCCGGCCGGCCGCAGGGGGAGTTGGGCGTGCAACTGGTGGTGGGCCTCGGCAATCCCGGCGACCGCTACGTCTGGACGCGGCACAACCTGGGCTTCCGCGTCGTGGAGGCCCTGGCCGCCCGCGCGGGGCTGCGTTTCGGGCCCGTGCAGGCCGGCTGCGCGGCCGCGGCCGGCGCGATCGGGGGGCGCGAGGTCGTCCTGGTCAAGCCTCTGCTCTACATGAACCGCAGCGGGGAGGCGCTGGCGGCCTGGGCCCGCGCCCGGGATCTGGCGCTCGCCCCGGCGGTCGGCCCGGCCCCGGATCCGGCAGCCGAGTCCGCAGCGGCGGCGCCCGCCCCGCCCGCGCCGTCCCCGCCGCTGGCGGTGTGCGACGACATCGCGCTGCCCCTGGGCTCCCTGCGCCTGCGCGCCGGCGGCAGCGACGGCGGCCACCGCGGGCTGGAATCCCTGGGGCGCGCCCTCGGGGGGACCGCTTTCCCCCGCCTGCGGCTGGGGGCCGACGGCAGCGAGGCGGGCGTCCCGCCGCCGGACTGGGCGGACTACGTCCTCGCGGAGTTCCCCGCGATGGAGCGGGCGGCGTCCGAGGAACTGGTGCAGGACGCCTGCGACGCCGTGCTGACCTGGCTCGAACTGGGCGTCGGGGCGGCCGCCGGCCGCCACAACCGCCGGGGCGGCCGCGCCTGACCGGGCCCGGGCGGCGCGGGGACGCGGGCTTGCATTGGCGGGGGGGAGCGGTTATCATAGGCGGCCGGCCGTTTCGGCGGCCGGCCGCGTCCCGCCCGTCCACCGGGTCCGGGGCGTGACAATCAAATAGCGCGGCCCGTCCGCGCGATCCAACCCTGCCCGGGGCACCGACCCGGACCGGTTCCCGGTCCAGGGCGGAACGATCCCGGGCCGTCAGTCCGAGGGGAGGTCCAAGCGTTGAAGAAGTACGAGATCATCTTCGTGCTGCAGGCCGACGAGCCCGAGGTCGAGCTCGAGGCCCGCGTCGCGAAGGTCCAGGCGTTCGCCGAGCAGCACGGGGGCGCCATCACCGAGCGCAACCACTGGGGCGTGCGCCAGCTGGCCTACCAGATCCAGCACGAGACCCGCGGGAACTACATGCACCTGCGGTTCCGCTGCGGCGGCGACGCCATCGCGCCGATGGACACCGAGTTCCGCCTGGATCACAAGATCCTGCGTCACCTGATCGTCGTGGACGAGGAGTGGAAGGAGCGCAACGAGGTCAGCATGGCCGAGAAGCGCAGGATCGCCTCCGCGGCGACCTCCCGTTCCCCCCGCTTCGCCGCCGTCGAGGCTGCCGAGCCCGAGCCGGTGGACGACTGAGACGATCGCCAACGCGGCCGGCCAGGGGCCGGCCCCGAGCAAGGAGAGTGACGCATGGCCAAGCGACCGGTGAAGGAAAAGAAGAAGCGTCCGCCGAAGAAGAAGAAGTGCTTCTTCTGCACGGAGGGCTACGTCGCCATCGATTACAAGGACGTGGACCTCATGCGCAAGATGACCACGGAGCGCGGCAAGATCTCGCCGCGGCGCAACACGGGAACCTGCCCGAAGCACCAGCGCATGCTGGCCGCGGCCGTGAAACGGTCCCGTCAGATCGCCCTGGTGCCGTTCGTGAAGGAATACTTCCGCTAGGCCTCGCCGGGACGGCGGCAGCGAGAAAGAGACAAAGCCATGGATGTGATCCTGATCAAGAAGATCGACAACCTCGGCGACGCCGGCGAGACCGTGAACGTGTCGCGCGGTTACGCGCGCAACTACCTGGTCCCGCGGGGCATCGCCGTCGTCGCCGACGACAGCAACCGCCGCCGACTCGCCGAGGACGCCCGCTGGGGCGACCAGCGCGCCGCCAAGGCCCGCCGCGCCGCCCAGGATCTGGCGGCCGGCTTCGCCGACGTGTCGTGCACCATCGCCGTGCAGGCTTCCGAGGAGGAGCGCCTCTACGGGTCGGTCGGGGAGCGCGAGATCGCCCAGGCGCTGGCCGCCCAGGGGCGCGAGGTCGACCACAAGCAGATCCTGCTCGAGGAACCGATCAAGCAGCTCGGCGTCTACACCGTCCAGCTGCGGCTGCACGCCGAGGTCGAGGTCCCGATCAAGGTCTGGGTGGTGAAGGCGGAAGCCTGAGCCTCCGGCCTGCCGGGTGAGGACGGTCTGCGGGCACCGTCACCGCGCGCGCGGCGGCGGCGTCCGCGTCAGCATCACGGGGGGCCGGGGCTAGCGCTCCCGGCCCCTCGGTCGTACCGCGAATCCCTCCGGGGAACCGGATGCGGGGCGGCGTTGTTCCCGGGCGGCGCCGTCCCGACGACGATCACGCAACAGAACAGGAGCATGCGATCATGTCCACCCTCACGAACGCGCGCCGCCTCGCCTGCGCCGCCCTGCTCGCGGCGGCGGCGCTGACGCTGGCGTCCTGCAGCGGCCCGGCCACGGGCGGCGTCCCCAAGGGCGACCTCTTCGGCGACGGGCAGAAGGACACCTCGCCGGTCATCGCCCGCGTCGCCGGCGTCGAGATCACCCAGCGCGACCTCGAGCTGCGGCTCAAGGAGATGCCCGACGACCTCAAGGCGCAGTACGCCGACAAGGCCGAGCAGCGCCAGCTGCTGCGCCTGATGGTCGGCGAGCTGCTCATGGCGCGGGGCGCCCTCGAGGCCGACCTGACCGCCGACCCGCTCGTCGTGCAGCAGATGATCTCCCAGCGGCGCACGACCCTGATCGACGCCTACAAGGAGATGGTCCTCTGGAAGGACCTGACCCCGTCGCCCGAGCTGATCCGGGAAGAGTACGAGCTCAACAAGGCGGTCCACTACCAGGTCGTCGCCTCGGTGCAGGCCCGCCACATCCAGTGCAGCACGAAGGCGGAGGCCGACGCCGCCTGGGCCCGCCTGCACGGCGGCGGCCGGGAGTCGGCGTTCCCCTACGTCGTGGCCGAATTCTCCCGCAACGCGCTGTCGGCCCAGCAGGAGGGGGTGCTCGGCTGGTTCAACCGCAGCGGCTACATCGCCGCGCTGCCCTACGGCAAGGAATTCACCGAGACCGTCTTCGACTGGAGCCCCGGCCTGCACCCGCCGGTGAAGATCGGCGGCCACTGGCACATCGTCGAGATCCTGGACCGCCAGCCGGCCCGGACCCTCTCGCTCGCCGAGGTGCAGGACCGCATCATCGACCAGCTGAAGCCCGGCCTCCAGCAGGCGGCCAAGGAGGAGTTCCTGGCGCGCCGCCTGAAGGAGGAGCCCGTCGAGTACTTCGGCGAGTTCCGGCCCGGCAACGGCCGCACCGCCGAGGAGCTGCTGAAGCTGGGGATGCTCGCCGCCAACTTCGAGCGCAAGCTGGAGGTCTTCGACACGCTGCTCGAGGACTACCCGGACAGCAAGGAAGCGCCGATGGCGCTGTTCCTGAAGGCCAACCTCTACCTCGACACCACGGGCGACATGTACCGCTGCCGGTTCTACCTGCAGCAGCTGCTCGCCGGCTACCCGCAGAGCGAGATCGCGGACCAGGCCAGGTTCATGCTCGACAACCTGGGCAGGATCGACTTCAAGTCGCCGCGCTCGATCCAGGACCTGCGCGGGACCGCCCGCTGAACGACCGACACGCGGACGGCGGGGGGGCGTTGCCAGCGCCCCCCCGCTGTGTTATGACTGCGCCGCGGCGGCAGCGGTGCCGCGCCGGGCGGCGCGGTCGCGGTCCCGACGGGAGGAACGACGTGACGGTGCACAGTCGCCGCCTGGGGTGGATCCTGGTCTGGGGCCTGGCGCTCGTCGCCGGCGCCTGCGCCGCCGGCGGCGGCGCGGCCGACCGCACCGGCCGCTCGCTCGCGAAGCCCGAGCGCGAACTGGCCGAGCGCCTGTTCGTGCGCCTGCAGGAGGCGCACGGCGCCGGCAACGACCGCACGGCCCTCTCGCTGGGCCACGAGCTGCTCGACCGCTACCAGGGATTCGCCCGCCTCGACGAGGCGACCCTGCTCGCCGCGCGCTCGGCGCGGCGCCTGCACGACCCGGGCGAAGCCCTGAAGCTGACGGGCGAGTTCCTCGCTGCCCACCCGGACGCCGGCGGCGTGCCCGCCCTGCTGGACCTGCGCGCCGAACTGCTGGGCGCGGCGGGGGATGCGCCGCGCGCCGCCGAGGCGCTCGTCCTGCTGCACGACCGCGCCCCCACCGCGGCGGTGCGCGAGGACGCGGGGGCGCGCTTGGCCGCGACGGCCGCCGCCCTGCCCGCCGACGCCCTTGCCGCCCTGCGCGCCGCCCACCCGGACGCCGGCGCCCGCCCCCTGCTCGGCTACCTCTGGACCGGGAAGCTGCTGGCCGAGCACCGCGACGGCGAGGCGCGCGACGCCGTCGCCGCCCTGCGCGGCGAGGCGCCGTCCGACGCCTGGACGCAGAAGGCCGAGGCGCTGCTGCGCGACCCCGAGGCGGCCGTGCTGGCCGAGCGGCCGCTGCGGCCGGGACCCGACGGCGTCGACCCCCAGCACGTGGCCGTGCTCTGCCCGCTGACCGGCCGGCACACGGTGCTGGGCAACGCCTACTACGACGGCGTCCGCCTCGCCCGCGACGAGGCCGGGCGGCGCGGCTGGCGCCAGTACACCGTCACCGCCCACGACACCGAGGGCGAGACGATCGCGGCCGTGCTCGCCGCGCGCCGGCTGCTGGCCGAGCAGCCGCCCGTGGCCCTGGTCGGCGCCCTGCTCGGCGCCCCGACGGTGGCCGTGGCGCTGGTCGCCGGGGAGGCCGGGCTGCCGCTGGTCTCGCCGACGACCGCCGACCCGCGGCTCGAGGACCTGGGCCCCTGGGTCTTCGCCACCGGATCCGACGGCGGCGTCGAGGCGCGGCTGTCGGCCCGCTTCGCGGTCGAGGCGCTGGGCCTGGACCGCGTGGCGGTCCTGCACGCCGACGATCCGGCGGGACTGCGCCTCTACGAGCTGTTCGCCACCGAGGCCATCGAGCGCGGCGGGACGCTGGTCGCCGCCGAGAGCGTCGCGGCCGATGCCGCCGACGCGGCCGAGCAGGTGCGCCGGATCGTCGAGGCCCGCCCGTCGGCCGTCTACGTCCCGCTGGAACCGGACCGCCTGCTGTCGTTCCCCGCCCTGGCGCAGCTCGCCGCGAGCGGCGCCCTGGTCCTGGGCGCGCGCAGCTGGGACGCGCCCGGGACGGCCGGCGCCCTCGGCGCCTCGCTGCCGCGCCTCGCCTTCCCGGAGGCGGCCGTCGCCGGCAGCGCCGGGTGGCCGCAGCGCTTCGACGAGCTGTGGGACGCGGCGGGGCGCCCGCCCGAGGCCACGCTCGTGGCGCGCGCGGCCTTCCTCGGCGCGATGCTGCTCTTCGACACGCTGGGGGAGAGCGGGGCGACCAGGCCGGCCGACCTCGCCGCCGCGCTCACGGCCCGCCTGGCGCGGGTCCGCGATGCCGATTGGACGACCGCGGAGTTGGCCGCCGCGATGCGCACCGTCGTCGACGGCGCGATCGTGCCCTACCCGGCGACGGGAACCGGCGGCCGCGACTGATCGTCGTCGGCTTCCTTCAACGCGGCCCCGCCGTCTCCGGAACGGCGGGGCCGCGCGGCGTCTGCGGGTTGCGGAAGGTCACCGTCAGGATGTTCCAGAAGCCGGCGGGATCCGCGCAGGCGGCGAAGTCCGGGTCGTAGAGCCAGCGGTCGACCGCCTTGAGGACCACGGCGGCGAAGGCCGGGCCCGCGTCGGATTCCAGGACGTAGGAGCCCTGCACGGCGCCGCTCGCGCCCACGAAGAAGGCCACCTTGACCGTCAGCACGGGCGCCAGGCGGTCGGCCGGCGAGGCGTCGGCGGGGTAGCGCGGGTAGACCTGGCGCAGCAGGTGGAAGCAGGGGTTGGTCGGGGTCGGCAGGTTCAGTTCGACCGTGTCGCTCAGATCGTCCGGCTCGGTCTCGACGCTGACCTGCGGCGACGGTGGCGCGGGCGGCGCCACGACCGGGACGGGGCGCTCGCCCCGCTCGTCGGGTTCCACGACGTACTCCGGGACCGGCGGCGCGGCGAGCTCGGACAGGCGCGCCGCGTCCTGGTGCGCGGGGTCCTGGCCGTCGTCGATCGAAATCTGGGGCAGGATCTTCAGCGGTCCCGGCGCGCCCGTGAACTCCCAGCGCTTGCGGATCCGCTCGCGGTCCGGGCCGAACAGGGCCAGCAACGCCAGCACGATCAAGGCGCCGACGACGGCGCCGGCGTAGCGCCGGCGCAGGTCGTGCTCGCGCGCCCGCCGCCGCCGATCCTGATCGGTCATCGCAGCGGCCCGCCGGCGTGGCTCGGCGCGCCCGGCGCGGACGACCCCGACCAGAGCGTCCGCACGGCAGGCGCGCCGTCGGCGCCGCGGCCGGTGGCCAGCAGTTCCCAGGCGCCGCCGGCGTGGACCTCGAAGGTGTGGTCGGCTCCCGGCAGCGGCAGCCGCGCCGGGGGATCGCCGGCGAGGGGCGGCAGCCAGAGCCAGTTGCCGTCGACGCGCACCCAGGCCGGCGCCGCGGCCGGCCCTTCCGCCGGCGTCGGGCCGAGCAGCAACTCGCGCGGGTCCCGCAGTTCCGCGAGCAGTTCGCGGCCCGCGAACCAGGCCGCGACGGCGTTGAAGATCCCCGTGGCCACGCCCAGCTGGTGGGAGGGCGCGCGTCCGCGCTCCTCGTCGGCGACCGTGGCGGGCAGGGGCAGCGAGACCGCGACGGCGGGGCAGGCGGTCTGGCGCAGCAGGTAGTCGTAGGACTCGGCGATCGCCGGCGGGGCGGTCCCGGCCGGTGCGGGCAGCGTCTCCTGCAGCAGCCGCGCCGCGCGCAGGCCGCCGGCGCTGCCGGGGTGGTGGGCGAGCCCCCAGCCGCCGTCGGGCGCGCGGCGCAGCGTCAGGAACAGCTCGGCGCCCAGCGCGTTCGCCTGCAGGACCTTCGCCTCGGGCGGCACCCAGGCCTCGTCGGTGCGCGTCAGCCGCGCGTCCGCGCCGGCGCCGCAGAGCAGGCCGGCCAGGCGCTCCGCCACGCCGAGGTTCAGTTCCCGCCCGGAAGTGCCGAGCGGGCCGAAGCCGTCGGCCTCGGCCGCCCCCCCGTGCGGGTCGATCAGGATGCGGCGGCCGACGAGCGCGGGGATCAGGGTCGTCCAGTGCAGGGAATCCGGTGGCGCGGCGCCGGACGGCTGCCAGGGCGTGCGGTGGTCGGCGTCGAGCAGCAGGGGGCGGCAGCCGGGCTTCTCCAGCCAGGCCGGAGAACCGGCGGCGACCGGGAAGGCCGGCGCCCGCCGGTCCACGGCGAAGGCGTCGTCGCGGCGCTCGTCCAGCGCGATGCCGGGCAGCAGGCGCGCGTTCCAGCCACCGGCGCCGAGCCAGATCCAGCGCGCTCCGGTGGGCAGCGAGGCCGCGGCCTCGGCCGGGGAGACGTGCGCGGCGGCGGGCAGCAGCAGCCAGCCTTCGGCGGCGCCGAGGGGCGCCAGCGTCAGGCTGTCGGCCGGGCCGCCCGCGCCGCCGATCCGGACCGTTTCGCGCAGCGGCGCCGGCGTGACGCCGTCCAGGGCGCGCCAGTGCAGCAGGGACCGGGGCGCGGGCACGCCCCGCTCCGACGACCGGGTGACTTCGATCCGGCGGGGCGTGGTGCGCCGGCGCAGGTCGAACGCCAGTTCGGCGGTGCGGCCGGCCAGGTTGCGGGCCCGCAGCTCGCAGCGGTAGTCGCCGTCGGGCAGGGGCCGCTCCGGGCGCCAGACCACGACGTCGCCGGCGGGGGACAGGGAGGTCGCCGCCGCGACGCCGTCGACCCGCAGCGAGACCGACGCCGGGTCGAGCGGCGGCGCGTCGGCGGGCGCGACGCGGTCGGGCACGAAGCGCCAGGCGACGTGCTCGTCGGTCTGCAGCGTCGTGTCGCTGAGGACCGTCCAGGCGGGCACGCCGCCGGCGAAGTACTCGCGCAGCCCCTGGAAGTAGGCCTCGGCCTCGAGCTGGCGGAAGCGGGGCTGGGCCAGCCGGGCTTCGACGTCCGGGTTCGAGAGCATCGAAGGCTCGCCCAGGACCGCGGGCGCGGTCGCGGCGCGCAGGACGTGGAAGTTGCCGGCCATGATCCGCGCGGGGCTGATGCGCAGCGCCTGCACGAGGTGCTTGTGGACGGTGCGGGCCAGGTCCAGGTCGGCGCCGGTGCGGCCGACGGGGTGGTAGGTCTGCGTCTCGTTGAGCGTGCGGTCGAGCTGCGCGTTGCTGTTGTGGTGCAGCGAGACGAAGACGTCGGGGCGCAGCGCCGCGCAGAGGGACGCGCGCGCGGCGAGGTCGGCGTTGACGGTGGAGTCCGCGGGGGTGAGCAGGTCGGCGTCGGTCGTGCGGGTCAGCGCGACCTCGGCTCCCGCGGCCGACAGCAGGTCGCGCAGGCGCAGGGCGACGTCCAGGTTGACGGTCGCCTCGTCGAGGCCGTCGCGCCCGATCACGCCGCGGAAGACGCCGCCGTGCCCGGGATCGAGCAGGATGCGGCGGCCGCTCAGCTCGCCCCCGGCGACCGGCGACGCCGGCGCGGTCGCGGCGGCCGGGACTTCGGGGTAGCCCGTGTTCGCCGGCGGAGCCGTCCGGCGGGGCGCGCAGGACCCCAGCAGCGCGATGAATATCAGGGCGACCCACGGGGCCGCCCGGCGCGGAACGGTCATCGGAACCCTCCTCGGTGCACCGGTGAGGGTAAGGGCGCCGGCGCCGGGTGTCCAGACGTGGTCGCCGCGGCGGGCGCGGCTGGACACCGGCAGGGGCGTCTGGTATTTTGAACGGCCATCGAACGCCGGCCGCCCCGTCGGGCCGGCGCGATCGTCGCGTCCGGCACCGAACGGCAGGTCCATGAGCGAGAACGCGCTGCGCCAACTCCCCTCGGTCGGACAGCTCCTGGAGCTTCCCGAGGTCGCGGCCCTGGCCCGGGGGGGGGCCAGGCCCTGGGTGACCCGTCTGGTCCAGCGCGTCGTCGACGAGCAGCGCGCGCGCCTGCGCGACGCCGGGGACGGCGACGACCTCGGACGCGAGGAGCGGACCCGGCTCGCGGTCGCGGCCGTCCTGCGCGGCCACGAACGCGCCCTGCAGCCGGCGATGCGCCGGGTGATCAACGCCACCGGCATCCTGGTGCACACGAACCTGGGCCGCTCCCTGCTGCCCGAGCGCGCCGTCGCCTGGGCCGCCGAGGCGGCGCGCCACAACCTCGACCTGGAGACGGACCTCGCGGCGAACCGCCGCGGGCACCGCGGCCGCGGCGTCGAGACGAAGCTGGCGCTGCTGACCGGCGCCGCCGACGCGCTGGTCGTCAACAACAACGCGGCCGCCCTGTGGCTGGCGGTCCGCGCCTGCGCCGGCGCGAACCGGGTCGTGCTGTCCCGGGGCGAGATCGTGGCGATCGGCGGCTCCTTCCGCCTCGACGAGATCCTGCGCGAGGCCGGCTGCGAACTCGTCGAGGTCGGCACGACCAACCGGACCCGCCTGCAGGACTACCGCGACGCGCTGCGCCCGGGCGCGGTCGTGCTGAAGGTCCACCGCAGCAACTTCGTCCAGCAGGGGTTCGTCGAGGAGGTCGCCCTGCGCGACCTGGCCGGGCTGTGCCGCGACGGGGGCCACGTGCTGATCTACGACGCCGGCAGCGGGCAGCTCGCCGACCTCGCCGCGGCCGGACTGGACGGCCACCGCACCCTGGAGCAGGACCTGGCCGACGGGCCCGACCTGGTGACCTGCAGCGGCGACAAGCTGCTGGGCGGCGGCCAGGCCGGCCTGGTGATGGGGCGCGCCGACCTGGTCGAGCAGCTGCGCGGCCACCCGCTGCGCCGCGCGCTGCGCGTGGACAAGACGACGCTGGCGGCGCTCGACGGCACGTTGAGCCTCTACCTGGAAGGCGCCCACCTGCGGGAGGTGCCCACGCTGGCGTTCCTGACCCGCACGGAGGCCGACCTGGAGCGGATGGCGGCGGACCTGCTCGCGAGCTTGGCCGGCGCCGCGCCGGCGGGCTGGCGCGGCGCCGTCGTCGCCGGCCTGGCCCAGGTCGGGGGCGGCTGCTCGGCCGACGCTTCGCTGCCGACGCGCCTGGTGCAGTGGAGCGGCCCCCGCGAGGAACTGGAGAGCTGCCACCGCCGGCTGCGCACCGGCGAGCCCGCGGTGCTGGCCCGGATCGGGCAGGACGGCCTGGCCTTCGACCTGCGGGCGCTGCGGGAGGACGAACTGCCGCTGCTCGCCGCGGCCGTCGCCTCGGCCTGGGCCCACCCCGGCCCGAACCCGAGGGAGGCCCCGTGAGCCAACCGGCCGGCCGCCACGGCCCCCTGGGCCTGCCGCTGTACCCGACCGGATTCGCGGTCGCGGAGCTGCGGCTGGACAGCGGCCCGATGTTCTGGGAAGAGGTGCAGCGGCTGAGCTCCGGCGAGGCGCTCGCCGGTTTCGTCACCGAGCACCTCGAAGCGCCCGGCGCGTCCCGGGTCTGCGTGATCCTGGCGCCGCCCGACGCGGCCGCGGCCCGCGCCGCCGCGTCCCTGATGACCGCCCGCGCGCTGAGCCGCCGGGGCCACCGCGTCGCGGTGGTCGACGGCGACGACCTGTCGCCCGACCTCACCCGCTGGGCCGGCCGCGTCGACACCGAGGGCTGGATCGACGTGGTGCGCTACGGCTCCTCGCCGTCCGCGGCCGCCGCCGTCCTGCCCTGGGCCGCGCCCGGGGGGCTGCTGCTCGGCGTGGGCTCCTACCAGCCCAGCCGCGCCACGGGGGACGAGGTGCGCGCCCTGGTGGCGACGCTGCTCGAGGAAACCGACTTCGTGCTGGTGAGCGCCTCGACGGGCGATCGCGGCGCGGTGTGGGCGACCGTGCCGTCGCTGCGCGTCCTGTGCTGGGACCAGGCCGCCCTCGACGCCTCGCTGTGCGAGGTCATGATCCGCGACGTCGGGCAGCTGGGAGACCCGCCGGCCGCCGCCCTGGTGTTCCCCGTCGCCCGCGCGGCGCCCGAACCGGCGAAGGAGCCGCGCGCGCCGGCGTCGCGCCGCTGGGGGAGGCCGCTCGCGGCCCTGGCCGTGCTGGCGGTGCTGGCGGGCGTCTGGTGGGTGGGCACCCAGAGGCGGGGACGGCCCGTCGCCGCGCCGCAGCCCGCGGCGTCGACCGCGCAGCCCGACTTCGGGCAGAACATGCAGACGGACTCGCTGGCGGTTGCCGTGGCGGAAGATAGCATCACCGTCGTCGGGGTGGATTCACTCGCGGCGACCGGAACCGCGGACGCGGCCCCCGCTGAAGCGACCTCCGCGGCCGCGCCGCCGGCGACGGCCGGCGACCCCTTCGCCGGGCCGGTGGGCGCGGCGGGCTGGTGCCTGCACGTCTACTCCTTCGACGACAGCCTGCTGGCCCTGGAAGAGGTCGCCGTCATGGCCGGCAAGGGCGTCGTCGGGCGGATCCACGCCGAGGATTCCGGCACCCGGCACCTGTTCCGGATCTACGCGGGGAGCTTCCCCTCCCGCGCCGCGGCCCACGCGGCGCAAACCGATCTCTTCGCGCGCCTGCGGACGGACTGGGCCCAGCCCGTCGCCGCGGATCGCCTGCGCTGACGCGGCCCGGCCGCGGCGAACCCAGAAGGACACGCACGTGAAACTGAAGCGGGTGGAACTGCAGGGATTCAAGTCGTTCGTCGACCGCACCGTGCTGGAATTCGACCAGGGCATCACGGCCATCCTGGGCCCCAACGGCTGCGGCAAGAGCAACATCGTGGACGCGATCCGCTGGGTGCTCGGCGAGCAGTCGGCGAAGCAGCTGCGCGGCACGGTGATGGAGGACATCATCTTCAAGGGCACGGCCCGGCGCAAGCCGGTCGGCCTGTGCGAGGTGGCGCTGACCTTCACCAACGACAACCGCGCCATGCGCATCGAGTACGACGAGGTGACGATCAAGCGCCGGGTCACCCGCGACGGCTTCTCCCAGTACTACCTGAACGACGCGCCGGTCCGCCTGAAGGACCTGCGCGACCTGTTCTTCGACACCGGCGTCAACAACACCGCCTACAGCGTCATCGAGCAGGAGAAGATCGGGCGCATCCTGGGCGAGAACAGCCAGGAGGTGCGCCTGCTGGTCGAGGAGGGCGCCGGCATCGTGCGCTACAAGGCCCGCCGCAAGGAGGCCCAGCGCAAGCTCGACCAGACCGAGCAGGACCTGCTGCGCCTGCGCGACATCAGCGAGGAGATCGGCCGCGAGGTGCGCTCGCTCCAGCGCCAGGTCGGCAAGGCCCGCCGCTACCAGCGGCTCTACGCCCAGTCGCGGGCCCTGGACCTGCTGCTGGCCGGCCGCGCCGTGCGCCGCATGGACCAGCGCGAGCAGGAACTGCGCGAGCGGCGCCAGGAGCTGGCCGTGCTCGCCGAATCCGACAGCGGCGAGCTGGCCGAGCTGCGGGCCCGCATCGAGGCCACCCGGCCCGCCGTCGACGAGCGCGAGGCCGAGCGCCACGGCCTCGAGGAGTCGCTGCAGGCCTTCGAGGAGCAGCTGCGCGCCGTGGAGCAGAAGTCGCTGCTGCTCGAGCACCGCATCGGCGACCACCAGCGCCGCCTGCAGGAGAGCACCGAGTCGGTGGCCGACATCTGCCGCCGCCGCGAGACCGCGCACGCGGAGCTGCACGACCTCGGGGACCGCAAGCAGGATCTCGCGGCCCGCTCGGCGGACCTGACCGCCGAGCTGATGCGCCTGCAGGAGGAGCTGCAGCTGATCGAGTCGCGCTACGACGCCGACCGCGGCGCCCTGGAGAAGGCGTCCCAGCTGAACCTGGAGTTCATCGAGACGGACAACCGCCGCAAGTCCGAGCTGCGGGAGCTGGAGATCCGACGCGAGAACCGACACGAGCGCCTGCGGGTCCTCGAGCAGGAGACCGCGCAGCACCAGGAGGCGCGGCGTCGCGAGGAGGCCCGGCTGCAGGAGGCCGCCGCCCGCCAGACCGAGCTGGCCGAGGCCCGCCGCGGGCTCCTCGGCGAGCTGTCCGATGCGGAGCGCAGGCTCCAGGAGTCCCAGGCCGAGCGCGCCCGCCTGCGCGACGAGGTCTCGCTGCGCGAGGCGCGCAGCGAGTCGCTCCGCTCGCGCCACGAGCTGCTCAAGCGCATCACCGAGAGCCTGCACGGCTACGGCGGCGCCGCCCGCGAGGTGCTGCAGACGCGGCGCGGGGATCCCGGGATCCTCGGCAGCCTCGCCGAGCAGCTGACCGTCGACGAGGGCTGGACCGCGGCCTTCGAGACCCTGCTCGGCGACGTCCTGGATTCGGTCGTGGTGAGCGACGACGGCAAGGCGCTCGACCTGGTCCGCCTGGTCCGCGAGGCGGAGAAGGGCCGCGCCAGCTTCCTGGTGGCCGACGCCCGCCCGGGCGTCGCCGGCCCGCCGCCGCCGCCGTCGGGGCGCCCCGCGACCGACCTGGTGCGCGGCGACGGCGCGGCCACGCCCCACCTGCGGCGGCTGCTGTCGCGGGTCTGGGCCTTCGAGACGGACGAGGCCGCGCTCGACGCGGCGGCCCGCCACGGCGCCGGCGACCCCGTCGCCTGCCTGTCCCGCACCGGCCTGCTGATCACCAGCGACGGCCTGGTGCGCGGCGGTCGCGGCAAGAGCGAGGAAGTCAGCCTGCTGGGCCGCGGCGAGAAGCTGGAGCGGCTGCAGGAGGACCTCGCCCGGCTCGCGCAGGAGATCGCGGAGCACACCGCGCGCGTCGCGGACGCCGCGCAGGCCGAGCAGACGGAGCGGGCCCGGATCCAGGCGGGGCGCGGGCAGATGGAGGAGCTGGACCGCCGACTCGGGCGCGTCCACGTCGACGAGGCGGAGGCGCGCTCGCGCATCGACGGCGCGCAGCAGCGCCTGGCCGCCATCGCGCGCGACGTCGAGCTCGCCCAGGACGGCCTGCGCGAGCTGGCGCACCAGGAGGCCGGCCTGCGCGGCAACCTGGACGAGAGCGGGCGCCTGCGCAGCGACAGCGGCGTGCGCGTCGACGAGCTGCGGTCGGCCGTGAAGCAGAGCGAGCAGGCGCGCGAGGCGGCGCGGGCCGAGGCCGGCGAGAAGAAGCTGCTGCAGTCGCGCCACCAGGGCGAGCTGCGCGAGCTGGAGGCGGCGCTGGCCCACCGCCGCGAGTCGGTGGCCGAGATGACGTCGGCCGAGGAGCGCCTGCGCCAGGAGATCGTCTCGCTGCGCGAGGAGCTGGCCGGGATGGAGGAGGAGATCGTCAGCCGCCGCGCCCAGCTGGAGGCCGGGCTCGACGAGCGCGAGCGCCGCCGCCTGCTGGTCCAGGCCAGCGCCGAGGCGATCTCGGGCCTGCACCAGGAGACCGCCGCCTGGCACGATCGCGTGCGGGCGATCGAGTCCCAGCGCACCGCCTGCCGCGACGAATCCCACGGGCTGGAGACCGAGCAGGCCACGATGGAGGTCCGCCGCGCCAACCTCGTCGAGCGGATCGAGGAGCAGTACAAGGGCCGCTTCCGCGAGCTCGTGCGCGCGGTCGACCCCGAGTCCCTGCCGCCGGAGCTGGAGCGCGACGGCGACGTCTTCCAGGAGGAGCAGGCGCGGGCCCTGCTGGAGGACTCGCGCGCGAAGCTCGAGGAGCTCGGCGCGGTCAACCACCTGGCCGTCGAGGAGTACGAGCAGAAGCGCGAGCGGCTGACCTTCCTCGAGGAGCAGGTCGCCGACGTGGAGGCCGCCCGCAAGGACCTCGCGCAGACCATCGACAAGATCAACCGCACGGCGCGCAAGCTCTTCCAGGAGACCTTCGAGGAGATCCGCCGCAACTACGTGGCCGTGTTCCAGACCCTGTTCGAGGGCGGCCGCGCCGATCTCGAGCTGGAGCAGACGGACGACCCCCTGGAGTCGAACATCAACATCGTGGCCCAGCCGCGCGGCAAGCGCGTCGACCACATCCGGCTGCTCTCGGGCGGCGAGCGCTGCCTGACGGCGCTGTCGCTGCTGTTCGCGGTCTACCTGGTCAAGCCGTCGCCCTTCTGCCTGCTGGACGAGGCCGACGCGCCGCTGGACGACGCGAACGTGCAGCGCTTCGTGCGCCTGCTGCGGGAGTTCTCCGCCAAGACCCAGTTCCTGGTCGTCACCCACAACAAGCTGACCATGGAGACCGCCAACCACCTCTACGGCGTGACGATGATGGAGGAGGGCGTCAGCAGCCTGGTCTCGGTCAGCTTCCGCGACGTCGCCGAGGCCGGCAACGACGCCGACCTGGGCCAGGCGATCGCGGCGCGGCGCCGGCAGATCGACGAGTCCGCCGAGGAGCGCGCGGTGCTGGCGGCCGGACCCGCGGACGTCGTCACGGCGGGCCGGTTCGTGCTGGACGCGGACGACGAGGGGGCGGACGACGAGGGGGCGGACGACGAAGCCGCGGATGACGATGGCGCGGTCGACGAAGCCGCGGCCGACGACGCGGCCGACGACGCGGCCGACAGCGGCAACGTCGCGCCGCTCGCCATGGAGGCGGAGTAGATGTTCGGCGCCATCGACCGCCTGCGGCAGGGCCTGCGCAAGACCCGCGACAGCATCGTCGGCCGGCTCGGGGAGCTGTTCGCCGGCAAGGTGCGCCTCGACGCCGCGACCCTCGACGAGATCGAGGCGCTGCTGATCTCGGCCGACCTCGGGGTCAAGGCCAGCACGCGCATCGTCCAGTCCATCGAGAAGCGCCTGAAGGAGACCGGCGGCGAGGCCTCGCTCGAGGGCGTCACCCAGGTCATCCGCGCGGACATCGCCGCGATCCTGCGCGAGGCGAAGCCCCGCGTGAAGGTGCGCAGCTGGGACGAGGCGGGCGAGGCGCCGGCCCGCGGCCGCAAGGCCCGCGCGGCGCAGGCCGCGGCGCCGGCGGCGCCGCCCGCGGACGGAGCGGCCCCGACCGGGCCGCGCGTGATCTTCGTGGTCGGGGTCAACGGCACCGGCAAGACCACCAGCATCGCCAAGCTGGCCTACGCCTACCAGCAGCAGGGCCACCGCGTGCTGCTCGCCGCGGGCGACACCTTCCGCGCCGCCGCCGTGGAGCAGCTGCGCATCTGGGCCGACCGCATCGGCGTCGACTTCGTGACCCAGGGCCAGGGCGCCGACGCCGCGGCCGTGGTCCACGACGCGCTCTCGGCGGCCGAGGCCCGCGGCCACGACATCGTCATCGTCGACACCGCGGGGCGCCTGCACACCAAGACCAACCTGATGGACGAGCTGGGCAAGGTCGCCCGCGTCATCCGGCGCAAGAGCGGCCGCGACCCCGAGACCCTGCTGGTGGTCGACGCCAACACCGGCCAGAACGGCCTGCAGCAGGCGAAGATCTTCGCCGAGACGGTGCCCGTCGACGGGCTGATCCTGACCAAGCTCGACGGCACGGCCAAGGGCGGCATCGTGGTCGCCATCGCCGAGACCCTCGGCCTGCCGGTCCTGTACGTGGGCCTGGGGGAGAAGGTCGGCGACCTCGAGGTCTTCGACCCCGAGACCTTCGCCGAGGCGCTGTTCACCCTGTCGGGTCCCGAGGAAGCGGCCGACGGCGCCGGCCGGCCTTGACAGGGGTCCGGGCGCCGCATTAGCTTGTTCGGGCGGCCCTTGGGCCGCGACATTCACAGCGAATCTCAACTTCGGGGCGGGGTGGAATTCCCCACCGGCGGTCACAGCCCGCGACCCGGCGGCGCACCCTGCGCGGCCGGCTGATCCGGTGGAACTCCGGGGCCGACAGTCACAGTCTGGATGGGAGAAGTTGGGTCCGGCGCGCCCGTCGATACGGGCGGCCGCTTCCTGCCTGCCTCCCGCATCCCGAACAGCCGTGTTCAGGATCATGGCGCACAACCGCAACGACACCGAGCTCATGGCCGAGGCGCACCGCGTCGCGCAGCGCCTGCCCCGCCGTCCCTGGCCCAACCCGCCGGTGGGCGCGGTCGTGGCGCGCGACGGCGAGATCCTCGGCCGCGGCGCGCATCACGGCCCCGGCACCGACCACGCCGAGATCGTCGCCCTGCGCGAGGCCGGCCCGGCGGCGCGGGGCGCGACGCTGTACGTGACCCTCGAGCCCTGCAACCACCAGGGGCGGACGCCGCCCTGCGCGCCGCGGGTGATCGGGAGCGGCGTGGCGCGGGTCGTCGTCGGCGCGCGCGATCCGAACCCGCAGGTGGCGGGGGGCGGCCTGGACCTGCTGCGCGCGGCGGGGATCGACGTGACGCTCGGCGTGCTCGGGCGCGGTTGCCTGGAACTGATCTGGCCCTACGTCGTGACCGACGCCTTCCGGCGACCCTTCGTGTCGCTCAAGACCGCGACCTCGCTGGACGGCCGCTTCGCGCCGCCGGGCGCGCCGCCGGGGGCCCCGGTCTACTTCACGGGCGAGGAGTCGCTGCAGGAGACGGCCCGCCTGCGCCGCTGGCACGACCTCGTGCTGGTGGGCGCGAACACGGTCCGCTGCGACCGGCCGCGGCTGGACGGCCGCCGCGCCGACGCGGCGACCCTGTGCCCCGCGGCCGACCCGCTGCCGGCCTGCGCCGACGGCGACCTCGCCGAGGCGGCGGGCTGGCGCACGGGCCCGCACCTGGTGTTCACCTCCGCCGCGGCCGATGCCGGGCGGGAGCGTGCGCTGCGCGGAGCCGGCGCCGACGTCGTGCGCTGCAAGGACGAGGACGGCCGACTCGACCCCGCCGACCTGCTGGCGCAGGCCGCGGCGCGCGGGCACTGGACGGTCATGCTCGAGGGCGGTCCCGCCCTAGCGGCCTCGTTCCTGGCCGCCGGCCTCGTCGACCGCTGGGTGCAGTTCGTGGCCCCGACGCTGGTCGGCGGCGGGCCCCGCTGGGCCGACCGGGAACTGGCGCCGGCGGTGCGCGACTTCAGCCTCACCCGCGCGGTGCGCTCCGGCGGCGACGCGTGCCTGACCTGGGACCGGACGGACTTCGCGCAGCGGCGCGCGGCCCTCTGCGGCGACAAGGACGGTGGCTGACGTGTTCACCGGGCTGGTGCGCGAGATCGGGACCGTGACGTCCGTGGCCGCCCGCGGCGGCGTGGCCGTGCTGACCCTGCGCGCGCCCGCCTGCGCTCCCGACCTCGCCGTCGGCGACAGCCTGGCCGTCGACGGCATCTGCCTGACGGTCACGGCCGGGCGGGGGCCGCTGGTCACGGTCGAAGCGGTCGCCGAGACGCGCCGCGCCACGACCCTCGACGCCTGGCACCCCGGCCGCCGGGTCCACCTGGAGCCCGCCCTGCGGGCCGGCGATCGCCTGGGCGGCCACCTCGTGCTCGGCCACGTCGACGGCGTGGGCCGGGTGCTGCGCCTGGAGCGCGCGGGGGCGGCCGCGCGCCTGACGATCCGGCCGCCGGCGGGATTCGCGCGCTGGCTGCTGCCCAAGGGCTCGCTCGCCGTCGACGGCGTGAGCCTGACCCTGGACGCGGAACCGGGCGCGGCGGCCTTCACGGTCAGCCTGATCCCCCAGACCCTGGGCACGACGCGCCTGGGCGAGCTCGCCCCGGGCGACGGGGTCAACCTCGAGGCCGACGTGCTGGCCAAGAGAACCGAGGCGCCGGGAGCCGCGGACGCGCGGCCCCTGACCTTCCAACGCATCCTGGCCAGCGGCTTCCGCCGCAGTCGAGGAGGACAGCGATGATCGACAACGGGCGCGCCGCCGATCCCGCCGTGCGGCTGGACCGCATCGCCGAGGCGGTGGCCGCCGTCGCGGCCGGCGAGATGGTGATCGTCGTGGACGACGAGGACCGCGAGAACGAGGGCGACCTGATCCTCGCCGCCGAGAAGGTCACGCCGGCCGCGGTGAACTTCATGGCCAAGCACGCGCGCGGCCTGATCTGCGTGGCCATCACGAGCGAGCGGGCCCGCCAGCTGGACCTGCCCCAGATGGTCTCGCGCAACGAGGCGCGCCTGCGCACCCACTTCACCGTCTCGGTCGATGCGGCCGCCGGCACCACCACGGGCATCTCGGCGCAGGACCGCGCCCGGACCGTGGCCGTGTTCACCGACCCCGCCGCCGGCCCGGCGGACCTGGTGCGCCCGGGGCACATCTTCCCGCTGGAGGCCCAGCCGGGCGGCGTGCTCAAGCGCGCCGGCCACACCGAGGCGGCCATCGACCTCGCCGTCACCGCGGGCCTGCACCCCAGCGGCATCCTCTGCGAGATCATGGACGAGGACGGCAGCATGGCCCGCCTGCCGCGCCTGCGGGAGATCGCCGACCAGCACGGGCTGAAGCTGGTCTCGATCGCCGACCTCATCGCCTACCGCCGCGCCCACGAGAACCTCGTGCGCCGCGAGGCCGAGGTCGCCCTGCCGACCCGCTACGGCGACTTCCGCCTCGTCGCCTACACCACCAGCGTCGACGACTCCCAGCACGTGGCCCTGGTCAAGGGGACGCCGAGCCCGGACCGCCCGACCCTGGTGCGCGTCCACAGCGAGTGCATGACCGGCGACCTCTTCCACTCGCTGCGCTGCGACTGCGGCGAGCAGCTCGAGGCCGCGCTCGCGGCCATCGACGCCCAGGGCGAGGGCGTGCTGCTCTACATGCGGCAGGAGGGGCGCGGCATCGGGCTGATCAACAAGCTGCGCGCCTACCGGCTGCAGGACGAGGGCGCGGACACCGTCGAGGCCAACCACCGCCTCGGCTTCGGCGCCGACCTGCGCGAGTACGGCATCGGCGCGCAGATCCTGCGCGACCTCGGCGTGCGCCGCCTGCGCCTGATGACCAACAACCCGCGCAAGCTCGTGGGGCTCGAGGGCCACGGGCTCGAGCTGACCGGGCGCGTGCCGCTGGAGATGCGGCCCAACCGGAGCAACCGCCAGTACCTGGAGACCAAGAGGGACAAGCTCGGCCACCTGCTGCGTCTCGACGACGCGGAAGCCGCCGGGGCCAACGACTGAAGGAGGAAACCATGGGCAAGACGTACGCGGGGAACTTCCGCGCCGGCGAGCAGCGCGTGGCCATCGTCGCCAGCCGCTTCAACGACTTCCTGGTCCGGGAGCTGCTCGACGGCGCCCAGGACTGCCTGACCCGCCACGGGGTCGACGCCGAGCGCGTGGACGTGGCCTGGGTGCCCGGCAGCTTCGAGATCCCGCTGGCCGCCGCGAAGCTCGCCGACAGCGGCCGCTACGCCGCGATCATCTGCCTGGGCTGCCTGATCCAGGGCGACACGCCGCACTTCTCGTACATCGCGGCCGAGGTCACCAAGGGGATCGCCCAGGTGGCGCTGGACACCGGCATCCCGGTGTCGTTCGGCGTCATCACGGCCGACACCCTGGACCAGGCCATCGAGCGGGCCGGCACCAAGGCCGGCAACAAGGGCTTCGACGCGGCGCTCTCCGCGCTCGAGATGATGGACCTCTGGCGCGCGATCGAAGAAGGGTAGGAACGTGGGCAAGCGACGCAAGGGAAGGGAGCTGCTCGTGCAGGCCCTCTACGCGGCCGCCCTCAGCGGCCAGGACCTGCAGGTCTGCGTGGACGACCAGCTCGAGCGGCGCGACGCGCCGCAGGACACGGCCGATTTCGCCCGGCCGCTCGCGGTGCTGATCGCGAAGCACCGGGCGAGCCTCGACGCCGCCCTGGACGGCCTGCTGCAGAACTGGGACCCCGAGCGCGTCGGCCAGGTGGAGCGCGCGATCTTCCGGTTGGCGCTGGCCGAGCTGCGCTACTGCCCCGACGTGCCGGTCAGGGTTGTGATCAACGAGGCCTGCGAACTGGCGCGGCTGTACTGCGGCGACGAGGCCGTGGGCTTCGTCAACGGCCTGCTCGACCGCGCGGCGCGGGACATCGTGGCCGCCGAGCGCGGCGGCGCCGGCGCCGGCGCCGGCAACGGCGGGGGAGGGCCGCCGTGAGGGTCTCGACCCGCCGCCACTGGCAGGACTTCTGGGACGAGGCCGACCGGCTCAGCCTGGACGACGTCTACGGCAACGACGGCCGCATCGTGCGCGAGCTGTTCGCGCTGGGCGATCCCGCGGGCAAGCTGGTCCTGGAAGTGGGGGCCGGCAGCGGCCGCGACGCCGTGGCGCTGGCCCGCGCCGGCGCGGAGGTCTGGACGCTGGACTACGTGCCCGGTTCGCTGGCGCTGACCGCCCGGGCCGCCGCGCAGGCCGGCGTCCGCGTGCAGGCGGTGAACGGCGACGCCCTGTGCAAGCCCTTCGCCGACGGGACCTTCGACCTGGTCTTCCACCAGGGCCTGCTCGAGCACTTCCGCGACCCGCTGCCCCTGCTGCGCGAGGACCTGCGCGTGCTGAAGCCGGGCGGCCGCCTGCTGGTCGACGTGCCCCAGACCTGGCACTACTACACCGTGGGCAAGCAGCTGCTGATCGCCCTGGACCGCTGGTTCGCGGGCTGGGAGACGCAGTTCACGCCGGCCGGGCTCGAGGACGCCGTCCGGCGCGCCGGCGGCGAGGTGGTGCGCACCTACGGCGACTGGATGGTGCCCGGGCTCTGGTACCGCGCGCTGCGCAAGACGCTGCTGTCGCGGCTCGGCCTGCGGCTGCCGATGTACCCCGACCCGGCGCCCCCGCTCGGGCGGCTGCTGGCGCGCTGGCGCGAGCGCCACCGCGGGCGGCGCTGGGCCCTGCACACCGCGATGACCATCGGGGTGATCGCGCGCCGCGACGACGCGGGAGGCGCCGCGTGAGGATCCTGGCGCTGAACTGGCGCGACCTCGGCGACCCGCTGGGCGGCGGCGCGGAGCTGCACCTGCACGAGATCCTCAAGGGCGCCGTGGCGGCGGGCCACGAGGTGGACCTGGTGGTGGCCGGCTACCGCGGCGCGCCGCCGCAGGCGACGCTCGACGGCGTGCGCGTGCACCGCCGCGGCCACTGGGCCGTCGCCAACTTCGTCCTGCCCGGCGTGTGCCGCCGCCTGCTGCGCGAGGGCCGCTACGACCTGCTGGTCGAGGACATCAACAAGGTCCCCTTCTGCTCGCCGCTGTTCGCCGGCCGGGTGCCCGTGCTCGCGGTCGTGCCGCACCTGTTCGGCGCCACGGTCTTCCGCGAGGCCAACCCGCTCGTGGCCTCCTACGTCTGGGCGGCCGAGCGCCTGCTGCCGCTGCTCTACCGCGGCTGCGACTTCGAGGTCATCAGCCCCTCGACCCGCGACGACCTCGCGGCCCGCGGCCTGGACGCCGCGCGGATCCGCACCGTCTACTGCGGCAACGACGCCCGGCGCCTGGCGCTGCCCGCGCCGCCGCCGCGCGACGAGCCCCCGCTGCTGGTCACCTGGAGCCGGCTGCGCCGCTACAAGAGCGTGGACGTGGCGCTGCGCGCCTTCGCGCGCGTGCGCCGCGAGATCCCGGGCGCCCGGCTCGTGGTGATGGGCCGCGGCCCGGACGAGCCCCGCCTGCGCCGACTGGCCGCCCGCCTGGACCTCGGCGGCGACGTGGATTTCGCCGGCTACCTCCCGGACGCCGAGCTGGCCGCGACGCTGCACCGGGCCCGGCTCTTCCTGAACCCCAGCCCCAAGGAGGGCTGGGGGCTGACGGTCATCGAGGCCGCCGCCTGCGGGCTGCCGACCGTCGCGAGCGACCGGCCCGGGCTGCGCGATTCGGTGCGCGACGGCGTGACGGGCCGGCTGGTGCCCTACGGCGACGACGCGGCCATGGCCGCCGCCGCCGTCGCCCTGCTGCGCGACGGCGAGCGCTGGCGCGCGATGAGCGCGGCCGCCCGCGACTGGGCCGGCACCTTCAGCTGGGAGCGCTGCGTGCGCGAGTCGCTGGCGCTGTTCGCCGAGGCGGCCGCGGGAAGGGCCCGGGCGTGAGGCGCCCCCGCCAGGCGACGCTGCTGAAGGCGGGGGTCAGCCTCGCGCTGGTGGCGTTCCTGTTCGCCTACCGCCCGCTGTCCTGGTCGACCCTGCGCGCGGCGGTGGCGGCCCCGCAGTGGCCCTGGCTCGCGCTGTCGGGCTGCCTGTTCGCGCTGTCGGCGGTCTGCGGCGCCCTGCAGTGGGCCTGGATCCTGCGCGGCACGGGGCTGCGGGTGACCGTCGGCGAGGCGGTCCGCCTGAGCTTCGTCGGGCTCTTCTTCAACAACTTCCTGCTGGGCAACGTGGGCGGCGACGCCTACAAGGTCGTCGACCTGGGACGGCGCGAGGGCCGCACCGCCGCGGTGCTGGGCGCGACCCTCCTGGACCGCCTGCTGGGGCTGCTGGCGCTGACGCTGCTGGCGCTGCTGGCGGTCCCGACCGCGGTGGCGGCGGGTGTCCGCGTGCCGCCGACGCTGCCGCTGTGGCTGGCGCTGGCGGCCTGGGGCGTCGCCTTCGCCGTGCTCTTCTCGCGCCGGCTCTCGGGGCTGGCGGTCCGCGCCCTGGACGCCGTTCGCTGGCGGCGGGCCGCCGCGGGCCTCGGCGCGATGCTGACCGAGTTCCGGGCCTACCGCGCCCGGCGGGCCTGGCTGGGGCGGCTGCTGGCGTGGTCCCTGCTCGTGCAGGCCATGCGGGTGGCGACCCACCTGCTGGTGGCGCTCGGCCTGGGCCTCGCCCTGGACACGGGCCGCGTGCTGCAGCTGTTCGTGCTGGTGCCCCTGCTGGGGATCCTGATCTCCCTGCCGGTGAGCATCAACGGCCTGGGCGTGCGCGAGCTGGCCGCCGCGGAGCTGTTCGTGGCGGCCGGCGTGGTGCCGACCGAGGCCGACGCCGTGGCCATGGAGTTCCTGGCCTACGCGCTGATGGTCGCGGTCAGCCTCGCGGGCGGCGTGCTCTTCCTGGCCGGCCCCCGGCGCCGGCCCCGGGGCGCCTGAGCGGCGCCGCCGCGGGCGGGGAACCGCGCCCCGCGCGGGGTTGTTGCCCTGCGGCCCGTGTGCTAGATTGGCGCGTCCCGCGCGCCGGAACCCCAATCCGAGGAACTCCATGCTGGCACCCGACTGGTACCGCCGCCCGACGTTCCTGATCGCGACGGGCATCTTCGTCCTCGCGACGATCGTCTACTGCCTGACCCTGTCGCCGACGCTGAGCTTCTGGGACTGCGGCGAGTACATCACCACCGCCCACATCATGGGCGTCCCGCACCAGCCCGGCACCCCGCTCTACGTCCTGGTGGGGCGCTTCTTCGACATCCTGCTCGCGCCGCTGGCCGGCACCGCGGCGGCGGTCAACTTCATGTCGGCCTTCTTCAGCGCCCTGGCCCTGGTGTTCCTCTACCTGACGATCCAGGACATCGCCCGGCGCGCGGACCCCGACGGCGGCTGGCTGCCCCACGCCGGCGGCGTGGTGGGCGCGCTGTTCCTGCTGTTCAGCGAGACCTACTGGAACAACGCCGTCGAGGCCGAGGTGTACGGCCTGGCGGCCTTCGTCGTGGCCTTCCTGACCTGGCTCGGCGTGAAGTGGTACGACCTGCGGGCCGAGGCGCACAGCGACCGGCTGCTGTACCTCGTCATCTACCTGCTGGGCCTGGGGGTCGGCTTCCACCTGGGCACGCTGCTGGTCTACCCGGGGATCTTCCTGCTGATCCTGCTGGCGCGCGGGCGCCGTCTGGCGCTGGTGGATCTCATGGGCGTCAGCGTCGGCCTCGGCCTGTTCCTGCTCTCGACGATGGTCAAGGACGACGTCGTGATCATCGGCGGCCTCGTCCTGCTGCTGGCCTACGCGGTCTGGCGCGCCTTCGGCGGCAAGCCCTTCATCCTGATCGGCTGCGGCGTGTTCCTGCTCGGCCTGAGCGTCCACCTGATCCTGCTGATCCGCGCCGGCCTCGACCCGGCCCTCAACAACACGCAGCCCGACACCTTCCAGACCCTGATGTCGGTGCTGCGCCGCGAGCAGTACCCGCCCATCGACCCGCTGGTGCGCCGGGCCGATCTCTGGTGGCAGGTCCGCTACTACTACGGCTTCCTGCTGGACCAGTTCAGCTTCCTGGACCTCGGCTCGCTGCGCCTGACGCGCCTGCTGACGATCCTGGTGCCGATCTTCCTGGGCCTGCTCGGGGCGATCCACGGCTACTTCCGCAGCCGGCCCTGGTTCTGGATGCTGCTGGTGAACTACCTGATCAACGCCGACATCCTGAACCTCTACCTGAACTTCTCGGACAACGAGGTCCGCGCGCGCGACTACTTCTACGCGACCGGGTTCATGTTCTTCGCGCTGTTCATCGGCCTGGGCGCCGCGGCGCTGCTGCGCTACCTCTGCGGGCCGCTCGCGGCGCGCGGGGCCCGCAACCCGCCGCCGGCCCGCATCGGCCGGGCGGCGGCCGGGACGGCCGCGGCCCTGGTCCTGGTCGCGGCCCTGCCGGCGCTCGCCCCCGGCAGCGCGAAGTGGTACACGCACGACCGCTCCGAGAACCGCGTGGCCCACGAGTACGCCTGGAACCTCCTGGCCGGGCTGGATCCCGGCGCCATCGTCTTCACCAACGGCGACAACGACACCTACCCTCTGTGGTACCTGCAGGAGGTGGAGGGTTTCCGGCGCGACGTCACGGTCGTCAACCTGGCGCTGATCAACCTGCCCTGGTACATCAAGCAGATGAAGCGCCGCAACCCGCCGATGCCCGTCTCCTACGACGACACGCAGGTCGAGCAGCTGCGGCCGGTCCTCTACGAGGACCCCGACACGGGGCGGCGGGAGGTCGTGTACGTGCGCGACTACATCGTGCACGACATCATCCAGAACCGCGGCCAGCGCCCGGTCTTCTTCGCGGTGACCATCCCCCAGGAGAACATGGCCCGCTACTTCACCATGCTCCAGATGGAGGGGCTGGCGTACCGCTTCACGGGGGTCAAGGGGACCGACGGCATGCCCACGGTCGACAGCGACCGCCTGCTGGCGAACTGCTACGGGATCTACGACTTCAGCGCCACCCTGGACGGCGACTCGGAACGCCGCCGCACCGAGTTCCGCGCGCAGAACGACCTGCCGCGGAACCCGACCCCCGAGGGCGAGGTCCGCGAGGTCCTGGGCGAGCGCGACTGGCGCTTCGACGGCCTGTGGCGGCACAACGGCCGCCACCGCGAGGACGTCTATTTCGACCGCAACTCCGAGAACCTGCTGGGCAACTACCCGGCGGGCCTGATCCGCGCGGGCTACGACTACATCATGAAGGCGCAGGCGCCCGACGCCACCGACGCCGTCTACGACGAGATGATCGCCAAGGCGGAGCACGCCTTCGAGCTGGCCAGCAGCTTCGACCCCACGTTCCCGATGGTGACCGACATCTACCCCATGGTGCTGATCGAGCGCGGGCGCGCCCGCGACGCCGTCGCCCACGTCCAGCGTCTCCACGGGGCGATCCCGCCCAAGGACGAGCAGGCCATGATCCCGCAGCTGGTCCAGGCCATGGTGCAGCGGGGCGAGAACGCCACGGCGACCGCCTGGATGGAGCAGCGCCTGCGCGACGACCCGCAGGACGCCGCGGCCCGCCGCCAGCTCGACGCGCTGCGCGCCCAGGGCGGCGCCGGGGAAGCGCCGTGACGGGCGCCGCGGGCCTGCCCGCCGGCGCGCGCGTCGTGGTGACCGGCTGCGCCGGCTTCATCGGCAGCCACCTCGCCGAGGCCCTGCTGGACCGCGGCTGCGAGGTCGTCGGCGTCGATTCGCTGAACGACTACTACGACCCGGCGCTCAAGCGCGAGAACCTGGCGCCGCTGCTGGCGAGGCCGGGCTTCGCCTTCCGCCACGCCGACCTGAACGACCTCGACGCGGTCGACCTGCTCGCCGGCAGCCGCGCCGTGTTCCACCTGGCCGCCCAGGCCGGCGTGCGCGCCAGCTGGGGCCGGTCGTTCGGCGACTACCTGGCCCGCAACCTGGCCGCCACCCAGCGCCTGCTGGAGGCCTGCCGGCACCCGCGGGTGGCGCCGGACCTCGCCCGCTTCGTCTACTCCAGCTCGAGTTCGGTCTACGGCGACCGCCTCGACCTGCCGGTGACCGAGCGCGCCCTGCCGCAGCCGTTCTCCCCGTACGGCGTGACCAAGCTGGCGGCCGAGCACCTCTGCGTGCTCTACAGCGCCAACCACGGCGTGCCGACCACGTCCCTGCGCTACTTCACCGTCTACGGCCCGCGCCAGCGGCCCGACATGGCCTTCCGCAAGTTCCTCGAGGCGGCCTTCGACGGGCGGCCCTGGATCGTCTTCGGCGACGGTTCCCAGACCCGGGACTTCACCTACGTGGCGGACGCCGTCGAGGCGAACCTGCTGGCGGTCGGGGCCCCGGGCCCCTGGGCCGTGTACAACGTCGGCGGCGGCTCGCGCGTCCGGCTGGACGAGGCCCTGGCGACCATGCGCGACCTGCTGCGCGAGGCGGCGCCCGGGCTCGAGGTGCGGATCGAGCACGTGCCGGTCGAGAAGGGCGACGTGCGCGACACCTGGGCCGACCCCGGCCGCATCCGCGACGAGATCGGCTACGTGGCGCGGGTCCCCTTCGGCGAGGGGCTGCGCCGCGAGGTGCTCTGGGTCGCCGCCCGCAGGAGGGGACATGCCTGACGTCCGGCCCGACCTCTCGGTGGTGGTGCCCGCCCTGAACGAGGCGGACTCGCTGCCCGAACTGGTGGCGCGCATCGCGGACGCGGCCGCCGCGGCCGGCCTGTCGCACGAGGTGTGGATCGTCGACGACGGCAGCACCGACGACACGCCCGCCGTGCTCGAGCGCCTGCACGCCGCCGACCCCCGCGTCCGCGGCCTGGAGTTCACGCGCAACCACGGCAAGGCCGCCGCCCTGGCGGCCGGCTTCGCGGCCGCCGCCGGCCGCTACGTGATCACCATGGACGCCGACCTGCAGGACGACCCCGCGGAGATCCCGCACCTGGTGGCGAAGCTGGAGGAGGGCTACGACCTCGTCTCGGGCTGGAAGCAGGACCGCAAGGACGGCTTCGTCAAGAACACCTCGTCGCGGTTCTTCAACGCGGTCACCAGCCGCGCCGTGGGGCTGCGCCTGCACGACTACAACTGCGGCCTGAAGGCCTACCGCCGCGAGGTCGTCGAGGCCGTGCGCCTCTACGGCGAGATGCACCGCTACATCCCGGCGCAGGCCTACCGCGAGGGGTTCCGCGTGACCGAGATCCCCGTGCGGCACCACCGCCGCCGCCACGGCGTCACCAAGTACGGCCCGGCCCGCTTCCTCAACGGCTTCCTGGACCTGCTGACCCTGATGTTCCTCAGCTCGCGCTCCGCGTCGCCGCTGCACCTGTTCGGGCGGATCGGCGCGGCCAGCTTCGCGGTCGGCGGCGCGATCCTGGCCTGGTTCGTCGTGCAGTGGGCGCTGGGCCACGGCCTGCGCGTGCGGCCGCTGATGCTGCTGGGCGCGGGCCTGGTCATCGTCGCGGTCCAGTTCGTCAGCCTCGGCCTGATCGCCGAACTCGTGGTGGCGGGCCATCATCCCGAGACCGGCTACCGTGTCCGTCGCCGCCACTGACACCCCCGGCACCACGGGGACGCCGCCGCCGTCCCTGGCGGTGGTCGTCGTCAACTGGAACGGCCGGGACCATCTGCCCGAGTGCATCGGGTCCCTGCTCGCCGACGGCTACGACCCCCTGCGCATCGTCGTGGTCGACAACGCGTCGAGCGACGACTCGGTCCGGTTCTGCCGCGACGCCTTCCCCTCGGTCGAACTCGTCATCTCGGACCGCAACCGCTACTGGGCGGGCGGCAACAACCTCGGCCTGCGGCACCTGCTCGCGACCGGGGGCGCGGATTACACGCTGCTGCTCAACAACGACACCATCGTGCCGCAGGGCAGCCTCGCCCGGCTCGTGGCGGCGGCCGACCGCGAGCCGCGGGCCTGGGCGGCCACGCCGCGCATCTGCTTCGCCGACGAACCCTGGCGCATCTGGTACGACGGCGGGCGGGTCGGCCGCTACACCGGCTGGGTGGGGCACCAGGGCATCCGCCAGGCCGCGGGCCGGCGGCCGCTGGACGAGCGGTTCGTGGAATACGGGACGGGCTGCGCGCTGCTGCTGACGCGGCGGGCCCTGGCGGCCGTGCCGGAACTGGACGAGGCCTACACCTTCTACGGCGAGGACACCGACTACTGCCTGCGCCTGCGGGCCGCGGGCGGCCTGATCCTGCACGTCCCGCGGTCCCTGATCCTGCACAAGGTCAGCGCCTCGGTCGGCGCCTGGTCGCCCCGCAAGGCCTACCTGCGCAGCCGCAGCCACGTCCGCCTGCTGCGGCGCCACTGGCGCGGAGCGGCGCGCGCGGCGCTGTGGCCCTGCCAGGCGGCCTACTTCGCCGGGCACGCCGTCTGGCACCTGTGGCAGGGGAGGCCCGCCGTCGCCAGCGCCGTCCTGATGGGCGCCCTGGACGAGCTGGCGGGCCGACCCACGGAACCCCCTGTCGCTCCGCGGGTTTGACCGTTTCTCGGGAGTGGACGCCCGCGGCCGCCGGATGATATCCTGATGCGGAACGACGTCGCGGCCACGCCGCATCCGAAAGGGAACCACGTGCGCGCCAACCACGACCGTCCCGGCCCCGGGACCGGCCCGCGTCTCCGCCTGCTGCGGACCGGAGGGATCGCCCTGGCCCTGCTGGTGATGCTGGGGCTGCTCTATCCCGAGCCTCTGCTGCAGGGCCGGGTCTTCGGCAGCAGCGACGCCGAGAACGCCGCGCTGTTCACGATCGTCGGCGACGCCTCCCTCGCCCGCGGCGTCTACCCCCAGTGGAACCCCTACCTGTTCGCCGGGATGCCGACCTTCGGTTCGCTGGCGTACACCCGTTTCGTCTACCCTCCCGGCGAGGTGCTGACCTTCCTGCAGGACCACCTCGGCTTCCCGCCCTTGACCTGGATGCTGGCGCACCTGCTGTTCGGCGGCGCCGGCATGGTCTGGCTGCTGGGCCGCTGGGGGCTGCCCCTGCCGGCGCGGCTGTTGGGCGCGGCGGTCTGGCTGCTGCAGCCCAACGTCGTGGCCTGGGGCGTGCACGGCCACGGCAGCAAGCTGGTGACGGCCATGTACCTGCCCTGGGTCGTGGGCGTCTGCCTGGACCTGCTGGAGGGGAAGGGCCGCCGACGGGCCGCGCTGCTGGCGCTGGCCGTCGGGTTGCAGGTCCTGCGCGGGCACCCCCAGATCCTCTACTACACGCTGCTGTGCGTGGGCGTCCTGCTGCTGGGCAAGTGGATCGCCGTGCTGGCGGCCCGCCGCCGCCGCGCCGACGGCGCGCAGCGCTGGCCCTGGCGGCCGACCGCCGCGATCGGCGTCGCCCTGGTGACGGCGTTCCTGATCGGCGCCGTCCAGCTGCTGCCGACGCGCGATTACGCCGGCTGGTCGGTGCGCGGGTCCGCCGAGGGCGGGGGCGCCAGCTACGAGTACGCCACCGGCTGGAGCCTGCACCCGCGGGAGTTCCCGACCCTGGTCCAGCCCGCGGCCGCCGGTTTCGGGCTGGGCACCTACCAGGGCTTCATGCCGTTCACGGACTACCCCAACTACTTCGGCTGGCTGCTGCTGACGCTGGCGGCGCTCGGCGCCTGGGCCGCGCCGCGCTGGCCGCAACGCGCGCTGGCGGCGATCGCCGTGCTGTCGCTGCTGGTCGCCTGCGGGCGCTTCTTCCCGGTGCTGTACGGCCCGCTCTACCACCTGCTGCCGTACTTCAACAAGTTCCGCATCCCGGTGATGATCCTGGCGGTGACGGGGTTCGCGCTGGCGGTCCTGGCGGCCCACGGCCTGGCCGCCCTGCACGGCGCCGCCGCCGGCGCGCGCGCGCCGCGCCGCCTGGCCTGGGTCTGGCTGGGGCTCGGCGCCGCTTCGCTCCTGGGCGCGCTGGGGCCGGGCAAGGGCCTGCACGCCTCGCAGCTCGCGAGCCTGGCCGCCGCGGCGGGCCGGGGCGCACCCGCGCCCGAGGCGCTGGCCGCGGCCTGGAGCCTGCAGCAGGCCGACCTGCTGCGCATCGGCCTGCTGCTGGTCGCCGCCGGCGCCGCCACCGTGTTCGCGGCGCGCCGGACGCCGGCCCGGCGCGCCTGGTGGCCCTGGGTCCTGCTGGCGCTCGTGGCGGTGGACCTGCTCGGCGTGGCGGGGCGGATCACGCATCCCGAGCGCGGGTTGCAGCAGCTCGCCCGCCGGGCCGACGGCGGCGCCTCCCTGGTGCCGGCCGGCGATCTCGTCCGGCAGGCCGCGCCGCGCGCGACGTTCCGCGCGGACCCCTTCCTGGTCGAGGTGGCGCAGTTCGTCGGCCACGAGCGGGTCTGGCCGCTCGGTTCCCTGGCGCAGCACAACGGCGGGATGCCGGCGGGCCTGCGTTCCCTGGGCGGGTACCAAGCGGCGAAGCCGGCCGCCGCCGAGGCCGCGCGGGCGCGGGTCCTGGATCCGTCGCACCCCGCCGGCCGCGTCGCCGCCTGGCTCGGCGGGCGCTACCTGATGCTCGACGGGCTCCTGCCGCCGCAAGCCCTGCCGGCGCTGGCGGAGCTCGGCGCCGACATCGAAGCGGGTCCCGTGATGGCGGGCGATTCCACGCTCTACCGCAACCTCAGCGCGCTGCCGCGCGCCCGCCTGGTGGGCGAGTGGGCGCCGGTCTCCGGCGACCTGGCCGGGTTCCTGGACCGCCTGCAGGCCGGCCGCGAACCCGTCGCGCGCCGCGTGCTGCTGGACCGCGCGCCGTCGCCCGCGCCGGTGGCCGTCGCGCAGGCGCTGCCGGCGGTCGCGTACGTGCGCGACGAGCTCAACGAGGTCGTGCTGCGGGCCGCGCCGCCCGCGCCGTCGGTGCTCGTGCTGGCCGACCTGTGGCTGCCCGGCTGGTCCGTGACCGTCGACGGGGCGCCGGCGACGCTGCTCGTCGCCGACCACATGCTGCGGGCGGTCGCCCTGCCGGCCGGCGAGCACGAGGTCCGCTTCGTCTACCGGGACCCGGCCCTGCGCCGCGGCCTCGCGCTGACGGTCTGCGGGGTGGTCCTGCTCCTGGCCCTGGCGGTCGCCGGTTCGGTGCCCGCGCTGCGGCGCCGTTTCGCGGGCGGGACAGAGGGCGAGGCTTGATGCGCAGCGAGGTGGCGTCGTGAAGTGCGTGGTCGTCATCCCGACCTACAACGAGGCCGACAACATCGGCCGCATCGTGCCGGCGGTCCTGGCCCGCGACCCGGACCTCTCGGTCCTGGTCGTCGACGACAACTCGCCGGACGGGACCGCGGCCGTGGTCAAGGCGCTGCCCGACTACGGCGGGCGCGTCCGGATGCTCGAGCGGCCCGGCAAGGCGGGGCTGGGCGCGGCCTACATCGCCGGCTTCCAGTGGGTCCTGGCCAACACCGACGCCGAGGCCGTCTTCGAGATGGACGCCGACTTCAGCCACGACCCCGCGGCCATCGACACCTTCCTGCAGGAGATCAAGGACCACGACGTCGTGCTCGGCAGCCGCTACCTCTACGGCATCACCGTCGTCAACTGGCCGCTGCGCCGGGTGATCCTGAGCGTCGGCGCGAACATCTACGCCCGCCGGGTCACGGGCATGCCCATCAAGGACTCCACGGGCGGCTTCAAGTGCTTCCGGCGCGAGGTGCTCGCGGCCCTGCCGCTGGCGCGCATCAAGAGCGACGGCTACTCCTTCCAGATCGAGATGAACTACCACTGCTGGCGGCGGCGCTTCCGCATCAAGGAGATCCCGATCATGTTCGTCGACCGCCAGGTCGGCGTCTCGAAGATGTCCAAGCGGATCGTCTGGGAAGCGATGTGGATGGTCTGGGCCCTGCGGCTGCGGCGGGAACCGCGCGGCCCCGGAGGAGCGGCTTGAAGCTCTCGGTCGTCATCGTCCACTTCAACACCAGCGGCGACCTCGGCCGCTGCCTGGACGCGCTGGTGCGCTGCCCCCCGTCCTGCGAGCACGCGGTGACGGTCGTGGACAACGCGTCGACCGACCCGGGCCTCGCCGCCGTCCGCGCGGCGCACCCCGGCGCGCGCTGGCTCATGAACGCCCGCAACGAGGGCTACGCGCGCGGCTGCAACGCCGGGATGAAGGCCGTCGACGCGGAATTCACGCTGCTGCTCAACCCCGACGTCGCGGCGCAGCCGGGCGCGATCGACGCGCTGCTGCGCGCCGCCGAGGCGCACCCCCGGGCCGGGCTGCTGGGCCCGCAGCTGCTGAACGAGGACGGCACGATCCAGGAGTCCTGCCGGCGCTTCTACACGCTCGGCACGCTGCTGATGCGGCGCACGTTCCTGGGGCGGCTCGCGCCGGACTCCCGCGCCGTGGCCCGCCACCTCATGCGCGACTTCGACCACCGCACGACGCGGCCCGTGGACTGGGTCATCGGCGGCTGCGTGCTGGTCCGCCGCGAGGCCGTGGCCCGCGTCGGCGCCATGGACGAGCGCTTCTTCCTCTACTTCGAGGACGTCGACTGGTGCTACCGGATGGGGCAGGCCGGCTACGACGTGCTCTACGCCCCGGAGTCCCGCTTCGTCCACCGGCACCGGCGCGACAGCGCGGGCGGCCCGATGCGCCGCAGCTTCTGGCTGCACCTGGGCAGCCTGATCTCGTTCTACGAGAAGTGGGGGCTGCTGGTCTACCTGCTCAAGCGCTGGCGCGACCCCCTGGGCACCTTCGCCTTCTGGCTGACCGACCTCGCGGCGCTCAACCTGTCGCTGCTGGCCGCCTACGGGCTGCGCGGCATGCTGAACCCGTGGTTCGACGAGCCGCTGCTGCCGCTCGCCTGGTACCGGCCCCTGTTCGTGTTCGCGAACCTGCTGACGAGCCTCGGCTTCCTGCTGCTGGGGCGCTACCGCCGCGGCGCCCGCGGGCGCGCCCCGCGCGCGGGGGACCGGATGCAGCAGGTCGCCGCGGTCACCCTGCTGCTGTGGGCGAGCACCTACATGAGCCACCAGCACGTCTACAGCCGGGTGGTGCTGCTGCTGTTCTGGCCGCTGCTGCTGGGCTCGCTGCTGCTGACGGAATCGGCCTTCCTGGCGTTGCGGCGGCGGATGGAACGCGGTTACCTGTCGCTGGAGCGCACGCTGCTGGTCGGGCCGGTCGCCGACGTGGCGGCCTGGCTGCGGTGCGGGCCGGATCCGCGCAGCTGCGGCCTGGACGCCGTCGGCTACCTCGGCCCCGAAGCGGCGTCGGAGGGGACGGCGGCGGCGCTGCCCGGCGTGCCCCGCCTCGGCGCTCCCGCGGACGTCGTCGATGTCGCGGAGCGCTACCGCATCGCGCAGGTCGTCTTCTGGCGCTGGCCGACGGGGGAGGCGTCCGAGCTGCGGGCCTTGGCCCTGCTGCGCCGCCGCCGCGTCCGCCTGCGCTGGCGCGTGGACGCCGCGGCGCTGCTGCAGGCGGGCGCCCGCCCCGAGGAGTTCGGCGGCGCCGCGAGCGCCGTGCTGGACCCCGGCCCGGTGCGCCCCGCCCTGGGCGTCGCGCGGCGGCTCGCCGCCGCGGCGCTGGGGCTGCTGCTGCTGACGGTGAGCGCCCCCGCGGCGGGGTTGGCTCGGCTGACCCGCGGCGGGTCGGTCCGGGATTTCCGCGCGGCGCCAGCCGGCGAGGAATCGCTGGCGCGAACCTGGCGCCTGACCTGCGGCCGCGACGGCCGGCCCGCCGGCCTGTGGCGGCAGCCGGCCCTGGCCCGGGCCCTGATCCTCGGGCGGCTGGCCCTCGCCGGGGATCCGCTCGTGCCCAGCGGGCCCGGCAGGACGCCGCCGCCCCCCGGCGCCGCCGGCGATCCCTGGCGGCTGGAGCCGCCCGTCGCCGGCCTGAGCGGCGCCTGGGCGGGCAGCGGCCTGACCCGCCTCCGCCGCGCCCTGCACGACCCGGCCGGCATCGCCCGACTCGAACGTGGGACCACCGAACAGGAGAACCCGTGAAGAGCCAACACCCGATCGGCCGCGCTCTCGTTCCGACGCTGCTCGTCGCGGCGCTGTTCGCCGTCGCCGCCGCGCCCCGCGCGGCCGCGCAGTCGGTCCGCCTGCAAACCGTCCTGAGCGCCCAGGACTGCGTCGCGCTGCTGGCGGCCGACGGTCGGCTGTTCGGCGGCCTCGCCGAGGGGGGCGTGCTGGTGATGAACGCCGACGGCGGCATCGTCGGGCGCTGGGGAGCGGTCGACGGTCTCGCCGGCGACCGCATCACCGACCTGGCCTGGAGCGGCACCCACCTCTGGGTGGCCTGCCAGGGGGCGGGCCTGACGCAGGTCGACCCCGACCCGCTCGCGCCGCGGTTCCGCCGCGTGACCAACCTGGGGTCGGACCTCGCGCTGACGGCCGTCGCCGCCAACCAGGAGCGGGTCTACTACGGGCTGCTGGACGGGGGCGTGGGCGTGATCAGCGGCGGCCTGCCCGGCGGCGTGATGACCACGACGAACACGCCCGGCCTGGTGAGCAACGTCATCCTGGACCTGCTGCTCGACGGCGGCGACCTGTGGATCGCGACCGCGGGCGGCGTCTCGCTGCAGCGCAACAACGCGGTCAGCGACGCCAGCGCCGGCATCGGCCCGCAGGCGGTGTTCACGCTGCGGAAGGTGCCGGGGCTGGGCCTGCTGGCCGGCGCGGGCAACGGCGTCTGGATGTGGAGCGAGGCGGACGGGGCCTGGTCGCGGCTGGGCGATCTGGCCCTGCTGGTGACCGACCTGGCCGACGTCGGCGGCGAGGCCTGGGCCCTGGTCGAGGCGGCCGGCACCGCCGACCGCCTGCATCGCTGGGACGGCGCGGCCTGGCAGGCCATCGACGCCCCCGAAGCGGCCGTGCACGCCCTGGAGGGCACCGACCGCCTCTGGTGCGCCGGACTGTGGCGCCCCGAGCCCGCGAACCTCAAGGCGGCCCGCTCGTTCGTGGCCAGCCGCATCGGCGACGGTTGGAACCGGATCACGTCGGACGAGCTGCTGTTCACCTCGGTCGACGGCGTCGCCTTCGACGCCGCGGGCGTGCCCTGGTTCGGTTCGCGGCAGGGCGGCGGCATCGCCTCGCGCGACGGCTTCGCGTGGACGCAGATCGCCGGCCTCGCCGCCGCGGCGGCGGACTCGGTGGGGCTGTTCAACTTCGACGGCGGCGTGCTCGCGCTCACGGTCCGCCCCGACGGCGAGATGTGGTTCACGCAGTTCCAGACCGGCGTGATCCGCTACCGCCCCGGGATCCCCGACATGGACCACCTGACGCCCGACAACTCGCCGCTGTCCACGCGCCGCATCGTGCGCATCGTGCACCACCCGGAAGGGCCCGTGCTGCTGCTGAGCGACCGCGACGGCGTCGACGTGCTGGTCGATCCCGACCACTGGCGCGACCCGGCGTCCTGGATCCGCCTGCCGACCGACAACACCGGCCTGGGCGGCGGCGTCGTCTTCGACGCCGTGATCGACGGCCGCGACAAGGTCTGGTTCGCGGTGACCGGCGTGGGCCTGGTGCTCTGGGACGTCAACGGCGCGGCCGGCGCCGGCGCCGAACTGACCTGGACCGATCAGGACGACGACATCTGGACGCCGCCGGCCGTGGTGTCCGACTCCAGCTTCGAGTTCGACAGCGTGCGCGCGGTCGACGTCGCCCCGGACGGCACCGTCTGGGTCGGCGGCGGCAGCGGCCTGGCCCAGCTCTCCTACCGGACCTACGACGACGACACGCTGGACATGACCCTGGTGCGCTCGCTGCGGGCCAAGGTCGACAGCGAGACGCCCGGCCTGCTCCAGGGCACGCTGCTGGACGTGGAGATCGACGGCAACGGCGACGTGTGGGTCGGCCACGACGCCGGGCTCGAGCGCGTGCGGATCCGCGACGGCGCGGTGCTGGTCGATCCCTTCACCAACGCCGCCGAGTTCGCGAGCTACGGGCTGGGCGCCTACTACACGGCGGACATCGTGGCCGGCACCCCGCAGGGGCCGGTGCGCGAGCTCGTGACCGACGCCACGGGCCTGCGCCTGCTCGCCGGCGCCGCGGGCGGCGCCGTGCTGGTGACCATCGAACGCGAAGGCGGCGCGGAAGAAGGGCCGCTCGCGCCGCTCTTCCTCTACCCGAACCCGCTGCTGGTCGGCGAGCACGCGGGGCTGCGCCTCGGCGGCGTCGTCGCCGAGACCGTCGCGACGCCGCTGGCGATCACCGGCGGCGCGCTGGTGGAGATCTACACGATCGAAGGCCAGCTGGTGTACCGCGACCGCCACGTCGCGGCCGACGCGGCGTTCTGGAACGGGAGCAACCTCACCGGCGGTGCCGCGGCGACCGGGACGTACCTCGTGCGCGTGGAACTGGACGGACAGGTCCGCGTGCTGCCGCTGGCCCTGGTCCGCTGAGGGGGAGCATGACGCGACCCGCGGTGGTCCTCGACTTCGAACGGGGAGCAAGGCCGGGACCGTCGTGGCGGCGCCTGCGCGCCGCCTGCGGCGGCGGCCTCGCGGGCGCCGGCTTCTGGACCGCGGCGCTCTGCGACCACCTGCCGCGGCGCACGGGCGTGTGGGCGACCGTCGCCGAAGCCGGGGAGGCCGTCGGCGGCCTCGGCTGGCTGGAGACCGCGCGCGGCCCCTTGCGCACGCTGGAGGCGCACCACGCCGGCGTCCCCTGCGACCTGCTGCTGCACCCCGACCTCGACCCCGCCCGCCGGCGCGACGTCCTGGCGGCCCTGCTGGGCGCCTGGACCGCCGCCGCCCGCGCGCCGCTCGCCCTGGCCGCGACGCTGCACGCCGAAGGCCCCGCCGCGGACGACGTCGCGGCGTCGCTCGCCGCCGCTGGTTTCCGACGCACGGCGGTGCCCGTGGCCTACTTCCCGCTGGCGCAGGGGCTCGAGCACGTGGAGGCGCACCTGCTGAAGAAGAACCGCCGCAACGAACGCAACCGCTCCCTGCGGCGCGGCTGCGCGACGGCGGTCACCTCCGAGCCCGCGGTGATCGACGAGTTCCTGCCGATCTACCACGCGGCGTCGCGGCGCTGGGGCGCGCGCCCGCTCCCGGCCGCGCTGCTGCGCGGGCTGCTCGCCGACGGCGGCGGCCGCGTCTACTGCACCACCGTCCGCCGCGAGGGCGTCCTGCTGGGCGCCCACCTCTGCCTGGAGGCCGGCGGCACGGTGACCGCCTGGGTCGGCTCCACGGTCGAGGACCCGCACGACGTGTTCCCGGCGACCCTGCTGGTCTGGGCCGATCTGGAGGAGGCCTGCCGGCGCGGGGCGTCGCGGCTGGATCTCGGCGGCCACGGCGGCCAGCAGGGCGTGGCGCAGTTCAAGGAACTGCTGGGCGCCCTGACGCTGGAGCGCGCGATGTGGCGGCGGACGTCGCGCCTCGCGGCCGCGGCGCTGGCGCTGGGGCGGGGAGGGCGACCGTGAAGCTCCTGCGCGAGGGCGCGGCCGTGCTCGTGCTGCGGCTGGGCCAGGCCGCCGCCGGCGCGGGCGCCGGGCTGGTGGTCGCGCGCGCGCTCGGCCCCGACGACCAGGGACGCTACGCGCTGGGCATCACGCTGCTGATGTTCGTCGCCGCCGCCGTCAACGGCGGCGTGGGGCTGGCCGCGGTGCCGGCGATCCGGCGCCGCCCGGACGCGGCGCGCTCCCTGCTGCGGGTCCAGGCGCTGTGGACCGTCGCGGCGGCGCTCGCGGTCGCCGCCCTGGGCGCGCTCGCCTGGCGGACCGGCACGGGCGCGGCGCTCGCCCTGCGGCTGGGCTGGAGCCCGGCGACCGCCGCGGCGATGGCCGTCGCGCTCGCGGCCCTGGTGCTCACCGACATCCTCGCCTACGACCTGCTGGCCCTGGGCCGGCTGCGCGCGGGCACCGCCGTGAACCTGGGGCGCGGCCTGCTGCAGCTGGCCCTGCTGGCGGCGGCGCTCGCCGCCGGCGCGTTCGGCCTCGCCGCCGCCCTGACCGTCTTCGCCGCCAGCCAGCTCGCCGGCGCCGCGGTGTTCGCCGTGCTGGCCGCCCGCGCCGCGGGACCCGCCCCGGCGCGCGACCCCGGCCGCGCCGCCGACGGCGCACCGCTGCCGCGGGCCGACGGGTTGCCCTTCCTGTTGAAGGCCGGCTGGCAGGGGCAGCTGTCGGCGGTCGTCTCGCTGCTGCACATGCGGCTGGCCCTGGCCCTGGTCGCGGCGTGGCACGGCGCGCAGGCGGCGGGCGTGTACTCGGTGGCCGTGATGATCGGCGAGGTGCTCTGGCTGCTGCCGAGCGCGCTGCAGCCCCTGCTGGTCTGGTCGGCGGCGGCGCCCGACGGCAGGGCGGGCGCCGCGACTTCGGCGCGCGCCGTGAGGGTCGCCCTGATCGCCACGGCGTCGGCCGCGGGCCTGGCGGCGGTCGCCGCGCCGCTGCTGCTCGCGCCGGTCTTCGGCGCTCCGTACCGCGCGGCGGTGCCGCCCCTGTGGGCGCTGCTGCCCGGCATCGTGGCCTGCGCGCCGGGCGCCGTGCTGGCCGGCGATTTCATCGGCCGCGGCCGCGCCGCCTGGAACACCCAGGCCAGCCTCGTCACCCTCGCGGTCAACGCCGCCGCGGGCCTGCTGCTGATCCCCGCGCACGGTCCCGTGGGGGCCGCGCTGGCCACGTCGCTGGCCTATGCCGTGGGCAGCGCCTTCATGCTGGCACGCTTCCGGCGGGTCGCCGGACTGACCTGGCGACGGCTGCTGATCCCCGTCCGGGACGATTTTTCCTCCCGCGTCTGACCCGGACCCGCCCCGCGCGCGCCGATTCTCCCAACTGATTCAACAGCAACGAGATGACGATTTTCAGAAAAATCGTGCTTACCCCCTTGACACCATTTTGGTGAAGGATTAAGGTGCGGTGGCGTTCATTGGTGATGATTGGTTACCAGTGGTGATCGATGGAAACGCCCCGGCGACAGGATCCTGAGAGGCCATGAGCGACCTGAACCACGAAGGCAGCCGCAAGAGGTCCCCGTTCACGGGCTCGCAGGAGCGCGTCGTGGACAGCAAGGGGCGCTTCAACCTGCCGGCGAGGTTCCGGGCCGGGGGGGCCACGGCCGAGGACGAGAAGTACGTGGTGACGGTCGCGACGTCCAAGAGCCTCGCCCTCTACCCGAGGGAGGAATGGGACCTGTCGTTCACGGCCGCCCTCGAGCAGGGGAGCGACGAGAACTGGCGCGACCAGATCCGCCGGCTCAGCGCCCAGAGCCTCGACATCGTGCCCGACCAGCAGGGCCGCGTCACGGTGCCCGTCGAGACGCTGCGCAAGGTCGGCATCTCGGACCGCATCGTCCTGGTCGGCATGGGCCAGTACCTCGAGCTGTGGGACAAGCAGGCCTACGACGAGACCAACCCGGCGCAGGAGGCGCCGTCGAAGGAATTCATGGACACGTTCCTGCGCTTCCGGCGCTGAGCCGCGGAAGAGGCGCCGCCGACGGACCGGCGGCCGCGAGGTCGGAGGGAGCCTGGGCCCGCCACGGAGGGCGGGCCGACGAAGGGAAGGGAAGCCCATGCCGGGAGAGTCGACCCGACGGCCGCCGCGCCTGTACGTTCTTGAGGGTGGCCTCGGCTTCGAGATCCGCGAACGCGACGGTGACGTGCGGGTCGCTCTCTCCGGCGTTCTGGACCGCCCCATGCTCCAGCGGCTCGTCGCCGCGGTCCGGCCGCGCCTGCAGCGCCGGGACTGCCGCATCGTGCTGGACGGGCGCGGCCTGGAGCACCTCGACTTCCGGGCGGTGCGCGACCTCGTCGCCTGGAACCGCCACCTGCGCGACTACGGCCACACCCTGCTGCTCGCGGGCTGGCGCCCCTACCACCGCGCGATCCTGATCCTCGGCGACCAGTACGGCGAGCCGGCGGCGCTGCGCGTCGCCGCGACCGCCGCGCACTGCGGGACGGGGGCCTCGTGAACTCCCCGGCCCACATCCCGGTGCTGCGCGATGCGTCGGTGCAGCTGCTGGCCGCCGGCCCGGGCCGGCGCATCATCGACGGCACCTTCGGCCAGGGCGGCCACGCCCGGGCGTTGCTGGCCACGGGCGCCGAGGTGCTGGGCCTCGACCTGGATCCCGACGCCGGCGTCGTCGGGCGCGCCCTGGCGGCCGCCGAAGCGCGCTTCCACTTCCAGCACCGCTCGTTCCGCGACCTGGCCGGCGCGCTGGCAGCCGCGGGCTGGGCGCAGGCGGACGGCCTGCTGCTCGACCTGGGCGTCAGCTCCCTGCAGATCGACGAGCCGTCCAAGGGTTTCACCTACCGCGCCGACGCGCCCCTGGACCTGCGCTTCGACCCGGGGGCCGGCCCCTCGGCGGCGGACCTGCTGGCCCGCCTGGACGAGGCCGCGCTGGCCACGCTGCTGTGGACCTACGGCGAGGAGCGCCGCTCGCGGCGCATCGCCGCGGCGATGGTCGCCGCGCGCCGCGAGGGCCCCCTGGCCACCACCGGCGCGGTGCGCGAGGTCGTGGCCTCGGCCGTGGGCCGCGGCCCCGTGCTCACCCCGACGCTCAGCCGCGTCTTCCAGGCCCTGCGCATCGCGGTCAACGACGAGCTCGGCGCCCTGCAGGACGCCCTGGAACAGGCGCCGGCGCGGCTGGCCGCGGGCGGCCGCCTGGTCGTGATCTCCTACCACTCGCTGGAAGACCGCGCGGTGAAGCAGTGGTTCGCGCGCGAGAGCCGCGACTGCCTCTGCCCGCCGCGCTCGCCGGTCTGCATCTGCGGACACCGGCGCACCCTGTCGCTCCTGACCCGCCGGCCGCAGGTGCCCGCGGCGGACGAGGTCGGGACCAACCCGCGGGCGCGCAGCGCGAAGCTGCGGGCCGCGGAAAGGCTGTGACCATGCACCTGACGATCCGGATCCCCGGCCGTTCCTGCCGCCGCCAGCCCTCCCTGCGCCGACACGCGGGGCCGATGGCCTGCCGCCGCGAGATGCGCGGCCGCACGCCGCTGGTCACCGCCGCGATCTGCCTGGGCGCCCTGGCCGTGCTGTCCTCGCTGATCACGCTGTCCAACGGGATCGTGACCGGGCGCCGGGCCCTGCAGGCGCTCATGGCCGACAAGGCGTACCTCGAGACCCAGCTCGGCCTGCTCGAGCAGCAGTGGAACGCCGAGACGTCGCGCGCCCGCATCCTCGACCGCGCGCAGCGCGAGCTCGGCCTGCAGCGCTCCGACGCCCCGGGCCTGATCGTCGTCATGGCCGACCCGCAGAGCGCCGACGAGCAGCCGCTGTGGCAGCGCGTCGTGGCGGCGGTCGGCAGCGGCGACCGCGTCGCGACGGCGGCCGCAGCCGATCGTTCGCGATGATGCGGCGGGGAGCGGACCGCTCGCGCCTGCGCCTGCTGCAGCGGCTGTCGGTCATCCCCTTCCTGATCCTGGCGCTGCGCCTGGTCCAGGTGCAGGTCTTCCAGCACGACCACTACCTCGCCCGCGCCCTGCGGCAGTGGCAGAACCAGAAGGAGCTGCCGGCCCGGCGGGGCAACATCTACGACCGCCACGACCGCTCCCTCGCGCTGTCGATCACGTCCTGGCGCCTGGGCGTCGCCGGCCGGCTCCTGCAGAAGCAGGATCCCGACGCGATGGCGGCGAAGATGGCGCCCCTGGTCGGGCAGGACGCCGCCGGGCTCGCCGGCCGCCTGCGGCAGGCCAAGACCGGCCGCGAGTACGTCGTGATCGACGGGCGGGCCGTCCTGCACCGGAGCGCCCTGTACGCGCTGCGTCAGCTGCCGGGCGTCCAGCTCGACACGCTGCTCAACCGCTCGTACCCGATGGGCGGCGCCGGGGCCTCGCTGCTGGGCTTCTGCAACCCCGACAGCGGCGGCAAGCGCCAGATGGCCGGGCTCGAGTTCGCGCTCGACAAGAAGCTGGCGGGGAAGCCGGGCACGGGCCTGATCTACATCATGGGCGAAGGGGAGGACGAGAACGGGTTCCAGGAGATCGTGCCGGCGCAGGACGGGCACGACGTGAAGCTCACCATCGACGCGGACCTCCAGCTGATCGCCGAGCAGGAGCTCGCCGCGGCCATCGACACCTGCCACGCCGCGGGGGGGGCCGTGCTGATCGTCGACCCCCGCACCGGCGACATCCTCGCCGCCGCCGACTCGCCGGTCCTGGGCGAGCGCGCCGACGCGAAGGGGCCCGAGGCCTGGGACAACTTCGTCTTCACGGGGGCCTACGAGCCGGGATCGGTCTTCAAGATCTTCACCGCGGCCTCGCTGCTCGACCGCGCCGCGGTCGACACGTTCAGCGTCTACGACTGCGACAACATCCAGTTCGACCACTACAAGATCCACAACTCCGAAGGGCACGACTTCGGCCGCATGTCGTTCCTGAACGCGTTCGTCCACTCCAGCAACGTCTACTTCGCCCGCACCGTGCTGGCGCTGGACAAGCAGGAGTACTACGAGGACCTCACCAGGATGGGCTTCGGCGTCCGCGACGAGCTGCGCTACCCCGGGCGCACGCGCGGCCTGCTGCGGGAGCCCGCGTCGTGGTCGCGCCGCACGCAGTCGACCGTCGCGATCGGCCAGGAGATGCTGGCCACGCCCATCCAGCTGGCGATGGCGGCCGCCGCGGTGGCCAACGGCGGGATGCTGCTGGCGCCGCGGCTCGTCCTCGAGATCCGCGACAAGGACGGCACGGTGGTCGAGCGCAACGGGACGAAGGTCCTGCACCGCGCGATGTCGGCCGAGGTCGCGGCGCTGCTGCGCGACGCGATGGCCGAGGTCGTGAAGCGCGGCACGGGCCGGGCCGCCGGGCTGGAGTGGATCGAGTGCGGGGGCAAGACCGGCACCGCCCAGAAGGCCCTGCCGGGCCAGGGTTACGTGCCCGGCAAGTACATGTCGACGTTCCTCGGCCTGGCGCCCGCCCGGGAGCCGCGCCTGGTGATCCTCGCGATGCTCGACGAGCCCGACTACGCGCACCACTACGCCTCGCAGAGCGCGGCCCCGCTGTTCGGGCGGATCGTCCGGGAGATCGGGCGCAGCACCGACTGGCTCGTGGGCGCGGAGGCCGCCGAGCACGTGCGCCTGCCCCGGCACGACCGCAGCGGCGCGACGCCCGTGCCGGACCTGCTCTACCTGTCGGCCGCCGCGGCGCGGGAGGCCGTGGCCGGGGCCGGCCTGAACCTCGCGGGCGCCGTGGGCGAGGGCGTGGTCGTGGCCCAGGTGCCCGCCGCGGGCACCGGGTGCCTGCCCGGCGAGACCGTCACCGTGACCGTGGCCCCGACCCGCGCGCCCGCCGGCGACGACCCCCGTCTCTGCCCCGACCTGCTGGGCTGGTCCAACCGCGACGTGCGGCGCGAGGCCGCGCGGCTCGGCGTGCCGCTGCGCTGCGAGGGGACGGGCTACGTCGGCGAGCAGACGCCGTCGCCGGGCATGCCGATCGGCCCCGAGGGGATCGCCGTGAAGATGGTGGAGCGATGGTGACGCTGGCGCAGATCCTGGCGGACTTCCCGCAGCTCGCGGCCGACGCGGCGCTGCCGCCCGCGCCGATCCCCGTGTCGGCCGTCGCGGTCGACTCGCGCCGCTGCGCGCCGGGCGTGCTGTTCGTCGCGGTGCGCGGCGCGGCGGGAGACGGCCACGCCCACCTCGCGGCCGCGGCCGCGGCCGGGTGCGCGGCCGTGCTCGTCGAGACGGAGGCCCTCGGCCCGGCGGATCCGCCCGTCCCGGCGGGCGTCCCCGTCCTGCGCGTGCGCGGGACGCGCCCCTGGCCCGCGCGGCTGGCGCGCGAGATCGCGGAGCGGCCCGACGCGGGCCTGTGCGCGGTCGGCGTCACCGGCACCAACGGCAAGACCACCACCGCCTTCCTGCTGCGGCGGCTGCTGGAGCGCTGCGCGGGGCCCTGCGGGCTGCTGGGGACCATCGTCTACGAGACCGGGGGGCGCCGCGAGCCGGCGCCGCTGACCACGCCCGACGGCCCCACGCTCTACGGCCTGCTGGCCGAGATGCGCGCGCACGACCGGCGGGCCGTGGCGCTGGAGATCTCGTCCCACGCCCTGGACCAGGGCCGCGCGGCCGACCTCGCGCTGGACGCCGCGGTGATGACCAACCTCTCGCGCGACCACCTCGACTACCACGCCGACCTCGACGACTACCTGCGGGCCAAGGCGCGCATCCTGGAGCTGCTGCGGGGCGACCGGCGCGGCAAGCCGGACGGCGTCGCGGTGCTGAACGCCGACGAGCCGGCCTTCGACCGCCTCGACACCGGCGGCCTGCGCGTCGTGCGCTACGCCACGGGGCGCCGGCCGGGCGCGGCGGCCGACCTCGCGGTGCGCGCCGCCGAGCTGGGCCGCGGCGGCACGCGCCTGACGCTGGACTGGCGCGGCGAAGCGCTCGACCTGCAGAGCCGGCTGGTCGGCCGCTTCAACGTCGAGAACCTGACCGCCGCCCTGGCCGCGGGCCTCGGCCTGGGCTTCCCGCCGGCGGACTGCCTCGCCGCCCTGGCGGCGGCCGAGCAGGTGCCCGGGCGCATGGAGAGCTTCGACCTGCCCTCGGGCGCCACGGCGGTCGTCGACTACGCGCACACGCCCGACGCCCTGGCGGCGGTCCTGCAGTCCTGCCGCGAGCTCGCGCCGCGCCGGCTCGTCGCGGTCTTCGGCTGCGGCGGCGACCGCGACCGCGGCAAGCGCCCCCTGATGGGCGCCGTCGCGGCGCGGCTGGCCGACGCGACGTGGATCACCTCCGACAACCCGCGCGGCGAGGACCCCGACGCGATCTGCCGCCAGATCGCCGACGGCTTCCGCGCCGAGACCGCCCGCCGCTCGTCGACTGCCGCGTGGTGACGGACCGGACCGCGGCGATCCGCGGCGCGCTGGCCGAAGCGCGCGAGGGCGACACCGTCGTGATCGCGGGCAAGGGCCACGAGGACTACCAGCTGGTCGGCGACGCGGCGCCTGGACCTGGACGACCGCCGGCTGGTGCGGGACTGGATCGCGGAGGTGGCCCGTGGCGCCTGAGCGCGGCTACGACCTGCGCCGGGCCGGGTCCGACCTGGCGGCGGCGAACCTGTGGGACGGCGCCGCCGTCGCCAGCGGCGGCGCCTGGACCTTCGTGGTCGACCCGGCGCAGCTGCCCGACGCGGCCTTCCTCGGCGCGGCGATCGACTCGCGCGCGGCGTCGCCGGGGCAGCTCTTCGTGGGCCTGGTCGGCGAGCGGACGGACGGGCGCCGCCACGTCCCGGACGCCCTGGGCCGCGGCGTCGCGGCGGCGCTGACCCGCAGCTGGGACGGCGCGCCGCCCGACCCCCTGTTCGCGGACCCCGCGCCCGCGGGGGCCGTGGTCCTGCTCAGCCGCGCGCCCGAAGCGGCGCTGGCCGCGCTGGCCGGCCGCTGGCGCCGGCTCAGCCCGGTCCGCCTCGCCGCCGTCACCGGCACCAACGGCAAGACCACCACCAAGGACCTGCTGGCGGCTCTGGCCGGCGCCGTCGCCCGCACCCACGCGACCGCCGGCAACCTGAACAACGATCTCGGCCTTCCGCTGACCCTGCTCGGTCTGCGACGCGACCACGACGTGGCGGTCGTGGAGATGGGCGCCTCCCGCGCCGGAGACATCGAGCGGTTGGCGGCCCTGGCCGTTCCCCAGGTCGGGGTGATCACCAACGCGTCCGGAGCGCATCTGGAGGGATTCGGATCGTTGGCCGAGATCGTCCGCACCAAGGGCGCCCTGCTGGACCACCTGCCGCCGGATGGGACGGCGGTCCTGAACGCCGACAGCCCCGGCTTCGACGCCTGGCGCGAGCGCTGCCGCTGCCCGGTGGTCAGCTGGGGGCGCGCCGCCGGCGACCACCGCTGGGCGTGGCGCGCGGATCCCGCGGGCGTCGGCGGCGTCGTGACGCTCGACGGCCGCGACCTGCACGTGCCCCTGCCGGGGGAGCACAACGGGGCCAACCTCGTCGCGGCCTGGCTGGCGGCGCTGGCCTTGACCGGCCGGGAACCGGACGCGGCGGCCGCCCTGGCCGGCTTCGCCGCCTCGCCGCACCGCAGCCGGCTGTTCACGGCCGGCGGGCTGTGGCTGCTCGACGACTGCTACAACGCCAATCCCGCGAGCATGCTCGTCGCCGCCGCGGCGCTGGCGGGCGTGCCCGGCGACGGCCGCCGCCTGGCCGTCCTCGGCGCGATGGGCGAGCTCGGGCCCGACGCGCCCGCGCTGCACCGCGAAACCGGCCGGCGCCTGCGCGCCGCGGGCCTCGACGCCGTGTGGGCCGTGGGCGAGGCCGCGGCCGAGCTGGCCGCCGGCTTCCGCGAGGCGGGCGGCGAGGCCGACGTCTGCGCCGACGCGTCGTCGGCCGCCGCGGCCCTGGCGGCCGCGGTCCGCGCCGGCGACCGCATCCTGTTCAAGGGTTCCCGTTCCGCCGCCGTCGAGCGCGCGCTCGACGCCTTCCTGGCGCACCTCGGCGGCGCCGCGTCCGACAGGGAGACAAGCTGATGTTCTACCTCCTGCTCTACCCGCTGCGCGAACAGTGGTCGGCGCTGAACGTTTTCCAGTACATCACGTTCCGCGCCGCCTACGCCACGATCACCGCGCTGCTGATCTGCTTCGTGTTCGGCGGCTGGCTGATCGCGCGCCTCCAGGCGCTGCAGATCGGCGAGACGATCCGCAGCGACGGACCGGCCCGGCACGCCGCCAAGGCGGGCACCCCGACCATGGGCGGCGTGCTGGTGATCGCGGCGATCGTGCTGCCCACCCTGCTGTGGGCGGACCTGAGCAACCGCTACGTGCAGCTGTGCCTGCTGGCCACGGTGTGGATGGGGACGCTGGGGTTCGTGGACGACTGGCTGAAGGTCGTGCGCAAGCGGCCCAAGGGCATGATCGGCCGCGTGAAGCTGGCGGGGCAGATCGGCTTCAGCCTGGTGCTGTACGCGCTGCTGAAGACCGCGGCCGCCGACGACGCCGTGGTCACGCAGCTGGCCGTGCCCCTGCTCAAGGACACGTTCCTCGACCTCGGCTGGTTCTACCTGCCGCTGGTGGTGGTCGTGGTGGCGGGCACCAGCAACGCCGTGAACCTGACCGACGGCCTCGACGGCCTGGCGATCGGGCTGAGCGCGTTCACCTTCCTGGGCTTCGCGGCGCTGGCCTACGTCGCGGGCAACGTGATCTTCGCGGACTACCTGAACATCGTCTACCTGCCCGGCGCCGGCGAGCTGGCCGTCTACTGCGGCGCCGTCGTCGGCGCCTCGCTCGGCTTCCTGTGGTTCAACGCCCATCCGGCGAAGGTCTTCATGGGCGACACCGGCAGCCTGGCCCTGGGCGGCGCCCTGGGCACCGTCGCGATCCTGGTCAAGCGCGAGCTGCTGCTGGTCATCATGGGCGGCATGTTCGTGATGGAGGCCGTGAGCGTCATGCTGCAGGTGGCGTCGTACCGCTGGCGCGGGGGCAAGCGGATCTTCCGCATGGCGCCGCTGCACCACCACTTCGAACTGCTCGGCTGGTCGGAGACGCAGGTCGTGGTCCGCTTCTGGATCGTCGGCATCCTGCTGCTGCTGCTGAGCATGAGCACCGTCAAACTGCAGTAGGAGGTCCGGCGTGGACGTGCGGGGCGGGACCTGGCTCGTGATCGGACTGGCGCGCAGCGGCTGCGCGGCCGGCGCCCTGCTGCGCCGCCGCGGCGCGCGCGTCGTCGGCGCCGACGACGCCGGCGAAGCGGCGCTGACCGCGCAGTGGCAGCGGCACGGCCTCGCGGGCGAGGCGCGGGAGGCCTTCGACGAGGTGCGGTCCGGTCCCGGCTGGGAGACGGCGCTGCCCCGCCTCGCGGGCGTGGTGCTCAGCCCCGGCGTGCCGGCGGCGCGGGCGGCCGCGGCGGCGCCGGGCGTGCCGGTGCTGGGCGAGCTCGAGCTCGCCGCGCGCTTCTTCGCGGGGCGCGCGGTCGCGATCACCGGCACCAACGGCAAGACCACGACCACCGAGCTGACGGCGCACCTGCTGCGCGCCGCCGGCTACGAGGCGCCGGCGCTGGGCAACGTGGGCCGCCCCCTGAGCCGGGTCGCCGACTCGCTGGGTCCCGACGCGGTGGCCGTCGTGGAAGTCAGCAGCTTCCAGCTCGAGTCCGTCGCGCTTCCGGCCCGAGGTCGCCGTGGTGCTGAACCTGGCGCCCGACCACCTCGACCGCTACGCGTCCGTGGCGGAGTACTACGCCGTCAAGCGGCGGCTCGTGGATCTGCTGCCCCCCGGGGGGCTGTTCGTGACCGGGACCGGCTGCCAGCCGGCCCTGGCCTGGCCCGCGCCGCGTCGCCTGCTGTTCGGCGACCCGGAAGCGGGAGCGGCTTGCTTCGCGCGCGACGGCCGACTGTGGCGCCTGCGCGACGGCGGACCGCGGGCGGTGCTGGCGCTCGAGGACTTTCCCCTCCACGGCGCACCGAATGTCCTCAACGCCGGCGCCGCCCTCGCCGCCCTCGAACCCTTCGACCTGGCCGACGACGTGCTGGCGGCGGGCTGCGCAGCTTCCGCGGCCTGCCGCACCGCCAGCAGGAAATCGCCCGGGGGGAGGGCCTGGTCTTCGTCGACGACTCCAAGGCGACCAACGTCCACGCGGTGTGCGGCGGCCTGGCCGGCTACGCGGGCGACGTCGTGCTGATCCTGGGCGGCAGCGGCAAGGGCGAGGACTACGCGCCCCTGCGCGAGGCGCTCGGCCCGGTGCGCGCCGCGGTGCTGATCGGCGCCGAGGCGGACCGCATCGCGGCCGCGCTCGCCGGGACGGTGCCGCTGGTCCGGGCCGCCGACCTGGACGGGGCCGTCGCGGCCGCCGCCGGCCTGCTGCCGGGCGGGGGCACGGTCCTGCTGAGCCCCGCCTGCGCCAGCTTCGACATGTTCCGCGACTACCACCACCGCGGCGAGGAGTTCCAGGCCGCCGCGCGCCGCTGGCTGGACGGGCGCGCGGGCGCCGCGCCGCTCCGGGAGGAGCCATGACCCGCCGCGTGCGCCGGATGCTGGCCTGGTTCGAACAGCTCGACGGCTGGCTGATGTTCGCGGTGCTGGTGCTGGGCATCCTCGGCGTGGTGATGGTCTACAACGCCGGGTCGTTCACCTCGTCCTCGAGTACCCGCTACCTCGTGCACCAGATCATCCGCTTCGGCCTCGGCCTCGGCGCGCTGTGGTTCCTGGCGGGGCTGGACTACCAGACGCTGCGCCGGCCCTGGCTGAACTGGGGCCTGCTGGGCCTCGGCCTCGGCCTCGTGCTGGTGACCGTCGTGCTGCGCAAGACGGGCCTCGTCGACGAGCGCGCCGGCTCCAGCCGCTGGCTGTCGTTCCTGCCGGTCCAGCCCGTGGAGATCGTCAAGGTCGCGCTGGTGCTCTTCCTCGCGCAGCAGTGCGCCGGCGGCTTCGAACGCCTGCGCCGCGACGACCGCCGCTTCTGGACGGCGCTGGCGATCCCCGCCGTCGCGATGATCGCCCTGGCCCTGCAGCCGAACTACGGCAACGCGGCGATGATGGGGCTGCTGACGCTGGTCATGCTGACGCTCAGCGGCCTGCCGCTGCGGATCCTGGGCTGGCTGGGCGCCGGCGCCGTGGGGGTGTCGGCCCTGGGCTTCTTCACGATCGCCAAGATCAACCACCGCCTGGTCCTGTGGTGGCTGGGCATCAAGGACGGCACGATCGACCCGCGCGCCGACGACAAGCTCTACCAGGTCTACCAGTCGCTGCTGGGCCTGGGCGCCGGCGGCTGGCACGGCACGGGGATCGGGGCCAGCCAGCAGCGCTTCGCCTTCCTGCCGGACGCGCACACGGACTTCATCTTCTCGGTCGTCGGGGAGGAGCTGGGCCTGGCGGGGGGGCTGGTCACGCTTTTTCTGTTTGTGCTGCTGGGCTGGCGCGGTTATAACATCGCACGCAACGCGGGCGACGAGTTCGGCAGCCTGGTCGCCGCCGGGTTGACCACGATGCTGCTGGCGTACGCGGCCATCAACATCGGCATGGTCACCGGCGTGCTGCCCGTCATGGGCCTGCCGCTGCCCTTCATCAGCTACGGCGGCTCCGCGCTGATCACGAACCTGGCGGCGGTGGGCATCCTGCTGAGCATCGACCGCCAGGGACGCGCCCTGCGCGCCAGGAAGGTGCGGGTGATCGGACGCCCCTGAGGCGGCCCGGCCGGCCTGCGGAGGAGATTCATGAACCCGCGCCGCGGCCAACGCCATCCCGATCCGGCCGCGCCGATCAGGGTCGTCCTGGCGGGCGGCGGCACCGGCGGGCACATCTACCCCGCCCTGGCCGTCGCCGAAGCGCTGCGCAGCCTGGAACCGCAGGCCCGACTGCTCTACCTGGGCACCCGTCAGGGCCTGGAGTCGAAGCTGGTGCCCGCCGCCGGCCTGGAACTGCTCCACGTCGCGGCGTCCGGCTACCGGGGGCTCGGCCCCGTCGCCCGGGTCCGCTTCGCCGCCAATCTGGTCCTGGGCGTCCTGCAGAGCCTGGCGGCGCTGCGCCGCTTCCGGCCGGACGTGGTGCTGGGCAGCGGCGGCTTCGTCAGCCTGCCGGTCGGCCTGGCGGCCCGCGCGCTGCGCTGCCCGCTGGCCCTGCAGGAGCAGAACGCGATCCCCGGCAGCACCAACCGACTGCTGGGTCGCTGGGCGCGGCGCGTCTACCTCGGTTTCGCCGAGGCGGCGCCCTACTTTCCGGCCGGCCGCGGCCGCGACACCGGCAATCCGGTCCGCGCCGCCTTCGCCGGGGCCCTGCAGGAGGGCCCCCGCGCCGCGGACGGGGAGGGCCGCCCCGCCGGAACCGACGGCGTCTGCCACGTGCTGGTGTTCGGCGGCAGCCGCGGCGCGCGCACCCTCAACCGCGCCGTGGTCGACGCGGCACGGGGCGTCTGGGCGTCGCGCACCGACGTGTCGCTGTGGGCGCAGACCGGGCCCGAGGAGCACGAGGCCGTGACGCGCGGCTGCGCCGGCCGGCTCGGCGCGACGCGCATCGCGCCCTACATCGACGACATGCCCGCGGCCCTGCGCTGGGCCGACGTGGTGGTCTGCCGCGCGGGCGCGATGACGCTGGCCGAGCTGGCGGCCGCGGGCTGCGCCGCGGTGCTGGTACCCTACCCGCACGCCACCGACCAGCACCAGCTGCGCAACGCCAAGTCGCGCGAGGACGCGGGCGCCGCCCTGCTGCTGCTGGACGAGCTGTGCACGGGCGAGTCCCTGGCCGCGTGCGTGGACGGGCTGCGGCGCGACCCCGCGCGGCTGCGGGCCATGGCGTCGGCCGCGCGGCGCGCCGCCCGGCCCGACGCGGCGATGGAGATCGCCGCCGACCTGATGCGGCTGGCCGGCCGCCTGCCCGCCGACGCGGGCGGCCCCGGCGCCGCGGCCGCCAGGTAACAAGGAGCTGCCGTGTTCCGCAACACCCGCCACGTCCACCTCGTCGCCATCGGCGGCATCGGCATGAGCGGCATCGCCGAGATCCTGCTGAACCTCGGCTTCCGCGTCAGCGGCAGCGACCTGCGCGCGTCCGAGGCGACCGAGCGGCTCGCGCGGCTCGGGGCGTCGATCGCGATCGGGCACCGCGACGAGCAGGTGCGGGGCGCCGACGTCGTGGTCTACTCGTCGGCCGTCACGCGCGTCAACTCCGAGGTCACCGAAGCGCGGCGTCTCGGGATCCCGGTCATCCGGCGCGCGGAGATGCTCGCCGAACTGATGCGCCTGAAGTACGGCATCGCCGTGGCCGGCTCGCACGGCAAGACGACCACCACCTCGCTGGTGGCCGAAGTGCTGGCCGCGGGCGGGCTGGACCCGACCGTCCTGGTGGGCGGCCGCGCGCTGGCGACCGGGGCGAACGCCGTGCTCGGGGGCGGCGACTACCTGGTGGCCGAAGCCGACGAGAGCGACGGCACCTTCCTGCACCTGGTGCCGACGGTGGCGGTGGTCACCAACATCGACCACGAGCACGTCGACTTCTATCCGGAGATGGACGACCTGCGCGCCGCCTTCCGCGCCTTCCTGGCGCGCGTGCCGTTCTACGGGGCGTGCGTGCTCTGCCAGGACGATCCCGAGGTGCGCGCGCTGATCCCGCACCTCGAGCGCAAGGTCATCACCTACGGCCTCGGCGAGGACGCCGACGTGCGCGGGCTGCCCGACCCGCAGCGCCCCGGCGCCGCGACCGTGCTGGCGGGCGGGCGCGAGCTCGGGCGCCTCGAACTGCGCCTGCGCGGGCGGCACAACCTGGCCAACGCGCTGGCGGCGGTGGCCGTCGGCATGGAACTGGGCGTCCCCTTCGCGCTGGCGGCCCGGGCCCTGGGCGGTTTCGCGGGCGTCGGCCGCCGCTACCAGGAGCACGGGGAGCCGGGCGGCGTGCGCGTGGTCGACGACTACGGGCACCACCCCACCGAGATCGCGGCCACCCTCGCCGTCGCGCGCGACGAGGGGCGCCGGCTGGTCGTGCTGTTCCAGCCCCACCGCTTCTCGCGCACCCTGCGCTTCGCCGACGAGTTCGCCGACGCCCTGGCGGCGGCCGACGCCGTGGGCCTGCTGCCGGTGTACGCCGCGAGCGAGGAGCCGTTGCCCGGCGTCGGCAGCGGGCTGATCGCGGCCGCGCTCGCGCGCAAGGGACGCGAAGCGACCGCTCTGCTGGAGGGCCCCGACGACGTCGCGCGCTGGCTCGACGCGACGGTGGCCGCGGGCGACCTGCTGGTCACCCTGGGCGCCGGCGACATCGGCCGCCTGGTCGGGCCCGTGTGCGAGCACCTGGCGCGCAGGGGCGCGGCATGAGCGCGCCCGGCCGGCCGCCGCGGGCCGCCTCGGGCATGGCCCGCCGCCGCGCGCGCCGCCGCGACACGCGGCGGCTGCTGCTGCGCGGCGCGGCCGCGCTGGGGGTCGCCGCCGTCGTGGTCGGGGGCGCGCTCTGGCTGCTGACGTCATCGCGGTTCGCCGTGGCGCGCGTGGAGACGGACCGCTACCGGTTCAGCGACCGGGCCGAGCTGGAGTGGCGCCTGCGCTGGGCGCTGGGCCGGAACATCTGGCGCTTCGACACGGCCGCCTTCACGGACTCGCTGCGCCTGCTGCCGTGGGTCCGCGACGCCGAGGTCACGCGCCTGCTGCCCTCGACCCTGCACGTCCGCCTGCAGGAGTGGCGCCCGCAGGTCGTGGTGGCCGGCGGGGGGGACCGCGACGTGCTGATCGAGAACGGCCGGCGCCTGCGCCTGCCGGACCTGCTGCCGCCGCTGGATCTGCCGCTGCTGGTGGACCGGGTCGGCGACGGCCGCCGGAACCTGCCGCCGCGCGACGCCGAGATGCTGCGCGAGCTGGTGGAGGCCGTGCGCGGCACGGGGCTGGAGACGGCCCACCCGGTCGACTTCGTCCTGCGCGACGAGCGCGGGCTGTCGCTCGTGCTGGCCGGCGAAGGCGGGCGCCTGGTCCTCGGCCGCGAGGGGTTCACCGCGCGCCTGACGCGCTACCTGGGCGTCCGGGACAGCATCCCGGACAGCTGCATCGTCGACCTGCGCTTCCAGGGGCAGGTCACCGTCGAGAAACCGGCTCCGCCCGACACCACGGAGCCGCCGCGAGAGAAGGACGACCATGGAGCATGATGAGCTGATCGTCGCCTGCGACCTCGGCAGCACCGAATTCCGCGTCCTGGTCGCCGCCCCGTCGCCGGACGGCGGGCTCGCCGTGCTCGGCGCCGGCAGCGCCGAGGCGGCCGGGTTCCGCGACGGGGACTTCGTGGACGTCGGGTCCGGCAGCCGGGCCATCGCCAAGGCGGTGCGCGCCGCCGAGGCGTCGGCGAACGTGGACATCGCGGGCTTCTGCTACGGCATCTCCGGCTCGCACCTGCGCTCGCTGTGGGCGCGCGGGCAGCACAAGATCGGGCCGAACCGCCGCGCCGTGGACGCGCGCGACGTCGACGCGGTCCTGGAGAAGGCCACCAGCATCGCCATCCCCTTCGACCACGCGATCCTCGCCTCGAACCCCGTGTCGTACACCGTGGACGGGATCCCGGGCGTCGTCGACCCGCTCGACCGGCCGGGTTCGCTGCTCGAGGTCGACGCCTACCTCGTGACGGGTTCCAGCAGCGTCCAGCACAACCTCGAGCACACGATCGAGAAGTCCGGCTACCACGCGGCGAGCTGGCACATCGACGCCCTGGCCACGGCCGCGGCGCTGCTCACGCCGCAGGAGCGCCAGGAGGGCGTGCTGCTCATCGACATCGGCGGCCAGCAGACGCAGTGGGTGATCCACCGCAGCGGGCGCATCGCGGGCAGCGGCGTCGTCCCCTGGGGCGGCGTGCACATGACCAACGACCTGGCCCACGGCCTGCGCGTCAGCGCCGCCGAGGCCGAGGCCATCAAGCGGCAGCGCGGCCTGGCGCTGCGCAGCCTCGCCGACGACGTGGACCCCGAGATCCTGTTCGAGGAGACCGAGCCCGACGAGTCCCCGGGCCTGATCGCCGCGATCCTCGAACCGCGCCTCGAGGAGATCGTGTCGCTCGTGAAGCGCGACATGGGTCCGGATTTCCAGCAGGCCCAGCTGCACCGCGGCGTCGTGGTGACCGGCGGCGGCTCGCGCTGCGCGGGCACCGAGCAGCTGATCGAGGAAGTGCTGTCGCTGCCGGCGCAGCGCCGCCTGTCGCCGCTGGGCCTGTCCGGCGGCAAGCCGCTGCCGGAGGGCCAGTGGGCCACCGCGGTCGGCCTGGCCTACTGGGCGCTGGGCGGCGGCCAGGACGCCGGCCCGGGCGGCGAGCCCGGGGAACCGCCCCACAAGCCGAAGGGCTGGCTCGGCGGGCTGTTCCGCCGGCGTTGAGCCCGGAGGAAAAAACCACGACCCGTGGGGAAAAACCTGTTGGACACCCCCAGCATGATGTGTTAAGAAAGAAGCCAGCATACCCGTTGAGATCCACCGACGGCACACCCGATCACGGAGGAGAGGGGCTGTCATGTTCGAACTCGTTGAACCCACCGAGAGGCTCGCCAGGATCCGCGTCGCCGGCGTCGGCGGCGCCGGCGGCAACGCCATCAACCGCATGATCGATTCCGGCCTGGACGGGGTCGACTTCATCGCGGTCAACACGGACCTGCAGGCCCTGCACTCCTCGCGCGCCGACACGGTGCTGCAGATCGGCTGCGTGACCACGCGCGGCCTCGGCTCCGGGGGCGACCCCGACGTCGGCCGGCACGCCGTCGTCGAGGACGAGACGCTGGTCCGCGACGCGCTCGAAGGCAGCGACATGGTGTTCGTCACCGCCGGCATGGGCGGCGGCACCGGCACCGGCGCCGCGCCGGTCGTGGCCCGCATCGCCCGCGAGCTCGGCGCGCTGACCGTCGGCGTCGTCACCAAGCCGTTCCGCTTCGAGGGCCGCGTCCGCCTGCGCCAGGCGGAAGCCGGCCTCGCGGAGCTGCGCGAGTCGGTGGACACGCTGATCGTGATCCCCAACGAGCGGCTGCTCGAGGTCGTGCCGCCGGACACGTCGATGACCGAGGCCTTCCGCTTCGCCGACACGGTCCTCTACGAGGCGACCCGCGGCATCCACGACATCATCATGAAACCGCACATGGTGAACCTCGATTTCGCCGACGTGCGCTCGGTGATGCAGGGCATGGGCGTCGCGCTGATGGGGACGGGCAAGGCGTCCGGCGAGAACCGCGCCGAGACCGCGGCGCGCGCGGCCATCAGCTCGCCGCTGCTCGAGGACGTCGACATCCGCGGCGCGAAGGGCGTGCTGGTGAACCTCACCAGCGCCGAGGTCAGCCTGAAGGAGACCAACGCCGTGATGAGCCTCGTGCAGGAGGCCGCCGGCGACCAGGCCCACATCATCTTCGGCTACGGCATCGAGCCCGATCTGGGCGACCTGCTGCAGGTCACGGTGATCGCCACCGGTTTCGACCGCGGGGGCGTCTACGAGCCCGTGGCGAAGCCCGCCGTCGCCGCCGCCGAGATCCCGGCCGAGGCCGCGGTGGAACCCGTCATGACCGCGGAGGCGCCGGCCGCGGCCGAGCCCGACGCCGGTCTGGCCGACGACGGGCTGCTCGAGGACGGCGAGGCCGACATCGCCGAGGCCGCCGCCGCGACCCCGTTCGCCGCCGCGCGGCTCGACGAGACGCCGGTCCTGTCGTTCGTCGATTTCGAACCCGACTTCGCCGAGCCCGCCGCCGCAGACGAGCCCGCCGCCGAGGACGAACCCGCCTGCGAGGACGTGCTCGCGTTCGAGCCCGCGGCCGGGCACGACGACGAGGCGGCGAGCGAGGCCGAGCCCGCGCCGCCGTTCCTGCGCGTGATGGCCGCCGCCGCCGGCACGGCCGCGGTGTCGGCCGCTGCGCCGGCCGCGCCGGCGTGGCCCGGAACCGGCGCGACGCTGCGCTTCGACGACGAAGAGGCGCCGGCGCCGGCCGCCGCGGTCGCACGCGCCGCGCGCGTCGATTCCAACGTGGTGCCCCTGCACGAGGTGCGGGAGCTGTCCGAGCGCCTGGCGCCGTCGGGACGGCGCACGGCCGCGCCGGTCGGGGAAGCGTCGCGGCGCGATCTCTCGGAGCCCGCGTACACCCGCAAATACCTGGACTGAAATGCCGCTGTGGGGCAAATGGTGGGGACGCCGGAGTGATGATGCGCATCACTCCGGCGTCGCGCTTTGCGAGCAGGGCCGCTACGCCGAAGCCCTGCCCCTGCTGCGCGCGAACGATGCCCGCCGCGAGGGGAGGCCGGCCCCGCTCACGGATTTCCACCTGCGCCAGTGCCTGACCCAGCTGGGGCGCCAGCTGGTGGGCGCGGGCGATCCGGCCGGCGCCGTCCCGCTGTTCGCCGAGGCCGCCGAGCGCTGGCCCACCTACCCCGATCTCCACTTCTGGCACGGGATCGCGCTCGCCTCCACGGCGCGCTGGGAAGAGGCGCTGGCGGCGGCGCGGGCGGCCCTGCACTACAACGCCGACTACGTCGAGGGCCGCCTGCTCGAGGCCGGCGCGCTGGTGAGCCTGGACGCGGCCGACCTGGCGGCGGCCAGCCTCAACGCGCTGCTGGCCAGCGGCCGGCGGATCGAGCACCCGCTGATCCGCCTGCTGGCGGGAGCCGGCCGCTTCACCGCCGCGAACCTGCCGGACAATCTGCTCGCCCTGCTGCGCGAAGCCGCGGACGAGGCCCGCGACGGCGACCGCGTCCGCGCGGCCGTCGAGACCTGCCGCTCCGGCGACTGGGACGAGGGCATCGCGCGCATGCGCGAGCTGTGCGAGGCGAACCCCACCTATCCCGACCACCGCGTCCGCCTCGCGGCGGCGCTGTTCCAGACCGGCCGCAACACCGAGGCGCTCGCGGAGGTGGACCAGGCCCTCCACCTCAATCCCCGCTACCGCACCGCCGCCCACCTCAAGGCCCTGGTCCTGGCCGACCAGCACCGGTTCCGCGATGCCCGCGAGGTGATCCTCGCCCAGGACGAGCTGACCGACCCCGTCGTCGGCCACCCCGGGGAAGCCCTGTTCTGCGCCTACCTGAACGCCTCGCTGTCGCTGCTGACGGGGCGGCGCGCCGAGGCCCGCGCCGCGCTGCAGGCCTGGCACGATCTCGCGGCGTCGTTCCCCATGGCGGAACTGCTGCTGGCGGCCGCCGACGAGCTCGACGGCCGCCAGGACGAGGCCCGGCGCCGCCTGGAGGAACTCTGCGACAAGTGGTTCCTCGACGCCGATTACCACCACTTCCTGGGTTGCCACCTGCTGGCGGCGCGGCGCTGGGACCGCCTCGGCAAGCTGCTGGACCAGTGGCCGGGCGCCGACCGGGTCCCGCCGGACACGCGGCCCGCCTACCTGGCCCTGCAGATGAAGCTGGCCCAGGGGGGGACGCTCACGACGTCGGACTTCCCGGCCGCCGTCGCCGACGAACCCGCCTGGCGGCTGCTGCGCGCCCGCGCCCTGGCCGCGTCGGGCGACTGGCTCGGGGCCCTGCCGCTGCTGCGGGTGCTCGCCGACGAGGGCGAACCGGTCGAGCCGCTCGCCGCGCTGCTGGTGAAGGCCTACCTTGTCCTGGACGACACGGGGGAGGGCTTCACGCCCGACGCGGTCTCCGACGCCCTGCTCCAGGAACGGCTCGGCCTGCTGCACCGCCAGGAGCGCAGCGCGCAGGCGATGAGTCTGCTGCGACGCCGCCGGGAACTCGCGCCCGAGGACCTGCGTTGGACGTGGCTCGATCCGTCCTTCTGGCTCGATCCCATCCGCCGCTGGATCGGCTGAACCGCGCCGCGTCGGACGGTTCCGCCGCCACCGCAGATCGGAGTCGCGCGTGAAGCAACTCGTCCCGCTTTCACTGTCGCTGTTGCTGTCGCTGACGGCGGCGGCCTCCGCCGCGCCGCCGACGCCCGCGGTCGCCGGGGCGACGCCGTGCGCGGAACCGCTCGCCCTGTACCAGGCCGGCCAGCGCCGGGCCGCCGAGCCGGGTCTCGCCGCCTGCGCCGAGGACCCCGACGCCGGCGTGGAGGTGCTCGTCGCCCTGACGGTCCTGACGCTGGAGGACGGGCGGGTCCAGGACGCGCTGCGCTGGGGCGCCCGCGCCGCCGGCGACCATCCCGACGCGCCCGACGCCCGCTACTGGTACGGGCGCGCCCTGCTCGCGGCCGGGGATCTCGGCGCCGCGCGCTCGCAGTGGGAGCAGGGCCTCGCCGTCGGGTCGGAGCACGCCGGACTGCTGGAGGCCCTGGCCCGCCTGCTGCTGGAGCAGGGCGAGGAGCAGCCGGCCTACGGGCTCTTCACGCAGCTGGTGCGCGTGACCGGCGGCACCCCCAACGTCCACAAGACCCTCTCGCGCATCGCCCAGAAGCGCGCCCTGTGGCGCCAGGCGCTGGCCCACTGGGCCGATGCGCTCTCCTACGGTTCGCCGCCTCCGGCCGATCTGCGCAGCGCCGTCGAGCTGGGCATCATGGCCGGGGACACCGCCTACGCGGTGACCATCGGCCGCGAGACGGTGCGCCGCGACGACAGCGCCGCCTCCTGGGCCGTGCTGGGCGAGGCCTACTTCGCCGCCCGCCGCTACCAGCAGGCGGAGACCGCGCTGCGGACCGCCCTGGAGCGCGACGCGGGCCAGGCGGCTTCGCGTTTCCACCTGGCCAACACCCTGGAACTGCTCGGGCGCCAGCAGGAGGCCGACGCCGAGTTCCGCCGCTACGTCGCCGGCGCCCCCCAGGACCCCATCGGCCACTTCAACTTCGCCCTGCACCTGGAGAGCCGCAGCCGCCTGGCCGAGGCCCTCCAGGAGGCGACCCGCGCCTGCCAGCTGGGGCCGCGCGTGACGGAGGCACGCCTGCTGAAGGCGCGCCTGCTGGAACGACTCGGGGACGACGGCCGGTTGCTGGCCGAACTCGGGAGCATGCTCGCCGACGGCGTCGGGAACGCCGCCAAGCTGGGTGCCTGGCGCGACGAGGTGAAGGAGCGGCGCCGGCAGGAGGCCGGACTGCTGGCCGCGGGGCAGGTCCTGCTGCTGCACATCGCGTTGCCCGACGACGAGGCGGCGGCCCTGGTGCGGGGCGAGATCGCGGACGGCGTGGACTTCGCCGCCCTGGCGACGTCCTACAGCGTCGGGGCCGCGGCGGCGACCGGGGGGGACATCGGCTGGTTGGACCCGCGGCAGATGGCGGAACCGCTGCGTTCGGCGGTGGCGGGCCTGTCCCCGCAAGAGATCAGCCCTCCCGTCGCATCGGGAGGGCTGGTGCACATCTTCAAGCGGCTTCGCTGATTCAAGCGGCTTCGCTCACGCCGGTCACGGACGACGCCGGGCCTCAGACGACCTTGCGCACAGCACCGGCCTTGATGCAGCGCGTGCAGACGTAGCCCCGGCGGACCGTGCCGTTCTGCTCGTACTTGATCCGCTGCAGGTTGGGCAGCCAGCGATGGCGCGACGTGTTGTGAGCATGGCTGACCCGGTTGCCGTACTGGGGCCCCTTGCTGCAGATCTCGCATTTCCTGCTCATGGCGCTCGTCCTCCTGGGATTCTTGCAATCGCGGACTCGGGAATTTAACATCGGCGGCGCGTCCTCGCAAGGATTTTCCCCCGCCCGAAAGGACCCCCGTGCCGTCGGCGATCGCCTGGGACAGCCCTGTCCAGTTCCTCAAGGGCGTCGGGCCGGTGCGGGCGCAGGCCCTGTCGCGCCTCGGGATCGTCACGGTCGCCGACCTGCTGCGGCACTACCCGCGGACGCACCTGGACCGCAGCCGGGTCACCCCGATCCGGGACCTGCGGGCCGGCGCCGAGGCCACCGTCCTGGGGAAGGTCCTGACCGCCGGCGAGCGGCGTTCGCGGCAGGGCCGCACCGTCCAGACGGTCGCCGTCGCCGATGCCGGCGGCACGCTCTTCTGCCAGTGGTTCGGGCAGCCCTACCTGCTGCGCCAGCTGCGGCCGGGGCTCGAGATCCTCCTGGGCGGCCGGGCCCAGTTCTACAACCACCGCCTGCAGATGGTGCATCCCGATTTCGAACTGCTCGAGGACGGGGCCGCGACGCTCCACACCGGCCGCCTGGTCCCGATCTACCCCCTGACGACCGGCGTGGGCCAGCATTGGCTGCGCCGGCTGGTGCACGAGACGCTGGCCGCGGTCCGCGACCGCCTGCAGGAGACCCTGCCCGGCGTCCTGCTGGCCGAGCGCGGCCTCGTCGGCCTGCGGGATGCGCTGGTGGGCATCCACTTCCCGGCCGACGGGCGGGATCTGGAAGCCGCCCGGACCCGCCTGGTCTACGAGGAGATCTTCCTGATCCAGCTGGCCCTGGCCTGCCGCAGGCGGGAGTTCGGGGAGCGGCCCGGTCTGCGCCTCGGACCGCCGGGCGACCTGACCGCCCGCCTGGTCGCGGGCCTGCCGTTCTCCCTGACGCGGGCCCAGCGGCGGGTCGCCGCCGAGATCCTGCGCGACCTGCGCAGCGGCCGGGTCATGCACCGCCTGCTGCAGGGCGACGTGGGCAGCGGCAAGACGCTGGTCGCGCTGCTGGGCGCGCTGTTCGTGATCGAGCAGCACCACCAGGCGCTGCTGATGGCGCCCACCGAGGTGCTCGCGCACCAGCACGGCGAGGTCTGCCGCCGGCTCTGCGAGCCCCTGGGCGTGAGCACCGCGACCCTGACCGGCTCCACCCCGGCCAGGGAGCGCCGCGAGATCCTGCGCGCCGCGGGGGCGGGCGAGATCGACCTGCTCGTCGGCACGCACGCCCTGGTGCAGGACGGCGTGGAACTGCCGCGGCTCGGGCTGGCGGTCGTGGACGAGCAGCACCGCTTCGGCGTGCGCCAGCGCGGCCGCGCCGGGCGCACCGGCGACGAGGTCGCGCCCCACGTGCTGGTGATGAGCGCGACGCCGATCCCCCGCAGCCTGGCGCTCACCCTCTACGGCGACCTCGACCTCTCGATCCTGGACGAGATGCCGGCCGGCCGCCGGCCCGTCGCGACCGGCACCGTGGCCGCCGTCGACCTGGACTCCTGCTACGCCGGGATCCGCGACCGCCTGCGCGCCGGCGAGCGGGCCTTCGTGATCTACCCGGTGATCGAGGAGACCGCCGGCCAGGACCTGCGCTCGGCCGAGGCCGAGTACGAGCGGCTGGCCGCGGGTCCCTTCCGGGACCACCGGGTCGGCCTGCTCCACGGCCGCATGAAGTCCCGCGACAAGCAGGCCGTGATGGCCGCGTTCGCGTCCGGGGAACTGGAGGTCCTCGTCGCCACGTCGGTGGTCGAGGTGGGCATCGACGTGCCCCGGGCCACCGCCATGGTCATCCACCACCCGGAACGCTTCGGGCTGGCCCAGCTGCACCAGCTGCGCGGCCGCATCGGCCGTTCGGAGCTGGCCTCGCGCTGCGAGCTCGTGCTCGACCGCTGGCTGGCCCCCGACGCCGCCGAGCGCCTGCAGGTCTTCTGCGCCACCCAGGACGGCTTCCGCCTGGCCGAAGAGGACCTGCGGCGGCGCGGTCCCGGCGACGTGCTCGGCGTGCGCCAGCACGGCGCGCCGGCCTTCCTCTTGGCCAACCCCCTGCGCGACCAGGCCGTGGTCTCCCTGGCCGCCGCCGACGCCGCCGGCCTGCTGGCGGCCGACCCGCGCCTCGCGGCCCCGGGCCTCGCGCCCCTGCGGGGGGCCCTGGATGCCGGGTTCGGCCGCTACCTCGCCCTGACCGCGGCCGGCTGAGCGCTCGCGGCGGTCAAGCCGGCCCGGCTGCTGCCGATGAACCGGGGTGCCCGCTGTCCCCGGAGGTTGACTTGCGAGTCACGTGTCCCAGTTGCCGCACCGACTACGCCGTGCCGGCGAGCCAGGCGCCGCGCCGGCCGCTGCGGCTGATCTGCCCGGCGTGCGGTCGCGGGTTCCGGCTCGAGCCCGATCCGCGCCGCGCCGCGCCGCCGGCGGTCGACGACGTCGCGGCCGCCTGGTCGGACCGGCTGGCGCGCGCCCTGGTGTCCGACATCGTGGTGTACCATCCCGAGCGGCGGCTTGCGGCCTTGGCGCGGGGCGGGCTCCTCGAGGAGTTCGTGCCGGAGATCGCCGAGGCCTGGCGCCTGCTGCTGGATCTCGCCGGCGACGATCCCGCCCGCCTGGCGCCCGTGTTCCGCGGCGCCCTGGACTCCCTGCTCGGCGACGGCGCGCCCGTCGTCCCCTGCGCGCCGGCCGGCACGCGAAAGGGGCCCGCAGGCCCCTGAGCGCGCGCCGGTCCATGTCGGCCCGGATCACTCGTCCCAGCGCTGGCTCACGTCCGACAGGATGGCGTCGATGTGCTGCCGGATGCGCTGGTTCTGGTCGGGCTCGAACAGCGCCTTCTTCACGCGCCCGTCGGCGTCCTTCTTGATGTAGCGCAGCGATTTCAGATCTTCCATCGGCAGCAGGATGTCCTTGCAGACGCTGACCTCCAGGGGACGGCCGTCGAGGTCCAGCGAGGGATTGTTGTGCGGGTGCATGCCGAGTCCCCAGCCGTGGGCGACCATCGAGCACAGCAGGGCGCGCAGCATGTTCTGGCCCTGGACGGTGTCGGGGTCGTAGCTCCCCTGCAGGCGTTCCAGGACGCCGTCGACGACGGGCACGAGGCGGTCGACATGTTCGTGGTCGAGCTCCTGGTGCAGCAGGCGCGCGAACATGTCCTTGAGGATGCGGTCGGTGTTGGTCACGGTCATCGCACGCTCCGGATGGGGGGGGGCCTGGTCCCGGCTGACGGCCGGGCTCTTCCGGATCATCGGCAGCCGCCGCCGGATCTTGAAGCCCCGTGGAACAATTCGTTGACCCGGATCGCGGCGGGTCCTAGTCTGCGCCCATGTCGAACCGGGAAATGGACAACCAGCGGCCTCCCGCCGCCGACGCCCGCGCCGCCGAGGCCTTCGCCCGCGGCCGCTCGGCCGAGCAGCAGGGCGCGCTCGACGAAGCGCTGGCCGCCTACCGGGAAGCGCTCGCGGGCGCTCCCCGCCAGTCCGAGTGGTGGTACCGCCTGGGCTGCGTGCAGCGCAAGCAGGGGGACCTCGTCGGCGCCCACGAGGCGTTCCGCCAGGCCGTCGACCTGGGCGGGGAGGACAGCCGGGCCCTGACCAACCTCGGCACCGTCCTGGACGAACTGGGCCGGCGCGCCGAAGCCATGCAGATGTACCTGCGGGCGATCGCGGCCGACCAGGACAACGCCGACGCGCACCACAACCTCGGCGCCCTCTACGCCGAGGAGGGGCGGCCCCGGGACGCCGTGCGCTGTTTCGAAGCCGCCATCCGCGCCCGCCCGGACGCCGAGGGCTACCTCAACCTCGGCATGGTGCATTTCCGCGACGATGCCTACGACGAGGCCCTGGCCTGCTTCGAGCAGGGCTTGAAGGTTGCGCCGCAATCTTCTTCGGCTATTTATTTTACGGGATTGGCCCTCCAGAAGAAGGGCCTGTACCGCGAAGCGGCCGAACGCTTCCGCAAGACGCTGGAGCTGGACGGCCGCCTGGTCCGCGCCCACTTCCATCTCGGCACCTGCCTGCGCAAGCTGGAGAAGCACGAGGAGTCCCTGGCTTCCCTGTTGCGGGCCCTGGACGCCTTCCCCGACGACGGGCGCCTGCACTACCAGCTGGCCCTGACCTACGACGCCCTCCTGATGCGCCAGGAGGCCCGCAAGCACTACCGCCTGGCCCGCCAGGAACGCTGACGCGAGGTATCCCGTGGAATTCCTGCAAGTGATGTTGTTGGCTGTCGTGCAGGGGCTCACCGAGTTCCTGCCGGTCAGCAGTTCCGGGCATCTGGTCCTGGTCCAGCATTTCCTGCACGCCTTCGAGGGCGATGTCGCGCTGGACGTGATCCTGCACGGGGGCACGCTCGTCGCCGTGCTGGCTGTCTACCGGCGGGAGGTCCGCCGCCTGCTGCGCTTCGATGCGGCCGCCGTGCAGTACCTCGTGGCCCTGGTCGTGGGCACGCTGCCCGCCGTCGCGGTGGGCCTGCTGCTGAAGGACCAGGTCGAGGCCCTGTTCGCCGACCCCCGCGCCACGGCCGCCGCGCTGATGGGCACGGGCCTGATCCTGCTGTCGACCCGGGCCGCCCGCAGCGAGCTGAGGCGGGTGCCGGGCGACTGGCACCCGGTGCCGCCGGCCCTCCCGAAAGCCCTGCTCATCGGCGGCGCCCAGGCCGTGGCCATCACGCCGGGCATCAGCCGCTCGGGCTCGACCATCGCGGCCTCGCTCTGGCTGGGGCTGCCCCGCGACGAGGCCGCGCGCTTCAGCTTCCTGCTGGCGGTGCCGGCGATCCTCGGCGCCCTGGTCCTGCATTTCCTCGACGGGGGGCTGCGGAGCGAGGCGGGCCCGATCACGCTCGCGGCGGGCGCCGCCGTGGCCTGCCTGGTCGGCATGGTCGCCATCCGGCTGACGGCGCTGCTGGTCGTCCAGCGGCACTTCTGGAAGTTCTCGTTCTACTGCCTGCCCCTGGGCGCGGCGATGTCCGTGCTGTTCAGCCGCTGAACCCGTCAGGCGTTCGCCGGCACGCAGGACAACCGCTGCAGCGCGGCGAGCGCGGCGTCCGGGTCGTAGGGCTTTTCCAGCACCTCGCGGGCGCCGCGGGCGCGGGCCCTCGCGGCGCCTTCGGCGTCGCCGGGCGCGACGACGGCGGCCAGGGCCAGGGCGGGGTCGCGCGCCAGCAGGGCGCCCAGCAGGGCTTCGCCCACCACGGCGTCCGCGGTCAGGTCCACGACCGCGAGGCCGGGCTCCAGCGCGGCCTGCAGATCGAGCGCCTCGGCGGCGCTGCCCGCTTCGGCGACGACGGCGATGCCGGCTTCGCGGGCGATTTCGCCCAGGACGAAACGCAGGAACTCCGCGTCGTCGACGATCAGCAGCGTGGGGCGCACGTCAGCCTCCGGGGGACCGGGGAACGCCGCGAGGCCGGAACCGCGACCGCGGCGGGGGGTTCAGGCGCGACCGCCGGATCCGGCGACGCCGCGCCGACGCAGCATCGGCCGGCGGCGGTGGGACTTGAGCGACGGTGACGAACGCAAGGGTGACCCGGGTGCAAGGGAGGACGAGATGAATCAGATGTGCGCGAAGACCGCCGGCCGGAAGTTCGCCGCGGCCGTGGTCGTCCTGGCGGCGGCCTGGCCCGCGTTCGCGGCCGACCTCCCGGTCGTGCTCAGCGGCGCGGACGACCGCGCCGAGCTGATGCTCACGATCTACAACGAGAACCTCGCCCTGGTGCGCGAGGTGCGCGGGATCGAGCTGCCCGGCGGCGCCGCACGCCTGGAGTTCCAGGACGTGCCGTCGCAGATCGAGCCGCGCTCGCTGCTGGTCGAGACGAAGGCGGGCCGAGGGCTGCGCCTGCTGGAGCAGAACTACGAGTTCGACCTGATGTCGCGCGAGAAGATCCTCGAGAAGTACGTCGGCCGCGAGGTGAGCTGGCTGCAGGAGGACGGCTCGCGGCGCACCGGCACGCTGCTGGGGATGGCGGAGGGACCGGTCTACCGCGTCGACGGGCAGGTCGTCTTCGAGGTGCCGGGCCGCCTGGCCCTGCCCGAGCTGCCGGGCGACCTGCGGGCCCTGCCGACCCTGGTCTGGCAGGTGCAGGCCGACGGCGCCGGCCGCCGCGACCTGGACGTGTCGTACCTGACGCGCGGCGTGTCGTGGTCGGCCGACTACGTGCTGCAGCTGGGGGAGAGCGGGACGACCGGCGACCTGCAGGCCTGGGTGTCGGTGGACAACCGCAGCGGCGCCACCTACCGCGACGCGCAGCTGATGTTCCTGGCCGGCGAGGTGCACCAGGCGCCGGCGCCGGCGCGCCCGGTCATGTACAAGGCCGCGGAGATGGCGATGGCCATGGACGGCGGCATGGTCGAGGAGACGGTCTCGGACTACCACCTCTACACCTACGGCGAGCGCACGACGCTCAAGGAGCAGAGCGTCAAGCAGCTCTCGCTGTTCACGGCGCCCGACGTCAAGGTGAGCCGCCACTACCGCCTCGGAGGCTCGCCTGCGCTTCGCCACGGCAGCGCGGCGCGGTCCGACCGCGTGGCGGTCTGGCACGTCCTGGAGAACCGCGAGCGCGACGGGCTCGGCCTGCCGCTGCCGGCCGGCGTCGTGCGCGTCTACGGCCGCTCGGCCTCCGGCGCCCGCCAGCTGCTCGGGGAGGACCGCATCGGCCACACGCCGAAGGACGAGACGGTCGAGCTGCTGACCGGCTACGCCTTCGACATCAGCGCCGAGCGGACCCAGACCGACGAGCGCGCGCGCGGCGACCGCTCCCGCGAGTACGCGTACCGCATCCTGCTGAAGAACCACACGAAGGCGCCGGTGACCGTCGAGGTGACCGAAAACGCGGGCGGCGAGTGGTCGATCCTCGAGGAGAGCCACCCGCACGCGAAGGTGGACGCCGCCACGTTCCGCTTCGACGTGCCGGTGCCGGCCGACGGCGAAACGGCGTTGACCTACCGGGTCCTCGTCAACTGGTGAGCCGCGGCGCGCCGCCGCAAACGGTCGCGTGGACGGGGGGAAGGCCCCCCGTCCCGTTGACACCCTGTCTCCGGTTCACGGGCGTTCGCTGACAGAATGTCGAAATCCCCCCGCCGGGCCGCGGTCGCCTTCAGGGACCGCCCGAGGGGTGAAAGCGTATCTCCTAGAAAATTCTGGTAGTTAGGTATCAGGAGAGAATCAGTTGTTCACCGCCCGGACCTGGTACGGGACTTGTATTGTCAAACACAAAATGCAGCCCCACGGATACGGAGCAAGGACGTCAGTCATGGCAGTGAAGACCGGCAAGACCCCCCGGGACCGTCGACCCGCCGCCCGCGTGAAGCGCGAGAGCGCCCGGTTGATGAGCAACCTCGATCTCTATTTCCAGGAAGTGAAGGCCTTCCCGCTGCTGAGCCGGGAAGAGGAGTGCGAACTGGCGCGCGGCATCCGCGGCAACGACGGCGTCGCCCTGCACAAGCTGGTCAACTCGAACCTGCGCTTCGTGGTGTCGATCGCCAAGGAGTACGCCCACTACGGCGTGCCCCTGGAGGATCTGATCAACGAGGGCAACCTCGGCCTGCTCAAGGCCGCCCAGCGCTTCGACGAGACGCGCGGCTACAAGTTCATCTCCTACGCGGTGTGGTGGATCCGGCAGTCGATCCTGGCCGCGCTGGCCAACCACTCGAAGATCGTGCGCATGCCGCTGAACCGCGCCCGCGTGCTGAACCAGATCAAGCGCGTCAGCAGCGAGCTGCAGCAGGACCTGCGCCGCAAGCCGCTGCCCGAGGAGATCGCGGCCCGTCTCGGCCTGTCCCTCGACGAGGTCAAGGACACCCTGCCGCTGATGCAGGACAACTTCTTCCTCGACGACTACGTGGGCAACGACGAGGACTCGACCTACCTCGACTTCCTCGAGGACACGCGCAGCAAGACGCCCGACTCGCGGGTCCTCGAGGAGGACCTCATGGAGTCCATCGAGCGCATGCTGTGCGACCTGAAGCCCCGCGAGGCCCGCGTGCTGCGCATGTACTACGGCCTGGGCGCCGACAAGGAGATGACCCTCGAGGAGATCGGCCAGATCATGGGCCTGACCCGCGAGCGCATCCGCCAGATCAAGGAGGAGGCCTTCGAGAAGATCCGCAATTCGAAGACCTTCCGGTACATGCACGACTACCAGGACATGCGCGACATGACCGCCTGAGGGGTCGGGCGATCGACGGCATCCGGCGGACGAGTGCAACAGGCAGACGAGTGGAACAGACAGACGAGTGGAACAGGCAGACGAGACGAGTGCCCGCGGGCCCCTTCCAACGAAGGGGCCCGCGTCGCGTAAGTGCGGGGATGGGGACGCGGGATCAGGGCTCGCCCGCGGGCGCGACCAGGACCCGCCCCTGACCGAGCGACGCGGCCTCGCGCGCGAACTCCTCGCCGCGGGCCGCCGGCAGCCAGACGGTCCAGACGACGCCGGCCCCGAACTCGGCGGTGTCGCGGCGGCCGCCGCAGGCGCCGAGCAGGTGCTCGATCCGGCCCACGAGATCGTAGGGGAACTCCAGGCGCCAGCGCCGGCCCAGCGGCACCACCAGCCGCGGCGCGGCGGCCAGCGCGGCCGCGGCCGCATCCCGGTAGGCGCGCCCGAGGCCGCCGGTGCCCAGCTTCACCCCGCCGAACCAGCGCACGACCACGATCGCGGCGTCGGTGATCTCCGCGTGGCGCAGCACGCCGAGGATGGGCTCGCCGGCGGTGCCCGCGGGTTCGCCGTCGTCGCTGCGGGATTCCACGGGCGGACCGCCGCGGCCCAGGCGGCAGCCCCAGCAGACGTGGCGCGCGTCGTGGTGGACGCGGGCGGCCTCGGCCACGGCGGCGCGCGCCGCGGCGGCGTCCGCGACGGGGCGGGCCGTGGCCAGGAAGCGCGACCGCTCCACCCGGATCTCGGTCTCGCCGACGCCGGCGAGGGTCGTGTAGGAGGTGGGGGGGGAGTCGGGCGTCATGCCGTCGCTCGGTTCATGCTACCACCCTCGCCATGGTTCCCCGGTGGCTGTCCGGCGGCCCGCGGCGGTCGCGATCCGACCGCCGGCCGCGCGAGCATACCGCGCATCCGCTGCGACGGCAACGCTTTGGATGACCGGCGCCGTGGCACCGTCCTTGCAACGATCCTGCATCGTGGGCGTCGAGGCGCGTGGTGGCTGCTTGGCCTGGAGGTGCGATGAGAGCGAGACGGCAAGGCCGGCGGACGCCGGCGATCGCCGCGGCCTGCCTGGTCGGGGTCGGGTTGCTGCTGGCCTGGGCGGTCGGCGCGCGCGCCGACGGCATCGTGCGCTCGTCGCTGGACCGGCCCGACAGGGCGCCGCCCCCGTTCCTGGTGCTCGGACCCAGCGTCGGGGACACGCGCGCCGAGGGCGGACTGCGGCCCGGCTTCTCGGGCGGCCTGGTGCTGACCCCGGCGGCGGGCGCCGAGATCTTCCCGCCCCTCTACGATCTGAATCTCGGCCTGGTCCTGCACGGCGAGTACCGCGGCGTGGCGCAGGGACGCGACCTCGTCGCGGCCGGGCTCGTCGCACGCCGCTACTTCCGCGACCAGCGGCGGGAAAGCACGCCGCGCGCGGCCTTCGTCGGCCTCGGCCTCGACATCGCCCAGATCAGCTTCCCGGGCGCGGCCGCGGCGGATTCCGCCGGCGAGGCGACCGCCGCCGGCGAACTGCGCAACTACTCGGGCGTGCTGGAGGGCGGCTGGGAACTGCGGCCGTCGCCGCGCACGCTGATCGTGGCGCTGGTGCGCTGGCGCCGCTTCATCGACGCGGGCCTCGACTACTCCGGCTGGTCCTGCCACCTGCAGGCCGGCTTCCCCATCCCCTGGTGACCCGCCGCGCCGCCGGCGCATCCTCCGGCCCGGAACGCCGATCCGCCTGTGGACGGGGCGGCGGGCAGCGGTTATGTTGAACGCCTGAAATCGCCACCCCCTGAGTGCCCGGGCCGGCGTCCAGCCGGACCCGGCCGCCGCGCGCGTCGACGCCGCCGGCGGCCGGCATCACCAGGAGACCCGCGAGGCCCCTCATGACGACAACGACTCGATCCCGGCGCGGCTCGTCCGCGCTCGCGGCCGCCGCGTTCGCGATCGCCCTGCTGATCGTCGCCGGCCCGGCCGCGGCGCAGCAGGAGTTCGGGCTCCTCGCCGGCGGACCGCGGACCCTCGGCTACCAGGACTACGTGCGGGCGATGCGCGCCGCCGAGCGCCTCGACCACGTCGCCTCGGTCGAATCCCTGGAAGACGCCGACGGCCCGGTGCTGGCCATGGGCGACCGCTTCGGGCTGGTCCGCCTCGTCCACGTCACCGGCGAGGGCGCCCGGGCGCTCTGGACCAGCAAGCAGCTGACCGGCACGGTGCAGGAGGTCCTCAGCGCCGACCTCGACGGGGACGGTTCGGACGAGGTGATCGCCTGGACCAGCGCGGCCATCCTCTACGTCTGGACCGCCGGGGACGGCCGCCTGCGCTACGAGACCCTCCAGAACGATTTCCAGGTCCTGCACGGCCTCTGCGTGGGCGATGTCGACGACGACCCCGCCCTGGAACTGGTCGTCAACGCGGACCGGCACCTCTACTACATCGACGGCGTCACCTTCAACCGCGAGTGGACGAGCCTGAACGAGTACGAGGCGCGCCGCGTCGCGGTCGGCGACGTCGACGGGGACAAGCTGCCCGAGATCGTGTTGAACACCGGCCAGGTCCTGAACTCGCGCAGCGGCGACCTGAAGTGGGGCGACGAAGTCTTCGGCGCCCGGATCGAACTGCTCGACGTCGACGGCGACGGCATCCTCGAGGTGCTGACCGAGAGCGACGGCGCCGTCATGAAGATCTACGACGTGGACGTTCGCAGGGAGAAGCACCTCCAGTGATCAGACCAAGGAAGCAGGACGGGCGCGCGGCCGCCGCGGCGCGGGCGTGGACGATTCGGGCCCTGTGCGCCCTGGCGCTCTTGGGCGCGGCGGCCTCCACGGCCGGCGCCGAAGCTCCGCCGCAGCTGACCGTGACCCTCAAGCTCCTCGGCGGCGACCCCGCCGCGGGCGGCGCGTCCCGGCTCGGCGTCGTCTACCACGTGCCGGCCGGCACGCACCTGACGGCGACGTTCCAGGGCCTCGCCTTCGCGAGCGACCCCGCCGCCGCGTTCGGGCCGGCGGTCTTCCCCAAGCCCGTGGCGGCGGAGATCCCCTACTACCGCGGCGAGGTGATGGCGCTGGTGCCGGTGACCTGGCCGGACCGCGCCGGCCCGCTGCGCGTCACCCTGCGCGCCGAGTACCAGCTCTGCCGCGAGGGCGACGCCGCGGTCTGCTACCAGCCCGGCGAGGCCGTCGCGACGCTGGAGGTGGAGCTGGCGCCGCGCGCCGCCGCCCCGATTGCGTCGGCGACGGACGCGGCTGCGAAGGACGTGGTGACGAAGGACGCGGCCGGCGACGTCGCCGCCGACGCCGCGGCCACCCCCACCGGCGGCGGGCTGCAGGCGCGCCTGCAGCGGGCGCTGGAGCGGGGCAGCTGGCTGGCCTTCCTGCTGGTGTTCCTGGGCGGCGTGCTGGCGAGCTTCACGCCCTGCGTCTACCCCATGATCCCCATCACGATCAGCTACATCGGCGGCAACTCCCGCGGCCGGCCGCTCAAAGGTTTCGTGCTGTCGCTGTGGTACGTCCTGGGCATCGCCCTGGTCTACTCCACGCTCGGGCTGGCCGCCGCCGCCACCGGCGGCGCCTTCGGGCAGGCCACCCAGACCCCCGTGTTCGCCGCCATCGTGGCGGCGATCATCGGCGCGATGGCCCTGAGCATGGCGGGCCTCTTCGACCTGCAGCTGCCGAGTTCGCTGACCAGCCGGGTGGGCGGCGGCCGCACGGGCTTCCTCGGGCCGCTGCTGATGGGGGCGGCCATGGGCCTGATCGCCGCGCCCTGCGTCGGCCCGGTGCTGATCGTGCTGCTGACCTGGGTGGCGACGACGGGCAACCTGGTGCTCGGCTTCTGGCTGCTGTTCACCTTCGCGCTGGGACTGGGCATGCTCTTCCTGGCCCTGGGCACCTTCAGCGGCCTGCTGACGGCGCTGCCCGGCGCGGGCGGCTGGATGCAGACCGTCAAGCACGTCTTCGCGGTCGTGCTCTTCGCCCTGGCCCTGTGGTTCCTGCGCCTCTACGTGCCGGTCTGGCTGCTGGCGGCGGTGTTCGGCCTGGCGCTGCTGCTGAGCGTCAGCGCCTGGGGCGCCTGGCGCGCCCTGCCCGAGGGCGCGGGCGCGCGGGCCGGGCTGAACCTCGGCGGCCTGCGCTTCCTGTGGCTGCTCGGCGCGACGCTCGCCATCCTGGGCGGCCTGCGCGGGCTGGCGCCCGGGCTGCTGCCGGCCGGCGGCGCCGCCGCCGTCGGAGAGACCGCCGCGGCCGGCCACGACGAACCGGCCTGGCTGCACGACGACCAGGCGGCCTTCGCGGCCGCGCGGGAGCAGGGCAAGCCGTTGATGATGGACTTCTGGGCCGCCTGGTGCGCGGCCTGCGTGGAGCTCGACGAGCGCACGTACAACCAGCCCGCGATCCTGGCCCTCGCCGGGGATTTCGTGGCCGTGAAGATGGACCTCACCGAGCGCAGCGCGGCCAACGACGCGCTGGCGCGCCGCTACGGCGTCGTCGGCATGCCGACGGTCCTGTTCTTCGACCCGCAGGGGCGCGAGCTCGAGCGCTTCTCCGGCTTCATGGACGCCCGCGACCTGGGCGTCGTCCTGGAGCGCGTGCGGCGCGAGGCCGCGCGCGCGACCGCCAGCGATCACCCGTCCGACAGGGAGGAACCATGAGCCACCTGATCCACGTGACCGACGCGAACTTCCAGCAGGAGGTCCTCGACAGCGCGCTGCCCGTCGTGGTGGACTTCAGCGCCACCTGGTGCGGCCCCTGCAAGCAGCTGAAGCCCATCGTCGAGGAACTCGCCACCCAGTACGAGGGTAAGGTGAAGATCGCCCACGTGGACGTGGACGAGGCCCGGCAGGCCGCCATGAAGTACGGCGTGATGTCCGTGCCGACGGTCCTCTACCTCAAGGGCGGCCAGGTGCGCGACTCCCAGATCGGGGTGCTCGCCAAGGACAAGATGGCCGCCAAAGATCGACAACTTGATCTGATCGACAACCCGATCCGATCGCCAACCAGTTCCGATCCGACGAGGATCGCCGGAGGGTACGCACCATGAAGCTCCTGCTGACGACGCTGCTGATCCTGGCCTTCACGACGACCGGCGGCGGTTGCGGCGAGGCCAAGGCGCCCCCGGCCGCGAACGCGACGCAGGCCGCGGCCGCGGCCGCGCCCGCCGCCGCGACCGGGGTCCCCGATTTCACGGTCACCACGCTCGAGGGCAAGACCCTGCGCCTGTCGGAACTGCGCGGCCAGGTCGTCGTGGTGGACTACTGGGCCACCTGGTGCGGCCCCTGCCGCATCGCGATGCCCCACCTGCAGAAACTGCACGAGGAGTACCAGACGCAGGGCGTGACGGTCCTCGCGCTGTCGGTCGACCAGAAGGGGCCGTCGGTGGTCGTGCCGTTCATCCGCCAGAACGGTTTCACCTTCGCGGTGGCGATGGCCGACGAGCGGTCCGCGGCGGCCTTCGGGAACTTCTCGAGCATCCCGACCACGGTGATCGTGCGGCCGGACGGCCGGGTCCACACCACGCTCACGGGCGTGCACCCCTACGAGGAGTACGTCGCCGCGGTGAAGGCCGCGCGCGCCGCCGCTCCCGGGACGCGGGGCTGAGCCGTGTCGCCGCTGAAGAAGAAGCTCATCGTCGTCGGCGACCGGCTGCTGGTGCGGCCCGAGCAGGGCGAGGAGAAGACCAACACCGGCCTCTACCTGCCGGCCACCGCCCTCAGCTCGCGCATGGCGCAGGGCGGCTGGGTCGTCTCGGTGGGGCCCGGCATCCCGGTGCCCGACTGGTCGGACGACGAGGGCGAACCGGACACCTGGGACCGCCACCCGCCGCGCGCCCGCTTCCTGCCGCTGCAGGCGCAGGAGGGGGATTACGTCCTGTTCGTGCGGAAGTCGGCGGTCGAGATCACCTTCGAGGGCGCGCAGTACCTGATCGTGCCGAATTCGGCGGTGCTGGTGCTGGTGCGCGAGGATTGGATGGAGGGGCCGGGGCAGGTGGCCGACGAGGACTGAGGGGGCGGCGGACGCCGGTCCGGAAATGCGAAGTCCCTGACCCCGGATCTTCCTGCGGGTCAGGGACTTTTCGCGTGTCCTTCGATCATTTCCTTAACCACCACAAGAGGTCGACGACCGAGAGACCGATGAACACCATCACGGGATCCATGCTTGCCCTCCGATCTGGTGAAAGTGGAACTGCGGACACCGTCTCTGTCGGCGGCGCCCGGTTCCCCTTTAGCCAGAAGAGTGCCCGCCCGCGGTCGCTACGGCCATGCTGTTGATCCTCAACAAGATCAAGGTGCGGTCGTCGGTCTGATCCCGGCCCCCGAAGGCCTCGACATCGGCAAATATCCTGCCGAGCAGGTCCGAGAGCGGGCGTTCCCGGTACGAGGTGACGAGGTCGGCCAGGCGCCCCTCGCCGTAGAAGACCCCGTCGGGCTGGTCGGTCTGCTCGGTGAAGCCGTCGGTGTAGAGCAGCAGCAGGTCGCCGGGCTCCAGGGCCACCGTGCCGCGGGCGTACCGCTGCCCGGAGTTGATGCCCAGCAGCAGGCCGCCCTTGCGCAGGCGCTCGCGGTAGGTCTGGCCGACGCGGTGCAGCTGGGGCGGGTTCATGCCGGCGTTGCAGTACTCCAGCCGGCGGGCGTTCGGGTCGACCACGCCGTAGAAGAAGCTCACCAGCTGGCCGGCGTCGCCCAGGGAGCAGACGGCGTCGTTCAGCACCTCGATGACGCGGTCCGGCCCCGCGCCGCGGGTGGCGGCCGCGCGGAAGGCGACCCGCAGGCTGGTCATCACCAGCGCCGCCGGCACGCCCTTGCCCGCCACGTCGGCGATGGCGAAGCCGACGCTGCCGTCCTCCAGCGTGAAGTAGTCGAAGTAGTCGCCGCCGACCTCGCGGCAGCTGTCCATGCGCCCCATGACGTGCAGGCCGGGCGCGCGCAGCGGCGCGCGCGGCACCAGGTGCGACTGGATGCGGTGGGCCACGGACAGCTCCGTCTCCAGGCGCTCCCGCTCGAGGCGGGCCTGGTGCAGGCGGGCGACCTCGACCAGCGCGGCCGCCTGCACGGAGAGGCCGTGGAGGTTGGCCACGTCGGCCTGCGTGTAGAGCGCGCCGCCGGTCTTCGGTCCCAGCGTCAGCAGACCCCGCAGCTCGCGGCCGCTGATCAGCGGCACCACGAGCTGGACGTCCAGTTCGGCGAGCAGCCGGGCGGTGGGCGCGTCGGTCTGGTCGGCGGTGTCGAGGCCCTCGAGCTCCTCGGCGTAGACCGGGCGGTGCGCCGCCAGCACGACGCGGCCCAGGGTGCTGGCCGTCGGCAGGGAGGCGGCCGCCGTCGGCGGGGAAGGCGGCTCGGGGTGGATCGCGCGCAGGACCAGGGCGCCGTCCTCGGCCAGGAACAGGGCGACGTGGCCGGGACGGTAGAGGTCGTGCAGGCGCGCCAGCATCGACCGCGGCGCCTCGGGGTCGCCGCTGAGCCCGGCCAGGTCGTGGACCAGCCGCTGGACCGCTTCGCGGGTCGCCAGCCGCGACGGGTAGAAGGCCCGCTCGAGCCCGGCGTGCAGGCGACGGCGCAGGGGATTCAGCACGAGGGTCAGCCCCACGACCGTCAGCAGCACCACCGGCAGGTCGGAGCCGTGGAAGCGGGCGGCGAGGTACCCGCCCAGGACGCCGACGAGCAGCGTGTAGGTCAGCACCACCAGCACCGTCAGCAGGGTGTAGACCAGGCCGTGGCGCACGACGTAGCCGAGGTCCAGCGCCCCGTAGCGCAGGATGGCCAGGCCGAAGCTCACCGGGACGAGCACCAGCGAGAAGCCGTACCAGTCCTGGTAGGGGAGGCGCACCGAGCCCCCGATGTTGTGCAGGACCGCGCCCAGGATGAACGGCACGAAGCCCAGGACCAGGCCGCCGAAGGCGACGCGCAGCTTGGCCTGGCGCAGCGGGCGGTCCCGGCCGAACATCTTGCCGACGAACACCCCCACGCCGGCCGTCATGTAGGCGAGGAAGTACAGGCCGGCGACCTGCTGCAGCACGGCCACGGTCCGCGACTCGACCGGGTCGAGGCGGGCCGCCTCGGCGTAGAGGCTCAACAGGAACAGGGGGATCGCCGGCAGCAGCAGCAGCCGGTGGCGGGCGCGGGTGCGCGGGGTCAGGTGCGTGCGGTCCGGGAAGTACAGCGCGAAGCGCAGGAAGATCACCGGCAGCAGCATCACCGCCAGGTCGCGGGCGATCTCCTTGAGCGTCATGTACCAGGGGCTGGGCCAGTCGGGCACGTCCATCAGGAAGAAGGCGAAGGTGGCGCACAGGCCGAAGAAGTAGCGGGCCACCATGTCGCCGCGCTGCGAGAGGATGAGCCAGCCCATCAGCAGGAACGCCACGCCGGCCAGGGAGAGGCCGTAGCTCCAGATGATGCGCGAGCGCGCCGGCAGGGTGGGCTCCAGGCGGGCGGTGAACACCTCGCCGCCGCGCCGCACGCGGTAGGCCCGCGGGGCGAGGTCGTAGCGGTCGGCCAGGGCCGTGTGGTAGTCGACCTGCGTGTCCAGGACGCGGCCGTCCAGCGCCAGCAGGCGGTCTCCGGACAGCAGGCCGGCCCGGTCGGCGGGGCCGCCGGGGGCCACCGTGCGGATGGTCAGGTTGTGGACCGTCAGGCCGGTCTCCGGGCGGTTGGCCACGTGCAGGGCGACGGGCACCTCGAGGATCAGCAGCAGCGGCGCCAGCAGGTAGAGCGCCAGCAGGCGCGCCGGCCGGAACGGGCGCGTGGGGGGGGGCGGGAGCGGCGCGGCGTGCGGCATGGCGGGCACCTCGGCCGCAGCATAGCAGAGGGCGCCCGCTCCAGGAAGCCCGCGATCGGCGCCGGCCGCGCCCCTGCCCGGTCTACGGCTCGGACTTGCGCAGCTGCACGGGGCGCCCCGTCTCGCGCCCGCGCAGGCGCAGGTTGAGCATCTCGACCAGGACCGAGAAGCCCATGGCGAAGTAGATGTAGCCCTTGTTGAGATGCTGGCCGAAGCCCTCGGCCACCAGCGACATGCCCACCAGCAGCAGGAAGCTCAGGGCCAGCATCTTGACCGTGGGGTGCGACTCGACGAAGTGCGAGATCGGGCCCGCGGCCGCCATCATCACCGCCACGGCGACGACCACCGCCGTGATCATCACCGCCAGGTGCTCGGCCATGCCGATGGCGGTGATCACCGAGTCGAGCGAGAACACGAGGTCCAGCACCATGATCTGGGCGATCACCGCGGCGAAGGAGACCCTCCGGTGGCCCCCTTCGTGCTGCGTCTCGCCCTCGAGGCTGTGGTGGATCTCGAACGTGGCCTTCGCCAGCAGGAAGAGGCCGCCGCTCACCAGCACCAGATCCCTGGCGGTGACCGCGTGCCCCGCGACCGTGAAGAGCTCCTTCGTCAGGTTCGCGACCCAGGCCAGGGAAGCCAGCAGCAGGATGCGCGTCAGCATGGCCCCGGCCAGACCGATGGTGCGGCCGCGCGCGCGCTGCTCGGGCGGCAGCCGCCCGGAGAGGATCGAGATGAAGATGATGTTGTCGATCCCCAGCACGATCTCCAGCACGGTCAGGGTCAGCAGGGCGATCCAGGCCTGGGGGTCGGCGAGCCATTCCATGGTTGCTCCCACGTCGTCGGGGTCACGGGTCCGGGGCCCGGGCAGGGCGATCGGCCGGGGATCCTAGCACGGCCGGACGGCGCGCGTCAGCCCCGGAAGCGGCCGGACCGGCGTCCGGCCACCTCGCCGGTTGACCCGCCCCGCGGCCATGTCTACACTACGCTGTTCCGGCCCGGGGGCGTCTCCCCGGTTCTTCCGCGCACCCCCGACCGCAGCCTGGAGACGACGTGAACGACATCCGCCAGCTGGCGCAGTACGCCCCCGAGGGCATCGAGGAGAAGTGGGCGCGGGCCTGGGAGCAGGAGGGGCTCTTCGCGCCGGCGGCCGGCGCCGGGGGCGAGCCCTTCGTGATCACGCTGCCGCCGCCGAACGTCACCGGCGTGCTGCACATGGGGCACTGCCTGAGCAACGCCATCCAGGACGTGCTGATCCGCTGGATGCGCATGCGCGGCCGGCCGACCCTGTGGATCCCGGGCACCGACCACGCCAGCATCGCCACCGAGCAGGTCGTCTCGAAGCTGCTGCGCGCCGAGGGCCTCGACAAGCACGCCATGGGGCGCGAGGCCTTCCTGGAGCGGGCCTGGGCCTGGAAGCACCAGACCCACGGCACCATCACCAGCCAGCTGCGGCGCCTGGGCTGCTCGCTGGACTGGCCGCGCGAGGCCTTCACCATGGACGAGGCGCGCTCGCGCGCCGTCGCCCACGCCTTCGTGACCCTGCGCGAGCAGGGCCTGATCGTGCGCGACCTCTACCTCGTGAACTGGTGCCCGCACTGCCTGACCGCCATCAGCGACGACGAGGTGGACCACCGCGAGGTCCAGGGCGTGATGTGGCGCCTGCGCTACCCGCTGGCCGACGGCCAGGGGCACGTCACCGTGGCGACCACCCGCCCCGAGACCATGTTCGGGGACACCGCCGTGGCCGTGCACCCCGACGACCCCGAGCGCCGGCACCTGATCGGCCGCCGGGTGAAACTGCCCCTGACGGATCGCGAGATCCCGATCATCGGCGACCACCACGCCGATCCCGAGAAGGGCACCGGCTTCGTCAAGATCACCCCGGCGCACGACCCCAACGACTTCGAGGTCGGCCGCCGCCACGACCTGCCGCAGGTCGTCTGCATGGACGAGCGCGGCGTGATGAACGAGGCGGCCGGCGCCTTCGCGGGGCTGGACCGCTTCGCGGCGCGCAAGGCCGTGCTGGCCGCCCTGCAGGAGCAGGGGCTGCACGACGGCGAGACGAAGAACGTCCACCAGGTCGGCCACCACGACCGCTGCGGCAACATCATCGAGCCCTACCTGTCGCGCCAGTGGTTCCTGCGCATGGAGCCGCTGTCCGCGGCGGCCGTGCGGGCCGTCGAGGACGGCACCATCACCCTGCTGCCCGAGCGCTGGGTGGGCGTCTACCACAACTGGCTGCGCAACATCCGCGACTGGTGCATCTCGCGGCAGCTGTGGTGGGGGCACCGGATCCCGGTCTGGACCTGCGGCGGCTGCGGCCGCGAGATCTGCCAGGCCGACGCCCCGGCGGCGTGCCCCGGCTGCGGCTCCGCCGCCCTGGTGCAGGACCCCGACGTGCTGGACACCTGGTTCTCCAGCTGGCTGTGGACCTTCTCGCCGCTGGGCTGGCCGGACGACACGCCGGACCTGCGCGCCTACCACCCGACGTCGGTGCTGGTGACCGGCCCGGACATCATCTTCTTCTGGGTCGCGCGGATGATCATGGCCTCGTACCACTTCCTGGGCGAGCCGCCGTTCCGCGAGGTGCTCTTCCACGGCCTGGTGCGCGACGCCGAGGGCCGCAAGATGAGCAAGTCGCTGGGCAACAGCCCCGACCCGATCGAGCTCATGGACAAGTACGGCGCCGACGCGCTGCGCATGTCGATGGTCATGCTGACCCCGACCGGCCAGGACGTCTTCTTCGGCGAGGAGACGCTCGAGGTCGGCCGCAACTTCTGCAACAAGGTCTTCCAGGCCTCCAAGCTGGTCCTGGGCGCCTGGGACGAGGCCGGGCTGGCGGCCGGCGGCGGGGAGCCCGCGTCCGGGACCTGCGACCTGGGCGTGCTGGCGGACCTCGCCGACGATCCCGCCGCGGCCGCGGCCGCGCTGTGGGCGCGGGTGTTCGGCGCGGCGCCGGCCTTCGCCTTCCGCGCCGACCATCTCGAGCTCGAGGATCTCTGGATCATGAACCGCCTGGCGGCCGTCGCCGCCGAGGTCGACGGCAACCTCGAGAAGCGCCGGCTGAACGACGCCGCCTACGCGGCCTACAACTTCTTCCGTCACGAGCTGTGCGACTGGTACCTCGAGGCGGTCAAGCCCCGCCTGCGCGACGAGGAGCGGCGCCGCGAGGCGGCGGCCCTCGCGGTCGTCGCGCTGGGCGCCAGCTACAAGCTGCTGCACCCGGTGATGCCCTTCATCACCGAGGAGCTGTGGGGCTGGCTGCCGCCGGCCCGCGGCCGGCTCATGGTCTCGGCGTTCCCGGTCTGCGACGGCGCGCGCCTGCCCTGGGCGGCGCCCGCGGCCCGCTTCGACCAGGTGATCGGGACGGTGGGCGTGATCCGCTCGCTGCGCACCGACCTGGACGTGCCGCCCGGCCGGCGCGGCACCGCGGTGCTGCGCGCCGCCGACCCCGCCCGCCGCGCCGAACTGGCGCGGGACGCCGACCTGATCGCCCTGCTGGCCAAGCTGGAGCGGGTCGAGGTCGTCGAGGGCGGTCCCGATCCCCACCCCGCGGGCGCGGGCGTGGCCGGCGCCGTCGAGGTCTTCCTGCTGATGAAGGGGCTGGTCGACCTGGACCGGGAGCGGGCCCGGCTCGGCAAGGAACTGGACAAGGCGCTCGCCTTCGTCGAAGCTAACCGTCGGAAGCTCACGAACGAGAGCTTCGTCGCCCGGGCGCCCGCCGAGGTGGTGGCCCGGCAGCAGGAGATGCTCGCCGAGAGCGAGGCGCGCGCCGAGGCCCTGCGCCGGCGCCTCGACGCGCTGGGGGAGTGAAACCCGAGGAGCCCGCCGTGGAGAACGACCGTCCCGCCTCGACCACCCCGGGCGCCATGGTGCGCGCGGCCCGCGAGGCGTCGGGGCTGTCGCTGGCCGATCTGGCGGCCGCCACGCGCATCCCGGTCGCCCAGCTGCGGGCCCTCGAGGCCGACGACCACGACCAGCTCTCCGGCCCCCTCTACGTGCGCAGCTTCCTGCGCTCCTGCGCCGAAGCCCTGGATCTCGACCCGCACGACCTGCTGGCCGCCTACGACAGCCGCTGCCCCGCGGCCGCGGCGCCCCCCGTGGTCGTGCCCGTCTGGTCCCAGGAGACGGAGGTCCGCCGCGCGGCCGCCTTCCCCTGGCGCCGGGCCGTCCTGCCGGCCGCGGCGCTGCTGGCCGTGGTCCTGGTCGTGCTGGTGATCGTCCGCCTCGCCGGCGGCGGCGACGCGGGCCAGGAGCAGGGCCGGGACGAGGCCGCGTCGGCGGATGAAGACCGGGGCCGCCAGCGCCGCGAAGCGCTGGGCGATTCCCTGCGCGAGGCCTGGAGCCCGCTGACGGGCCTGGCCGTTTCCGACTCCCTGACGGCGGCGGCCGATTCCGCCGCCGCGGACAGCCTCGCCGCGCCAGGCGTCGCCGACACCAGCCTCGCGGCGCTCGGCGCTCCGGCCGACAGCGCCGCGGCCGCCGCGGATTCCCTGCTCCCGGCGGCGCCCGCCGCCCCGCCCCGCGTGATCGTCCCCTCGGCCGACGAGCTGGCCGTGCTGGCCTCCCTGCCCGCGGGCGATCACGACCTGCCCTTCGCCGACGGCTCGCGCTGGCCCCTGGTGCTGCGCGTCGCGACCCGCGGCCGCGTCGACTACGCGGTGGGCGCCGACGGGCAGCGCAACGCCCCGAACGTGACGTGGCTCGCCCGGCCGTCGGGCCTGCCGGTCGAGGGCGTGACCGCGGGCGTCGTCTACTCGCTCGGCTGGCGCAACGTCTCCTACTGGGGGGCCCGCGACCACTTCCTGCTGAAGCTCTCCGCCGCCGAGGACGTCACCGTCACCCTCAACGGCCGTCCCGTGCCCATCCCGACCCGGCTCGTGGGACGCGAGTGGGTCCTGGACCGCTCGTTGCTGGACCGTTAGGAACCGTGGTGAGCGTCTTCCGCCTGCAGGCCCCCTTCGAGCCCCGCGGCGACCAGCCGGCGGCGATCCGCGCCCTGACCGACGGCGTGCTCGCCGGCCGCGCGCGCCAGACCCTGCTCGGGGTGACCGGCAGCGGCAAGACCTTCACGCTGGCCAACGTGATCGCCGAGACCGGCCTGCCCGCCCTCGTCTTCAGCCACAACAAGACGCTCGCCGCCCAGCTCTACGGCGAGTTCAAGGGCTTCTTCCCCGACAACGCCGTCGAGTACTTCATCTCGTACTACGACTACTACCAGCCCGAGGCCTTCGTGCCGGCCACCGGCACCTACATCGAGAAGGACGTCAGCATCAACGAGGAGATCGAGCGCCTGCGCCTGCGCACCACCTCCTCGCTGCTGACGCGCCGGGACGTCATCGTCGTGGCGAGCGTGTCGGCCATCTACGGCCTCGGCAACCCCGACACCTTCCACCGCAACATCCTGCCCCTGCGGACCGGCCAGCCGCTGGAGCGCGACGACTTCCTGCAGCGGCTGGTGGAGATCCACTACGAGCGCCGGGACGAGGGCGGCTACGGCACCTTCCGCGTGCGCGGCGACACCGTCGACGTCCGCGCCGCCTTCGACGAGCGCGTGCTGCGCGTGGAGTTCTTCGGGGGCGCCGTCGAGCGTCTCGGCTTCGTCGACGGCCTGACCGGCCGGCCGCAGCTGCGCGTGGAGGAGGCGCAGGTGCACCCCGCGCGGCAGTTCGTGGTGGAGAAGGACCGCCTCGAGGAGATCCTCGACGGGATCGGCCGCGACCTCGAGGCGCGCCTGGCCGAGTTCGACGCCACGGGCCGCGCCGTCGAGGCGCAGCGCCTCGCCTCGCGCACCCGCTACGACATGGAGATGATCCGCCAGGTCGGCTACTGCAACGGCGTCGAGAACTACTCGCGCTACTTCGACGACCGCAAGCCCGGCGAGCGGCCGGCCTGCCTGTTCGACTACTTCCCGGACGAGTTCCTGCTCGTGATCGACGAGTCGCACGTGACCGTCTCGCAGCTGGCGGCCATGTGGCGCGGCGACCGCTCGCGCAAGGAGACGCTCGTCGAGCACGGCTTCCGCCTGCCCAGCGCCCTGGACAACCGGCCCCTGCGCTTCGAGGAGTTCGAGGGCCTGATGCCGCGCACCATCTTCGTCTCCGCCACGCCGGGCGACTACGAGCTGGCGGCCTGCGACGGGGAGTTCGTCGAGCAGGTCATCCGCCCCACCGGGCTGATCGATCCGCCGGTGGACATCATGCCGGTGGCGAACCAGGTGGACGACCTGATCGGCCGCGCCCGCGCCGTCGTCGCGGCCGGCGGGCGCGTCCTGGTCACCACCCTGACCAAGCGCATGGCCGAGGACCTCAGCGAATACCTGCAGCGCCTGGGGCTGCGCGTCGCCTACATGCACGCCGACATCGCGGCCCTGGACCGCGTCGAGATCATCCGCAAGCTGCGCCTGGGCGAGTGCGACGTGCTGGTGGGCGTCAACCTGCTGCGCGAGGGGCTGGACCTGCCCGAGGTGGCGCTGGTGGCCGTGCTGGACGCGGACCGCGAGGGGTTCCTGCGCTCGGAGCGCTCGCTGATCCAGACCGCCGGCCGCGCCGCGCGCAACGCCGAGGGGCGCGTCGTGATGTACGCCGACCGGATGACCGATTCGATGAAGCGGGCGATCGGGGAGATGGAGCGCCGCCGCGCCAAGCAGATCGCCTACAACACCGAGCACGGCATCACGCCGCGGACGATCCTCAAGACGCGCGAGGAGATCCTGCAGGCCACGATGGCGGCCGGCGCGGAGACGGGCGGCGGGGCGTCGCAGGCCCGGGACGCCGCGCTGGCCTCGCTGCGCGACTTCACCGAAGGGCCGGCGAAGAGCCCGCGCGAGATCGTCGAGATGCTGGAGGCCGAGATGGAGGCCGCCGCCGCGGGGCTGGACTTCGAGCTGGCCGCCGAGCTGCGCGACCGGCTCGAGGACCTGCGCGCCCAGTGGGGCCTGCCGCAGCGGCGGGCGGGATAGGAGGGGCATGACGGACCGCAGCGCGGATTTCGGATTTCCCCGCGGCGACTGGCTCGAGGCGCTGCTGGCGGCCAGCCTCGCCGAGGACGTCGGGACGGGCGACGCGACGACCGCCGTCGCGGTCGCGCCGGGCCTGGCGGCCGAGGGCTGGATCGTCGCCCGCCGCGACGGCGTCGTCGCCGGGCTGCCGCTGCTGCCGCTGCTGTTCCGGCGGCTGTCCGCGGCCGTGGACGTCGAGCCGCTCGCCGCGGAGGGCGAGCGCGTCGCGGCGGGGCGGCGCCTGGCGCGGATCGCGGGGCCGGCGGGGCCCATCCTGACCGGCGAGCGCACGGCCCTGAACTTCCTGCAGCGCCTCGGCGGCGTGGCCACCCTGACCGCGCAGTACGTCGACCGCGTGGCGGGCACCGGCTGCGCGGTGCTGGACACGCGCAAGACCCTGCCGGGCTTCCGGCTGCTCGACAAGTACGCGGTGCGCTGCGGCGGCGGCGCCAACCACCGCTTCGGCCTCTACGACCGCATCCTGCTGAAGGACAACCACTGGGCCGCGCGCGCGGCGCCGCTGGCGGCGCTCGTGGCCCGCGCCCGGGCGGAGTTCCCCCGCCTGGCCGTCGAGGTGGAGGTCGACACGCTCGACCAGCTGGCCGAGACGCTGCCGCTGGGCGTGGAGTGGATCCTGCTGGACAACTTCGACCCCGCCCGCGCGGGCGAGGCCGTGCGCCGCCGCGACGAGGGGCCCGCCGCCGGCCGCGCCACCCGCCTGGAGGCCAGCGGCAACGTGGACCTCGCGACCGTCGCCGCCTTCGCCCAGGCCGGCGTCGACGCGGTCTCGGTGGGGCGCCTCACGCACTCGGCCCCCGCCTGGGACCTGGGCCTGGACTTCGCGCCGCGGGGGGGGACGCCGTGATCTCCCGCCTCGGGCGCGACTGGTTCGGCCTGACGAGCTTCGAGCCCGGCCGCGGCCGCACCGAGGACGGGTTCCTCTACGTGCTGGAGGACGTGGGCTCCACCAGCGACTTCCTGCTCGGGCGCGGCGCGCCGGCGACCGGGCGGCTCTGCCGCTGGGACGGCTGGGGCTGGCAGGCCGGACAGCGCCAGACCCTGCAGCCGCCCCGCGACGCGCGCCCGGGCAGCGTCGCGGTCGCGCGCCGCCAGAGCGCCGGCCGCGGCCGGCTCGGGCGCCGCTGGCACGGCCAGGGCGGGCTGCTGATGTCGTGGAACATCGACCCGGTGCCGTCGCCGCCGGTCGCGGGCCTGGCGGTCTGGACCGGGCTGACCGCGGTGCTGGCGCTGGAGGAGCTGACGGGCCTGCCCGTCCGCCTGAAGTGGCCCAACGACGTGTTCCTGGGCGGGCGCAAGCTCGGCGGCATCCTGCTGGACTTCATGGTCCTGACGCCCCGGCCCCGGCTGGTGGCCGGGCTGGGCCTGAACGTCGGCCGCCTGCCGCCGGACCTCCCGCCCGACGTGCGCGCGCGCGCCGCGGTCCTGCCCCCGGATCCCGCGCGCTGGCGCACCCTGGGCGAGCTGGCGGGCGCGGTGCTGCGCCGCTGGGACGACGGGCTGGAGCGCTTCCTGGGCGCCGGCTGGGACGAGTACCGCGCCGACTACGAACGGGTCGACGAGCTGGCCGGGCGCCGCGTCGCCCTCGCCAGCGGCAGCGAGCGGCGCGAGGGGCTCGCGCTCGGGATCGACGGCACCGGGGCGCTGCTGCTGCGGCACGGCGACGGCCGCGTGTCGGCGGCGCTGGCCGGCGACGTGCACATCCTGGACATCGGCCCGGCATCGCCGTCGGGGCCGGGGAGGACCTGACCATGCTCGTGGTGGACGTCGGCAACACGCGCACCAGCGCGGCGGCCTGGTCCCCGCCGGAGGCGGCCGCCACCGACGACGTGCGCTTCGTCGAACTGCTGCACCTGCCCACGCCGCGCGACGCGGCCGGCCGGGAGGATCTGCGCGAGGCGCTGGCCGCCTTCGCGCGCCGTCGCGGCCTGCGCCGCGCCGCGGTCGCCTCGGTCGTGCCCGAGATCACCGGCCTGCTGCTGGCGGAGCTGCCGGGCGCCGTCGCGGCCGACCACCGCGCGCCGCTGCCCTTCGCGACGGCCCTGGCCGAGCCGGCCGCCACCGGCGCGGACCGGTTCTGCGACATGGCGGCCGCGGCCGGCGCCGGCCTGCGCGACGCGCTGGTGGTGGACATGGGCACCGCCACCACGTTCAACGTGCTGCAGGCGGGCGTCTTCGTCGGCGGGCTGATCGCCCCCGGCGCCGAGCTCGCGGCCCGCGCGCTGGGGGAGCGGGCCGCGCGCCTGCACCCGGTCGTGCCCGTGCCGGTCGCCGCCGAGGCGAACCCCGACACCCACGGCGCCCTGGTCGCCGGTTGCTTCCTGGTCGGCGCCCACGGCGTCGTCGGCACGGCAACCGCGCTGCTGGCCCGCCACGGGCCGCTGGTCGTGGTGCTGACCGGCGGGCAGGCGGGCCTGCTCGGCGACGCCGCGACGCCCTTCCCCGGCACCGCGGCCTGGCGCCGCGACCCGCTCTGGACGCTCAAGGGCGCGGCCCTGCTCGGCGCCGCGTCCGTCCGCTGACCGCGCCCGATCCTTGCTTGACGGCCGCCTGACGATCCCCTTTGCTGATCGCGGGCGAGCCACCCGGCTGCCGCTCCCCGCCGTCCCCGTCCACCCGTCCGGAGGTCCGAGATGAGCCGTTCCCGCTCCCTCGCGCGCCGCTGGTGCGCGCCGTTGTTGCTCGCGCTGCTCCTGGCCTGCCCCGCCACCCGCGCCGGCGCCGCCCTGCCCGGCAAGGCGCCCGTCGATTCGCTCCACTTCCTGATCGAGTCCGAGGGCGCCACCGCCGGCTGGATGACCGCCGTGCGGACCGTGCACGCGGACGGCCGCGTCGTCTACCGCGGGGGCGGCACCATGGGCGGCACCACGAGCCTGAAGTGGACCCTGGAGATGACACCCGACCTGCGCAGCTTCGTGCGCGCGACCTCCTGGCTGAAGACGCCCCAGCAGGAGCTGGAGATCTCGAGCGTCCACGTCCCGGACGGGAAGCCCGAGGTGTCGGCCACGGTCAACGGCACGAAGATGCCGGTGCCCGCCGAGAAGCTGCCCGCGCAGGCGGTCTTCCTGCCGCAGGGGGCGGCCACCGCGCTGATGGCCCTCAGCGACCTGCTCGCGTCGCAGGATGCCGCGACCTACGCCGCGACGCTCGCGGCGACCAACGGCCTGCAGAAGCTGGACCTGGCGGTGCGGGGGTTGGGCAGCGGCACGCTGACGCAGAAGGGGGCCGAGGTGCCCGTGCGCACCTTCGAGCTGACCGTGTCGCACAAGGAGCTGAAGCAGCCGCTCGTCCTGAAGCTCTACCAGCGCCCCGACGGCAGCTTCTTCGGCGTCGAGACGCCGCAGGTCCGGATCCTGCGCACCGGCGGCGCGGCGGCGGACGGCCCCGCCGCGGGCCCCGGCGGCCGCGAGACGACGGTCGCCGGGGACGGCGTCGCGCTCGCCGCCACCCTGACGGTGCCCGCGCCCGGTGCGGACCCGGCGGTCCGGGCCGCCGGCGTGGTGCTCGTCGCCGGTCCCGCGCAGGCGGGCCGCGACGCCGTGGCCGGCGACTTCGGTTTCTACGCGCACCTGGCGGCGGAACTCGCCGCGTCCGGGATCGCCACGCTGCGCTACGAGCCGCGTCCGCCCGCCGGCGGCGCGCTGGCCCTGGAGGACATGGCCCGCGACGCGGCGGCGGCCGCCGCCGCGCTGGGCGCGGCCGCCGGCGTGGATCCCGCGAAGATCCTGCTGCTGGTCCAGGGAGAGGGCGGCATGCTGGCGGGCGAAGCGGCCGCGCTCTGCGCGCAGGCCGGGCAGCCCGTGCGGGGGCTGATCCTGGTGGGCGCGACGACCTCGGCCGGCGCCGACCTGCACGCCGCGCAGCCCCGCCCGGCGGACGCCCCCTGGCTCGCCTCGTTCCTGGCCCGCGACCCGCGCCCGGCCCTGCTGGCGGCCGGGTTGCCGGTGATGCTGCTGCACGGCGACCGCGACGACGCGGTCCCGTCGGCCGAGGCCACGGCGCTGAAGGAGTGGTTGAACGCGCAGGGCCACCTGAAGGTGGCCTGCACGGTGGCGGTCGGCCTGGACCACTGCCTGCGCGAGGTCCCGGCCGCGGGCGGGGCCCCGGCGCCGGAGTGCGCCAAGGGCGTCGTCAAGCGGATCGCGGGCTTCGTCGCCCAGTGCACGCGCTGACGGTCAGGCGGCCCCCGTCACGGCCGGGTCGAGCAGGACCCGGCACTCGAAGGGGGCGAGGGTGACCCGCAGGCCCCGCTCGCGCACCTCGCCGAGCGGGGCTTCCTGCGTGAAGCCGGTGCGCGGGTCGTGCAGGCGCAGCACGCCCGCGCCCGCGGCGGGCAGCGCCAGCGCCTCGGCCAGGGTGCCGGTCCGCAGGTCGCCGCGGGCGTTGCGGCAGGGCGCCGAACGCAGCAGGGTGCCGGTGAGCGTGGCCGGCCCGTTGTTGAACAGCACGAGGCAGCGGCGCCCGTCGCGGCCGTTCACGTGGGCGAAGACGTCCTCCTGGGCGTCGCCGTCGTCGTCGACCAGGTCGAAGAGCCGGAACAGATCGGCGCCCGCGAACAGGGCGCGCTCGCGCAGCAGCGGGAAGATCATCGTCGCCTGGTGGGCCAGGAAGCCCTCGTCGGGCGTCTCGTCGCGGTAGGCCCGCGCGTACTCCATGCCGTACTTCTCGGTGTAGCCCTCGAACTGCCCGTGGGCGATCAGCGGCAGCCCCGGCAGCGTCGCCATCAGCGCGCAGACGCCGAAGTAGTGCTCGCCCTTGCCGAACTGGCTCTCGGCGGTGGCCTCGTCGGGGTTGCTCATGAAGTTCACGAAGCGCTGCAGGATGGCCGGGTCGTAGGCCAGGACGTTCTTGAGCGAGCGGCGGTACTTGGCGTTGTCGCGGTCGCGCAGCATGTGCATGAAGGCGCTGTTGTAGACGCGGTGCATGCCCAGCGTGCGCACGAAGTAGCCCTCCATCAGCCAGAAGGCCTCGGCCAGCAGCAGCGTGTCGGGCGCCTCCTGCGCCACGCGGTCCACGACCTCGCGCCAGAACTCCCGCGGCATGGCCGCGTCGAACGCCTCCTGCGACAGGGCGTGCGCCGCGCGCCCGGGGATGTCGCTGCCCTCGCCGGGGGCGGGGTACCAGAGGCGGCGCACGTGGCGCCGGGCCAGCACCATGGCGGCGTCGAAGCGGATCACGGGGAAGCGCCGCGCCACGGCCAGGACTTCCTGGATCACGGCCTCCCGGGCCGCGGGGTTCAGGTAGTCGATCTGGGCGGTGTCGTTCCACGGCATGCTGGTGCCGTCGTTGCCGTGGTAGATGTAGCGGGCGCGGCCGGTGGCGCGGTCGGTGCGGCGGAAGACGATCGCGGCGTCGCTGTGGTCGGCGTAGTGGTCCTCGAGGTGGATGGCCGCGCGCGGGTCGGGCGAGAGGTCCTCGCCGGTGAACGAGTAGGCGGGGTAGGGCGGGTGGTCGAGGCCCAGGAACAGGTCGGGCCGCTCGATGACCCAGCGCCCGTCGAGGCCGGTGTGGTTGGGCACCATGTCCCCGGCCAGGCGCAGCCCGCGCTCGCCGGCGCGGCGCTTGAGGTCCTCCAGCGCCGCCTCGCCGCCGAGGTCGTCGGCCACGCGGTACTCGTCCAGCGCGTAGGCGCTGGCGAGCGCCTCGGGGTTGCCGCGGCGCTGCTTGATGGTGCGCGAGGCCCGGCTGCGCTGCCAGATGCCGATCAGCCACAGGCCGGTGACGCCGCGCGAGGCGATCTCGTCCAGCTCCTCGTCGGGCACCTGGTCCAGGCGCACGACGGGCCGGTCGTAGCGGCGCGCCAGCTGGTGCAGCCACACGTGCGTGTTCTTGGCGAGCAGCACCAGGCTGGGCATCCACTCCCGGTCGTGGCTGTAGCGGACGGCCTCGTGCTCCTCGTCGCGGGCCGCGGGCGGCGCGCCGGCGGCCGGAGGCGCCGCGTCGGCGAAACGGAGCTCGGGCGCGGCGCCGGCGCCCTCGAAGCGGGCGCGGCCCTCCTCGTGCAGCACGCCCGCGGCCAGCAGCAGCGGGGGCGCCCCGTCGCCCAGCCAGGGCGACCACGCCTCGTGGGCGCGCAGCAGCTGGGCCAGCAGGTCGTCCGGCGCCAGGCGCTGCGGCAGCACGAGCAGCTCGGCCAGGCTGCCGGCGCCCGCGTCGAAGGCCGGCAGGCTGCCGAGGAAGGCCAGCAGGCTCGGCCAGGCCCGCCGGTAGCCCGGGCGGCCGCGCAGCGGGGCGTCGTCGATCAGGGCGCGCACCGGGTCGAGGGCGCGGTTCCCGCCGTTCAGACCCAGCAGCAGCAGCGGCAGCAGCCAGGCGGCGTCGGCGTCGTCGGCGGGCGCCGCGCCGGCCTTCCCGTCGTTCCCGCCGGCCGCGGCTCCCAGCACCTGCCGCAGGGCGGCCACCTCGTCGCGGCCGAGCTCGTCCTCGAGCCAGCGCCGGGCGGCCCGCCACAGGCCCGGCTCCCGCGTGGCCGCGAAACGGCGCAGCAGGGTCGCCGCCGCGGCCGTGAGCAGCACCAGCGCCTGGATCTGCCCGGCGTGGATCCAGGGCCCGCCGGCCTCGCGCCGGGTCTCGTTCAGCCGGGCGGCGAGGTCGTGGGCCGCGCCCAGGGCCCGGGCGGGGTCGGCCTGCAGCATGTCGTCGCCCGCGGCGGCGAAGCCGTAGGGGTCGCCCAGGGCGGCGGTGGGCAGCAGGTCGCGCAGTCGGAACCGGTCGGGCATGCGATCTCCCATCGGGGTCAAGGGGGTGGACGGAATCAGGGTAACGGACCGTGCGCCGAGTGCAAGCGCGCTTTCACCGGGCGGCGATCTTCCCGGCCCCACCCCCGCGGCGCCCGCCCTTTCGGCCCCCGGGCACGCGCGGGGGGGGGCCGGTTGCGGCTGCTCCTGGCAAGGAACAGACAAAATGACAGATGCCTGGCGCGGGACTTGTCATGTTTCCGAAATCGGTCTTGCCGGGGTCGACCGCGATGCTATATTGCCGACCTGGCAATCCCAGGCCGAGAGTGCTAACTGGTCGGCCTTGTTCCCCACAGGCAGAAGTGTATCCCACAGGCAGAAGGAGGCGAACGAGATGGCTCTCAGCATCAAGCCCCTTGCGGATCGCGTCATCGTCGAGCCGATGGAGGCCGAGACGATGAAGGGCGGCATCATCATCCCCGACACGGCCAAGGAGAAGCCCCAGCGGGGCAAGATCGTGGCCGTGGGTCCGGGCCGCGTCGCCGAGGACGGCACGCGCGTCGCTCCCGAGGTCAAGAAGGGCGACGTCGTGCTGTACGGCAAGTACTCGGGCACCGAGGTCACCGTCGGCAACAACGACTACCTGATCCTGCGCGAGGGCGACATCCTCGCCATCCTCTAGGCATCCGGACGACCGCAAAGGAGATTTCGACATGGCCAAGATGATCAAGTTCGACGCCGATGCGCGCGACAAGCTGAAGAGGGGCGTCGATCAGCTCGCCAACACCGTGAAGATCACCCTCGGCCCCCGCGGCCGCAACGTGATCCTCGACAAGAAATACGGCTCGCCCATCGTCACCAACGACGGCGTGACCATCGCCAAGGAGATCGAGCTGGCCGATCCCTTCGAGAACATGGGCGCCCAGATGGTGAAGGAAGTCGCCAGCAAGACCAACGACGTGGCCGGCGACGGCACCACCACCGCGACCCTGCTGGCCCAGGTCATCATCCGCGAGGGCATGAAGAACCTGGCCGCCGGCGCCAACCCGATGTTCATGAAGAAGGGCATCGAGGCCGCCACCAACGCCGCCGTCGAGGCGCTCAAGAAGCAGTCGAAGGTCGTGCGCGACAGCGCCACCATCGCCTCGGTCGCCTCGATCTCGGCCAACAACGACGAGTCGATCGGCAAGATCATCGCCGAGGCGATGGAGAAGGTCGGCAAGGACGGCGTCATCACCGTCGAGGACGCCAAGGGCACCGAGATGGAGCTGGACGTCGTCGAGGGCATGCAGTTCGACCGCGGCTACCTCAGCCCGTACTTCATCACCAACCCCGAGACGATGAAGGTCGAGCTGGACGAGCCGGTCCTGCTGGTCCACGACAAGAAGATCAGCACGATGAAGGACATCCTGCCGATCCTCGAGAAGGTCGCGCAGATGGGCCGCCCGCTGCTGATCGTCTCGGAGGACATCGACGGCGAGGCCCTGGCCACGCTGGTCGTCAACAAGCTGCGCGGGACCCTGCAGGTCGCCGCGGTCAAGGCGCCCGGCTTCGGCGACCGCCGCAAGGCCATGCTCGAGGACCTGGCCGTGCTGACCGGCGGCCGCGTCATGAGCGAGGACGCCGGCCTGAAGCTGGAGAACACCACGACCGCCGACCTGGGCCGCTGCTCGAAGGTCACCATCGACAAGGACAACACCACGATCGTGGGCGGCAAGGGCAAGTCGGCCGACGTCAAGGCGCGCATCCAGCAGATCCGCGCCCAGATCGAGGACACGACCAGCGACTACGACCGCGAGAAGCTGCAGGAGCGGCTGGCCAAGCTGGCCGGCGGCGTCGCGGTCATCCGCGTCGGCGCGATGACCGAGTCCGAGATGAAGGAGAAGAAGCACCGCGTCGAGGACGCCCTGTCGGCCACCCGCGCGGCGGTCGAGGAGGGCATCGTCGCCGGCGGCGGCGTGGCGCTGCTGCGCGCGGCCAAGGCCATCACCGACCTGAAGCTCGAGGGCGAGGCCGCCGTCGGCCGCGACATCGTGGCCCGGGCGGTCGAGGAGCCGGTGCGCATGATCGCCGAGAACGCCGGCGTCGAGGGCTCGCTGGTCGTCGCGCACCTGCGCGCCGAGAAGAAGCCGAACGTCGGCTTCAACGCGGCCAAGATGATCTACGAGGACATGTTCGAGGCCGGCATCATCGACCCCGTCAAGGTGACCCGCTCGGCCCTGCAGAACGCCGCCTCGATCGCGGCGCTGCTGCTGACCACCGAGGCCTGCGTCACCGACGAGCCGGAGAAGGACAAGCCGATGGCCGGCGGCGGCGGCGGCATGGGCGGCATGGGCGGGATGGACATGATGTAGTCCGTCGCGTTCCGCGCGCTGCGAGGGCGGTCCCCCGGGGGGCCGCCCTCGTCTTTTTGTGCTGGCCGGCCCGCCGCCATCGGCTACTGTAGGCGGACCATGCGCATCCTGCAGATCGGCAAGTACTACCCGCCCGCCAAGGGCGGGATGGAGACGGTCCTGGCCGCGATCACCGAGGGCCTGCTCGCCCGCGGCGACGCGGTCGACGTGCTGGTGGCGGGGCCGACCCGCACGACGACGCGCGCGGCCCTGCCCGCGGCGGCGGGGCCGGGCGGCGAGCTGGTGCGCTGCGGCGTCGTCGCGACGCCGGCCTCGCAGCCGCTCATGCCCGACCTGCTGCCCGAGCTGCGGCGCCTGCTGCGGCGCCGCCCCGACGTCGTCACCCTCCACTGGCCCAACCCCCTGGCCGCGGCCGCGCTGCTGGCGTCGGCCCGCGGGCCCGGCGCGGGCCGGCTCACCGTCTGGTACCACGCCGACATCACGCGCCAGCGGCTGGGCGCCGCCCTGCTGCGGCCGCTCGTGCGCCGGCTGCTGGCGCGCTGCGACGGCGTCGCGGTGTCGTCGGCGAGCCTGCGCGACCAGTCGCCCCTGCTGGCGCCGCACGCGGCGCGCACGGCGGTCATCCCGTTCGGCATCGACCCCGGCCCGTGGCCCGCGGCCGCGCATCCCGGGCGCGGGCCCCTGCTCTTCGTCGGCCGCCTGGTCTACTACAAGGGCGTCGAGGTGCTGCTCGAGGCCGTCGCGCGCCTGCCCGGCGCGGAGCTGGACATCGTGGGCGACGGGCCCCTGCGCGCCGCCCTGGCGGCGCGCGCGGCGCGCCCCGACCTCGCGGGACGGGTCCGGCTGCGCGGCGAACTGGACGACGCCGGCCTGCAGGCGGCGATCGCCGACGCCGCGGCGCTCGTGCTGCCGAGCCTGCTGCGGGCCGAGACCTTCGGCCTGGTCCAGCTGGAAGCGATGGCCGCCGGCCTGCCCGTGGTCGCCACCCGCCTGCCGACCGGCGTCGCCGAGGTGACGGTGCACGGCGAGACGGGCTGGCTCGTGGCGCCCGGCGATCCGGCGGCGCTCGCCGCGGCGCTGGCGGAACTGCTGGGCGATCCCGGGGAGGCGGCGCGACGCGGCCGGGCCGGCCGCCGCCGCTTCGAGGACCGCTTCCACCGCGACCGGATGGTCGCGGCGCTCGGGGACTGGTACGCGCGCCTGGCGGCGCCGTCGACGGGGGACCGCGGTGGGCTTTGAGTTCCTGGTGCCCTGGCACGCCTTCCTGCCCCGCGGCGGCGGGCACGTCGTGGTGTTCTACGGCCACGAGGACGCGGCGCCGCTGCGCGACGCCGCCGCGGCGGCGCTCGCCGCCGAGGGCGCACCGTGCCTGTGCGTCGGCGCGGATCCTGGCGGCAACGACCCCGCCGACCTCGACGCCTTCGCCGCCGCCCATCCCGACCGCGTGCTGCTGGTGGCGGCGCCGGCGGCGGACGCGGCGCTGCCCGCGCGCGCGACGCTGGCGGTGCCGGTCGTGCCGCTGACCGGGAGCGCGCAGGACGGCTGGGACGCCCTGGTGGAGCGGATCTGCGGGCCCGACGGGCTGCTGCGGCGGGCGGGGGCGCAGGTGCCCGCGGCCCCGGCGCTGCTGCGGCTGGACGACTGCCTCGACAGCATCGGCCTGTTCGCGGCGCTGGACCGCCTGATGGCGCCGCCGGGCGCGCCGCTGCTCGTGCTGGGGGAGGTGCGCGGCCCGCAACCACGGCTGCGCGCGGCCTACCGGTCCGGGGGCCCGTTGCCGGAGACGGACGCGTGAACGGCGACCGGCGGGACTGGGCCGTGATCCTGGCGCGCGGCGAGTCCCGGCGCATGGGCGCGCCGAAGGGCCTCGTCGTGCTGCCGGACGACCCGCGGCCCTTGCTGAACCGGGTGGCGGCGCTGCACGAGGCCGGCGGCCGGCCGCTCTGCATCGTGACCACCCCGGCGCTGGCCGCGGCCTACGCCGGCGCTCTGCCGCGCCACCTGCGCCCGGTCTGGGCGCTCCACCCGGCCGGGGGCGACACGGCCGCCTCGGTCCTGGCGGCCGTCGCCCGGCTCCGCGACCGCGCCACGCACCTCTGGCTGCACCCGGTGGACGTGCCGCTGGTCGCGGCCGCGACCTGCGACCTGCTGGCCGCGGCCTCGCGGCGCGAGCCCGGCGCCGTGGTCGTCCCGGTGTTCGGGCCGGACCGCGGGCATCCCGTCGTCGCGCCGCTGGCTCCCTGGCTGGGCCTCGATCCCGGCGACCACGGCGGTCCCATGCGCGACCTCATCGAGGCCTCCGGAGTGCCCGTGCGGCGGCTGCCGGTGGCCGACGCGGCGGTGGTGCGCGATTTCGACCGGCCGCCGGCCGGGGCCGCGCCGGGAACTCGCGGCGGCGTCGCGGATTGAAGAGAGACCCGCGACGAGCGGCGCGACGCGCGCCGGCGGGCCGGGGAGAGGGGCGCGTTGACACGATCCTGGGGATATCCTATGTTCCCGTGTCCGCACCGGATCCTGGAAGAACGCCCCCTCGATCACAGCACCGCGGCCCGAGGCCGCGTCGGAGGTGTCACGTGCCGAGACGGACCCGCAGCCTGCCGCTGACCGCCGCCCTCTGCCTGTTGCTGCTGGCGGTCGGACCCGCCGGCGCCGCCTGCCCGGAAGGCCAGCAGAAGGAAGCCGACTTCGCCTTCACCCAGGCGGGGGACTTCATCAAGGCCCAGAGCTGGGCCCAGGCGATCCCGCAGCTGCAGTCGGCGCTGAGCATCTGCCCCGAGCACGCCAATTCCCTGAAGTACCTGGGCAAGGCCTTCTTCGCCACGGAGGACTTCGCGCAGGCGCGCACCACCTTCGAGCGCCTCATCGAGGTGCGCGGCAAGGACGCCCAGTCCGGCGACTACATGGACCTGGGCAAGACCTACGCGAAGCTCAAGGAGTACCGCCTCGCCCGCCAGGCGTACGTCAACGCCAGCCGGCTGGCGCCCGAGGACTGCTCGATCCTGTTCAACCTGGCCGTGATGCACAACGCGGTGAAGGACTTCCCCCGCTCCGTCGAGGCCTTCGAGCTGGTGCTGGACGGCTGCCCGAACCTGCGCGAGAAGGTCCTGCCCGAGCTGACCAAGGCCTGCCGCGCCGCGGCCGAGCGCGAGCGCGGCTTCGGCAACGTCAAGGAAGCCGACCTCTACGCGGTGAAGGCCTCCGAGTACGGCTCGCAGGCCGGCGGCAGCACGGGCTACCAGCTCATCGTGGAGAAGATGCGCGCGGGCGACTACACGGGCGCCGCCGACCTCTGCGACGCCTTCCTGAAGAACAACCCCGAGAGCAGCCGCCGCGACAACGTGATGCTGAACCTGGCGCGCTGCCGTTCCCGGCTGAACCAGACCGACGCCGCGGTCGCGGCCTTCCGCGGGTACCTCGAGCTGAAGCCGTCGGACGGCAAGAGCGCGGGCGAGCTCGCGGAACTGCTGGCCAAGGCCAACCGCAGCGACGAGGCCCTCGCGGTCGCCGAGCGCCACCTCGCGCACGTCGAGGACGAGTCGCAGCGGATCTACCTGGTCTACGCCCAGGGCAAGGCGCTGGAGAGCGCCGGCCGCTACCTGGAGGCCAAGGAGAAGTTCCGCTGGGTGGCGGGCAACGCCACCGGCGAGTACAAGTACTGGTCGCAGGAAGAGATGCAGCGGCAGGACCAGCTGGAGGAGATCCGCCAGCGCCAGCGCCAGAACGCGGGCCGCTGACCGCACCGCCGTCGAACAGCCCCGCGACCGCACCGGCGGCGCGGGGCTTTCCCTGCCGCCGCGCCGCCGCATCCCGACTGGAGCGCCATGTCCCGACTGCAGCGCCTCGCGCCCTACCTGTTCACCGAGATCGACCGCGCGAAGCGCGCCGCGCAGGCGGCCGGCCGCGACGTGATCGATCTGGGCATCGGCGACCCCGACCGCCCGACGCCCGCGCCCCTGCTCGACGCGATGGCCGCGGCGATCCGCCGCCCGGAGCACCACCGCTACCCGGCCAACCGCGGCTCGGCGGCGCTGCGGCGGGCCGCGGCGGACTGGCTGCAGCGGCGCCACGGCGTGACGGTCGACCCCGACACCCAGGTCCTGGCCCTGATCGGCAGCAAGGAGGGGCTCGCCCACCTGCCGCTGGCGCTGCTGGAGGAGGGGGACGAGGTCCTGGTGCCGGACATCGGGTACCCGGTGTACGCGTCGGCCACGCTGCTGGCCGGCGGCGTGCCGCGTTACTTCCCGCTGACCGCCGACCGCGGCTTCCTGCCCGACCCCGCGGACCTGGCCGCCGCCGCCGGCGCGCGCACGCGGCTGCTGTTCCTGAACTATCCGAACAACCCCACCGGCGCCACCGCCGCGCCCGGCTTCTACGCCGCGGCCGTCGCCGCCCTGCGCGGCACGGGCGCCGTGGTGGCCAGCGACGCGGCCTACCTCGAGGTGGTGCCCGAGCCCCGGCTCCGGGCAGCCGCCCGGCTTCGCTGCTGCGCGAGGCGGACCCGTCGCGCGAGCGCGTCGTGGAGTTCCACAGCCTCTCGAAGATGTTCAACATGACGGGCTGGCGCGTCGGCTTCGCGGCGGGCCACCCCGAGGTCATCGCCGCCCTGGACAAGGTCAAGCAGAACATCGACAGCGGCGTGTTCACGGCGGTGCAGGACGTGGCCGCGCAGGCGCTCACGCCGATGGGCGAGGAGCTGCTGCGCGGGGTCATGGCGGTCTACCCGCCCCGCCGCCGGCTGGTGACGGACGCGCTGCGCGCCGCGGGCTTCGAGGTCTTCGCGACCGAGGCCACCTTCTACGTGTGGGCGCGCGTGCCGCGGGGCGAGGACAGCCTCGGCTTCTGCCGGCGCGCGCTGGACGACGAGGCGGTCGTGGTCACGCCCGGCACGGGCTTCGGGAGCGGGGGCGAGGGCTGGTTCCGGCTGTCGCTGACGGCCCCGGACGAGCGGCTGGCCGAGGCCGCGGAACGACTCAGGAGGCTGTGATGGACTGCATCCGACTGACCGGCATCGACGTCTACGCCTACCACGGGGCCCACCCGGCCGAGCGCGAGCTGGGGCAGCGCTTCGTCATCGACGTGGAGCTGTGGACCGACGTGCAGGGCGCGGCGATCAGCGACTCCATGCAGGACGCCCTGGACTACACCCTGGTCCACCAGCGGATCATCGAGCTGACGGCGGGGGAGTCGTTCCAGCTGCTGGAGGCCCTGGCCGGCCGCATCTGCGACATGCTGCTGACCGAGTTCGCGCTGGACGCGGCGACCGTCACGGTCCACAAGCCGAACCCGCCCATCAAGAACTTCCTGGGCAGCGTCTCGGTGACCATCGACCGCACCCGCGAGGACCTGCTGTCGCGCAAGGCCCGCAAGCCCCTGCACCGGCACGGCCACGGGGAGTCGATCCAGTGACGGGCGGCCCCGTGGCGGCGGGGCCCCGGTCCGACGGCACGATCGCGACGCTGGGCCTGGGCGGCAACCTGGGCGACCGCTTCGCGTCGCTGCGCCGGGGCTGGGCGGCCGTCTCGGCCCTGCCGGGCGTGCGTCCCCTGGACCGCAGCGGGATCTGGGAGACCGCCTACGTCGGGCCCGGCGACCCGCAGCCGCCCTACCTGAACGCCTGCGCCCGCATCGTCACGACCCTGGCGCCGGGCGCGCTGCTGGCGGCCCTGCAGCGCATCGAGCGGGAGTGCGGCCGGCCGCCCGCCACCCACCTGCAGCCCCGGCTCCTGGACCTCGACATCCTGCTGTACGGCGACCTGGTCGTGGCGGAGCCGGGCCTGACGATCCCCCACCCGCGCCTGCGCGAGCGGGCCTTCGTGCTGGAGCCCCTCGCGCAGCTGGACCCGGACCTGGTCCTGCCCGATTCGGGGCTGACAGTCGCCGCCGTTCGTGCGATCATCCGCGCCGCAGGCGGGCCCCCGGTGCGCCCCCTGCCCGGCGGAACCCTGGCCTGGGACGGGAGCGATGGCTGAGCACGGAGGCGCGGCGGCGGCAACGCTGCCCTGGCGGTACATCGTCGTGGAGGGCGTGATCGGGGCGGGCAAGACCAGCCTGACCAAGCGCCTGGCCGGTCACATCGGCGCCCAGGTGAACCTGGAGGTCGTGGAGGAGAACCCCTTCCTGGTGAAGTTCTACCAGGACCGCTCCGCGCTGGCCTTCCAGACCCAGCTCTTCTTCCTGCTCAGCCGCTACCGGCAGCAGCAGGGCCTGGTGCAGGGCGACCTCTTCGCCCAGTCGGTGGTCTCGGACTACCTGTTCGCGAAGGACCGCATCTTCGCCAACCTGAACCTGCGCGACGACGAGCTGGTGCTCTACGACCAGCTGGCCACGATCCTCGAGCAGCGCATCCTGCAGCCCGACCTGGTGATCTTCCTGCAGGCCTCGACCGACGTGCTCATGGAGCGCATCGCGCGGCGCGGCCGCAGCTTCGAGCGCGACATGAACCGCGACTACATCGATGCGCTCAACGGCGCCTACAGCTATTATTTCCACCACTACCGGCAGACGCCGCTGCTGGTGGTCAACACGAACGACTTCGACTACGTGAACGTGCCCCGGGACTTCGAGCGCCTGTTCGAGCAGCTGCGCGAGGGCTTCCAGGGGACCCGGTTCTTCGCGCCCGCCTGACCTCTTCGACACCACGGGAGCCGCCATGGAGCCGCAGCCGAACCTCGAGGTCTTCGCCGCCCGCAAGCGCGCGGGGGAGCGGATCGTCATGGTCACGGCCTACGACCTCGCTTCGGCGCAGATCGCCCGCGAGGCCGGGGTCGACGCGGTGCTGGTGGGCGACTCGCTGGGCATGGTCGTGCTGGGCCACGCGACCACCCTGCCGGTGACCATCGACGACATGGTGCACCACACCGCGGCGGTCGTGCGCGCGCGGCCCGGCGTGCCGGTCGTCGCCGACATGCCCTACGGCAGCTTCCACGTCTCGCCCGACGACACGGTGCGCCACGCGATCCGCCTGGTGAAGGACGGCGGCGCGACGGCGGTCAAGGTCGAGGGCGGGCGCGCCCGCGCCGCGATCCTGGCGGCCCTGCTGGCGGCGGAGATCCCGGTCATGGGTCACCTGGGCCTCACGCCGCAGTCGGTGCACCGCTTCGGCGGCTTCAAGGTGCAGGGCCGCGGGCAGGACGCCGCCGCGCGACTGCTGGACGAGGCCGCGTTCCTGGAGCAGGCCGGCTGCTTCGCCATGGTGCTGGAGTGCATCCCGGCGGAACTGGCCGCGCGCGTCACCGCCGCCGTCGGGATCCCGACCATCGGCATCGGCGCGGGCCCCGGCTGCGACGGCCAGATCCTGGTCTTCCACGACCTGCTGGGTCTGTACCGGGGCCGCCGCCCGCGCTTCGTCAAGGCCTACGCCGACCTGGGCGACGCGGCCGCGGCCGCCGTCCGCCGCTACGCCGAGGAGGTGCGCGGCGGGGTCTTCCCGGCGGCCGAGCACTGCTTCCACGACGCGCCGGACGAGGACCCGGACCCGGCCCGTCGCGCCGGGAAGGGTTGAGGGCGTGGAACTGCTGCGGACCAGGGCCGACCTCGCGCGGCTCGCTCCCCTGAGATCCGGCGGCCGGCTGGTGCTGGTGCCCACCATGGGCGCGCTGCACGCGGGCCACCTGTCCCTGGTCGAGAAGGCCGCCGAGCTCGGGCCGGTCGTGGTGTCGATCTTCGTCAACCCGACCCAGTTCGCGCCGGGCGAGGACTTCGGGCGCTACCCCCGCGACCTGGAGCGCGACCTGGACCTGCTGCGCCCGCTGGCGCCCGCCGCCGTCTTCGCGCCCCCGGTGTCGGAGATGTACCCGCACCCGGCCGGCGCGGCCGTCGAGCCCGGCCCCCGGGCGGCCGGCCTGTGCGGCGCGCGCCGCCCCGGGCACTTCCGCGGCGTCGCGACGGTGGTGGTCAAGCTGCTGAACCTGGTCGGGCCCGCGACGGCGGTGTTCGGCCGCAAGGACGCCCAGCAGTGCCTGGTGCTGGACGAGGTCGTGCGCGACCTCGACCTGCCGGTGCGGCTGATCGACGCGCCCACCCTGCGCGAGCCCGACGGCCTGGCCATGTCTTCGCGCAACCGCTACCTGGAAGGCGACGACCGCCGGCGCGCAACATGCCTCTCGCGGGCCCTGCAGGCGGCGCGGCGCGAGCTGGAGGCGGGCGAGCGCGCCGTCGCCGCTCGAGGACCTGCTGGCCCTGCACCTCGCCGACGCCGACGTCGTGGAGTACGCCGAGGTGCGCCGCGTGCCCGACCTGTCCCGCCCGCCGCGGGCCGAGGGCCGGCTGCTGCTGGCGATCGCGGCCCGCGTCGGGCCGGCGCGCCTCATCGACAACCTGGTCCTGGACGTCGGCCCGCGCGAGGTGCGCGCGGCGTCCCTGCTCGAAGGAGGACAACCGTGACCGACGCTGCGCCCGCCCTGCAGGCCGTCGTCCTGGCCGCCGGCAAGGGCACCCGCATGAAGTCCGACCTGCCGAAGGTGCTGCACCGCATCGGCGGGCGCACCCTGCTGGACCACGTGCTGGGCGCGGTGCGCGCCGCGGGCGTGCCCCGCACGGTGGTCGTCGTGGGCCACGAGGCCGAACTGGTGGAGGAGTCCTGCCGGGCGCCCGACGTGGCCTTCGCCCTGCAGCGGCCCCAGCTCGGCACCGGCCACGCCGTGCAGGTCGCCGTGCCGGGCCTGGCCGCCGACGGCTGGACCCTGGTCCTGGCCGGCGACGTGCCGCTGCTGCGGCCGGCCACGCTGCGGCGCCTGGTCGACGCGACGGTCGCGGCGCGGGCGAGCGCCTCGGTGCTGACCTGCGTGGTCGCGGACGCCGGCGCCTACGGCCGCATCGTCAAGGACGCGGCGGGCCGCCTGCAGCGCATCGTGGAGGCCCGCGACGCGTCGCCTGCGGAGCTGGCGATCGGGGAGTACAACACGGGCGTCTTCTGCTTCCGGACCGCGGACCTGGTCGCGGCGCTGGCCAAGCTGCGGGCGGACAACGACCAGTCCGAGTACTACCTCACCGACACGATCGCCCACCTGGTGGCCGACGGCCGCGCGGTGCAGGCCGTGGCCATCGACGACCCCGACGAGGTGGTCGGCATCAACACCGTCGACGAGCTGGCGGCGGCCGAGGCGCTGCTGCGCCGCCGCGGCTGAGGGGGGTGCGCCGATGGACCGTCTGTTCACGCCCTGGCGCCTGGACTACGTCCGCCAGGGCGAGCACCGGGGCGACGACTGCGTGTTCTGCGCCTGCCAGGGACGGCAGCGACGAGCAGGAGTACATCCTGCACCGCTCGCGCCACTGGTTCGCGATCCTCAACCGCTACCCCTACAACGGCGGCCACCTGCTGCTGGTGTGCAACGAGCACGTCGGCGGGCTGACGGCCTGCGCGCCGGAGGCGGTGACCGACCTGGCGCGGCTGCTCGCGGCCGCGGAGCAGGCGGTGCGCGAGGTCTACCAGCCCCACGGGGTCAACGCCGGCTACAACGGCGGCGCGGCCGCCGGCGCGGGCATCCCCGGCCACTTCCACGTCCACCTGCTGCCGCGCTGGCGGGCGGACACCAACTTCATGACCGTCGTCGGCGACGCGCGCGTGATCCCCGAGACCCTCGACCAGACCTACGCCGCCCTGCGGCCGGCCCTGGCGCGGGCGCTGGCCGGCACGGGGCTCTAGGCCGGCCGCGCGCTGCGATTCCCGTTGGTTTCGCGGGGGGGACGGGGTATATTGCTCCCCACGCGGCGGGCATCGGATCGGGCCAGGGGAGGGCACGGATGCGCAAGTCGATGGGAACGGTGCTGCTCACCCTGTTCCTGGGTATCTTGATCGGCGCCATCTTCAGCGAGATCATCGGCCTCTTCCTGGAAGAGGGCTCGGTGGCCCACCAGCTGTTCGTGCGTTCGATCGACTTCGGGCCCGAGCTGAACCAGTGGGACCTGGTGATCCTGGAGATCGCCTTCGGCTTCAAGCTGCACTTCAACTTCATGAGCCTGGTCGGCGTGTTCGTGGCCTCGCAGATGCTGCGCTGGTACCGCTGACCGATCGGAGGGTGGGACATGGCACCGTTCCTCGCCGTCTTCGGCGGCATCGGCTGGGGCGAACTGCTGATCATCGCGTTCGTCGTCCTGATGGTCTTCGGACCCAAGCGCCTGCCCGAGATCGCCGAGGCGCTGGGCTCCTCGGTCAAGAAGTTCCGCCGCGCCACCCAGGACGCCAAGGACGAGGTCAAGCGCGAGATCGACGTCGCCCGCGCGGAGACGCCCCGCAGCGAGCCGCCCCGCGCCGACGCCGGCAACGGCGGCTCCGCGCCGCCCAAGGACAACTGACCGCCCGCGGCCGCGCTCCGGAGGCAACCGTCGTGATGAGGGAACCGGCAGGCGGCGCCGCTCGGCGGGCGCCGTGAACCTGGCGCAGCTGCTCGACCGGCTCCGCGCCGACCCGGCCTTCCTGGACAACGTCACCCGCTGGGAAACGCTGCCGCCCCGCCCCGCGCGCACCGCCGACTTCCCCGAGAGCCTGCACCCGCGCCTGGTCGCGACGCTGCGGGAGCGCGGCATCCCCGCCCTCTACACCCACCAGGCCGAAGCCGTGCGCGCCGCCGCCGCGGGCGAGCCCTTCGTCGTGGTCACGCCCACGGCCTCCGGCAAGACGATGTGCTACAACCTGCCGGTGCTGGACACGATCCTGCGCGACCCGCAGGCCCGCGCCCTCTACCTCTTCCCGACCAAGGCGCTGAGCCAGGACCAGATGCACGAGGTCCACGGCGTGATCACCGACCTCGGCGCCGACATCCGGACCTACACCTTCGACGGCGACACGCCCGAGACGGCCCGCCGCGCGATCCGCAGCAGCGGCCACATCGTGGTCACGAACCCGGACATGCTGCACCAGGGCGTCCTGCCGCACCACACCCTGTGGGTCAAGCTCTTCGAGAACCTGCGCTACGTGGTCGTGGACGAGGTCCACCACTACCGCGGCGTGTTCGGCAGCCACGTGGCGAACGTGCTGCGCCGGCTGCGCCGCATCGCCCGCTTCTACGGCGCCGACCCGCTGTTCATCGGCTGCTCGGCGACCATCGCCAACCCCGGCGAGCTGGCGGCCCAGCTGGCCGGCGGCCCGGTGCGCGTCATCGACGACAACGGCGCGCCGCAGGGGGAGAAGCACGTCATCTTCTACAACCCGCCGGTGGTCAACCGCGAGCTCGGGATCCGCCGCTCGGCCGTCAAGGAGACCCGCGCGCTGGCCGAGCGCTTCCTGGCCGCCGACGCCCAGATGATCGTGTTCGCCCGCTCCCGCACGCGCGTCGAGCTGCTGCTGACCTACCTGGCGCGGGCGGGCCGCCGCACCGGCATCCGCAGCGGCGAGGTGCGCGGCTACCGCGGCGGCTACCTGCCCACCGAGCGGCGCGCCATCGAGCAGGGCCTGCGCGACGGGACGGTGCGGGCGGTCGTCAGCACCAACGCCCTGGAGCTGGGCATCGACATCGGGCGGCTGGACGTGTGCGTGATGTGCGGCTACGCCGGCACGGTGGCCAGCACCTGGCAGCAGGCCGGCCGCGCCGGGCGCAGCCAGAACCTGTCGGTGGCCGTGCTGGTCGCCACCAGCAGCCCCCTGGACCAGTACGTGGTGGCCAACCCCGAGTGGTTCTTCGCCCGCGCGCCCGAGAGCGCGGCCGTCGACCCCGACAACCTCGTGATCCTGGTCAGCCACCTCAAGTGCGCGGCCTTCGAGCTGCCCTTCGACGCGGGCGAGCAGTTCGGCGGCCGCGACGTCGGCGAGATCCTGGACTACCTCGCCGAGCAGGGGATCCTGCACCGCGACGCCGCCCGCTACCACTGGATGGCCGAGACGTACCCCGCCGAGGACGTCAGCCTGCGCAGCGCCGCGCCGGAGAACGTCGTGATCATCGACGCGGACCAGCCCCGCGGCCTGGTCATCGGCGAGATGGACCTGTTCGGGGCCCAGGAGATGCTCCACGACGAGGCGGTCTACATCCACGGCGGGCGGCAGTACCACGTCGACAAGCTCGACTGGGAGCGGCGCAAGGCCTACGTCAAGCCCGTCCAGGTCGACTACTACACCGACGCCCAGCGCAAGACCGAGCTGCGCACGCTCAGCGACGACGAGTCGCTGGACGCGCCGTACGGGCGCAAGGGGCTCGGGGAGATCGGGCTGGTGAGCAAGGTCACGGTCTACAAGAAGATCAAGCTGGGCACCCACGAGAACGTGGGCGCCGGGCGCGTGCACCTGCCGGAGATGGAGCTGCACACCACGAGCTTCTGGTGGGAACTGCCCGCCGACGCGCACGCCTGGCTCGCGGAGTCGCGCCTGGACCTGGGCGACGCCCTGAAGGGCCTGGCGCACCTGCTCGGGCACGTCGCGCCGGCGTTCATCATGGCCGACCCCTCGGACATCCACGCCCTGCCGATGGTCAAGTCGCCGTTCACCGACCGGCCGACCCTGCACCTCTACGACGCCTACCCCGGCGGCGTCGGCTACGCCCGCCGCATCTTCCTGCAGTTCGACGAGATCACGGCCGCGGCCCTGCGCCACCTCGACCGCTGCGGCTGCGGGCACGGCTGCCCGGCCTGCGTCGGCGTGCCGGCCGACGCCGGCGCGACCGCGCGCGAGGGCGCCCGCCGCCTGCTGGTCGCGGCCTCGCCGGCGGGTTGACGTGGACCTGCGCAGCCGTCTGGCCCGCTTCGAGCCCCTGCACAAGCCCCGCGACGACGACCGCGCCCCGAACCCGCCCGACGAGGCGGCCCTGGCGGCCCTGGGTTTCGCGACGGAAGCGACGGCTGCGGGCCCCGTCTGCCTGCGCTCGGCCCTGGTTCGGGTCGCACCACCGGGTTCCCTCGCGCCGTTGGCCCGGGTCCTGACCGCGCCGGTCCCGGCGGACGTCCCCGCCGGCGGCATCCTGCTGCTGGACACCGAGACCACCGGGCTGTCCGGCGGCACGGGCACCCTGGCCTTCCTGGTGGGGACCGCCTGGTGGGACGGGGACGGCCTGCGCGTCCGGCAGTACCTGCTGACCTCGCCGTCGGCCGAGGACGCGCTGCTCGGAAGCCTGGCGGAGCTCGCGGCCCGCTTCGCGGTGGTGGTGACCTACAACGGCCAGACCTTCGACCTGCCGCTGCTGCGCACCCGCGGCATCCTGTGCCGGCGGCGCGGCCTGCTGGACGAACTCGCCGGCCTGGACCTGCTGCCGGTGGCGCGCCGTCTCTGGGGCCGCCGGCTGCCGGACTGCCGCCAGGCGACCGTCGAGTCCGAAGCCGGCTGCACCCACCGCGGCGCGGACGACATCCCCGGCCACCTGATCCCGGCCGCCTGGTGGAACTTCGTGCGCCGCGGCGAGACCGGGACCCTGCGCGAGGTCTGCGAGCACAACCTCTGGGACCTGCAGGGCATGGCCGCGATCCTCGACGCGGCCATCGTGCGTTCGCGCCTTCTGGACGAGCAGCCCACGCCGCGGTCGTTGCCCTGGCAGGACGCCTGGTCCCTGGCGCGCCTCTGCGAGCGACGGTCCGTCGCGCCGGGGGAGGGCCGGACCGCCGCCGCGGCCTGGATCGCCGCCGCGCTGTCCGACGCGGCCCGGCAGGAGGCGCCGCCGCGCTTCTACGCGGACGCCGTCCGGATCCTCAAGCGGGTGCGCGACTGGGAGCGCGTCGGCGCGCTGCTGGCGGAGTGCGCGGAGCGGCACGGGCCCCTGCCCTGGGCCCACCTCGAGGCGGCGATCCTCTACGAACACCGGCTGGGCGACCCCCGCCGGGCGCTGGCGCACGCGCTGGAGCTGGGCGACGAGCACCGCGCCGCGCGGCTGCGCGCCCGGCTCGGCGATTGAACCCGGCCGCAGGCGACGACGGGGTTGCGCGGTGCGGGCGCCGGCGTCATCATGGCGGCGGACAAACGGAAGGGAGGTCGCCGTGGCCCACGTGACCCGCGACGAAGGACATCTGGTGGTGGCGGCCGTGCGCGTGCTGTCCCACCTCAACGGCGGCTCGCCGACGCCGGAGCAGACCGCCGAGCTGCTGGGCTGGGCGCCGGAGGCCCTGCGCCTGAAGGTGTCGGCCCTGCACGAGCTGGGCGTGCTGCACCTGGTGTCCAGCGCCTACGAGAACCACCTGGAGATCCGCGACCACCTGCTGCTCGAACAGCTGGACCAGGAGCAGGGCGGCGCCATGAGCGAGGCCCTGGCCGAGTTCGAGCAGCGCAAGCGCGAAGAGGCCGAGCGGATGAGCCGCCTGTTCGCGGACGGCGACCACGACCGCAAGCAGCAGGAGAAGCTCAAGGGGATGGGCGAGGGGCTGCTGAAGTTCGAACGCGGCAAGCCCCGCAACCCCTTCGACGACGGCTGATTCCCGCCGCGCTCACGCAGAAGGGCCCCGGTCGCCTGGCAGCGGCGACCGGGGCCCTTCTCGTCGTCGGAGCGGTGCGGAGGTCAGTTCAGCAGCGCCGACCGGTTGTCCTCGATCTCGGCCTTCTCCAGCCGCTCCTGGTACCAGGCGTCGATGACTTCCTGCTGCTTGCGGCCGAGCACGCTCTGCTCGAGCGCCGGCCGCTGCGCCAGGAAGCCCATCTCGTCGAAGGCCGTGCGCCAGAGCACGCGCAGGGCGTACAGGCCGCGGTTCGTGTCCACCCGGGGCACCAGCGAGCCGATCGGGTTGGCGAAGGCCGCCTTGTTGAAATCGGTGTTGTAGCCGATCCCGCTCACGTTGCCCGTGGCGGTGAAGGTGTCGGTCACGGCGTGGGCGAGGCCGTACTGCGTCGCGACCTCGGCGAAGGTGCGCCCGCTGTTCAAGGCGGCCACGGCGGGGGTCAGCTTCGCGTCCGCCAGGACCAGCTTCTTCTCGCGGGTCACCTTCACGACGATCTGCGGCTGGACGTCGGCCAGGGGGGCGGGGCCGGCCGGCAGGATGCCGGTGTTCGCGACCACGTAGTAGGAGTCCTCGCCGCCCAGGACGCGGCTGATGTCGCCGGGCTTCGACGAGAAGGCGAACTGCGTGCCCGACACGGTGTTCTGGTAGCCGGGGATGTCGCGGCCCTCGCGGCAGGGGCGCGGCGTCTGCACGGCCAGCCCGGCCGCGGCCGCGGCCGCGGCGAAGCCCTTGTCCAGGGCGTTCTGGCGGAAGGTCTCGGCCTTCTCGTAGAGGGAGGCGGCGGTGTCGGCGCCGGGCGTGACCTTGAACAGGATGTGGCGGGCGCGGACCTGGTCCGCCGCCGGGCGCTCGAGCACCTCGATCAGGTGGTAGCCGAACTGCGTCTTGACCGGGGCGCTGATCTCGCCGACGGGCAGGGCGAAGGCGGCGTTGGTGAACTCCGGGACCATGCGGGCGCGGTCGAAGCTGCCCAGGTCGCCGCCGTTGGCCTTCGAGCCCTCGTCCTCGGAGTAGAGGGCGGCCGCGCGGGTGAAGTCGATCTCGCCGGAGAGGATCTCCTGGCGCACCTCGCCGGCCATGGTGCGCACCTCGGCGTCGTCCGCCTCGCTGGGCTCGATCGGCAGCTGGACCAGCTGGACGTTGACCCGCTTGGGCTCCTCGAACTCGTCGGGGTGGGCGGCGTAGTAGGCCGCGATCTCCGCGTCGGTGGGCTGGACGGCCAGCGTCAGGTCGCTCAGCGTGACGCCGGCGTACTCGGCGACGGCGCGCCCGGTCTGGCGGGTGAACTCCTCGCGCAGCTCCGACTCGCTGACGGTGGCGTCGGCGGCGAGGGCTTCCATCAGGCGCTGCTGCGGGATCGCCGTGCGCAGGTAGTTGCGCAGGCCGTCGAGGTTGAAGTTCGGATCCTCGAGGGCCCGGCGGTAGGCGGCCTGGTTGAACACGCCCGTGCTGTCGGTGAACTGGGCGCGCAGCTCCAGCGGCGGGTCGTTCCAGATGAGGTCCTCGAGCGCCTTGTCGCTGAGCCCGAGGCCGCGCTCCTCGATCTCCATGTTCGCCAGCTTGAAGCGCAGCAGCGACTGCCAGACGGTCTCCGCGGCGACGGCTTCCTGGTTCGCCGTCAGCGCGGCGCCGCCGTACTGCTGGCGCATCTGGGCGAGGTACCCGCGGTACGCGTCGTCCCACTCGCTGACCGAGATCTTCTCGCCGTTGATCTTGCCCAGCACCTGCGGCGCGGAGCCGCCGCCCATGTTGGTGTCGTTGCACTGGGCGCCCCACACCACGAAGGTGAACAGGATGAAGCTGATGGCGATGATCCAGTAGAAGAACTTCGCCCGGGACCGCAGAAGCTGGAACATCGTGGATCTCCTGGTAGCGGAACGACGGTGAGCGGCGCGACCCGACCGCCGGCCCCGGGCAACGGGGCGGCTCGACGGGATGGCACGAATCCGGAAATCTAGCACGGCGGGGCGTCACGGGCCAGGAAAAACGCGGTTGCTGGACAGCGCCGCCGGCCGCTGCTACCGTTGCGGCCCGCATCCGGAGGTGGAGATGTCCCGTCGCCTGGCCCGCCTGGTTCCCGCCGCCGCGCTCGTCGCGGCCCTCGCCGCCGCCGGCGGCGCCCCGCGCGCGCTGGCCGCCGACGGCGCGGAACCCGCTCTGGCCCCTGGACCTGCCGACCCGCCACCTGACCTCGAACTTCATGGAGCACCGCCTCGGCCGCTTCCACGCCGGCATCGACCTCAAGACCGGCGGCCGCTGCGGGCTGCCGGTCCGCGCCGCCGAAGACGGCTGGCTGAGCCGCCTGCGCGTGGCCCCCTTCGGGTACGGCTGGGTCGTGTACCTGCACGGCGACTCGGGCCGGACCTACGTCTACGCCCACCTCGAACGCCTGGCCGACCCCTGGCGCGAGCTGGTGCGCGCCGATCTGCGGCGCCGCGGCGCGGCGAGGCCGACCTCGCGCTGCCGGCGGGCGCCTGCCGCGTGCGCCGGGGCGAGGTGCTGGCCCTGTCCGGCCAGAGCGGCACCCTGGGGCCGCACCTGCACTTCGAGGTGCGCGACGCCGGCAACCTGCCCCTGGACCCCCTGGCCTGGGGCTTCGCGCCGCCGGACACCATCGCCCCGGCGATCCTCGCCGTGCGCTGCCTCCCCGCGGCGCCGGGCGTGCGGGTGGCCGGGAGCGACGGGGCGCGCCTGGTCGCCACCGGGACGCCGCTCGACGGGACGCTGCCGCCGCTCGCGGTGGACGGCCCGGTCGCCTTCACGGCCCGCGTCCTGGAGACGGCCGACGCCGCGGGCCACCGCCTGGAGCCCTGGCGCCTGTCGGTGACCCTGGACGACTCGCTGGTCCACGAGGCGCGCAACGACGTCTTCGACCTGACCGCCCAGGGCTTCATGCGCCTGGAATGGCTCCAGCTGGCGGACGGCCGCGAACGCTGGCTCATGCGGCGCGAGGGCAACCGCCAGGCGGGCCGCCGCGGCGGGGAGTGGTCGCGCGATCCCGCCGTCCTGACGCCGGGCGAGCACAGCGTGCGCCTGCGCGTCGAGGACCGCGCCGGCAACGCGGCGCAGGTCGCCTGGCGCCTCGCGGTGGCCGCGCCGGGAACCGCGGGCGGGGAGTCGGCGGGCTGGCGCCCGGCGCCGGTGGAATCGCCGGGAGGCGGGCCCGGCAGCCGCCTCACGCCCTTCTGCGAGCACGGGCCCGCGGGCGTCGCCGCCGTCGCCCCCGGCCCCTACGCCGCCGTCCCGGCGACCCTGGCCGCGGCGGAGGCGCGCCGGGCCCTGCGGTCCCAGGGCCTGGTCCACCTCGGCTGGGCGCTGGACGTGCACAGCCCCGACTGGTGCCGCGACGAGCCGGTGACGCTGCCCCTCGCCGCGGGCGCGGCCGACTCCCTGGACGCGGGCGTCGGGCTCTACGTCGCGCGGGACGACGAGACCTGGGGCCGCGTCGGCAGCCCGCGGCGCGAGGGCGCCCTGTGGACCGTCGCGATCGGCGGGCCGGGGCGCTACGCCCTGTTCGCCGACCGCACGCCGCCCTACCTCGGGCCGGGGCCGGCCGAGGGGATCGTCGGACCCGGACCGGCCGCGGTCGATCCCGCGGTCACGCCGCCGCGCTGGGAGATCCTCGCCCTGCCGCTGGACGACCGCGGCAGCGGCATCGACCCCGCGACGGTCGGCGTCCTGCTGGACGGCGCCGCGCTGACGCCCGAGCCCGACCCCCTGCGCGACCGCCTGCTGGTCGAGCTGCCCGACGACCTGCCGGCGGGCCCCCACCGCCTCGAGGTCGCGGCCCGCGACCGCGCCGGGCTGGCCGTGGAGCGCGTCTACCGGCTGGATCTGCGGCCCTAGGGCGGGGACGGCGCCGCCCGGTGGACGCGTCCCGGCGGTGCTGCTATGGTGGGCGCGCGATCACGACCGGCACCCGAACGCAACGCAACCGAGGGACCCGGACCGAGGCCGATGGCACCGACGACGTTCGTCCACCTGCACAACCATTCCGACTACTCGCTGCTCGACGGCGCCATGAAGGCCGAGGCCCTGGCGAAGCGCGCGGCGTCCTTCGGCATGCCCGCGATCGCGCTGACCGACCACGGCAACCTCTTCGGGGCCGTCGAGTTCTACCTGGCCTGCGGCAAGGCGGGGATCAAGCCCATCCTGGGCATGGAGGCCTACGTCGTCCCGGACCACCGCGACCGCAGCGCCGAGGCCGGCGGCCGCCCCCACCACACCGTGCTGCTGGCCCGCGACCGCACGGGCTGGCGCAACCTCATGAAGCTGTCCTCCCGGGGCTACCTCGACGGCTTCTACCACAAGCCGCGCATCGACAAGCAGCTGCTCGACGCCCACCGCGAGGGGCTGGTGGCGCTGAGCGCCTGCCTGTCGGGCGAGCCGAGCCGCTACCTGCGGCAGGGCGACGTCGCGGGCGCGACGCGCGCCGCCGCCGAGTACCGCGACATCCTGGGCGCCGACAACTACTTCCTGGAGATCCAGGACCACGGGATCGAGGACGAGGCGCGGGTCCGGCGCCTGATGCCCGAGGTGGCGCGCCAGACCGGCGTGGGGCTGATCTGCACCAACGACTGCCACTACCTCGAGCGCGAGCACGCGCAGGCCCACGACCTGCTGCTCTGCATCGGCACCAACCGCCAGTTCGAGGATCCCGGCCGCTGGCGCTACGACACCGACCAGATCTACCTGAAGTCCGCGGACGAGATGCTGCAGCTGTTCCGCGACTGGCCCGAGGCCTGCGAGAACACGCTGCGCGTCGCCGGCATGTGCGACCTGAAGCTCGAGCTGGGGCAGCTCCTGCTGCCGGCCTTCCCGCTGCCGGACGGCTTCCCGGACGAGTGCGCCTACCTGGTGCACCTCGCGCGCGAGGGCCTCCGGCGCCGCTACGCGCAGATCACGCCCGAGCTGGAGACGCGCTTCGACTACGAGCTGGGCGTCATCCGGCAGACGGGCTACGCGGGCTACTTCCTGATCGTCTGGGACTTCATCCGCGCGGCGCGCGAGATGGACATCCCGGTCGGCCCGGGCCGCGGCTCGGCCGCCGGCAGCCTCGTCTGCTACTGCCTGGGGATCACCGACATCGACCCGATCCGCAACCAGCTGCTGTTCGAGCGCTTCCTGAACCCCGAGCGCGTCTCGATGCCCGACATCGACGTGGACTTCTGCTTCGAGAAGCGCCCGCGGATCATCCGCTACGTCGAGGAGAAGTACGGCCGCGAGAACGTCTCGCAGATCATCACCTTCGGGACGATGGCCGCGCGCGGCGTGATCAAGGACGTGGGGCGCGTGCTGGGCTTCAGCTTCGCGGAGGCCGACCGGCTCAGCAAGCTCGTGCCGGAGGGCCCGGGCGTCTCGCTGGCGGCGTCGCTGGAGGAGGTGCCCGGCTTCAAGGCCGTGCGGCAGGAGTCGCCGCGCCACGACATGCTGATCCGCAACGCGCTGGTGCTCGAGGGGCTCTCGCGCAACCCCGGCATCCACGCCGCCGGCGTGCTGATCACGCCGCAGCCGCTGATCGAGCACATCCCGATGTACAAGTCCGCGAAGGACGACATCACCAGCCAGTTCGACATGCGCATGGTCGAGAAGATGGGCCTGCTGAAGATGGACTTCCTGGGCCTGCGCACCCTGACGGTCATCGACAAGGCCCTGGACCTCGTGGCGCAGGCGACCGGCGAGCGCCTGCAGCCCGCGGACCTGCCGCTGGACGACCCCGAGACCTACCGCCTGCTGCAGCAGGGCCGGACCGTGGGCGTCTTCCAGCTCGAGAGCTCGGGCATGCAGGAGCTGCTGCGCAAGATGCGGCCCGAGGCCTTCGAGGACATCGTCGCCGTCAACGCGCTGTTCCGGCCCGGCCCGCTCAACGCGCACATGGACCAGGTCTACGTCGACTGCAAGCACGGCCGCAAGCGCGTGGTCTTCCCGCACGCGGACCTCGAGCCCGTGCTGCGCGAGACCTACGGCGTCATCCTGTACCAGGAACAGGTGATGCAGATCGCGGCGATCATGGGCGGCTTCTCCATGGGCCAGGCGGACACGCTGCGCAAGGCCATGGGCAAGAAGAACAAGGACATGATGGACCAGATGCGCGTGCTGTTCGTCGAGGGCGCGCGCGCGCGGGAGTACCCGCAGTCGCTGGCGGAGTCGGTCTACGACACCATGGCCGAGTTCGCGGAGTACGGCTTCAACAAGTCGCACTCGGCCAGCTACGCGGTGCTGTCGGTCCAGACGGCCTGGCTCAAGGCGCACCACCCGGCCGCCTTCATGGCCGCGACCATGAGCACCGAGATGCGCAAGTCCGACCGCGTGACCCAGCTCATCGACGAGGTCAAGGCGCTGGGGCTGCGCATCGTGCCGCCCAGCGTCAACAGCGCGAGCTGCGAGTTCGGGGTGCGCGGCGGCGAGATCCTGTTCGGCATGGGAGCGGTGAAGAACGTCGGCAGCAAGGCCATCGAGGAGATCGTGCGCGCCCGCGCCGAGCTCGGGCGCGACTTCCGCGACCTCCACGAATTCTGCGAGCGGGTCGACCTCAACGCCCTCAACCGCAAGGTCGTCGAGAGCCTGGTCAACGCCGGCGCGCTGGACGGGCTCGGCGGGCACCGCCGCCAGATGCTGCACAACCTCGACCGGGCGCTGCAGTACGGCGCGCGGGTCGCGCGGGAGCGCACGCGCGGCCAGGCCTCGCTCTTCGGCGCGGCCGCGGGCGCGGAGGTCAAGCCCGTCCTGGAGGCGTGCCCGCCCCACGACCCGCTCGACGAGCTGAGCCTGGAGCGCCAGGCCGTCGGCTTCTACCTGTCCGGCCACCCCTTCCACGAGTACCGCGAGTTCATCGACGCGCTGCCGGTCTCCGACACGCGCCGCGCGAAGGCCCTGGGGGACGGCGCCTGGGTGGACCTGGCCGGCGTGGTCACGTCCTTCACCGAGGCCCGCGACCGCAACAAGCGCCTCTACGCCCGCACCCACTTCGAGGACCGCCGCGGCATGATCGAGCTGATCGTCTACGCCGACCTCTACGAGAAGTCGGCGGCGCTGGTCCAGGGCGACGGCATCCTGATCGTCGGCGGGCGCATGCGGGTCAACGACGACGGCACGCGCATCGTCATCGCGGACCGCGCCGTGACCGTCGACGAGGCGCTGCGCTCCTGGACCCACGAGGTCCTGCTGCGCCTGGACCTGGACGCGCCCGGCGCCGAGGCCGCCGCCGACGCCCTCGACGACCTCGTGCGCGCGGCCCGGGCCGAGGCCGCCGACGGCGACGGGGCGGCCGCGGCGATCCCCCTGCTCGTGGAGGTCGCGCGGGGCGGTCAGAGCTGGCTGCTGCGCTCCCGCAGCCACCGCGTCGCCCTCTCGCTCGGCGCCCTGCGCCGGCTGCGCGACCTGCCCGGCGCGGCCGGCATCGTGTTCCGCTGCTCGGTCCCCGCCGGCACCGCGCGCCGCGCCGGCGGCGGCTTCCGGCGCCAGACCGCCGGGGCCTGACCGGTTCGACGGATCGGTTCGGCGGTCTTGACACCCGGCGGCCCCTGCCGATAGATTCAGCGCTTCGCCCGTCCGGGAATGCCCCCGGACCAGCCGGGAGACGCACGACCGCCGATGAATCCCAAGACGACACCCTGGCTGGAGTTCGAGAAACCCATCGTGGAGCTCGAGGAGCGCATCCGCACCCTCGAGGATTCGGCCAGCCTGCGCGGCCTGGACGTGACCGACGAGGTGCAGCGCCTGCGCGAGCGGGTGACGACCCTCGGGCGCGAGATCTTCGACAGCCTCGACGACTGGCAGCGGGTGCAGCTGGCCCGGCACCCCCGCCGCCCCACGACCCAGGACTACCTGCGCCTGATCTTCGACGGGTTCAACGAGCTGCACGGCGACCGCGCCTTCCGGGACGACCCCTCCCTGATCGCGGGCATGGCGTTCCTGGGCCACCGCCCGGTCATGGTCATCGGCCACCAGAAGGGCCGCGACACCAAGAGCAACATCCACCGCAACTTCGGCATGGCCCACCCCGAGGGCTACCGCAAGGCGATGCGGGTGATGGAGCTGGCGGCCCGCAACCGGCGCCCCATCGTGACCTTCATCGACACCCCCGGGGCCTACCCCGGCCTGGGCGCCGAAGAGCGCGGCCAGGGCGAGGCCATCGCCCGCAACCTGCGCGACATGGCCGCCCTGCCGGTGCCGGTCCTGGTCTTCGTCACGGGGGAGGGCGGCTCCGGCGGCGCCCTGGCCATCGGCGTGGGCAACCGCGTCTACATGCTGGAGAACTCCATCTACAGCGTCATCAGCCCCGAGGGCTGCGCCGCGATCCTCTGGCGCGACCGGGCCAAGGCCGCCGACGCCGCGCGGGCCATGAAGATCACCGCCCGCGACGCCCTGCGGCTCGGCGTGATCGACGCCGTGCTGCCGGAGCCGACCGGCGGCGCCCACCGCGACCACATCGCGACCGCGGCCGTCATCAAGTCCCGGATCATCGCCGACCTCGACGAACTGGGCGCCGTCTCCGCGGAGGATCTCCGCACCCAGCGGCTCGACAAGTTCCTCGCCATGGGGATCTTCCAGGAAGGCTGAGGGGGCGCCCCGCCGTTGACACCGCGCCGGACTTCCTTTATCCTTGTCAGGCCAACCTCTTCAAGTATCCTACCCCGGTGACGTGGACGGACGACCGTTCGGGCGCCGCCGGGGTGGACCCGCCGATGCTTTCCGTTCCCCCGGCTTCGTTTCGGGAACCGGTTCTGTCGCACCTGGAGATCGCCCCGCCGCCCGCCCGGCCCGTCCGGACGGCGGCGAGCCCCGTCCCGAGGAGGACGCCGTGCTGAGCCCGAAGCTCCTGGAGATCCTGGCCTGTCCCCGCTGCAAGGGGCCCCTGACCGTGCCCGCCGATCACGCCTGGCTGGACTGCGCCGCCTGCCGCCTGCGCTACCGGGTCGAACAGGACATCCCGATCCTGCTGATCGACGAGGCCGCGCCCCTGCCCGCGACGCGGGAGGACCGCCCGTGAGGCGCCCCGGGGCGGGATCCGGCCGGAGCCTCCTGTGGCTCGGCGCGCTGCTGCTGAGCGGCTGGGCCGGGACGGCCGCGGCCATCGACGGCGCCCCCGGATCGCCGACGGTCGGCCAGCCGCGCGTCGACGTGCTGTCGGCCGACGCGCAGCGGACCGTGCTGCGCTTCGTGTTCCCGTTCGAGGCGGCCGACGGCGCCGCGGGCGGCCTCGCCGACCTGCAGTGGCGGCGGCCGGGCCCGGTCGTCAGGACCGCGCGCGGGGATTCCGCGCTGGCGCCGACGGCCTCCGCCCTGCTGGCCCTGCCGACGCTGTACCCGCGCTGGCGCGTGACCAGCGCGTCCTGGTCGATCGCGGCGACGACCGCGCCCGACGTGGCCGCGGCCGTGAACCTCGACGCCGTCCGCCTGCTCCGGGGCGTGCCGGTCGCAACGCTCTCGGTGAACCCGCTGGCGGGGGACGGCCTGCTGGCCGAGGTCACGGTGGCCGTGGACCACGCGCCCACGGGCGAGTTCGCACCCGTGTTGGCGGCCGCCGCGGCCGCCGACGCGCAGGCCGGGCCGACCTTCGGCGCCGCCGCGGTGTGCAATCCCGACCTGTTCGCCGCGCTCGCCCGGGGCCGGGCCGCCCGGCTCGCCGAGGCGGGGGAGAAGGACGTCGAGCACCCCTTCCTGCTGACCGACCATTGGATCAAGCTGGAGATCGGCGCCTCGGGCGTGCACCGCGTCACGGCCCTCGCCCTGGCCCTCGACGGCGTGGGCGCCGCGTCGATCGACGCCCGGAAGCTGCGCCTCTACCGCGCGGACATGGATCCCCTGCCCGAAGACGGCTCGTTGCCGGGCAGCTGGCAGGACGGCTGGCACGCCCTGAGCGAGGTCGCCCTGAAGCTCGAGGACGCCGACGGCACCTGGGACTCCGGCGACGCCCTGCTGTTCTACGCCGTCGGTCCGGACGCCTGGAGCGACCGCAGCGTCGCGGGCGCCGGGCGGCTCGCCTGGCGCGAGCACCCCTACGCCGGTCGCAGCGTCTACTGGCTGACCTGGGAGGGCTACGCCGACGAGTCGCCGCTGCCGGGCACGGCCCTGCGGGTCGCGACCGTCGCCGCGCCGCCGGCCGCCGCCGAGGCCGACACGCTGCAGCGGGCGCGCCACCACTTCGAGCAGAACATCCTGGAAGCCTACGGCCGCCTGCAGGACAACTGGGCCTGGGACACCGCCATCTTCGACCGCAAGATCGTGCCGCTCTCGCTGCCCTCGGCCCTCGCCGGGCGGGAGGCCTTCCTGCAGGTCGACGTCCGCTCCAACCACCGCTTCGGGGAAGGCTCGGCGGAGATCAACACGGCCCGCGCCTGGCTCAACGGCGGCGACCTCGCCGGCCAGGATTTCACGGCGAGCTGGACCGTGCGGCAGGAGCAGGACAGCCTGCGGATCCGGCTGGGCGGCACGACGGACGTCGTGCGCAACGGCTTCAACAGCTTGACCCTCTCCCAGGAGAGCCCCGAAGGGTCGCCGTCGCTGATCCTCGACAGCATCGACGTGCTGGCCTGGGAGCGGCTCGTCAAGTCGACGGGCCAGCTCGACGTCGCGCACTGGGGCGAGCAGGTCGCGGTCCCCGGCGAGGCCGTCGACTTCGTCCTGACGCACCCCGCCGGCGCTCCCCCCTTCTGCTGGGACGTGAGCGATCCCGACCTGCCGCGGGCGCTGATCGGGCAGACCCTCGCGCCGAACCGCATGGCGCTGGGGCTGCAGCGCGATCCGGCGACCGACGCCCACCTCGTCGCCTTCGCCGCCGCGGAGCCCCTGGCTCCCGCCGCGCACGGCCGCCGCACGCCGGGCGACCTGCTGCGCCTGTCGGGCGACGTCGACTACGTCGTGCTGCACGACCCGCGCCTGGCCGCGCCCGCCGCCCGGCTGGCCGCCCACCGCTCGCTCCACCTGCCCGGCCTCGACCACGCGCCGGCGGCCGTGGCGGTGGACGAGGAGGACGTGTACGACGCCTTCGGCGCCGGCGTGAAGGACCCCTTCGCGCTGCGCAACTTCCTGAAGTGGCTCTGGGCGCGCGGCGGCGGCCGGCTGGCCTACGTCTGCCTGGCGGGCGACGCGTCGCGCGACTACCGCGGGTACCGCAACCAGTTCGAGGACCTGCTGCCCACCTGGACGCGCACGTTCTTCCCGGACCTGCTGACCGACTACTCCGCCTACCCTTACGCCACGGACGACGCCCTGGTCTCCTTCGACGCCCCGGTCCGGGGGCTCGACGTGCCCGACCTGGCGGTGGGCCGCCTGACCGCGCGCGACCTGGACGAGGCCGCGGGCATGGTCGACCGCATCGTGGCCTACGAGACGGCGACCCCGCCCGGCGCCTGGCGCAACCGGGCGGTGTTCGCGGCCGACGACTTCACGCAGCCCTCGAGCCCCGGCAGCTACGAACGCGTGCACACGCTGCAGGCGATCGAACTGGTGGACAGCTTCGTGCCCCCGACCGTCGACGCCGAGAAGCTGCTGATGATCGACTTCGCCGCCGCGCCGAGCGGCGTCTACAAGCCCCTGGCGCGCCTGGCGGCCAAGCGCGCCCTGAACGAGGGGACCACGGTCTTCCACTACATCGGCCACGGCTCGGAGCACACCCTCGCCGACGAGCAGCTCTTCCTGACCGACGACATCTACAGCCTGAACAACGACCTGCGCCGCGGCATCTTCCTGGCGTTCAGCTGCGACGTGGGCATCTACGACTCGGCCGTCCGCCAGAGCATGGCCGAGGTCTTCGTGTCGCAGCCCGGCGGCGGCGCGATCGGGGCGATCGCCGCCTCCCAGGTCAGCTACGTCATCTACAACGATCCGCTCTCGGACCGGTTCTACGCGAACCTCTACCCCGGCCGCGTGGTCGATCCCGGCCGCTCGCCCGGCGCGGCGCTCTGGCTGGCGAAGACCGGCCTCGGCGACGGGAACGTCCAGATGATGCACAACAGCTACCGCTACAACCTGTTCGGCGACCCGGCCCTGCCGCTGCCGAACCCCGGCAGCGGTCCCGTCCTGCACGCCGCGACCGCCGACACGCTGCGCACCGGCCGGCGCGAGCAGGTCGTCTGCGTGCTCTCGGACCACGGGCTGACCGCGGGCCCCGGCACGACGTACGACCTGCTGGTGCAGGAGTCCCGCGAGGACCGCCACTACCAGATCGGCACCGCCAGCCTCGACTACTGGCAGCCCGGCGCCCCGGTCTTCCGCGGCACCGGCGAGGCCGGCCGCGACACGCTGCGCGTCGAGTTCAAGGTGCCGCTGCAGCTGCGCACCGGCGAGCACGGCAAGCTGCGCCTGATCATCGACGCGCCCGAGGGGTCGCGCGCGGCCTTCCTCGAACTGCCGGCGGCCCGGGTCGCCACCGGCGGCCTCGACGACGTCGCGGGCCCCGCGGCGTCCCTCGCCTTCGCGGGGGGCAGCACGCGGGTCAAGACCGGCGCCGAGCTGCGCGCCGACCTGGCCGACAGCAGCGGCGTCAGCATCCTCGGCACGACGCCCCTGAACAGCGTGCTGCTGGAGTTCGACGGCACCGGCCAGATGAGCAACATCACCGACCGGCTCGTCTTCGAACCGGGCAGCTTCACGCGGGCGCGCGCCACGGTGCCGCTGCCCGAGAACCTCGTCCCGGGCCCCCACGAGGCGGCGGTGTTCGCGAGCGACCTGCTCGGCAACGTGGGCAGCGACACGCTGTCGTTCCACGTCGTGGCCGAGGCCGTCACCGGCCTGCAGGACGTCTCGGTCTTCCCGAACCCGACCGCCGGTCCGGCGCGCCTGCTCTTCGAGATCAGCGACCCGATGACCGTGACCTGGACCCTGTTCACGGTCGCGGGGCGGGCGGTGTGGCAGACGACGCGCAGCTTCGCCGAGGCGGGCCCGCAGGTGCTCGCCTGGGACGGCCGCGACGCCCGCGGCGACGAGATCGCCAACGGCGTCTACCTGTACGTGGTGCGCGGCGTCGCCGCCGGCGACGCGCGGCACCCGGCGACGGTGAACGGCAAACTCGTGCTCATGAAATGAGGCAGGCCCGGCCTGCCCCGGTCGACAGAGGCGGGGGCGTCGAAGCTCCCGGTAACCAGGACGGAAGGACGATCCGATGAAGAGGACCCCGGTGTTCGTGACGCTGCTCGCCGCAGCCTGCCTCATCAGTGCGGCCGGGACGGCCCTGGCCATGTCCGGCGCCGGCGCCATCGCGCTGGAATTCCCGGTCGGCGCCCGCTTCAACGGCATGGGGGAGGCCGGCACCGCCCTGGCGCAGGACGCCACCGCCATGTGGTGGAATCCCGGCGGTCTGGCCTTCGCCAACGACGTCTCCCCGGGACGCCTGGAGTTCATGCAGTCGAAGCTCGTGCCCGACCTCGCCGACGACATCGCCCTGTACTGGGGCGGCTACGCGGCCCGCAAGTGGGGCGGCAGCTTCGGCTTCAACATGACCTACCTGTCGATGGGCGACCAGGAGGGCACCAACGACAACGGCGAGTCCACCGGCATCTTCTCCTCGAACATGTGGGCGATGGGCTTCACCTACGGCACCCGCATCTCGACCAACCTGGGCGCCGGCCTGGGCGTGAAGTACTTCCGCGACAACCTGGCCCCCGACGCGGCGCTGCAGGACGGCCGCGGCGGCTCGGGCAGCACCTTCGCCGTGGACGCCGGCCTGCTGTGGAAGATCCCCGCCCTGAAGGCCAACCTCGGCGTGGCCCTGGCCAACCTCGGCCCGAACATCACGCACGTCGACGAGGACCAGAGCGACCCCTTGCCGCGCAAGCTCACCTTCGGCGCCGCCTACGGCGTGGTCCAGGGCGAGACGCTGTCCCTGCTGATGGTCGCCGACTACCTCGTGCCCCTGCTGAACTGGAACGACGACAACGACGACTACGGCCTCGGCCTCGACTTCGGCGAGAACGAGTGGGGCGTCGGCACCGAGCTGGCCTACGCGCAGTCCCTCTTCCTGCGCTTCGGCTTCAAGAAGGGCACCGGCGAGATCGAGGACACCACCTGGGGCTTCGGTCTGGATCTCGACCGCTGGGTCGGCAAGAAGATCACGTTCGGCTACGCCTCGGTGCCGCAGGCGAAGGGCCTCGAGCACGTGAACCGCATCTCGCTGGGTTACGACTTCTGAACCGGCGACGGCGCGAACCGGTGGGGGGAAGGGCAGGCATGCGGACCGACGGCGCACCGCGCAGACAGGGACCCTTCCGCCACGCGAGCCGGTGGCTGGTCGTGGCCCTGTGCCTGGGGCTCGTGCCGCCCGCCGCCGCGGCGGGCGACGCGCGCCCGACCGTCAAGGTGCCGGTCGTGAAGGTCGCGCCGGAGCGGCTGTTCGCCGGGCCGGGCGGCGAGGCGTCGCGCGCGTCGGCGCAGGGGCGCCTCGAGGTCCTCGAGGAGCGCTTCCACGCGGTCCACGGCCTGCTCGAGGGGCGCCACGTCTCGCGACGTCCGGGCGCGCGCGCGACCTCGGCGGCGAAGGACGGCGCGCCCACGACGCTGCGGGTGCTGCTGGTCCGCATCGGCTTCGACACCGACCGCAGCGGCGAGCTGACGAGCGTCACGACGGACGGCAACTTCGTGCTGGCGCCCGACCCCGACGCGATCTTCGACCGCCCGCCCCACGACAAGGCGTACTTCGAGGCGCACCTGACCGGGCTCGGCGAGTACTACCGCATCCAGTCCGGCGGCCGCCTCGCCATCGAAGGGCGCGTGCTCCCCGAGGGCGACCAGGACTGCTACCGCCTCTCGGACCTGGCCGACTACGGCCCCGGCGCCGACGCCGGCTGGACGCTGGAGCTGCTGGAGGACCTGGTCCACGACGTCATCGGCGCGGCGGACGCCGGGACCCAGCAGGACGGCAGCGCCAACCTGGCCGACTACGACGACGACAACGAGCTGGCCTACGTGATCTTCGTGCACGCCGGCGCCGACTGGCAGAGCGACATCAACCGCGACTCGCCCAACGACGTCCCGACCTTCTTCGTGACCCTGGGCGAACCCGTGCGCGCTGCTCGGCGCCGACTCCGTGACCGGCGCGCCGGGCCAGATCAGCGAGTGCTCGATCATCCCGGAATCCACCAGCCAGGACGGCTGGCTGGGCAGCATCGCCGGCGCCCTCTACCACGAGTTCGGCCACGCGCTGGGCCTGCCCGACGTCTACGACACCACCACCGGCCTGCCGGCGGTCGGGCTCTGGGACCTGATGGACTCCGGCCCGAACCTGGTGGCCAACGTCGGCCTGAACGTCCACCCCGAGTACCCCGACTCCATCGACGTCTTCAGCGTGGCGGGCCTGCTGCCGCCGTCGCTGGGCGCCTGGAACCGCTGGTACCTGGGCTGGCTGGAGACCGCGACGATCGGCGGCGGCGACCGCGAGGTCCACCTGCCGGCCTCCCAGATCCCGCGCAGCCAGTACGTGCAGCACTACGGCGGCAGCTCGGTGGGCGGCGCGCCCTACGATTTCGATCCCGCCTACCCGCAGGCCATCCTGGGCGGCGTCTCGCCGCGGGAGTTCTTCCTGGTGGAGAACCGCTGGGTGCCGCTGAGCGGCGACGAGCTGCCCGACGAGACCGGCATCGGCTTCGTCCGCGACGCGGCGACCGGCGTCTTCCTCTACATGGGCGGCGACCTCGAGGACCCCGACGGCCCCGGCCCCCTGGAGGAGGCCTCGCGCAACACGGGCATGTACGACTTCTTCCTGCCGGACGGCGGCCTGCTGGTCTGGCACGTGAACGAGGCGCGCATCGAAGCGCAGCTCGCCGACAACACGATCAACGGCGAGGGCGACGGCCTGCGCCTGCTCGAGGCCGACGGCATCCAGGACGTCGGGGTCTACGACGCCTACGTCTTCGGCTTCTACGGTTCGGCGCGCGACCCCTTCCACGCCGGCACCACGGCGTCCCTGCGGCAGGAGGGGAGGCCCTCGTCCCGCACCTACGAGCGGGCCTGGACCGGTTTCGAGATGCTGGACATCTCGGCCCAGGGCGCCACGATGACCTTCACCGCCCGCACCCTGCCGCTGCGCGCCGGCGACCCGCTGCGCCTGCCGGCGGCGACGGATCCGGCCATCGCGCGGCGCCTGGATCCGGAGTCGGTGACGCCCTGGCTCGTCGACGGGATCGGCGGGCCGGCGGCGGCGCCCGCGCTGGCGTGCGCCTCGCTGCCGGTCGACGCCGTCACCGAGGGCGCGGCCGACGAGCCCGCCTACCTCTTCCTCTTCGACGCCGAGGGCCGGCCTGCCGCGCAGGGCGCTCCGGGCTGGCCGGCCGGCGCGGCCGCAGCCCTGACGGCGCCGCTGGCGGGACCGCCGGCCGTCGTGCACTTCGCTTCCAACGACCGCGACCTGCTGGTGGTCGGCGAGCGCAGCGGCCACGTCTCCGCCTACCTCGACCTCGTCGCCGGCGGTTCCTGGCTGCGCCTGTGGGGCCCGTTCGCCGTGGCCGACACGCTGGCCTACGCTCCGGCCGTGGGGCGGCTGCCCGGCGGCGAGGCGCGCCTGCTCTGCTGCACCGAGCCCGGCCGGGCCCTGCTGCTGGACGAACAGGGCGCGCGCGTGGGCGAACCCATCGCGCTCGATGACCTGGCGGGCGAGGGTGTCGCCGCCGTGCTGGCCGCGCCCCGCGTGGTGACCGCACCCTTCGGCGTGGATCGTTTCCTGCTGCTGACCGACGACCGCTGGTACCTGATCCCCGTCGAAGGGCTCGCCGAGGGCGGCGCGAGCACCGGACGCCTCGGCCTGGCTCCGGCCGCCGACGGCTACCGCGTCGCCGTGCTCGAGGACGGCGTCACGGCGCGGGTGGTCGTCATCGGCCGCGACGGCGCCGCGGTGTCGGTGGTGTTCGCCCCGCACCTCGCCCCGGAGACGGCGCCCTGGCCCCTGCCGCAGCGCGGCTCGCCGGCGGGCGAACCCGCGGTGGCCGACCTCGACGGCGACGGGCACGACGACGTGGTCCTGGCGACCGCGACGCACCTGGTCGCCTGCGCGGCCACCGGCGCGCCGCTGGCCGGGTTCCCCCTGGAACTCGCCGCACAGTTCCCCTTCGCCGCGCCGACCGACTTCGACGGTTCCCTGGCGGTCTTCGACGTGGACGGGGACGGCCGCAACGAGGTCCTCGCCGCCACCGACGGCGGCCACCTGCTGGCCTGGGACGCGACGGGCCGCCTGCTGCCCCGCGCGCCGCTGCTGTGGGGCGACGCCGGCGGCGCGGCGCTGGTCGCGGGCGACGATCCCGGTCTGGGCCGCGTGCTCTGGCTCGCGGATCCGGGCGGCCGCCAGGCGCCCGGCCTCGGCGGCACCCCGGTCACCGGTTCGGCCGTCGGCTGGCTGCCCGTCGCGGCGACGCGCGATGCCGAGGGGACCTCGTGCTGGCTCGGCCCCCTGGGCGGTCCCCGGCGCGACGGCCGCGTCGGCGAGCCGCGCGACCTCGGCGCCCTGTCGACCCAGCTCGCCGAACGCGACCGCTTCCTCGCCTACCCCAACCCGCTGCGCGGGCGCGAGGTCGCCTTCCGCTACTGGAGCGGGCGCGCGGGCGAGGCCCGGCTGTCGGTGCTCAACCTCGAAGGCGAGATCGTGGCCGAGCTGCGCCACGTCGGGGGCGAAGGCACGGTCGAGGAGATCCGCTGGAGCCCGGACGCGCTGTCCTCGGGCGTCTACCTGGTCCGCTTGACGGCGCCCGCCGTCGAGGGGAACGTCACCCGCCTGCTCCGCCTCGCGGTGGAGCGCTGAACGTCGTCCCGCGGGCCCGGCCCGCGCGAGGGAGTGAGAAGATGCGTCCCAGCCTCCTGCTGATCACGATCTGCGTCCTGGGCGCGGCCGCGTGCGCCACCGCCGCCGGCGCCGGCGACCGCGCCGGCTGGCTGCTGGCGCGGGCCGACGACCAGGTCCCCACGCTGCAGCGCGCCGCCCTGCCCCAGGGCGACGTCGGCGGCTCCCGCATGGCGCCCGCGCCCGCGCACGCCGCGCCCGGCGGCAGCTCCCTGCGGCCGGTGCTGTACTCCCTGCTGGTGCCCGGGCTCGGCGAGGCCAGCCTCGGCTACCGGCGCGGCTACGCCATGATGGCCCTGGACGTCGCCTCGTGGGTGGGCGTGAAGCACTACCACGACCAGGGCAACCAGAAGCGCCAGGACTACTACGACTACCTCGACGCGCACTGGACCGAGGCGCGCCTGGAGGCCGCCTTCGGCGACAGCGAGGATTTCGTCGGCACGTTCTTCTACGACGTGAACGACTACACGGACCTGTCGCTGTGGGTCTCGCGGGAGGACGACGAGCGCGAGTACTACGAGAACGCCGGCAAGTGGGACCAGTTCGTGTTCGGCTGGGACGACTTCTCCGACCCGCGCGGCTGGCCGGCGAACTGGTGGCAGCAGACCGACCCGACCTGGGACGACTACACCGACCTCAACAGCCGCATCCTGAAGGACGTGCGCGTCTCGGCCCACCGCGAGGCCTACCGCGCGCTGCGCGAGGACTCCAACCAGGCCTTCGACCGGCGCGACACGCTGGTCTACGTGAACATGTTCACCCGCGTGTTCAGCATGGTGCAGGTGGCCTACCTCCAGGGCGTCTTCTCGGGCGGCGAGCGGGCCGCCCTGAACGTGTCCGGCCACGAGCTGGCCCTCATCGCCGAACCCCGCGGGCTGACCACCAGCCGGCTGGGCGTGTCCATCTCCTACTGACGAGGCGGGAAGTCATGCACATGTCCCTGCGACGGATCCTGATCGCGTCGGCCCTGGCCGCGGCGGCCGGCGCGGCGCCGGCGGCGGCCGATCCCGCCACGGACCTGCTGGCCGCCCAGCGGGAGGCGACCGGGCTGGCCGCTGCCTCGTCCCGCTGGGACGTGCAGGAGCTCGGCGGCGGCGCCTCGGTCGGCGGCGTGCGGCGCGCCCCCGAGAGCGCCGGGCCCCGCAACCTCGGCCGCAAGTTCACCGCGGGCCTGCTGTCGCTGGCGCTGCCCGGCGCGGGCCAGCTCTACAACGGCGACCGCGACCGCGCCCTGGCCTTCGCCGGCGCCGAGGCCGCGGTGTGGACCGCCTACTACGTGTTCCACTCGCAGGCGACCGGCTACAGCGAGGACTACCGCGAATACGCGCAGATCTTCGCCGGCGTGCAGGAGTCCGACCACACCGAGAACTACTGGCGCGCCGTGGGCCGCTACATGGAGAGCGAGGACTTCAACACCGCCCTGATGATGGAGGCCCGCGCCGAGGGCCGCGACCCGGCCACCGCCCCCGGCCTGCTCGATCCGGCCGAGGGCTGGTTCTGGCGCAGCGGGGGACACCGCGAGAACTACCAGAACCTCCGCGCCGACGCGAACCGCGCCTACGACCGCCGCGACTTCATGATCCTGTTCGCGATCGTCAACCGCGCCGTGTCCGCCTACGACGCGGTCCGCGGCGCCGGCGGCGGCGACCACCTGCTGGAGGTCGCCGGCCTCGGCTTCGACCTCGAGTCCCGCCCGGCGGGCGGGCACGGGGGCACCGCATGCGTCATCTCGCGCTCGTTCTGAGCCTCGCCGCCGTCGTGGGCGGCTGCGCGCCCGCGCCGGCGCCGCGCGCCGACGACGTCGCCGACATCACCGACGCCGCCGACGCGGCCCCAGCCGGCGTGACGCCGGCCGACGGTCCGGCGCGCCCCTACGCGGTGGAGTTCCTGCTCGCCTACGAGAACGTGCGCTCGGCGCCCTACTACCCGCTGGAGGGGCTGGCCGGGATCTGCTGGTACGGCGACGGCAGCCTCTACATCTGCGACGAGAAGGCGGGCCGCGTCCACGGCTACAGCCCGTCCGACGACCTCTGGTTCCAGTTCGACAGCCCCGGCTCGCGCTTCTTCCGCCCCGTCGACGTGCGCGTCGACCACTTCAAGGTCCTGGTGCTGGACATGGACGGCCGCAGCCTGCTGCGCTACGACCTCGGCGGCGCCTACCAGGACCAGCTGGTGAACTTCGAGCGCCTCGACCCGGGCTACGACCGGCTGCCCTCGAGCTTCGACGTCGACCTCGACGGGCGGCTGGTCTTCACCGACGCCTCGGAGAGCCAGGCGGTGCTGCTGGACTCGTTCCTGGCGGTCCAGACGACGGTCGGCGGCCCCGGCTCGCACCGCGAGCAGTTCCAGGAGCCCAGCGGGGTCGCCTTCCTGAACGACGGCAGCTTCGTCGTGGCCGACCGGGCCAACCGCCGCCTGCAGCACTTCTCCCGGCTCGGGTACCTGGAGAAGGTGGTCGGCGGGGAGTTCGACCGGCACAACCCGCTGCTGACGCCCCAGGGGATGGACACCGACCCCGACGGCAACCTGTTCGTGGCCGATCCCGCCGGCCGCGCCGTGCACGTCTACGCGCCGGATCTGTCGCTGCTGTTCAGCACGGATTCCTCGCTGGGCCTGCTGGCCTCGCCGCAGCTGCCCATCGACGTGGCGGTCGGCCCCGACGACCTGCTGGCCGTCGCCGACCGCGACCGCCAGGCGGTGCTGATCTACCGGATCCTCTACCGATAGGAGCGGCGGTGCGGGGCGTGCGGCATCCCGTGCTGCGGATCGTGCGGCCGTGGCTGGCGGCCGTCGCCCTGCTGTGCGCCGGCCCGGCCGCCGCGCGGGCGGAGCCGGCCGGCCCGCCGCTCGTCCTGGAAGAGACCGAATGGCACCTGGTGCCGCCGGGGACCACGAGCCTCGCCCTGTCCCACCCCTACGTGCTCGACGCGGGGTTCGAGGCGGTCGTCGGCGGCGCGACCTGGCGCGCCGACACCGACTACCGGGTCGACGGGACGCGCGGCCTCTGGTTCCCGCTGCGGCCCCTGGGGGAGGCGGGAGCGGCCGTGGTCGCCGTCCGCCTGAGCTACGCCTTCGTGCCGGCCGCGGTGCCGCCCGACGCGGAACTGCACGCGGTGCGCGGGCCCCCGCCGGCCGTCGACCCTGCCGCCCCCGCGGGCCCGGCGACGGGCGCCGCGCCGCCGCCGGCCGGGACCCCGGCGGCGGACCCGCTCGACGACCTGCTGGTCAGCGGCAGCAAGTCGGTGCGCATGGCCTCGGGCAACCGGCGCGATCTCAGCGTGGACCAGAACCTCCGCCTGGACATCTCCGGCCGCCTCACCGAGACCATCTCGGTGCGGGCGGCGCTGTCGGACGACAACCTGCCGGTGGTCCCGGAAGGCAACACCGAAGAGCTGCGCGACATCGACCGCGTGCGCGTGGAGCTCCTCGCCCCGCGCTGGAACGCCGTGCTGGGCGATTTCGTGGCCGACCGGGGCGGCACCGCCTTCGGGAACTACCGGCGCAAGCTGCAGGGCTTCTCGCTGGAGGCCCGGCCGGGCGCCGCCGGCGTCGCGGCCCTGGCCGGCGCGCCGCGCGGCCTGTACCGGACGGTCCAGCTCCGCGGCGAGGAGGCGAACCAGGGGCCTTACCAGCTGGGGGCCGGCGGGGCCGGGGTGTTCCTGGTCGCGGGCAGCGAGCGGGTGCGCCTCGACGGCCGCGAGATGACCCGCGGCGCCGACCGCGACTACGTCGTGGACTACGTGCGCGGCACGGTCACCTTCACCTACCGCCGCCTGATCACGGCCGACTCGGAGATCGTCGTGGAGTTCGAGGAGGGCGAGGGGCCCTACTCCCGCACCGTCGCCGGCGCGCAGGCGCTGGCCGCCGCCGACGTGGGTTTCCTCGGCGACCGCACGGCCGCGCTGACGCTGCGGCTGCTGCAGGAGCGGGACGATCCCACCCGGCTGCGCACGGGCGAGCTGTCGGAAGCCGACCGCGCGACCCTCGCCGCGGCCGGGGACGCGCCGGCCGTGGCCTCGGGCCTGACCGCCGTCGCGGCGGGCGCGGGCGACTACCGCCTGGAGATGCTGGGCGGGGTGCAGGTGGCGGTCCACGACACGCTCGCCGGCGACTACCTGGTCGAGTTCTACGAAGCGGGCGCCGGGTCGGGCGACTACGGGATCGCGGCGCTGACGAACCTGGGCGCGACCATCTACGCCTACCGCGGCCCCGGCGGCGGCTCCTACCGCATCGGCCGCCTGCTGCCCGCCCCCTCGTCGCAGCGGCTGGCGACCGCCCTGGCCACGCTCGGCGACCCGCGACGGCCGCTGCTGTCGGTGGAGTGGGACGCCAGCAGCCTCGACGCCAACTCGCTGTCGGGCCGCGACGCCGGCGACGACGCCGCCGACGCCCTGCGCGCCGCGCTGGATCTGGGGACGCGCCCCTGGTCGTGGGGCGGCCGGCGCCTCGGCGCCGTCGCGCTGCAGGCGTCGCACGAGGACCTCGGGGCCGGGTTCGCGCCCTTCCAGCTGGCGCGCGACCGCTTCCGCTACGAGCGCTGGGGGCTGGGCGACCGCGCCCGCCGCGCGGGCTTCCTGCAGGAGCGGGACGTGGAGACCTCGGCCGCGGGTTCGCTGACGTCGGGCGGCGGGACGCGGCGCCTGCGGCTGGAGGCCCAGTGGGGCCGCCTGGCCCACGGCGCGTCCCTGGACGCCGGGCGCGCCGGCGCCGAGGCCGGCTGGGCCTGGGGTCGCCTGGACGGCGCCTCGCGCTGGCAGCAGGCGCGCAGCGAGGACGCGGCCGATCCCCTGGACGTGCTGCGGCGCGAGCAGAGCCACGCGGTCGGCGTCGACGCGGCCATCGCGCGGCCCTCCTTCGCCTACGACCGGTCCCAGTTCGCCGACGCGGCGGCGCCCGCCGGCCGCGCCGCCGGGGCGCGCCTGCGCCGCTGGACCGCCGGCCTGGACGCGGCCGCCAGCGCCGCCTGGGCCTGGGGCGCGAGCTTCGAGCGCGGTCTCGCCGACAGCCTGCGCGCCGGCCGCTGGGTGCGCGACCGCGACAGCCGCACCGCGCGCTGGCGTCTCGGCACGCCGGAGCTGGGCGGCGTCCGCCTGACCGCGGACGGCACGCTGCGGCGGGTCGAGGTGCCGGACGGCCAGGACCTCACCACGCGCCTGGCGCGCGTCGACCTGCACGGGAACTGGGACCGCACCGGCAGCGACTGGGGCCTGGTCTACGCCGTGGACAGCAGCCGCAGCGAGGTGCTCGACCGCCAGATCCTCTTCGTCGGCCTGCGGCAGGGCGACTACGACCAGAACGGCACCTTCGTGGGCTACGACCTGGGCGACTTCGACGTGGTGACCGTCGGCACCGATTCGCTCGTCGCCACCACGGAGGTGAGCGCCGACTTCTCCTGGCGGCAGGACTTCTCGCGGCTGGGCAAGGACCGGCTCTGGGGTGCCTGGCAGTCGGTCACGCGCGCGACCGTGCGCGGGCGCAGCCGCACCGACGACGTGGGCGGCCTGATGCGCCTGGAACCCGGGCGGATCCTCGATCCCGACGACACGGTCCTGGGCGAGGTCTCCCTGCGGCAGGACCTGTGGCTGCTGCGGCACCTGAAGCGCTGGGACCTGCGCGGGCGCTTCGAATACGACGAGGGGCTCGACCGCCAGTACGCGACCCATCCCGAGGAGCGCCTGCGCCGCCTGCACCAGGGCACGCTGACCTTCAACGTCGACGAGCGCTCGAGCCTGCGCCTGCGCGCCACGCGCACCGACGAGACCCGCGCCAACCGCGAGCAGGCGCTCGCCAGCAACCGGCCCTACGACTCGCTGACCGGGGACTGGGAGCTCGAGGGCAGCCGGCGTCCGTCGCCGGGCAACGAGCTGCTGCTCGCGCTGAACCGCGCCGAGCGGCGCGACCTGGTCTCCGGCGTGCGGCAGCGCGACTGGGGCCTGAAGCCGCAGGCCCGCCTGCGGCTCGAGCGGCGCTGGACCGGGTTCGCCGAGCTGCGCTGGTCGTGGGTCGAGGCCGACGAGCCGCCGGGCGCGCTGCGCCCCTATTTCTATCCCTACCCCGGAGGGAACGTCGAAGCCGGGGCCCGGCTGGCCTGGACGCCGTCGGCGGCCCTGACCCTGACCGCCGCCTACTTCGGCCGCCGGCTGGGCGAGAGGGGGTGGCAGCACGATGTCCGTCTGGAATCGACGGCCCGCTTCTAGCGCGCTGCTGGCGGCCTGGCTGTGCTGCGGCGCGACCGCCGCCGCCGCCGCCGCCCCGATCACGGTCCGCCTGGCGCCGGGCGCGGACGGCGACCGCCGTTTCGCCGCCTGGGTGCGCGAGGACGCGGCCTGGCTGGCCGACCTCGCGGCCGAGACCGCGGTGACGACGGTGGCCGCCGCGGGCGATTCGCTGCCCGGCTGGTTGGCCGATCCGCAGCGCCCGCCCGGCGGCGCGCGGCGCCCGGCGGCTTCCCTGCTGCGCGACCGCTGGCTCGAGCGCGGCCATCTCGGCTGCCGCGTGGCGCCGGCCGCGCCCGACAGCGCGGCGGTGCTGCTCGTGGCGCCGGGACCGCGCCACCGCCACGGCGCGCTGAAGGTCGGGGGCGAGGACTTCGCGGGCCGCGACGCGGCCCTGGCCCGCTGGCTGCCGAGTCCCGGCGATCCGGTCGACGCCGAGGCCTGGCGCCGCGCCGTCGCCGGCCTGCTGCTGGCGGCGGGGGAGGCGGGCCATCCCTTCGCCCACTGGATCGTGCAGCGCGCGACGGTGCACGCGGACCCGCCCCTGCTGGAGGTGGAGGCCCTGCTGGTGACCGGCCCCGCCGTCGTCTTCGGACCGGTGACCTCCGACCTGCCCGGCGGGCGCGGCGCGGCCTTCCTGGCGAAGGCGGCGCGCCTGGCGCCGGGGTCGCGCTTCCGCGAATCGGCGCTCGCCTCGGCGCGCCGCCGGCTGCAGCTGCGCGACATCTACGCCGAGGTCGGCGCGCCGGTGGTCTACGCGACCGGGGACGACGCCGCGGTCGGCGTGCACTGGCCGGTGCGCCTGCGCCCGCGTCCCAACCGCGCGGCGGTCATGCTCGGGCTGAGCCGCACCGGCGAGGACGGGACGTCGCGCCTCAGCGGCCAGGTGGACCTGAAGCTGGCGAACCTGGCCGGGACCGGCCGCGGTCTGGACCTGCTCTGGACCGACGACGGCCGCGCGCGCTCCCGCCTCGAGATCGGCTGGCGCGAGCCCCTGGTCGGCGGCACGCCCTTTGATGCCCAGCTCTCGGTGGGCCACGAGGTGCAGCGGAGCGTCTCCACCCGTTTCCACCTCGACGGCCGCCTGAGCCTGCCGGTGTCCGGTCCCTGGGGCCTGGAGGTCGGGTTGGGGCGGGACCGCAGCACCTACGCCGCCGGCGCCTGGTCGGGCACGTCCCGCTGGCGCACCCGGGCCGGGATCCTGCGCCGGCGCGGCGATCCGGCCCGCGACGGCTGGTGGGGGGCGGTGGCCCTGGAATCCGCCCGCCGCGGCGCCGAGCTGCGCACCGGCGACGGCGCGGTGCCCGGCGCCTCGTCCGGCGAGGCGCGGCAGACCATGGTCGAGGCGGACCTGGGCCTGGAACGCTGGTGGGGGCCGCGCACGAGCACCGCGGCGACGGGGATGTTCCGGGACCTGCGCGGCGACGAGGCCGTCGTCCCCCTCAACGAGCAGTACCGGCTCGGCGGCGCCCGCAGCCTGCGCGGCTACCTCGAGGACCAGTTCCACGGCGAGCGGGTGGCCGCGCTGTCGCTCGAACTGCGCTGGGGACATCCGGACCGGTCGCGGGTTTACACCTTTCTGGACCTGGGTTACGTTCGCGCCGCCGCCGCCGATCCCGCGGACGCGACGCGCCGGATCACGTCCGTCAGCGAACTGCGCGGCTACGGGCTGGGCCTGACGACGTCGTCGGCGGCCGGCGAAGTCTCCCTGGCGATCGGCTTCCCCGGCTCGGTGAGCTTCGAGGACGCCAAGCTGCACGTCGCCCTGCTGCAGTCCTTCTGACAACCTGCCGGAGTGTGCATGGACATCCGCGAGGCGCGCGAGACGGCGACGGCACTGCGGGCGCAGATCGCCCGCCACGACGAGCTGTACTACCGCCGCGCCGCGCCCGAGATCGAGGACGCCGAGTACGACGCCCTGGTGCGCCGGCTCGCGGAGCTCGAGGCCGCGTTCCCCGAGCTGGCCGACGGCGGCAGCCCCACCGCCCGCGTGGGCGACGACAGCGACGCCCGCTTCCCGTCGCTGCCGCACAGCCGGCCGATGATCAGCCTGCAGAACAGCTACGACCTGGCCGAGGTGGCCGCCTTCGACGAGCGCGTCCGCAAGGAGACCGGCCGCGCCGACGTGCGCTACACCGTCGAGCCCAAGATCGACGGCGTGGCGCTGGCCCTGCGCTACCAGGACGGCGTGCTGACGACGGCCCTGACGCGCGGCGACGGGCGCTCCGGCGACGTGGTCACGGCCAACGCGCTGACCATCGCCGGCGTGCCGCCGCGCCTGCCCCCGCGCTGGCGCGAGCGCCTGCCCGGCCGGCCCCGCTCGATCGAGGTGCGCGGCGAGGCGTACCTGTCGCTGCCCCGCTTCCGCGAGCTCAACCGGCTGCGCGAGGAGGCGGGCCAGCCGCTGCTGGCCAACCCCCGCAACGCCACCGCCGGCACGCTCAAGACCCTGGACCCGGCGGCGGTGGCGGCCCGCGGCCTCTCGCTGTTCTGCTACCAGATCCTCGGCCTGGACGGCGACGAGACGGGCCTGGCCACCCACCGCGACGAGATGGCGGCCCTGGGCGAGCTCGGGCTGCCGGTCAACGGCTTCCTGCGGCTGGCCGAGGGCGCCGCGCAGATCGCCGCGCACCTCGCCGAGCTGGAGGGCCTGCGCGACGGCCTCGACCACGTCATCGACGGCGCCGTCATCAAGGTCGACGAGCTGGCCCTGCACCCCTCGCTGGGCGCCACGGCGAAGGCCCCGCGCTGGGGCCTGGCCTTCAAGTACGCGGCGCAGGAGGCCACGACCCGCGTGCGGGACGTGGTCCTGCAGGTCGGCCGCACCGGCGTGATCACCCCGGTCGCCGAACTGGAGCCGGTCCTGCTGGGCGGCACGACGGTCCAGCGCGCGACGCTGCACAACTGGGACGAGATCGCGCGCAAGGACCTGCGCGTGGGCGACACGGTGGTGGTGGCCAAGGGGGGCGAGATCATCCCGAAGGTCGTGCGCGTGCTGGTCGGGGAACGCCCGGCCGACGCCCGCGCGGTGCCGCCGCCGCAGCGCTGCCCCGTCTGCGCGACGCCCGCGGTGCGGCCCGAGGGCGAGGTCGCGGTGCGCTGCCCCAACCCGCTCTGCCCGGCGCAGGTCGCCCGGCGGCTGCGCCACTTCGCGGGCCGCGACGCCGCGGACATCGAGGGGCTCGGCGAGCGCGGCGTGGCGCAGCTGCTCGAGGCCGGCCTGGTGCGCGACCTGCCCGACCTGTTCCGCCTCGATGCCGGCGCGGTGGCGGCGCTGCCCGGCTGGGCGGAGAAATCGGCGGCGGCGCTCCTGCAGGGGGTCGCGCGCGCGTCGGCGCGGCCCTGGGCGGCCAAGCTGTTCGCGCTGGGCATCCCGGAGGTCGGGGTCACCACCGCCGCCGCGCTGGCGGCCGCCTACCCCGGCATCGCCGCCCTGCGCGCGGCCGACCCCGAGGGCATGATCGCCCTCTACGGGGTGGGCGGGGAGATGGCGCGCAAGATCACGGACTTCCTGGCGCGCGAGGACGTCGGCCGCCTGCTGGACGAGCTCGTCGCGCTCGGCTTCCTGCTGCCCGTCGAAGCGGCGACGGCGGTGGCCGCACCCGCCGACACCTGGTTCCGCGGCCGCACCTTCGTGCTGACCGGCACGCTGTCCACGCGCCCGCGCAGCGAAGCCAAGGCGCTGCTGCTGCGCCTGGGCGCCAAGGTCGCCGGCGACGTCAGCCGCAAGACCGACGCCCTGATCGCCGGCGCGGACCCGGGCGGCAAGCTGGACCGGGCCCGCGAGCTCGGCGTCGAGGTCCTCGACGAGGAGGCCTGGCTGCAGCGGCTGCGCCGGGAAGGCGTCGACGATGGCGCCTGACGCCGGCGACGGCCGCCTCTACCTCGCGCTGCGCAACGACGACGGCAACGCGCCGGCGCTGCTGCAGGACGCCCGCGATCCCGGCCGGCTCTTCGAGGTCGCGTCCCTGGACCGCCCCGGCGCCGAGCTGCGCGGCGCCTGGGTCCTCGTCGACGGCTCCGGCGGCGACCTCGTCGCGCGCGACGGCTGCCTGCTGGCGCCGCGCGGCCTCGTCTGGTCCCTGCTCGATCCCCTGGCCGCGGGGCAGGGCAACCGCCTGCAGCTGCAGGACCCGCTCGCGGGGCAGCGGGCCCTGCGCCGCGAGGGGAGCCGGCTCTGGGCCGGTCTCGCCCGTTGGCAGGGCCTGCCCGTCGATCTGAAGCGGGACGTGCGGCGCCTGCTGGCGCCGGTGCCGCTGGCCTCGGAGCTGCTGGGCCTCTTCGACGCGCTGGCCGCGGGCGGCGCCGGCGATCCCTTCGGCGGCCTGCCGGCGCCGCCCGCGGCGGCGTCCGGCGGCGAACGGTCGGCGACGCCCATGCCCGACGACCCCGAAGAACTGGCCGCGTGGCTGGAGGCGCCCGACGGCTTCGGCGTGCTCTACGGCCCGGCCTTCACGCCGCGCGCCGAGCAGGGCATCATGGCCCGCGACGTGGCCGAGGCCCTGCGCACCGCCAACCCCCTGCTGATCGAAGCCGGCACGGGCGTCGGCAAGACCCTGGCCTACCTGGCGCCCCTGCTGACCCACCTGCGCCGCACGGGCCGGCGCGGGGTCGTCTCGACCCAGACGCGCACGCTGCAGTCCCAGCTGCTGGAACAGGACCTGCCCCTGCTCGCCGGGGCCGCGCCCGAGGTGGAGCACCGCCTGCTGATGGGCGCAGCAACTACCTCTGCCGCACCGGGGAGCTGCGCTTCCTGACGCGGCCGGCGGTCACGCCCGTCGAATCGTGGGCCCAGGCGTCGCTGCGCCTCTGGCTGGCGGCCACGACCGACGGCCTGCGCGAGGAGGTCCAGGACCACCCGGTGCTGCGCCGCTACGTGCCCGAGATCTTCGATTCGCCGGAGCCGTGCTCGCCCTCGGTCTGCTACGGGCCGCGCGAGTGCCACGTGCAGCGGGCGCGCCGGCTGGCCCGCGAGGCCCGCCTGGTGATCGTCAACCACGCCCTGCTGATGGTCGACTTCGCGGCCGGCCACACGCTGATCGGCGAGTACGACGCGGTGGTGGTCGACGAGGCCCACCGCCTGCCGCAGGCCGCGCTGGACGCCTTCGAGATCCGCTGCGACGCGTCCCGCTCGGTGATCGTCGAGGAGCTGCTCGGGGAGCCGGCCCGCACGCCGGGCGGGTTCCCGTCGGTGCCGCGCCGCCTGATCGCGGAGCTGTCCGCCGGCGGCGCGGCGGGGGAGGCGACGGCCGTCCTGCTGGCCGACTTCGTGGGCGCGCTGCTGGGCGCCCTGGCCGCCTACCGGAGCTGGTTCTCGGCCCTGGAGGCCGAGTTCGTCGCCCGCCGCGGCCAGCAGCGCCTGCACGGCAAGGTCCGCGTCCACGACCGCAGCGAGACCTTCGGTCCGCAGGTGGTCCAGACCACCGCCTTCCTGGACGCCGCCGACGCAGCGGACCGCGCCTACGCCGGGTTCGCCGCCGCGCTGGAATCCGCCCCGGCGCTCGGCGAGGAGCGGACCGACGAGCTGGGCACGCTGGCCCGCGCCGCCGAGATGTCGGCGCGCCTGCAGCAGGACGTCGCCTTCCTGACCGCCGACGACGACCCGGATTGGGTCGTCTGGCTGGATCCGGGCCGGGAGCAGGGTCTGATCGCCGCGGGCGCGACGCGCCTGGAGTCGGGCCCGCTGCTGGGCGACCTGTGGCGCCGCTCCGAACTCGCGCCGATCCTCACCAGCGCCACGCTGGGCGTGGGGGAGGACTTCAGCTACATGGAGCGCGAGCTCGGCGTCGGGCGCCTGGGCCGCAGCGCGGTGACCTCGCTGATCCCGAGCCCCTTCGACTACCGCGAGCAGGCGCGCTTCATGACCACGCCCGGCTTCCCGGCGCCCGACACCGCGGCGTGGCAGGGGGCGGTGGCCGACCTCGTGGAGCAGCTCGGGCGCGTGGCGCCGCGCAAGACCATGGTCCTGTTCACGTCCTACGCCGCGCTGCAGGGGGTCGCGGGGCGGCTGCGCGAGGCGCTGGACCGGGCCGGCCCGACGGCCTGGCCCGACCCGCGGCCCGTCCTGCTGGTCCAGGGTTCGGGGGCCGGCGCCGGCGAGCTGATGAGCCGCTTCCGCCAGGAGCGCCACTCCCTGCTGCTGGGCACCAGCACGTTCTGGGAGGGTGTCGACCTGCCCGGCGCGGACCTCGAGATCCTGGTGGTGACCAAGCTGCCGTTCGCGGTGCCGACGGATCCCTGGGTGGAGGCCAAGTGCGAGCGCATCGCGGCCAACGGCGACAACGCCTTCATCGATTTCGTGGTCCGCGACGCCGTGCTGCGGCTGCGCCAGGGCGTGGGCCGCCTGATCCGCTCGCGGAGCGACCGGGGCGTGGTGGTCCTGCTGGACAGCCGCTTGCACGGCAAGCCCTACGGGATGACCTTCCTGCAGGCGCTGCCGTCGCCGGTGACCTACTGCGCCGACGCGGACGAGATCGTCCGCCAGACCGGCGCCTTCTTCGACGCGGCCCGTCCCGTCCCCGCCGGCAGCGGCGACGGCGACGCGGCCCGGGAGTGACGATGACCACGATCGACCGCGTCGTCGCCGCCGACGTCGCCGCCCTGGCGGCCGGGCCGGACCTGCTGGTCGAGAACATCGGCCAGCTGTGCACGCTGGACGCGCCGGGCGCGGGGCCCCGCCGCGGCCCCGCCCTCGACGACCTCGGCCCGGTCGGGCCGGCGGCGCTGGCCGTCGCCGGCGGACGCGTGCTGGCCTACGGGCCTGCGGAGGCGCTGCGCGCCCGCTGCGGCCCCCCGCGCGCCGTCCACGACGCCGGCGGCCGCTGCGTCGTGCCCGGCTGGGTCGACCCGCACACCCACGCGGTGTTCGGCCGGACCCGGCAGGACGAGTACGAGCGCCGCCTGCGCGGCGAGACCTACCTGCAGATCGCCGCCGCGGGCGGCGGCATCCAGTCTTCGGTGCGGGACCTGCGCGGGCGCAGCGACGCCGACCTGCGCGACCTGGCCGTCGCACGACTTCAGGAAATGCTTGAATTAGGAACCACAACAGTTGAAATAAAAAGCGGATACGGCCTTTCTTACGAGGACGAAGCCCGCATGCTCCGCATCGCCGCCGCGGCCGCCGACATGGTCGGCCTGCGGGCGGTCCGCACCTGCCTCGCCGCCCACGAGGTGCCGCCGGAGTACCGCGACCGGCGGGACGCCTACGTCCGACTCGTCTGCGACGAGATCCTGCCGCGCATCGTCGGCGAAGGCCTGGCCGACCGCCTGGACGTCTTCTGCGAGCCGTCGGTCTTCGACCTGGAGCAGACCGCGACGATCCTGCGCCGGGGCCTGGAACTCGGCCTGCGCGCGACCGTCCACGCCGACGAGCTGGAGCCCTTCGGGGGCGCGGCGCTGGCGGCGAGCCTGGGCGCCGATTCGGCGGACCACCTCATCCGCATCGACGCGGCCGGCATCGCCGCCCTGGCGGGATCGTCGACCGTGGCGGTGCTGCTGCCCGGGACGGTCTTCTCGCTGGGCTTGCGCGCCTACGCGCCGGCGCGGGCGATGATCGAGGCGGGGGTCGCCGTGGCCCTGGCCACCGACTTCAACCCCGGCAGCTGCCCGATCGCGTCGGTGCCCCTGATCCAGGCGATCGCCTGCACGCAGATGCGCCTGACGCCGGCCGAGGCGCTGGCCGCCTGCACGGTGAACGCCGCCTGGGCGCTCGGCCTGCAGGACGAGGTCGGCTCGCTGGCGCCGGGCCGGGCCGCGGATTTCCTGGTGCTGGACGTCGACGACTACCGCCTGGTGCCCTACCACGCCGGGCGCAATCCCGTGCGCGAGGTCTGGCGCGACGGACGCCGGCTGGTGTCGCGGTGAGGCGCGGACGCATCTGGCAGGCGTCGGGGAGCGCCGCCGCGGTCCTGCTCTGGGCCGCCACGGTCGCGACGGTGGCCGGCGCCCAAACGGTCGGCGCTCTGGCGGACAGCGTCCAGCTGGCCGGCCCGGCGGGCGTCGCCTCGGCGGCGCTGGTCGAGACGGCCGGCGGCGCGCGCGACCCGTGGGTGCCGTTCGCGGGGGACGTCATGGACCTGCTGGGCCGCAGCACGCCGCTGGTCGCGGTGCGCGACGGGTTGCCCGGCTCGCCCCTGCTCCTGCTGCACCTGCCGGGGGACGACGGGATCCCCGGCGCCGAGCTGGACGGGCTGCCGCTGGGGCTCGGCCACCGCTGGGCCGACGATCCCTGGACCTGGTCGCTGGCCGGCGTGGACCTCGCGCGGGCCGACTTCGCGCAGGATCCCCGCGGCGGCGGCGCGCCCCGGCTCGCCTGGACCTCCAGCCCCGCCGACACCGCCGGCAGCCTGCTGGACAGCGCCTTCTTCAAGGGCGGCGGCGACACCTACCTGCGCCGGCTCTCCCTGCGCACGCAGCAGGCTCCCTGGGAGGGGCGTTTCGACTTCGAGGAACTGCTCGACGAGCTGCCGGAGGACGGGAGCGCGGGCTCCGGCTCACCCGAGAGCCGCTCGCGCCTGGCGCGCACGACCCTGATCCGCCGGTTGCCCGGCGCGGCGACCCTGACCGTGGGCTACGCCCGCGACCGGCGCCACAAGACGGGCCTGCCGCGCTACGGCGCGCAGCGGCAGGAGACCTGGGGCGACCGGACCAGCGCGACCTGGCGCCAGCCCTGGGGAACCGGGGAGCTGAGCGCCGGCCTGTGGTCCTCGCGGGTCGACGTGGTGCGCGAGATCGGGACGGCCGACCGCAAGGTGGAAACGGGCCGCGACGGCGCCCGGCTGGAACTCGGCCGCGACGCCTGGCGGCTGGGCGCCCAGGTCGCCTCCTGGCGCCTCGACGACGATGCCGCGGGCACGCCCGGCTGGGCGGGGGCGGACACCGCGCGCGTGGCCGTGACCGGGCGCGACGCCGTCGGCGACCTCAGCTGGACGTCGCCGGCGGCCGCGGGTCTCGCGTCCGGCTGGCGCCTCGAAGGCGCCGCGCGCTGGCACGAGTTCGCCGGCTGGTCCCCGCACCTGGGCGTCGCCTGGAAACCGGCCGGCCGGCCGGTGCGGTTCGGCCTGAGCCGCGGCGGGCGGGCCCCGCGGCTGGACGAGCTGTTCACGTCCGAGCGCGTCTATGCCGGCAGCCGCGCCGTCGTCCTGCTGCCCGCGCGGGACCTGGGCTGGGAGCAGCTCACCGAGGCGACGCTCGCCGCGGACGGGCGCCTCGCCGGCCACGCCCTGCGCTTCGACGCGACGTGGCGCCGTCTGCGCGACGGCATCGGCTGGCGCGCGGCCGCGCCGGGCGCCGACGTCGGCCGCTGGGCCAACGAGGTCGAACTCGAGGGCTGGACGGCGACCCTCGCGCTCGCGCGCGCCGTCCGGCTGGCCGGCTGGCTGCGCTGGGAGGCGTCGGCGAGCCTGCGCGGCGTCGAGGTCGGCGCCGGGATGCCGTTGGCCCTGCCGCCGCGGCGCTCCGCCGTGCTGAACGTGTTCTGGGAGCATCACGCCTTCCGCGAGGACGGCATCCTCGAGCTGGGCTACGTCCTGGAGCTCCGCGGCGCGATGGCGGACCCCTGGATCCCCGGCGCCCCGCGGGACGTGCCCGCCCTGACGCTCCACCACCTGCTGGCCTCGTTCCGCCTGGTCGGCGCGGACCTCGGCCTCGAACTGCGCAACCTGACCGACGACACCACCGCCGTGGTCCCCCTGGTCGCGGCGCCCGGGCGCGAGATGCGCTGGCGCCTGCAGTGGACCCTGCGGCGCTGACCGCCGCTCCCTGACCTCGCCGGGCGCCTCCCACGCCCCGGACCGCCTCCCCGCCGCCGGCGCGCGCCGGCCGGAGCCGACGTGACCCGACGCGAGGCCGCGGGCCTGCTGCTGCTCTTCGCCGCGATCCTGGCCGGCCGCGGGATCCGCCACGCCCTGCTCGTGGACGCCACGGGCGCCTGGCGGGAGCCGGGCTTCCTGGACGGGCTGCTGCCGGCCCTCGTCGTGGAAGCGGCCGAGCCGGAGCCGCCGGCGCCCCCCTTCCACGTCAACCGCACCACGGCCGACACCCTGACGTTCCTGCCCGGCGTGGGCGCGGTCCTGGCCGGGCGCATCGTGGCCGAGCGCGCGCGCGGCGGACCGTTCCGCAACGCGGCGGACCTGCGGCGGGTCAAGGGCATCGGACCGAAGCTGTCCGAACGGCTCGGCCCGCTGCTGCTCTACGACACCGGGCCGCCGTTCCCGCCATCCGACGCTTCAGGTCCGGCCCCGGCCGGCCGATAACCCGGATGCAGCCGCGCGCGGGGCGCGGCGCGACGGGGAGGGCGCCGGTGTCCTGGGTCTTGTCGGGCTTGCTGCTGGTCGCGGGCGCGGTGCTGCTGCGCCGGTTGCGCCATGCGCGCGCCGCGTGCCGCGCGACGCTCGCCCGCGAGCGCGCGCTGCGCTCGGACCTGCGCAACGTCCTGGCGAACCTCGGCAGCGGCCTGGTCATCGCCGACCGGCGCGGCATCATCCAGCGCGCCAACCCCGCCGCGGCGCGGATCCTGGGCGTGCAGGAGACGGACCTGGCCGGCCAGGCCGTGGCCGACGCCTTCGACGAGGGCCGCCGGGAATTCGCGCGCGCCGTGGTCCAGGTGCTGGCCGGCGGCGAGGCGGTGTCCCGACGCGAGATCGGGCTCGACCTGCCCGACGGGCGCCGGCTGCCGGTCGGGATCAGCGTGCACCCCGTCCGCGACGAGTCGGGTTGCCCGGCCGGGGCCGTCGCCATCTTCCAGGACCTGAGCGAGGTCAACGCCCTGCGCGAGCGCATGCGGGAGAACGACCGCCTGGCCGCGATCGGCGAGCTGTCCGCCAGCATCGCCCACGAGATCCGCAACCCCCTGGGCAGCATCCGCGGCAGCGCGGAGCTGCTGGCCGCGGAGCTCGCGGTCGGCGGCCAGGAGCAGCGCCTGCTGGCGCTGATCCTGAAGGAGAGCGAGCGGGTCAACCGCATCGTCAGCGACTTCCTCGCCTACGCGCGCCTGCGCCCGACGGTCCGCCAGCTGTCGGAGCTGAAGCCCTTCCTCGAGGACGTCGCCTTCCAGGTGCGCATGCACCAGCAGGGGCGCGAGGGGCTGCACATCGAGACCGGCATCGAGCCCGACGACCTGCTCGTGCTCATGGACCCCGAGCAGATGCAGCAGGTCCTGCTGAACCTCGCGCTCAACGCCTGCGAGGCGATGGGCGGCCGGGGCACCCTGAGCCTGCGCGCGTCGCTGGACGACGACAACACCGTCTGCCGGCTGGTCGTCGCGGACACCGGGCCCGGCATCGCGCCGGAGGTGCGGGACACCCTGTTCCGCCCCTTCGTCACCACCAAGGCGGGCGGCACGGGCCTCGGGCTGCCCGTCGTGCAGCGCATCGTGCTGGCGCACGGCGGCGACATCCGGGCCGGCGCCGGGCCGCGCGGGGGCGCCGAGTTCCGCATCGACCTGCCCCTGGTCCTGGACACCGCCGCGGCGCCGCCGCCGGCCGCCGAGCCGCTCTGCGTCTGACCCTCGTTGCATTCTGCCCCCGGCGGATGTCGTCCGGTGGGGATTCCTGCAACTTCGTGCTCAAGCCCCTTGCAAACTGACCGATAACCCGGGGGACGGACGGGAGACCTACGCCGCCCGCGCGGCCCGACCCCAAGGAGCGATTCATGACGGAGAACCGGATCCTGGTCGTCGACGACGAGGAATCGATGCGCCAGTACCTCTCCATCCTGCTGGAGAAGGAAGGTTACGAGGTGGTCGCCGCGTCTTCGGGCGCCGAGGCCCTGCAGCTGATGGAGGCCGAGCCCTTCGCGGTCGTGCTGAGCGACATCCAGATGCCCAAGGTGGACGGGATCCAGCTGCTGAAGGGGATCAAGGCCATCGATCCCACGACGCCGGTGATCATGCTCACGGCCTACGCCAGCGAGCAGTCGGCCATCGACGCCGTGAACCTCGGCGCCTACTCGTACCTGCAGAAGCACTGCAAGAACGACGAGATCAAGGTGGCGGTGCGCAACGCGCTGCAGCTGCGCCAGACGCGCCGCGAGAACGTGCACCTCAAGCGCGAGCTGACGCGGACGCGGGGGCAGACGCGGATCATCGGCCAGAGCTCGCGCATGCAGGACGTCTACCGGCTCGTGGGCAAGATCAGCGCGACCCCGGCCACCGTCCTGATCAACGGCGAGAGCGGCACCGGCAAGGAGCTCATCGCCCGCTCGATCCACGAGCGCAGCGAGCGGGCCGACAAGCCCTTCGTGCCCATCAACTGCGGCGCCATCCCCGAGACCCTGCTCGAGAGCCAGCTCTTCGGCCACGTCAAGGGCGCGTTCACCGGCGCGGACCGCGACCACGACGGCTTCTGCCGCCAGGCGCAGGGCGGCACGATCTTCCTGGACGAGATCGGCGAGACGCCCCACGCCATCCAGGTCAAGCTGCTGCGCATGCTGCAGGAGCGGGAGATCTATCCCGTCGGCTCGAGCAAGCCGGTCAAGGTGGACCTGCGCGTCATCGCCGCCACCAACCGCGACCTCGACCAGGAGGTGGCCGCGGGCCGCTTCCGCACCGACCTGTTCTACCGCCTGAACGTCATCCCCATCGACCTGCCGCCGCTGCGCGCGCGCCGCGACGACATCCCGCTGCTCTGCGACCACTTCCTGCGCAAGACGTGGCCGGACTACCCCGGCAAGCTCGGCGCGGCGCTCGAGGACGACGCCCTGCGGGCGCTGACGGCCTACGACTGGCCCGGCAACGTGCGCGAGCTGGAGAACGTCCTGGAGCGGGCCAGCATCATCCGCGAGGGCGAGCGCATCATGCGCCACGACCTGCCCCCGGCGGTCGCGACCCCGCTGCCCAGCGCGGCCTCGGCGTCCGAGGCGATCGGCACCCACGTGCCCCTCGAGCAGATCGAGCGCCTGCACATCGAGCAGGTGCTGGCGAGCGTGTCGGGCCACAAGAAGCGCGCCGCGGACATCCTGGAGATCAACCCGTCCACCCTCTACCGCAAGCTGCTGCGCTACGAGACGGGGGAGGACGCCCCCTACGGCGAGGACGAGGCCGCCGACCGGGAGGCCCGCGACGCGACCGACGCCATCGCGGCGGCGGTGCTGGCGGGGATGCGGGAGAGCGCCGACGAGCCCGAGACCGTCGCCGTGGGCGACGCCCTCTGACCCTCCGCCCGAACGGAACGGGACCCGGCGCCGGGCAAGGCTTGCCCGGCGCCCTCGTTTTGCCTATGCTCGCCGCGGACCCCTGACAGGTCGGAGGCGGCGCGTGTGGATCTCCCTGATCGGCTTCATGGGCAGCGGGAAGAGCACGGTGGCGAGGCTGCTCGGCGAGCGGGCGCTGCTGCCGGTGATCGACCTGGACCGCGAGGTCGTCCGGCGCGAGGGCGCCTCGATCGGCGAGCTGTTCCGGACGCGGGGCGAGCCGGGCTTCCGCGCGGCCGAGCTCGCGGCGCTGACGGCCCTGTCGCCCGACGCCGACCTCGTGCTCGCCTGCGGCGGCGGCCTGGTCACGACGCCGGCGGCCGTGGCGCTGCTGCGCGACCGGGGGTGCGTGATCTGGATCGACGCGCCCTGGGAGACGCTCCAGGCCCGGCTGGCCGCCGCGGCGGGAGCCGGCGACGACCGCCCCCTGCTGGCCGCGGGCGACTGGGAGGCGGTCCGCGCGCTGGACGGCGCGCGGCGGCCGCTCTACGCCGGCGCCGCCGATTTCCGGGTGCGCACGGACCAGACGGCGCCCGAGGTCACGGCCCGGCGCGTCCTGACGCGCCACGTCGCCTGGCAGCGCCAGCGCGCGGCGGCGCTAGCGTGAGGATCGTCGCCGGCCGGTGGCGCGGGCGGCGCCTCGTCGCACCCGAGGGTCTGGCCACGCGGCCGACCACGGACCGGACCCGCGAGGCCCTGTTCTCGATCCTGGGCCGCCGCGTCGACGGCGCGCCGGTGGTCGACCTGTGCTGCGGCGCGGGGGGGCTGGGCCTCGAGGCGCTGAGCCGGGGGGCCGCGGTCTGCGACTTCGTCGACACGTCGCCGCGCGCCCTGGCCGCGGTGCGGGCCAACCTGGCGGCCTGCCGCGCCGAACCGGACGCGGCGCGCCTGCACCGCGCCGACGCCGTCGCCTGGCTGGCGGCGGCCGCGCCCCGCCTCGCCGAGGGGACCATCCTGCTGGCGGACCCGCCCTACGCCGAGCGGACGGGCGCGGCGCTCTGGGACCTCTTCCTCGACCTGTCCGCGCGGGGCCGCCTGGCCGTGGCCGTGCTCGAGCACGGCGGGGCGCACGCGCTGCGCGCCGCCCCGGCCGGCTGGCGACGCGACGACCGGCGCTACGGCGCCGCCACCCTCAGCCTCCTGGAGCCGTCGCCATGAGCGAGCGCCACTTCCTGTACCCCGGCACCTTCGACCCCTTCACGCGCGGCCACCTCGACCTGCTCGCGCGGGGGCTCGGCCTCTGCGACAGGGTGACCGTGGCGGTCGCGGCCGGCGGCAAAGCCACGCTCTTCGACCGCGAGGAGCGCCTCGCGCTGGTCCGCGGCGCGCTCGCCGGGCTCCCCGGCGCCGAGCGCTGCCGGGTGGCGGGGTTCGACGGCCTGCTCGTCGACGCCGCCCGCGAACTGGGGGCGACCGCCGTCCTGCGGGGGGTGCGCTCCGGGTCGGACCTGGAGCACGAACAGGCCATGGCGGCCCTCAACCATGTGCTGAGCCCCGGTTTCGAGGTGGTGGTCCTGTTCCCGCGGCCCGAGCTGGCGATGATCTCGAGCACGCTGGTGCGCGACGTCGCCCGGTGCGGCGGCGCCCTGGACGCCTTCGTCACCCCGGGCGTCGCCGAGGCCCTGCGCCGGCGCTTCGGCCGCGGCTGAGCGGCCCGCCCGCGGGGCCGTCGGCGGCGGGCGACGGATCGTCCTTGCCCCGGTCCCGCGGGGAGACACATTAATGAGACGCCGCGCAACCGGGCGCGGCGGGGTTTTCGAGGCGAGGAGATGGTCATGGAAATGCGTCTGGGCTGGCTGGCGGACGTGATCGACGATTCCCCGACCCTGAAGCTGGACGGGCAGGCCAAGCAGCTGCTCGCCCGGGGCGAGCCGGTGATCAACCTGACGGTGGGCGAACCCGACTTCGACACGCCGCTGCGGATCCGCGAAGCCGCGCACCGCGCCCTGGACGAGGGCGGCAACGGGTACACCGCGAGCGCCGGCCTGCCGGCCCTGCGCCGCAAGGTGGCCGACTACTACGCGGCGCGCCTCGGCGTCGCGATCTCGCCGGGCGAGGTCATCGTCTCCAACGGCGCCAAGCAGATCCTCTACAACGCGCTGTCGATCCTGCTGAACCAGGGCGACGAGGTCGCCGTGCCGGTGCCCTACTGGGTGACCTACCCGGCGCAGATCGCGGCCCTGCGGGCCCGCATGATCCCCGTCGTGCCGTCGCGGCCCGGCTGGAAGATCACGCCCGAGGACCTCGAGCGGGCCGGCGCCGGCCGCGCCAAGGCCCTGATCCTCAACACCCCGTCGAACCCCTCGGGCGCCGTCTACACGCGCGCCGAGCTGGAGGCCCTGGCCGAGTACTGCCGCAAGACCAGCTTCTTCATCCTCACCGACGAGATCTACGAGGACCTGGTCTACACCGACGAGGGCCACATCCCGCTGATGACCGTGGCCCCGGACCTGCGCCACCGCATCGTGACGGTCACCGGCCTGTCCAAGAGCTACGCGATGACCGGCTGGCGCATCGGCTTCGGCATCGCGGACGAGAAGGCCATCGGCGCGATGACGCGCCTGCAGAGCCACTCCACGAGCAACGTCAACACGATCGCGCAGAAGGCGTCGCTGGTGGCCTTCGACTGCCGCGACGAGGTCGAGGCGATGGCCGCCGCCTTCCGTTCCCGCCGCGACGCGCTGGTCGCCGACATGGCGACGATCCCCGGCCTGCGCTTCCTGGTGCCGGACGGGGCCTTCTACTTGCTGGCGGACGTCAGCGGCCTGGTCGATCCCGAGCGGCCGGTCGGCGGCTGCTGGCGGCTGGCCGAGCACCTCCTGCAGTCCGAGATGCTGGCCGTCGTGCCCGGAGAGCCCTTCGGCGTTCCCAACCACCTGCGCCTGAGCTACGCCGCGGGAGAACCGACGCTGCGCGAGGCCGCGGCGCGCTTCCGCCGCGCAGCGGCCACGTTCGGAGGCTAGCCGTGCATTTCATCGACGTCGCGGAGATCACCGCCATCGCCGGCAAGGGGGGCGACGGCGCCGTGGCCTTCCGCCGCGAGGCGGGCGTGCCCCGCGGCGGCCCCAACGGCGGCAACGGGGGGCGCGGCGGCTCGATCTGGCTGGTGGCCTCGTCGCTCAGCTCCACCCTGCAGGACTTCCGCTACCGGCGCAGCTACAAGGCGTCGCCGGGCCAGATGGGCGGCGGCTGGAACAAGACCGGCAGCGACGGCGAGAGCCAGGAAGTGCCGGTGCCCTGCGGGACCCTCGTCTACGACGCGGACACCGACGAGGTGATCTGCGACCTCACGGCCCCGGGCCAGCGCTTCTGCGTGGCCGCCGGCGGCAAGGGCGGCCGCGGCAACTACGAGTTCCGCTCGCCGCACCGGCAGACGCCGTTCGTGTCCTCGCCGGGCCGGCCGGGGGAGACCCGCCGCCTGCGCCTCGAGCTGAAGCTGCTGGCCGACATCGGCCTGATCGGCCTGCCCAACGCCGGCAAGTCCACGCTGCTGAGCCGGCTCACGGCGGCCCGTCCCAAGATCGCCGACTACCCGTTCACCACCCTGGTGCCCAACCTCGGCATCGTCGACCTGGGCGACTTCGTGAGCTGCACCCTGGCCGACATCCCCGGCCTGATCGAGGGCGCCAGCGCGGGCAAGGGCCTGGGCCACGAGTTCCTGCGCCACGTCGAGCGCACGCGGGCGCTGGTCTACCTGATCGACGTCAGCGACCCCGCGCCCGTGGCGACCCTGGCGGTCCTGCGCCAGGAACTGCTGGCCTACGGCCAGCGCCTGAGCGACCTGCCCTGCACCGTGGTGCTGAACAAGCTCGACCTCATCGATCCCGAGGCCATCGAGGAGCTGCGCGACGAGGTCGGCGGGTGGACCGCCGACCACGGCGCCGGCGGGCCGCACTGCATCTCGGCGGTGACCGGCCAGGGGATCGAGGCGCTGCGCCACGTCCTGCGCGACCTCTACCGCGCCGCGCTGGCCGCCACCGACTGAAGGTCCGCAGCCTCCCGCCGCTCCCTCCCGGGAAGGACGTTCCATGCGCGTGGAACGGGCGCCCTCGCGCGCCGAACCCGGCGCCGTCTGGACGCTGACGCCCTCCGACCCCCTCTGGCCCGAACTCTGGCGCGCGATCGACGCGCCGCCGCTCGGCGTGCGCGGCGCCGGCGACCCGGCGGCGCTGTCCGCGCCGGCGATCGCCGTGGTCGGGACGCGCCGGCCCTCGGCCCGCGGCCGGGCCGTCGCGCACCGGCTGGCCCGCGACCTGGCCGCCGCCGGCTGGACCGTCGTGAGCGGGATGGCGCTGGGGATCGACGCCGCGGCGCACGAGGGCGCGCTCGCGGGCGGCGGGCGCACCGTGGCGGTCATGGCGACCGGCGTGGACCGCACCTACCCGGCCCGCCACGTGGACCTGCGGCGCCGCATCGAGGCGCGCGGCTGCGTGGTCACCGAGGCCGAGGACGGCGTCGCGCCGCTGCCCTTCGTGTTCCCCCGGCGCAACCGTCTGATCTCGGGCCTGGCGCGCGGCGTCGTCGTGGTCGAGGCCCCCCTGCGCAGCGGGGCCCTGCAGACCGCCTACCACGGGCTGAACCAGGGGCGCGAGGTGTTCGCCGTGCCCGGCCCGGTCGACGACGACGCCTGCCGCGGCTGCCACCACCTGCTGCGGCAGGGCGCCGCCCTCGTCGAATCCGCGCGCGACGTGTTCGCCGCGCTCGGCCGGCAGCGGGACGCCGACGCCGGCCCGGCGGACCCGTCGCCGCTGCCGCTGGCCGGCTCGTCCGCCCGCTGGATCTGGGATCGCCTGGACCTGACCGGCCTGCGCCTGTCGGAACTGCGCCGCAGCTGGGCGGGCAGCGAGGCGGTCTGGCTGGAGGGCCTGCTGGCGCTGGAGATGGCCGGCCTGATCGTGAGGTTGCCCGCCGGACGGGTGGCGCGTAGGATCTGGGTTCCCTGAGGGCGGGCGCGCGCCCTCCCTGCCCCGCACCCGGAGGAGCCGTGGACCACCCCTGGAAACGTCTGCGCTGGCGTCTCGAGTACGCCGCCCTGGACGCCCTGCGCCGGGGCGTGCGCCGGATGTCGACCGCCGGCCGCCTCGCCGCCGGCCGCCGCCTGGGCGACGCGGCGTTCCGGGTCTGGGGCTACCGCCGCGACGTGGCCCTGGCGCAGCTGCGCCAGGCGTTCCCCGCCTGGGACGAGGCCGCGCGGCGCGACGTGGCCCGGCGCGCCTACCGGCAGATCGCGACCTCGCTGTTCGAGTTCATGGCGATGGACGGGCTCGGCCCCGAGCGGATCCGCGCCCTGGTGGACCTGGACGATCCCGGCGTGCTGGCGCCGCTGCGCGCGTCCGGCCGCGGCTTCATCTTCACCACGGGCCACTTCGGCAACTTCGAGCTGCTCGGGGCGGCGCTGACGGCCTACGGCTACCCGCTGCAGGTCGTGGTCCGCCAGCAGAGCAACCCCCACGTGGACCGCCTCCAGAACGACATCCGCGCCCGCTGCGGCGTGCAGGCGATCCGCGCCGACGGCTCGGTGCGCCAGCTGGTCAAGCTCCTGCGCTCCGGCGGCACGGCGGCGATGCTGCCGGACGTCAACGCCGGCCGCGACGGGGTGTTCGTGGAATTCCTCGGCGCGGCCGCATCCACGCCCCCCGGCCTCGCGTACTTCTCCTGGAAGCTGGGCTGCCCCATCGTGCCGGTCTTCCTGGTGCGGCAGCCGGACGGGCGCCACGTGGCGCACGTCACCGCCGCGATCGAGCCCGACCCGCAGATGGACGAGGCGCAGGCCGTGCTCGCCCTGACGCGGGCGCACACCGACCGGCTGGCGGAGTTCGTCCGCCGCCACCCCGATCACTGGTTCTGGGTCCACCGTCGCTGGAAGACGCGGCCGCCCGGAAAGGACGTCCCATGATCCGAGTCCGCAACCTCGTCAAGTCGTTCGGGGATGTGCGCGCGGTCGACGACCTGAGCTTCGCCGTCGGCCCCGGCGAGATCTTCGGCCTGCTCGGGCCCAACGGCGCGGGCAAGACCACCACGATCTCGGTGCTGGCCACGCTGCTGCCCGCCGACGCCGGCGCCGCCGAGGTCTGCGGCCACGACGTCGCCGCCGATCCCGGCGCGGTCCGCCGCCGCATCGGCGTGGTGCCGCAGGAGCTGGCGCTGTACGAGGAGCTGAGCGCCGAGCAGAACCTCGCGACCTTCGGGCGGCTGTACGGCCTGGAGGGCGCGCGCCTGAAGGCGCGCTGCGCGGAGCTGCTGGAGCTGGCGGACCTCACCGAGCACGCCCGCCGTCCGGTCAAGGGCTTCAGCGGCGGGATGAAGCGGCGCCTGAACATCATGCTGGGGCTGGTCCACGCCCCGGACATCCTGTTCCTGGACGAGCCCACCGTGGGCATCGACGCGCAGGCGCGCACGCGCATCCTGGACCTGATCCGCGGCATGAACGCGCGCGGCCTGACCGTGCTGTACACGACGCACTACCTCGAGGAGGCCGAACACCTCTGCGACCGCATCGGGGTCATCGACCACGGCCGCCTCGCCGCGCTCGGCGACAAGGAGGAGCTCATCCAGCAGATCGGCGAGCACGACGTGGTGCGGGTCCAGCTGCCGCCCGCGGCGGTGGCGCCGGCGGCGGCGGCGGCCGCCGCCTGGCCGGACGTCAGCTCCGCGGACCTGCGCCGGGGCAAGCTCGAGATCCACTGCCGCGACGGCGCCGCGCTGCTGCCCCGCCTGCAGGCGGAGCTCGCCGCCGCCGGGCTGGGCCTCGACCAGCTCGAGGTGATCCGGCCCAACCTCGAATCCCTGTACCTGAAGATCACCGGCCGCGCCCTGCGCGAATAGGAGCCCGCCATGCTGCGCGTGTTGGTGACCAAGGACATCCGGCGCTGGTGGTCCGACCGCCAGGCGGTGGTCGTGACGCTCCTGCTGCCGCTGATGCTGACGGCGGTGCTGGGCATCTCGTTCGGCGGCTTCGGCGGGGGGGCGCCCGAGATCGAGGCCATCCCGCTGGCCCTGGTCGGCGACCCGCCGTCGCTGCTGCGGGACCCCCTCGACCGGGCTCTGACCGAGAGCGGCCTGTTCGCGCCCGTCTGGTGCGACTCGGCCGAGGCCGACCGCCTGGTCCGCACGGGGGAGGCCCGCGCCGCGGTGGTGCTGCCGGCCGACCTGCAGGACCTGCTGTCGTCCGAGCGCGTGGCGATCGGCGTCTGGAAGGATCCGGGCAGCGTGCTGCAGGCCGACATCGTCGAGCAGATCCTGCGCCGGATGCTGCTGCGGGTGCAGGGCGGCGAGGCCGTCTACCTCGCGGCCTGGCCGGCCGACGGCTTCCCCGCCGCGGGCGAGCCCGACCCGTTCGGGGACCTGCTGGAGGGCGACTCGCTGGCCGCGATCTGGCGGCGCCTGCGCGACCGCGCGCCGGAAGTGGCGGCCGCGCGCGCGAAGCTCGAGGCCATCCTCGACCACCAGGCGGCCCTGCACGACGCGTTCGCGACGTCGGCCGTGGCGCTGACCGTGGTCGACCGCACCGGCCAGGAGGCGAAAGGGGTCGGCCCCTCGACCAACATGTTCGACTACATCCTGCCGGGGATGGGGGTCTTCTTCCTGATGTTCGCCGCCGCCGCCGCCGCCGGCGACCTGCACCGCGAGCGCGCCGGCGGCACGCTGCGGCGGCTGCTGGTCGCCCCGCTGGGGAGCACCGACCTGCTGGTCGGCAAGTGGCTCTTCGCCATGCTCAACGGGCTGCTGCAGCTGGCCGTGCTCTTCGCGGCGGGGAAGCTGCTGTTCCGGATGAACCTCGGCACCGATCTGCTGGCCCTGCCCCTGGCCGCGGTCGCCACCAGCGCGATGCTGGCCTCGCTGTTCCTGCCCCTGGCGCTGCTGACCGCGAACGAGAAGCAGATGGGCACCATCTCCACGGGCGTCACGCTGTTCATGGCGCTGGTCGGCGGCAACTTCATCAACGTCGACCAGATGCCGCCCGTGCTGCAGGCGGCGGGCCGCTTCACGCCCAACTACTGGGCCAACCGCACGTTCAACGACATCGTCGTGCACGGCCGCGGCGTGGGCGAGATCCTGCCGCGCGTCGCCGTCCTGTTCGGGATCGCGGCGGTGCTGCTGGCGGTCGCCGTGGCGATCTACCGGCGCCGCGGCGGAAAGGCGGGCCTGCTGTGAACGCGGGAGTGATCCGGGCCCTGGTGGGCCTGCACGTGCGGCAGGTCGCGGCCGACCGGGCGAGCCTCTTCTGGCTCTTCGGCATGCCGCTGATGTTCACGGTGCTGATGGGGATGATGTTCGGCGACATGAACGCAGGCCCGCGCGAGGCGCCGGAGCTGACGGTCTTCGACGGGTCCCGCGGTCCCGCGGCGCGCGGGCTGATCGAGGCGCTCGGCGGGCACGAGGCCTTCCGCGTCGTGGTGGCCGACAGCGCCGGCTCCTGGGAGACGGCCCGCGCCCTGGTCGACGCCGGGAGCCGCACCGCGGCGCTGCACATCCCGGCCGCCTTCGACGCGGACCTGGCCGCCGGCCGGACGGCCGCGCTCTCCCTGGCCTACGATCCCGACCGGGCGTCGGCCCAGACCGCCCGGACCGTGCTCGAGGAGGCCGTGCTGCGGCTGGAGTTCCTGGCCGCCGGGCGGCGCGCCGCGGCGGGCTTCGACGAGGCGAGGTTCGACGCGCTCTGGCGGGACCCGCGCATCACGCTGGAGGTCCGCACCCTGGGCCGGCTGGGCGGCGAGCCGCAGCCGAGCGCCCTGGCCGGCTTCAGCAGCGGGTTCCAGCACACCGGTCCCAGCTACACGCTCATGTTCGTGCTGATGTTCATGCTGATGAGCGTGCGCGACATCGTGACGGAGCGGCGCAACGGCACCCTGCGCCGCCTGCGCCTGGCGGCCGCGTCGCCCTGGCTGCTGGCGGTGGGCCTGTTCCTGGGGCCGGTGGTGGTGGGGCTGGCCCAGGCGGCCGTCCTGCTGGGCCTGAACCTGCTGCTGCCGGGCATGGACTACGGCGACAGCCCCGGCGCGCTCGTCCTGACGATGGTGCTGTTCACCGCCGTCAGCTCGGCGCTGGCGCTCTGCGTGGCGACGTTCTGCCGCACGCCGGGCCAGGCCGACGGCCTGGGCATGACCGCCTCGATGCTGCTGGCCGCCCTGGGCGGCCTCTGGTGGCCGCTGGAAGTGGTGCCGGGCTTCATGCAGAAGATCGCCCTGGCCCTGCCCACGGGCCAGGCGGTGACGGTCTTCCACAACATGATCGGGCGCGGCTGGGGCCTCGCCGGGAACGCCGGCCACCTGGCCGCGCTGGCGGCGATGCTCGCGGCCCTGCTCGCGCTGGCGGCGGCGCGGTTCCGGCGGCTGGTCGACTGAGCCGCAGGTGGATCCCCGCGTCAGTTCCGGCTGTCGGTGGAGTGGAAGCCGAGGTCCTTGCCGGGCAGACCGGGCAGCTTGATCTCGCCGTGGGTCTCCTCGTAGCGCCGGATGTTGGCCTCGAGGGTCTTGAGCAGGCCCTTGGCGTTCTGCGGCGTCATGATCATCCGGGCGTGGATCTTGGCCTTGGGCAGGCCCGGCATCATGCGGGCGAAGTCCACGACGAACTCGCTGGGGCTGTGGGTGATCAGGGCCAGGTTGGTGTAGGTGCCGTGCGCGACGTCGGGATCGAGTTCCACGCTGAGCTGCTGCGCCGGCGCCGGCTGGTTCTTTTCCAAGGTCGTGCCTCCGTGTCGTTGGTGTCGTCGTCCGCCGCATGATAGCGCACGGCCGCGCGGGGAGCCAGCCCCGTTGACGCGGCGCGACCGGGATGGTAGCTTCCGGGCGCGCGCGGACGCCAACCCCCTCCCTGGAGCCGACATGCCCTCCCGCAGCCTCGCCATCCTCGACCGGATCGCCGGACTGCGCCTGGCGGTCGTCGGCGACGCCATGCTCGACCGCTTCCTGTGGGGCGAGGTGGAGCGCATCAGCCCCGAGGCGCCGGTGCCGGTGGTCCGCCTGCGCCGCGAGACCGACAAGCTGGGCGGCGCGGCCAACGTCGCCGCCAACATCCGCGCCCTGGGCGCCGACGTGTCCCTGGTCGCGGTCGCCGGCGCCGGGGCGACCTCGCGGCGGCTGGTGTCGCTGCTGGGGGAGGCCGGCATCCCCGACGACGGCCTGCTGCGCCTGCCGGGGCGGCGCACCACGCTCAAGACCCGCATCATCGCCCACAGCCAGCAGGTCGTGCGCGCCGACGTCGAGTCGGACGAGCCGCTGGCGCAGGACGCCCTCGCGGACCTGGCCGCGCGGGTGCGCCGGCTGGGCCCGTTCGACGGGATCGTGCTGTCGGACTACGGCAAGGGCGTGCTCGCCGACGCGCTGCTGCGGGAGGTCCTGGACGACGGCGCCGCCGCCGGGGTGCCGGTGGTGGTCGACCCCAAGCGCGGCGACTACACCCAGTACCGCGGCTGCGCCTCGCTGACCCCGAACCAGCGCGAGGCGGGGCAGGCCACGGGCCGGGCGATCGCCGACCTGGACGGGCTGCGCCTGGCCGGCGCCGAGCTGCTCGCCCGCACCGACGCCGCCTGCGTCCTGATCACGCGGGGCGAGCACGGCATGGCCCTGTTCGAGCGCGGCGGCGCCGAACACCACCTGCCGACCGAGGCGCGCGAGGTCTTCGACGTCACCGGCGCCGGCGACACGGTCATCGCCGTGTACACCGCGGCGCTGGCCGCGGGGGCGACCTACCTGGACGCCGCCAACCTCGCCAACCACGCCGCCGGCCTGGCGGTGCGCGAGCTGGGCACCGCGACGATCACGGCCGATCAGATCCGCGAAGCGGTGGGCAAGTGACCGCCCCGACGCCCACGACCGCCCCCGCGCCGGTGCTGCCCCGCGCCGACCTGGCCGCCTGGGCCGGGGAGCTGCGGCGCGCCGGCCGCCGCCTCGTCTTCACCAACGGCTGTTTCGACCTGCTGCACCGCGGCCACGTCGAGTACCTGGCCGAGGCGGCCGCCCTGGGGGACGTCCTGCTGGTGGCGGTCAACGACGACGCCTCGGTCAGCGCCCTGAAGGGCCCTTTCCGCCCCCTGACCCCCCTGGCCGACCGCCTGGCCGTCCTGGCCCACTTGCGCCCCGTCGGCGCGCTGACCATCTTTGGCGAGCCGACGCCGCGGGAGACGATCCTGCTGGCGCGGCCGGACGTCCTGGTCAAGGGCGACGAGTACGCCGAGACGGACATCGTCGGCGCCGTTGAAGTGCGGAGCTGGGGGGGCGAGGTCGTGCGCGTGTCGATGCGTGCGGGCCGTTCCACGACCGCCATCATCGCCGCCGTGAAGCGTCTCCCCTGAGCCGGCGACGGCGTCCGCCTTGCGCAGCGGCGGGGGAGGGTTCCTGGCACGCGCACACGTTCACATAAAAGAGGCTGACATGAGCAGGGAGAAGATCGTCATCATCGGCGCCGCCGGACGCGACTTCCACAACTTCAACTGCGTCTTCCGCGACGACGAGAGGTACGAGGTGGTGGCGTTCACCGCCGCCCAGATCCCCGACATCGACGGACGCCGCTACCCCGCCGCGCTGGCGGGGCGCCTCTACCCGCAGGGCATCCCCATCCACGCCGAGGCCGACCTGCCCGACCTGATCGCCGAGCACGGCGTCGAGTGCTGCGTGTTCTCCTACAGCGACGTGGCCCACGAGGACGTCATGCACAAGGCGGCGCTGGTGAACTCCTGCGGCGCCGACTTCAAGCTCCTGGGCGAGCGCCTCACGCAGCTGCCGAGCAGCAAGCCCGTCATCGCCATCTGCGCGGTGCGCACCGGCTGCGGCAAGAGTCAGACCACGCGCCGCATCGCCGAGATCCTGGAGGCGGCCGGCAAGAAGGTCGTCTCGGTGCGCCACCCGATGCCCTACGGCGACCTCGAGAAGCAGGCCGTCCAGCGCTTCGCGACCGTGGAGGACCTCAAGAAGCACGACTGCACCATCGAGGAGATGGAGGAGTACGAGCCCCACGTCGCGCGCGGCAGCGTCATCTACGCCGGCGTGGACTACGAGAAGATCCTGCGCGCGGCCGAGAAGGAGGCCGACGTCATCCTCTGGGACGGCGGCAACAACGACACGCCCTTCTACAAGCCCGACCTGCTGGTGGTGGTCGCCGACCCGCACCGCCCCGGCCACGAGCTGACGTACTACCCCGGCGAGACCAACATCCGCCTGGCCGACGTCGTGGTCATCAACAAGGTCGTCGAGGCCGAGTTCGAGAACATCGAGACCGTGCGCCAGAACGTGCGCAGCATCAACCCGGACTGCGTGATCATCGAGGCGGCCTCGCCGCTGACCATCGACCACCCGGAGCTGATCCGCGACAAGCGCGTGCTGGTGGTCGAGGACGGGCCGACCCTGACCCACGGCGGCATGACCTACGGCGCGGGCGTGATCGCGGCCATGCGCGCCGGCGCGGCCGACCTCGTGGACCCGCGCCCCTGGGTGAAGGGCAAGCTCGCGGAGACCTTCGCGATCTACCCGGAGATCGGTTCGCTGCTGCCGGCCATGGGCTACGGCGCGGAGCAGGTCCGCGACCTCGAGGCCACGATCAACGCGGTCGAGTGCGACGCGGTGGTCATCGGCACGCCCATCGACCTGAACCGCATCGTGAAGATCCGCAAGCCGACGTGCCGCGTCGGCTACGACCTGCAGGAGATCGGCAAGCCCGACCTGGCCGACGTCCTGCGCAAGTTCACCGCGTAGCGCGCCGCGGGGGGGAGGACCAGCGTCCTCCCCCCTTTTGCGCCGAGCCCGCTGTTCCAGATTCACAGCCGGAGGTCGATCAGTGAACATCCACGAGTACCAGGCGAAGGACATCTTCCGCGACGCGGGCCTGACGGTGCCGCCGGGCGGGATCGCCACGACCGTCGAGGAGGCCCTGTCGCTCGCGCGCACGCACGGGCTGCCGGTGATGGTCAAGTCCCAGGTCCTGGCCGGCGGCCGCGGCAAGGCGGGCGGGGTCAAGTTCTGCAAGACCGAGGACGACGTCCGCACGCACGCGGGCAACATCCTGGGCATGGACATCAAGGGCCACACCGTGCGCAAGGTGCTGGTGACCCCGGCCGAGACCATCGCCGCGGAGTTCTACCTGGGCATGCTCGTGGACCGCGCCAGCCGGCGCGTGCTCTTGATGGCCAGCGCCGAGGGCGGCGTGGAGATCGAGAAGGTGGCCGTCGAGAAGCCCGAGGCCATCCTCAAGCACGCCATCGACCCGCGCTTCGGCCTGCTCGACCACGAGGCCATGGCCGTGGCCCTGCGGCTGGACCCGGACGTCAAGCGGGCGCGCCAGCTCGCCGACGCCATGCAGAAGCTCTACAAGGCCTTCCTGGCCGCCGACGCCAGCCTGGCCGAGATCAACCCCTTCATCTTCACCGACCAGGGCGTCGGCAAGGCGATCGACGCCAAGATCAACCTGGACGACAACGCGCTCTTCCGGCACCCGGGCTACGCCGCGCTGCGCGACCTGGACGAGGAGAACCCCAGCGAGCGCATGGCCCGCGAGGCCGACCTCTCCTTCGTGAAGCTCGACGGCAACGTGGGCTGCCTGGTCAACGGCGCCGGCCTGGCGATGGCGACCATGGACCTCGTGCAGTACTACGGCGGCCGCCCCGCCAACTTCCTGGACATCGGCGGCAGCTCCAACCCGGACAAGGTCGTCAACGCCCTGCGCATCATCCTGGGCGACCCGAACGTCGAGGTGATCCTGTTCAACATCTTCGGCGGCATCACGCGCTGCGACGACGTCGCCCGCGGGATCATCGCCGCCACCGAGCGCATGGAGATCAGGGTGCCCATCGTGGTGCGCCTGACCGGCACGAACGAGGCGGAGGCCCGCGAGCTGCTGACCAAGACCGACCTGGTCCCGGCCGCCACCATGGACGAAGCCGTGCAGAAGGCCCTCGAACTCGCCGGCAAGTAGCGCCGGGCGACCGGCCGCCGGACACACGAACAGGAGCGAATCATGGCGATTTTCTGCACGGACCAGACGAAGATCCTGATCCAGGGCATCACCGGCCGCGACGGGAGCTTCCACGCGAAGTCCATGCTCGGCTACGGCACCAACATCGTGGCCGGCGTCACGCCGGGCCGCGGCGGCCAGACCTTCGAGGGGAAGGTGCCGGTCTTCGACACGGTCAAGGACGCGGTCGCCGCCACGGGCGCCGAGGCCTCGGTCATCTTCGTGCCCCCGGCCGGCGCCGCCGGCGCCGTCTTCGAGGCGGCCGACGCCGGCTGCAAGCTGGTGGTCTGCATCACCGAGGGCGTGCCGACCCTGGACATGGTCAAGGTCATGCCCTACCTCGCCGAGCGCGGCGTGCGCCTGGTCGGCCCCAACTGCCCCGGCTTCATCAACCCCGGGCAGAAGGCCAAGCTCGGCATCATGCCCACCAACATCGTGACGCCCGGGCCGGTCGGCCTGATCTCGCGCAGCGGGACGCTGACCTACGAGGTCGTCGACGCCCTGACCCGCGCGGGCCTGGGCCAGACGACGTGCCTGGGCATCGGCGGCGACCCGGTCATCGGCACGAACTTCATGGACGCCCTGCAGGCGTTCCACGCCGACCCCGCGACGCAGGCCCTGGTGATGATCGGGGAGATCGGCGGCGACGCCGAGGAGCGGGCCGCCGACTTCGTGAAGGCGAACATGAAGATCCCGGTCGTGTCGTTCATCGCCGGCCGCACCGCGCCCCCGGGCAAGCGGATGGGCCACGCCGGCGCGATCGTGTCCGGCGGCGCCGGCACGGCGGCCGAGAAGAAGAAGGCGCTCGAGTCGGCCGGCATCCCGGTCGCCGACCGCCCGGCGGACGTGGTGCCGCTGCTGCAGCAGATCTGGAAGCGTTGAACCGGACCGTCGAAAGGACGATGAGTTGGAGCAGACCTACATGATGATCAAGCCGGAGATCGTCGCCGCCGAGACCCAGCAGGTCGGCGCGATCCTGGCCCACGTGCAGCGGGCGGGCTTCCGCATCCGCAACCTGGCCCTCAAGAGCCTGAGCCGGGCGACGGTCGAGGAGTTCTACGCCGTCCACCGCGAGCGGCCGTTCTTCCCCGAGCTGGTGGACTACATCGCCTCGGGCCCGGTGGTGGCGATCCACCTGGAGCGCGACCAGGCCGTGGTCAAGCTGCGCGAGCTGGTCGGGGCCACGAACCCCCGCGACGCCGCCTGCGGCACCCTGCGCGACCTGTACGGGGCGTCCCTGTCCCAGAACGCCGTTCACGCCTCGGATTCGCCCGAGAACGCCCTGCGGGAGATCGGCATCGTCTTCGGCGGGGGCCGGTGACCGGCCGCCGCGTCTTGACAGACGGGGATCGCGCTCGTAACGTGGGGCGCTTGCACGGCGCCGGGCCGGGGCGGGCCCGGACCGGACGCGAACGTGCGCCCGGAATGAAGCTGAACCTGGACACCTTGCCCTTCGGCCGCTCCGCCCTGGAGGTGGAGGAGACCTTCCTCGTCGAGGACGGGGAGGGCGGCGGGAGCGGTATGTCCGTCCGCGGCGAGCTGGCGGTGGACAACGTCGACAGCCGCGTCCTGGTCGCCGGCGTCCTGGCGGTGTCCTGCCCGGCGGTCTGCGACCGCTGCCTGGAGGCCTTCGAAATGGCCTACGAGGCGGGCGTCGACATCCAGATCATCCGGGCGAAGTCGGGGACCCCCGGCGAAGAGCCGCCCGACACCTGGATCCTTTACCAGGTGCGCGGCGAGGTGGACCTGGACGAGCCCCTGCGCGAGGCCGCGCTGCTGGACCTGCCGATCAAGCGGGTCTGCCGCGAGGACTGCCTGGGAATCTGCCCCGCCTGCGGGGCGGACCGAAACCTGAAGGACTGCGACTGCCCCCGGGAGCCCGCCGACCCCCGCTGGGACGGGCTGGATTCCTGAACACCGGAAGCGAGGCTTCGAGATGGCTGTTCCCAAGAAAAAGACGAGCCACATGCGCAAGGGCACCCGCCGCGCGCACTGGCACCTGGCCACCCCGAGCGCGTCGAAGTGCGCGCACTGCGGGGCGCCCTGCCGCCCGCACCGCGTCTGCCGCGCCTGCGGCCACTACGGCGTGCGCGAAGTGATCGTGGTCGAAAAGAGCTAGCGGAATAGAGCTAGAGAGCGTGGGGAGCCGGCAAGGAGGTCGGGCATGGACGGCAATGCGCCGCGCAAGGTGGTCGTGGCCGTGGACGCCATGGGCGGGGACTTCGGCCCCGCTGCGGTCGTCCCGGGCGCCGTGGCGGCCGCCCGCGCCGAACCCGGCCTGTCCCTGGCCCTCTACGGCGACCCCGACGCCCTGAACGTCCTGCTCGACGACCTCGGCGCGCGCGACCTGCCCGTCGAGGTCGTGGCTTGCCGGGACCGCATCGAGATGGGCGAATCGCCCGCCGCGGCGGTCAAGGGCCGCCCCGACGCCCCGATCGTCCGCGCGACCCGGGACCACCGCGAGGGCCGCGTCCAGGCGGTGGTCAGCGCCGGCAGCACCGGCGCGCAGGTCGCCGCCAGCCTGATGATCCTCGGGCGCCTCGAGGGCGTCGACCGCCCCGCGATCGCGACCGGCATCCCCACCCTGAACGGCCGCTTCCTGCTGCTGGACGTCGGCGCCAACGTGCAGTGCACCCCCGAGCACCTGCTGGTCTTCGCGCTGCTCGGCGACGAGTACGCGCGCCGCCTGATGGACGTCGCGACGCCGCGCGTCGGCCTGCTGAACATCGGCGAAGAGCCGACCAAGGGCACCGAGCTCTGCGTCCAGGCCCACGCCCTGCTGCGCGACGCCCCGCTGAACTTCGTCGGCAACGTGGAGAGCCGGCACCTGCTGGACGGCGCGGCGGACGTCGTGGTCACCGACGGCTTCACCGGCAACATCGCGCTGAAGCTCGTCGAGGGCTTCGGCGGCTTCCTGCAGACGGCGGCCCGGCAGTTCCTGGCCGGCGGCGCCACCGACGCGGGGGAGGGCCTGCGCGGCCTGCTGCACCGCCTCGACTACACGTCCACCGGCGGCGCGCTGCTGCTGGGCGTGCGCGGCTCCTCGATCATCTGTCACGGCGCCAGCCCCGCCCGCGCGATCCAGAGCGCGGTGCTGGCCGCGGGCCGCATGGCCCGGCTCGACCTGCCGGGCCTGCTGCAGCAGCGGCTGGCCGCGCGACCCTGACCGCCCCCGACCGCCCCAGCGCGAAAGGTCCGAGATGCTCAAGGTCCCCATGCTGTTCCCGGGTCAGGCCTCGCAGGCCGTGGGCATGGCCCGCGACCTCGCCGCCCGCGGCGGGCCGGGCGCCGCCTTCCTGGCGACCGTCGACGAGGCCCTGGGCTTCGGCCTCACCGGCGTGATGTACGAGGGCCCGGAGGCGACGCTGACCGAGACCTGGAACGCCCAGCCGGCCATCCTGGCCCACTCCGTCGCCGTGGCCCTGGAGCTGAAGGCGCTGGGGATCGAGCCGAGCGTCGTGGCCGGCCACTCGCTGGGCGAGTTCTCCGCCGCGGTGGCGGTCGGCGCCCTGACGCCCCGCGACGGGCTGGCCCTGGTGCGGCGCCGCGGCGAGCTGATGTTCGCGGCGGGGCAGGAGCGCCCCGGCACGATGGCCGCGATCATGGGCCTCGACGCCGACGTCGTGAAGCGGGTCTGCGCCGAGGTCGCCGCGAGCGCCGGCGTGGTCGTGGTCGCCAACCACAATTCGTCCAACCAGGTCGCCATCTCCGGCGAGATCGCGGCCGTCGACGCCGCCTGCGAGGCGCTCAAGGCCGCCGGCGCGAAGCGGGCCCTGCGGCTGAACGTCAGCGGCGCCTTCCATTCGCCGTTGCTGGAGGGCGCGGCGGCCAGCTTCGCCGACCACCTGGCCGCGGTCCCGATCGCCGATCCCGCGGCCCCCCTGGTGGCCAACGTGACGGCCGCCCCCTCGACCACCGCCGCGCAGCTGCGCGACGGCTTCCGGCGGCAGCTCACCTCGCCGGTGCGCTGGCACGAGAGCCTGGCGGCCCTGGTCTCCGGCGTCGCGGGCGGGGAGCGCCCCCGCGTCGTGCTGGAGGTGGGGCCCGGCAAGGTCCTGTCCAACCTGGCCAAGCGGGAGCACCCCGAGGTGACGTTCCTGGCCGTGGGGACGTCCGAGGAGCTGGACAACGCGCTGGACACCGTCCGGGGCCTGTTGGCATAATCCCGCCCCGGACCGGGCGCAGCGAAGGGAAGACCCGTGAGCAACCGCATCGTCATCGTCACCGGCGCCAGCCGGGGCATCGGGGCGGCGATCGCCCGCCGCCTGTCGGCGGACGGCTGCGACCTCGCCCTGGTGGCCCGCAACGCCGACGCGCTGGCCGAGGTCGCCGCCTCGCTGCCGGGGTCCGGGCGCAGCCTCGTGCTGCCGCTCGACGTGACGGGCTACGCGGCGGTGGAGGCCGCGGTGGCCCGCGTCCAGGCCGAGCTCGGCCCGGTCTACGGCCTGGTCAACAACGCCGGCATCACCCGCGACGCGCTGCTGGTGCGCATGTCCGAGGCCGCCTGGCGCGAGGTGCTGGAGGTCAACCTGACGGGGACCTTCTACTTTACAAAGGCCGTCACCGCGTCTATGATGCGCCAGAAAATCGGCCGCATCGTCAACATCACCTCGGTGATCGGCCTGACCGGCAACGCGGGCCAGGCCAACTACGCGGCGAGCAAGGCGGCCATCGTCGCCTTCACCAAGTCCGTGGCCCGCGAGCTGGGCGGGCGCGCCATCACCTGCAACGCGGTGGCGCCCGGATTCATCGAGACGGACATGACGGCGGGCCTGCCCGATGCGGTGCGCGCCGGCATGCTGGGGAACATCCCGTTGAAGCGCTTCGGCCAGGGCGAGGACGTCGCCGGCGCCGTCGCCTTCCTGTTGTCGCAGGACGCCGCCTACGTCACCGGGCAGACGCTCGTGGTCGACGGCGGCATGGTTACGTGAACCTTCCCAAGGAGGGAACGGCTGACATGAGCTCCATTCAGGAAAAGGTCTACGAGATCATCGAGCGCAAGCTTTCGGTGAATCCGGAACAGATCACCCCCGAAGCTTCGTTCACCGACGATCTGGGGGCCGATTCCCTGGACACCGTCGAGCTCGTGATGGACCTCGAGGAGGTCTTCAACATCACGATCCCGGAAGAGGACCAGGAGAAGCTGCGGACCGTGCAGGATGCGATCGACTACCTCGAGTCGCACCTGGACGCGTAGCCGCGCCCTTTCCGTGAGCGAACCGTCCCCGGTCCTGCGGTCCACCCGTCACGGACCGGGGCGATCCGTATATGCAGGGAGGATGGCATGGAACGCCGCAGGGTAGCGATCACGGGCCTCGGACTGATCACCGCCGTGGGCCTCACGCGCGACGAGACGTGGCGCGCGATCCTGGCCGGGACCAACGGCATCGCCACGATCACGTCGTTCGACACGACGGAATTCCGCGTGACCTTCGCCGGCGAGGTGAAGGGCTTCGACCCGACCGTGGCCATGGACCTCAAGGACGCCCGCAAGGCCGACCGCTACGCCCAGTTCGCGGTCTGCGCCGCGGCCGAGGCGATGGCCCAGGCCGCGCCCGGCGACGTCGACCCCGAGCGGGCCGGCGTGCTGATCGGCTCGGGCATCGGCGGCTTCCAGACCTTCGAGGAGCAGCACGCCAAGCTGATCGAGAAGGGCCCGAGCCGCGTCTCGCCCATGTTCATCCCGATGATGATCGCCGACATGGCCTCGGGCCTGGTCTCGATCGCCCACGGCTTCCGCGGCCCCAACTACGCCACGGTCTCGGCCTGCGCCTCCTCCGGCCACGCCATCGGCCTGGCGTACGAGCACATCGCCAACGGCACCGCCGACCTGATGATCACCGGCGGCAGCGAGGCCAGCGTCTGCCCGATGGCCATGGCCGGCTTCAGCGCCATGAAGGCGCTGTCGACCCGCAACGACGACCCCGCCACCGCCAGCCGCCCCTTCGACGCCGAGCGCGACGGGTTCGTGCTGGGCGAGGGCGCCGGCATCCTGGTGCTCGAGGAGCTGGAGCGGGCCCGCGCCCGCGGCGCCGTCATCCTGGCCGAGGTGGCCGGCTACGGCATGACCGCCGACGCCTACCACATGACCCAGCCCGACAACGAGGGCAAGGGCGCCCGCAACGCCATGCGCCTGGCGGTGGCCGCCGCCGGCCTGCATCTGACCGACATCGGCTACATCAACGCGCACGGCACCAGCACGCCCTTCAACGACAAGATCGAGACCCTGGCCATCCGCGACCTCTTCGGCGACCACGCGCGCAAGCTGGCGGTCTCCTCGACCAAGTCGATGACCGGCCACCTGCTCGGCGCCGCCGGCGGCATCGAGGCCGCCTTCACCGCCCTGGCGCTGCGCGAGGGACGGCTGCCGCCGACGATCAACTACCGCAACCCCGACCCCGAATGCGATCTGGACTATTGCCCCAACGCGGCGGTCGACCGCCAGGTCGGGGCGGCGCTGTCGACCTCGCTCGGCTTCGGGGGGCACAACGTGTCCCTCTGCCTGAAGCGCTGGCCGGGGTGACTTCGGCCGGCCGGGGAGGCGTCATGGCCCCGTGGCGACGGTTCGTATCCAGGCTGATCGCGGGCGCGCGGCGCGGCCGCGCGACCCGCGGCGCCGGGGATGAGGCGCCGGCGCGGCCCGACGCCGAATCGCGACGCCTGGCCGCCGCCGCCGTCGAGACCATGCTGTCGTACCGCTTCCGCGATCCCTGCCTGCTGGGCCAGGCCCTGGTCCACCGCTCCCACCTCCACGCCTACGGCGACGAGCGCATCGAGGCCAACGAACGGCTCGAGTTCCTCGGCGACGCCGTGCTCGGGCTCGTCACCAACGCCTACCTCTACCTGGAATACACGGACCTCGAGGAGGGCGCGCTCACGCGCCTGAAATCGAAGCTCGTCTGCGGGGCGAGCCTGGCCCGGGTGGCGCAGCGCCTCGAACTGGGCGACCATATCCTGATGAGCCGCGGCGAGGCCGCCACCGGCGGCCGCGACCGCGACAGCATCCTGGCCGACGCCGTCGAGGCGATCATCGGCGCCGTCTACCTCGACGGCGGCCTCGAGGCGGCCCAGGGCGTCATCGAGCGCTGGCTCTTCGACCACGCCGACGAGATCCTGGACCACCGCGGGCTGGCCAACGACAAGAGCCGCCTGCAGGAGATCGTGCAGGCCCGCCACCGCGTGCCGCCGCGCTACCGGGTGCTGGAGACGACCGGGCCCGACCACGAGCGCGTCTTCACGGTGGAGGTGCTGCTGGGCGAGCGCGTGCTGGGGCACGGCCGGGGCGCGAACAAGAAGAGCGCCGAGCAGGAGGCGGCCGGCTGCGCGCTGCAGCGCCTGGCCGGCGAGCCCTCGCTGCTGGACGACCCGCCGGCCTCCAAGTCCTGAACGGTCCCGAAGCAAAGGAACGCCCTTGTCGCGACGCGCGCCGCTCACCGCCGCCCTCTTCCTGGCCGCGGCCGCCTGGCCGCTGGCCGCCGGCGCCGTGGTGCCGATGTCCGCGCTGCCCGCCGGCGCCGCGACCGACAGCGCGCACGTCGAAACCGGGGGCGCGGAACTGGATCCCATCCCCCAGGGCGCGGCCACCGGCTACATGGTGGGCTCGACGCTGCTGGCCGAGGGCGACCTGGCCGGCGCCCTGCCCTTCCTGGCCCAGGCCTACCGGATGAGCCCGGACGAGCTGACCTTCGCCCGCACCTACCGCGACGCCCTGCAGCAGGTCGGCTACCTGCGCGACGCGACGGACGTCGCGCGGCGGATCGTGCGCGAGCACCCCGAGTCCTACGAAGGCTGGGAGCGGCTGATCGCGCTGAGCGCGGTCCAGGAGCGCTACGCCGACGCGCGCGAGGCCCTGGAGGGCTGCCGGCGCGCCCACCCCGACTCGACCCGCCTGGACCTGGTCGAGGCCGAGCTGCTGGTGCGCACGCACGCCTGGGCGGAGGCCATGGCGGCCTACCGCCAGGCCCTGCCGCGCCACCCCGAACACCGGGAGCGGATCTACGGCTCGATGGCCGAACTCGCCTCCCTGCTGAACCGCCCCGAAGAAGCCGCCGCGCTGTGGACCGAGGGGCTGGCCGTCGCGCCCGGCTCGCGCTCGCTCCGCCTGGGCCGGATCCAGCACCTGATCGACAACGAACGCGACGGGGACGCCATGTCCGTCGCCGTCGCCGGCGACAGCCTCGTCGTCGCGCGCGGGGACGCCCCCGCCTGGGTGGAGCTCACGTCGGGCATGATCGCCCAGGCCGGGCGCGAAGCGGCGGCCATGTCCCTGCTGCTGCCCATGTGGGAGGCGGGCGCGCTGGACCTCGGCGCGGCCCTGCAGCTCAGCCGCCTGCACGCCCGCGCCGGCGAGTGGGACCGGGCGATCGCCCTCGTCGGGGAGATCGCGCAGCGCTGGCCCGAGGCCGCACGGCCGCACCTGTTCCTCGGCGAGTTCCTCGCCGGCCGCGGCGACCTCGCGGCGGGGGAGGCCGAGACCCGCCGCGCCCTGGCGCTCGACCCCGGCGACCCCGACAACGTGCTGGCGCTGATCTCCATCCTCAGCCGGCGCCACCCCGACCTGTTCACCGGCCGCGCCGCCGACGGCGACGAGACGGCGCCGGTCCGCGAAGTCCACGAGCTGGCCGACCGGGCCGCCGCGCTGCTGGACGAGAACTCGCCGCTCGGCGTGCGCATGATGCTCGGGGCGACCTACCAGGGACTCGGGGATCACGAGGCGTCGATCCCGTACTACGAGCGCGCCGCCGAGGATCCCGAGCTGCGGCGCAACGCCCTGCTGAACCTGTCGCTGGCCTGCGAGCAGACGGGCCGCCCCGACGAGGCGCTGGCGGCCCTGGAGACCCTGCTCGCGGACCACCCCGACGACCACGTCATCCAGAACGCCCTGGGCTACACGCTCGCCGACCGCGACCGGGACCTGCCGCGCGCCGAGAGCCTGATCCGCGCCGCCCTGAAGAGCGAGCCCGAGAACCCCGCCTACCTGGATTCCCTGGGCTGGCTGCTGCACCGCCAGGGGCTGCCCCTGGAGGCCTTCGACCTCCTGGTGCGCGCCACCAACGCGCTGCCGGAGGATCCGGTGATCCTCGAGCACCTCGGGATGGTGCTGCTGGACCTGGGGCGCCACGACCGCGCCTACGACGTGTTCCTGCGCGCGCGGGCGGCCGGCGGCGACAGCGCGTCGCTGGAGGCGGTCCTGAAGGAACTCCAGCCCGCCGCCGCGAACGGCGGCGAACGGTGAGACCCCGCCGGGGCCACCCGATCGCCATCCTGGCGGCCGTCCTGGCCGCCGCCGTGGGATCGGCCGCCGCCGAACCGGAGCCCGACCTCCTCGACCTGGAACTCGGCGTCGCTCCCTGGAGCTTCGCCTCCCCCTTGGCCGACGCGCGCGGGACCGCGGTCTGGGTGCGCTGTCCCGACGGGTCCTGGCGTCTGGACGTGGCGCTCGGCGAACCCGGCGAAGACGGGACGGGCACGGCCGAGGCGGCCCTGGGCCGGCTGGGGGAGGGCTGGACGGCGGTCTCGCCGGGCGACGGGACGCTGGTCGTGCAGGCCTGGGACGGCCCCCTGCGCACGCTGGAACCCGCGCAGGCCGCGCGCCTGCAGGCCCTGCTCTCCCTGGCCGAATCCGGGGGCGACCCGGCGCAGGCGCAGGTCGCGCCGGCGGTCTGGCGGGACCGCCCCGGCAAGCCGGGCCCCGCGCCGCGCGTCCCCTGGGAGGCGCGCGCGACCGCCGAAGAGAGCCGCGATCTCATCTGGCCGGCCCCCGACGACGACGGACCGCCGCTGGCGCGGGACCTGGCCAGCCGGGGCCGCGGCCGCGGCGGCGCCGGCGAGCGCTGGCGGTGCGACGCCGCGGCGGCCGGCGGCGTCCGTCTGCACGGCCTGCGCTGGGGGGCGACCCTCGAAGCCGGCCCGTCCCGGCGCGCCCCCCGGCGGGGCGACCCGCTGGAAGTGGTGCTCCCCCTGTGGCCCCTGGGCGAAGTCCTGGTCGACGGCGGTCCGCGGTGAACGGCCGGGACGAAACCGGTGGGAACCGCGGCTCCGGTCCCGGTGTTGACCCCCCCGCCGACGACACCCCCCCCGCTGCCAGGAGCGACCAGGTGTACCTGAACGACAAGCACCCCGATCCCGGCCGTCACGGCCCGCTCGCCTGGACCGAGCAGCGTGACGAGGATCTGATCGCGCTCGTCCAGCAGGGCCAGAAGCGGGCCTACGACGAGCTGGTGCGGCGCTACCGGGGGCGCCTGTACAGCTTCATCCTGCGGATGGTCGGGGACCCCGTCGAGGCGGAGGAACTCGCGCAGGACACGCTGATCCGCGCCTACGTCCACGCCGACAAGTACCGCGAGATCGCGCGCTTCTCCACCTGGCTGTTCACCATCGCCACCAACCTGGTGCGCAACCGGGTCCGCAAGCAGAAGCGGCAGCCGCGGATGCTGGTGCTCGACCCCGCGCCCGAGAACGACGACGACATCCCGCTGGATCCGGCCGATCCCCAGGCCGACCCCACGCGCGAGCTGGAGGGCCGGGAACTGGGGCGCCTGATCGCCGAAGCGACCAGCCGCATCCCCGAACGCTACCGGGTCCCGTTCCTGCTGCGCGAAGTGGAGCAGCTGTCGTACGAGGAGATCCAGCAGGTCACCGGCCTGAAGCTCGGCACCGTGCGCTCGCGGATCAACCGCGCGCGGACCCGCTTCCGGCAGAACATCAAGCCGCTGTTGCGCAACGAGGACCTGCTCGCCGAGCTCGAGCTCCTCGAGGCCCGGATGGAACAAGACGACAAGGACGATTGACGACAGTCGAGGAGGACTTCCCCATGCTTTGCACCACGGCACGACGGTTGATCAGCCAGCAGATGGACGGGATGCTGCCCGCCGAGAAGACCCCGGCGTTCGAGGAGCACCTCGGCCGCTGCGCCGCCTGCCGCGAATACCGGGCCGAGCTCGGCCTCGGCCGCCGCCTGCTGCAGGCGACCGCCGCGGAGCCGACCGACGCCTTCGAATGGAAGCTCCAGCTGCGCCTCAACCGCACCCTGCAGGAAGCCGCCGCGGCCAGGACGGTGCCCTGGGAGGACGCGCCCCACGGCGCGGCCCGCTGGTGGCGCGGCTTCGCGGCCTCCTCGCTGGCCGGCGTGGCCGTGACCGCGCTGGTCGCCGTGCTGGTCTGGCCGGAAGGCCCCCGCATCCCGACGACGTCCTCCCGCCCCGCGGCGACGGTGGCCGCGGTCGCCGGGCCCGCCGCCACGCCGACCCCGTCGGCGCGCCTGGTGACCGACCTCTCGGACCGCCTGCCCCTGTCCGGCAACCGCGTGCGCGGCGCGTCGCTCGGCGGCGGGTCGCTCAGTGGTGGGTTCCTGGGCCGCCCGGTCAGCCAGGGCCTGCTGTCGGAGCGCCTGCAGCCGGTGTCGCTGTCGTCGGGGAAGCTCGCCGGCCTGGACGAGATCGCCGCCCTGCGCGCCGAGAACAACCGCCTGCGCGCCGGCCTGATCGGCCTGCGCGACGAGAACAAGACGCTAAAGGCGTTGCTCGCCGCCCGCGGCATCGCGTACCTTGACGGGGACAGCCAAGACCGCAGCCCGGGTCGCTGACCGCCCCAACGAGGTACTCCCGTGAACCCAACCCGTCATGCCGCCGCTCTTCTCGGGGCGGCGGCCCTGTGCCTGGTCCTGTCGCTCGGCGGCTGCGGCGGCGGCGGGAACGCGATGGTCTCGGCCGTCGGCTCGTACGGCGACGTCGCGCTGGTGGTCTCCGACCCGCAGTACGACCCGCTGCTCGAACGGGCCCGCGGCCTGCTGTCCCCGACGGAGAGCTTCGTCCTGAAGTCCGAGCCCACCTACCGCTTCCGCACCTTCACCGGCAAGAACTGGCGGGACGCCCGCAGCTACCGCAACGTGCTGCTGGCCGTGCGCTGGGGCGACGGCGGCCCCGTCCAGGGCGCCGTCAAGGGCCTGCTGCCGAAGAAGGCCCTGGAGCGGGCCCTCGCGGGCCGCGGCGAGGTGTTCACCGTCCGCAATCCCTGGCTCCACAGCCAGCTCGCCTTCATCGCGGTGGCGAAGGACGCCGACGCCCTGGTCACGCTGCTGAACCGCCGGGCGCCCGCCCTGCGCGACACCCTGGCCGCCGACATCAACCGTCGCATCGCCGCGGACCACCGCGCGCAGGGCCTGCTCGCCGACCCGCCCGCCCGCCAGCACCGCCGCTTCGGCTTCTCGGTCGAGCTGCCGGCCGCCTACCGCGAGAACCAGTGCGAGCCGGACGGCTTCCCCGGCGTCGAGTGGCTGCGCACCGACGGCTCGACGCGCGGCCTGACGGTCAGCTGGGAAGCCGCGCCCGACCCGCGCGCCCGCCTCGCCGACCACGACGCCCTGGCCGCCATGCGGTCCCGCCTGGGTGCGGCGCTGCACCAGGAGACGATCGATCCCGCCTCCTTCGTCTGGTCGCAGGAGACGGTGGCCGGGCTGCCGGCCGTCAAGCTGGCCGGCAGCTGGGTCGACGCCCAGACCCAGGTCGGCGGGCCGTTCCGCTGCTACTTCCTGGCCGAGCCGGCGGGCGGCCGGATCTTCTGCTTCGACCTGCTGGTCTACGCGCCGCAGCTCGAGAAGATGGACGATTTCCGCCGCCTGCGCGCCATCCTGGAGACGGTCTCCTTCCGCGAACCCGCCTGACCACGGAGGACCCCATGCAGACCCTGAGCCTGACCTTCCTGCCCGTCCTGCTGCTGGTGCTGTTCGTGCTGGCCAACTCGCTGCGCGTGCTGCGCGAGTACGAGCGCGGGGTGATCTTCCGCCTGGGCCGCCTGCAGCGCGTCAAGGGGCCGGGCCTGATCCTGCTGATCCCGCTGATCGACCGGATGGTGAAGGTCAGCCTGCGCATCATCCCGATGGACGTGCCGCCGCAGGACGTGATCACCAAGGACAACGTCTCGGTCAAGGTGAACGCCGTGATCTACTTCAAGGTGGTGTCGCCCGAGATGGCCATCGTCGGGGTCGAGGACTACCTCTACGCCACCTCGCAGGTCGCCCAGACGACCCTGCGCAGCGTCATGGGCCAGGTCGAGATGGACGACCTGCTGTCCGAGCGCAACAAGCTCAACCTGCAGATCCGCGAGATCATCGACAAGGCGACCGAGCCCTGGGGCGTCGAGGTCAGCACCGTCGAGATCAAGGACGTCGACCTGCCGCAGGAGATGCGGCGCGCCATGGCCCGCCAGGCCGAGGCCGAGCGCGAGCGGCGCTCGAAGGTCATCCACGCCGACGGCGAGTTCCAGGCCAGCAAGAAGCTCGCCGAGGCCGCCGTGGTCATCTCGAGCGATCCCTCGGCGATCATCCTGCGCTACCTGCAGACCCTGAGCGAGATCGCGCGCGAGAACAACTCGACGACGATCTTCCCGGTGCCGATCGACCTCTTCAAGCACTTCGCGTCCAAGCCCGCGGAGCCCCGGCCGTGACGGGCCTCCGCGCGCGGACCAGCGGCCTGCTGCTGATCGCCCTGGCCGCCGCCGGCGCCGCGGCCGCGGAGGAGCAGCCCCGGCGCCCCGTGAGCGGCCGCACCGCTGCGGTCGTCGCGGCCGAGCCGCGCGAGACGCTGGAATCACGCTGGTGCCTCGGCCTCACCTCCGGGCTGCTGGCGGGCGGCGACCTGTTCCAGGTGGCGAACGACCTGACGGTGTCCTGGACGCCGCCCGCGGGCGGCGCCACCTTCAACGCCAAGCGCTTCACCGTGACGCTGGACGAAGCCGCGGTCTTCGGCCTCACGGCGACCAGGAAGCTGACGTCGCGGGGCTGGCTGCGCCTCGATCTCGCGGTCGGGCGGATGGACGCCGCGGCCCTGGCCAACGACTCCCAGTTCGTGACGCCCGTGCTGTACGACCGCTGGAACGTCACGCAGCTGGCCGCGAGCTGGGAGCAGCGCCTGACCGACACCCGGCTGCAGCCCCTGCTGCTGGCCGGCGCCTCGCTCACCGGGATCGGCGCCACCGCCGACGCCTCGGACCAGACGGTGGCCGGGCTGCGCCTGGGCGCCGGGATGCTGTACCGCGGGGGGCCCCGCTGGTCCTTCGGCATCGACGTCGCCGACCACGTCCAGCAGTTCGTCCAGGACGGCCTGCCCGAGGAAATGGACTTCGCGCCGGGCGCCCGGTACCGGGAGTTCGGCCCGCAGCATCTGGTGACGATCACCGGGCGGTTGCTCGCGCATTTTTAACATCGTCATCATACATCAAATAGTCGAGGGCGGCGCCGCGAGCGCCCCGGTGAATTACCAAGTTGAAGTTCATCGCGCAACGACCTGTTCTGACGTCAGTTGCGCGATCGGAAGTCGGGGCGCCGGCGGGCGCCGCGGCGAATAGCGTTTGCTTCGCTGACCTGGATCATTATCATTGTCAGTCCACTCCGGATTCCCGGAGTCTCGATGCCCCGACCCGTTGGGAGATTCCATGGGAAACGTCATCGCTGTCGTGAATCACAAGGGCGGCACCGGCAAGACCACCACGGCGCTGAACCTGGCCGCGGGCCTGACCCGCTACAGCGACATCACGTCGAGCTGCCTGGTCATCGACATGGACCCCCACGGCTGCGCCTCCTCGGCGCTGCTGGGCAAGATGAACGGCGAGCCGCCGGCGCGCTCGATCTTCGACGTGCTGCGCCGGGCGATCACGCCCCAGGACGGCATCACCTCGACGGTCTTCGACGAGAACATCGACGTGATCCCGTCCCACCCGTCGCTCGAGAGCATGGCCCGCACCCAGCTCACCGACCGGCTGATCAAGGTGACGCAGGCGCTGTCGACGTCCTACGGCTGGATCATCATCGACACGCCGCCGAACCTCGGCATCCTGACCCAGAACGCCCTGGTCGCCTCCGACTACGCCCTGATCCCGACGCCCTGCACGGGCCTCGCCGTCTCGACGATGCACCAGCTCAGCGCCCTGATCGAGCGCGTGCAGGAGCGCCAGAACATCTGGCTGCAGGTGCTCGGCGTGCTGGTGACCATGAAGGACGGGCGCACGGATCTGCACAAGGAGGCGCAGAAGGAGCTGAAGAACCACTTCAAGGGCGACCTGTTCAAGACCATGATCACCAACAACATCAAGATCGAGGAGGCGCCCTCGGCCTTCAACAGCATCTTCTCCTACGACTCCGGCTGCCTCGGGGCCTCGCTGTACCGCGACTGGATCAAGGGCGAGCTGATGCGCCGCCACAAGGTGCTGGAGAAGAAGCGCAGCGATCGGCTCGAGCAGATCAATGCGCTCAGCGTCCAGCCTCTTCAGCCCTGAGGTCGTCCGACTCGAGTCCGCACATCCGGGGGGGCCGGGGCGGGCCCGGGCGCTTTGGCCCTTCCGCACCTGGCCCAGGGCCTACCCCGTCGGCGGGCGCGTCGGGTGAAGAGGCTGGACGCGGCGCTTTCAGGGTTGGCGGGGGTCGCTGACGAAGGGGTTGGAGCGGCGTTCGCGGGCGACCGTCGTGTCCGGCCCGTGCCCCGGATGCAGGATGGTCGCGTCGTCGAGGGTGTAGATCTCGCGGCGGATGCTGCGCTCCAGGACGGTGAAATCGCCGCCCGGCAGGTCGGTGCGGCCCACCGATCCCGCGAAGATGACATCTCCCACCAGGGCGTGGCCCTCCCAGAGGTACAGGACGTGGCCGCGGCTGTGGCCCGGGGCGTGGGCGATGCGCAGGCGGCCGCCGGCGAAGGGCAGCGCGTCGGCGGGCAGCGGGGCGAGGCGGGGGGCCGGCACGGGCGGGAAGCCGTAGGCGGCGCGGCTGGCGGCCAGGCCGGCCAGCAGCGGGGCCTCGTCGGGGTGGTGGAGCAGGGGGAGGTCCCAGACCTTCTGGATCGCGGCGGCGGCCGACACGTGGTCGAAGTGGCCGTGGGTGCAGACCAGGGCGGTCAGGCGGCAGCCGCTGTCCGCGATGGCGTCCAGCAGGTCGTCGGGGTCGTCGCCGGGGTCGACCAGGATCGCCTCGCCGGCGTCCGGCGCGCACAGCAGCTGCGCGTTCATCTGCAGGGGGCCGACCACCAGCGTCTGCAGGCGCCAGGCGCTCGTCGGGTCGTCGGGGTGGTGCATGGCGTGGTCCTTCCGGATGAAGGGAGGGCCGGCCATGCGGCCGGCCCCCCTCGCGTCTAGGCGTCGTCGAGCGCGCCGGCGTGCCGCTCAGCGATCGTCCTGCGTCAGGTCGTCGTAGTACTCGCGCCCGAGGTGGGTGACGAGCTCCTCGCCCATCATCCAGCGCAGCGTGTTCTTCATCTTCTTCTGCTGGATGAAGAGGTCGTGCTCGGGGTAGAGGCCCTGCGGCGTGACCGGGCTCTTCAGGTAGAAGGACAGCCACTCCTGGATCCCGCCGAACCCGGCCCGCTTGGACAGGTCCAGGAACAGCGCCAGGTCCAGCACGATCGGGGCGGCCAGGATCGAGTCGCGGCAGAGGAAGTCGACCTTGATCTGCATGGGCAGGCCCATCCAGCCGAAGATGTCGATGTTGTCCCAGCCCTCTTTGTTGTCGCCGCGGGGCGGGTAGTAGTTGATCCGCACCTTGTGGAAGAGGTTGCCGTAGAGGTCGGGGTACAGCTCCGGCTGCAGGATGGTGTCCAGCACGCTGAGCTTGGACTCCTCCTTGGTCTTGAAGCTGCCGGGATCGTCCAGGACCTCGCCGTCGCGGTTGCCCAGGATGTTGGTCGAGAACCAGCCGCTGACGCCCAGCAGGCGGGCCTTGAAGGCCGGGGCCAGCACGGTCTTGAGCAGGGTCTGGCCCGTCTTGAAGTCCTTGCCGCAGGTGGGGGAGCCCGTCTGCTTGGACAGCGTCTCGAGGGCCGGGATGTCCGCGCTGAGGTTGGGCGCGCCGTTGGCGTAGGGGATGCCCATCTTGATCGCGGCGTACGCGTAGATCATGCTCGGGGCGATGTCGGGGTGGTTGCTGCGCAGGCCGGCCTCGAAGGACTCGAGCGTCTGGTGGACGTCCGAGGGCTTCAGGAAGATCTCCGTCGAGCCGCACCAGACCATGACCAGGCGGGAGCAGCCGTTGGACTTCTGGAAGTCCTTCATGTCGGCGATGAGCTGCTCGGCGAGGTCCATCTTGGTGGCGCCCTTTTTCACGTGGGTGCCGTGCAGCTTCTTGACGTAGAAGTTATCGAACACCGCGGGCATGGGCTTGATGGCGTCCAGCTCGTCCTTCAGCTCGTTCAGCAGGTCCAGCGGCAGCACGCCGGCCTTGACGGCGGCCTCGTAGACCGAATCCTCGAAGATGTCCCAGCCGCCGAAGACGATGTCGTCCAGGCCGGCCAGCGGTACGAAATCCTTGACCAGGGGCTGGCGGTTATCGGTGCGCTTGCCCAGGCGGATGTGGCCCATCTGGGTGATGCTGCCGATGGGCAGGCGGATGCCCCGGCGCGACGCGATGACGCCGGCCATGAAGGTCGATGACACGGCCCCCATGCCTGGCGTCAGGATACCCAGTTTCCCGTCCGCAGGCTTGATTTTCAGGCCTGTTGTCATGGAATCGCTCCTCTCATTGCACGCGGTCGTTCCGCAGTCAGGGCGCCCGATCATAGAAGCAGGGGGCGCGGAAAGCAACGTGGATCCTCGACGCGGCATCATCCTTGCCAAGGGTGTGTCGGCGGGGTCGGGACTCCGCTGGAAATAACCCGCATCTGTCGCCCACGCAAGGTCTTTCTCCCTGCGGGAAGCGCAGGATCGGGCTAGGAGTTCGCACCGGCGCCGATTATCATATTGGGGCTGGAAGCGGGACAAAGTATGTGATATGATTAACATCCGTGGCTCAACCCCATGGATGCACAGGCGGTTCGCGACGCGCCCGAACGCGGTCAACCTCAAGGAGCCCTCATGACGACCCCCACGCCCGTTCCGTACCTCGACCTCAAGGCCCAGGTCGCTCCCATCCGCCGCGAGATCGACGCGGCGATCGCCGACGTGGTCGACAACACGGCATTCATCCTCGGGGACCGTCTCGAGCGCTTCGAAAAGCACTTCGCCGAGTACTGCGGCGCCCCCCACGCGGTGGGCGTGGACTCCGGCACCCAGGCCCTGCACCTGGTCCTGCGCGCCCTGGGCATCGGCGCCGGCGACGAGGTCATCACCGTCCCGAACACCTTCATCGCCACCGTCGAGGCGATCGTCTACACCGGCGCGACGCCCGTGTTCGTGGACGTCGACCCCGTGACCTGGCTGATGGACCCCGAGAAGCTCGAGCGCGCCATCACGCGCCGCACCAAGGCCATCATGCCGGTCCACCTGTTCGGGCACCTGGCGCCGATGGACGAGATCCGGGCCGTGGCCGGCGCCATCCCGATCATCGAGGACACCTGCCAGGGCCACGGCGCCCTGTACAAGGGGAAGCGCGCGGGCACGATGGGGATCGCCTCGGCCTTCAGCTTCTACCCCGGCAAGAACCTGGGCGGCTTCGGCGACGGCGGCGCGACCGTCACCGCCGACGACCGCATCGACGCCGTCCTGCGCAGCCTGCGCCACCACGGCCAGGGCACCAAGAACCTGCACGACTCGGTGGGCTACACCGGCCGCCTCGACACGCTGCAGGCCGTGATCCTGGACGCGAAGCTGCCCTACCTGGACGGCTGGAACGCCCGCCGCCGCGAGGTCGCCGGCTGGTACCGCGGCCGCCTGAAGGGCCACTACCGGATGCCCGAGCCGCTGCCCGAGACCACCCCGGTGCACCACATCTTCCCGATCCAGAGCCCGGACCCCGAGGGCCTGATCGCGAAGTTGAAGGACAACAAGGTGTTCTGCGGCCGCCACTACCCGGTGCCCTGCCACCGCCAGCCCGCGCTGGCCGGCTACGTCCCGGTGGACGCGTCCTTCCCGGTCGCCGAGGACCTCTGCGAGCACATCGTGTCCCTGCCGATGTATGCGGAAATGACAAAAGAGATGGTGGACAGGGTCTGCGACCTTCTGCTATAATGCTTGCAGGTTCGTGGAGTTTTTTGAGATCCACAGCCTGAACAGTTCCGTCGCCTCGGGGGGGGCAGAAAGGGGATCCATGGCCCAAAGCTAACGCGTTTCCGAGACTCGCACCTTGCTACCCCGATGTTGGGGAGAAGACACCATGAAGGAAGACGCGGTGGCTTATTCGGCTGTGGTCGAGGATGTCCTCCCGTCCGCACCGACCCTGTACCTCGTCGCGGACACCTCCCGCCTGAACGGCTGGGGGGGCTCCGTCAAAAGACTGCTGGACATCGTGCTGGCCGGCGGAGCCGTCCTGGTTCTATCGCCGTTGCTGCTGGTGCTCGCCTTACTCGTCAAGCGCTCGAGCCCCGGTCCCGTCTTCTTCGTCCAGGAGCGGATCGGCAAGAACAGCCAGCCGTTCCCGTTCTACAAGTTCCGCACCATGGTCCACAAGAGCGACGACGCCATCCACCGCCAGTTCGCGGCGATGTTCATCAACGGCGGGACCCAGCACACCTCCACCGACAAGGTCTACAAGCTGACCGAGGACCCGCGCGTGACCGGGATCGGCCGCTGGCTGCGCAAGACCTCGCTGGACGAGCTGCCCCAGCTGTTCAACATCCTGCGCGGGGAGATGTCGCTGGTCGGGCCGCGGCCGCCGATCGCCTACGAGCTGGACCTCTACCAGCCCTGGCACCACGAGCGCCTGCGCATCACCCCGGGCCTGACCGGGCTGTGGCAGGTCAGCGGGCGCAGCAACGTCCCCTTCGAGGAGATGGTCCGGCTCGACATCCACTACATCAACAGCTGGTCGCTGAGCCAGGACCTGCGCATCATCTTCAAGACCGTGCCGGTGGTCCTGCGCGGCACGGGCGGTTACTGAGCCGGCGGCCGGCCGGAACGGCAGATCCGGCCTCAAGTCCCGCCGCTTCCGAACGAAGCATTCCCAGGGCCGGCTCGTGCACCAGCACCGGCCGGCCTTCCCTTGCCGGTTCGCCCAGACGGGAGTCGTTCACACCAAAGGAGCGGGTCATGCTGAAGATGGCAGCCATCGGCTGCGGCTACTGGGGTCCCAACCTCATCCGGAACTTCAACAACCACCCGGACGTGGAGATGTCGCACATCTGCGACCTCGACGCGAAGCGCCGCGCCCACATGGCCCAACTCTACCCCACGGCCGACATCAGCGACGACGTCGGCAGGATCCTCGGCGACCCCTCCATCGGCGCCGTGGTGGTGGCGACCCCGGTCAGCACCCACTTCCCCCTGGGCAAGGCCGTGCTGGAGAGCGGGAAGCACCTGTTCATCGAGAAGCCGATGGCCGCCAGCGCCGACGAGTGCCGCCAGCTGTGCGCCATCGCCAAGGCCCGCAACCTGCAGATCATGGTCGGCCACACCTTCCTGTTCGTGCCGGCGGTGCGCCTGATCAAGCAGCTCATCGAGTCCGGCGAGCTGGGCGACATCTACTACGTGAAAATCCGCCGCCTGAACCTGGGCATCTTCCAGAAGGACGCCAACGTCGTCTGGGACCTGGTGCCCCACGACGTGGCGATGCTCAACTACCTGTTCGACGCCGTCCCGGAGCGGGTCAGCGCCTCGGGCCACTGCTACGTCCAGACGGACAAGCAGCTCGAGGACGTGGCCTTCGTCTCGCTGTGGTACCCCGGCGGCCGGGTCGCCCACCTGCACGTCAGCTGGCTGGACCCCAACAAGGTGCGCGAGGCGACCTTCGTTGGCAGCCGCAAGATGGTGGTCTATGATGACGTCGCGATGACGGACAAGATCCGCATCTACGACAAGGGCGTCGACGTGATGCCGCACTACGACGGGTTCGACGAGTTCCACCTGGCGTACCGGCACGGGGACATCCTGATCCCGAAGATCGACCAGGCCGAGCCGCTGAAGGTCGAGACGTCGCACTTCGTGGACTGCGTGCTGGGCCGCGCGACCCCGGTCAGCGACGGGTACCTGGGCCTGCAGGTGGTCGAGGTGCTGGAGAAGGCCTGCCTCTCCATCCGGGAGCACGGGGCGCCGCAGGACCTGACCTTCCAGAACGCGTAGGCGGACGCCGCGCGGGGGAGTGCCGTGAGCGAAGCGCCCATCCGCGTGGCGATGATCGGCCAGAAGGGCTATCCCCCCGTCCACGGCGGGATCGAGAAGCACGTCGCGGAGCTGGCCGCCAGGCTGGCTCCGCGCGGCGTCGAAGATCACCATCTACAGCCGCCCCCACTACAGCGACGCCGACGGCCCCACCGCCATGCCCGGGGTCACGGTGCGCCGCCTGCCCAGCGTGCCGACCAAGCACCTCGACGCCATCACCCACACCCTGGCCGCCACCGCGGACGCGGTGCGCCACGGCTACGACATCGTCCACTACCACGCCCTGGGCCCGGCCCTCTTGTCGGGCGTGCCGCGCTGGCTGCGGCGCGGCCGCACGGTGGTCACCGTCCACGGCCTGGACTGGCAGCGGGACAAGTGGGGGCCGGTGGCCGCCGCGGTGCTGCGGGCAGGGGAGGGGGCCTCGGCCCGCTTCCCCGACGGGCTGATCGTCGTCTCGCAGGCCCTGCGGCAGCACTACGCGGCCCGCCACGGCGCCCGGGCGGTGTGCATCCCCAACGGGATCGGGGAGCCGGTGCGGCGCCCACGGCAGGAGCTGGACGGCCTCGGGCTGGCGGACGGGTTCGTGCTGTTCGTGGGGCGGTTCGTGCCGGAGAAGGGCTGCCACCTGCTGCTGGAGGCCTACGGGAAGCTGCCCGCCGAACTGAGGGCCAAGCACCGGCTGGTCATGGCCGGGGGCTCGGGGTTCAGCGACGCCTACGCGGCGGGCCTGCGGGCGGCCGCCCCGCCGGAGGTGCTGTTCCCGGGGTACGTCCACGGGCGGCTGCTGGAGGAGCTGTACAGCCACGCGGCGCTGGTGGTGCTGCCCTCGACGCTGGAGGGGCTGTCGATCGCCCTGCTGGAGGGGATGAGCTACGGGCGCTGCTGCCTGGTGAGCGACATCGCGCCCAACCTGGAGGTGTCCGGGGGGTGCGCGCCGGCGTTCGCGAGCGGGGACTCGGGGGCGCTGGGGGCGGCGATGGCGGGGCTTTTACGGGATCCGGCGGCCCGGGAGCGGCACGGGGAGGCGTCGCGGCGGCGGGTGCTGGCGACGTATTCCTGGGAGAACGCCGCGGTGGACACGCTGGCCCTGTACCGGCGGGTCCTGGGGCGTGAAAAATCGGTTTGACATCCGGGGGGATCGCCGTCATATTGAGCGGCACTTCGCGGGAATAGCTCAGTTGGTAGAGCACTACCTTGCCAAGGTAGATGTCGCGGGTTCGAGTCCCGTTTCCCGCTCCAGCATCTGTAAAGAGGAGAGCGACTTACGAAAGCCGCTTAGAGGCATAGCTCGCTTGGTGTCATCATAATATTGATTATCACATCGAGTCTCCAACACCTCGCGGATTATCCGGTGGAAGTATCAGGTTCGGTAGGTTTGTAAAGTCGCGTTATACCGTAAGGGGAGAGGCAAGTGAGCGCTATCGGGGTGTTCCCATTTGGCCAGCCTATTCTCCTTGTGGCCCAGAAGGATCGTAAGCCTAAACGTGTTTTTATTCTCGGTGTATATGCGAGTGCCGTGCACGCATGTTGGGGGGCCAGATGGAAAGCCGCTAATCGCTGCAATCGGGGTCGCTTCCGAACCTGAAATCTTCTGGCGCGGAGACGGCGTCGAGGCGATCCTCAGTCGGATTTCGGTCCCGCGCGAAGCTGGGCATCTTGAGCCGGCCAGTAAAAAATTGAACGGGCCGTCTGGTGTGGCGCTCGACGAGCTATTCTTGGCCCCTCTTGGACTTACACGTGAAGAGACCTGGTTGTGTGATCTTGTCCCACACAGCTGCATGAATCCACGCCAGAAGATCGCGATACAAGACCGGTATCTGCCTTTCGTTCGAAAGTCGCTGCTCCCTAAGCCTAGCTGGGGGCAGGTGCCGCAACAGCTAGCATCTGAATCCCGGAGGTCTGAGATCGTAGCTGAGGTACTCAAGTCGAAAGCGTCTGTGATAATCACGCTTGGCGACCAACCTCTCCGTTGGTTCACCAGACATTTCGGCTCAAGAGTCCGGCTCTGCAACCTATGGAACGCGCTCCGTCGACTACGGTCGTCTTTATCCGATCGATATCGGAGGCAATAAGCTCTCGCTATTGCCGTTAGTGCATCCGAGGCAGGCCGCTGGATTAGGAGCGCACTCCACTACCTGGTTGGACGCTCACAAACTGTGGGCTAAGAATACAGCGCCAAGCCTGTTGCATCAGGCGGCCGGTATAACAGACCGTTGGCTGCCGGATCGCCCTTGTCACGTCGCTGATAGGAGCCAGCGCCGCGCCAAGACCGCCCGCAGCTTAACACAGGCGTTAGCCCGCAATGACCGAGAGGGCGCATCGCCGGAAGTGAATCAGACCATGAGCCACATCAGGTCCAAACAACGCGTTGCCGACCACGGCGCGGTCTTCACGCCGCCGTGGATGGTCGAGGCGATGCTCGACCTTGTGAAGGGCGAGACGGAGCGCATTGACGCCCGCTTCCTGGAACCGGCGTGCGGGAGTGGCAACTTCCTTATCCGCATCCTGAAACGGAAGCTCGCCGCCGTGACGCTCCAGTACAGTGGGTATGACTTCGAGCGGCGGCACTATGCACTCCTCGCGTTGATGTGCATCTACGGCATCGAGTTGCTGCCAGACAATATTGCCGAGTGCCGCGCGAATCTGCTGGAGATCCTCGGCGCCTACTTGAACGTGGATGAATCGGACGACCTCTACCGCGCCGCGTTCTATGTGCTGTCACAGAACCTCGTGCACGGCGACGCCCTGACGATGCGCGCCCACGACGGCACGCCGATTACCTTTGCCGAGTGGGGCTACCTGGGCAAAGGAAGGTTCCAGCGGCGCGACTTCCGCCTCGACACCCTCACCCAGGCGGCGGCTTTCAGCGCGGAAGGCTCGCTCTTCTCCCACCTTGGCAAGCACGAGCTCTTCACGCCGACGAAGGTTTACCCTCCGATGACGATGAGGGAACTGGCCGCTACCCTTGGCGGCACCCCGAAGGAGGCCGTATGAGCGCGCAGGCTTCCTTTAGACTGCGCGGTCGGAACCCAGATGTTCTGACGTGCATTGCCAACCTCTCGAACGACGAGGTCTTCACCCCGCCGGAGCTCGCGAACCGCATGCTGGACACATTGGCAGAGGCGTGGGCGGCTGCCAACGGAGGCGCGAACATCTGGTCGGACAAGACGGTTAGGTTCCTCGACCCGAGTACCAAGTCGGGCGTCTTCTTGCGCGAGATCACCATCCGGCTCACAAAAGGCCTAGCGGACGACATGCCGGACCTCGATGGACGCGTCAATCATATCCTGACCAAGCAGGTTTTCGGCCTCGGGATTACGTATCTCACGAGTCTATTGGCGCGCCGGAGCGTGTATTGCTCGAAGCACGCCATGGGTCAACACTCCATCGCCAAGTCGTTTACCCGCGATGAGGGACACATCTGGTTTAAGCGCACTGAGCACACGTGGGTGGGTGAGAAATGCATTTATTGCGGCGCGAATCGGCGTGATTACGACCGCGGGGAAGGACTGGAGACCCACGCGTATGCGTTCATCCACACGTGTGACATCGAGACTCGGCTAGTCGAGTTGTTTGGAGGCGATATGCAGTTTGACGTAATTATCGGCAACCCGCCGTACCAGCTCGGCCAGAGCGGTGGAGATGCTGTGGGCGGCTTCGCGATGCCCATCTATCAGGAGTTTGTGAAGGCCGCGAAGAGACTCGACCCACGGTTTCTGGTGATGGTGACGCCCTCGCGGTGGTTCGCCGGGGGGCGCGGGCTTGATGAGTACCGCAGCGAGATGCTTGCGGACAAACGCTTGAGAACGCTCGTAGATTTTCCCGACGCTGCGGAGGCGTTTCCAGGCACCCAGATCAAGGGGGGCGTGTCCTACTTCCTCTGGGACAATTCGTGGAACGACGCCTGCGAGGTCACCACGATCCAGGGTGGCAAGCCGACTTCCCCGGCGATGAGACGGTATTTGGGTGCCTACGATGTTGTGGTTCGTCGGAACGAGGCCGTGCCGATCTTGGAGAAAGTACTCAAAGTCAACGAGAGGGATGCCTTCGGAAATCTGGCCTCGAAGGTCTCGCCCATCCAACCCTTCAGTATCCGCACCAATTTTCGGGGTGCGGAGAAGAAGTCGGGGATGAAAAAACCGGTCTTGCTCATTGGCAACAACAGCGAGACCTACATCGAACGGGCTGACGTACCTCGCAATGACGCTTGGATTGACGAGTGGAAGGTCCTGCTGGGTCGCGCCTACGGCGCGGGTGACAGCTTTCCGCACCAGATATACAACCATCCGATTCTCGCACGACCTGGCACGGCATGTACGGAGACTTACCTTGTGATCGACCGCTTCAAGAAGGAGACTGATGCAAAGCGATTCGCTCGCTATCTACGTACTCGGTTTGTCCGGTTTCTCGTGTCGTTGCGGAAAAATACTCAGGACATCTATAGCGAACGCTTCCAGTTCGTTCCTGACCTTCCGATGGATCGCGAGTGGACGGATGAAATCCTCTACAAGAATTACGGCATCACAAAGGCGGAGATTGCCTTTATCGAAAGCATGATTCGGCCAATGGGCGAGAGCGATGAGTAAGACGATTGAGGACATTCTCGCCCCAAGCCGGAGGCGCGTCCGCGCATCTACGCCTACTCGATTGACGACAAGGCGCACGCGGGGCTGCTCAAGGTCGGCCAGACCACGCGCGACGTTAAGCAGCGCATCGCCGAGCAACTCAAGACCGCCGCCATCAAGAACTATAAGGGTCGAGCTGGATGAGCCGGCCGAGTGCGACAACGGCACGATCATCACCGATCATCGCGTCCGCGCGGCACTCGCCAAGAAGCGTTTCGAGAAGACGGAGCTCGAATGGGTCCGCTGCACGGCCAAGGACGTGAGGACCGTGATCGCGGAGCTCCGCGCCGGGAAGGCGTTTACCGGCACGCACCACGAGACGTTCGTGATGCGCCGCGAGCAGGCCGAGGCGGTGAACAAGACTCACGCGTACTTCCACTCCATCTGGAACGAAGACATACACGCCGTTCCGCGCTTCCTTTGGAACGCGAAGATGCGCTTCGGCAAGACCTTCACCACCTACCAACTCGCCAAGAAACTCGGCGCCAAACGTGTGCTCGTGGTGACCTTCAAGCCCGCCGTCGAGGATGCGTGGCAGACCGATCTCGAGAATCACGTGGACTTCGATGGATGGCAGTACCTTTCCCGCAACTCCGACGGCGATCCTAGGAAGATCAGTTCGCGGAAGCCCGTTGTGTATTTCGGCTCTTTCCAGGACCTGCTCGGGCGCGATGCGGCGGGGAACATTAAGCCCAAGAACGAATGGGTCCACGCGGTGAAGTGGGACCTCGTGGTTTTCGACGAGTACCACTTCGGTGCTTGGCGAGAGACTGCTAAGGAACTATTCGAGGGCGAGGAGGAGGCGGTCTCCAAGAAGGAGGCCAAGCTCGAATACGCGGCTGGGCTGGAGGAGTTGAACGAAGACCTTGCTGTCCTTTCGGAGAAGGAAACTGAAATTCTCCCCATCACGACAAAGGCTTACCTCTACCTTTATGGCACGCCATTCAGGGCGCTAGCCACAGGTGAGTTTATTGAGGAGCAGATCTTCAACTGGACGTACACCGACGAACAGCGCGCCAAGGAAGCGATAGCCGCCATGATCCCCGGCCAGTGGAACCCCTATGGCGCGCTGCCTGAGATGCGGCTGCTCACCTACCAGATGCCGGATGAGCTCCTGGCGATTGCGAGCGCCGGGGAGTTCGACGAGTTCGACCTCAACGCGTTCTTCGAGGCCTCGGGCACGGGCTTCGGGGCGCAGTTCAAGCACAAGAGCGACGTGCAGAAGTGGCTGGACATCATCCGCGGCGGGTATGCGCCCAAGGCGGTGGAGCATCTCAAGACCGGCACGCGGCCGCCGTTTCCGTATTCGGATGTGCGCCTGCTGCCGTATCTTCAGCATTCATTCTGGTTCTTGCCCAACGTGGCAGCTTGCCATGCGATGGCGATTCTACTGTCCGAGCGGCAGAACTCTTTCTGGCGAGACTACGAAGTGGTCGTCGCCGCGGGCGCGTCTGCGGGCATAGGACTGGAGGCCCTGCGGCCGGTGCGCAAGGCCATCGGCAGCGGATTTAGTACAAAGACCATCACACTCTCCTGCGGCAAGCTCACCACCGGCGTGACGGTTCCGCAGTGGTCGTCGATCCTGATGCTGCGCAACCTCAAGTCGCCCGAGACTTATTTTCAGGCCGCGTTCCGCGTGCAGTCGCCGTGGTCCATCAAGAACCCCAACGGCGACAACCCGAACGAGGAGGAGATCCTCAAGCCCGTCTGCTTCGTGTTCGACTTCGCGCCCACGCGCGCGCTGCGGCAGCTGTCCGAGTACGGCATCGGCCTCTCGCCCAATGAGCCCAACCCGGAGAACGCCGTCCGCGATCTGGTGTCGTTCCTGCCGGTGCTGGCCTACGACGGCGCGAACATGACGCAGATCGACGCAGGTGGGATCCTCGATATTGCGATGGCGGGCACGTCAGCCACGCTACTCGCCCGAAAGTGGGAGAGTGCGCTGCTCGTGAACGTGGACAACGACACGCTGCGCCGTATCCTCAACAACCCAGAGGCGATGGCAGCCGTCGAGCGGATCGAGGGCTGGCGCTCTCTCGGTGACAACATCA
>JADJYS010000002.1 GCA_016719645.1 bacterium
CGCGATCCTGGGGACCTATGCCTATGTCGCGGACAGTTATTCCGGTCTTCAGGTGATTGACATCACGAATCCCGCGAGCCCGCAGATTGTGGGCAGCGTGAACACGCCGGGCTCTGCCAGGGGAGTGGCGATCTCGGGGACCTATGCCTATGTCGCGGGCGATTATGCCGGCCTTCAGGTGATCGACATCACGAATCCCGCCAGCCCGCAGATCGTGGGCGGCGTGGACACGCCGGGCAACGCCGTCGGCGTGACGATCTCGGGGACCTATGCCTATGTCGCGGACTATGAATTCGGTCTTCAGGTGATTGACATCGCGAATCCCGCGAGCCCGCAGATCGTGGGCAGCGTGGACACGCCGAACTATGCCAATGGCGTGGCGATCATGGGGGCCTGTGCGTATGTCGCGAACTATTCTTCCGGACTTCAGGTGATTGACATCACGGATCCCGCGAGTCCGCAGATCGTGGGCAGTGTGAACACGCCAGGCTTCGCCAGGGGAGTGGCGATCTCGGGGCCCTATGCCTATGTCGCGGACGGTGAATCCGGCTTTCAGGTGATTGACATCACGAATCCCGCTAGCCCGCAGATCGTGGGCGGCGCGGGCACGCCGGGCAACGCCGTCGGAGTGACGATCTCGGGGACCAATGCCTATGTCGTGGACGGGATCGGTCTTCAGGTTCTACCGGCGCAGTGCGACGAACCTCAAGCTGTCTACCTCTCGCAGCTTCATGCCGTCCGGCACGGTGGAGAGGCCGTTGTTCACTGGGAGTATTCTCTTCTCCGAGCCCACGCCGGCTTCCACGTGTGGCGAGAGGAGCCGGGGTCGGGCCGCGTGCAGCTCAGCCTGATGCTACTGAGCGGTCAGGTGGCCTACGACTTCGTCGACCCTGCACCGCCCACCGGAACGGCAGAGTATTGGTTGCAGGAGATGACGACGGACGGGTCGGAGAACTGGTACGGCCCCGCGCATCTTGAGGCCGCCACGATCCCGGCAGCAATGCACTTGGCCCAGAACCACCCCAACCCGTTCAATCCCAGCACATCGTTCACCTATCGTTTGCCGCAGCCAGGCCGGGCTGTGCTGGCCATCTATGACGTGCGAGGCGCTCGCGTGGCGAGCCTGGTCGATGCAAGCCTGACCGCGGGTGAGCATCGTGTGGAGTGGACGGGAATGACCGATGTCGGCACACGGGCGCCGTCAGGTGTCTACTTTGCGCGGTTGGAGACCGAATTGGGTGCTCGCACGGTGAAGGTTACGTTGACGAAGTGAACTGATTTCGAGGCTCGGGGCTAGTTCCGGCCGCTCAAACGTCTGGCTGGCCCCGGACTCTCACATTCCCACCAAGCACAGCGCCCTTGTGACTGATCGAAATCCCATCAGCCAAGCAACATAAGAAGTTGTCTCCCAAGCCTGCCCCGGTTCACAGCACGAACCCCAGAACTGGACTGCCGGGACTTGGTCGATGGGGTCGATAAATACGACAATATCAATCCACAATAATGGCGCGCCTTCGTGTACACTCCCTTTTCTTGACAACCTCATGCGGCCGTCGGCTTGGCCTGGCCATGATCCGGCAGGCACCCGCGCGATTCCATCCGGGTTCTGCTGAAGGCGGCAAGCCCTTATCAAAGTGGAGGATACAATGAGAATGCCCGTGTTCGCGGGTGTGAAGCCCGACCTGGTCGGCGGACGGCAAGGTGGGCCGCAGAGCCGGTCGACATCTCCCGCCGCGCGGATCGGCATCGCGATGTTGGCGACGCTCGGGTGCGCGACGCCCGGATTCGCGACCCCGTCCCTCGATACCTTCGTCCTTACGGTCGGCGGCGTGTCGGTCCCCGGCCCGCCCGGCTGCACTTCGTTCGTCACGCCGGCGTCGCTGTCCGATTTCTTCGGAGATTACGGCGTGGGCGTCCCCGTCGGGGGGCTCGACGTTTGCGGGGTGCCCGGCGGCTTCGATGAACTGACATCGCCGACCGGCCCCCTGTCCGACGAGCGGTCTCTGGACAATTCTTGGATCGGCGGCACGTTCGGCGGCACGTCTTCGGTCGTGGCGAACTACGGCCGTCTCGACGCGCAGGCGCAGTCCGACTACGCCGGCGATACCAGTTCGCTCACCGTGACCGGAGCCGAAGCGTTCGCGATCGCGGCCGACGGCTTCACGGTCACGGCTCCGGGCATCGCGGACGGGTTGTCCGGGACCGTCGTCTTTCGCACCACCGTCACCGGCGGCTTGTCGACCTCGGGGCCGGGATTGGCCGGTCTGCGGCTGGACTACCACGTGAATGCCGGGGCGGCGGTATCGATGCTCCGCTCCAGCGTGAGCGGCGCAGCCTCGCTGCCCAGCCTCGCCTCGATCGGAGGCGTCGGGCTCGCGGGATTCACCCGCACGCCCGGAGTTCTGAGCGGGAGCGGCGAGGTCGCCACGGCGCCGATCCCGATCGTCTTCGGCACCAGGTTCGAGTACAGGCACGGCCTGCTGGCGTACGCGGTGCCGACCCTCACCGCATCGGTCCAGTCGGACTTCGCCGCGGCGATCACGGCCATCGAGGTCAAGGGCCCCGGCGGCCAGACCGTCGCCGATTTCGCCATCACCTCCGATTCGGGAACCGTCTACGGCCAGGGCGGCGTCGTGGCGGTCGGCGACGATCCGGACGGCGAGGACGGCGGCCTCATGCGGCTTGCGGCCTATCCCAACCCGGCGGGGACGGAAGTGAACTTGAGCTTCAGCCTGAAGCGGGCCATGTCGACGAGCCTGGACATCTACGACACGGCTGGTCGGCGGGTGAAGCACCTCGAGGCCGCGGGCGCGGGCGCCACGGACCGGGCCGTCGCGTGGGACTTTCGCAGCGATCAAGGCCTGCCGTTGCCGAGCGGCGTCTACTTCGCCCGGCTCTCGTGGCAGGAAGGCTCCGAGACGACGCGCCTCACGCTGCTTCGCTGAGGCGGCGCGGGCGACCGACTCCCGCGCCCTCCCGATTTCGCGGCGAGCGTGATCATCGGCGGGGACGCCGAACCATCCCGGGCGGACGACGTATACCGCGGTACGTCTCGTCGAACGCACCGTCCGACCGCCGGGAGGGAGAACCCATGGATCGCAAGGAATTCCTGAAGACCGCCTGCGGGCTGGGCGCCTGCGGCTGCGCCCTGAGCCTCTTCGGTCCGGCCGCCCCGCTGCTGGCGGCCGAGCCCGCCGCCGAGGACCAGCGCCTGGCGCTCGTCCGCTACCAGCTCGCGAAGATGCTCGGCTACCTGGCCGCCGACACGCCGGCGGAGACCTGCGCGGGGATCCTCGAGCAGACCGGCCGCGAGTGCGCGAAGCTGGGCCAGCTCGGGGCCAGGTTCAAGGACGATCCCGAGGGCTACTTCGCCGCGGCCAAGCAGAACTGGGGCACCGACTTCACGTGGGACAAGGAGAAGGGGACCGTCACCGTCGCGGTGGCCGCCGGGGAGTGCGGCTGCCCGCTGGTCGACGTGCGGCGGACGCCCGCGGTCTGGTGCAACTGCTCCGTGGGCTACCAGAAGGAGAGCTTCGAGGCCATCCTCGGCAGGCCCGTCCAGGTCCGCCTCGTGGAGTCCAAGCTCGGCGGCGCCGAGCGCTGCGTCTTCGAGGTCACGCTGTCATAATCGCCCGGCACTTCGGGTTGTGCGCGCCGGCGGCGGTGTGGTACCGTGACCGCTCCTTTCTGTTCGCGGGAGGTGGCGTTCGCATGCGGATCCTCAAGGCGGCGCTCGTCTGCGCGCTGCTCGGCGCCGTCCCCGGCCTGGCCGCCGACAAGCCGCCGCGCAACGTGCTGCTGCTGGCGATCGACACCCTGCGCGCCGATCACCTGAGCCTGTACGGCTACGCGAAAGAGACCACGCCGCGGCTGGCCGCCTTCGCCGCCGACGCGACGACGTTCCGCCACGCCTACAGCCCCAGGCCTGACCCGCGCCCCGTTCGCCACCTACTTCACGGGCCTGTCGCCGACGGGTCCGGGTGCGGACCAGGACGATGTCCTGGACCCGGACCTGCCGACCCTGGCCGAGCTGTTCCGGGCCCGGGGCTTCGCCACGGCGGGCATCTACAGCAACGACAACATCGGCCCCGCCTTCGGCTTCGGCCGGGGTTTCGACCTGTACGACCACCCCCCCTGCAACAGCGGCTACCCCGACGATTTCCAGGTGACCGACGCCGCCGACGTCAACGAGCGGGCCCTGCGGTGGCTGCGCGAGGAACGTCCCAAGAAGCCGTGGTTCCTCTTCGTGCTCTACGTCGACCCCCACGACCCCTACCGGCCCCACCCGGAGATGGGGTCGCACCTGCCGCCCCGCGGCGAGCCGATCGGCTCGCGCAAGTTCCTCGACCGCCTCGACCGCGCGACCGACGGCCGTCTCGACCACTTCCGCGACGACATCGTCGGCCTCTACGACGGCGAGATCGCCTACGTCGACCGGTACGCGGGCGAGCTGCTGGACGCGCTGAAGTCCGCCGACCTGCTCGACGACACGCTCGTGATCGTCACCGCGGACCACGGCGAGGAGCTCTGGGACCACGAGGGGTTCCGCGGCCACGGCCGCTACCTCTACGACGGGGAGGTGCACGTGCCGCTCGTCGTGCGGTGGCCGGGCGCCCTGCCGCTCGGCGGGACGATCGACCGTCCCGTCGGCGTGGGCGGCCTCTTCGGGACCCTCGCCCGGGCCTACGGCCTCGCCGAACCGGCGGCGCTCGCGCCCGGCTTCCTGCGCGACGACGGCCGGTCGATCCCCCTGGAACTGCATGCGGAAGGGCGCACGCTGCGCGCGCTGCTGGAATGGCCCTGGAAGCTGATCCGCGAAGAGGAGGCCCGCGACCCGGCGACCCCGTCCGGGCGCTCCCGCCGGACGCCGCCCCGCATCCTGCTCTACGATCTCGCCGGCGACCCCGGCGAGACCCTGTCGCTGGCCGACTCCCAGCCCGACCGCGTGCGCGCGATGTCGGCGCGCCTGGCGGCCATCGCCGCCGCGGACAGCGCGCGCCACGCCGCCATGGCGCTCGAGGAGCGGGCGCCGCAGCTCTCCGACCGGGAAAAGCGCAACCTGCGCGCGCTGGGCTACGTCCGCTGAACCGCCGGCCGAGATTCCGAACGGACCGGTCTACCGGTTCCCGCCGTTCGCTCGTATGTTGGGGCGACCTGCCTCCGAAATCGAACGCTCACCGGGTCCGGGCCGCCGGCGCCCGTCACGACAGGAGAACCGAGATGTACGAATCCCGAGCCTATTCCGCGGCCGGCGCCGCCGCCCCGCTGGCCCTGGCCACGATCCCGCGCCGCGACCCCACCGACCGCGACGTCCGGATCGAGATCCTGTTCTGCGGGATCTGCCACTCCGACCTCCACACGGCGCGCAACGAGTGGAGCAGCATCATGCCCACGGTCTACCCGGTCGTCCCGGGCCACGAGATCGTCGGCAAGGTCGTGGCGACCGGCTCGGCGGTCACGAAGTTCGCGGCGGGCGATCTGGTGGGCGTGGGCTGCCTGGTCGACTCGGACCACACCTGCCCCAACTGCCGGGCCGACCGGGAGCAGTCCTGCCCCGGGGCGGTCTTCACCTACAACTCCCCGGACCGGCACCTCGGCGGGGTCACCTACGGCGGCTACTCGGAGAGCATCGTCGTCGACGAGCGCTTCGTGCTGCGCGTCCCGAAGAACCTCGACCCGGCCGGCGTCGCGCCGCTGCTCTGCGCGGGCATCACGACCTATTCCCCCCTGCGCCACTGGGGCGTGACCGCGGGCAAGAAGGTGGGCGTGGTCGGGCTCGGGGGGCTGGGCCACATGGGGGTGAAGCTCGCCCGCGCCTTCGGCGCCCACGTCGTGGTCTTCACCACCTCGCCCGGGAAGCAGGCGGACGCGCTGCGTCTGGGCGCCCACGAGGTCGTCGTCTCCAGCGACGCCGGCGAGATGGCGAAGCACGCCGGCAGCTTCGACTTCATCCTGGACACCGTCTCCGCGGACCACGACATCAACGCCTACATCAACCTGCTCGGCCTGGACGGCAACCTGACCATGGTCGGCGCGCCGGAGAAGCCCCTGCCGGTCTCCGTCTTCGGCCTGCTGTTCGGGCGGCGCAGCCTGTCCGGTTCGCTGATCGGCGGCATCGCGGAGACCCAGGAGATGCTCGACTTCTGCGGCGAGCACGGGATCACCGCCGACGTGGAGGTCATCCCCATCCAGAAGATCAACGAGGCCTACGAGCGGCTGCTGCGGTCCGACGTGAAGTACCGCTTCGCGATCGACATGGCGTCGTTGCGGAACGCCTAGCCGGCGCGCGCCCGGCGGCGCCTACCGCGCGAACATGACGCCGAAGCCGAACCGGGTGATCGATTCCCGGTAATCCAGCAGGCTTTCCCCGTAGCCGTGCGACATCCTCAGGACCAGGAAGCTGTCCGAGGAGCGGGGCACCGGCAGGCTGTAGTGCAGGGCGGCGCTGCCCCGTCCGGAATCCAGGATCCCGCGCACCGCGAGGTGCGCGAGGTGCCCCTTGCCCGGCCGGTAGTACAGGTGGACGTCGCTGTGGCCGAGGTAGTCCGTGATGTCGGGATTGTCGTCCCCCAGCGCATCCCCGGGATCCGCCTTGGCGGGCTCGGGGATGCGGTATCTCAGCTTGAGCATCAGGAGCAGGTTGCCGCGCTGGTACCAGGGGGTCAGGTAGAAGTTGTTCCAGCTGCGCGAGAGGGGGACCAGCTGGCCGTTCGACTCGTGCTCCAGGCCCGCGTCCGCGCCGACGACGCCCGCCGCGTACGCGGTCGGCGCGCCGCGGTAGAAGATCTCGGGGTTGTAGTTGGTGTCGCGCAGGGGAGAGGAGTTGTGGATGTCGTAGGCCTGCCAGAAGGAGATCTGCGAGTAGGCGACATAGAATCGCGAGCCGAACAGGCGATGCTTCGCGCTCAGCTGGAACACGGCCTCGGCCCGCCGCCCGTGGTACTCGGCGCAGTACGTGTACGGCAGCAGGAAGATCTCCTTGTGCGGCGAGAGCCCCGGCCCGGTCTGGATGATCGGGAAGCTATCCGCGGGGGCGATGGCGGTGCCGGCGGCCGCAGAAGCGGCGACGAAGAGCGGGACGAGCAGGGCGAGGAGCGACGCGGCCGCCGGCGGAGTTCGCAGCATGTTGGCCACTTTCGTCGGACGTTCGATCACAGGCGGGTGCGCGCGCGCCGATCCGGCGTTCGAGAGCCGGGGGATCATAGGCGGCGTCCGGCGAGGCGTCAATGCAGGCCGAACCGCCGGCCCGCTCGCCGCGGCCCTGCATCACGCACGTCATCGGGATGATATTGAAAACGACTACTGTCGGCGAGTTGGCGCGCGCTTCGCCCGCGGCCCGCGGGGGGGGGGGGGGGGGGCCGCTTTGCTTCGGGAAACCAAGAGCAATATTACCTTCTTATGCCGGACGGCAGGTCGCGCCGCACTTTTCGCCCGGCGTCGGCAACATTCGCCTTGCTAGGAAATAGGCCGCGGACTAGGTTTGTTCAACGACCGTCGCGGTGGACATACCTCTTTGATCGACAACCGGTTGCCGCGGCGGCCGGGCGACATCACCAGGACCTCGAGCACCTCAGCCGGAACGCAGCCCGCGGCCGGCTCGGCGAGGGAGGGGAGCGGAGCCATGGCCAGCGAAGCTCAGTCCCGCTACAAGATGGTCAACGTCCGCACCGGGCACGTCATCATGGAGCATGACGTGCTGAGCCACGCAGCCCGTTCCTACTTCTGCGACGAACCCATCCCGCCGCGCGAGGACTATCGCGAAGGCCCGCACCGCTGGCGCTACGCGGGCATGGCGCAGTCCTTCCAGTTCGACATCCTCGACGAGCGGACGGGCGAGACCGTCCAGCTGCGGGAGATGCTCGGCCTCGTCTACTACGCCAACGCGAAGCGCGACAGCACCCTGCACCGTCTGGGCACGATCGCGCACGACAACGGGATCTCGGTCTACGCGGCCGTCGCCTACGAGAACCCGGACGGGTCGGTGCGCGTGCTGGACGGCGAGAAGGTGCGGCTGCTCAACGCGCTGTTCAACGGACGCCTGCACACGCCCGGCAAGAAGGTCCTGATCCTGCCTGATCTCTTCGACCTGTACCGCACGGTGTCCTACGGGGACATCATGATCGACTTCGGCCTGGCGTCGCTGGAACCGGAAGAGGTCTAGACCCGTCAACTCAAGGAGCCCGAGCATGAAACTGTCGGTCCTCGCGGAGAAGCTGGCGCTCAAGCCCGTCACCGAGATGTGTGACAAGGAGATCACCGGCGTCTACATCTCCGACATGGTGAGCGACGTGATTGCCAACGCGAAACCGGGCGACCTGCTGGTGACGGTGCAGATCCACAACAACGTGATCGCCGCCGCCAACCTCGTCGACATCGCGGGCATCGTGGTCACCCAGGGCAAGCTGCCGACGGAAGACGTCAGGAAGATGGCCGAGAAGGCGCAGATCCCGATCTTCTCGACCGACCTGAGCCGCTGGCAGGTCACGACCATGCTGTACGAAGCCGGGGTGCGCTGACCCGCTGCCAACCCCGGGAGTCGCCGAGATGCTGATGCAGGAACTGGTCGACCTCCTGAATTGCCGGGTGATCCTGGGGATGGAATTCATGGAGGGGCTCGAGGTGACGGCCTGCTTCGCGGCCGACCTCATGAGCGACGTGCTGGCGTTCGCCCCTCCCGGTTCCCTGCTGATCACGGGCCTCGCCTCCATCCAGTCGGCCCACACCGCCGACGTCGCCGACCTCGCCGGCATCCTCTACGTCAGCGGCAAGTCGCCCGCCGAGCCCGTCATCGCCCTCGTGCGCAGCCAGCGCATCCCCCTGCTGACGACGGAGCTGTCGATGTTCGAGGCGTGCGGCCGCCTGTACGCGAGCGGCCTGGCGCCGGGGGTGCGGCCGTGAACGAGAGCCGCTGGAGCACCGGCGAGCCGCGCGTGCCCTGGGAGGGCGCGGAGATCCTCTACGGCGAGAGCATCCGGATCGTCGGCGACGATTTCGAGCACGGCGGCGAAGCGGCCGCGAAGATCAAGGCGATCCTCAAGCAGTTCGGGCTGGACCCCGCGGTCATCCGCCGCCTCTCGATCGCCAACTTCGAGGCGGAGATGAACGTCATCATGTACGCGCAAGAGGCCGAGATGCAGCTGCAGGTGCTGCCGGACGCGGTGCGCGTGATCCTGTCCGACCGCGGCCAGGGCATCCCCGACATCGGGCAGGCCCTCCAGGAGGGCTACTCCACCGCCACGCCGCGGATGCGCCAGCGCGGTTTCGGCGCCGGACTGGGGCTGCCCAACATCAGGCGCAACACCGACGAGTTCGAGATCATCTCGACGCCGGGCGTGGGGACGACCTTGCGTTACACCATCCACCTCCAGGGCTGAAACAGATGGTCGCCCGCGAACCTTCCATCCTCTTCGATCCGGCCCGGTGCGTGGGCTGCGTCGCCTGCAGCCAGGTCTGCCCGACGAAGGCGATCCGCGTCGCCGCCGGCTGCGCGGTCGTCAAGCCGGATCTGTGCATCGACTGCGACGCGTGCATCCGCGCCTGCCGCTACGACGCGGTGCAGGCCCGGCTGTCGACCCCCGCCGACCTCGCGCGCTTCAAGTACAAGGTCGCCATCCCGTCGATGACCCTGTACGCCCAGTTCGGCCGCGACATCCATCCCAGCCAGGTGCTCCACGGGCTGACCCGCCTCGGGTTCGACCGGGCCTACGACATGTCGTGGATGAACGAGATGGTCGCCGGCGCCATCGACGCCTCGTTCGGCGAAGCGGCCGGCCCGTGGCCGAAGATCTCGGTCACCTGCCCGGCGATCGTGCGGCTGGTGCAGGTCCGCTACCCGGACCTGCTCGACAACCTGGTCCAGATCGAAACCCCGCGGGAGCTGGCCGCCAAGGTGCTGCGACGGCGGGTCGCCGCCGAGCAGCAGCTCCAGCCGCAGGACATCGGGATCTTCTTCATCACCCCGTGCACGGCGATCATGAACTCGATCGTGGCGCCCGTCGGCCTGGAGCAGTCCAACGTCGACGGCGCCTTCGCCATCAGCGAGATCTGCGGGCCGCTGCTGAAGGCCATGAAGCTCGGCGGGGCGGAGGAGCGCGACGACCAGATCAGCCGCGCCGGGATCCGCTGGGCGATGTCGGGCGGCGAGCTGATGGGCATGCGCAACACCAACACGATGTCGGTGCACAGCCTGCGCGACGTCCAGTACGTCTTCGACCATCTCGAGGCCGGCAAGTTCCAGAGCGTCGACCTGATCGAGGCCTACATCTGCCCGGACGGCTGCATCAGCGGCGGCCTGACGATCGAAGGCCGCTACGCGGCCGGCCGCAACCTGCAGCACATCGGGCGCCGGCTGGGGACGCAGAGCCTGTTCAAGGAGGAGAAGGTGCGCTCGCTGATGCGGGAGCACTTCTTCGACTTCGAGGAGGAGATCAAGGCGCGCGCCGTCCGGCCCGTCGCCCAGGACCTGCGGCGGGCGATCGCGCTCGAGCGCGAGCGGCAGGAGCTGCTCGCCCGCTTGCCCCGGAAGGACTGTGCCGCCTGTGGCGCGCCCGACTGCGCCACGCTGGTGGAGGACGTGTTGCGCAAGGAAGCGATCATCGACGACTGCATCTTCCTGCGGCTAGCCCGCTGCGAGGAGGCCGCCGCCAAGCGAGGGGAGGGTTCGCCATGAGCAAACAGATGCTGGTCCTGGACACGAGCTGTCCGCAGTGCGCGGCCTTGCTGACGGACGGGGGCAAGATCCTGCTGAACGCCTACGTGCACGACACGCACCAGGAAGGCGAGATGCGCCTCAGCGCGCTGTTCGGGGACTACTCCGTCACCACCGATCTGGAGCTCCCGCCCGGCTCGGTCGTCGAGTTCCGCTGCCCGCGCTGCGAGGCCAGCCTCACCCTGCCGCTGGCCTGCAAGCTCTGCGGCGCCCCCATGACGTCGCTGAACCTCGTCAAGGGCGGCTACGTCGAGTTCTGCTGCCGCCGGGGGTGCCAGGGCCACGCGCTCGGCGGCATCGGCGACATCGACCACATGATGTCGCTCATGAACCGGATGTTCGAGACTCCCTACGACTAGACCGCGAGCGACAAGAATTCGAATGAGGAGACGAGGGCGATGTCCGACCACAACAAGATCGATTTCCGGACCCTGCACTACGCCGGCCAGGAGGGGCGGCTCATCCCGCTCCTGCAGCAGGCGCAGGCGCAGGACGGCTACATCGCGCGCGAGAGGCTGCAGGAGATCAGCGAGCAGACGGGGGCGCCGCTCGCGCAGATCTACGGGGTGGCCACCTTCTACGCGCAGTTCCGCTTCCAGCCCGTCGGCAAGCACATCCTGCGGGTCTGCCACGGCACGGCCTGCCACGTCGCGGGCGCCAAGGCGATCAGCGAGGCGCTCGAATCGCACTTCGGCATCCACGACGGCGAGACGACGCCGGACCGGGAGTTCACGCTGGAGACCGTCTCGTGCCTGGGCTGCTGCAGCCTCGCGCCGGTCATCATGATCGACGGCGCGACCTACGGCAACCTGAGCCCCACGGACATCAAGAAGGTCCTCAAGCAGCACCGGCAGGCCGGTGAAGAGGTCGTGAAGAAATGAAGATCCACGTGGGCCTGGGCACCTGCGGCATCGCCGCGGGGTCGGAGGCGATCTACCGCTCGCTCGAAGCGCGGGCGGGCAACGGCGGCCCGCAGTTCGAACTGGGCAAGACCGGCTGCCTCGGCATGTGCTACATCGAGCCGCTGGTCGAGGTCCATGACGACCAGGGCACGGTCTGGCAGTACGGCGGCGTCACCGAGGACAAGCTCGACCGCATCCTCGACGAGCACGTCGCGGGCGGCCGGCCGGTGGACGAGTGGCTGGTCTGGAGCGACGGCGGCCGGGGCAGCGAGGGCGCGTACCTCGCGCGGCAGAACCGGATCGTGCTGCGCAACTGCGGGCGCATCGACCCGGAGGTCCTGGAGGAGTACCTGGCGGTCGGCGGCTACGAGGCGCTGCGCAAGGTCCTGCAGGACAACGATCCCGACGCGCTGGTCAACCTGATCGTGGAGTCGGGGCTGCGCGGCCGCGGCGGCGCGGGCTTCCTGACCGGCATGAAGTGGCGCTTCACGCGCCTGGCCGCCGGCGCGCAGAAGTACATCATCTGCAACGCCGACGAGGGCGACCCGGGCGCGTTCATGGACCGCTCGGTCCTGGAGAGCGATCCCCACTCCGTGCTCGAGGGCATGGCCGTCGCCGGTTTCGCGATCGGCGCCGACCACGGCTACATCTACGCCCGCGCGGAGTACCCCAAGGCCATCGAACGCCTCAACATCGCGATCGCGCAGGCCGAGGCGCGGGGCTTCCTCGGCGACCGCATCCTGGGCACCGACTTCAGCTTCCACGTCCGTTTGAAGGAGGGCGCGGGGGCCTTCGTGTGCGGCGAGGAGACCGCCCTGATCGGCTCGATCGAGGGCCACCGCGGCATGCCGCGCGTGCGCCCGCCGTTCCCCGCGACCAAGGGCCTGTGGGGCTGCCCGACGAGCATCAACAACGTCGAGACGTTCGCCAACGTGCCCTGGATCATCGCCAACGGCGCCGCGGCCTTCAACTGCCTGGGCACCGCCAACAGCAAGGGCACCAAGGTCTTCGCCATGGCCGGCAAGGTGCGCCGCGGCGGCCTGGTCGAGGTGCCGATGGGCATCTCGATCCGCGAGATCGTGTTCGAGATCTGCGGCGGCATCGCGGGCGACCGCAAGTTCAAGGCCGTGCAGATGGGCGGGCCGTCCGGCGGCTGCATCCCGGCGGAGCTGTACGACACGGTCATCGACTACGAGTCGATCAACAAGACGGGCGCCATCATGGGGTCGGGCGGCCTCGTCGTGATGGACGAGACCACCTGCATGGTGGACATCGCCCGGTTCTTCCTGGATTTCACGCAGCGCGAGTCGTGCGGCAAGTGCACGTTCTGCCGCGTGGGCACCAAGCGGATGCTGGAGATCCTGACCCGCATCTGCGAGGGCGAGGGCCGCGAGGGCGACATCGAGCTGCTCGAGAAGCTCGCCCACCTGGTCAAGAACAACTCCCTGTGCGGCCTCGGCCAGACGGCGCCGAACCCGGTGCTGACGACCCTGAAGTACTTCCGCTCGGAGTACGAGGCCCACATCACGAACAAGAAGTGCCCGGCGCACCACTGCCAGAAGCTGCTGACCTACTCGATCACCGAGGCCTGCACCGGCTGCACGGTGTGCGGGCGCGTCTGCCCGACGGGCGCCATCACCGGCGACAAGAAGCAGGTGCACCACCTCGACCCGTCGAAGTGCATCCAGTGCGACGAGTGCTACAAGTCCTGTAAATTCCACGCCATCGTGCGTTCCTAGCGAGGTTGTCATGGACCTGGTCAAGCTCGAAATCGACGGCAAGCGCGTCATCGCCGACAACCGGCAGACCATCCTCGAGGTGGCGCGCCAGCACGGCGTGGATTCCATCCCGACGCTCTGCCACGACGGACAACTGGAGCCGTTCGCCTCCTGCTTCCTCTGCGTCGTGAAGGTCAAGGGGGCGCGCACCCTGCTGCCCGCCTGTTCGACCAAGGTGCAGGCGGGGATGGTCGTGGAGACCGACACGCCGGAAGTCCGCCGCTCGCGCCAGGCCGCGCTCGAGCTGATCCTGTCGAACCACTACGCCGACTGCGTCGGCCCGTGCCAGCTCAGCTGCCCCGCGGGCATCGACATCCAGGGCTACATCGCCCTGGCGGCCCTCGGCAAGTACCACGACGCGATCAAGCTGATCAAGGAGCGCAACCCGCTGCCGGCGGTGTGCGGGCGCGTCTGCACGCGGCCGTGCGAGGTCACCGGCTGCCGGCGCAACCTGCTGGACGAGGCGGTCGGCATCGACTACATCAAGCGCTACGTCGCCGACCTCGACCTCAGCTCGACCCGGCCGTGGCGCCCGGAGCTGGCGCCGGACAACGGCAAGCGCGTGGCGGTCGTCGGCGGCGGGCCGGCGGGGCTCTCCTGCGCCTACTACCTGGCCATCCGCGGCTACGCGGTCCACGTCTTCGAGAGCCTGCCCGAGGCGGGCGGCATGCTGCGCTACGGCATCCCCGAGTACCGCCTGCCGAAGGAGACCCTCGACCTCGAGATCAACCAGATCCTCGAGCTGGGCGTCCAGCTGTCGACCAACATGACCCTCGGCCGCGACTTCACCGTCGCGAGCCTGAGGCAGGACGGGTTCGCGGCCGTGTTCCTGGGCATCGGCGCCTGGGACACCTCGAAGATGCGGGTGCAGAACGAGGAGACGCCGGGCGTGCTGCCGGGCATCGACTTCCTGCGCGAGTACGGCCTGCGCCGCGCCCACCAGCTGCCCGGACGGGTGCTGGTCGTCGGCGGCGGCAACACCGCCATCGACTGCGCGCGCACGTCGCTGCGGCTGGGCGCCGACGAGGTGCGCCTGCTGTACCGGCGCACCCGCGCCGAGATGCCGGCCAACGCGGTGGAGATCGAAGAGGCCGAGCACGAGGGCGTCCACCTGGACCTGCTGGTCGCCCCGACCCGCGTGCTCGTCAAGGACGGCCGCGCGGCCGGCCTCGAGTGCCTGCGCATGGAGCTCGGCGAGCCCGACGCCTCGGGCCGCCGCAGCCCGAAGCCCGTGCGCGGCTCCGAGTTCGAGGTCGCCGCCGACTGGATCATCGCCGCGATCGGCCAGAGCACCCAGGCGCAGGCCATCTTCGGCGGCCGCCTGCCGAACATGCTGCCCTTCGGCGAGACGCTGAACCTGACCCGCTGGCAGACCGTCCAGGTGAACGACAAGACCTTCGAGACTTCCGTCGACGGCGTCTTCTCCGGCGGCGACGTCGTCACCGGCGCCGCGACGGCGATCGAGGCCATCGCGGCCGGCCGCAAGGCGGCGCACGCCATCGACGCCTACGTCCGCACGGGCAAGGCGCAGGCCGAGCCCGAGGAATTCGTCAGCCGCAAGGACTCCTTCCGCAAGGTCACCCAGGAGGACCTGCGCGAGGGGCCCCGCCATTCCCGCCGCCCGATGCCGCAGCTGCCGATCGAGGACCGCATCCGCAGCTTCGTCGAGGTCGAGACCGGCTACAGCGCCTCCGACCTCAAGGTCGAGTCGACGCGCTGCCTCGAGTGCGGCTGCACGGCCCTGTTCGACTGCGACCTGCGGCGGTACGCGACCGAGTACCAGGTCGACATCACCCAGTTCCTCGGCGAGGCGAAGCAGTACGCCGTCGACCGCCGCCACCCGCTGATCGAGCTGGACCCCAACAAGTGCATCCTCTGCGGGCGCTGCGTGCGCATCTGCAGCGAGCTGGTGGGCGTGGGAGCCTACGGCTTCATCAACCGCGGCTTCAACACGGCCGTCAAGCCGGCGCTGGGCGGGTCGCTCCTGGACACCGAGTGCGTGACCTGCGGCCTGTGCATCGGCACCTGCCCCACCGGCGCGATCACCGAGGTCGTGCAGCTGGCGAAGCCCGGCCCGTGGCCCACGGACAAGACGCCGACGGTCTGCACCTACTGCGGCGTCGGCTGCAAGCTCAACTACGACACCTACGGCGACGCGCTGGTGAAGGCCTCGCGCAACGACGACGACGGCGTCACCGACGGCAACCACTGCCGCAAGGGCCGCTTCGGCTACGGCTACGTGCGCGCGGCCGACCGGCTCCTGGACGCCCGGATCCGCGCCGGCCGCGAGCTGCAGGAGTCGTCGGTCGACGAGACGATCGCCTTCACCGCGATGCGCCTCAAGGAGCTGCGCCGCAAGCACGGCGGCGACGAGGTGGCGGTGTTCGTCTCGCCGCGCCTGACCAACGAGGAGATCTACCTCGCGCAGAAGTTCGCGCGCATCGCGCTGGGGACGCACCAGGTGTCGTCGCTCGCGCATCTCGTCAACCGGGAACTGGCCTGCCCCGACGTCGTCTCGACGGCGACCTACCGGGAGCTGGAGGATGCGCAGGCGATCGTCGTCGCGGGATCCGATACCTGCGACGAGCACTTCGTGGCCGACCTGATGATCAAGAAGGCCGTCCGCAAGGGCGCCCGCCTCATCTACGTCGGGCCGCAGGGCAACCGCACGTCGCGCCATGCCGACGTCTTCCTGCGCTGCGAGGACGGGACCCAGACCCGGGCCGTGCTGGCGCTGCTGCGCGCCTACGGGGAGGGCGCGCCGGGTGCGTTCGACGGCCGCGAGGCCCTCGCGGCGCTCGCGCGCGAGGCGGGGACCGCGGACCTGGACCCCGGCTCGCTGGCGGCGGCGGCGGCCATCCTGTCCAAGAGCATCCTGAAGGTCTTCGTGTGCAACCGCGACTACCGCGGCGCGCGCGCGGCCGGCGACCTGCGCCTGTACGCGGACGCCGCCGAAGCGCTCGGCTGCACCCTGCTCGCCATGCACGAGAAGGCCAACATGCAGGGGCTCCTGGACCTGGGCGCCAGCCCGGAGTGGTTCCCGGGCTACGCGCCGGCCGGCGACGGCGCGGTCGTGGCGGAGTTCGAGAAGGAGTGGTGCGTGGCCCTGGGCGGCAACGCCGGCGCCGGCGCCGATCTGGCCGCCAAGCTGCGCGACAAGAAGATCAAGGTCGCGATCGTGATCGGGGAGGACCCCGTCGGCGCGCCCGGCTTCCCGGTCGAGCTGAGCGAGGGCCTGTGCGCCGCCGACTTCCTGGTCGTGATGGACCTGTTCCTGACGCCGACCGCCCGCCTGGCCAACGCCGTGCTGCCGCTGTCGGCGATGGCCGAGACGTCGGGCACGCTGACCAACAGCGAGCGGCGGGTGCAGGCCGTGCGCCGCGCCGTGCCGCCGGCGACCGCGCTCGAAACGTGGCAGGTCCTCTGCCAGCTCGGCGCCCAGATGGGCTACCGGTTCAAGATGAAGTACGCCGACCCGGCGGAGGTCTTCGCCGAGATCCAGCGGGTCGTGCCGGCCTACGGGAACGTGAAGGTCGACAGCGCCGACGCGGACGGCGTCTGGACGCCCCCGATGGGTGCGCTGGCGCGGCAGCCGTACGCCGGCGGCGCGGCGGCGATGACGCCGGTGCCCACGCTGGCGCTCGACCACCTCGAGCTCCGGTTCGGCCAGTGGTTCGCCGGGATGATGGACGGCGCACGGGCGCGTCTGGAAGCCGAGAAGGCGGCGTCGCCGGTCTGAGCGGCGGTGTCCGGGATCGAGGGAGCCGGGGAGCCGCCTGGGGCGGCTCCCCGGCTCGTTTCAGCCTACCGCACCAGCTGCACCTTCACGCCCCCGCGTCCCCCGCCGTGCGCGATGCGGACCAGATACCCTCCGGATGCGACCTCCCGCCCCGACCGGTCGCGACCGTCCCATACCACGCGCTGCGGGCCCGACGGCAGGGGCCCGTCCACCAGCACGCGCACCAGCCGACCGGCCGCATCGAACACCGCCAGCCGCACGGGCCCGGCCGCCGGCAGGTCGAAGCTGACCGCCGTGCGCGGGTTGCAGGGATTCGGCGCGCACGCCAGCGCGACCTCGGCGCCCGCGAACGGGACGGCGTCGCCGGCGGCGGTCGCCGCCGGGAAGATGTCGACGACCGCGCCCTCGACGACCGTCAGCCCGTAGGGCATCTCCTGCGGCAGCTTGTACCAGCCGTTGTAGGCGCCGCCCCAGCCGAAGTTCAGGTGGAAGTCGTCGTCGCTGTTCCAGCCGTCGACGACCACGTTGTGCCCCATGCTCCAGGCGGGGTCGACCACGGCCAGGTGCGCGGGGCGGGCGTCGCGCATGTTCGCGGCCAGGGACGTGTACAGGTCCGGGTCCGCGTCGGTCAGCAGCCGGCAGCCGTAGCCGCAGCGCACGTACGCGTCGAAGGCCTGGTCGACGCCGAAGGTCCCCGAGCCGGAGGCGCTGAAGACCTGCCGGGCGGCGACCCCGCACGCGAACACGAGCGCGGCCTTGTCGGTGTTGGTCAGCGGCGTGCCGGCGCCCCAGTGCGCCGACACCGTCGCGAGGTGGCCGTTGAGCGCGTCGAAGTCCGGGAAGGCGTACGTCGCCGCGGCGTCGGGCACCCAGTAGTAGTTGCCGGCGTAGGCGTGCCAGTAGCGGTCGCCGCCGTCGAACTTCGCGCCGGGCAGGAGGCGGCGGTAGTCGAGGATCATCGCCATCGCGACCGCCGGGCACCCCGCGAGGCTGCGCGCGCTGCCGTGGGCCACGTCCAGGGGGCAGAGGGCGTTGTAGGGCGCGTTCTGCGTCCAGTTGCCGGCGAGCCAGCCGCCGGTCGGGGTGGTGCCGGCGGGCGGCCACTGCTCGAAGCGTGCGGCGGCCGGCGGCGGGCTGCCCGCCAGCAGCTGCTCCCAGAGCGCGTGGTGCGCCGCCGTCACCGACGGCGCGACGAGCGCGCGCCCCGCGAGCCGGTTCGCGAGGTCGGCGGCCACGAGCCGCGCCAGGGGGCTGTCGGCCAGGCCCTCGCGCGGGCAGGGGGCGTCGGTCGCGTAGGCGACGATGGGCGGCAGGTCGGTGTCGGCCGTCACCACGACGTAGCCGGCGGGATCGAGCCCGAACACGTGGGCCACGACGCGTCCGTCGGCGACGATCTCCTGCTGCCAGGCGATGGCGGCGCCGCCGGCCGCGGCCGGACCGAGGCGGGCTGCGGCGACCGCGCGCGCCGCGGCGGCGGCGACCGGCGCGGCCGCGGCGGGGGGGGCGGCCGGCCCCACGATCACCAGCGCCGCGACGGCGGCCAGCACGGACCAGGGAAACGCACGCGTCGAACCGTCAGGGAATCTCATCGCCGACACCCCCCCCTTGACCGACCGGATCCCTTCACCGACCTTTCCACGAGTGTCCCACGCCCGCCGTCGCGGCGTCAACACCACCGCGACGTGCCGCCGGGCGCCCGACTTCCGACCGTGAGGTCCCGCCTCGCAGGAACGGGGCCGTCCGCCCGTTCAGCCATGGTCCCCGGCGACCGGCCGTCATCCCCGAACGCGATCCGGAGATCCCGATGCGCACCCGCACCGCCCTGCTCGCCGCCCTGCTGCCCTTGGCCCTGTCCGGCTGCGGCGACGAGGCGGCCGCCCCGGTCTACGACGCCGACCCGGTCGCCGACCTCGCCGCGGCGCTGCTCACGCCGCACTCGGTGTCCCTGGCCTGGACGTCGCCCACGGTCGACGGCGGCGTGGCCTCGTCCTACGAGATCCGCTACCGCGAGGGCTCCTTCGCCGACGCCGACTGGTCCGCCGCGACCGCCGTCGAGCCGCCGCTGCCCGGGGTCCCCGGCGATGTGCAGACGTTCGACCTCCACAACCTGCCCGGCGGCGCGACCCTCGTCTTCCGCCTGCGCTTCGTCTACGACGGCTGGCGCTCGGACCTCTCGAACCCCGCCGCGGTCGCGATGCCGGACGGCGAGCCGATCCCGGCGGGCTTCGCCTACGTGCCGGCCGGGCGGGACACGCTGGGCAGCCCCGCGGACGAGTCGGGCCACGAGGCGGACGAAGCCCTCCACGCCGTCACCCTGACGCGGGCCCTGTTCGTGTCGAGGCACGAGGTGACCCAGGGCGAGTACGCGGCGCTGGTCGGCGGCTACCCGAGCTACTTCGTCGGCGACGACCGGCCCGTCGAGCAGGTCGACTGGTTCGACGCCGTGGCCTACTGCAACGCGCTGTCGCTGCGCGAGGGGCTGGCCCCGGCCTACGACATCGACGGCGCGGCGGTCGCCTGGGACCGCGACGCCGCCGGCTACCGCCTGCCGACCGAGGCGGAGTGGGAGATCGCCTGCCGCGCCAGCACCGGCACGGCCTACTGCAACGGGTCGGCCGCCGCGCAGGGCTGCGTGGACGACGGGGTGCTGTCCCAGGTCGGCGTCTTCTGCGTCACCGACGTCGACGACGACAACCTCGCCGGCGGCGATCCCGACGGCCCCGACGGTCCCGCCGAGGTCGGCGGTCTCCTGGCCAACGCGTGGGGGCTGCACGACATGCACGGCAACGTCTACGAGTGGTGCTGGGACTGGTACGAGCCCGGGTCGGCGGGCGAGGGCGTCGATCCCGCGGGACCCGAAGCCGGCACGATGAAGGTGATCCGCGGCGGCGGCTGGGTGAGCCCGCTGGAGGCGTGCCGGTCGGCGGCGCGCAGCGCCACCGATCCCCGGGTGTCCAACGCGGGGGTGGGGTTGCGGGTGGTGCGGTGGGCGGGTGCTGCGGCGCGGTGACGGCCGCGCGCGTCAGTCCTTGCCGAACGAGATGTCGTCGCTGAGCTCGTTGGCGTCGTCGTCCCGGTGCGGGAAGTGCTCCCGCAGCTTCTCGCCGATCCGCGCGATGCCCGCCTCGATGCCGCCGGCGAAGTCGTCCGCCGCGAACCGCGCGGCCATCAGCGCCGCCACGTCCTGCCAGAAGTCGTCGCCGACGCGAAGGTGCAGTTCCTCGTCCCCGACGATCGCGAAGCGCCGCGCCCGCACCGCCAGGTAGACCAGCACGCCGTTGCGCTCGCCGGTGGCGTGCATCCCCATCCTGCCGAACAGCTCCCGCGCCCGCAGGTAGGGGTCGCCGTTCGCCGGCTCGCCCTTGGGCACGTCCCGCTCGACGTGGAAGCGGATCTCGCCGCTGGTGCGCTGCTCGGCCGCGTGGATGGCCGCCACGATCCGCCGCTGCTCGTCGCGGCTGAAGAACTTGCGGGGCACGCTGCTGCGATTCGCCATGTCACCAACCTCCGCTCGCGCCGCCGCCGCCGCTGAAGCCGCCGCCGCCGCTGAACCCGCCACCGCCACCGCCGCCGCCGAACCCGCCGCCGCCCCAGCCGCCGCCGCGACCGCCGCGGCCGCCGGACATCGCCGAGGCCACGATCAGCGGGCCGAGCCAGCGGCTGCGGCCGGCGCCGCCGCCGCCGATCAGCGCGATCAGGATCAGGGGCAGCAGCAGGCCGCCGAGCCCGCGGCTGCGGCGCCCGCTCGTTTCGCGGGGCGTCTGGCCGAACTGTCCCTGGGCCAGCGGGTCGTCCGGCGCCACGCGCTGGGCCACGCGGACCATGACCAGCGCGAAGCGCCGGAACGCCTGGTCCGACGGGATCTGCTGCATCTCCTGGATGATGTTGCGCGAGACCGCGTCGGTCAGCTGCTCCTCGTTCTCGTAGGCGACCTCGAGCCGCGACGCCCGCTGGCGCGGGAAGACCGCGAACAGCACGCCGTCGAGCCGCTCGCGGCTGCCGATCTTCCAGTGCTCGAACAGGCGGTTGGTGTAGTCGGCGATCTCGCCGTCGAGCTCCGGCAGCACGGCGATCACGAACTGGATGCCGGTGCGCCGGTGGAAGGCCTCCAGCTCGTTCGCGAGGGCCGCCGCCTCCTCCCGCGAGACCACGCCCACCCCGTCGGTGAAGTAGGTGGACGGCGGCGGCGGCAGCGCGGCCGCCGCCGCCGTCGCGAGCAGCAGGAGCGTCAGCGCCGCGAGGAGCAGGTGCCTGGTGTGGACCACGGAACGTGGCATCGCGCCTCCTCGGGCTGCGCCCGGCGTCGTCATCCTAGAACTTCACCTCGGGCGCCTTCTCGCTGCCCTCCTGGGCCTCGAAGTAGGCCCGCTTGTCGAAGCCGAACATGCCGGCGATCACGCTGGCCGGGAAGCGCCGGATCTGCGTGTTGTAGTTCTGGGCCGTCTCGTTGAAGCGGCGGCGCTCGACGGCGATGCGGTTCTCGGTGCCCTCGAGCTGGGACTGCAGCTCCAGGAAGTTCTGGTTGGCCTTGAGGTCGGGGTACTGCTCGGCCACGACCATCAGGCGCGACAGGGCGCCGCTGAGGCCCTGCTGGGCCTGCTGGAAGCGCTGCAGGAACGCCGGGTCGTTCAGGTTCTCGGGGGTGGCCTCGACCGTGACCTTGGTGGCCTCGGCGCGGGCGCGGATCACCGCTTCGAGCGTCTCGCTCTCGTGGGCGGCGTAGCCCTTGACCGTGTTGACCAGGTTCGGGATCAGGTCGGCCCGGCGCTGGTACACGTTCTCCACGTTGCCCCACTGGCCGTCGACGCCTTCCTGCAGGCCGACCAGGGAGTTGTACTTGCCGACCAGGGCGAACGCCACCACGGCGATCAGGGCCAGCACGCCGATCAGGACCAGGATTCCACGCGACATTTCATCCTCCTCGAGGGCGGGTCATTCCACGATCGTCAGGGTGAATTGATCGTCGGGTTGCACCGATTCCGCAACCTCCATCCCCTCGACCACCCGGCCGAACACCGTGTAGCGGCCGTCCAGGTGGGGTTGCGGGGAGAGGCAGACGAAGAACTGGCTGCCGTCGGTGTCCTTCCCGGAGTGGGCGATGCCGACGGTCCCGCGCAGGAACGGCCGGCTGCTCCACTCGCTGCGCAGGGTGTAGCCGGGGCCGCCCCAGCCGGTGCCGCCGGGGTCGCCGCCCTGGATGACGAAGTCGGGCACGACCCGGTGGAAGACGCCGCCGGCGTAGAACCCCTCGCGCGCCAGCTGCACGATCGCCGCGCAGGTGCGCGGGGCGACGTCGGTCTCCAGCGCGATGGTGAACGAGCCGCGGGGCGTGCGGCAGAGCAGGCGGGGCGCCTTCGCGGGCAGCGCGGCCGCGGTCTGGCGCGGGTCGCGCGCGGCGGCCGGCAGGGTCTCCAGCAGGCTGGCCTCGCTCGGGATCAGCACCGGGGCGGTCAGCAGCAGCGCGGCGGCGGCGGCGCGGGCCTCGCTGCGCACCTGCAGCCGGTCGTGGTCGAAGCCCTGCTCCAGCAGCGCGACGGTGCGGGCGCGCAGGGTGTCGGGCACGGCGAAGCTCGTGTCGGCGGCGAACGCGGTCAGCGCCTGCAGCACGCCGCGGCGGACGTCGTCGCCGGCCGGGCCCGCGGCCCGCGACCAGGCGCGCGCGAGCACCCCGAGGTTGCGCGCCGAGGCGTGGCCGCCCAGCAGACCGCAGGCCGAGGCCGCGGCGTAGGGATCGCCGCCCAGGGCGGCCCGGCGCAGGGCCGTCTCCACGGCCTCGCGGGCGCGGGCCTGCGCGGCGGGGGCGTGGCCTTCCTGCCGGAGCCTGGCCAGCGCCGCCGGCAGGGCGTCCAGGGCGATCAGGCGCAGGCGGGGCGCGAGCCCGTCGAGCTCCCCGCAACTCGCCGCGACCTGGTCCGGGTCGAACGCGTGGCGCAGCAGGCCGTCCCGGACCGCCTCCTGCACCAGGGGATGGGTGTCGGCGGACAGGGCCGGCCAGAACGGCAGGTCCTGGACCCCCGCGCCGCGCAGGGCGATGCAGGCCCGGGCGGCCGCCGCGCGCACGACCGGTTCGGTCACCGCGGGCGAGCAGCCGTTCTGCGCGCTCTGCAGCAGGCGCAGCCGCCAGACCGGCAGCAGGCTGTCGCGGGCGCGCGCCTCGACCGGCAGGGGCGAACCGGCCGCGACCTCGGCCATCGCCTCCAGCGCCGTGCGGGCCACGTGGGGATCGGGGCTGCGCGCGCCCTCGCCGAGCTGCCCCACCAGCGGCTGGGCGTCGGCGCTGTCGCGCAGGGCCGCGGCGCCGAGGCGGCCGAGGCCGCGCAGGCGGGCGATGTCGATGCGCGCGCGGTCGCGCCGCGTGAAGCGGCCCGGGTCCTCGCCGCCGGCGACCAGGCCGGCGTAGGCGGCCAGGCCGTTGCCCCGCTCGCCGAGGGCCGCCAGGGCGCGGCAGGCGTGCACCCGCACCTGGGCGTCGAGGTGGCGCGCGAAGGGCGCGACGTCGGCGACGAGGCCGGGCACCGGCACCCGCTCGGCGCAGCGCAGGACGCGCCACAGCACGTCGACCTCGGGGCGCTCCAGCCCGACGCGCACGGCGTCGGCCAGGGCCGTGGTGTCGGCGTCGGCGGCGCGGTCGCGCAGGGCGTTCCAGGCCAGGGCCGCCTCGTCGCGCGTGCCGTCGCGGGCGACGGTCATCAGGGCGGCGCCGTCGTTGCGCACGCGCGCCAGCGCGAACAGCACCGCCCGGCGCACCTCGGGGCCGTTGCCCTCCAGGGCGCGGACCAGGGGCTCGGCGGCCGAGGCGTCGCCCAACAGTCCCAGCGCCTCGGCGGCCGCGACGCGGACGGTGGGGCTCGCGTCGGCCAGGCCGGCGATCAGTTCGGTCAGGGCGCCGGTGCGGCCGATGCGGCCGGCGGCGCGCATCGCGGCCAGCCGGACGTGGGCGTCGCCGTCGCGCAGGAAGGTGGACAGGGAGTCGGCGTCGGCCAGGCGGCGGTCCTCCCAGCGCAGCAGGACGCGCTGCTTGGCGGCGCGGTCCGCCGGCGGGGAGCAGCCGGCCGCGGCCAGGGCGCAGGCCGCCGCGAGCAGCAGGATCGATGTCGGGACCCGTCGCATGCCGTTCCTCCGGTTCGGGGCCGCCCCACCCTAGCATCCCCCCGCGGCGGTGTCCACGCCGCGCGGCCTTTGACCGCCGGGGTTCCCGTTGCTACACTGCAGCCTTCGCCGCGCCCCCGTACCGAGAATCCGGGAGTCTCCCCATGCGCACCGCCCTGCTCGGCGCCACCGGACTGGTGGGCCGCACCATGCTGACCCTGCTCGAGACCCGCGACTGGGTCGACGAGCCGCCGCTGCTGCTGACCTCCGCGCGCTCGGCGGGCGAGGTCCTGACCTTCCGCGGCCGGGCGGTGACCTGCACGGACGCCGCGGCGAGCGGCATCGCCGGCGTCGAGATGGCCCTGTTCAGCGCCGGGGGCGCCGCCAGCCGCACCTACGCGCCGCGCTTCGCGCAGGCCGGGTCGTGGGTCATCGACAACTCCTCGGCCTGGCGGATGGACCCCGACGTGCCGCTGGTGGTGCCGGAGATCAACGCCGCGACCCTGCCGCAGCGCCCGGGCATCGTCGCCAACCCGAACTGCTCCACGATCCAGGTGGCCGCCGCGGTGGCGCCCCTGCAGCGGGCCTTCGGCCTGAAGGCCTGCCACGTCACCACCCTGCAGTCCTCGTCCGGGGCGGGCGGCCGCGCCCGCCAGGCGCTGGCGGTCGAGCTGCAGGCCTGCCTGCCGGGACTGCGCGAGGGGCACGCCTCGCCGGACCAGACCGGCACCGGCGCCTTCCCGCGCCGCCTCGCCCTGAACGTGCTGCCGGAGATCGGCGCCGCCCTGCCCGACGGCAGCTTCGAGGAGGAGGACAAGGTCGTGCGCGAGCTGCGCAAGATCCTGGGCCTGCCGCGGCTCGCGGTGACCTGCACGGCCACGCGCGTGCCGGTCTGGACCGGGCACGCGGCCGCGGTGCGCTGCGTCTGCGGGCGGGCCGCGCCGCGCGACGAGGTCGTCGCCGCCCTGCGCGCCGCTCCCGGCCTGGTCGTGGCCGAGTCGCCGCACGCCTACGCCACGCCGCTGGAGGCCGACGGCGCGGACCCGGTCTTCGTCGGGCGCGTGCGGGGGGAGGAGGGCCGCCCCGAGGTGGTGCAGCTGTGGGTGGTGGCCGACAACGTGCGCAAGGGCGCGGCCCTGAACGCCGTGCAGATCGCCGACCTGCTGGCCGCGCGTTCTCGGAGCGTTTGAGTTGGACCGCACCGCGCGCATCGACCTGGCCTACGACGGCACCGACTTCCACGGCTGGCAGTGGCAGCTCGGCCTGCGCACCGTCCAGGGCGAGCTGGCCCTGATGCTGGAGCGCCTGCTCGGCCGGCCCTGCCTGCCGCCGGGCGCCGGCCGCACCGACGCCGGGGTCCACGCCCTGCGGCAGACCGCGCACGCCCGGGGCCTGAACGCCGACGAGGTGGCGCGCCTGGCGCGCGTGCTGCCCCGCTTCGCGCCGCGCGACCTGCAGGTGCTGGACGTGCGCGAGGTGAGCCCAGCGTTCCACGCGCGCTTCTCGGCGCGCTGGCGCCGCTACGAGTACCGCCTCGACCTGCAGGGCGACCTGTTCCGGCGCCGCTTCGCCTGGTGCCCCGGCGAGCCGCTGGACCGCGGCGCCATGGACGCCGCCTGCGCCCGGTTCCGCGGCCGGCGCGACTGCAGCAGCCTGTGCAAGACGGCCTCGCTGAACCCGACCAACGACTGCGACGTGACCGATTGCCGCTTGGAGTGGGCCGACGGCTCGGCTATCCTGCACGTCCGGGCCGACCGCTTCCTGCACCACATGGTGCGCACGATGACCGGCGTGCTGGTGGAGGTGGGCGCGGGCAGGCGCCGCCCCGAGGACGTCACGGCGATCCTGGAGGCCCGCGACCGGCGCGTCGCCGGCGGCATGGCCCCGGCCTGCGGCCTGTACCTGGCCGACGTCGGCTACCCGCCCGAGCTCGACGACCCCGACCACCCTGGAGATCCTGCCGAAAAACCGACCCCGGAGGCGACCCCATGAAGTTCTTCATCGACACCGCCGACCTCGACGAGATCCGCGACGCCCTGTCGATGGGCGTGCTGGACGGCGTCACGACCAACCCCAGCCTGATGGCCCGCGCCGGCCGCAAGGACACCGACAAGCTGCTCAAGGAGATCTGCGACCTGGTCGAGGGGCCGGTCTCGGGCGAGGTCGTCGCGCTCGACGCCGCGGGGATGATCAAGGAGGGCAAGCGCCTGTCCGGGATCAGCGAGCACCTCGTGGTGAAGATCCCGCTGACCATCGACGGCCTGAAGGCGACCCGCGCCCTGTCCGACGAGGGCATCCCCGTCAACATGACGCTGTGCTTCACGGTCAGCCAGGCGCTGCTGGCCGCCAAGGCGGGCGCCGCCTACGTGTCGCCCTTCGTCGGCCGGCTGGACGACATCAGCCAGGACGGCATGGGCCTGATCGAGGACATCGTCACGGTCTTCGAGAAGTACGAGATCGGCACCGAGATCATCGTGGCCAGCGTGCGCCACCCCGACCACGTGGTGCGGGCGGCCCTGCTGGGCGCCGACATCGCCACGATCCCGCACAAGGTCATCAAGCAGCTGGTCCAGCACCCGCTGACCGACCAGGGGATCGCCGCCTTCATGAAGGACTGGAACAAGCTGCAGGGCTGACGCGTTGAAAACGGGAACGCGCGCCGCCGCGCGTCCCGGAGGTGAACCGTGCGCAAGGCGCCCGTCTGGACCGGCATCGTCATCGGCCTGTTGTTCGGCCTGCTGCTGGGCTCGGCCTTCCTGCTGGGCCGCCGGACCGTCGCGCCCGCCGCGACCGCCGACGGCCGCGACACGGTCGTGGTGCGCGAGGTCCCGGTCGGCTCGCCGGCCGCGATCGAGCAGGGGCGGCGCAACGCCATCGTCACGGCCACCGAGCGGGTCGCGCCCGCGGTGGTCAGCATCAACGCCATCCAGCACCGGACGGTCACGCGCACCCTGGCCCCGCGCGGCTGGGAGTACTTCGAGCGCTTCTACCCCGGCATGTTCCCGCAGCGCGCCTTCCGCCAGGACGTCTCGAACCTGGGCTCGGGCGTCATCGTCTCGCAGCAGGGCCACATCCTGACCAACGTCCACGTGGTCGAGAACGCGGACGAGCTGCTGGTCTCGCTGCACGACGGCCGGCAGTACACGGCCCAGGTCCTGGAGATGGTCCCGACCTGGGACCTGGCGCTGCTGCAGATCGCCGGCGAGGTGCCGTCGAACCTGCCGACGGCGGTCATGGCCGCCGAGGACACGCGCCTGTTCATCGGGGAGTGGGCCATCGCCATCGGCTCGCCCTTCGGCTACCTGCTGGCCGACACGCAGCCGACGGTGACCGTCGGGGTGGTCAGCGCCGTCAACCGCGACATCAAGCGCACCGGCTCGGACCAGCAGATCTTCCTGGGCATGATCCAGACCGACGCGGCGATCAACCCCGGCAACAGCGGCGGCCCGCTGGTCAACAGCAGCGGCGAGGTCGTGGGCATCAACACCTTCATCTTCACCGAGAGCGGCGGCAGCATCGGCCTGGGCTTCGCCGTGCCCATCGACCGCGCCCGCTGGATCCTGCGCGAGGTGGACCAGTACGGCTACTTCCGCCGCGCCTACGTCGGCTTCGGCATCCTGCCGGTCAACGACGCCATCGCCAAGGCGCTGGGCATGGACGAGGCCCGCGGCTTCGTCGTGCGCGACGTGACGACGGGCTCGCCGGCGGCCAAGGCGGGCCTGGTCCCGTACGACGTCCTGCTGACGATCAACGGCATCGAGCTGGCCGACGTCGACACCTTCAACCGGCTGGTCTACGAGGCCAAGGTCGGCACCCGGCTGGAGTTCACGGCCATCCGCGAGGGGCGGCGGTTTTCCGGGACGATCGTCCTGGAGGAGGACCCGCAGCGGCGGCGGACCGGCAGCTCCTGAGCGCCCCGAATCACGCTTTATTTCCCAGATTCGATCGGTTATGTTGCGCGGGTCCGGACCCGACTGCCCGTTCGTCCCCCGTCGACGTCACGACGGAGAGGGCTGCAAGATGTTGATATTATGTAAGTTGGCTTCTCTCGAACCCCGGGATCGAGGTGCGGCGTGATTCCCCGTTACGAAACCCCGGCCATGCTCGCCATCTGGTCGAACCGCCGCAAGCTGGAGATCTGGCAGGAGGTCGAGGTCGTCGTCTGCGAGGTCCGCGCCGACCGCGGCGAAATCCCCCCCGAGGCGGCCCGGCTCATCCGCGAGCGGGCCGCTTTCGACGAGGCGCGGGTCCTGGAGATCGAGGAGACCGTCCAGCACGACGTCATCGCCTTCCTGACGAACCTCGGCGAGCACATCGGGCCCGAGGCGCGCTTCGTCCACGAGGGGATGACCAGCTCGGACCTCGTCGACACGGCCTTCGCCGTCCAGCTGCGCGAGTCGGGCCTGGTGCTGCGGGCGGCCCTGGTCGCGCTGATGGCGACGGTCAAGGCCCGCGCCCTCGAGCACCAGGACACCGTCATGGTCGGGCGCAGCCACGGCATCCACGCCGAGCCCACCACCTTCGGCCTGAAGCTGCTGGTCTACTGGTCGGCCCTGCGGCGCTCGCTGCGGCGGCTGGACGCGGCCATCGAGGAGGTCACCGTCGGGCAGATCTCCGGCGCGGTGGGGACCATGGCGCACCTCGACCCCGAGGTCGAGGCCGAGACCATGCGGCGCCTGGGCCTGGCGGTCGCCCCGGTGGCGACGCAGGTGCTGCAGCGCGACCGCCACGCGGCCTTCCTGAACGCGCTGGCCCTGGCCGGCGCGACGCTGGAGCAGATGGCCGTCGAGATCCGCAACCTGCAGCGCACCGACGTCCACGAGGTCGAGGAGCCGTTCGGCGCGGGCCAGAAGGGCTCCTCGGCGATGCCGCACAAGAAGAACCCCATCGTCAGCGAGCGGATCACCGGCATGGCCCGCCTGCTGCGCGGCTACGCCCACACCGCGCTGGAGAACGTCGCGCTCTGGCACGAGCGCGACATCAGCCACAGCAGCGTCGAGCGGATCATCTTCCCCGACGCCTGCCACGTCCTGCACTACATGCTGCAGAAGATGACCTGGCTGATCGGCGGGCTGGTCGTGTTCCCCGAGCGCATGCTCGAGAACATGGACCGCGCCCGGGGCATGGTCTACAGCCAGACGGTGCTGCTGGCGCTGGTGCGCGCCGGCGTCCCGCGCGAGGACGCCTACGCCGCGGTGCAGCGCTGCGCGATGCGCGTCTGGGACGAGGGCGCCGACTTCCGCGAGGCCCTGCGGCGCGACCCCGCCGTCGCGTCCCGGCTCCCGGCGGGCGAGCTCGACCGCTGCTTCGACCCGGCCTGGCACCGCCGCCACGTCGGGCAGCTGTTCGCCAGGACCCTGGCCCAGGAATAGGCGAGAGGAGCCGGCATGGCCCGCGATCCCTCCTTCGACACCGTCGACGTCGCCGCCCTCGACGACGCGGCCCTGGTGCGGGCGCTGCGCGCCCACGCCCTGACCCTCGCCGCCGCCGAGGCCCGCCGCGTCCGCGACCTGCTGGGCCGCGACCCCACGCTCGCCGAGCTGACCCTCTTCGACACCATGTGGAGCGAGCACTGCTCCTACAAGAGCAGCCGGCCCACGCTCAAGGAGTTCCTGCCGACCACCGGCAGCAACGTCATCGTGGGTCCGGTCGAGGACGCGGGCATCGTGGACTTCGGCACCGTCGACGGCGTGCGCTGGGGCGTCATCATCGCCCACGAGAGCCACAACCACCCCAGCCAGGTCATGCCCGTCGAGGGGGCGGCCACCGGCATCGGCGGCATCGTGCGCGACGTCTACTGCATGGGCGGCGAGGTGATCGGCGTGCTGGACCCGCTGCGCTTCGGCTGGCCGCTGGGGGAGGGCGGGGCGCACCGGCTGGACATCGCGCGCGAGGTGGTCACCGGCATCTGGGAGTACGGCAACGCCCTGGGCGTGCCGAACCTGGGCGGCGACGTCTACTTCCACCCCTCCTTCGACGACAACTGCCTGGTGAACGTGGTGGCCCTGGGCCTGGTGCCGGCCGACCACATCACCCACTCCGCGGTGCCGCCGCAGGCCCGCGAGGAACCCTACGACCTGATCCTGGTCGGCAAGCCCACCGACTGGAGCGGCATGGGCGGCGCCGCCTTCGCCTCGGCGACCCTGGACGCCGGCGCGGCGATGGAGAACAAGGGTTCGGTGCAGGTGCCCGACCCGTTCCTGAAGCGCGTGCTGACCGTCGCCAACCGCGAGGTGCTGCGCCTGGCGCGCGAGCGCGGGATCGTCGTCGGCTTCAAGGACCTCGGCGCGGGCGGCGTCAGCTGCGTCACCAGCGAGCTGGCCGACGCCGGCGGCTTCGGCTGCGACGTCGACCTGGCCCTGGTCCACACCTCCGGCGTGGACGTGCCCGCGCGCGTGATCGCCTGCTCCGAGACGCAGGAGCGCTACGGCCTGGCCGTGCCGGCCCGCTTCACGGCCGAGGTGCTGAAGGTCTACAACGAGGACTTCGCCCTGCCCGACCTCTACGAGGGGGCGTGCGCGCGGCGCATCGGCAGCGCCACCACCGACGGCGTCTACCGGCTGCGCCACGGCGACCGCGTGCTCTGCGAGGCGCCCATCGCGACGGTCACCTGCGGCATCGCCTACGCCCGCGCCGAGGCGCCGCCGCCGGCGCCCGCGCCCGCGCCCGCCCGCGCGGCCGAGGCCCCCGACGCGCTGATCGCCGGCGAGTGGCTGCGGCTGCTGGGCCACCTCAACGCGGCCTCGCGCGAGCACCTCTACCGGCACTACGACCCCGAGGTGCGCGGCTGCACCGTGCTGCGCCCCGGCGAGGCCGACGCCGGCGTGGTGGCCCCGGTGCCGGGCAGCGTCCTGGGCGTGGCGGTCAGCGTCGACGGCAACCCCCTGGTCGGCCTGCGCGATCCCTACCAGGCCGGCGTGCGCGCCGTGGTCGAGGCGGCGCGCAACGTGGCCTGCGTCGGCGGCCGGCCTGCCGCGGTGACCGACTGCCTCAACTTCGGCAACCCCGAGGTCCCCGAGGTCTTCCGCCAGTTCCGCGAGGCGGTGCGCGGCGTCGGCGACGCCTGCCGCGGCGTCACGCTGCACGCGCGCGGCGGCGAGCCGCTGCCGGTGGTCTCGGGCAACGTCTCGCTCTACAACCAGAGCGCCGCCGGGCGCACCGTGGCCCCCTCGCCGATCATCGCCTGCGTGGGCAACGTGGCCGACGTCACGCTGTGCCGCAGCCAGCGGCTGAAGGCCGCCGGCGACCGGCTCTACCTCGTGGGCCTGCCCGACGACACTTCAGGCGCGACGCTGGCCGCCGAGGCGGGTCTCGTCTTCGGCCGCGACGTGCTGGCGCCGACGGACCTCGAGGCCGCCCGGCGCGAGATCGCGGCGGTCTGCGACCTGGCCGAGGCCGGCCTGCTGCAGGCCGCGCACGACGTCAGCGACGGCGGCCTGGCCGTGTGCCTGGCCGAGATGGCGCTGGGACCGCAGGGGCGCGCCGCGCTCGGCGCCGTCGTCGAGCTGCCGGAGGCCTGCCGCGGCCTGACCCTGCGGGAGTTCCTGTTCGGGGAGCGCGGGGGCTTCGTGGTGGAGGTGCGCGAGCCCGACGCGGCGCGCGCCGAGAAGCTGCTGGCGAAGGCGGGGGCGGTCTGGGCGCGCCTGGGCGAGGTCGTCGACAGCGAGGCGCTCACGGTCCGCGACGCCGCCGGCCGCGAGGTCGTCGTCGCGCTCGACGAGCTGGAGCTGAGCTGGCGCGAGGGTCTGACCCGGGTGCTGGCCTCGCCTGGCCTGCCCGATCCGGCCGACCGGCGCGAGCCGCCGGTGGCCGCGGACGAGCCGGCGGCGCCGGTCGTCGTCACCCTCGGCGCGCGGCCGCGCATCGCGGTGCTGCAGCTGCCGGGCATGAACTGCGAGGACGAGTCGGCGCGGGCCCTGGCCGCCGCCGGCGCGCGGCCCGAGATCTTCCGCTGGACGCGGCCGGCCGCCGAACTGGCCGGCTTCGACGGCTACCTGGTCCCCGGCGGCTTCTCCTACCAGGACCGCGTGCGCGCGGGCGCGGTGGCGGCCAAGGACCCGCTGCTGGAGGCCCTGCTGGCCGCCGACGCCGCCGGCAAGCCGATCCTGGGCATCTGCAACGGCTGCCAGGTGCTGGTCGAGGCGGGGCTGGTGCCCGGCCTCGCGCGCGGCCGGGTCGAGGTGGCCCTGGCGCCGAACCGCATCCCCGGCCGGCGCGGCTACTTCTCGCGCTGGGTGGTGCTGGAGGCGGTCGCCGGCAGCCGCTGCCGCTTCCTCGAGGGCCTGCCGCGCACCCTGCCGGTGCCGATCGCCCACGCGGAGGGGCGGTTCACGCACGAGGACCCCGCGTTCTTCGCGGGGCTGCGCGCCGACGGCCTGCTCGCCTACCGCTACGCCGCGGCGGAGCCGGACGGGGGCGGTCCCGGCAACCCCAACGGGTCGGCGTTGGCCACGGCGGCCATCACCAACCCCGCGGGCAACGTCCTGGCGATGATGCCGCACCCCGAACGCGCGGCCTGGCTGTTCCAGGTGCCCGAGGACCTCGACCACCCCTGGGGCCGGCGGCGGCGGGAGCGGATCGGGGAGCACGGCGCCCAGCTGGGGGCCGGACCGGGGCTGGCGGTCCTGCGGCGATTGGTGGAACTCTGCTGATTCCAGAAGGTTGACGGGGCCGGGCGACCGAGACGGCCCTTGCCTTCGGAGAGGCGAAGGATGATCATTCAGCATACCTTGATGACCTGCCACAAGGGCGTGGACCTGCACGCGGCCACCGCCGGTCGCGTCATGCGACGCCGCCTCGAAGGCGGCGAGCACCTCGCCGGCCTGGCGAGGGCCGAGTTCCACACGTTCTGGCAGGTCGAGGGCGAGCCCGAACCCGCATCGGTGGAACGGTTGCTGACGGTGGGGCGGTACTTCAACCCCAACAAGCACCATTTCGCCCACTTCGTGCTGCGCGGCGCCGGAGAGCCCTGGGGGGCGGTCCCCGCGCGCGGCGGCCCCCTGCCGGGCGGCTGGCCCGGGGAGGTCGCGGCCACGGACCTGCCGGCCGGCGGCGGCGATGTCCTGGACCGCCTGCTCGGCGGCGCGCCCGCAGGCGGCGCGCCGGCGGTCGACGTCTGCGCCTTCCCGCTGGGGGAGACGTCGGCGGTGCTGAGCGGCGTGCTGTGGCGGCTGGCGCTGGCGCCGGGGGCCGCGGCTGCGGCGGCCCTGGCCGGGCGCCTGGTCGAGGCGAGGAGCGCGCGGGAGGGCCTGCTGGTCAACCCGCACATGCAGGGTTGGCTGGCATCGCCGGCGCGGTCGCACCGCGCCTGAGCCCGAAACGGGACGGGAGACGACATGGGTGCGGAAGGGCGCCACTGGCGCGAGGAGTGCGGGGTCGTCGGCGTGGCCGGGAGCGCCGGCGCCGGCGAGCTGTCGGCGCTCGCGCTGCACGCCCTGCAGCACCGCGGCCAGGAGAGCGCGGGCGTCTCCACGTCGGACGGCCACACCGTGCGCACGCACCGCGCCATGGGCCTGGTCGCCGACGTCTTCACCGAGCCCGTCGTGAAGTCCCTCGACGGCACCTTCAGCATCGGGCACGTCCGCTACTCCACGACCGGGTCGTCGCAGCTGGAGAACGCGCAGCCGCTGCAGGTCACCTGCCACCGCGGCACGGTCGCCGTCGCCCACAACGGCAACCTGGTCAACGCCCACCTGCTGCGCCGCGAGATGGAGCGGGAGGGGTCGATCTTCTCGACCACCAGCGACACCGAGGTCATCCTGCACCTGATCGCCCGCAGCCGCGAGGCGACCTTCGAGGACGCCGTCGCCGAGGCGGTCGGCAAGGTCAAGGGCGCCTACTGCCTGCTGGTGCTCTGCCGCGACCGGCTGATCGCCGCGCGCGACCCGCGCGGGTTCCGGCCGCTCTGCCTGGGCCGGTACCAGGACAGCTACGTCATCGCCTCGGAGAGCTGCGCCTTCGACATCATGGGCGGCACCTACCTGCGGGACATCGAGCCGGGCGAGATGGTCGTCCTGGACGGGCAAGGGCCTGGCGAGCCGGCGGCTGGCGCCGCGGGGCGAGATCACCCAGTGCGTCTTCGAGCACATCTACTTCTCGCGCCCCGACAGCACGATCTTCGGCGTGAGCGTCGACGAGATCCGCCGCCGCTGCGGCGAGATCCTCGGGCAGGAGAGCCCCGCCGACGCCGACTTCGTCTGCGCCGTCCCGGACTCCAGCAACACGGCGGCCCTCGGCTATGCCCGCCAGACCGGCCTGCCGTACGAGCTGGCGCTGATCCGCAACCACTACGTCGGGCGCACCTTCATCTCGCCGGCCCAGAAGGTCCGGGACATGTCCGTGCGCATCAAGTTCAATCCCGTCCGCAGATTGATCGAGGGGAAACGCGTCGTCGTGATCGACGACAGCATCGTCCGCGGCACGACCATGCGGAAGCTCGTGAAGCTCATCCGCGCCGCGGGGGCGGCCGAGGTGCACCTGCGCATCGCCTCGCCGCCGGTGACGCATCCCTGTTACTACGGCATCGACACGCCCGTGCGCAAGGAGCTCATCGGGAGCAGCCACACGGTGGACGAGATCGCCACCTACCTGCGTGTCGATTCCCTGGCCTATCTCTCGCTCGAGGGCCTGCTGCGGGCGACCGGGAACCCGGCGGTGCACTGCGCCGCCTGCTTCACCGGCAAGTACCCCGTGCCCTTCGAGAACGAGCTGAGCATGGAGATCCCGGACCGCGGCGCCGCCACCCCGGAAGTGGGCTCTCCGGGGGCGCGTTGACGCCCGGTCCCGATCGGAAACGAGGCTTCGTGTCCGGAAACGCCCAGGGCGGTCGCCACCGCCCGGACCCGGCGTACGACGATCCGCAGCGGCTGCGCGCCGCGTTGCGGCGGCGCGTGCTGCCCCTGGTCTCCCGCCCGGGACGCTACCTGGGCGGGGAGCTGGGCGCGTCGCGCAAGGACTGGGACCCGTCCCGCGCGAACCTCCTGCTCTCCTACCCCGACGCCTACGAGCTGGGCATCTCCAACAACGGCCTGCGCCTGCTCTACGCCGCGGTCAACGCGCGCGAGGACGCCTACGCCGACCTCGCCTTCGCCCCCTGGCCCGACCTCGAGGCCCAGCTGCGCGAGACGGGCCTGCCCCTGTTCGCGCTGGAGTCGGGGCGGCCGGCGCGCGCGTTCGACGTGCTCGGCTTCTCCCTGGGCTACGAGCTGTGCCTGACCAACCTGCTGACGATGCTGGACCTGGCGGGCGTGCCGCTGCGCGCGGCCGACCGCGCCGACGGCGACCCGCTGGTGCTGGTCGGCGGGCACTGCGCCGCGAACCCGGCGGTGGTCGGCCCCTTCGCCGACCTGGTGTGCGTGGGCGACGGCGAGGAGGCGCTGCTGGAGATCGCGGACGCCGTCCGCGACGGCAAGCGGGCGGGCGAGGGCCGCGCCGCGCTGCTGGCCCGGGTCCGCGCCGTGCCCGGCCTGTGGTGGGAGGGCAAGCCGGGACGCACCGAGGCGCGCGTCGTGCGCGACCTGAACGCGTTCCCGCCGCCGGCCACCCTGGTGCCGGTGATCGAGGCGGTCCACGACCGCCTCTCGCTGGAGGTCATGCGGGGCTGCGTCCGGGGCTGCCGCTTCTGCCAGGCCGGGATGATCACCCGCCCGGTGCGCGAGCGCGACGTGGCCCAGGTCGTCGACTGCGCCGTCGCCGGCGCGCGCGACCTCGGCTGGGAGGAGGTCTCGCTGCTCTCGCTCTCGACCTGCGACTACACGGGCCTGGGCGCGGCGATGGCGGGCATCCTGGAGGGGATCGGCGACGCGCGCACGTCGCTGGAGCTGCCCAGCCTGCGCGTCGACGCCCTGGACGAGGGCCTCTACGGCCTGGTCCAGCAGGAGCGGCCGTCGTCCTTCACCTTCGCGCCCGAGGCGGGCAGCCAGCGTTTGCGCGACGTGGTCAACAAGAACGTCACCGAGCAGGACGTCCTGACCAGCGTGCGGCGCGCCTTCGCCGCCGGCGCCAAGAAGATCAAGCTCTACTTCATGACGGGCCTGCCCACCGAGACCGACGCGGACCTGCTGGCCGCGGCGGACCTGGTGGAGAAGGTCGTGGCCGCGGCCCCGCGCGGCGGGGCGCAGGTCACCGCCTCGTTCTCGCCCTTCGCGCCCAAGGCGCACACGCCGTTCCAGTGGGCCGGCCAGGTGTCGCGGCGCGAGATGGCCCGGCGCAACGGGCTGCTGGCGGACCGCCTGCGCGGCAGCCGCATCAAGCTCAGCCTGCGCGACCCCGACGTGTCCTGGCTGGAGGGCGTGCTCGGCCTCGGCGACGCCGCCGTGGCCGACGTCGTGGAGCGGGCCTGGCGCCTGGGCGCCCGCTTCGACGGCTGGGACGAGATGTTCCACGCCGGGCGGTGGGAGCAGGCCTTCGCCGAGGCGGGCGTCGATCCGGACGCCTACGTCGCCCCGCGCGACCCGCAGGCGCCGCTGCCCTGGGACGGCGTCTTCGCCCAGGTGGACCGCGACTTCCTGCGCCGCGACTGGGAGCTGGCGCAGGCCGGCGCCACGGTGCCGGACTGCCGCCTCGAGGGCGGCTGCGAGCGCTGCGAGGCCTGCGGCCCCGGCCTGGCCCACGTGTTCGCCGAGCAGCCCGACGGGTCGCGCGCGCAGCGGGGCAAGGTCGCGGTCGCGGCGACGCTGTCCCTGACGGACGTCCCGCCGCGGGAGGCCGACGCGCCGGCGGCGTCGTCCCCCGCCGTGCTGCCCTTCGACCCCCGCAACGCCGACCCGGCGGACCCGAATCGCGAGCGCCCCCAGTGGCGCAAGTGGCGCGAGCGGGCGAGCGAGAAGTGCTGGTTCCGGGCGAGCTACGCCAAGGACGGCGACGCCGTCTGGCTGGGGCACCTCGATTTCCAGCGCCTGATCCAGATGGCCCTGCGCCGCTCCGCCCTGCCGGTGGCGTACAGCCAGGGCTTCCACCCCCACCTGCTGATCAAGTTCGGCCCGCCCCTGCCGGTGGGCGTGGCCGGCGACGACGAGCTGCTGGACCTCGCCCTGCTGCACGACGTGCACGACTGGGTGCCGAGGTTGAACCGGCAGCTGCCCCCGTCGATCCGACTGCTGGCGGCCGAGCCCATGGGGCCGGTCGTGCCGGAGTCGATCGAGCAGGGTGTCGATCGCAGCGACTACCGGGCCCTGCTGCCCCCGCCGGCCGACGGCGGGCCTTCCGTGGCGACCGTGCGCCGGCTGGCCGGGGAATTCCTGGCCGCGTCGAGCCGCACCGTCGTGCGCCAGCGTCCCAAGGGGGACGTGACGGTGGACGTGCGCCCGCTGCTGTGCGAGGACCGCCTCGCGGTGGCGGAGGCACCCGGCCCCGACGGCGGGGCCGACCTGACCTTTTCCCTGCAGCGCCTCCCGGCCCAGCCCGGGCTGCCTGCCCATGATTTCCTCGCGGCCCTCTGCGGCGACGCGCTCCCGGAACCCCGACATGCCGAGTTGCGGCGCACGGCCCTGCTGATGCGCCGGCCGGACGGGACCTGGGCCTCGCCGCTCGACGGGGTCCGCGAACACAACCAGCGGTTCTGGCTGCAGCGTCATCTGACGGCCTGAACCGCCCACAGATTGGAACCATAGACATGCGCAAAGACATCATCATCAACGCGAATCCGCACGAGATCCGCATCGGCATCCGCGAGGACGGCGAGCTGGTCGAGCTGCTCATCGAGCGCGCCGACAGCAAGCGGATCGTGGGCAACCTCTACCGCGGCGTGGTCACCTCGGTGAAGCCGGGCCTGCAGGCGGCCTTCGTCGACATCGGGCTGGAGCGGGCGGGCTTCCTGCACGCCTCGGACCTGGTGCACGAGGACCCCCGAGTCGGTCGAGGCGGTCGACGGGCCGCTGCCCGCCGGCGGCGGCCGCAGCGGGCGCAACGCCCAGGTCCCCGACATCGGCGACATGCTGAAGGTCGGCGACAAGATCCTGGTCCAGGTCACCAAGGAGCCCATCAGCAGCAAGGGCCCGCGCCTGACCGCCGACATCAGCCTGCCGGGCCGCTTCCTGGTCTACATGCCCAAGGGCCACCACGTGGGCGTCTCGCGCAAGATCGAGGACCGCCGCGAGCGCGTGCGCCTCAAGCGCATCCTGCAGGAGGCCCGCCCCGACGCCGGCGCCTTCATCGTGCGCACCGCGGCCGAGGAGGCCGAGGAGAAGGCCATCCGCGCCGACGTCAAGTACCTGTCGGACCTGTGGCTGACCGTCGAGGCCGCCGACCGCGAGGTCCAGGCGCCCGCCCTGGTCCACGAGGACGTGGGCATGGTCGTGGGCCTGATCCGCGACATCTTCAAGGACGACGTCGACATGCTGGTCATCGACGACAAGGACGACTACAAGCGCCTGCAGAAGTACGTGCAGATCTTCGCGCCCGAGATCAAGGACCGCGTCCGGCTGCACCGCGACGCGTCGGCCATCTTCGACCACTACGACATCGAGCAGGAGATCCGCAAGAGCACCGAGCCCAAGGTGTGGATGAAGAAGGGCGGCTACATCGTCATCGAGCAGACCGAGGCGCTGGTCTCGATCGACGTGAACACCGGCCGCTTCGTCGGCCGCCACAACCAGGAAGACACGATCGTCGAGACCAACATGCTGGCCGCCCGCGAGGTGGCGCGGCAGCTGCGCCTGCGCGACATCGGCGGCATCATCGTGGTCGACTTCATCGACATGGAGTCCGAGGGGAACAAGAAGCGCGTGCTGAACGAGCTGCGCAACTCCCTGAAGAACGACCGCGCGCGCACCAAGGTCTTCCCGGTCAGCAGCCTGGGCCTGGCCGAGATGAGCCGCCAGCGCGTCCGCCCCTCGCTGGTCTCGTTCCTCAGCGACGACTGCCCCTACTGCCACGGCGCGGGCAAGGTGCTCAGCCTCGAGACGCTGGCCAACCGCATCGAGCGCGAGGTGCACCGCGTCCACCACAAGACCGGCGAGAAGCAGCTGCAGATCGTGGCCAACCCCATGCTGGCCCTCTACCTGAGCACCGAGCGCGCCGAGCAGCTCGACGACCTCTGCAGCGAGCACGACATGGTCATCGACGTCACCGACGACCCCGGCCTGCACCGCGAGAACTACCAGGTGCTGTCCCTGAAGTCGGACCGCGACCTGATCCAGGAGGCCGAGAAGCGCTTCCTGCCGCGCGGGCGCGGCAACCGGGGCCACGCGGCGAACCAGCCGGCCGGCCCGGCGCGGGAGCGGTTCGACCGCGGGGAGCGCGCCGCGCGCCCCGACCGGCCCGAACGCGTCGACCGGCCCGAACGTGCCGACCGGCCCGAACGCCGACCGCCCCGAGCGCGAGGACGAAGACGACCGCCTGGACCGGCTGCAGCGGCCGGAGCCCGAGGAGCGCGACGAACGCGACGAAGAGGTGGCGGCCCCGCGTGATCGCTCCGCCGGACCGCGACGCCGGCCCGCCGGGACGTCCCGCGCGCGGCCGGACTACCGGCGCCCGCGGCTCGCCGTCGGCGGCGCGGAAGCCGCAGGCGACGACGCCGTCGCGGCGCCCGACGGCGCGGCTGCGGACGAGGGGAACGACGGGGCGCCGCGCCCGCGGCGGCGGGGCCGGCGCGGGGGGCGGCGGCGCTCGTCGCGGACCACGGGCGAGGCCGGCGCCGGCGGGGACGGCGGGTTCGCCGGCGGCGGCGCCGACGACGCGGTCTAGGCCGGGTCGTCGCAGGGCGGGATTCAGCGGGGCGGCGTCGGCGCGACGTCGCCCCGCATCTGCAGGCGGGCCAGACGGCGGAAGTTGTCGGCGAGCGCCGCGTCGCGCGCGCCGGCCGGACCGCGGCGCAGCGAGAGCAGGCGGCGCACCGCGCCCTTCAGGCCGTATTCCAGGCACATCACGGCGCGGAACAGCGGCACCTGCCGGGCGCCGCGGTGCTTCGTCACGAACAGCCGGTAGGAATGCTGGAACTGCGCGAGGGCGAAATCGCTGGCGCGCGCCGCCGCCCGGCCTTCGAGGTGGACGACCTCGGCGCCGGGGAAGTGGTAGACGTCCCACCCCTTCGCCGCCGCGCGGGCGCACCAGTCGGTTTCCTCGAAGTACATGAAGAAGCGCTCGTCGAGGCTGCCGACGTCGCGCAGGGCCTCGGCCCGGATCATCATGCAGGCGCCGACGACGTAGCCGACCTTGCGCGCGGGGTCGCCCGGCTCCGGGATCCGCACGAAGGTCACCCGCCGCAGCGCGGGCGGCCAGCGGCGGCGGTGGGACCCCAGCAGACCCAGCAGGTGGTAGCGCAGCGCGGGCTGGTTGCCGTAGGAGAACGTGGGGCGCCCGTCGGCGTCGGTCAGGGTCGGGCCGGCGGCGGCGGCGCGGGGCGTGGCGACCAGGAAGGCGTGGAGCGCCGCCAGCGAGCCCGGGCGGCAGACCGTGTCGGGGTTCAGCAGCAGGACCGCGGCGCCCCCGGCCCGCTTCAGGGCCAGGTTGTTGCCGCCGGCGAAGCCGAGGTTGCGTCCCGCTTCCACGAGGTCCACCCCGGGGAACTCGCGGCGCACGAACGCCGCCGACCCGTCCGCCGAGCCGTTGTCCACGACGATGGTTTCCGCGGGGAGGCCGGCCAGGGCGGCCTCCAGGGAGGCCAGGCACGGGCCGAGCAGGTCGCGCGTGTTCCAGTTGACGATGATGATCGACAGTTCGGGCGTCATGGCGCTCGCATCAGTTCTTCCGGCTGGCCCGCCGCAGGGTCTCGCGCTCCTGCTCGGTCAGGCTGGCGAGCCCCTCGCGGGAGATCTTCTCCAGGATGCCGTCGATCTCGTCGCGGGGCGCGGGCGGCGGCGCGTCGTCCAGGACGTGGAAGCGCCCGCGGGCCCGGTTGCGGCGGCGCGCGCGGGTGTACTTCCGCCAGAGGGTGTCGCCGACCTTCAGGTAGAGCACGCCGAACAGGATGCCCCCGAGGTGGGCCAGGTGCCCCACGCTCGACGGGGTCCTGGTGGCCAGCAGCTCGAAGACCCCCAGGCCGATCACGAACCACTTCACCTTGATCGGGATCAGGAACCACAGCAGCACGCGGCGCTCGGGGTAGAGCAGGCCGTAGGCGGTCAGGATGCCGTAGCCCGCGCCCGAGGCGCCGATCAGCGGGATGGCCGCGGTGGCCGGCTCGATGCGCGGCATCAGCAGCACGTAGACCAGGCCCGCGCCGATCCCGGTGAACAGGTAGTAGCGCAGGAAGGCGCGCTTGCCCCACTGGGAGTCGATCTCCGAGCCGAACATCCAGAGCAGGAACATGTTGAAGAAGATGTGCCAGAAGTTCTGGTGCAGGAACATGTAGGTCACGAACTGCCACAGGTACAGGCGGTCCAGGGCCTCGCGGGGCACCAGGCCGAAGAGGTGGTCGAAGGCGTAGCGCGTCTCGCCGTCGCCCAGCAGGAAACGCAGCAAAAAGACGGTGATGTTGGCCGCCAGCAGGGCCCTGACCGTGGGGGTCAGGGCGGGGCCGAAGCTCAGGCCGATCGATGGTCCCGGTCCGTTGACTCGCACGCTTGACGCTCCCTTGGTCGCATCCCGGCCTCCAAGCTACAACATCGGCGATGCTCTGGCACGGGAAATGACCGATCCCGCGGCGCCCGGAACGCGAAGGGCGGGGACCGTCGTCCCCGCCCCGTCGCGCGCCGGCTCGCGGCCTGCTAGCGGAAGATGGCGTCCATCGCCCGGGCCGCCTCGGGGCTCAGGCCCGTGGCCGCCTTGTCGTCGATGGGGATCCCGTAGGTCGGGTCCCAGGCCAGGCCGGCCAGGTTGATGCTCGGGATCGAGGTGTCCAGCGCCTCGTTGATCGTGGCGATGAACCCGTTGGCCACGTGGCCGTAGCCGCGGTTGTTCGGGTGGATGCCGTCCAGGGAGAAGTAGGTCGTCGCTGCGGCGGCGACCGGCGTCAATCCCGAACCGACGAGGGCCAGGAAGTGCGTGGCCTGGGCCTGGGACAGGCCGTCCAGGGCGGCGTGCGCATCGTACAGGTGGACGTGGTCGCGCTCGTCCACGGCCGCGGCGATGGCCGCATTGAAGCCGTCGACCGCGTCGGCGACGACGGCCGTCTCGGCGACGTCCAGGGTGTACTCCTGGGGCAGCGGCAGCCCGCCCATGCCCGCGGCGGCGAGGTAGCTCAGCGCCGGGAAGCGGACGAAGACCGCGTCGGCCTCGGTGAACAGGTTGGCGTCCGGCAGGGCGTCGGGCCCCGGCAGGCCGGCCAGGGTCCGGAACAGCGCCTTGGGCATGAAATAGGGCGTGCTGGCGATGTCAGGCACGTTGGCCGTGATGATGATCGGCTCGAAGCCTGTGCGGGCGAACACCGTGCTGGTGACACGGTCGAGCAGCGCTTCGTACATCACGGCGAAGGCCGCCGGCGGCGTCACGTTGGTGCCCAGGACCGGCTCGCCGCTGGTGGCGCCGCCGAGGGCGTCGTTGTTGCCCAGCCAGCAGGTGACCAGGGTCGGCCCCAGCGACGCGGCCTGGTCGCACATGACCACGCCGCCGAAGACGCTGTTGCGCAGGATGAAGTCGAAGTACGAGTTGCCCGGCGACTGGCTGTTGGCCGAGCTGGTGGCGTTCATGCCGTCGGACAGCGTCGCGCCCGGCACGCCCAGGTTCTGGTAGGCCACCGGCCACTGGGCGGTCAGCAGCAGCGTGCTCTGGATGTCCGTGCGCAGCGTCGAATCGACCACCGCGATACTCGCGCCGTTGGAGTGCAGTACTCCGGCCGCATAGTTGGTGTTCACGAGGGACGTGCTGCCGATGCCCGGCATCGCGATCAGCGGCTGCATGAACGAGCCCGCGGGGTAGCCCAGCGCCGAGGCGATGAGCTGCGGGTAGGAGTTGACCTGCCCGTTCCTGACCAGGCCGCCGTCCATGAAGCCGGCGGTGAGGCTGTTGCCGATGGCCACGTAGTTGGAGAAGATCGCCTCGCCGGTCGGCTGCTCGATGGTCAGATCCACCGGCTCGGGGGTGTCGACGCCGCAGCCCGCGGCCAGGAGGGCCAGCAGGACGGCGGCGGCCGCCGGGATCTTCGTCAGGGTCGTGGTGTGCTTGTTCATCGCGGTCCTCCTTTCCTAGAAGCGGTAGCCGACGCCGACGCCGAAGATGTGGGCGTAGGAGTCGTAGCTGCCGGCGGGGTTGAATTCGGTCTCGAACGACTGCTGGACGCCGTCCTCGACGTTGCTGCGCTCCTCGAAGTTCACGCCCATGTAGGTGCCGGTCAGCGTGATCTTCTCGGTGGCGCGCAGCTGCAGGCCGAACGAGTAGTCGTTGCGGCTGGCGTCGGGCAGCAGCGGGCTCATCGAGCCGACCGGCTGCGGGCTCTCGTCGCGCACGTAGCCGCCCATGGCCAGCAGCTGCGGCGTGACCTGGTACTGGGCGCCGAAGCGCAGCTGCAGCACGTCCTCGTAGTCCTCGCGGATCGTCTGGTCCAGCGCGGTGCCGTCGAAGTCCAGGGCCAGCTCGTCGAAGAAGCCCCAGCCGAAGTGCACGACGTCGAACTCGACGCGGGCCTTCTCGGTGGCCTGGTAGGCGACGCCGGCGGCGAGCATGTGGGGCAGCTTCAGGTCGGCGACGCCGTCGTGCTCCGCGCCGCCGAGGGCCGCGATCTGGGCGTCGACGGTGGCGGTCAGCGCGGCGGGCGCGACGTTGGTCAGCGTCAGCTTGCCGTCGCGGACCTCCATCTTCTTCTGGTGGTGGTACATCACGCCGAAGGTGACCTTCGGGCTGGCCTTGACCATCAGGCCCATCACGGGCGTCACGTTGATGCGGCTGGTGCCCTCGATGCGGGCGTCCAGCACGTCGACGTAGGGGTCGGCCTCGGGATCGGTGCCGAAGTGGACCGCCGAGCGCTTGTTGAGCTGGATGTCGGCGTAGCCGATGTCCAGGCCGAACGCGACGCCGACCGTCTCCTCGACCTTCCAGCTCAGCGCCGGGGTCACGTAGACGGTCGCCAGGTCGACGTCGTAGCTCGCGCGCCGGCCGACCCAGGCCTCGGGGTCCGCCCACTCGACGCCCAGGCCGAAGGGCGCCGACAGGCCGACGCCGTAGGTCAGGTCGCCCACGTTGCGGTACCAGTAGGCTCCCGGGATGGGGAAGGACTGGTCGACGGTCTTGCCGGTGGCGTAGCTGCCGTCGGGGCGGCGCGCGCCGGTGAACTCCGACGAGGGGATGACCGGCATCAGGTTGAGGTCCACCGCCATCCCGTCCAGGAAGGCCAGGCCGGCGGGGTTGTAGAAGATGGCCGAGCCGTCGTCCGCCGTGGCGGTGAACGCGCCGCCCAGGGCGGTGGCCCGCGCGCCGGCCTCGTAGATGTTGAAGCCGCCTGCCGCGGCCGTGCCCGCCAGCAGCAGGGTCGCCGCGCCGGCGAGCAGGATCGCCGCTCGGGTCCTTGTCATCGCGCCTCCTTCAGGTGCAGGGGGGGCGCCGTGCGCCCCGGGTGACGGGCGTCCGCGACGCCACGCTGACACTCGGCATGGGGATGCAACCTACCACACGTTTGCGCAGCATTGAAACCGTGTTTTCCGCCGCCCAAGCCGCGTCGGCATGTCCGCGTCGATAAATTACCACATGATAAATATTGGCCCTGGCCCCGAAATTGTCCTTCATCCGCCCCACTGTCGCGGGTCTGCAATCTTGCCGTGACAGGGGTGTCCTGGAGGCCCCGCAGCCAGGATGGCGAAGGGGCCGGAAGGCCAAGCGCTCCGGGCACACGAGGTGCCCGGAGCGCGTCCCCTGTCACGGCAAGATTGCAGACCCTTATTCCCAGCGACGGAAGCGGTCGCTCAAGTAGGAGGCCACGATCAGCCCCAGCATCAGCAGCGTCCCGATGTAGACCCAGCTCGGCACGGCGATCGCGTCGCCCTGCGCGTAGCTGTGCAGGCCCGACAGGAAGTAGTTCACGCCGAAGTAGGTCATCACGACCGAGGCGATGCCCGCGAAGCCGCCGGTGGCCAGCACCCAGGGCCGGTTCATGGCCGGGATCCAGCGGAAGTGCAGCACCGTGGCGTAGACCAGGATCGTCACCAGCGACCAGGTCTCCTTCGGGTCCCAGCCCCAGTAGCGGCCCCAGGACTCGTTGGCCCACACGCCGCCCAGCAGCGTGCCGATGCTCAGCAGGCCCACGCCGGTCACCAGCACGCGGAACAGCAGGCGGTCCAGCTTGATGATGGACTCGCGCACCTGCGGGCGCCGCGGGCTCTTCAGCAGGAACAGGATCAGGTTCAGCCCGCCCAGCAGCGAGCCCAGGCCCAGGAAGCCGTAGCTGCCGGTGATGACGGTGACGTGGATGTTCAGCCAGTAGGAGGCCAGCACCGGCACCAGCGGCCCGATGGCCGGGTCGAAGGTCGACAGCATGGCCACCGACAGGATCACCGCGGTCAGCAGCGCCGAGACGCCGGCCGACGAGCCGCGCCGGTCGCGCAGCTCGAAGATCAGGCCGGCGACGGCCGTCGCCAGGGCGATGAAGATGAGCGACTCGTAGCCGTTGCTCAGGGGCGCGCGGCCCGAGGCGATCCAGCGCAGCACGTACGCGTACAGGTGGAAGGCCAGCGAGCCGACGAACAGCGCCAGGCCCGCCAGGTACAGGGGGTGGCGCGGGGGGTAGGGCTGGCCGCCGCGGCGGGCCAGGCTCCAGAAGAACGCGAACAGCAGCACGGCGAAGGCCGCCAGGTAGGGCAGCGTGACGTTGCGGAAGGGGTGGGCCTTGTTCAGCCACAGCTCCGCCTTCAGCGAGCCGGCGCTGGGCAGGACGGCGGCGCCGTACTGCCGCTGCAGCGCGGAGGTCGCCTCCAGGCCGGCGCGGATGCGCTGCTGGTCGCCCGCCCGCAGGCCCGACAGCAGGCGGTCCATGGCCTCGCGGCTGCGGTCGGCCCACTCGGAACCGGGCTGCTCGAGCACCCCGTTGAAGTCGACCCAGGTGTGGGCGGGGTCGCCGGCCACGGGGTAGAGGCGCAGGCTGCCGCCGTTGAGCACGTCCCAGAAGATGTTGAAGCGCTCGTCGAACAGCAGCAGCTGGCGCTGCAGCTTGGTGCGGTCGCGGTCGGGCGTGCGCAGGGCCTCGCGCACCGGCTCGGCCAGCACGTACTGGTTGCCGTTCAGCAGGCTGCTGGCGCTGACCCAGCGCGTCTCCGGGGAGACGCCCAGCAGCGACTTCAGCCCGGGGAAACGCACGGCCAGCACGGGGTACTCGAACCAGAACTCCGGGTTGGCCAGCCAGGACATGTAGAGGTCCATGGGCTCCCAGCCCTCGAAGCTCTCCCGCTTGGTGATCTTCATCGAGATCTCGCGGGCCTGGGTGTCCAGCGGCTTCATGCGGCCGCGGAAATCCTGCATGGTCAGCGACTCGCACAGGGCGCGGTTCCCGTCGCCGAGGAAGTTCAGCTGCGGCGCCGCGGCCGGGGCGTGGTCGTGGTCGTGTTCGTGGTCGTGCATCTGGCCGGCGGCGGGGACCGCCCAGGCCAGGGCGAGCAGGGCGGCGCAAAGGGCAAGGTGACGCCGGGTCATCGCGTCCTCCTGGTGTCGTCGGCTTCGGATTTCACGGGCCAGATGAGGTCCCGGGCGAAGATCAGCACGAACCCCAGCGAGATCAGGATGTAGCCCAGGTAGGTCGGCCACTTGCCGGGATCGTAGTTCACCGACAGCACGGTGCCCCTCTCGTCCGTGTCGTACGAGGACTGGAAGTGCTTGCGCCCGCGGTGGGTCAGGGGGTGGTTCATGTAGATGCGCTCCGGGCGGCCGCTGATCCCCTTCTCCGGGTCGACGAGGCGCACGTGGCTCTCGTAGCTGGCGGGGTTGCGGCTGCCGGGGTAGTTGATCAGCAGGAAGTCGTCGAGGTGCAGGCTGTAGGGCAGGGGCATCTTGATCGACCCGAGCACGACGCGGGCCGGGCGGCCGCCCAGGTCGATCTCCTCGCCGCGGCCGTCGTCCTTGTAGACCACGGTCTCGGTCGCGACTCCCTGGGGGCCGGTCACCGCGATGCGGGCGGCCGCGGGATCGTGCTCGTCCTGGCTCGGGGCCGGCTTCAGCTGGAGGTGGGGGATGTTCTCCTGCAGCACGAACTGGAAGCCGCCGTCCACCACGCGGTAGAGCACGAGCTCCTCGACCGCGAAGTCCGCGCCGGCGGGCAGCTCGGCTTCGATCTCGCCGCTGGCCATGTCCATCCGCTGCATGGGCTGCGACGGGCGCGCGGTGACGGCGCCGTCGGGAGCGCGGGTGAAGACCAGGCCGGCGCCGCCGGAGCCGGGGGCGCCCTCGACCAGCTGCAGCGTCGTGCCGGCGACCCGCTGCGGCTTGCCGGCCACGAGCACCAGCGCCTCGGGGCCCGACTCGCCCACGGTCGTCATCTTCAGGGCGGCGGGCCCGCTGTCGGCGGGCTGGTAGGTGAGGGCGTAGTGCGGCCAGTACTCCTGCACCGACAGCCGGTACTTCTGGCCGCCGAGCTTGACCGTGCGCGCGAGGTCCTGCTTGCCGGGCGCGTAGAGCTGCACCGGGAACGTGGCCGTCTCGCCGCCGATCTCGAGCTGCAGGTGGGTCTCGCGCGACCAGACGAAGTCGGTGGACGAACCCTCGCGGATCGGCATGACGCCCTCGTGCCCGAAGTAGCGCGTGATGCCGGCGCTGATCAGGATCCAGATCATCGCGACGTGCACCAGCACGAAGCCGGTCTGGCGCGGCCGGTAGGGCAGGTTCTTGACCAGCAGCAGCAGCAGGTTCAGGCAGAGCAGCGCGAGCACCAGCTCGAACCAGCGGGTGCCGTAGACGAGGTCCCGGGCGCCGAGGGCTCCGTAGCTGGACTCCAGGAACGTCGCCTTGCCGATGGCCGCGGCGAAGATCACCAGCAGCGCGATGCTCAGCTTGAGCGAGGTCAGCGCGCGGATGAGGGGGAACTGGAAGAAGCGGGTCACGGTCACCGTCCGGGTTGGAGGGTGCGGCCGGCGCGGCCGCCGTGATGGCGCGAGTGCGGAATTCCGGGAAGCGTGCGCGCCGGCCGTCGCCGACGTGCAGCGTCGCACATGATAACCACCCGCGCCGCAGGGAACAAGCAACACCAAGGGGTTTCGTCGGGTTTCACGGCTTGACCGCGGCGCTCCAAATGATTATCAATTGGTATGGAATACGCCCGCACCGGAGGTCGCCGTGTTCAAGCTGGAAACCCGCTACGCCCTGCACGCCGCCGTCGTCCTGGCCGGGAACGACGCCCTGGTGCCCAACGCCAGGCTCGCCGAGCGCCTCGGCGTGTCGTTGCCGATGGTGGCCAAGATCATGAACCGCCTGGTCCAGGCGCAGGTCGTGGTCAGCCGGCCCGGGCCGGGCGGCGGTTACGCCCTGGCCCGCCCGGCCGAGCGGATCCGCCTGCTGGAAGTCGTCGCCCCCACCGAGGGGGACGACTGGGGCCAGAGCTGCCTGCTCGGCCTGGCCGCCTGCGACGACGAGCATCCCTGCGCCCTGCACGGCGCCTGGGGGCGTCTGCGCGATCACATCCAGGTCATGCTGCGCGAGCGCACGGTGGCCGAGATGGCCGCCGGCGTCGTGGACCTCGATCTGAAGGTGGTGCCCGGAGATGTTCCGCAAGCCTGACGACGCCCGCGCCGCCGCCCGCCGCGCCCGCGCCCGCCGGGTGCTGCGCGGCCGGCCGCGCCGTCCCTACCTGCCGCGCACCGCCGTCCAGCTGCTGACCCTGCTGGTGATCGCGGTCATCGGCGTGCAGTTCGCCAGCTGGGTCGCCAACCTGGAGGCGGGGCGGATCGCCGGCGTGCGGCCGCCCGGCGTCGAGGGGTTCCTGCCCATCTCCGCCCTGCTGAGCCTGCGCCAGTGGCTGGCCGGCGGCGGCTTCTCGATGGTCCACCCCGCGGGGCTGTCGCTGTTCGTCCTGATCTGCCTGTCGGCGCTGCTGCTCAAGAAGTCCTTCTGCTCCTGGCTGTGCCCGGTGGGCACGTTCAGCGAGGCCCTGGCGCGCGTCTCCCACCTGGTGCTGCGGCGGCGGCTGAAGCTGCCGCGCGGGCTGGACCTGGGCCTGATGGGCCTCAAGTACGTCCTGCTGGCGTACTTCCTGTTCGCGGTGTTCCTGCAGATGACGCTGGCCTCGGTCGCGCTGTTCATCGACTCGCCCTACAACCGCATCGCCGACATCAAGATGCTGCACTTCTTCACGCGGCTGTCGCCGACCGCCGCCTGGGTCCTGGGCGCGCTGGCCCTGCTGTCCTTCGCGGTGCCGTACTTCTGGTGCCGCTACCTGTGCCCCTACGGCGCGCTGCTCGGCGCGCTGTCCTGGCTGTCCCCGCTGAAGGTCGTGCGCTCGGCGCCCGACTGCACCAACTGCGGGAAGTGCGCGGCCGTCTGCCCGTCCTACCTCGCGGTCGACCTCGGCGCCACGGTGACCTCGCCCGAGTGCACGGGCTGCCTGGAGTGCGTGGCCAGCTGCCCGGCGCCCGGCGCCCTGGAGGTGCGGGGGCCGGCTCCCTGGCGCCGCCGCGTGCGGCCCGCGGTGTTCGCCGCGGCCGTGGTGCTGCTGTTCTTCGGGGGGATCGGCGCGGCGAAGCTGGCCGGGCGCTGGCGCACCGACATCAGCGGCCAGGAGTACCTGCGGCGCGTGCAGGAGATCGACGCGCCCAAGTACCACCACGCCCGCGGGCAGGTGCCCGCGTACGGACCCGAGGACTGAGGCTCGGGGTCGGCCGGGCTACCAGTACTTCTCGACGAAGATGCTGCCGGGCTGCTTGCGCGTGTGCTCGCGGAACCCCTTGGCCTCCAGCATCCCGATCATGCTCATGATCATGGCGGGATTCCCGCACAGGAACACGCTGACCCGCGCCGGGTCCAGCGGCGCGCCCAGGACCATCTCGGCCGTGTCGTCCTCGAAGAAGGCGGTCACGCGGCCGGTCAGGCCGGTCCACTCCTCCGTCTCTTCGTCGGGGTCGCTGATCGTCGGGACGTAGGTGAAGTTGTCGTGGTGGGCGGCGAGGGACTCCATGTCGCCGCGGTAGCCGAGGTCCCAGCTGTGGCGCGCGCCGTGGAAGACCACGGTGCGGTGGCCGGCGTGGAAGGCGTAGTTCGAGCGCAGCATCGAGACGTAGGGGGCCAGCCCGGTGCCGGTCGCCACGAAGATGACGTCGTTGCCGGCCGGCACGTCGTCCAGCGTGAACATCCCGACGACGCGGTCGCCCACGAACACCCGGTCGCCTTCCTGCAGCGCGTAGAGGCGGGGCGTCAGGGCGCCGCCGGCGACGAAGGCGACGTAGAACTCCAGGAAATCCTTCTCGACGCTGCCCGAGGCGATGGAGTAGGCGCGGCGGATCATCTTGTCCGGGTCGGCCGGCGGGTCCTCGGGGTCGGCGAACGGCACGCGCGGCGCCGAGCCCGGCAGCCCCAGCACGGCGTACTGGCCGGCCTTGAAGTCCGGCACGCCGGCGTCGGGCCGCACGCGGATGATGAACAGGCCGTGGGTGACCTCGCTGCGGTGGGTCACGGTCGCGTTGACGGCGAGCGGCATGGCTACTCCTGCTGGCTGCGGAACATCCGGAAGGATCCGCGCCGCGACGGCGCCGCACCATGATAGGGGCTTTGTCCCGTCCGGCAAGCCGTTCCTGCGGGGTCCGCCGCCGCCGCCGCGGAAAAACTCTCCCCATAATCTTGACAAAAATAGATTTGTATTTAGCCTGTGCTGGCGACACCCGGTACCAATCGCGGAAAGTGCTGTCAAAAATGAAGATATCCAAAGCGGAAGACCAGTCCCTCCGCCTGGTCACCTGCCTGGCCCGCGCGGCCGCGCAGCTGACCCTGGCCGACCTCGCGGCCAGGGAGAACCTGCCCGAGCCGACCGTGGCCAAGCTGCTGTCCCGCCTGCGCCAGGGGGACGTGGTGGTGGCCGCGCGCGGCCGCCACGGCGGCTACGAGCTGGCCCGGCCCGCGGCGCACATCAGCGTGGCGGCCGTGCTGCAGGCGCTCGGGCGGCCGTTGCTGGACGGGGGCGGCTGCTCGCCGGCCAAGCCGAACGACCGCCGCTGCCCTCACCTGGGGGACTGCGGCGTCCGCTCGGTCTGGCGCCACCTCGAGGCCCGGGTGTCGCACGTGCTCGAAGAGACCAGCGTGGCCGACCTGTGCCGCACGGAGCAGCAGGTGACCCGCCAGATGTCCACGCTGTGGCCGGAAGCATCGGAACACCCGGACGCCGGGCGCGGGATGGCATCCCCGCTGCCGGCCCTGGCCGCCTGCGCGGCCGAGAGGAGCTGAGGACAGATGAACAGCAACGGCGACGCGGTCTTTTCCTGCCGCGATCTGCGCGTGTTCGTGGGCGACAAGGCGATCGTCAAGGGCGTGGACCTCGAGGTCCGCGCCGGCGAGAAGCACGCCCTGATGGGCCCCAACGGTTCGGGCAAGTCCACGCTGGCCAACGCGCTGATGGGCCACCCGAGCTACCGGGTCGAGGGGGAGATCCGGCTCGGCGGCGAGCGGATCGACCACCTGCCCCCGCACGAGCGGGCCCGGCGCGGCATGTTCCTGGGCTTCCAGTACCCCGTCGCGGTGCCCGGGGTGTCGGTGGCGAACTTCCTGCGCGCGGCCGTCTCGGCCCGCCGGGGCGCCGACGTGCCGGTGCGCGAGTTCCGCCAGCAGATGCAGGCGGCCTTCGCCGAGCTGCAGGTGCCCAAGGACTTCGTGTCCCGCTACCTGAACGACGGCTTCAGCGGCGGCGAGAAGAAGCGCCTGGAGATCCTGCAGATGCTCATGCTGGCGCCGACCTTCGCCCTGCTGGACGAGACCGACTCGGGCCTCGACATCGACGCCCTGAAGGTCGTCGCCGAGGGCGTCAACAAGGCGGCCGGACCCGCGACCGGCGTGCTGATGGTCACCCACTACCAGCGCATCCTGAACTACATGAAGCCCGACCGCGTGCACGTCTTCATGGGCGGGCGCATCGTGCGCGCCGGCGGCCCGGAGCTGGCCCACGAGCTCGAGGCGCGCGGCTACGACTGGATCGCCAGGGAAGTCGGCCTGGAGCCCGCGGCCGCCGCCGCCGAAGGGAGCCGGACATGAACACCGGCACCCAGCAGCGGCTCGAGGACATCAACCAGAACTACGCCGAGCGCTACGGCTTCCACGACCCCGAGGACTACTTCCTCAAGGCGCCGAAGGGGATCGACCACGAGCTGGTGGAGATGATCTCGCGCAAGAAGAACGAGCCGCAGTGGATGAGCGACCTCCGCCACCAGGCGCTCGACATCTTCCGCGCGAAGCCGATGCCGACCTGGGGCGACACCGCCATGCTCGGCGAGATCGACTTCGACAACATCCACTACTACATCAAGCCCAAGGGCGAGCAGACCTCCGACTGGAACGAGGTGCCGGAGCAGATCAAGAAGACCTTCGACCGCCTGGGCATCCCCGAGGCCGAGCGCAAGTTCCTGGCCGGGGTCACCGCCCAGTACGAGAGCGAGGTCGTCTACCACTCGATCCGCGCCGACCTGGAGAAGCTGGGCGTGCTCTTCATGGACATGGACTCGGGCCTGCGCGAGCACCCCGAGATCGTCCGCAAGTACTTCGGCACCGTGATCCCGACGCGGGACAACAAGTTCTCCGCGCTGAACACCGCCGCCTGGTCGGGCGGGTCGTTCATCTACGTGCCCAAGGGCGTGAAGGTGGAGGTGCCGCTGCAGGCCTACTTCCGCATCAACGCCGAGAACATGGGCCAGTTCGAGCGCACCCTGATCATCGCCGACGAGGGCTCGAGCGTGCACTACATCGAGGGCTGCACCGCGCCGACCTACTCGTCGGACTCGCTGCACTCGGCGGTGGTGGAGCTGATCGCCATGAAGGGCGCCCGCATCCGCTACACGACCATCCAGAACTGGTCGACCAACGTCTTCAACCTGGTGACCAAGCGGGCCCACGCCCACCAGGACGCCGTGGTGGAGTGGGTCGACGGGAACCTGGGCAGCAAGCTGACCATGAAGTACCCGGCCATCGTGCTCAAGGGCGAGCGGGCCCACGGCGAGGTGCTGTCGATCGCCTTCGCGGGCCACGGCCAGCACCAGGACGCCGGGGCCAAGATGATCCACGCGGCGCCCAACACGACCTCGCGGATCGTGAGCAAGAGCATCAGCAAGGACGACGGCCGCTCGTCGTACCGCGGGATGGTGAAGATCACCAAGGGCGCCCACGGCTGCAAAACGAGCGTCGAGTGCGACGCCCTGCTCATCGGCGAACACGCCCGCTCGGACACCTACCCGACGATGGACGTCGCCGAGAGCGACGTCAGCGTCGAGCACGAGGCCCGGGTCTCCAAGGTGGGCGAGGAGCAGCTCTTCTACCTGCAGTGCCGCGGCCTGGACCCGGACAAGGCGCGGCTGATGATCGTCAACGGCTTCATCGAGCCCTTCGTCAAGGAGCTGCCCATGGAGTACGCGGTGGAGCTGAACCGGCTCATCGAGCTGGAGATGGAGGGATCCGTTGGCTAGCACCGAGCACCGCGAAGTCCCGGCCGCCCGTCGCCCCGCCCTGACCGGCGACGGCGTGGCCGCCCTGTCGGCCCAGGTGGGAGAGGGCCCGGCCCTGTTCGCGCGCCGCCGCGCCGCGGCCGCGCGCTACGCCACCGCCGCGGACCCCGACCGCGTCTCGCACCTGTGGCGCTTCACCGACCCCGCGCACCTGCTGCCGGAGACCCTGGCGGCGCCGCGCGCCGCCGCCGCGCCCCCGTCGCCCCACGCCGAGCACGCCGCCGCCCGCGTGCTGATGCTGGCGGGGATGCGCCCGCTGATCACCGCCGGCCTGAAGGCGCTGGCCGCCGGCCTGGTCGTGAAGCCCCTGGCCGAGGCCGAGGAGGAGCTGGAGGCCCTGGAGGCGCGCGAGCCCGCCGAAGGCGCCGATCCCGGGTCGGGGCTGTTCCAGGCGCTCAACGGCGCGGCCTGGAACACCGGCCTCTACGTGGGCGTGCCGCCCGGCGCGATCCTGGACGAACCCGTGCACGTGCTGATCGACGCGGCCGGCGGCGGCACGCTGCCGCGCCTGGTCGTCGACGTGGGCCGGGGCGCGCAGGCCGTCGTCGTCGAGGAGCACACCGGCGGCGACGCCGGCTCGCGCGTCGTCTCGTCGAGCGAGCTGCACGCCGCCGACGGCGCCCGCCTGCGCCACGTCCTGGTCCAGACCTGGGGCGAGGGCGTCTGCGGCCACCTGACCGCCCGCGCGCGGGCCGGCCGCGACGCCGACGTGCTGACCGTCTTCGCCTCCTTCGGCGGCGAGCGCAGCAAGGTCGAGCTGACGTGCGACCTCGCGGGCGAGGGGGCGCGCAGCGAGATGATCGGCGTGGTCATGGGGGCCGGCCGCCAGCGCTTCGACCACCACACGCGCCACCGCCACCTCGCGGGGCGCACCTGGAGCAACATCGACTTCAAGGCCGTCGCCGACGCGGCGGCCCGCAGCAGCTACACCGGCCTGATCCGCATCGAGCAGGACGCGCGCGGCAGCGAGGCCTACCAGGAGAACCGCAACCTCCTGCTGTCGGACCGCAGCCGCGCCGATTCGATCCCCGAGCTGGAGATCCTCAACCAGGACGTCAGCTGCAGCCACGGCGCCACCGTGGCGCCGGTCGACCCCGAGCAGGTCTTCTACCTGCAGAGCCGCGGGCTGGACCCCGACGAGGCGCTGCGCCTGGTCGTGCGCGGCTTCCTCGAGAAGACGTTCGGCCGCCTGCCCGGCGACCTGCGCGAGCGCCTCGAGGACCTGGTGGGGGCGCGGCTGGCCGCCCTGCAGGGGCGGGCGTCGTGACGGCCCGGGAACGGTCCCTGAGCGCCCCGGCCGGCGTCGAGCCCTGCGCCGGGCAGCGGGACGGCTGCGAGCGCTGCGGCGGCCTGGCCCGCGAGCGCTTCCCGATCCTGCGCCGCGCCGTGCACGGCCTGCCGCTGGTCTACCTGGACAGCGCCGCGACCTCGCAGAAGCCCGAGCAGGTCATCGGCGCCGAGGCCCGCTACTACCGCGAGCACAACGCCAACGTCCACCGCGGCATGCACGCGCTGGCGGCCGAGGCCACCGACCTCTACGAGCAGTGCCGGCGCCGCGTCGGCCGTTTCCTGGGCGTGACGCGGCCCGAGCAGGTCGTCACGCTGCGCGGCGCGACCGCGGCCCTGAACCTCGCGGCCGGCGGCCTGGCCCACCGGCTGCGTCCCGGCGACGAGATCCTGGTCACCGGCATGGAGCACCACGCCAACCTCGTGCCCTGGATCGCGCTGGCCCGGCGCGAGGGCCTCGTCCTGCGCCACATCCCGGTCGCCGACGGCGGCGAGCTGGATCTCGCCCGCCTGCCCGACCTGCTGTCGGACCGCACCCGGGTGGTGGCGCTGACGCACGTCTCGAACGTGCTGGGCACGATCAACCCCGTCGCCGAGATCGCCGCGGCCGCCCACCGCCGCGGCGCGCTGGTGGTCGTGGACGCGGCGCAGTCGGTCGGCCACCTGCCGGTGAGCTTCGCCGAGCTGGGCGCCGACCTGCTGGCCTTCTCCGCGCACAAGTGCTACGGCCCGATGGGGCTGGGCTTCCTGGTCGGGACGCCCGAGGCGCTCGCGCAGCTGGAGCCCGTGGAGTTCGGCGGCGAGATGATCGAGACCGTGACCATGGACGCCGCCACCTGGGCCCCGGTGCCCCTGCGCTTCGAGGCGGGCACGCCCCACGTCGCGGCGACGGCCGCCTTCCCGGCGGCCCTGGACCTGATCGAGGAGTTCACCGTCGAGCGCCTGCGCACGCACGAGATCTCGCTGACCGGCTACGCCTGGGAACGCCTGTCGGCGCTGGGCGGCCTGAACCTGTACGGGCCGGCCGACCCCGCGGCGCGCGGCGGCCTGGTCAGCTTCCACGACCCGCTGGTGCACGCCCACGACCTGGCGCAGCTGCTGGACGCCCGCGGCGTCGCGGTGCGCGCCGGCCACCACTGCGCCCAGCCGCTGCACCGGCGCCTGGGGGTCGCGGCCACGGCGCGGGCCTCGTTCGGACTCTACAATTCCCACGACGACGTCGACGCCCTCGTCGACGGCATCCGCTACGCGAGGAGCGTGTTCGGGACATGAGCACGGGCATGGACGATCTCTACCGCGAGGTGATCCTCGACCACCACCGCCGGCCGCGCGGCGCGCAGGCGCTCGCGCACCCGGACGCCGAGGCCGCCGGCAAGAACCCGTCCTGCGGCGACGAGCTGACCCTGCAGCTCGCCTGCGACGGCGACCGCATCCGCGAGGCCTGCGTCGTCACCCGCGGCTGCGCCATCGCCACGGCCAGCGGTTCGATCCTCGCCGAGCTGGTCGTCGGCCGCACCCTGGACGAGGCGCGCCGCCTGGCGGACGCGTTCCGCGCGGTGCTGCACGACCCCGCCGGCGAGCTGCCCGACGAGCTCGCGCCCGGAGACCTGGACGCCCTGACCGGCGTGCGGCAGTTCCCGATGCGCGTCAAGTGCGCCGTGCTGCCCTGGATCACGCTGACCGAGGCCGTCGCCGCCCGCACCGAGGGCCGCGTCGCGGCCGAGACCACCACGGAGGCTTGAGATGAGCACGCCCCTGCCCACGCCCGACGCCGTCGTCGAGGCCCTGCGCCCGGTCATGGACCCCGAGCTGAACCTGTCGATCGTGGATCTGGGGCTGCTGCGCGGCGTGCAGGTCGAGGACGAGACGGGCGACGTGACCATCGAGCTGACCCTGACCAGCCCCATGTGCCCGCTGGGCCCGCAGATCGTGGCCGCCACGCGCGACGCCGGCCTCGGCGTGCCCGGGGTGCGCAACTGCCAGGTCGACCTGGTCTGGAGCCCGCCCTGGGACCCGCGCGCCGACGCCACCGAGGACGTCAAGGCCGAGCTGGGGATCTGGGACTAGCGGCTCAATCCACCCACTTCGTCACGAACACGTTCGTCTCGCCCGGCGCCGACTGGCGGCGGTTGCTGCAGAAGACGAACGTCTCGCCGTCCGGCGCCCACATCGGGAAGCCGTCGAAGCCCTCCGTGTAGGTGACCCGCTCCAGCCCGCCGCCGTCGTCGCCGACCAGCCAGAGGTCGAACTCGCGGCCGCGCGGGTCGGGGTAGTTGCTGCTGAAGATGATGCGCTTGCCGTCGGGGTGGAAGAAGGGGCCGAACGAGGCGCTCTTCAGCTCGGTGACCTGCCGCTGGCCGGTGCCGTCGGCGTTCATGACCCAGATCTCCATGAGCGAGGGGCGCACCTTGTCCTGCGCCAGCAGGGCGCGGTAGTCGTCGAGCGCGGGGCCGGGCTCGGGGTGCAGGCAGCGGTAGCAGATCCGCTTCCCGTCGGGGGAGAAGAAGGCGCCGCCGTCGTAGCCGGGGGTCGTGGTCAGCCGGCGCACGTCGCCGCCGTCGAGGTCCATCGTGTAGATGTCCAGGTCGCCGTCGCGCACCGAGGTGAAGACGATGCGCGTGCCGTCGGGCGAGATCGTCGCCTCGGCGTCGTAGCCCGGCGTGTCGGTCAGCCGGACCACCTCGCCGCTGGCGAGGTCCTGCTTGACGATGTCGTAGTCGCCGAAGACGCCCCAGACGTAGCCCTGGCTCATGTCCGGCGGGATCGGGCAGCCGGGGCCGGCCAGGCTCGTGGTGGCGTAGATGACGGAGTGGCCGTCGGCCGTGAAGTAGGCGCAGGTGGTGCGCCCCTCGCCCGAGGAGACGAGCTCGGGGTTCCCGCCGCCGACCGGCATGATCATGATCTGGTCGCAGTCGTGAGGCGGCCGCGTGGTCTGGAAGACCAGCCGCCGGGAGTCGTAGCTGAAGTAGGCCTCGGCGTTCTCGCCGCCGTCGGTCAGCATGGTCAGCAGCGAGAAGTGCTTCTCGCGCGGGTCGGGCAGGAGCACCCGGGGCACGGGTCCGGCGGCGGCGGCGGCGGCCAGGATGAGCGCCGCGAACTGCGCGGCGGCGAGAGAGCGGGCGGCGGTCGGCACGAAGGGGCGCATGGGATCCTCCCGGGGGCGCGGCGTATTACAGGACCATTACGGTCGCAATCTAGCACGGGTCGCCGCCGGCACCAAGCCCTGCCGCGGGGCTCCCGCCGCGGCGGCCGCGGTGGCGGCGCGCTGATCCGGGACTATTTTGATCCTCCATATGCCCGCCATGGATCCGTATCGCCCGACAGGAGGACGACATGATCGTCGGCGTTCCCAGGGAGACCGCGGCGCGCGAGCGCCGCGTGGCGCTGGTGCCGGCCGCGGTGCAGGCGCTGGTCAAGGCCGGCCTCGAGGTGGTCGTCGAGCGGGGCGCCGGCGAGGCGTCGGGCTACCCCGACGCCGATTATGCCGCCAAGGGGGCCCGGCTCGCCGCGCGCGACGAGGTGTTCGCCGCGGCCGACGTCCTGGTGCAGGTCCGCGGCCCCGGGGCCGCTCCCGACGGCGGCGCGGCCGACCTGGCGCGGTGCCGCTCCGGCCAGACGCTGATCGGGATGCACGACCCGCTGGGCGATCCCGGCGCCGTCGCCCGGCTGGCGGAGCGCGGCGTGACCGCCTTCGCGCTGGAACTGGTGCCGCGCATCACGCGCGCCCAGAGCATGGACGTGCTGTCCTCGATGGCGACGCTCGCCGGCTACCAGGCCGTGCTCGAGGCCGCCGCCCGCCTGCCCCGGCTGTTCCCGATGCTGATGACGGCCGCCGGCACGCTGGCGCCGGCCAAGGTCTTCGTGGTGGGCGTGGGCGTGGCGGGCCTGCAGGCCATCGCCACGGCCAAGCGGCTCGGCGCGGTCGTCGAAGCCTACGACGTGCGGCCGGCGGTGCGCGACCAGGTGCTGAGCGTCGGCGCCAAGTTCGTGGAATTCGAGCTGGAGACCGCGGGCGCCGAGGACAAGGGCGGCTACGCGAAGGAGCAGAGCGCGGAGTTCCTGCGCCGCCAGCAGGAGCAGATGCAGGCCGTGGTCGCGCGCAACGACGTGGTGATCACGACCGCCGCGATCCCGGGCAGGAAGGCGCCGGTGCTGGTGACCGCGGCGATGGTCGCGGCCATGGCGCCGGGCTCGGTCATCGTCGACCTCGCGGCCGAGCGCGGCGGCAACTGCGAGCTGACGCGGGCCGACGAGACGGTCGTCGCCCACGGCGTCACCATCCTCGGCGACACCGACCTCGTCTCGCGCAAGCCCTTCCACGCCAGCCAGATGTACGCCAAGAACGTGGAGACCTTCCTGAAGTCCCTGCTCAGGGACGGCGCGCTCGCGATCGACCTCGCGGACGAGGTCACGGCCGGCACCCTGCTGTGCCGCGGCGGCGCGGTCGTCCATCCCCGGATCCGCGAGCTGCTCGGCACGGGCGGCGCGGAAGGAGGCCAGGCCTGATGGACGCGCTCGTCGCTGCGATCACCGTCTTCGTGCTCGCGATCTTCGTCGGCTTCGAGATCATCACCAAGATCCCGCCGACCCTGCACACGCCGCTGATGTCCGGATCGAACGCGATCTCGGGCATCACCCTGATCGGGGCGGTCGTCTCCACGCGCGCCGACAACGACGCGCTGGCCACCGCCCTGGCCGTCGCGGCCGTGGCCTTCGCCATGATCAACGTCGTCGGCGGCTACCTGGTCACCCACCGCATGCTGGGCATGTTCAAGAGGAAGGGGTAGGGCGTGAACACCTTCCTGATCGAGGCGGGCTGGGTGAACCTGGCCTACGTCGCGGCCTCGGTGATGTTCGTCCTGGGGCTCAAGGGCATGGCCCACCCCCGCACCGCGGTGCGCGGCAACCTGATCAGCGCCTGGGGCATGCTGCTGGCGGTGGTCGTCACGCTGCTGGCCGAGGGCCTGTCCTACACGTGGATCATCGTCGGCGCGCTGATCGGCGCGCTGGCGGGCGCCGTGGCGGCGCTGCGGGTCAAGATGACCCAGATGCCGGAGATGGTCGCCCTGTTCAACGGCTTCGGCGGCCTGGCCTCGGTCCTGGTGGCCGGGACGGCGTTCATGATCACGCGGGAGCCGGACGTGCGGATGACCGTCGCGACCGGCCTGTCCGGTCTGGTCGGTGCGGTGACCTTCACCGGCTCGCTGGTCGCCTGGGGCAAGCTCGCCGGGGTGGTCCCCGGCCGGCAGCTCGGCTTCCGCGGCATGAGGGCCTTCAACGCGCTGCTGGGCCTGGGCGTGCTGGGCTGCGTGGCCTGGCTGACCGCCGACCCGTCGTCCACGGCCGCCTACTGGATCATCGTGCCCGCCTCCTTCGTGCTGGGGGTCACGCTGACGATCCCCATCGGCGGCGCCGACATGCCCGTGGTGATCGCGCTGCTGAACTCCTACTCCGGCGTCGCGGCGGCCGCCACGGGCTTCGTGCTGATGAACAACGTGCTGATCATCGCCGGCTCGCTGGTGGGCGCCTCGGGCATCATCCTCTCGCAGATCATGTGCAAGGCCATGAACCGCTCGCTGTCCCACGTGCTGTTCGGCTCGCTCGGGCCCGGCGCGGACGGCCCCAGCGCCGACCAGGTCTACGGCGGCAAGGTCAAGGCCGCCGGTCCCGAGGAGGTGGCCATGCTCTTCGACACCGCCCGGCGCGTGCTCATCGTGCCCGGCTACGGCCTGGCCGTCTCGCAGGCCCAGCACGTCGTGCGCGACCTGTCCAACCTGCTGGAGGCGCGCGGCATCACCGTCGAGTTCGGGATCCACCCCGTCGCCGGCCGCATGCCCGGGCACATGAACGTGCTGCTGGCCGAGGCCGACATCCCCTACGACAAGCTCAAGGAGATGGACGAGGTCAACTCGGAGATCTCCCAGGTCGACGTCTGCCTGGTCATCGGCGCCAACGACGTGGTCAACCCCTCGGCCCGCACCGACCCGCAGAGCCCCATCGCCGGCATGCCGATCATCGACGCGGACAGGGCCCAGACCGTGGTCGTGGTCAAGCGCTCGCTCAGCCCCGGGTTCGCGGGCATCCCGAACCCGCTGTTCGCGGCCGACAACTGCCTGCTGATGTTCGGCGACGGAAAAAAAGCACTGGTCGAACTGGTAGCAGCCATCAAGGAAGGTTGAGATCCCCCCACCGGGGATCGGCACAGAGACTCGAGAGAGACCCGCACGGCGGGGGACGCGCGCCGGACACCTCGTGTGTCCGGCGCGCTCGACTTCCGGGTCCCGGCGCCCTCCTGGCGCCGGGACCCTCCAGACGCCCCCGCCGTGCGGGTCTCTCTCGAGTCTCTGTGCCGAAGAGCCGGTTGTGGGGGATCTCATCCCTTCCCTGACAGCCTCACAATTCGACCCGTTACAGGATGTTTGCGCTCATGTATGCGAACCCATCGCTGTGAACTTGTGATTCTACTTCGATCGAACCGCGATTTCGTCTCTGACCCGTAGGCAGACTCATCTCGGCCGGGACACATCCAACCAGGGCGACGGGGGTGTCTGGAGGGCTCCGGCGCCAGGAGGGCGCCGGAGCCCGGAAGTCAAGCTCTCCAGGCACAGGAGGTGCCTGGAGCGCGCCCCCCGTCGCCCTGGTTGGATGTGTCCCGGCCGCAGGATGACCTGCCTACGGTCAGAAACGATTGCGCGGATCATTGAATGTTGAAATACAGCGTTTCGGGTGCTACTAGTTAGCGCGATCGGCCTTGCAACCAGGGCGCCAGCGCTGGAGTGTGTCCATGTCCACGTTCCGATCCCACGTCTGGTCCTCCGTCGGGAAGAAGATGATCACCGGGTTGACGGGCCTGCTGCTCGTCGGCTTCGTGGCGGTCCATCTGCTGGGCAACCTGACCCTGTTCATCCCGGACCGGGGCCACGCCTTCAACGCCTACGCGTACTTCCTGGAGCACGCCGTCCACGGCTGGCTGATCCTCGCCTTCGAGGCGGGCCTGCTGGCGGTGTTCGGATTTCACATCGTGTCGGCGGTCACCGTCGCCTGGACCGACAAGCGCAAGGCGCGGCCGGTGGGCTACGCGCTGGTGCGCAACGCCGGCGGCAAGAGCCGCAAGGGGCTGCCGTCGACCAGCATGATCGTGACCGGGCTCACGCTGGCGGTCTTCGTGGTCCTGCACGTGAAGATGTTCAAGTTCGCGGACCACCCGTCCGTCGTCTACGACGGCAAGGAGATGAAGGACCTCTACGCGGTGGTGGTGGCGGCGTTCAAGCAGCCGCTGATCGCCGGCCTCTACGTCGCGGTGATGGGCATGCTGGGCTTCCACCTGCGCCACGGCTTCTGGAGCGCCTTCCAGTCGCTGGGCTGGAACAACGACCGGGCGATCGTCGTGCTGGAGGGCCTGGCCCGGGTCGTCGCGGTGCTCTTCGCGGCCGGCTTCCTGGCGCTGCCCCTGTACATCCTCTTCTTCGTCGATCCGTCCGTGTCGGGAGGTCACCGATGAGCAAGATCCTCGATGCAAAAATCCCGAGCGGGCCCCTGGCCGACAAGTGGGACCGGCACGAGATGGAGTGCCCGCTGGTGGCGCCCGCCAACCGCCGCAAGTTCACGGTCATCGTGGTGGGGACGGGCCTGGCCGGCGGCGGCGCCGCCGCGACCCTGGGCGAGCTGGGCTACAACGTGCTGAACTTCTGCGTGCAGGACACGCCGCGCCGCGCCCACAGCGTGGCGGCGCAGGGCGGCATCAACGCCTCGAAGAACTACCAGAACGACGGCGACAGCGTCGAGCGGCTGTTCTACGACACGGTCAAGGGCGGCGACTACCGCTCCCGCGAGGCCAACGTCTACCGCCTGGCCCAGCTCTCGATGGGCATCATCGACCAGTGCGTGGCGATGGGCGTGCCCTTCGCCCGCGAGTACGGCGGCACGCTGGCCAACCGCTCCTTCGGCGGCGTGCAGGTCTCGCGCACCTTCTACGCCCGCGGCCAGACCGGCCAGCAATTACTGCTCGGCGTCTACTCCGCCCTGTCGCGCCAGATCGCGGCCGGCACGGTCAAGATGTTCCCGCGCCACGAGATGCTCGACCTGGTGATCGTCGACGGCAAGGCCCGCGGCATCGTCTGCCGCGACCTGGTCACCGGCGAGATGAAGCGCTACGCCGCCGACGCGGTGGTCCTGGCGACCGGCGGCTACTCGCCCGTCTTCTACCTGTCGACCAACGCCGTCAACTGCAGCGCCACCTCGATCTGGCGGGCCTACAAGCGGGGCGCCCTGTTCGCCAACCCCTGCTACACGCAGATCCACCCCACCGCCATCCCGCAGCTGGGGGACTACCAGTCCAAGCTCACGCTGATGAGCGAGAGCCTGCGCAACGACGGCCGCATGTGGGTGCCGAAGGCCCCGGGCGACAAGCGCCGCCCCGCGGACATCCCCGAGGCCGAGCGCGACTACTTCCTGGAGCGCCGCTACCCGGCCTTCGGCAACCTGGTGCCGCGCGACATCGCGGCGCGGGCCTCGAAGGTGGAGTGCGACGCGGGCAAGGGCGTCGGCAACACCGGCTTCGCGGTCTACCTCGACTTCGCCGACGCGATCAAGCGCCTCGGCCGCGACGTGGTGGCCGACCGCTACGGCAACCTCTTCACGATGTACGAGGAGATCATCGCCGACGACCCCTACCACACGCCGATGATGATCTACCCGGCGCCGCACTACACCATGGGCGGCCTGTGGGTCGACTACAACCTCGAGAGCACGATCCCCGGCCTGTTCGTGGCCGGCGAGGCCAACTTCTCCGACCACGGCGCCAACCGCCTCGGCGCCTCGGCCCTGATGCAGGGCTGCGCCGACGGCTACTTCGTGGTGCCGCGCGTGGTGGCGGGCTACCTGGCCCGCGGCGGGCTGGGCAAGGTCACGACCGACCACGAGGCCTTCGGCGCGGTCGAGGACGAGGTGCGCAAGCGCTACGACGCCCTGCTGGCGGTCAAGGGCTCGCGCACGGTGCGCGACTTCCACTGGGACCTCGGCCGCGTGATGTGGGACAAGGTCGGCATGTCCCGCGACCGGGCCGGGCTCGAGCAGGCGATCGTCCGGATCCGCGAGCTGCGCGAGGCCTTCTGGCACGACGTGAAGGTGCCGGGCGAGGCCGCCGACTTCAACAAGCAGCTGGAGATGGCCGGCCGCGTGGCCGACTTCCTGGAGCTGGGCGAGCTGATGGCGATGGACGCCCTGGCCCGCGAGGAGTCCTGCGGCGGCCACTTCCGCGCGGAGCACCACACGCCCGAGGGCGAGGCCCGGCGCGACGACGAGAACTTCATGCACGTGGCGGCGTGGGAGCACAAGGGCGACGGGCAGGCGCCCGAGCGCCACGTCGAGCCCCTGGCCTACGAGAACATCGAAGTGAAGACCCGCAGCTACAAGTAGCGGAAGGTGCGAGCATGAGCGAGATGACCATCCACCTGAAGATCTGGCGGCAGGCGCGGGGCGCGGCCAAGGGGAACTTCGAGACCTACACGGTCGAGAAGGTCCTGCCGGAGATGTCCTTCCTCGAGACGCTCGACCTGCTCAACGAGAAGCTGACCCGGCAGGGGCAGCAGCCCGTCGAGTTCGACAGCGACTGCCGCGAGGGCATCTGCGGCACCTGCGGCCTGGTGATCAAGGGCACGGCCCACGGCCCGAACCCCAAGACCACCACCTGCGAGGTGCGCATGCGGCACTTCCGCGACGGGGAGACGATCACCGTCGAGCCCTTCCGCGCCGGGCCGTTCCCGATCCTCAAGGACCTGGTGGTCGACCGCACGGCCTTCGACCGCATCCAGCAGCAGGGCGGCTTCGTGTCGGCCAACACGGGCTCGGCCCCCGACGGCAACGCGGTGCCGATCCCCAAGATCGACGCCGACAAGGCCATGGACGCGGCCTCCTGCATCGGCTGCGGCGCCTGCGTGGCCGCCTGCCCCAACGCCTCGGCCTCGCTGTTCGTCAGCGCCAAGATCAGCCAGCTCTCCTACCTGCCGCAGGGCGGGCCGGAGCGCGGCCGCCGCGCGCTGCTGATGATCGGCCAGATGGACCGCGAGGGGTTCGGCGACTGCTCCAACCACGGCGAGTGCGAGGCGGTCTGCCCCAAGGAGATCTCCATCGAGAACATCGCGCGCATGCGGCGCGAGTACTTCAAGGGCGCGCTCGGCGGCCACGACCGCAAGGCGGCGTCAGGCGACTAGCGCCCGCCCGGGCGCGTCGGCAGGGGACCCCGGCGCCGCCGCCGGGGTCCTGCCGTTCGCGGCGCGCGGCGGCCCCGGCCGCATTCCGGGCTTGCGCGATCCCTGCGCAGGGTTTTCAATGGTCGGCCAACCTTCAGGAGCGACATGGGACGGTACGCCGTCATCGACATCGGCACCAATTCGGTCAAGCTCTTCGCCGGCCGGCTCATCCACGGCAGCGTGACCCCGCTGACCGACGAGCTGGCGGTCACGCGGCTCGGCCTGGGGCTGTCCCTGACCGGGGAGCTGTCCGAGGACGCCATGACGCGCACCGCGCGCCAGGTGGCGGCCTTCCGCGAGCGCGCCGAGGGGCTCGCGGCCGAGAAGGTCGTCGCGGTGGGCACCGAAGCCCTGCGCCGGGCCGTCAACGCCGACGAGTTCCTGGAGCTGACGCTGCGCCTGGCGAAGCTGAAGGTCCAGGTGCTCGACGGGGAGGAGGAGGCCCGGCTGTCCCACCTCGCGGTGCAGCGCAGCCTCGACGACCTGCCGGAGCGCCTGGTCGTGATCGATCCGGGCGGCGGCAGCACCGAGTTCGTCGCCGCCGAGCGAGGCCGCATCCTGGCGCGCGCGAGCGTGCCGGTGGGGTCGCGGGTCCTGACCGACCGGCTGGTCCGCGGGAACCCGCCGGGGACCGCCGCCCTGAACGCGCTGCGCGCCGAGGTGCGCGAGGCCTTCGCCGGCCTCGACCTGCCCCCGGGCGCGGTGGTCGCCGTCGGCGGCGCGCCGGCGACCATGGCCACGGTCAGCCTCGGCCTGCCCGCGCGCGAGACCGCCGCCGTGCACGGCCGCCGCCTGCGCCGCGAGGAGATCGGCCGCCTGGCCGCGCGCTTCGCCGCGCTGACGCTGGTCGCGCGCCGCCGGCTGCCGGGCCTGATGCCCGAGCGCGCCGACGTGGCCCTGGCCGGCGCCGTGATCCTGGAGGAGGCCCTGCTGCGCTGCGGGGTCGACGAGTTGACCGTCTGCGCCCGTGGCCTGCGCCACGGCGTGTTCCACGACCGCTTCGCGCCGCCGCCGGCGTAGCGACCCGACGGGCGCCGCCCGCCGCCGAAAGGAACCGACACCATGCCGATCCTGCTGTTCAAGCGCACGCGGGCCCTGGTGGCCCAGATCGACGAGTTCCTGGACACCGTCGGCCAGGCGGCCCTGCTCTTCGAGCGCGGTGTGGCGGACTACGTGGCCGGCCGCCAGGACCACTTCGAGACGCACTACAAGGCCATCGACGACGCGGAGCACCGCGCGGACGAACTGCGGCGCAACATCGAGAAGCAGCTCTACCGCCACTCGCTCATCCCGGAGGCCCGCGGCGACGTGCTCGGCCTGCTGGAGACCACCGACGACGTGGTGAACCAGGCCAAGCACACCCTGGGCATGTTCCTGGTGGAGCGGCCCGCCCTGCTGCCCGGCATGGACGCCGACTGGACCGCCCTGGGCGCGACGGCCGCGCGCACCGCCGAGGCCGTCGTCCTGGCCACGCGCGCCTTCTTCCGCGACCCCTACACGGTCAACGACCACCTGCACAAGGTCTACTTCTACGAGAAGGAAGGGGACCGCCAGGCCATGGCGCTCAAGCGGCGGATCTTCGACACCGACGCCGAGCTGGCGCGCAAGATGCACCTGCGGTACTTCGTGCTGAACGTCGACCGCATCTCCGACGCGTCGGAGGAAGTCGCCGACCGCCTGGCGATCTACACCATCAAGCGCACGGTGTAGGAGGTCGCGTTGCTGGTCCTGTTCTTCCTGTCGAGCGGGCTGTTCCTGGGCTGGTCCCTGGGCGCCAACGACGCCGCCAACGTCTTCGGCACGGCCGTGGGCTCGCGCATGATCCGCTTCGCCACCGCGGCCCTGATCTGCAGCGTGTTCGTGGTGCTGGGCGCGGTCGCCGGCGGCGCCGGCGCCGCCGGGACCCTGGGCCAGCTCGGCGCCATCGACGCCATGGGCGGCGCCTTCATGGTGGCGTTCGCCGCCGCGGTGACCATCACCGTCATGACCAAGCTGGGGCTGCCGGTCTCGACGTCGCAGGCCGTCGTCGGCGCGATCATCGGCTGGAACTTCTTCAGCGGCGTGCTGACCGACACCGCGTCGCTGACCAAGATCGTCGCCACCTGGATCATCTGCCCGTTCCTCGCGGGCGCCTTCGCCGCCCTGTTCTACGTCCTGACCCGCCGGATCGTGCGCCGCCTGCGCCCGCACCTGCTATGGGACGACATGTCGACGCGCTGGGCGCTGATCGCGGTGGGCGCCTTCGGCTCCTACAGCCTCGGGGCGAACAACATCGGCAACGTGATGGGCGTCTTCGTGCCGGTGGCGCCGTTCCCCGGCCTGGACCTGCCGTTCGGCCTCGCGTTCAGCGGCGCCCAGCAGCTGTTCCTGCTGGGCGGCCTGGCGATCGCCCTGGGCGTCTTCACCTACTCGCGCCACGTCATGGGCACCGTCGGCGGCAACCTCTTCAAGCTGACGCCCCAGATGGCGCTGGTGGTGGTGCTGGCCCAGTCGGTGGTCCTGTACCTGTTCGCCTCGCAGGAGCTGGAGCACGCGCTGCTGAGCGTGGGCCTGCCGGCCCTGCCGCTGGTGCCGGTGTCCAGTTCGCAGGCCGTGATCGGGGCGGTGGTGGGCCTGGGCCTGCTCAAGGGCGGGCACGGGATCCGCTACCGCGTGCTGGTCGACATCGCCGCGGGCTGGGTGACCACGCCCATCATCGCCTGCTTCCTGGCCTTCGTCGGGCTGTTCGTCCTGCAGAACGTCTTCTCGGTGCCGGTCAACCGGCCGCACGATTTCACGCTGTCGCCCCAGGTCATCGAGCGCGTCGGCCGCCTGGGCCTGCCCGTCGACGGGCTGGCCGAACTGTCGGGCGGCCAGTTCACGACGCAGCTCTCGCTGAACCGGTCGCTGAAGAGCGGCACCGCCCTGGACGCGAAGCAGCGCGAGCGGGTGGTGCGCGCGGCGGAGGTCGACCGCTATCTGGTGAGCGCCGAGCGCGTGGCCCAGGACGTCAAACCCGGCTGGTTCGAGCCGGCGCAGGTCGCGGCGGTCAAAGATCTGGTCGGCCGCGAATACAGCCACAGCTGGCAGCTGCTCGAAGCGCTCGAGGCCGCGACGCCCGCCTGGCGCCTGCTGCCGGAAGCGCCCCGCAACCGCCTGGACAACGACCGGCTCAAGAAGCAGCGCCGTCAGCTCCTGATCGCGCTGCGCACCGAGCCGGGCGCGACCCCGGCTGCGGAGTAAGCCACACCGACCGAACGCCGAGCCGGCGCGGCCTCTGAGCCGACACCGCGGCTTGCGAGGAACCCGAATTGCTCGTCCTGTTCTTCCTGTCGAGCGGGCTGTTCCTGGGCTGGTCCCTGGGCGCCAACGACGCCGCGAGCGTCTTCGGCACGGCCGTGGGCACGCGCATGGTCCGCTTCGCCACCGCGGCGCTGATCTGCAGCGTCTTCGTGGTGCTGGGCGCGGTCGCCGGCGGCGCCGGCGCCGCCGGGACCCTGGGACGGCTCGGCGCCATCGACGCCCTGGGCGGCGCCTTCATGGTCGCCTGCGCCGCCGCCCTCACGATCACCGCCATGGTCCGCCTGGGGCGGCCGGTCTCCACGACCCAGGCCGTGGTGGGCGCGATCGTCGGCTGGAACCTCTTCTGCGGCCGGCCGACCGACACCGACGCCCTGGCGAGCATCGTCGCCGCCTGGGTCGCGGGGCCCGTCCTTGCCGGCCTGTTCGCCGTCGTCTTCTACGTCCTGATCCGGCGGGCCGTGCGCCGCCTGCGCCCGCACCTGCTCTGGAACGACATGGCGACGCGCTGGTCGCTGATCGCGGTGGGGGCCTTCGGTTCCTACAGCCTCGGGGCGAACAACATCGGCAACGTGATGGGCGTCTTCGTGCCGGTGGCGCCGTTCCCCGGCCTGGACCTGCCCTTCGGGGTCGCGCTCGACGGCGCACAGCAGCTGTTCCTGCTGGGGGGGCTGTCCATCGCGCTGGGCGTGTTCACCTACTCGCGCCGCGTCATGACCACCGTCGGCGGCGACCTCTTCAAGCTCACGCCCCAGATGGCGCTGGTCGTGGTGCTCGCGCAGTCCCTGGTGCTGTTCCTGTTCTCCTCGCAGCCGCTGCAGCGAGCGCTGCAGGGGGCGGGCCTGCCGGCCCTGCCGCTGGTGCCGGTGTCCAGCACGCAGGCCGTGGTCGGGGCCGTGGTGGGTCTGGGGCTGCTGAAGGGCGGGCGGGGCATCCGCCTGCGCGTGCTGGCGGACATCGCGGCGGGGTGGGTGACCACGCCGCTGATCGCCGGCGCGGTCGCCTTCGTCGGTCTCTTCTTCATGCAGAACGTCTTCGCGGTGCCGGTCCAGCGCTAGCGCGACGGCGCCGCCAGCAGCTTGCGCACCATCCAGACCACGGTGGCGATCCCCCCCAGCAGCAGCACGGCGAAGATCGCGAGGTTGAGCGCCTGGGTGCGCACCGGGATCTCCTGGAGGTTCGCCATCCCCGCCAGGTAGCCGGCGCGCGCGGCGTCGCGCATCAGGATCATCACCGCCAGGGTCAGCAGCGTCGCCCAGGCCAGCGGCTTCAGCGAGCGGGCCGGGACGGTGCGCACGCGCCACGCCAGCAGCAGCAGGACCAGGGACAGGGCCACCCCGAGCCCCAGCAGGCCCGTGGCGTGGCCGCTGCCGCCCATGAACAGGCGCCGCACGTCCTCCCGCAGGGCCAGCAGGTACCAGAAGCCGACCATCACGTTGACCACCGTCACGGCCAGGAACGTGTCCAGCCCGCGGCGCACCAGCGCCTCGCGCAGGCGCGCGTCGGCGCGCTCGCGTCTGGCCAGCAGCGCCAGCAGGAGCCCGGCCACGGCGACCGCGCCCAGCGCCATGTGCAGGAAGCGCGGCCACAGCAGGGCCTCGCCCAGGTTCAGGTGCAGCCCGCCGGGGGAGGCGAAGTAGAGGCGGCCCCACTTCTCGGGCGTGAGCATCAGCGTCGTGTTGTTGCTGAAGGCGAAGCCGACCAGCGCCACGCAGCCGACCGCGACGCCGGCGGCCCAGCGCCGGCCGCCGCCCAGGCGGCGGCCGCGGAAGGCGTTGAGGTAGGCCGCGTAGTAGCCGACGATCAGCAGCGGCACCGTGGCGAACCACGGCCAGCCCATCAGGATGCTCGAGGTGTAGAAGAAGCCGCCGTAGAGCGTCTGCAGGAACAGCAGCGGCGCCACGCCGAAGGTCACCGTGCCCGCGAACAGCGTCGGCAGCAGCTTCGAGATCCGCTCGACGATCGTCTCGTGCAGCTCGCGGTCGCCGCCGCGCGTCGACAGGCTCGCCAGCAGGATCACGCCGCCGCCCAGCAGGGCGTTCATGAACAGCAGGTGCACCAGGAAGGTCAGGTGCAGCAGCGCCTCGAACAGGGGCGCCGGCGCGGGGATGGGCAGCACGTCGGGGGAGGGGACGAAGGGGTTCATTCCGCGCTCCTGTCGGGATCGGCGCCGGCGGCGCCGGTGAGGAAGTCCAGCAGGTGGCCGCGCTCGACGGGGTCGCCGCCGTACGCGGGCATCTCCGCGGCGAGGTCGGGCAACGCGTCGAGCATCGCCTCGAGATCCTCCCGGCTGCTGCCCGCCAGGGAGGGGCGCAGCGCCCGGTAGTCGTCCAGGGTGTGGCAGGTGCCGCAGTGCGCGTCCCAGGCCAGGCGGCCGGCCGCGCCCGGGTCGGCCGGGAACACCGCCAGGCCGCGGTCGGCGTCGGCGGCGAGGAAGGCCGCGAGGTCGGCGGTCTCCGCGGCGTCGCCGTGCCAGGCCGGCATCCGCGCGCGCATGTGCTGCAGGCGGGGCAGGAAGTCGGCGATCTCCGCCTCGGTCCGGTGGGCCAGGAAGGGGCGCATCGCGTTGTAGCCGTCGTGGGTGTGGCAGGGCAGGCACCAGGCCCGGTACAGGTCCCGCCCGCGCTCGGCGGGCGTGGCCGCCGCGGGGTCCCGCCAGCGGGTGAAGGCGGTGACGCCGGCGGCGGCGATCTCGGGCTCCTGGTCCACGCGCAGGCCCGTGCTGTAGAGGTAACCGTGGATGGTGTACGGCTTGCGCGCGGCCTCGCGCACCCACTCGCCGCCGAAGAACAGGACCAGCGCGGACGCGGTCAGCAGGACCGCCCCGGCCGGATGCCAGCGCCGGGGCGCCGCCAGCGGCCACAGGGCGAGCAGGAAGGTCGCCGCCGCGCCGGCCCACATGACGGTCACGACGCGCGGCAGCACGGGGATCGCGCCCGCGGCCAGGTCGGCCCAGTCCGGGATCGCGCCGGTCAGCGCGCTGCGGTACCAGAGCAGCGCGGCGGCGAAGGCCGCGACGCCGGCCGCGACCCACAGCGCGCCCCGCCGCGTGGCCCAGGCGGCGGCGTCCGCGGCCCGGGCGTCGCCGCGCTTCAGGAAGGCGGCGGTCACCAGCACGAACAGCCCGGCCTGGGCGGCGGCCGCGGCCGAGCGCAGGGCCAGCGAGGGCCAGTAGGTCGGGTTGAAGAAGCCGGTCCAGAACTCCCGGTTCTCCAGCCAGCCGCCCGGCGTCAGCATGAAGGTGACGATGCCGTTGATGATCACCAGGCTGACGTAGGCGGCGACGAAGTAGATCCAGCCGACGGTCCGGTGGGTCCGCTCGTCCAGGCGCTCCCAGCCGTACCAGTAGACCAGCGCCGCGGCGATCTCCACGATGAAGAAGACCCACTCCATGGCCCAGCCCCACACGTAGGCGCGGATCAGGGCGACGAGCGCCTGGGGCGAGATCAGCGCCGCGGTCGTCCAGATGCCGACGCCGGTGATGGCGCCGAACACCAGGGTCAGCAGCAGGAAGGCGCGGCTCTGGGATTTCACCAGGGCCAGCAGCGCCGCGTCGCCGCGACGGCGGGCCGCGCGCTCGGCGAGCACGAGCCACAGGCCCCCGCCGACGGCGAGGTGCGCGACGAACACGTGCAGCACCGAGACCAGCGCCATCAGGACGCCGCCGCCCATCGGCACTTCCCAGACCGGATAGTTCATCGTCCGTCCTCCGTGGTTGCGGCCGGCCGCCGGGCGGCCTCGTTCAGGGCGCCTGCCGCTGCAGCAGCCGGACCAGCCCGCCCCAGCGCTTGTCGAGTTGGAAGCCGTGGCGCTCGAAGAACGGGCGCAGCACGAACAGGGTGGTCACGGCCTGGTGGCCGAGGTTCGCCATCCGCGCGCAGAAGTCCTCGATCAGCACGCTGCTGATGCCGCGCCCCAGCAGCGGCGTGGCCACGACGATGCCGTTGAGGTGGACCACGCCGGGCTCGATGTCCTTCCAGCTGATGCCCCCGACGATCCGCTCCTGGGCGTCCAGGACGATGACGAAGCTGTCGCGCTCGGCGATGGTCTTGTAGTAGCCCGACTTGAAGAACAGGCGGTACAGGCGCCCGTACTCCGAGGGTTCGACCGGCTCGCGCACCGTGTAGGCCGTGCCGGTCTTGTCCTGGATGCGGGTCGAGACGATGACCTGGCGGTGGTCGCTGTCGCCCACGGCCAGCAGCTGCGCGGACTGGTCCGCCGCCGAGTGGGGGAAGGCCAGGCGCTGGAAGGCGTGGCGGTCCTCGGGCTCGGTCAGCGTCTCCTGCAGGGCGCCGAGCTCGACGCGCCGCGTCGCGGGCGTGGCCGGGTCGCGGTGCAGGGCCGCGATCAGGGCGTCGAAGGCGTTCAGGGTGGCTTCGGGCGCGCGCCGGAACCACGTCCGCCGGTACAGGAGGTAGCGGTCGAGCTCGGGCTGGTCGTCCAGGCCGTAGAGGCGCAGCATCTCCTCGACGATCTGCCCGCGCGCCCGCGGCGAGGCGTCGGGGTTCGACTGCTCCCAGCGCCGGAAGCGGCCCACCGCGCCGCGCAGGGCGCAGCTCTCGTAGGGCGCTTCGTCCAGCCGGTGCAGGTAGCCCTGCAGGACCTCTCCGAGCTGGCTGCGGTAGCCGTCGGGCGGCTGGTCCTCCAGCGCGGCCAGCAGCTCGGTCAGGAAGACGCGCGCGCCCGCCAGCCCCAGCGCCTCGACGCAGGCGTCGGCGATCCAGGCCAGATCCAGGCGGCGCCCGGTCCAGGGGTAGGTGACCGTCGTCTGCTTGAAGAAGTTGCGCAGCATGGGCCGCACCAGGTCCAGCGGCCCGGTGTAGTCGGACCAGCCCGTCATCGAGAGGATGCGGGCGCCCTCGCGGAAGTCCGGTTCCGAGACCGCGACGTTCGAGGGCGTGACCATGCCCGGCACGATGCGGTGCCCGCTGATGGCCCAGCCGCGGAACACCGCGGCCAGCGCCTGCACGAACAGGCGGCGCCAGCCCGGTTCGCGCAGTTCGCCCGGGACCTGCGGCCAGTCGCTGGCGAACTCGCGGATGCGCTCCCAGACCGAGAGGTCGCTGACGAAGGCGAGCGACAGCGCGCCCATGGCGGGCCGGTAGCAGCCGAAGCGCGGCAGCACGGGCGGGCCGTGGGGGTGGCCGCCCAGCGCGATCAGCCAGAAGATGGTGGTCATCATCTCGCTGCGGTCCTCGTCCATGAGGTCGCGGTCCCAGATGACGGCCAGCAGGTCGTAGTGCTTCCCCTGCACCGTGTTCACGCTGAGGCGGTAGATGCGCTGGCGGTGGCGGACGGCGGTGCGGCCGATCCAGATGCCCTCGCGGGGCACCTCGCGCAGGTCCAGCTCCTCGCCGTCGGAGGTGAGCTTCACCGACTGCTGCAGGAAGGTGGTGCCGATCAGCACCTCCTCGAGCCGGCGGATCTCCTCGGCGGACAAGCCGTCCTGGTAGAGGATCTTGTCCTGCCAGGCGCCCGGCCCGCGGTGGGGCAGGGCGCGGTCGAGGGCCTCCTCGTACCAGTCGGCCAGGTCCAGCGCGTGGCGCTCGGCGCGGGCCGAGATGACCGGATCCTCGCGCAGCAGCGCCCAGCTGACCAGCTCGTCGCGCACCGCGCCGTAGTAGGCGGGCTGCAGGCGCGCGAAATCGGCGAGCAGCTTGAAGATCACGTCGAGCTGCCCGCGCATGGCGTCGCCGGCCGGCCAGGTCAGGTGGTGGCGGTAGGCGTGCAGGCGCAGGCGGAAGGCCTCGAGGCGCCGCTCCTCGAAGCCGCCGCGCGTGATCGCCGCGATGCCGGCCTCGTCCAGGAACGGCAGGCCCGAGGTCAGGAACTTGGGCCTGACCTGGCTGTAGTCCGGCGCCGGCTCGTCCAGCAGCAGGACGCGGTAGGCGGCGCTGCGCACCGGCATCTCCGCGTGACGCGACAGCGCCTCGAGGCGGCGGCGCAGCAGCTCGGCGGTGCGGTGGTCGGCGATCTGCAGCGCCCGGGCCAGCCCGTCCACCGCGCGCAGGGCCGCCTCGCCGCTGCCGAAGAACGCGTCGCCGGCCAGCTCGTGCAGCCGCGCCAGCCGCTGGTCCAGCGGGAATCCGCCGGGCGCGGCCGCCGCGGTCCCGGCGCCCGCCGGCAGGGGGTGCGGTACGTAGACGTGCTGGGTGATCGTGGCGAGGACCGTGTCCCAGCCGTCGCGCGCGGGGCAGAACGCGGCCAGGGCCGGGTTGCCGACCCACAGCAGCGGCTGGCGGGACAGCAGGCCGAGGTCGATGACGCCCCCGGCGATCTCGTACTCCAGGTCGCCGACCCGCCAGCGGCCGTCGTCGCCGGGGACCACGGTCAGCTCGCGCCCGCCGACCCGGTTGCGCACGCGGTCGCCGCCGGCCTCCAGCTCGGTCTCGAGGATGCCCAGGTCGCGGATCAGCCAGCGGGGCACGCGCAGGCGGACGCCGTCCAGCGCCAGGACCACCGCGTCGCTGCGGTACAGGTCGTCGACCACCGCGGCGAAGTTCTCCTCGATCGCCTTGCGCCGGTAGGAGCCCTTGGCCGTCAGCTCGCCGCGCTCGGCGGCGAAGTCGCGGTCCAGGACCGCGAAGTTGACGACGCGCTCGTAGGAGAGCAGGTCGGCGTTGGCCGCGTGGACGATCCGGCCGAAGTAGGCGCGCGCGTCCTCGCCCTGCGCGTCCCCCTGCAGGACGGGGTCCCCGTCGTCGGGCACGATCAGCAGCACGTTGTCGGTGCGGTGGTCGCCGACCAGGAAGACGCGGCGGATGCCCGGCACGCCGGTGAACTTCTGCTCGACGCGGCGCGGCGCGACGGTCTGCCCGCGGGCGTTCTTGTAGATGTCCTTGAGGCGGTCGATGATCTCGAGGTGGCCGTCGTCGTGGCGGCGGAAGATGTCGCCGGTGCGCAGCCAGGCGCCGTCGCCGGGCCGCCCCTCGCCGTCGAGGTAGGACGCGACGTAGGGGCCGGAGATCTCCAGCTCGTTCTCCTCGCCGAAGCGCACGCGCACCCCCGGCAGCGGCCGGCCCACCGAGTCGTCGCGGTAGTCCCCGGGCGGCGTCATCGTGATGCCGCCGGTGGCCTCGGTCATGCCGAAGCCGCTGCACAGTTCGACGCCGTGGCGGTGGAAGAAGCGGAAGACTTCGGGCGCGAGGTGGCCGGCGGCGGACAGGCCCCAGCGCAGGCGGTCCCCGGTCACCGCGCGCACGTCCTCGGGCGACGGCTCTTCCGCCTCGTCGCTGCGGCGGGCCAGGCAGGCCTCACGCAGCTGGCTCCAGCGCAGGGGGATGCCGATCAGGCCGGTCGGGCGCACGCGCGGCAGCAGCCGCAGCAGCGTCTCGCGCGACGGGTTGCCGGCGAAGACGTACTCGCCGCCCCAGTACATCGTCCCCAGCAGTTCCAGGTAGCGGCCGAAGGTGTGGAAGAGCGGCAGGTAGCAGAGCAGGACCTCGTCGCGCCCGACCGCCGGCAGGGCGGCCGCGCGCGCGAAGCGCTTGGTGACCAGGTTGCCGATCGAGAAGGCGACGCCCTTGGGGGTGCCGGTGCTGCCGGAGGTGAACATGACCGTGGCCACGTCGTCGAGGCCGAAACGGGGGTGGGCCGCCAGCGCGGCGTCCACGTCGCCGGCCGAGAGGCCGGCGCAGATCTCGTCCAGCAGCTTCGAGCCTTCGCCCCGCTGGCCTTCGTCGAGGTGCAGCAGGCGCGGCCGGCGGCCGGCGGCCGCGGCGGCGCGGCGGGCGAGGTCGAGCTGCTCGTCCCCGCCGGCGATGACGGTGTCGATGTCCAGCCGCTCCAGGATCCAGGCCAGTTCGCCGGCTTCGGTCTGGGGGGACAGGGGCGTGACGAGGATGCCGTGCAGCAGGCACGCGAGGTCGGCCAGGGCGCCGCGCGCCGAGTTCGGCGACAGCAGCGCGACGCGGGGCCGGGGGCCGGACTGCAGCAGCGCCGCCGCGTAGGCGCGCGCCTTGCGGCGGGCGCGCGCGTAGCTCCAGGTGCCGCCGCCGGCGTCGTCGGGTTCGCGCAGCCACGTGCGGTCGGGGTGCGCCTCGACGCGCTGGTCCAGCAGCGTTTCGAGCGTGACGCCGCCGAGCCGGATCGCGGCGATCGCCGCTTCGGCCCACCGCTCCCGGGCCGCGGCGTCGGGCAGCGCCGTCAGCAGCTCGGGGGAACGGGTCCGGTCCAGCCAGCGGCGCCAGGTGGCGGCGGGCACGTCGGCCGCTTCCCGCAGCGCCGCTTCGGCGGCGGCCAGCAGCGCCGCGGCGCCCGGCGCGGCGGGACCCTCGTGATCGAGCAGGCGGTCCAGGTTCTGGTCGTCGTTGGTCATCGTCGTTCCCGATCGGTGGATGGTCGTGCTTCGGGCCATGATAGTCGCAGGTGCGCTTCCGCGAAACATGAAGGTTCCGGCCGCGGCCTTGGCCCCCGGCGGGGGGGCGCGGGCCGCGGGGGGGGGGGGGGGGGCGGGGGGGGCCCCGGGGGGGCCCGCGACCCGGCCCCCCCGCCCCCCCCCCCCCGGGGCGGGGGGCCCGGGGGGCCCGCGGCCCGGGGGGGGGGGGGGGGGAGGGGGGGGGAGAGGGGGGCGGGGGGGGCTAGGTCGCGGCCAGAACCAACACCCAGCGGATTCGTCTGCGATCGGCAGCGCTTGCGGTCTCGCGGGCGGAGGCCTAGGATGGCGCGAACGACTCGAACGGAGGCCCGTCCATGGATTGTTGCGGCAACCCCATCGTCGAGACCACGATGGCCCTGTCCTTCGCGACGCTGTTCGGCTTCGGCCTGACCATGAGCCTCGGGCACTGCCTGGGCATGTGCGGGCCGCTGGTGACCGCGGTCAGCGCGGCGCAGCGCGGCGACGGCGCTTCCGGGGCGGTCATGCTCGGCCGCTTGTCGCTTTACAACCTCGGCCGCATCGCCGGCTACGCCGTGCTCGGCGCGGTCGGCGGGTTGCTCGGCTCCGCGGTGTCGCGCGCCGGCCAGGGCGTGCTGTCGATCGCGATCGGCGTGCTGATGCTGCTGACCGCCGTCGGCCTGGTGTCGATGCGGCGCTGGGAGCAGGGCGGGCCCTTGCAGAAGATCATCGCCGACCGGCTGCCGCGGCTGCTGGGTGCGCGCACGGCTCCGGGGCGGCTGGCCCTGGGGCTGGCCAACGGGTTCCTGCCGTGCGGCCCGGTCTACAAGGCGGCCATGACGGCTGCGGCCAGCGGCAGCGCGGTGAGCGGGGGATTGGCCATGATCTGGTTCGGCCTGGGCACCGTGCCGGTGCTGCTGCTGTTCGGGATGGGCATCGCGCGTCTGAGTCTCGGCGCGCGCCGGCTGTTCAACCGGCTGGGCGCGGCGCTGGTGTTCGTCATGGCCGTCCAGCTGATCCTGCGCGGCCTCGCGGCCCGCGACGTCGTCGCGCACGCCCGTCTGGGCGAGGTGGTGTTCTGGTGACGACGGCCCTCATGTTCCGACATTGAAAATCGCTTTCATCGTCGGTATTTCTCGAAATCCCTCACTGGCAGACAGTCTTGCTTGGCTTCGCACCCCACCTGGATATACTTTCCCACAAGAGCGGATGAATCGTGTCCTTGATCCCGGTGCACCCGGGTCCCGCCTACGACCAGGAGCCGACTCCGATGGGCAGGCCAGCAGCGATCCCCAACACGGCTCCGGAGGCGATCGCTGCGGCGCATCGTCAGCCGGGGGCGTGCGCGCACTGCGGGCTCGACCTCGGACCCGGTCACCGCGAGCAGGACGGCCCCTTCTGCTGCCAAGGGTGCCGGGCCGTGTACCACCTGATCCACGGCGCCGGCCTCGACCGCTACTACGAACTGCGCCGCGGCGAGACGGCCCCGTCGCCTCAACTGCGCCCCGACAACTTCGCCTGGCTCGACCTGCTCCTGGAGGATCCCGCGCACGACGTCGGCGAGGGCGTGGTGCGCCTGCGCCTGGACCTGCAGGGCGTGCACTGCGCCGCCTGCGTCTGGCTGCTCGAACAGCTGTTCTCCCGCCGGGCTGCGGGCCGCGACCTGCGCATCAACCCGGCCCTGGGCACCGTCGAACTGATATGGGACACGCGGCTGGGCGCCCTGCGCGACTACCTGGCCGAGGCGGAGGGCTTCGGCTACCGCTTCGGGCCGGCGCACGCCAAACCGACGCCGCGCTCGCGGGGGATCCTGCTGCGCCTGGCCGTCGCCGTGGCCGCGGCGATGAACGTCATGATGTTCAGCCTCAGCTACTACTTCGGGCTCGCGCCCGGCGAGCAGGGGCCGGCCTACGTCATGTTCGGCCGCCTGAGCCTCGCCCTCTGCACCGTCGCCGTCGTCTTCGGCGGCTGGCCCTTCTTCGCCGCGGCCTGGCGGGGCCTGCGCCGCCGCGTCGTGCACCTGGACCTGCCCATCGCGCTGGGCATCCTGCTGAGCTGGGGCGGCTCGGTCCACGCCTACCTGACCGCGGGCCCCGAGAGCGCCTACTTCGACACCGTCACGATCTTCGTGGCGCTGATGCTCGTCGGGCGCTGGCTGCAGGAGTGGGTGCTGGAACGCAACCGCAACTCCCTGCTCGCCTCGGGCGGCATCGCCGACCTCTACGCCCGCCGGCTCGTCGACGGCCGCCTGCAGGCCGTGTCGGCGTCCGAGCTGCGCGTCGGCGACGAGATCTGGGTCGCGCCCGGCGACCTCGTGCCCGTGGCGGGCGTGCCGCTGCACCGCGAGGCGCTGGTCTCGCTGGATTGGATCACCGGCGAATCGGACGCGCAGGTCCGCCGGCCCGGCGAGCGCGTGCCCGCCGGCGCCTTCAACGCCGGCGACACCGGGTTCCGGCTGGCCGCCGTGGAGGACTTCTCCGATTCCCGCCTGCACGACCTGCTGCGCCTGGACGGCGCGCGCGACGCCGACGCCGCCGCGCCCCGCGACGCCTGGCACCGCATCGCCACGGCGTACGTCACGGTCGTGCTCGTGCTGGCCGCGACGGGGTTCGTGGCCTGGTCCGGCGCCGGCCTGCAGCGGGCCGCGGCGGTGGCGGTCTCGGTGCTGGTGGTGACCTGCCCCTGCGCCCTGGGCCTGGCCGTGCCGCTGGCGCGCGAGCTGGTGCACGTCGGGCTGCGCCGCCAGGGGCGTGCTGCTGCGCCGCAACAGCTACCTGGAGAAGGCGCTGCGCGTGCGCAAGATCCTCTTCGACAAGACGGGCACGCTGACCCGCGGGCTGCTCGCCCTGGCCGACGACTCGCGCCGCGACCTGCTGGCGCGGCCCCTGGCCGAGCGTCGCGTGCTGTGGAACCTGACCGGCCGCAGCAGCCACCCGGTGAGCCGGTGCGTCGCGGCCGCCCTGTCGTTGAACGACGCGACCGCGGACGGCGCCGCCGTGCTCGATCCGGCAGCCGACGACGTGCGCGAGGTGCCCGGCGAAGGCCTCGTCTGGGAGCGCGACGGCGTCGTCTGGCGCTTCGGCCGGCCGGCGTTCGCCCTGCCGGCGGCAGGGAGCGCCGAGGCCCACGCCGGCCGCAGCGTCTTCAGCCGCGACGGGGAGCCGCTGGCGTCGCTGGTGCTGGTCGAGGAGATGAAGGCCGACGCCGCGGCCGAGGTGGCGCGCCTGCAGGCCGCCGGCTACGAGGTCCACCTGCTGAGCGGGGACGCGCCCGCGCGCGTCCGGGCGGCGGCCGCCGCGCTCGGGCTGCGCGCCGACCGGGCCCGCGGCGGCCTGACCCCGCAGGCGAAGGCCGACGCCGTGCGGGCCCTGGACGACCGCGACACCCTGATGATCGGCGACGGGCTCAACGACAGCCCCAGCTTCGACGCCGCCTGGACGGCGGCCACCCCGGCCGTGGACCGGGCGGTGCTGCCCCACAAGGCCGACTTCTACTACCTGGGCGACGGCGTCGCCGCCGTCCGCCGCTCGCTGGACGCCGCCCGCCGCCTGCGCGCCGTGCAGCGCGGCAACCTCGCGTTCGCGGGCGCCTACAACCTGATCGCGGTGGGGCTCTGCCTGTCCGGCGCGGTCACCCCCGTGGTGGCCGCGGTGCTGATGCCCGTGAGTTCCGTGACGGTGGTCGCGGCCACCGCCGCGAGGCTGGGCGCGAGGAGGTCCGCATGGACGTCCTGATGATCACCGTCTTCGTCAGCCTGCTGCTGGTCGTCGGCGGGCTGGTGCTGTTCTTCGTCCGCCAGCGCGCGGGCGACTTCGACCACGGGGACCGCCTGTCGCTGCTGCCTCTGGCCGACGACCCGCAGGGCGGTCCCGAACCGGAAGCGAAAACGCAAGAGCCCTGAGCGGGCTCGTCCACCCCAGGAGAGGAGGCTCCGCGACTCATGCAAGCCACGACTCCCGTCACCAAACGCGTGGTGTACGACGACGACGTCGTCCGCGCATTCTCGCTCGCGACGATCATCTGGGGCGCCGTCGGACTGCTGGTCGGCGTCCTGGTCGCCACCCAGCTGTCGTTCTGGCAGGCCAACCTGGGCCTGCAGTGGACGTCGTACGGACGGCTGCGGCCGCTGCACACCAACGCGGTCATCTTCGCCTTCGTCGGCAACATGATGTTCGCGGGCATCTACTACAGCACCCAGCGGCTGCTGAAGACGCGCCTGGCCTCGGACCTGCTGAGCTGGGTCCACTTCTGGGGCTGGCAGGCGGTCATCGTCGGGGCGGCGATCACCTACCCGCTGGGCCTGACCCAGAGCAAGGAGTACGCGGAGCTGATCTGGCCGCTGGACCTGCTGGTCGTGCTGGTCTGGGTCGCCTTCGCGGTGAACTTCTTCTGGACGCTGGCCCGCCGCAACGAGCGCAACCTCTACGTGGCGATCTGGTTCTACATCTCGACGATCATCACCATCGCCGTGCTGTACATCGTCAACAACCTGCAGCTGCCGACGAGCCTGACCCACTCCTACTCGATCTTCACCGGCGTGCAGGACGCCCTGGTGCAGTGGTGGTACGGCCACAACGCCGTGGCCTTCTTCCTGACCACCCCGATCCTGGGCATCATGTACTACTTCCTGCCCAAGGCGGCCGGCCGGCCGGTCTACTCGTACCGGCTGTCGATCGTGCACTTCTGGTCGCTGATCTTCATCTACATCTGGGCCGGGCCGCACCACCTGCTCTACACGGCGCTGCCCGACTGGGCGCAGACGATGGGCATGATCTTCAGCGTCATGCTGTGGGCCCCGAGCTGGGGCGGCATGCTCAACGGCCTGCTGACCCTGCGCGGCGCCTGGGACAAGCTGCGCACCGACCCGGTCATCAAGTTCTACATCGTCGCGGTGACCTTCTACGGCATGAGCACCTTCGAGGGCCCGCTGCTGTCGATCAAGAGCGTCAGCGCCCTGGGCCACTACACCGACTGGATCATCGGCCACGTCCACGGCGGCGCCCTGGGCTGGAACGGCTTCATGGCCTTCGGCATGCTCTACTGGCTGGTGCCGCGCCTCTGGAGCACGAAGCTCAAGTCGGTCCGCCTGGCCGAGCTCCACTTCTGGATCGCGACCTTCGGCATCCTGCTCTACGTCGTCTCGATGTGGATCTCCGGCGTCAGCCAGGGCCTGTTCTGGCGCGCCCTGGACGCCGAGGGCTTCCTGAAGTACCCCGACTTCATCGAGGGCCTGCTCGCCTCGCGGTTCATGTACCAGATGCGCCTGATCGGCGGCCTGGCCTACTTCGCCGGCGCCCTGCTGATGGTCGGCAACCTCTGGGCGACCATCCGCGGCGGCCGCAAGTCGACCGTCGAGATCGAGGTGCAGGGCTACGCGCACGACGGCCCGGGCTTCTGGGCGCTGATGCGCGGCGCGCCGGTGCTCTACTCGCTGGCCGTGATCGTGCTGTCGCTGGTGCTGTTCTTCTCGGGCACCCTGGGCAGCGCCATCGCCCTGGCCGGCTTCGGCGTGCTGGTGATCGCCGGCGCCCTGTCGATCGGCATGGAGAAGTCGCGGCGCAGCTGGCACGACCTGGTCGAGGGACACTCGCTGGCCTTCACCGTGCTGGTGCTGGTGGCGATCCTCGTGGGCGGCCTGGTGGAGATCGTGCCGCTGGTCGTCGCCAAGAAGGACGTGCCGGCCCAGGTCGCGCACGCCGACTCGGTCTGGGCGGCCAAGGGCGAGTACGTGTTCGTGCAGATGCCCTACAGCCCCCTGGAGCTGGAGGGCCGCGACATCTACGTGCGCGAGGGCTGCTACGTCTGCCACAGCCAGATGGTCCGCCCGTTCCGCCACGAGACCCTGCGCTACGGCGAGTACAGCCGGGCCGAGGAGTTCATCTACGACACGCCCTTCCAGTGGGGCTCGAAGCGGACCGGGCCCGACCTGCACCGCGAAGGCGGCAAGTACGCCAACGTCTGGCACTACCTGCACATGAACGACCCGCGCTCGACCTCGCCGGGCTCGAACATGCCCCCGTACGCGCACCTGAAGTCACACCGGGTCGACCTCGGCGCCACGGCCGGCAAGATGCGCGCCCTGCGCAAGCTGGGCGTGCCCTACCAGGACGCGCAGATCGCCGGCGCGGGTGCGACCGCGCGCTCCCAGGGCGGGCTGATCGTCGCCGACCTGGCCACCCAGGGCATCACGATCGCGCCCGACAGCGAGCTGGTCGCCCTGATCGCCTACCTGCAGCGCCTCGGGCGCGGCCCGCAGCCCACGGCCGCGGCTCCGGCCGCGGTGGCGGCGCGGGAGGTGGCGCGATGAGCGAGTGGTTCTTCCAGGGCAACCCGCTGCTGGCCTGGCCGCTGGTCGGCCTGGGCATCTTCGTCGCGGCGTTCCTGATGGTGATCCTCTACGTGACGGTCGTGCTGCGCCGCGACCGCGACCTCGAGCGGATGGCGGCGCTGCCCCTGGACGACGGGTCCGCGGGCGAGCCCGAGGAAGGAGTCGTGCGGGCATGAGCGAGCACAAGACCGACGAACTGCGCGGCCACGCGTACGACGGCATCGAGGAGTACGACAACAAGCTGCCCAACTGGTGGCTGTTCATCCTCTACGGGTCGATCGTCTTCGCGGTCGGCTACTGGCTGGTGTTCCACACCTTCTCGATCGCCGACCTGCCGCGCGCCCGGTACGACAAGGAGATGGTCAAGGCCAACGAGGAGCAGCTGGCCCGCATGGCCAAGCAGGGGCTCACCGACGAGAGCCTGACCCTGATGGCCGCCATCCCCGCCCAGGTGGAGGAGGGCCGCCAGCTCTTCGCGACCTACTGCGTGGTCTGCCACGCCGACCGCGGCCAGGGCCTGGTCGGCCCGAACCTGACCGACGGCCTCTGGATCCACGGCGGCCGTCCGCTGGACATCCACAAGACCGTCACCGACGGCGTGCCGAGCAAGGGCATGGCCGCCTGGGGCCGCCAGCTCGGCCCGACGCGCGTGCAGAAGGTCGTGGCCTACGTGCTGACGCTCAAGGGCACCGAGGTGCCGGGCAAGGCCCCCGAGGGCGTGCCCGAAGCCGCGCCGGCCCCCCCGGCCGCGGCGGCGCCGCCGGCCGCGGCGCCCGCGACAGCCGGGGCGGCCGGCAATGGCTGATACGGGCAAGGGCAGGAAGGAGCGCCGCCGCCCCGATCTGGACACGGTCTACTCGATCAACGCGGACGGCTCGCGCAACTTCCTGCACCCGGCCGACGTCAGCGGCCGCTGGCAGGTCCTGAAGAACCTCGTGTTCATGGTGCTGCTGCTGATCTACGCGGCGCTGCCCTGGCTCGTGATCGGCGGCCACCCGGCCGTCCACATCGACCTGCCCGGACGCCACGCCTACCTGTTCGGCTTGAGCTTCACGAACCAGGACTTCTACCTGATGTTCTTCGTGCTGACGGGCATCGGGTTCGGCCTGTTCGTGGCGACGGCCCTCTGGGGCCGCGTCTGGTGCGGCTACGCCTGCCCGCAGACCGTCTTCATGGAAGGCGTGTTCCGCAAGTTCGAGCGGTGGCTCGAGGGCCCGCGGGTCGAGCGCATCCGCCGCAACCTGGGGCCGCCGACGGCCGGCCGCTTCTGGCGCAAGCTGGCCAAGCACGCGATCTTCCTGGGCGGCTCCTACGTCATCGCCCACGTGTTCCTGAGCTACTTCTTCCCCCCGCGCCAGCTGCTGCAGGTGATCACCAGCTCGCCCGCACTCCACCCCTCGGCCTTCGCCTGGTCGATGTTCGGGACCGCGTTGCTGTACTTCGACTACGCCTGGTTCCGCGAGCAGACCTGCCTGATCATCTGTCCCTACGGCCGGCTGCAGTCCTCGCTCATCGATCAGGACACGATCATCATCGGCTACGACGAGAAGCGCGGCGAGCCCCGCCACAAGGGCCGCGACGAGGGGGGGGACTGCGTCGACTGCTACCGCTGCGTGGAGGTCTGCCCGACCGGGATCGACATCCGCAGCGGCCTGCAGATGGAGTGCATCGGCTGCGCCAACTGCATCGACGCCTGCGACGACGTCATGCGGCGCCTCGGCAAGCCGCAGGGCCTGGTGCGCTACGACTCCCAGCGGGCCTTCCAGGGCGAGCCCCGGCGGCCGCTGCTGCGGGCCCGCACGCTCGTCTACGCCGCCCTGGGCCTGCTGGGCCTGACGGTGGCGACGCTGTCGGCCGGCAGCCGCGAGGGCTTCCAGGCCAACGCCCTGCGCCAGGCCGGGATGCCCTACCTGCTGGAGGGCGACCGCATCCGCAACCTCTACAACCTGCACCTGCAGAACAAGGGCGACCGCGCGAGCGCCTACACCATCAGCCTGACGTCCGGCGACCGGCCCGGCCTGGAACTCATCCTGCCGCAGCCCGTGGTCCGGCTCGATCCCCTCGAGGACGGGCAGACGCCGCTGTTCCTGTACCTCGACCGCGCCCTGTACGCCGGCGCCTTCCCGCTGACCCTCACGGTGACCGACTCGCTCACCGGAGAGGCCAGGCACCTCGACGTCCAGTTCCGGGGGCCGTGACCGTGAAACGCTGGCTGAAGGACCACCCCTGGGTGTGGATCGTCGTCTTCTTCCTGTTCGTGATGGGGATGAACGCGGCCTTCCTGGTGATCGCGGTGCTGAACCGGCCCGTGCTGGTGAAGTAGACCCGGCCGGCCGCCGCCGCGCGCGAAAAAGGGCCCGGCCGAGCGGCCGGGCCCTTGCTGCGTCGGGTCGCCTGCGGTCAGCCGACCCGCCAGGCGTCCTTCGTGTAGATGAGCTTCTCCAGGTCGCCCTTGCCCTTCTTGGCGGTCAGGGCGTCGACCTGCGCCTTCACGGCGCCGTCGTAGGTCGGCTTGTCGTGCTGGCGGAAGATGCCCAGCGCGTGCGGCAGGTCCTCCCGCTCGTCCAGGTAGGCCATGATGTAGGCCAGCGGCGCGGCCGTCGTCGGGTCCCAGACGTCGGCGTCGGCCGCCGCGACGACCTCGACCTCGCCGCCCGAGATGCGCAGGCCCTTCTCGTTCTCCTTGCCGAAGACCAGGGGCTGCCCCGGCTGCAGGTCGATCGTGCGCTCGGCGCGGGCTTCCTTGGTCGACCATTCCTTCCAGGCGCCGTCGTTGAAGATCACGCAGTTCTGCCAGATCTCGACGAAGGCGATGCCCTTGTGGGCGGCGGCGGCCAGCAGGATGCTCTTGATGTGCTTGGGGTTCGTGTCCACGGTGCGGGCCACGAACGTCGCCCCGGAGCCCAGCGCCAGGTTGATCGGGTTGAAGGGCAGGTCCACCGAGCCGTAGGGCGAGGTCTTGGTCTTCAGGCCCGCCGGCGAGGTGGGGGAGTACTGGCCCTTGGTCAGCCCGTAGATCTGGTTGTTGAACATCAGGATCTTGAGGTCGACGTTGCGGCGCATGGCGTGGATCAGGTGGTTGCCGCCGATCGACATCGCATCGCCGTCGCCGGTGACGACCCACACCGAGAGGTCCGGGTTGGCCGTCTTGGTGCCGGCGGCGATGGCGGCGGCGCGGCCGTGGATCGAGTGGAACCCGTAGCAGCCCATGTAGTACGGGAAGCGGCTGGAGCAGCCGATGCCCGAGATGATCGCCATCTTCTCGCGGGGCACGCCGATCTCCGCCAGCACGGCCTGCGTGGAGTTCAGGATCGCGTAGTCGCCGCAGCCGGGGCACCAGCGCACTTCCTGGTCCGACTTGAGGTCCTTGGGTGTCAGTTGGATGGCGCTCATGACTTACCCTCCAGCACGGCGGTGATCTTTTCCCGAATCTCGCGCGCGGTGAAGGGCTTGCCCTTCACCTTGCCGTAGTGCAGGAAACGGTGGTCGGGGTACTCGCCCTGGAGCAGGCGGGACAGCTGCCCCATGTTCAGCTCCGGCACGAGGATCTGCTTGTAGCGGGCGAAGATCTCGTCGAGCCCGTACGGCAGCGGCCACAGGTGCCGCAGGTGCAGGTGGGCGACCGAGACGTTCTGCTCGCGCCGCAGGCGCTCGGTCCCGCTGCGGATCGCGCCGTAGGTCGAGCCCCAGCCCACGACCAGCAGGTCGGCCTTGTCCGGGCCGGAGACTTCGGGCGTCGGGATCGTGTCGCGCACGCCCAGCACCTTGTCGCGCCGCAGCTCGGACATCAGCTGATGGTTGTCGGGGCTGTGGCTGACGTTGCCGGTGATGTGCTCCTTCTCGAGGCCGCCGATGCGGTGCTCGAGGCCGGGCGTGCCCGGGACGGCCCAGGGACGCGCCAGCTTCGCATCGCGCGTGTAGGGCGCGTAGCCGGCCGGGTCGGTGACGTGGATGGCCGGGAAGCGCGGCAGCTTGTCCATGTCGGGCAGCCGCCAGGGCTCCGCGCCGTTGGCGATGTAGTTGTCGCTGAGCAGGATCACCGGCGTCATGTACTGCACGGCGATGCGGCAGGCCTCCACGGCGCAGTCGAAGGCGTCGGCCGGCGTCGCGCAGGAGACGATCGGCAGGGGGGCGTCGCTGTTGCGGCCGAACAGGGACTGCAGCAGGTCCGCCTGCTCCACCTTGGTCGGCAGGCCGGTCGAGGGGCCGGCGCGCTGCACGTCGACGATGACCAGCGGCAGCTCGGTCATGATGGCCAGGCCGATCGCCTCGGTCTTCAGCGCGAGGCCGGGGCCCGAGGTCGTGGTGCAGCCGAGCATGCCGGCGTACGAGGCGCCGATGGCGGTGCAGATGCCCGCGATCTCGTCTTCCATCTGGCAGGTGATCACGCCGAACTCCTTCAGCTCCGCGAGGTGCTGCAGGATGTCGGTGGCCGGGGTGATGGGGTACGAGCCCAGGAACAGCTTGAGCCCCGCGAGCTCGGCGCCCGCGACCAGGCCCAGGGCGACGGCGTGGTTGCCCATGATGTTGCGGTAGGTGCCGGGCAGCGCGTTCTCGACCGGGACCACCTCGTAGCGGCCCTGGAAGACCTCGTGGATGTCGCCGGAGTTGTAGCCGGCGCGCAGGGCGGTCTGGTTGGCGTCGGCCAGTTCCGGCTTCTTGGCGAACTTGGCGGCCAGCCACTCGAGCGTCGGCTCGATGGGCCGGCTGTAGAGCCAGTACATCAGGCCCAGCACGTAGAAGTTCTTGCAGCGCAGCACGTCCTTCGACGTCAGGGGCGAGCCCTGCAGCGCCTCGGTGACCCGGGCGTTGATGTCGATGGCGATGACGCGGTACCCGTCGAGGGTGCCGTCCTCCAGCGGGTTGGTCTCGAGCTTGGCCTTCTGCAGGTCGCGCTCGGTGAAGTTGCCCGTGTTGGCGATGATGATCCCGCCCGGGGCGACGTCCTTGTAGTTCACGATCAGCGCCGCGGCGTTCATGGCCACCAGCACGTCGGGGATGTCGCCGGCGGTGTAGATGTCGGTGCTGCTGAAGCGGATCTGGAACCCCGAGACGCCCGCCCGCGTGCCGGCCGGCGCGCGGATCTCGGCGGGGAAGTCGGGGAACGTGGCCAGGTCGTTGCCGAGCTTGGCCGTGGTGTCCGTGAACTGGTTGCCGGTGATCTGCATGCCGTCGCCGGAGTCGCCGGCGAAGCGGATCACGACATCGTCCTGTCTGGTCACTGCGATCGACATGGCGTGAACTGTCGCCTCCTTGCCCGGCGTCGAACCTTCGCGGTCGAGCGCGCGGGAGTCGGAATGTTGGGCCCGCCGCGTCGGGCTGCGGCCCCCGGATCATCGCTGTGCACGAGCGTTCAAAGTAGTCAAGGGAACGGGCGGGGGCCAGAGAAGATCGGGGCGGCGGGGGGCGGATTCCCGGCCCTGCGGCGGCGCGCCGGGGAGGGGGCCGCCAGGCCGGCGACGTTCCCCGTGGTGCCGGACCGGCCCCCTCCTGGTTGTTAAAAAATTGTCTTGATGATGCGGATTCAATGGACTTACTTGGGGCTCGGTTAATTCATTAACATGCGGAGGCGGTGGTCATGCAGCTCGTCCTGCTGGTGCTCAGCGCGATCCTGGTGAACAATTTCGTGCTGTCCCGCTTCCTGGGCATCTGCCCGTTCCTGGGCGTCTCGAAGAAGCTCTCCACCGCCCTGGGCATGACCGCCGCGGTCATGTTCGTGATGACGCTGGCCAGCACGGTCTGCTGGCTGGTGTTCCACGGCCTGCTGCGCCCTTACGGCCTGGAGTACCTGCAGACGATCTCCTTCATCCTGATCATCGCGGCGATGGTGCAGCTGGTGGAGCTGGCCCTGCAGAAGCTCAGCCCGGGCCTGTACCGCTCGCTCGGCATCTACCTGCCCCTGATCACGACCAACTGCGCGGTGCTGGGCTGCGCCGTGATGAACATCATGAACGAGAGCTCCCTGCTGGTCACCGCGGTCTTCTCGCTGGCGGCGGCGATGGGCTTCGGCCTGGCGCTGGTGCTGTTCTCGGGGATCCGCGAGGTGCTGGCCCTGGCCGACACGCCGCGCAGTTTCCGGGGCACGGCCATCGCCCTGCTCACCGCCGGGACCCTGTCGCTGTCGTTCATGGGCTTCGCCGGGCTCGTCAAGTAGCCGAACCGCCGCTGTCGCGGGGGAGGGGTCATGCTCGTACCGACCGTCGTGCTGTCCGGGATCGGCCTGCTTTCCGGATTGGGCCTCGCCCTGGCGGCGCGCGCCTTCGCCGTGGAGACCGACCCCCGCCAGGACCGGATCACCGAGGCCCTGCCGGGCGCCAACTGCGGCGGCTGCGGCTACGCCGGCTGCGGCGATTTCGCGGGCGCGGTCGTGCGCGGCGACGCCAAGCCCGACGGCTGCCCGGTGTGCGACCAGGAGACGCGCCGCCTCGTGGCCTCCATCGTGGGCCTGACGGTGCAGGACCGCGCGCCCCAGGTCGCCCTGATCCTCTGCCAGGGCGGCGACGACGTCGCCGCCAAGAAGTACCGCTACAACGGGCTGGCCAGCTGCGCCAGCGCGGCCCTGCTCGGCGGCGGCGACAAGGCCTGCGGCGCCGGCTGCCTCGGCCTGGGCGACTGCCAGCGCGCCTGCGCCTTCGGCGCGGTCGAGATGACGCCCAGCGGCGTGGCGCGGATCATCCCCGCCCGCTGCACCGCCTGCGGGCAGTGCGTGGCCGCCTGCCCCAAGGACCTGATCAAGCTGGTGCCCGCCGAGGCGACCATCCACGTGCTGTGCAGCAACCACGACCGCGGCCCGGCGGCCAAGAAGGCCTGCGCCGTCGCCTGCCTGGGCTGCAAGAAGTGCGAGAAGTCCTTCGCCGAGGACCCGCGCATCAAGGTGGCCGACTTCCTGGCCTACATCGACTACGAGCACGCGCCCGACGACCCGGCGCTGGCCGCGCTCTGCCCGACGGGCTCCCTGGTCTACCGCGGCGCCGCGGCCCCGGCCGCCGAAAGGACGTCGTCATGAAGTTCAGCGGCGGCGTCCATCCCGCCTACCACAAGGACACGGCCGGCCTGCAGATCGAGGCCATGCCGCTGCTGCACCGCTACGTGGTGCCCATCGCCCAGCACCTCGGCGCGCCGGGCAAGGTGCTGGTCGCCAAGGGCGACCGCGTGGCCCGCTGGCAGCCCCTGAGCGAGCCGGTGGGCTTCGTCTCGGTGCCGGTGCACGCGCCGACCAGCGGCACGGTCAAGCAGGTGGCGGCGCTGCCGCACCCGCTGGGCCGCCCCATGCTGGCGGTCGAGATCGAGTCCGACGGCGAGGACCGGCCCTGGGAGGGGCTGGCGCCGCTCGGGGACTGGCGCAGCCTCGACCCCGCCGCCCTGCGACGCGCCATCCAGGCCGCCGGCGTGGTCGGCCTGGGCGGCGCGACGTTCCCGACGCACGTCAAGCTGAGCCCGCCGGCCGAGAAGAAGGTCGACCTGCTCGTGATCAACGGGGCCGAGTGCGAGCCGTACCTGACCGCCGACCACCGCGTGATGCTGGAGCAGGCGGCCGAGGTCATGGAGGGTGTCGGCCTGATGATGCGCGTGCTGGGCGTCCCGCGCGCCTGCGTCGGCATCGAGTCCAACAAGCCCGACGCGCTCGCGGCGCTGCGCCGGGCCTGCCCGGCGGATGTGGCGGCGGAGTTCGTCCTGCTGGAAACCAAGTACCCGCAGGGGTCCGAGAAGCACCTGATCTACGCGCTCTGCGGCCGGCGCGTGCCGCCCGGCGGCCTGCCCATGGACGTCGGCTGCGTCGTGCAGAACGTGGGCACGGCCGTGGCCTGCCTCGAGGCGGTGCGCGACGGGCTGCCGATGACCGAGCGCGTGGCGACGGTCACCGGCGCCGCGATCAACGTGCCGCACAACCTGCGCGTGCGCGTCGGCGCCCCGCTGCTGGACGTGCTGGCCCACTGCGGCGGCGTCACCCCGGACGTGGGCAAGGTGATCTTCGGCGGGCCCATGATGGGCATCGGCCAGTTCGACATGGACGTGCCCCTGATCAAGGGCACCAGCGGCGTGCTCTGCCTGCGCGACGACGAGGCGGTCCTCTACGAGGGCGGCCCCTGCATCCGCTGCGGCGCCTGCGTCGACGCCTGCCCGATGGGCCTGGTGCCCAGCGCCATGGGCCTGATCGCCGAGCGGTTCCGCTTCGAGGAGCTGGGCGACTGGCACGTCCTGGACTGCATCGAGTGCGGCAGCTGCGCCTACGTCTGCCCGTCGCGCCGCCCCCTGGTCCAGCACTTCAAGCGGGGCAAGGCGGAGTGGCGCGACATCCTCGAGGAACGCCGGGCCAAGACCGAACGTGATGCGAAGCGCGCCGAGACGGCGGCCACGGCCTAACCGACGAGGGCGAGGGAGGACCATGACCCTGGAACCCGGAACCGGACCCGACGGCGTCCCGACGGAGCCGGCGACGCCCGTCGCCGAACCGATCACGCCGCGGGACCTGATCGTCAGCGCCTCGCCCCACGTGCACGCGGGCCAGGACGTGCCGTGGATCATGCGCCAGGTGCTGCTGGCCCTGCTGCCCGGCCTGCTGGCCGGACTGTGGTTCTTCGGCCTGGGCGCGTTGCGCGTGCTGGTGCTGGCGGTCGCCGGCTGCCTGGCCTGCGAGTGGGCCTGCGCGCGCCTGGTCAAGCGCCCGGCGACGCTGCGCGACTACAGCGCCGTGGTCACCGGCGTGCTGCTGGCGATGAACCTGCCCTCGGGCAGCCCCTGGTGGCTGGTGCTGATCGGCAGCGTCGTGGCGATCGGGCTGGGCAAGGCCGTCTACGGCGGTCTGGGCTACAACCCGTTCAACCCGGCCCTGGTCGCGCGCGTCTTCCTGCTGATCTCCTTCCCCGTGCAGATGACGACCTGGGTCGTGCCGCAGGGGCCGGGCACCGCCCTGGACGCCGCCACCGGCGCCACGCCGCTGGGCGCGATCAAGGAGGCGGTGGGCCTGGGCCGCACCGTGGCCGAGGCCGGCGCGCCCGGCCTGCGCGACCTGCTGCTGGGCAACGTCGGCGGCAGCTTCGGCGAGGTCAGCGCGCTGGCCCTGCTGCTGGGCGGCCTGTGGCTGCTGTGGCGCGGGGTCATCCGCTGGCAGGTGCCGGTCGCCTTCATGGCCGCCACGGCGCTGGTGACGGGCGTCGCCCACCTCGCCGACCCGGCGCACTACGCCTCGCCGCTGGTCCACCTGCTGGGCGGCGGCCTGATGCTCGGCGCCTGGTTCATGGCCACCGACATGGTCACCTCGCCGGTCACGCGCCGCGGCCTCTTGATCTTCGGCGCCGGCTGCGGCCTGCTCACCGCGGTCATCCGCCTCTGGGGCGGCTACCCCGAAGGCGTCAGTTTCGCGATCCTGCTGATGAACGCCGCCACGCCCCTGATCGACCGCTGGACGCGGCCGCGGGTCTTCGGCGAGGCGCGCAGGCTCTACCGGGAGGCCGACGCGGCATGAGGGAGATCCTGAACCTGTCGCTGCGCCTGGCGCTGATCTGCGCCGTGATGGCGGTCGTCCTGGCCAAGGTCGACGCCATGACGCGCGAGCCCATCGCCGCGGTCGAGGCCCTGGCCCAGCGCGAGGCCGTCGAGGCGGTCATGCCGCCCTTCGAGACGCTGGAGCCCGACACGCTCGCCGACGGCGGCATCTACTTCGTGGGCCGCGGCCCCGACGGCCCGACCGGCTACGCCTTCGCCGCGACGAGCGCGAAGGCCTACTCCGGGGAGATCGCGGTCATGGTGGGCGTGGACGCCGGCGGCCGGGTCCAGGGCGTGCGCGTCCTGCGCCACGCCGAGACGCCCGGCCTCGGCTCGCGCTACGCGGCCCCCGAGGTGCTCGCGAGCTTCTACGCGGGCCACGGCCTGCACGACCGCGACTGGCGCGTGAAGAAGGACGGCGGCGACGTCGACGCCATCACCGGCGCGACGGTCACCGGACGCGCGCTGGCCGAAGCCGTCAGCACCGGGCTGGCGGGCTTCGAGCGCGATCGGCCGCAGCTGCAGGGCGCGGCCTCGGCCGCGGCGGCGGACACCACAGGGGAGGCGCGCTGATGGCCGGCATGGGACGCACATTCGCCCAGGGGATCTGGAAGGAGAACCCCGTGTTCCGCCTGCTGCTGGGCATGTGCCCGACGCTGGCGGTCAGCACCTCGGTCCAGAACGGGCTGGGGATGGGCCTGGCCACGACCTTCGTGCTGGTCTGCAGCAACGTCATGATCTCGGCGCTGCGCAACTTCATCCCGCGCCAGGTGCGCATCCCCGGCTACGTCGTGGTGATCGCGTCGTTCGTGACGGTCGTGGACCTGGTCATGCACGCGTACTTCTTCGAGCTGCACCGCAGCCTCGGCCTGTTCATCCCGCTGATCGTGGTCAACTGCATCATCCTGGGCCGCGCCGAGGCCTTCGCCGGCCGCAACGGCGTCGCCGTCTCGCTGGCCGACGGCCTGGGCATGGGCCTGGGCTTCACGCTCGGCCTGTCGGTCCTGGGCAGCGTGCGCGAGGTCCTGGGCAGCGGCTCGATCCTCGGGTACCCGCTGTTCGGGCCCGGCTACCCGCCGATGCTGGTGATGATCCTGCCGCCGGGCGCGTTCCTGACCCTGGGCCTGCTGCTGGCGGGCATGAACCGGCTGGAGGAGCGGCGCGCGATCCGCGCGGGGGAGAAGTACGAGCCGCCGCGCGAGATGGACTGCGGCAGCTGCGTGCTGTGCAAGCCGCTGGCGTCGCTGTCGCCGGCGCCGCCGGCCGCTCAGAAGTCCAGGAATTCCAGCGAGTAGCGTCCGCGGTACTCCGCGCGCAGCTCCAGATCGCCCCGCAGGCCCGGCGTCGCCACGACCCGGGCCTCGACCTTCCCGGTCCCCGGCAGCACCAGCACGGCCTCGACGTTGCGGTAGTGGTCGCGCAGCAGGGCCGCGGCGGCCTCGGGTCCCAGCACGAACAGGGTCGTGGACAGGCCGTCGGCCACCGTGGCGCTGCGGGCGACGACCGTCGCGCTCAGCAGCCCCTCGGCCGGCCGGCCGGTGGCCGGGTTCATGATGTGCCCGTAGCGCCGCCCGTCGATCTCCACGAAGCGCTCGTAGGAGCCGCTGGTGGCCACCGCCTGGTTGACCAGCCCGACGGTCGCGAACAGCTGGTCGCGGTCCAGGGGGTCGCGGATCCCCACGCGCCAGGCGTCCCGCCCCTCGGGCAGCCCCAGGCAGAACAGGTTGCCGCCCAGGTCGATCATGGCGCTGCTGATGCCCAGCGCGATCAGGTTCGCCACGGCGCGGTCCACGGCGTAGCCCTTGGCGATGCCGCCCAGGTCGAAGCGCGTGCCCGCGTCCAGCTTGCGCACCGTGCGGCGGAAGGGGTCGTGCTCGTAGCGGCCCATCAGGGCCCGCGCCGAGTCGATCTGCGCCTGGGTCGGCAGGCGCCCCTCGCGGCGGTAGAAGCCCCACAGGCGCATCAGCGGCTCGGCGGTGGGGTCGAAGGCCCCGCCGCTGAGCTGCCGGAACCCCTCGGAGACGCGCAGGCACTCGCTCAACCCGCGCGAGACTTCGATGGTCGTGTCGGCGGGCGCGGCGTTGAGCCGCCCGATCTCGCTGGTCTCGCGCCAGGAACTCAGCGCCGTCTCGATCGAGTCGTACGTGGCGTGCACGAGGTCGCCCGGCAGGCGGTCCCGCGTGCGGTCCCACACGTAGACCGTGCCCGACGCCTGCGTCCCCATCGTCTCGAAGGCGAAGGTGTGGATGTCGTCCTTGCGGCGGCAATCGAAGAAGAAGGTGACGGCCAGCACCAGCAGCAGCAGGGCGCCGGCGATCAGGGGGAGGTTCGAGTGCTGGCGTTTCTCGCTGCATGTCAGGCGCTCCGTCGGAAGGTGGCTCCCAGGGACGCCATTAGACGACAGATCGCCCGTTCGATAAAGCCCCAGATGGCATCGGCGGGCTCACCCCTTGGCGATGGGCAGCTGATCCCAGCGCGTCGTGAAGGCCGGCGACCGCCGCTCCTGCTTCATCCGCCACGCCTTGCGCAGCCCCTCGGCCGCGTAGCGGACCGTGCCGGTCCCCTGCTCGCGGTTCACGTCGTCCAGGACGTGCATCAGGCGCTGCGATTCGCCGCGCTTCGCCTCGCCGGGCGCGCCGAAGAGCACGGCCTGGTCGGCGTCCTCGGGCACCAGGTCCAGCAGCATGACGCCGGCCTTGAGGTAGCGGTGGTCGGGCTTCCAGATGCGGTCCAGGGCGTCCATGGCGGCGCGGATCAGCTCGCCGGTGTCCTGGGTGGCCCGCGGCAGCGGCACCGTGGCGGCGTTGCTGTACTGGGGGGTGCGGTGGTCGTGCTCGCTGGTCTGCAGGAAGACGGTGAGGGCCTGGGCGCGGGCGCGGTCCTCGCGCAGCTTCTCCGCGGTGCGCGCGGCGAAGGTCGCGACGGCCTCGCGCATGTCCTCGTAGCGCTCCACGCGCGTGCCGAACGAGCGCGAGGTCAGCACCTGCCGGCGCGGTGGAGCGGCTTCTTCGAGGGCGAGGCAGGAGACGCCGCGCAGCTCGTGGACGATGCGTTCGACCACGACGCTGCAGCGGCGCCGGACGAGGGAGGGATCGGCGTCGCGCAGGGCCGCTGCGTTGCCGATGCCGAGCTGCTCGAGCTTCTCGGCCCAGCGCTTGCCGATCCCCCACACGTCCCGGACCGCGATCCGCTCCAGGTGCGCGTCGACGTGCGGCCCCAGGGCGGCGAGGTCCAGCACCCCGCCCGTCTCGGGGTTCCGCTTGGCGATGCGGTTGGCGGCCTTGGCCAGCACCTTGGTCGGCCCGATGCCCACCGACACGGGGATGCCGGTGGACCGCCGCACCGCCACGGCGATCTCCCGGGCGTAGGCGCCCAGATCGCGCCGCGCGTGCCCGGAGAGGTCCAGGAAGGCCTCGTCGATGGAGTAGACCTCCAGCGACGGCGTGAACTCCTGCAGGATGCGCATCACCCGGGCCGACATGTCCCCGTACAGGGCGTAGTTCGAGGAGAAGACCTCGACCTGGCGGTGCTGCGCCAGCCGCCGGAAGCGGAAGAAGGGCGCCCCCATGGGGATGCCCATGGCCTTGGCCTCGTTCGAGCGGGCGATGACGCAGCCGTCGTTGTTCGACAGCACGACGATCGGCCGGTCGCGCAGCCGCGGCTGGAAGACCCGCTCGCACGACGCGTAGAAGTTGTTGCAGTCGACCAGGGCGAACACGCGCGGCACGTCGGGCCTCCCGTCTCAGACCTTGTGGATGACGCTGGTGACCACGCCCCAGATCACGAACTCGGTGTCCTGCGTGATCTCGATGGGGGGGAAGTCCGGGTTCTCGGGCATCAGGTAGACCCGCGCCCGCTCGGTGCGCAGCCGCTTGACGGTCAGCTCCCCGTCGACCGCCGCCACGACGATCTTGCCGTCGACCGCCTTCTCGGAGCGGTCCACCACCAGGATGTCGTCGGGCCGGATCCCCGCCCCGAGCATCGACTGCCCCTCGACCCGCACGAAGAAGGTCGCGGCCGGCTTCTTCACCAGGTACTCGTTGAGGTCCAGGCTGTTCTCGAGGTGGTCGTCGGCCGGGGACGGGAAGCCCGCCGCCACGCGGTGCGAGAACAGCGGCAGCTCCAGCCGCTCGGCCGCGAAGTCCGGCACCAGCACGTTGTCGGGCAGCTCCCGCCCGCGGGTGTCGGCCGCGCCGTCGACGCGCCGCTGCAGCAGGTCCCGCAGCGGCACGATCAGGCTCTCGGGCACCCGCACCGGCACGGTGGGCTCCCCGTAGAGGCCGGTGCCGCGGGGGCGGCCGGCGCCGGGGCGCTGACCGCCGTGGCTGGTGACGGAACCCGTTGATTTGTTTGAAGATTTGCGCATGGCGACCTCCTGGGCCGGGATGACTTGATATCGGTACTGTAATCGAGATGGCGGGGGGATGCAAGGGGAAAATGCGGGGGAACTACGGGGGGGGGGGGGGGGGGGGGGGGGAGGGGGGGGGGGGGGGGGGCCCGGGCCAGGAGAGGGGGGGGGTGGGCTCCCAACACCATCAACAAGGACAATGGACTGATCATGTCGACCCAACGCTATTCCGTGACCCCGCATCCGATCGAGACTCTCCTGACCTGGGTCAAGTCGGGTGAAATTGCCATTCCGGAAATCCAGCGCCCCTTCGTGTGGGAGGCGACGAAGGTCCGCAACCTGCTCGATTCCCTCTACCGGGGCTACCCCGTCGGTTACCTGATCGCGTGGCGCAATCCAACGGTGAAACTCAAGGACGGCACCTCGTCCGCTGGCAAGCGCATCCTCATCGACGGGCAGCAGCGGGTGACGGCACTGATGGCGGGCCTGCTCGGCCGCGAGGTGCTGACCAAGGATTTCGAGACAATCCGCATCCGCATCGCGTTCCACCCACAGGCGGAGAAGTTCGAGGTCGCCAACCCGGCCATCCGCAAGGACACGGCCTGGATCGATGACCTGTCCGCGGTCTTCGCGCCCGATGCCGATCTGATCGAGTTGACGGAGGAGTATGCCGCCAGGAATCCCGACGCCGATCGCAAGCATGTCGGCAAGGTGCTCCAGAAGTTGGGCAAGATCATCAACAACCATGTCGGCCTGATCGAATTGGCGGAGGATCTCGACATCGAGACGGTGACCGAGATCTTCATCCGAGTGAATTCCGCCGGTGCGGAGCTGTCGCAGGCCGATTTCGCCATGTCGAAGATCGCGGCCAACGAGAGTTATGGCGGCAACATGCTGCGCAAAGCCATCGACTACTTCTGCCATCTGGCCGTAGCGCCGGATTTTCTGCCGCGGATCGAGAAGGGAGATCCTGTATTCGCCTCCTCAGAATTCCTGCCCAAGATGCGTTGGCTCAAGGACACCAACGACGACATCTACGATCCCGCCTACACCGATATGCTGCGGGTGGCGTTCACGTCCGAGTTCGAACGCGGGAAGCTTCAGGATCTGGTGGCGCTACTGTCGGGACGCAACTTTGAAACCAAGCAGTTCGAGGAGGCTATCGCCGAGCAGTCTTTCGCCCGGCTGAAGCAGGGCATACTGGCGTTCATCAGCCAGACACATTTCGAACGTATCACGATGATCGTGCGTTCCGCGGGGTTCGTGTCCAGCGATCTGATCGGCGCCCAGAACAACCTCAACTTCGCCTACATCCTGTATCTACGCGGCCGGGCGGAAAAGCTGCCGGCGGACGATCTGGAACGGTTGGTGCGGCGCTGGTACGCGATGTCCGTCATCACGCGCCGCTATTCGATGGGCAATCCCGAGACCGGCATTGATCACGATATCCGACAAATCGCGGAGACAGGACTGGTCGGGTTCTGCGAAGCCGTCATCGCTGCGGACCTCTCGGAAAACTTTTGGTCGAACCTCGTGCCGATCGAGCTCGATACGTCTTCCGTCAACAGTCCGTTCTTCCTTGCCTACCAGGCGGCGCAGGTAAAGCTGGGCGACAAGGGCTTCCTCTCGCGTGACATCACCGTGCAAGATCTCATCCTGAATCATTGCGACGTGCACCATGTGTATCCGAAGCAGCACCTGAAGGCGATGGGGATGACGAAATCGCGTTACAACCAGATCGCCAACTTCGTGCTCGCACAGAGCGAGATCAACATCGCTATCGGTCACAAAGCACCCGCCGTCTACTTCAACGAGTTGGCCGAGCAGTGCGCAGGAGGCAGGAAGAAGTACGGCGGTATCACGAGTCCGGCCGCGCTGCGCGCTAATCTGCGGATGCACTGCATCCCCGAATCCGCGATCAAGGGCAACGTGCCTGAGTATGGCGAGTTCCTGGCGGAGCGGCGCAAGCTCATGGCGCTGAAGCTGAAGAAGTGGTTCGATTCGCTATGATGCGCAGGAGAGAGGCCATCACTGAGGATGATAGGTCCAGGTATGGTGCAGTCGGACATTATCGTTACAGTTAACGTGTTCGAATAGGAGCAGCCATGGACGCGGCCGTTGCCAAATTCAACGATAAGTTCGCCGAGTGGGGCATCCGCCTCCCTTCCCGCGATGTCGCCCAACGCCGCCGGGGCCGGATCCTCAAGGCCGGCTGGGCGATCTGGTACCTGTTCGGCGCCGACGACCGGGGCGAGTACCTCGACTACTACTCCGCGCACCGCATGTGCGGCGACGACCACACGCGCCTCTACGCCGACGGCGGCAGCGAGGACCTCGACATCATCATCCAGTTCCGCCGCTCCTCCTTCGACCCCGTCGAGGACGCCCGCCTGGCGGCCGCGTACTTCGCCGAGAACCGGCGCATCGCGGCGATGCTGGAGGCCAAGGGCTTCGGCCTGACCGGCGACGAGCCGGGCGGCGTCCAGATGAACCGCCACCTGCACGTCAACCCGACCGACGACGACGCCTGAACGGGCGCCGCGGTCCAGGAGGATGGACATGACGAACCGGGAGAGGCGATCGACCCTGGCCGCCGTGCTGGCGGCCGCCTCGCTGCTCGGCCTCGCGGGCTGCGCGCCGACCGGCGCCAAGCTGGAAGGCACGCGCTGGCGCCTCGCCGCCTGGACGCTGAGTTCCCTGGCGCCCGGCGATGTCGCGATCACCGCCGAGTTCCGCGACGGCCGCATCGGCGGCCGCAGCGGCGTCAACACCTACGGGGGGCCCTACGTGGCCGGGCCGGGGGACGCCTTCCGGGCCGGTCCGCTCATGGGCACGCTCATGGCGGGACCGGAGCCGGCGATGCGCGCCGAGCGCGCCTTCCTGGATCTGCTCGGGCAGGCCCGCTCCTGCCGGATCGAGGACGGCCGGCTCAAGCTGTGCGACGAGGGCGGGGGAGAGTCGCTGGTTTTCGAAGCGGCGGGCGAGTAGTCCGTCCCGCGGCATCGGGCGCTCCGCCCCTTGAGCGCCCGCTCAAATGAGATCGTCTGATCATTTGCCGCAGAGCCATGCTATAGTCCATGTCTCGACGATCGGCGGCCGCGACAGAGTGGGATGGCGGCGAGGTGATCTCGCAGGGCCTGTCCCCCTTGAGGCCATGATCGTGCATGTCCGAGTGGACCATTCGACCGGGACGGCACTCATCGGATCCGAACGTCACAGGAGATGACCATGCAAGCCTCTTCGCGCTCCGGAGCCTCGCGCCCGGCGCCCCGCCGGCCGCGTGCGCGTGCCGCGGCACCTCACGGGGCATCATCGTGCGCCCGTGACGGTCTGGCGGCCGTGGCCTTGATGCTGGCGTGCTTGTGCACCGCCGGATCGGCCGGCGCCCAGTGCATCGATTACAGCCGTTACCTCCGATGGGTCGGTGGCGCCGACACGCCGGACAATGCCAGGTCCGTGGTGGTTCTGGGCAACTACGCCTACGTCGCCGACAGGTTTGCCGGGCTGCAGGTCGTCGATATCGCCGACCCCCTGGAGCCGCGGCTTGCCGGCAGCGTCGACACGCCGGACCGGGCCTATGCCGTGGCTGTCGCCGGCACCCACGCCTTCGTCGCGGACAGGTCTGCCGGCCTCCAGGTCATCGACGTCGCGGATCCCGCGCACCCCTGGATCGCGGGCAGTGCGGCGCTTCCCGGGGATGCCGTGGGCGTGGCCGTTGCCGGTGCCTATGCGTACGTGACGAACTGGACTTCCAGCCTCCAGGTCATCGACATCGCGGATCCCGCCCACCCCCAGTTCCTGGGCAGCGTGGATGTGCCGGGGAACGCCCATGCGGTGGCTGTCGCCGGCACGTATGCCTATGTCGTGGCCGCAGCGACGGGTCTTCATGTGATCGACATCGCCGACCCGCAGGTCCCCCGCCGCGTCGGCGGCGTCGCGACTCCCGGCACCGCCAACGGGGTGTCCGTCTTCGGCACGCGCGCCTGCGTCTCGGCCGGATCCGCCGGCTTCCACGTGATCGACATCTCGGATCCTCTGAGTCCGCAGATCCTCGGCAGCCTGGACACCCCGGGCTTCGCCAACGGCGTCGCGGCTTCGTTCGTCCGTGCGTACGTCGCGGACGAGGCGGCCGGCATCCAGGTGATCGACATCGCGAATCCCGCGTCCCCTCAGATCGTGGGCTGCGTTGAAACTCCGGGCAACGCCTACCGCGTGTCCGTCGCGGGTTCCTACGCCTACGTCGCCGACTCGGAGTCCGGGCTGCAGGTGATCGACATCACGAAACCGCAGGACCCTCGCGTGGGCGGCGTCGACACGCCGGACCGGGCCTACGAACTGGCCGTCTCCGGACCCCTCGCCTGCGTGGCGGACCGGGCCGGAGGCCTGCAGGTGATCGATGTCGGGGATCCGGTCAACCCGCAGATCGCCGGACACGCCGTGCTGCCGGGCGACATCGTGGGCGTGGCCGTCGCGGGGACCCACGCCTACGTGGCGAACTGGACGTCGAGCCTCCAGGTGGTCGACATCGCGGATCCCGCCGATCCCCGGCTCGTGGGGAGCGTGGACGTGCCGGGCGGCGCCCATGCCGTGGCCGTCGCCGGCGGCTACGCCTACGTGGCGGCGGCAGCGACAGGCCTGCACGTGATCGACGTCGCCGATCCGCTGCATCCCTTGATCATTGGCAGCGTGGACACGCCGGGGATGGCCAGCGGCGTGGTCGTCTCGGGCGCCCGCGCCTACGTCTCCGACGGGCTCGCCGGTGTCCACGTGATCGATATCTCGGATCCGCAGAACCCCCTGATCCTGGGCAGTGCGGACACGCCGGGGTCCGCCAACGGCGTCGCGTTCGCCTACACGCACGTCTACGTCGCGGACGAGAATTCCGGCCTTGAGGTGATCGACATCACGGATCCCCTCCATCCCCAGATCGTGGGCGGTGTGACGATCCCGGGCAACGCCTACCGGGTGACCGTCACGGGTTGCTACGCCTACGTCGCGGTCGCGGATTCGGGGATGTGCGTGATCGACATCACGGACCCCCAGGGTCCGCAGATCGTGGCCACGATCGACACGCCGGACCGGGCCTGCGGCGTGGCGGTTTCCGGGGGGTACGTGCTCGTCGCGGACAGGTACGCCGGCCTCCAGGTGCTCCGCGCGCAATGCGACTCGTACACGCTCGGGCCCCCGGTCCTGGCCGACGTGCCGGATGACCAGGGCGGCCAGCTGAAGGTCGCCTGGCTGCGGCATCCGCTCGACGCGGACGCCGCGACCGGCCCGGTGAACGAGTACGAGGTCCAGCGGTTGGGAGACGCGTGGCAGACGCTCGTCACCGTGCCGGCCAACCAAGCCGAGTATTACGAGACCATCGTGGCCACGCCGGACATCCTGACGCCCGGGCAGCCGCTCCCATTCTCCCAGTACCGCATCCTGGCCCGTACGCCCGTTCCCGCCGAGGCGTTCGCGTCGATGATCGCCATCGGGTACTCGATCGACAATCTGCCTCCGGACGCTCCGGCGCTCGAACTGTTCGACAGCGAGATCCACCGGGCCCTGATGTGGCAGAACTCCGCCGTGCCCGACCTTTTCCAGACTTGCCTGTATCGGGGCACCGAGCCCGGCTTCGCGCCGGGAGAACCCCTGCTCTGCGCGGCCGAGCAGGACTGGTACCAGGAGAGCCATCTGGCGCTCTACTACTACAAAGCCAGGTCCGCCGACATTCACGGCAACCTCAGCGCGTGGAGCGACGAGTTGACGGGCCAGTTCCCGACGGGCGCCCAGGCCCCCAGGTCACGGAACTGCGGCTCTACGCCGGCTACCCCAACCCGTTCAATCCCCTCACGACGATCCGGTTCGACCTGCCGCAGGCCGGCCCCGTCGCCTTGGGTGTCTACGACGTCAGGGGCGAGCTGGTCCGCATGCTGGTCGAGGCCGAGTTGCCCCGCGGCAGCCACCGCGTGGTCTGGGACGGCCGCGATGCCGCGGGACGGGGGGTGGCGTCCGGCAGCTACTTCGCGCGGCTGGACGCGGCCGGGTTGCTCAAGATGGTGAGGATGAGCCTCATCCGATAGGCCATGTCGCGCGGCAGCGCGCTTCGATGCGCCGGGCGGGGCCGCACGCACTCCGCCCTCACGTTGTCCACCCAGCAGGCCCAGCCGGCGTGGAACCCGCCCGACTGGTAGGTGGCCGTCACCTCGAGGTGGTGCAGGCCGCAGGGCGCCGCGAAGCTCACCGGGACGACGTCGCCCCAGCTCGCCGAGTGGTCGGACGACCACATCTCGTTGCCGTCGAGCTTCACCTCGACGCGGACGACCGCGTTGAAGCTGCTGGAGACGAGGTAGTCCAGCGAGACCACGCAGCTGCCGGTGTCGAAGCTGCCGCCGCAGCCGAAGCTCTGCGTGATGGTCGCGCTGCCGACCGGCAGGCCCAGGGGCGGGTTGGTCGCGGCCAGCCGGGCCGAGTTGGCGGGGAAGCCGAAGGTGTCCCAGGCCACCGAGCCGTTGACGGTGGCCGCGGTGGCCCAGCCCGTCAGGCCGCTGTCGAAGGTGCCGTTGGTGACCTGGGCCGCGGCCGAGCCGGCCAGCAGCCCGAGGGCGAGGATCGTCAGGAGCAAGTGGCGCATCGATCGTCTCCTTGGGTCGGGAAGGGGCGGCCCGCCGATCGGCGGGGCCGGGTTCGCATCTTCAATCCTACCATGGCGGTACCGGGCCGACCGGAAAGTAAATTAAAAACATCCTGATTTGCGGCCGCCCGCACGCCGCAACTGGAGCCCCGAGGTCGCGAATCCCTTGTCCCGTCACCTTTTACGTATCCAAAGCTCCCTCCTCTGCACTATGATACCGGGAGCCGGAGACCGCAGGCGGCCGGCCCGCCGCAGCACGCGCACCAGGGAGCTGACATGCCGACGATCGAATTCGCTGGACGGACGCTGGAAGTCAACGAGGAAGGGTTCCTGCTCCACCCCGAGGAGTGGGACGACGACCTGGCCGGCACCTGGCCCGGGCCGAGGAGGGCCTCGAGACCCTGACCGACGAGCACTGGTCGGTGATCCGGTTCATCCGCGGCCACTACGAGGAGAAGCAGGGCGCGCCCATGGTGCGCGCGGTCTGCAAGGCCACCGGCCTGCCGCTCAAGCGCGTCTACGAACTGTTCCCGTCGGGCCCCGCCAAGGGCGCCTGCAAGCTGGCCGGGCTGCCCAAGCCGGACGGCTGCGTGTGACCGCGATGGAGGCGCTGCGCATCGGCGTGGTGGTCTGCGGCCTCGGCGCCGCCGTCGCCCTGGCCGTGCAGGCCGCCCGCGCCCGCGCCTACGGCCGCCGCCCCCTCTACGCGCCGGCGGCCGGCAGCGCCGCGCGCGGCGTGCTCTACGCCTTCGGCCCCGGCATGTCGCCGCTGGCGAAGGAGAGCACCCGCACCCACCCCTGGGCCTACGCCCTGGGCGTGGCGTACCACCTCGGCGTCTTCGCCGCCTTCGGCTACTGCTGCTGCTGCTCGGCGCGGAGCGCGGGCTCGACCCGGCGACGCTCCCCGGCCGCGCGCTCGGCGTGCTGCTGATCGCCGGCGTGCTCGGCGGCCTCGGCCTGTTCGTCCGCCGCTACGCGAGCGCGCCCCTGCGCGGCCTCAGCGTCCCGGACGACGCGATCGCCAACCTGCTGACCACCGGCTTCGTCGCGCTGGCGGCCGCGCGCCTGCGCTTCCCCGCGGCGGAACCGGCGCTGCTGGCGGCGGCGGTGCTCCTGCTGTGCTACGTTCCGGTGGGGAAGATCCGGCACTGCGTCTTCTTCTTCATCTCGCGCCGGCACCTCGGCCGGCACTTCGGCCGGCGGGGCACGTTCCCGCTGCGTCACTGAACCCGGAGGCGCGCGCACCGATGTCCGAGACCGACGCCCTGGAAGCCAGGCTCGAGGCGCTCACCGACGAGGACCTCGCGCGCGGGCTCGCCCTGTTCCGCGGGAAGCTGGGCGAGGCCGAGGCCGCCTACCTGCAGACCTGCGTCCGCTGCGGCCTCTGCGCCGACGCCTGCCACTACCACCGCACCGACGGCGAGCTCGCGTCGATCCCCGCGCACAAGCTCGCGCAGGTCGCCGCCGTCTTCCGCGCGCACTTCACGGCCGCCGGCCGCCTGGCCCCCGGCCTGACCGGCGCCCGCCGCTTCGACCGCGACATGGCCCGCGCCTGGGTCGAGGCGCTCTTCGGCCGCTGCTCGCTCTGCGGCCGCTGCAGCCTGAACTGCACCACCGGCATCCACATCTCGGCCGTCCTGAAGGCGGCCCGCGGCACGCTCACCGAGATGGGCCTGATCCCGGCCGACCTGCTGCAGGTGGTCACGACCAGCCTCGAGACCGGCAACAACATGGGGATCTCGCGCGACGACTGGCTCGAGACCGTCCAGTGGATCGAAGAAGAGATGCAGCAGGACATCGGCGATCCCGCCGCCCGCATCCCCGTCGACAAGCAGGGCGCGCGCGTGCTGTTCACGGTCAACCCCCGCGAGCCGAAGTTCTTCCCCCTGTGCCTGCAGGCCAGCGCCACGGTGCTCAACGCGGCCGGGGAGGACTGGACCGTCGCCAGCGAGGGCTGGGACCTGACCAACTACGGCCTGTTCAGCGCCAGCCCCGCCCACGGCGGCGCCATCGCCGCCAACCTCATGGCGTCCATGGAACGCCTCGGCTGCGGCACGCTGGTCATCGGCGAGTGCGGCCACGGCTTCGCCGCCGCCCGCTGGGAGGCGGCCGAGTGGCTGCAGAAGCGCCCGGGCTTCCGGATCGTGAGCTTCCTGGAGCTGATGGAGGAGTACTTCCAGCAGGGCCGCCTGCGGGTCGACCCGGCGAAGGTCGCCGAGCGGGCCACCCTGCACGACCCCTGCAACACCGTGCGCCACGGCGGCATCGTCGAGCCCCAGCGCGCGATCCTGCGGCGCTGCCTCGCCGACTTCGTCGAGATGACGCCCAACCGGGCCGAGAACTTCTGCTGCGGCGGCGGGGGCGGCCAGCTCTCGATGAGCCGCTACCGGCAGAAGCGGCTGCAGTCGGGCGGGGTCAAGGCGGAGCAGATCCGCCGGACCGGGGCCCGCCTCGTGGTGGCCCCCTGCCACAACTGCATCGACCAGCTCATGGAACTCAACCGCGAGTACAAGCTCGGCGTGGTCATCAAGACCGTGGCGGAGGTCGTGGCCGACGCCCTGGTCCGCGCCCCCGCGCAGCCCCGAGAGGAGAACCATGTCCCCGTTGCCCGATGAGCGCGCCCAGCTGCGGACCGTCGACACCGCGGGCGCACCCGGCCTGATCTACCTGGACAACGGCGCCACCTCGTTCCCGAAGCCGGAAGAGGTGTACCGCTACATGGACGCCTTCTACCGGCGCTACGGGGTCAACCCGGGCCGGTCGGGCTACGACCTGTGCATCGAGTCGGGCGAACTGGTCGAGGACACGCGCCGCCTGCTGTGCGGGTTCTTCGGCGGGCAGCACCCCGATCGTCTCGTCTTCGGCTACAACGCCACCGACGCGCTGAACCTGGCGATCTACGGGCTGCTCGCCCCGGGCGACCACGCGGTCACGACCCACCTCGAGCACAACTCCAGCCTGCGGCCCCTCTGGGACCTGCAGCAGCGGGGCGTCGAGGTGGACTGGGTCGACTTCGACGAGCGCGGCTACATCGACCCCGGCGAGGTGATCGCGCGGCTGCGCCCGCACACCCGCGCCGTGGTGGTCAACCACGGCTCGAACGTGATCGGCACGGTGCAGCCGGTGCGCGAGATCGGCGCCGCCTGCCGCGCGCGCGGCATCCCGCTGGTCGTGGACGTCTCGCAGACGGCCGGCATGATCCCCCTGGACATCGAGGAGCTCGGCGCCGGCGTGCTCTGCTTCACCGGCCACAAGTCGCTGCTGGGGCCGATGGGCATCGGCGGCATGTACGTCCACGAGAGCGTCGAGCTGCGCCAGACGCGCGCCGGCGGCACCGGGGTGCGCAGCGCCCAGCGCCACCACCTCGAGGAGTACCCCTACCGCATGGAGTACGGCACGCCCAACCTGCCGGGCATCGCGGGCCTGAGCGCGGGCGTCAAGTGGGTCCTGGAGCGGGGCGTCGACGCCATCCACCGCCACGAGATGGAACTCTGGCGCCGCCTGCGCGACGGCCTGCGCGGGATCGACGGCGTGGTCCTGTACTGCCAGGACGCGGAGCGGGACCGCATCGGCGTGCTGTCGTTCAACGTCGAGGGGCTGGAGGCGGCCGACGTCGGCACGATGCTCGACGTCGACCACGACATCGCCTGCCGCACCGGGCTGCACTGCGCGCCGATGGTCCACGAGCACCTCGGCACCGACAAGATCCACGGCTCGGTCCGCTTCGGGATCGGGCCCTTCAACACGGCGGCGCAGATCGAGACCGCGATCGCCGCCGTCGGCGAGATCGCGACCCTGGGCCGCCGCCGGCGCGGCTGACCGCTCAGCGGGGGTGTACCGGTTGGGGATGAGGCCGCAGGGGAACCGGGACCGCTATCTTCCCGCGGCGATCGTGCTGGCGGCCGTGGCCGTCCACCTGCGCGTGCTCGGCAACGACTTCGTGAACTTCGACGACGTCTTCTACATCACCCGCAACCCCCTGATCGCGGCGCTCTCGCCGGAGAACCTGCGGTCCTGGTTCACCGGGTTCTACTTCGGCAACTACCAGCCGCTCACGCTGCTGTCCCTGGCGCTGGACCACCGGCTGGCCGGCCCCGACCCCCGCGTGTTCCACGCCGTCAACCTGCTGCTGCACGCGCTCAACGCGCTGCTGGTGTTCCACCTCGTCCGGCTGCTGTTCGCGCGGGAACGCGGGCCGTGGCTCGCGGCCGCGACCGCCGCCCTGTTCGCCGTGCACCCCCTGCTGGTGGAATCGGTGGCCTGGGCCGCGCAGCGCAAGGACGTGCTGTACGCGCTGTTCTACCTCGGCTCGCTGGTCGCCTACGTCGCGCACGCACGGCGGCCGCCGGGCGCGAACCGCCGCCTTCACGCCGCGTCGGTGCTGCTGTTCGCGCTGTCCCTGCTGTCCAAGGCCATGGCCGTGTCCCTGGTCGGCGCGATCCTGGCGGTGGACCTGTACCTGCGGCGCCTGCCCGGCCGCGGCGGCGACGGAGCCGCCCGGCCGACGCCGGCCGCCTACCTGCGGGAGAAGCTGCCGTTCCTGATCCTGGCGCTCGCGGCCGGCGTGACGGCCGTCCTCGCCCAGCGCTCGGCCGCGTTCCTGGGATCCCCGGCGCTCCACACGCCGCTGCAGAGGGCGGCGATCGCCGGCTACGGCTTCGCGCACTACGCGGCGCAGCTGGTCCTGCCCCTGGGCCAGTCCGCGTACCACCCGTACCCGGCGATGGGCGGCGGCGTGCCGCCCGCCTTCCTGCCGCACCTCGCCTTCGTCGCGGCCGCCGCCGCGGGCCTCGTGCTCGCCCTGCGGCGCCACCCGGCCGCGGCCTTCGCGATCCTGTTCTACCTGGTGAACATCCTGCCCGTGCTGCAGTGGCTGCCGGTCGGCGACTTCATCGTGGCTGAACGCTTCGCCTACCTGGCGTCGATCGGCGTGTTCCTGCTGATGGCGCTCGGGCTGCAGGAACTCGCCGGCCGCCGGCGCCGATGGCAAACGCCCCTGGCGGCCGTCTTCATGGCGTACCTGGTCCTGCTGGGCGTCCTGGCCGACCGGCGCTGCGGCGTCTGGCGCGACAGCGTCACGCTCTGGAACGACGTCCTGGACCGGTACCCCGACACGCCGCTGGCGCTGAACAACCGCGGCCTCGCCTGGGCGGAGCGCGGCGACCGCGCGGCCGCGCTCGCGGACCTCGACCGCGCCCTGCAGCTGGACCCGCGGTACGCCGACGCCCTCGGCAACCGCGGCGTCGTGAAGGGCGAGCGCGGCGACTACGACGGGGCGATCGCGGACTTCGACGCGGCCCTGCGGCTGGCGCCCGCGTTCGCCGCGGCGCGCGCCGGCCGGGAGGACGCCCTGTTCCGGCGGGGCGTGGCGCGGTTCCAGGCCGCGGACTATGCTGGGGCCGTCGCGGACTTCGCGCGGGTCGCGGCCGGGCGCCCGGACTACCCGGGGGTCCGGCAGAACCTGAACGCGGCGCGATCGCGGCTGCAAGGGCTGAACGCTGGAGGGGGCTGATGGACGAGAAGAAGATCCACACCGAAGAGTTCGAGATCAACGGCGACCGGCTCGTCGCCGAGGTCAAGAAGCTGGTGCACGCCGGCAACATCCGGCGCATCACGATCAAGAACGACGAAGGCAAGTCCCTGATCGAGATCCCGCTGACCGTCGGCGTGGTCGTCGGGCTGCTGGCGCCGGTGCTCGCGGCCGTCGGGGCCGTCGCGGCGTTGACGACCAAGTGCGTCATCGTCGTGGAGCGCGTCGAGACAGACGCCTGACCCTGGGGGCGACCCCAGGGGCCCGGGCCCGCGGGGGGGGGGGGCCGCGCCCGGGCGCGGGGGCGGCCCCCCCCCGGGGGGCGGCCCGGGGGGGCGGGGGGGGGGGGGGCGGCGGCGGGGGCCGCCGGGGCCCCCCGGCCGGGGGCGGGGGCGCCGGGGGCCGGGGGCGCGCGGGGGGGGGCCCGGGGCCCGGCGGCCGGGGGGGGGGGGGGGGGCCCGGGCCGGGGCGGGGGGGGGCGGGGGGGGCCCGGGGGGGGGGGGGGGGGGGCCCGGTGGGCGGGGGGGTGGGGGAATCGGCCGGGGGGTTCCGCGGGGGGGGGGGGGGGGGGGGGGGGGGGGGGGGGGGGCGAGGCGGGGGGGGGGGGGGGCGGTTTGGGTGGGGGGGGGGGGGGGGGGGGGGGGGGGGGGGGGGGGGGGGGGGGGGGGGGGGGGGGGGGGGGGGGGGGGGGCCTGGGCAAGGACAAGGTGATCTAGATGCCCCACACCAGGATCGTCATGCTGAACGACAAGCGGATCGCGCTGGTCGCCCACGACAACAAGAAGCGCGACCTGCTGGAGTGGGCCCTGTACAACCGCGACCTGCTGGCGCACCACGACGTCTACGCCACCGGGACGACGGGCAAGGCCCTCGAGGAGGCGCTGGGCTTCGCCATCAAGAAGCTGCAGAGCGGCCCGCTCGGCGGCGACCAGCAGATCGGCGCCAAGATCGCCAGCAACGAGATCGACTTCCTGATCTTCTTCTGGGATCCTCTGGAGCCGCAGCCCCACGACCCGGACGTCAAGGCCCTGCTGCGGATGGCCGTGGTCTGGAACATCCCGATCGCCTGCAACCGGGCGTCGGCCGACTTCATGATCTCGTCGCCGCTGATGGAAGGCGAGTACGAGCGGCTCGTGCCCGATTACGAACATTACCGCAACCGCAGGCTCGACCGGGACCGGCCGTGAGCATCCGGGCCGGCCGCGTCGAGTCGAGGAGGAACCCCATGGTTCGCATGTCGCATCTCTGCCGGCTGACGCTCCTCGCGAGCGTCTGGCTGGCCGCCTTGCCCGCGGCGGCCGCCGACGGCCCCTTCCTGCGGGCCGACGCGCGCAGCGTCTACGAGGTGGACCTGGATCAGGTGCGGGACGACCTGCTGCCGCTGCTGCGGGCGGCGATGCGCGGCGAGGATCCGAAGGCGGCAAGCGATTTCGAGGACTTCCTGGACGTCAGCGGCGTGCGGGCCCTGGACCGGCTGCGCCTCGTGTCGCGGTCGTCGCGGGACCGCTCGTGTGCGCGCACGGAACTGGACCTGGACCCGCACGCCGACGGCGGGATCCTGGCCGCCCTGTGCGGCGTCCGCGACGGCCGCTGCCGCTTCGCGCGCTACGTGCGCGAGGACGACGTGCTGGCGTTCGCGACCCTGGAGAATCTGCCCGGCAGCCTGGCGGCGCTGCTGCCGTTCCTGACGCGACCCGCGACGGGGCCGGAAGCCGCGTGGCTGGACTTCGACGGGGACGGCGAGCCCGCGATCGCCGGCGTCCCGGTCCGCGAGCGGCTGCTGCCCCTGCTCGCCGGCGAGATCGACGTGATGCAGCTGCGGACCGACGGCGCGGGCGTGCCGGCGGTGGTCCTGGCCGTCGGCGCCCGCGACGGGGCCGCGCTGCGCGACCTGCTGCTGGACATGGCGGCCAGCCGGATCGGCGACGCCGAGGGCGCGGCCATGCTGGGCCTGTTGCGCGGCTTGCCCGAGCAGGAGGTCGGCGAGTTCCGGCTGACGGCCCTGCCGATGGGCCCCGCGCTGGCCGTCAGCCGCGATTTCCTGGTGCTGGCCTCGGACCAGGCGGTCCTGCGGGAGATGCTGGCGCGTCCGCGCGGCGACCTGCGCGTGCCGCGGGGGCACGGCTGGCTCCTCGTGCGGGGGAAGCGATGTCCCGGTGGCGCGAGGACCTGGCGCAGCGGGCGGCCGCGCGCGGCCAGGCCGGACCGGCCCTGCCGGCGATGGCGCAGGCGTTCGACGGCCTGCACTTCGACCGCTTCGAGATGTGCGCCGCCGGCAGCCGCCGCCGTCTCGACGTGCGGTTCCACGCCGAGGGCTCAACCCTGAACGCCGGCTACCGCGCCCTGTGCGGGATGCTGGCGGCCGCGGCGGCCGACACGCCGACCGCGCCGGCGGGGGGGAGAGCACCCGCCCGGGGGGGGGGGGCCCGGGGCCGGGGGGGGGGGCGGGGGGGGGGGGGGGGGGGGGGGCGGGGGGGGGGGGGGGGGGGGGGGGGGGGGGGGGGGGGGGGGGGGGGGGGGGGGGGCGGGGGGGGGGGGGGGGGGGGGGGGGGGGGGGGGGGGGGGGGGGGGGGGGGGGGGGGGGGGCGGGGGGGGGGGGGGGGCCGGTGGGGGGGGGGGGGGGGGGGGGGGGGGGGGGGGTGATCGCGACGACCTCGGCTTCACGTTCCGGGCCCGCAAGAACGGCGAGGTCGAGATCCTCCACCGCGGCCGCCGCGCGACCACGCTGCGCGGCACGGTGGCCCGGGATTTCCTGGCGACCGCCGCCGCGGGCGATGAGGCGGAGCTGCAGCAGGTCATGGCCCGGCTGACCGGGAATTTCAAGCGCGGGAACGAGCGCACGGCCGCCGGGCACCCACGCAACCGGCACCGGAACAAAGGGGAAAGGTGACGACCATGAAGCCAGCGGCGATCTGTCCCGGGCTGCAACGGCCGGCGACTCTACGCCTCGAAGGAGATCAGCGCCGGCGGCGGCCACGCCCCCGACTACCTGCCGGGCCTCGGGCAGAACTGGTGGTCGGGCGCGGCCAAGCTCACCGTGGTGGTCTGCGCCGACTGCGGCCTGATCCGCTCCTTCGCCGCGGAGGACGCGCTGCGCAAGCTCCCGGACGCCAAGCACTGGCGCAAGCTGTGACGTCGGCGGCGGGCTCCGCGGGGGACTCCCTGGCGAGCCGCGTCGCGCGCGCCGTGGCCGAGGAGATCGCGGTCGTGCCCTACGATCCACGCTGGCCGGAGCTCTTCCGCCTCGAGAAGGAGCACCTGCTGTCCTGCCTGCCGCCGGACCTCGTGCGGCGCGTCGAGCACTTCGGCAGCACGGCGGTGCCCGGGCTGCCCGCCAAGCCCGTCGTGGACATGCTGATCGAGACGGCGGACCTGCGGGCGACGCGGCTCCTGGTCGTCCCCCTCCTGGAGGCGCAGGGCTACGACTACTTCTGGCGCCCGACCTCCGGCGACGACGGCCCCCCGTTCTACGCCTGGTTCATCAAGCGCGACCCGCGCAGCGGCGCCCGCACGCACCACCTGCACATGGTCGAGGCCTCCTTCCGCGAGCACTGGGACCGGCTCCTGTTCCGCGACCACCTCCTCGCCCGCCCCGACGTCGCCCGCGCTTACGGGCGGCTCAAGCTCGCGCTCGCGGCGGCCTTCCCGCGCGACCGCGCGGCGTACACGCGCGGCAAGTCGGCGTTCATCGCCGCCGTGATGGATAGGGCGCGGGACGACGACGGCCATCGCTGAACCGGCGCGCTCAGGCATCCCTGTCGTGGTCGAACTTGCGGCGCCACTCGTAGATCGTGGCCTTGGAGATCTTCGCCAGGCGGGCGGCCTCGGGCAGGCGTCCGCCGGTCCGCAGCATCAGGTAGCGGTAGTAGGCTTCGCAGATCTGCCGGTAGCTCCGGTCGGCGAAGACGGCGTGCTCGCAGGCCGCGCGGTCGGACGGCGCCGCACCGGGGCCGCCGCTCCGCGGCTCAGGCTCCCGCGGCGCCAGCAGCAGGTCGCGCTTGCCGATCACCCCGCAGGCGTCGCCGATGGTGATCACCTGGCTCGCCACGGCGCTCATGGCCTCCATCGCGCCGCGCAGCTCGCGCACGTTGCCGTGCCAGGGCAGGCTGACGAGGTACTCCAGCGCTTCGCGGGTCATCGAGAAGATCCGGCCCTCGCGGAAGGGAGCCGTCCGGCTCAGGAAGGATTGCGCCAGCGCGGCGATGTCCTCGCGGCGCTCGCGCAGGGGCGGGATCGCCACCGTGTGCCAGGCGATCCGGTGGAACAGGTCCTGCCGGAAACGGCCGCTCGCCACCAGGGCGTTCAGGTCGCGCGAGGTCGCGGTGATCAGCCGGAAATCCGCCGGGTAGCTCTTCACGTCGCCGACCGGCACGACCTCGTTCCGCTCCAGGACCGTCAGCAGCTTGACCTGGACCTCCAGCGAGAGGTCGCCGACCTCGTTCAGGAACAGCGTGCCGCCGTGGGCGTGCCGCAGCTTGCCGACGGCGAGTTGGGCCGCGCCCGTGAAGGCGCCGCGGGCGTGCCCGAACAGCTCGCTTTCGATCAGGTTCGGGTTGAGCGCCGCCACGTTCACGCTGACCCACTGGCGCAGCGGGTCGCCGCCCAGGGCATGGATGGCGTACGCGAGGGAGTCCTTGCCGCATCCGGTCTCGCCGCGCAGCAGGATCGGAGCGCGGCCGGGGATCGCGCGCACGAGCTCCTGCAGCGTCCGGGCGAACACCGGCGACGCGACCACGATGCCGAGCTCGCGGAACCGGGCCAGCATCGCCTCGCCGGGGTCCCGGCCCGCCTCGACGATGTGGCGCAGCCTGGCGCCCAGCACGCCCGGGTCGGCGAAGACGTCCTCCCAGGCCAGGAAATCGGCCTTCAGGGCGGCGACCTGCAGGGCCGTCGGCAGGTCGCGGTGTCCCGTGATCATCAGCACCGGCATGACGGGGTGCTCGCCGCGTAGCCAGCGCAGGATGGACAGTCCCTCGTTGCGGGCGTCGTGCGGCGGGCCGAGCAGCTGCGCCGGGTCGCCCTGCGAGAAGTCGCGGTCGAGCAGCACCGCCGCGACCGGCTCCCGCTGCAGGATCCCGCCCGCCTCCCGGGCGCCCGTCACGTGACGGAACGCGTACTCGTCGCCGAGCATGCGCTCGCAGAAGCGGGTGATGTCGTCGCGGTCGTCGATCGTCAGGACGAGGGGACGCGTGTCGCTGCTCATGTCGGCTCCCGTCGCACAGGAAGTCGGATGTACTCGATCACGCCGCGCCGGAGGTGGACCAGCGGCCCGCGGGCCTCCAGCGGGGCCAGCCGCGCCGCCCGGGTGTTGTCGCCGACCCGGCAGGCGAGGGGCCGCAGTTCGGCGTCCAGCTCGTAGACGCGCCCGTCCTGGACGACCACCTCGAGCCTCGCGCCGCCCGGCGCGGCGGGCGAGCTGCAGTTGACCTTCTCGATCCGCAGGTCGTCGGCCGCGTACGAATCCAGGGGCGGGATCAGCAGGTAGGCCTGCTCGCGCGCCGGCGGCAGGTCGCGCCAGCCGCGGTAGGGGTAGGCCTGGCCCGCGACTTCCGGCGTCTCGAGCAGGAGCAGGCAGGGCGTGTAGAAGCCGGGCGGCGGCTCGTCGGCCAGGAACAGGGTGTCCGTGCCGGCGTCGTTGTTGAAGCCGCGCAGCAGGATCTCGGTCCGCCCGTCGCCGTCGAGGTCCGACGAGCTGTCCCATTCGAGATGCCCGGGGTGCTGGTAGGAACCGAGCTGGACGCCATCCGCGTCGAGGAACTGCAGAGCCGTGGCGCTGTGCTCCTGGTCGCGCACGTTCAGGACGAGCGCCGGCCGGCCGTCGTCGTTCCAGACCGACCGGGCGACGAACACGCAGACGAGCGCCCCGGTATAGGCCGGCGTCGGCGGTTCCCAGGCGAGGGTGCGGGACCAGCGGGTGCGGCCCCGCCCGTCGAGGCAGACGACCCCGCCGGGACCGGCGACGCCTTCGGTAGCCACGACGATGCGGCTGTCCGCCGGCCCGGCCCCCGTCACGACCAGCGGGGGATCGACGACGGTGTCCGACGGTCGCGGGTCGGACGCCGGCCGCAGGAAGTTCGGGACGATGTCGGCGCCCAGGTCGCGCTGCCAGAGCCGCGAACCCCCGGCGTCGTAGGCGCAGAGCACGCGGGGCCCCGCCGCGCCGGCGCTCACGATCACGGGCTGGCGGGTGGCGCTCCAGCCGAGCAGCGCCAGGCCGATCAGCGCGGCCGCCGGCAACGTGAGCGGCGGCAGCGACCACAGCCGCGGCGTGGCGATCGCCAGATCGCGATGCGGCAGGTCGAGGCGCAGCTCGGTGCCGGCCCCCTCCCGGCTGCGCACCGCGAGACGGGCGCGGCGCTGGAGGAAGGCGAGCTTGGCGGGCGTGAGTCCCTGGCCGCGCCCCTTCCCGTGCGTGCCGGCGCCGGCCTCCCACATCGCGGCCTGGGTCGCGGGACTCATCCCGACGCCGTCGTCGACGATCTCGACGGCGCAGCCCCGCCCGTCCGCGGGCGGCAGCAGGCGGAGGGTGACGACGCCCGCCCCGGTTCCGCTGTCGAGCGTCGCCGCCACGGCGTTGCGCAGGAAGTTGCGCAGCAGGTCGGCCCAGGCTCCCGCGTCCCGGCGCGGCACCCAATCGCCCGTGCCTTCCGCCCCGTCCTCCAGGTTCAGCGTCACCGCGACCCGGTCGTCGTTCGAGATCTCGCGGCGGATCTCCCCGACGGCGGCTGCCGCCACCTCGCCGAAACGGACCGCGAGGCGGTCGGTGATCGCCGCGCAGAGCAGCCGCGACTCCGACCGCAGCTGCGTGACCTGCTGCAGGAAGCCGGCGGCAGCGGCGGCGGGCGGTGCGCCGCCGGCGCGGAGCCGGAGCGTTGTCCGTCGCAGAGCCGCCAACCGGGCCAAGAGGCGGAACTGCCGCGCGCAGGTGCCGAACCGGGCGCAGGCCAGGCGGCCGTGCCGCAGGTGCAGCCGCTCGAGGTCGCGGACGATCGCCAGGGCATCGTCGGCGTCGCCGTCCCGCAGCCGTCCCTGCTGCCACTCGCTGCCCAGCCCCGCCAGCCGCGTGAACTTCGCGGCGGTCTCGTGCGACAGGTCGCTGCGGAGGCTGTCGAGGGTCGTCTCGCGGTGCGGCGTCCGCAGCAGGGACGCCAAGCCCCGCACCGCAGACCCGACCGTGTCCCGTCCCGGGTGATTCATGTGCTTCACGATTTCCGATTCCCATGGAAATGAGCGATCCGATTCGAATGGACACCAGTTTAACGGAGCCGGGGGCGTCCGGTCAATCGCCGCCGAGCCCGGGAGCCGGGTCCTGGTTCCGTACCCGAAGTCCGATTCCCGGAACGGCGAATTCGTAATCCGGACCGGTGCCGATCGCCCGCCGTCGCCACCGGCGGCTGACGCGTGTGTCAGCCACGAAACATGAACCAAGACAACAGGTTAGATCGTCGGCGCGATTCGCGGATCCCTGCCCGGGACCACGCGATCTGGTACGCGACCTGCAGTTGAAACGACAGACCAGGGAGTCGGGGATCGTTGGCGGGAGCGCTCTTTGGGCGAGGGGTGCGACCGCTTGGTTCCCGGCTCCCCGGACGCTACGCGACTTGACGCGCGGATCGCATGGCGGGGGGGGGGCCGAGGCCCCGCCCCTGTTCCTTGGCGGCGGTCCGCAGTTGCCAGCGCCGGCGGCCTTCACTACTGTCTGCGCCATGATCGCCCTGAGCAACATCAGCAAGAGCTACGGTCGCCAACTCCTGTTCGTGGAGACGTCCTTCCAGCTCAACCCCGGCGAGAAGGTCGGCCTCGTCGGGCCCAACGGCTCCGGCAAGACGACGCTGTTCCGCCTCCTCGTCGGGGAGGAGTTCCCCGACGAGGGATCGGTGTCGGTGCCCCGGCGCACCACCGTCGGCTACTTCCGCCAGGACATCGGCGACATGGCCGGGCGCTCGGTGCTGGACGAGGCCATCGCCGGCAGCGGCCTGGTCGGCGAGCTGCACCACGAGCTGACCGACCTGCAGCACGCCCTGGCCGACCCGTCACGGTCGGACGAGATGGACCGCATCCTCGCCCGCTACGCCGAGGTCCAGGACGACTACCAGCACCGCGGCGGCTACGAGCTCGAGGCGCGGGCGCGCGAGGTGCTCCAGGGGCTCGGCTTCGCCGACGACCAGGTCGACGGCGACGCCGGCGCGCTGTCCGGCGGCTGGAAGATGCGCGTGGGCATGGCGCGGGTGCTGCTCGGCCGCCCCGACGTGCTGCTGATGGACGAGCCGACCAACCACCTGGACATCGAGTCCATCCTCTGGCTGGAGAAGTTCCTCAAGGGCTACCCCGGCGCGCTGCTGCTGACCTGCCACGACCGCGACTTCATGAACCGCGTCGTGACGCGCATCGTGGACATCGACAGCGGCGAGTTCGTCTCCTACACCGGCGACTACGACAACTTCGTGCGCCAGCAGGAGATCGCCGCGGCCAACCAGGAGGCGGCCTACGCCCGCCAGCAGGCCATGCTGGCCAAGGAGCGCCGCTTCGTCGAGCGCTTCGGCACCCACGTCGCGAAGGCGGCGCAGGCGCAGAGCCGCGTCAAGAAGCTGGAGAAGATCGAGCTGCTCGCCCCGCCGCGCCGGCGCCGGGTCGTGGAGTTCCAGTTCCGCCAGCCGCCGCGCTCCGGCGAGGACGTCGTCGCGCTCAGGGGCGTGTCGAAGGCCTACGGTGCGCGGGTCGTCTACGAGGATTTCGACCTGGTGATCCGCCGCGCCGAGCGCTGGTGCGTCATGGGCCGCAACGGCGCGGGCAAGACGACCCTGCTGAAGCTGGTCGCGGGCGCGCTGGCGCCCGACGCGGGCGCGGTGCGGCTCGGCGCCTCGCTGAAGACCGGCTACTTCGCCCAGCAGTCGCTCGAGCAGCTCGACGCGGACCTCACCGTCTTCGAGGAGATCCAGCGGGCCTTTCCCCTGGCCGGCCAGGGCATGCTGCGCAACCTCCTGGGCGCGTTCCAGTTCTGCGGCGACGACGTGGACAAGAAGGTCCGCGTGCTCTCCGGCGGCGAGAAGTCGCGGCTGGTGCTGGCCCGCCTGCTCTTCGACCCGCCGAACTTCCTGATCCTCGACGAGCCGACCAACCACCTCGACCTCGAGACCAAGGAGATGCTCGTCGCCGCCCTGCACGACTTCGAGGGCACGATGCTCTTCGTCAGCCACGACCGCACCTTCCTGCGCGGCCTGAGCACCAAGGTCCTGGAGCTGCGACCGGGCGACGGCGCGGCCGAACCCGCGCTGCCCCCCCTGGTCTACGACGGGTCCTACGCCGAGTTCGTCGCCAGCACCGGCGGCGAGGCCGCGGGCGTCCACCGCTAGCGGAGGCCGGCGCCGGCCGGTAACCGATCGCCGGCTTCCGTGTCTTCATGTCGGAGGCGGTCATGGACGAATTCGAGACACTCTACAGACAGCATGCGGCGGCGGTGCTGCGCTTCGCCTGGGGACTGACGGGCGACCGCAGCGCGGCGCAGGACATCCTCTCGGAGACCTTCGTGCGCGTGCTGGTCAAGGCGCCGCGGATCGAGACCCGCACCGCGCTCGCCTACCTGCTGGCGGTGGCCCGCAACGTCCACCTCAACGGCCGGCGACGCGAGCGGCGGCGGGCGCCCCTCACCGAGGACCTGCCCGCGCCCGAGCGGGACCTCGACGGGCGCCTCGACGACGGCGCGCGGCTGGACGCGGTGCAAGCGGCCCTGCGCGAGCTGCCCGAGGGCGAGCGTGCGGCCCTGCTGCTGCGCGTCGACCACGAACTCTCCTACGAGGACGTGGCCGCGGCGCTGGGCACGACGGCCGGCGCCGCCAAGGTGCGCGTCCACCGCGCCCGCCTCCACCTCGCGGAAATCCTGTCCGGCCGCCAGGCCAACAACCCGGGAGCGGAATCATGAAGCTGGAAGTGACGCGCGACGTGGTGACGGATCTGTGGCCCCTCTACGAGGCGAAGGAGGCGAGCGCGGACAGCCGCACGCTGGTCGAGGCGTACCTCGCCGGCGATGATGCCTTCAGGTCCCTGCTGCGCGGCAGCGGCGGCCTGAAACGGGCCGTGCCCGAACTGAAGCTGTCGCCCGACGCGGAGAAGCAGCTCCTGGACGACGCCCGCGCGCGGGCGCAGGCGAAGCTCAAGCTGGTCGGCGGCTCGATCGTCCTGGCCTGGTTCCTGGCCGCGGCCGCCATCGCCGTCCTGCTCTTCAAGGTGGTCAGGGGCTGACGGCGGTCGGTATCCGGGGAAGTGAGAGGACCCCGGCCGCAAGGCCGGGGTCCTCATGATCGAGAAGCGGACGTTCGGGCGGGGCGGCCTACTTCACCAGGGCCATCCTGATGGTCCGCGAGTCGCCGCCCGCGCTGAGCCGGCACAGGTAGACGCCGGCCGCAGCGGCTTGTCCGGCATCGCTGCGACCGTCCCAGGCGACCTCGTGACGACCGGCGGCGACCGCTTCGCCGCTGACCAGCCGCCTGACGATCTTGCCCGTCACGTCGTAGACGACCAGATCGACCGTCGCCGGAGCCTGCACCTCGTAGCTGATGGTCGTCGCCGGGTTGAACGGATTCGGCTGGCAGGGGTAGAGCGCGAGCCTCGTCGCGGGAAGATCGGGCGCGGCGGTCGGCGAGGCGAACTCGAAGGAGTTGAGGTTGAAGCCCTGCAGCGTCGGCACGAATCGCATCACCTGGACGCCGGCGGACAGGGTCGCCGCGGTGGAGACGGTGGTCCAGGCCTGCCAGTTGCCCGTGGGCGGCACCGTGACGTCGCCGGTCCGGTCCACGCCGGCGAACTCGAGGTGGAACGTGCCGCCCAGCGACGGCGACGCCACGCGGACGTCGATCGTGTACGTGCCGGCCACCGGCACTTCGACCGTGTACTCGAGCCACTCCACCTGGTAGATCCAGCCCAGGTTGTAGCCGCCGCCCACGTCGGAACAGTCCTGGATGTCCACGGCCTCCGCGAGGCGGTAGCGGCTGCCGTTGTTGCCCGGGTCGGTGTCGTGGTAGGCGACGCCCTCGCCGCCGAGGTCGAAGTCCTCGGCCTCGATCCTGGCCGGCAGGGCGAACGGGGTGCCGTGGAAGGGCGCCTGGCCGCAGCCGGCGCCGACGGTGATCTCGACCGTGTCGGTGCCGACGGCGCCCTGGTCGTCGATCGCCCGCGCGACGATCGCGTAGCAGCCGTCGCTGACCGAGGCCCAGGTGAAGCTGTACGGCGCCGTCGTGTCCGCGCCCAGATAGGTCGCGCCGGCGTAGAATTCCACGGTCGCGACGCTGCCGTCGGGATCGGAGGCGGTCGCGGCGATCACGATGTCGCCGGCCGGCGGATCGTCGGCCGCGGTCGGCGTGGTGATGGCGACCACCGGCGCCTGGTTCGACGTCTCCTGGTAGACCCTCACGTAGTCGATCAGGTACTGCTGGGGCAGATCCGCGGTGACGCAGGCCGGCTCCGTGCAGCCGGTGTAGTAGCCGCCCACCGCCGCGTTCAGGATGAGGTAGAAGTCCTGATCGAAGGGCGCGAGGGGGTTCTGCGGCGCGCCGTCGGAGTACCACTGCCAGCTGTCCCTCGTGGAGAAGAGCACCCCGTCGACGTACCAGCGGATCTGCTCGGGCTCCCACTCGACGGCGTAGACGTGGTACGCGTCGGCGAAGTTGGCGCCGCCCAGGGAATACGAACTGCTGGTGCTCGTGTTGGCGGGCCAGGTGCCGCCGTAGTGGAGCGCGCCGCCGACGGAGGTCGTGCCGTTGGCCGACTCCATGATGTCGATCTCGCCGCTGGCGGCCCAGCCGCCGTAGGCGTCGTCCTGCGGCATCATCCAGAAGGCGGGCCACATCCCGCCGCCGGTGGGGATCTTGGCCCTCATCTCCATGCGGCCGTAGAGGAAGGCGTGCTTGTCCCGCGTGTGGACCTTGCCCGAGGTGAACTGGCGGCCGCCGTAGGCCTGCGCGCGGGCCGTGAGGATCAGGTTGCCGCCGGACACCGTCACGTTCTGGGACCGGTAGTACTGGAGCTCGGCGTTGCCCCACCCGCACAGGTTCGGGCAGCCGTCGCCGATGTCGATGGTCCAGTTGCCCGCGTCGAGGCTCGTGCCGTCGAACTCGTCGGCCCAGACGAGGGAGTAGGCGGCCAGGGCGGGCGTCGCCCAGACGAGCAGCGCGGCGATCGCGACGGCGAGGGCCGGGACATCGAGGCGGGCTTTCGAGGATGACATCGGTGCGGGCTCCCGTGAAAGGCTACGGTGCGGTGCTTTCCTCATAGTATACACTTTGTTCGGAGTCCGTACATAGTGAAAAGTGCGTCCGCGACGAGCGGGAAACCCATCTGACAACCGATCGCACCGATCGGCGCGGACGCCCGCCGTGCCGCGGTGAACTGTTGTCGGCAGCGGCAGGCTGGGGCGGGTCTGGGGACAAGAAGAATCCCCGATGCGCAGGGCACCGGGGATTCTTCGAAAGTGGTAGCGGGGGCAGGATTTGAACCTGCGACCTTTGGGTTATGAGCCCAACGAGCTACCAGACTGCTCCACCCCGCATCCAGATCTTCATGCCGCCACCCCTCGGCAGCGGGCGGCCAATATAGGGAGCCGCCCCGAAGCTGTCAAGGTCCCGTCATTCGCCCGCGGCGGCGGGCGGCGGCGCCAGCGCGTCTTCGCCCACGATCTCGATGACCTTCTCCTGCGGCCGCCGCATCCGGTACTTCTCCCGCGCGACCCGCTCCAGGGTCTCGGTGTCCGCGGTGTCGCGCAGGGCGACCAGGCCGGTGACGATCTCCGCGCGGCGCCGCTGCAGGTCGGCGACCTCCTGTTCGAGGCGCAGCTGCTCCCGGCGCAGGTCCAGGTACGTGTGCAGGCCGTTGGTCCCGGTCAGCGTGGTGTAGAGCAGGACGCAGGACCGCCGCCCCGCCGAGCCACAGCAGGGACAGGCGCAGGCGGCGTCGCAGCGGTCCGCCGCGGACGGCGGGGGCGCCGCGCGCGAAGGCCGGGGCCCCCCGCGACGTGGGCGGCGCGGACCGGATGCCGGGAATGCGGACCACGGTTCCTCCTTGAACCGGGCGCCGGCCGGGCGCCTCAGGACAGGTTGTAGAAGCAGCCCGCGCCGGGGTAGACCGCGAGGTCGCCGAGCTCCTCCTCGATGCGCAGCAGCTCGTTGTACTTCGCGATGCGCTCGCTGCGGCACAGCGAGCCGGTCTTGATCTGGCCGGCGTTGGTCGCGACCGCCAGGTTGGCGATGGTCACGTCCTCGGTCTCGCCGCTGCGGTGGCTGACGACGTTCGTGTAGGCCGCGCGCTTGGCGATCTCGATCGTCTCGAGCGTCTCGGTCAGCGTCCCGATCTGGTTCAGCTTGATCAGGATGCTGTTCGCGCAGCCCTCCTCGATCCCGCGGCGCAGCCGCTCCGGGTTGGTCACGAAGAGGTCGTCGCCGACGATCTGGATGCGCCCGGCCAGGCTCTCGCTCATGGCGCCCCAGCCCTCCCAGTCGTTCTCGTCGAGCCCGTCCTCGATCGACACGATGGGGTAGGAGTCCACCAGCGACTCGTACCACTTGATCAGGCGGCCGGCCTCCCAGGCCTCGCCGCCCTCGGCCTGCAGCGTGTAGCGCCCGTCCTTGAAGAAGCCGCTCGCGGCGCAGTCCAGGGCCAGGGCGATGTCCTCGCCGGGGCGGTAGCCGGCCTTCTCGATGGCCTTCATCAGCACGTCCAGCGCCTCGCGGTTGCTGCGCAGGTTGGGCGCGAAGCCGCCCTCGTCGCCGACGCCGGTGGCCAGGCCCATCTCCGACAGCACCTTGCGCAGCGTGTGGAAGACCTCCGCGCCCATCTGCAGGGCCTCGGCGAAACACGAGGCGCCGGTGGGCATGATCATGAACTCCTGGATGTCCACGTTGTTGTCCGCGTGGGCGCCCCCGTTCAGGACGTTCATCATCGGCACGGGCAGCGTGCGCGCCGCCACGCCGCCGAGGTACTGGTACAGGGGCAGCGTGACCGCCTTCGACGCCGCGTGGGCCACGGCCAGCGACACGCCGAGGATCGCGTTGGCGCCCAGCTTCGACTTGTTCGGCGTCCCGTCCAGCTCGCAGAGGATGCGGTCGACCAGCACCTGGTCGGTGGCGTCGATGTCCAGCAGCTCGGGTTCGATGATCTCCTGGATGTTCTGCACGGCCTTCAGCACGCCCTTGCCGTGGTAGACGGCCGGGTCGCCGTCGCGCAGCTCGATGGCCTCGTGCTCGCCCGTGGACGCGCCGCTGGGCACGGCCGCCCGACCCACGTCGCCCCCGTCCAGGAAGACGTCGACTTCGACGGTGGGATTGCCGCGGGAATCGAGGATCTGGCGGGCCTGGATCGCTTCGATGTTCGTCATCGGGGGCGCCTCTTTCGGTCGGGATCGGGGATGGCTGCGAGGGGGTCGGGGGCAGTCTAGGCCGCGGCCGGGGGGGTGTCAAGTTCGGGCGCGGCCGCCGTCCTGGCCGCCGCCGCCGCCGCGTGGTATCATCGTGGGAACCCCGCCGTCACCGCCGTCGCGAAAGGTCTTCCATGAACCGCACCGCCGCCGCGTCGCCGCGCCTGCTGCTCCTGTCGCTGATCCTGGCCCTGGGCCTCTCGCCGGCCCTCGCCGGCGCCGGCGGCGACCCGCCGCCCGAACGGGACGTCGACGGCCTCGAGGACCTGCTGCCCCGGCGCGAGACCCTGCGCGAGCGCGAGGCCTGGCGGGGGCGCGAGGCGCAGATGCCCCGGCGCGGCACCGCCGCCGACCCGCCGCCCGCGGCTCCGGTGCGCAACGTCGCGGAGTGGGAGCCCGCCACCGGCGTGCTGATCCGCTACCCGCTCGGTCTGCCCTACGCCCTGCTGCGCGACCTCGACGACGTCGTGACGCTCCACGTGGTGGTGTCCAGCGGATCGCAGTCGACGGCGCAGACCAACCTGACGAACAACGGCGTGGACATGGGCCGCGTCCAGTTCCTCGTCAGGTCCAACGACTCGATCTGGACGCGCGACTACGGCCCCTGGTACGTCTTCGACGGCGCGGGGGAGCTGGCGGTCGTGGACCACACCTACAACCGGCCCTACCGGCCGAACGACGACCTGATCCCCATCTACTTCGCCCAGCAGCAGGGGCTGCCGGTCCACAGCCACGACATGTACCACACCGGCGGCAACTACATGACCGACGGCGCCCACGTCGGCAGCTCCACGCGCCTGGTCTACGACGAGGCCGCCTCGGCCAACGGCATGGACGAGGCGGAGGTCGACCAGCTGATGGCCGACTACTACGGCCTGCAGCAGTACACGGTCGTGGACGACATCGAGTCCGGCGGCATCCACCACATCGACACCTGGGCCAAGTTCCTGGACGAGGAGACGGTCCTGGTCAAGCAGGTGTGGCCGGCCCACCACACCTACGCCGCGCTCGAGCAGCGCGCGACGCTGCTGGCGTCGCTCACCGCCTCCACCGGCCGCAACTACCGCGTCCACCGCGTGGTCTGCCAGGACATCGGCGGCGGCAGCCCGGCCTCCTACACCAACAGCCTGCTCCTGAACCGCCGCATCTACGTGCCGCTGTTCGGGAACGCGGCCGGCGACACGGCCGCCCTGCAGGCCTACCGCGCGGCCGCGCCCGGCCACGACGTCCGCGGCTTCGCCTACGGCGGCTTCCTCACCGACGACGCGCTGCACTGCCGCACCATGGGCGTGTTCGACCGCGGCATGCTGCGCGTGGAGCACGCGCCGCCGCTCGGCGAGGTCGTCGGTCCCGCGGACCTGCAGGCCCGCGTCGAGGCCCACAGCGGGGAGGCGCTGACCGCCGTGGACCTGTGCTGGCGGCCGGTCGGGGGGGAGTGGGCGGTCGTGCCGATGACCGCCCAGGGCGGGGGCGTCCACGCCGGCGCGATCCCGGCGCCGCCGGCGGACACCGACGTCGAGTACTACGTGCAGGCCGCCGACGCCTCGGGCCGCACGGCGTCGTCGCCGCGGGCCGCGCCGGTCGCCACCCATACCCTGCGCCTGCTGGCGCCGGCCACGGGCGTCGCGGGCGCGCCGGCTTCGCCCGTGCGGGTGCCGGCGCCCTGGCCGAACCCCTGCAACCCCATGGTCAGCTTCCGGTTCGAGCTGCGCGAGGCGGCGCCGGTCCGCCTCGTGGTGATCGACGCCCGCGGCCGCCAGGTCCGCCGGCTGCTGGACGGCGGCCAACACCCCGCGGGTCCGACGGACCTGGTGTGGGACGGCCGCGACGACACCGGCCGGCCGGCGTCGTCGGGCGTCTACACGTTCGTGCTCGAGGCGGCCGGGCTGCGCTACCGCCGACCGGTCACGCTCGTGCGCTGACCCGCGCCGGGGGATAAGGTTGACCGTCGGGCGGCGCTCCCCCTATCTTCGCCGCGACGTCAGCCTGGACGGGGGAGCGCAGCCGGATGTTCGACCGCAACGAGGACCTCAAGCTGGTCCGCCGCTGCAAGCGCGGCGAGGAGGCGGCGTTCGCCGAGCTCCTCGGGCGTTACCGCAACGCCGTCTACGGGCTTTGCTTCCGGATGACGCGCCGGGCCGAGGATGCCCGCGACCTCGCCCAGGAGGTCTTCATCAAGGTCTTCACGCTGCTCGACCGCTTCGACGAGACCTACGCCTTCTCGAGCTGGATCTTCCGGATCGCCACGAATCACTGCATCGACCACTTGCGGCGCAACCGTATGCGGCTCTTGTCCTTGGACGGCTGCACCGGCCCGGACGGCGAGCCCATGGAGATGCCGCTGCCCGACAACGGCCCCGGCCCCGACCGGCTGCTCGAGCGCAGCGAGGCGATGGCGCGGCTGGAGGAGGTCGTGGCGGACCTGCCCCCGCACTACAAGGTCATCATCCTGCTGAGGCACGACCAGGACCTGTCCTACGAGGACATCGCCGTGGTCCTGGACCTGCCCCTCGGCACGGTCAAGGCCCGCATCCACCGGGCCCGGGCCATGATCCAGCAGATGTTGCAAGCCCGCTCGTATGAGATATGATCCGGAAGGAACGATCCGGGAGGAAAAGGTCCCGAAATCGTGAAACCCGAAGCCAGGGGCGCCGTAGGACTACCCATGGGTGAGATCGCGGGCCGGCGGCCGGATGCCGGCGCCGCGGTGCGAGGAGAAGGATAGCCCGGTGGTACGCCGCGGGTAGGAGACCCTGGAGGACGATCATGAAGGCCGAGACGCAGCCCCCCACGCCGCCGGATTGCCGGCAGACGCGGGACAGGATGCAGGATTACCTGGACCAGACCCTCCCGAAACGGGAGTCCCTGGCCGTGTTCCTGCACGTACGCGAGTGCGGCGAATGCAGCGCGCAGCTCGCGACCCTCCAGTCGCTCTACGAGTGGTTGGATGGTTTGCCGCCGCTCGAGGCGCCCGCCGATTTCGATGCGCGCGTGCTGGCCGCGGTGCCCTACGCCGCCTACCGGGCCATGGCGCCGCTGCGCAGCCCGCGCGTGCCCGTCCTCTTGGAGCACGAGAGCCTGCCGGCCTGGGTGCGTTCGCGCTCCGTGCGGTCGGTCGGCCTGTTCGCGGCCGCCGCCGTCCTGGCCGCCGCCGCAACGGGCCACGCCGGGGGAGCCGCCGCCTGGACGGTCGCCGGCATCGGCTGCTCGCCCGAACTGTCGGTCCGCCTGCAGAGTCTGTCCCGGAGGATCTATGTCGCGACGGTGCAAAGGTCGATCCCGCGCTGACCGCGGCGCCTCGCCGCGGGCCGCTCTGCTGCTGGCGCTCGCGCTGGGGCTGGCGGTCGTCCCGGTGTGCGCCGCGCAGACCGCTGCCCCGGTCGCTCCCGCCGCACCCTCCGTGCGCTCGGCCGCCCGCCAGGATTCGCTGCGGGTCGCCATCCGCCAGCGCCTGCACCGCATCGAAGTTCTCCAGGATTCGCTGAAGGCCGCGCCGGACCCCGAGGTCGCCGAGGCGATGAAGGGGCTCGAGCAGGTCATCAAGGAGATGGAGACCCAGCTGCGCGACCTCGACGTCCGCATCGACGAGCGCCGCCTCCAGGTCTCCAACCCCAGCGGCAACATCCAGATCGAGTTCCCCGCCGACTGGAGCGAGAAGGTCAGCCAGGGTCTCAGCGCCATCACCGCGACGATCCTGGCCGAGCTGCCCGACTCCCTCGACCTGCAGACCGAGATCTCGAAGTTCCGCGAGCAGGCCCACGCCTTCAACTGGGACGTGTTCGCCGACGAGCCGCCCGAGCGCCGGATCATCGGTTCGGAGATCGTCACGACCGGCAGCGACGCCGTGGTCGAGAGCGACGAGCGCGTCACCGGCAACGTGGTGGTCCTGCTCGGCGATGCGACGATCCTGGGCCAGGTCGACGGCGACGTGATCGTCGTGGGCGGTTCGCTGACCCTGGCCGACGAGGCCGTGGTCGAGGGGAACGCCGTCACGGTGTTCGGCGTGCTGCGGCGCGACGAGACGGCCGAGGTCGCCGGCGAAGTGGTGACGGTGGGCTTCGCCGGCATCAGCAGCGACGACGGGGTGAGCCGCTTCACGAGCGGCGGAGCGACCGACCTGCTCGTGCTGCTGCCGCTCGCCGTGCTGTTCGGCCTGACGCTCATGACGGTCGTCCTGATGCCGGCCTGGCGCCTGGAAGCCGTGACGCTCCGCCTCTCGGCGCAACCCGGCCGCAGCCTCCTGGTCGGCCTCGCCTGGCTCGTGCTGGGGCACTTCATGCTGGTGGTGATGGTGGCCGTGCTGGCGATGACGATCATCGGGATCCCGCTGGCCCTGATGCTCGGACTGGCCTACATCGTCCTGGGCCTGGTCGCCCTCGGCGTCGTGGCCGGCCGCATCGGCCGTCGGCTCTGCGCGGCGCGCTTCCCGGACCGCCTGCAGTCGACCGCCTGCATCGCGCTCGGCCTCGCCGTGATCCTGTCGCCCGCTGTGCTCGGGGCGGTCCTCGCGGTGTTCCCGGCCCTGTCCGGGTTCGGCAAGGTGCTCGAAATCCTGGCCGTGCTCGTGCAACTGCCGATCTACTGCCTGGGCGCCGGCGCCATCCTCGACAGCCGCTTCGGCGGGCGCCACCGTCCGGCCAACGTCTGACCGGGGAATTTCCCCCCCGCGCGCTGCGTGAATTCCCCCTGCTCGTGACTCAAGCCCTGCCCGGCCTCCCGCGCCGCGAACGGGGCGTTCATCGGCCAACCCCTTGATTTCCATCCGGTTGTGTGGCAAGATCGGGCTCCGGTCCGGACGCTCGCCGTCCCTCGTTTCCCGGCGGCACGAACCCTGCGGGATCTCCGTCCAGCCACGGGACCGACGTCTCATAGGGGGGGACCAAGGATCTCAAGGGGCCATGATGGACAGGACGACCACCAAGTTCCCGGGACGGACCCTGCGCGGTGCGACGCTTCTGGTCGCGCTGATCGCGCTCGCCATGACCGGCAACGCCGCCGCGGGGGCGTTCACCGCTTCCAGCGGCCTGCGCGTCCGGATCCACACTCCCGCCGATCTGGCCGCCTACCTGGTCCAGCAGGACGGCGCGCTGCTGCTGCGCCACCCCGCCCTCGGCGAGATCGAACTGCTGCAGGGCCCGAGCGATCCCCGCCTGGCCCGCCGCGACGTCACGACCTTCCTGCCCCTGTCCGAGGATGTGGTCGCCGACGCCCTGGCCGACCTGCGGTTCCAGGACCTGGATCTCGACGTCGACGTGTTCCTGCTGCCCGCCCCGCCGGCCGAGGTGCTCGGCAGCTTCGCGCGCGCGGGTGCGATCGTGCTGTCGCCGGCCTTCGGCCCCGTCGCGGCGAGCACCGTGGCCGACGTGACCGTCCACGAGCTGGGCCACGTGCTGACCTGGGCCCGCTTCGATCGCCGCCCGGAACTGTGGAGCCGCTACCTCGAGCTGCGCGGCCTCGCCGCCGGCGATCACGGCCCCGAGGCGCCGCACGCGGAGCGCGCCCGCGAGATCCTGGCCGAGGACATCCGCTTCCTGTTCGGCGGCGAGCTGGCGACCGCCAGCGGCGTCATCGAGAACCCCGAGCTGGCGACCCCCGATCGGGTCGACGGACTCCGGGCCTTCCTGAGCGAAGCGCTGAGTGGCGGGCCGGTCGCCGGCGCCGCGCTCGCCTGCACCGCGTTCCCCAACCCCTGCAACCCGCTGACCACCGTCGCGATGACGCTGCCCGCCGACGCCTTCGGCGACGCCGCCGCGGCGCAGCTGACCGTCTACGACCTGCGCGGTCAGATCGTCCGCACGGTGCGCGGCGGCGAGATCCGCAACGGCCGCCTGCTGGTGTCCTGGGACGGCCACGACGACGGGGGCCGTCGGGTGGCGTCCGGCCGCTACGCCTACGCGCTGAACTGGCAACGGACCGCCGGCCGCGGCACCGTCACCGTCGCGCGCTGAGCGTCGGGGTCGCGGCCGTCCCGGGGGGGGCGACCGCGGCCCTGGCGCCGACCTCCTCCCGCCCCACGCTCGCCGGTTGTCCCCGCCGCCCGTACGGCTTACCCTGATTGAGTGACGGTCAAGGGGAGGAGTGCGACCATGTCCGCCAACATCCGGTTTCTCCTGGCGGTGGCGGCGCTGCTCGGCGCGGCCGCCGTGCCGAGCGCCGGAGCGGGCGCCCTGCGCGGCACGCCGCCGCGCGCCGCGCACCAGCGTGGCCTGGCGGTCGTCGACTCCCTCACGGCCGCCGGCGCCTGGGAGGCCGCCGCCGCGCGGGCCGCCGCCGTGCTCGCCGACGACGGCGTGGACGAGGACCTGCGCTGGCTCCTGCACCAGCGCGCCGGCCTCGCCCTGCAGCGCCTCGGCAGGCTGGACGAGGCGCTCGTCCACCTGGAGCAGGCCGTGCTGTGGGGGCCCTCGGAAGCGATCAACCACCGCAACCTGGCCACGCTGCTGGTCGCCCTCGACCGCCGCGGCCGCGCGACCGCGGAGTACGGCCTGGCCTGCGATCTCGATCCCTCGAACTGCGACGTGAGGGTCGAGTTCGCCCACGTCCAGGTGGACTTCGGCCAGTACCGGGACGCGCTGGCGACCCTGGCGGCCGCCGAGGCCCTCTGCGGACCGGACGATCCCCGGCTGCTGAGGGCGCGGAGCCGCTGCCGTCTTGCGAGCGGCGATCCCGCCGCCGCGCTGCCGGATCTGGAACGCCTCCACGAACTCGCGCCGACCCCCGAGAGCGGCCAGCAACTGGCCCTCGCACGCCTGCGCGCCGGCCGGCCCGAAGCGGCCCGGCTCCTGCTGGCTCCCCGCTGGCGAGGGGGTCTCGACGATCAGGGCTTGCGGATCCTGCTGGAGGCCGACGCCGCCGTCGGCGATCCCGAGCACGCCGTGTCCCTGGCCCTGGCCCTGGGCGCAGGCGGCGTCCAGCTCCCGCACGATCCTCTGGTGTGGTCGCAGGCCGCCCTGGTGTGCCTCGGCACCGGCCGCGACAGCGAGGGGCTGATCCTCATCGACCGGGCCATCGCCCTGGCGCCGGACGATCCGGATCTGCGCCAGAACCGCGTGATCCTGCTGAATCGTCTGGGCCGTGCCGAGGAAGCGGCTCAGGAATGGGCGCGCGTCCTGGCCCTGGACCCCGGCCGGGATCCGGACTAGGAACGCCGCCGGCGCCGCTCCCGTCCCGGCGCCGGTCAAGTCCCGGTTGATTTCAGGCACCGCTTGCCCTTACTTTGAACCGGGCCTGGTTCCATACCTTAGCGCCGCATCCGCCGCACCCTCCGCCCCCGGGGAGCGGGTGGCGGCCGCGGCCGTGCCGGTCTTCTGGAGGTCGAGATCTTGATGAAGAAGCTGGATCCGCGCGCCGGCTCGCTCGTCGCCGTGGCCGCCGCCGCCGCGCTGCTGGCGATCGGCTGCTCCCTGGAGCCGGAAGTCTCGGAAACGCTGGATATCTCCGGCAACCACAGCACCGGGGACCTCGAGATGGTCACGGCGGACACGTCGTCCGACGGCTACCAGTACCTCGAGCCGGACCTCTCGCCCGACGGCACCCGTCTCGTGTTCACCATCGACTGGCTGGCGATCACCCCTCCGGGACAGCCGCCCGACGTGCCGCCGCTGATCCGCCAGCTGGCGGTCATGCCGCTGCAGGTGCAGGACGAGCCGAAGCTCAACCTGCGCCAACAGGGAGCCGCCCTGGTTCTGATGAACACCTACCGCATGCTCATCGGCGCCGCCCTGCAGCCCATGCAGCCGAATCGCGACAACCAGAAGGGCACGCCCCGCTGGATCAACGACGACGACATCGTCTTCTGGTTGGAGACGCCGCGCGGCGCGAGGTTGTTCCAGACGAGAATCCCGCCCAACTTCGTCCACGGCCAGGACCTCGACATCACGCTCGTGCTGCGCGAGCGCGACGACGACCGGTCCTCGGCTGGAAGTTCTGGGAACACATGTCGCCCAGCGTTTCGCCGAACGGGCGCTGGATCGCCTTCTCGCGCTACGGCCACACGGACGCCGATTCCCTCCACCAGGCGACGGATCAGGCCATCTGGGTCTGCGCCGTGCCCGAATCGGGCCAGCTCAGCCAGCTGGCGTTCCCGGTCACCAGCGAAGTGTCGATCTGCGATTCCCCCTCCTGGTCTCCCGACGGCAGCAAGATCGTGTTCTCCGCCACGCTGGATATCCAGAACAGCAACGACTTCACCACCCGCGAGCTGTTCACCGTGGACTTCGACACCACCGGCCTGGCCGCCGAAGGCGGGGTCGTGCTGGACCGCGGCCTCACGCGCCTGACGACCTCGCCGCCCCCGTCGGGCAGCAACTTCATCGTCCGCAACATGGAGCCCTCCTACAGCCCCGACGGCGGTTCGATCATCTTCGTGTCGGACCGGCGCGTGCCGACGATCACGCTCAACGAGCGCAACATCTGGCGCATCCCGGCCGACGGCAGCCTCGAGCCCCGGCTCCTGTTCTTCACCCGCTCCGACGACCAGGGCGCGTTCTACACCGGGCGCACTCCCGACGAGATCCTGCTGACGAGCGGCGTCGGCTTCCCGACCGAGATGCTGGACGCCCTCTGGAGCGCGGCCTACGACAGCATCGCGGCGGCGAACCCGGAGTTCACCGCGATCCAGGTCGAAGCCCTCGCCGACCAGCAGCGCGAGCAGCTCGAATTCTTCGAGGGTGTGATGACCCACATCTACCTGTTCAGCAACTGGTAGCAGGTCCGATGCCGCGCGACGCCCGGCCCGCCGACGAAATCGTCCGGGTCGGGCGTCTGCTTTACGAGCGGCGCTACGTCGTGGCGGGGGAGGGCAACCTGTCGCTGCGGCTCGGCCCCGGCCGCTTCCTGGTCACCCCGGCCGGTGCGTGCAAGGGCGACCTCGCCCCGGACGAACTCGTCGAAGTCGACGACGACGGCCGCCCCCGCGGCCCCGGGCGTCCCACATCGGAATGGCTGCTGCACGCCGAGATCTACCGGCAACGGCCCGACGTCGCCGCCGTCTGCCATGCCCACCCGCCGCGGGCGACCGCCTACGCCTGCGCGCGACGCGCCTTGCCGGTGTCGATCCTGCCCGAAGCCGTGCTGCAGCTGGGCGGCGAAGTGCCGCTGGCTCCCTACGCCACTCCCGGCACCCCCGAAGTGGCGGCTTCGATCCGCCCGTTCGTCGCCCGCTGTCAGGCGATCCTGCTCTCGAACCACGGGGTGGTGACGGTGGGCGGGAGCCTCGAAGAGGCGTACCGGCGGCTGGAGGTCGTCGAGAGGGTGGCGGAAGTGGGGGCGGGGGCGGAGCGGCTGGGCGGCGCCGTCCACCTGACCAACCAGCAGGTCCGCAAGCTGCGGTCCTGAGCACGCCCCCGACGCATCCGCCGTCCGGGATTCCCGGGCCGCGGGGAAACGGCAGAGGCGAGGCCGCGAAGCCTCGCCTCTGCTAGGGACAATCTCGGAACCAGAACTTAGAAGAAGAGGCGGGAGCCGGCCCAGACGAAGTACATGGCGTCGCCCGGCGCCGCGTACAGGTCCGCCGCATCCTCGTACGTGAACATGCCGAGCCCGCCCTCGAGGTCCACGTCGGCGTTGAGCATGTAGTTCAGCTTGATGTCCAGCTCGCTGCCGATCGCGTCGTCGGCTCCCGTGTCCTCGGCTTCCGTGAACAGGAAGAAGTCGGCCGCGACGTCCAGGTTCTCGATGGGCGTGAAGCCGCCGGCGAAGCGCATCGCGGTGACGTTGTGCCAGCCCTGCACGTTCATGATGCCCAGGTACTCGCTCTGCGAGCCGTAGGGCGAGAAGAAAGCCTCGTTCTCGGGCGTCGCGGCGTCGTCGCCGCTGGCGAAGTTGTACTCGAAGCCGATGAACGGCTCGATCGTGCTGTCGAAGTCGTAGAACAGGCCCGTGTACCAGCCCAGGGCGGAGAGGTCGCGCTCGGCCGGCAGGTAGGTCGTGCCGGTCTGGACGACGGCTTCGCCGTAGAAGTGCAGGCCGTTGCGGACGTAATCGACGAGGCCGCCGAACACCATCAGGCGGTCGTTGTCGAGGTCGGGGTCGGCCCAGTTCTCGTGGGTCATCATCATGGCGTAGGGCTCGAACCAGAACTTCTCGCTGGCGTCGTAGTGCATGTAGAGGCCGGTGATGTTGTCGTCGCCGGAGCCGGAGGCGTACTTGCTGCCGTAGGTCTCCTGCAGCTTGAAGTTGAAGTAGTCCAGCCAGCCGCTCTCGAAGTTGTAGCGGCCGTGGGCGCCGTCGAACAGGATGTTGGTCGCCAGGTCCCAGTCCTCGACGCCGATCACGCGCTCGCGGCCGTAGGCGACCGGCATGCGGCCCAGGGTGACGTCGAGGTCGGCGATCAGGAAGTCCCGCATCGTGAAGGTGGCCTGGTAGATCGAGTTGACGTCGCTGGCGGGGTCGCCGAAGACGCGGAAGTTCTCGACGGTCAGGTTGTAGTCGGCGTTCTCGTTGACGTCGCCGGCGAAGGCGATGCGGGAGCGCAGGCGGGCCGAGGCTTCGGCGTCGTCGGCGTCGCCGTCCTGGTCGACGTTGTCCCAGCCTTCCCAGCGGTACCACATCGAACCGGTGAAGTCGCTGGCCTGCGCGCTCGCGGCCAGGCCCACGCCGATCAGGACGGCGAGGGCGGCCACCAGGATCAGGAGTCTTTTCAACATGTCGCTTTCCTCCGTGAAAGGGCACTTACGTGAATGGCACAACCAGGGACATGGAAGACGCGGATCCATCGATCTCGTGCCGCGGCGTCGCGGGGCGGCGCCGGGTCGACGATCGACATCACCTCCCCTCGTACTGCGCGGTCAGCCGGTCGACGATCGCGGCCCAGCTGAAGCGCTCCTCGATGAGCCGCCGCGCGCGCATCGCCCGGGCCGCCGCTTCGGCGGGGTCGGCCAGGGCCGCCCGGATGGTGCGGGCGAAGTCGTCGTCGGGGGCGGCCAGCCACAGGGCGCGGTCCTGTTCGCCGGCGATGCCCTCGGCGCCGATCGGGGTGGTCACCACCGGGATCCCGGCGGCCATGGCCTCCAGGATCTTGATCTTGATGCCGCCGCCCTCGGTCAGCGGCGCCGCCACCAGGCGGCAGTCGCGGTAGAGGGCGTCGAGATCCCGGACGAATCCGGGAACCGAGATGCGGGGGTCGCGCGCGGCCAGCGCGGCCAGGAACGGTCCGGGGCCGCCGCCGGCGAGCACCAGGCTCATATTGCGGTCACATTGGGCGATGCGGGGCCAGACCTTGTCAACGAGAAATTCCGCGGCGGACCGGTTGGGCGCGTGGCCGAAGCTGCCCACGAACAGCAACTTGGGCGGGCCGTCGGGCCGCCAGACGGCGCGGGTCGCGTCCGTGTCGACGCCCAGCGGGATGGTCACGCCGCCGCGGCCGCCGCAGGCGGCGAGCAGATCGCGGTCCTGGTCGGTGACGCAGAAGACCGCGTCGGCCCAGCGGGAGGCGTCGGCCTGCAGGCGGCGCCAGGCGGCGGCCTGGTATTGCAACAGCCACTTGCGCAGCGGGTTGCGGGTCAGGGCCGCGCGTCGCGCGCGGGGCAGGGAACCCATCTCGTGGCTGCTCAGGAACAGTCGCGGCGCCGGGCGGCCCGCCGCCGCCTCCCGGTCGCGCCAGCGCGCCAGATCCTGCAACAGCAGCGCCGTCTGCAGGTACTCGCACTGCACGGCGTCGGGCGCGCTGGCCGCCACGGCGTCGACGATGGCGGCGGCCAACGCCGCCGTCCGGTACTTCTCGACGTAGTAGGGGCGGCCGCGGCGCAGGCCGCGCAGTCCCGCGCCGAGGCGGGAGGCGGCCAGGCGCAGCCGGTCGCCGGGGGAGGCGGCGCCGGCGTCCAGGAAGGGCACCGTCGTGACGCGGCAGCCGAGCAGCGCCGCCGTCGGGGCGGCGAGGCCGGCTTCGCCGGGGCGCTCGAGGGCGACCAGCGTGACCTCGTGCCGCCGCGCGAGCGCCCGCGCCATGCCGCGCACGGCGACGCCGCCGCCGTGTCCGATCGCTTCGTGGGGGAGGTAGGGTGTCAGCAGCGTCACCCGCATGCGGCGGCCCTTCCGGGGTGGCGGGAGCGACGGCGGACCGAGGGCCGTCAGTAGAGGACGTAGCCCTTGGTGTCGGCGATGTTCTTCTTGACCTTCTCCATCTCGACCTCGAACTCGGGGGAGCCGTCCTCGAGGGCGGGCTTGTGCTGGTGCATCCAGGCCGAGGCTTCCTCGTCGATCTCGTCCTCGATGCGCAGCAGCTGCGTCAGCTTGGCCTCGAGCATCACGCCGAAACGGTCCTCGCCGATCTCGAGGTCGAGGTGCTCCTCGTCGAGCAGGAGGTCCATGATGCGGCGCGACAGGCCGCTGATGCGCTCTTCGGACAGTCTCATGGTTCGCGGCTCCCGGTGCTGGTCGGGGGGCTAGAGCACGAAGCCCTGCTTGCGGGCGATCTCGCGCTTCATCTTGGCGCGCAGGGCGCCGTAGTCCATTTCCATGGCCCGGATCTCGCCCAGGTGCTGCTTGAGCAGTTCCTCGACCTCGGCCTCGATCTGGTCCTCGGTGCGCATGTCGTCGTAGATCGTGTCGACGATGGCGCGGTAGACCAGGTCGGAGTTCGTCTGGATGTGCAGGCGGGAGTCGCGCTCGATCATCTCGAGCAGCTTCTCCGCCAGGAACTCGATCTTGTTGGGCGACAGGCGCACGTCGGCTCCCCCGGTTCGGGCAGGCACGGTCCGGCCCGCCCATGGAAACCTGTTTACCTTCCCTTGGCAAGGGGATTTCGATGCACTACCCTGAACTGCCGCGCCGACCGGGCGGACCGGGAACCGCCGGGAGGCCGGCGAGGTTGAACGGCGCCGTCGCGGAACTTCGCTGTCGCCATATCGAGGAGGATTGAGCGTGACCGAGCCCCTGGACAACGCCCGCGTCGACGAGATGTCGCGGCGCCTCGAGGAGATCCTGGCCGAGGCCGGGAAGGTCGTGGTGGGCCAGCGGCCGATGCTCGAGGGCCTGCTGGTGGGCCTGATGACGGGCGGGCACGTCCTGCTGGAGGGCGTGCCGGGCCTGGCCAAGACCCTGGCCGTGCGCACCCTGGCCGGCGTCATCGACGCCGGCTTCCAGCGCATCCAGTTCACCCCGGACCTGCTGCCGGCCGACATCGTCGGCACCACCGTCTACGAGCACGAGAAAGGCACCTTCTCGGTCAAGAAGGGGCCCATCTTCAGCAACATCATCCTGGCCGACGAGATCAACCGCGCGCCGGCCAAGGTGCAGAGCGCGCTGCTCGAGGCCATGCAGGAGCGCCAGGTCACCATCGGCGAGCAGACCTTCCCGCTGGCCGACCCCTTCCTGGTGCTGGCGACCCAGAACCCGATCGAGCAGGAGGGGACCTACCCGCTGCCCGAGGCCCAGGTCGACCGCTTCCTGCTCAAGCTGAGGGTGGGCTACCCGACGCGGGACGAGGAGCGGCTCATCCTGGACCGCATGGCGGGCCGCGAGCCGCCGGCGGTCCGCCCGGTGATCACCGCCCGGGAGGTGCTGGCGCTGCGCCGGGGCGTCGCGGGCATCCACCTCGACGAGAAGATCAAGGGCTACATCCTGGACCTGGTGTTCGCCACGCGCGACCCCGCCGCCCGCGGGCTGGACATCGCGCCGCTGATCGCCTACGGGGCCTCGCCGCGCGCGACGCTGGCCCTGGCCCAGGCCTCGCGGGCCCGGGCGCTGCTGGCCGGGCGCGCCTTCGTGGTGCCCGAGGACGTCAAGGCGGTCGGCCACGACGTGCTGCGCCACCGCGTGCTGGTCACCTACGAGGCCGAGGCCGAGCGCAAGACCAGCGACGACATCATCACCTACCTGTTCGACCATGTGGAAGTTCCTTAGCCGCGCCCTCGAGCCGGCCGCCCCGCCGCCGCCGCGGACCCGGGAGGCGCCGATCCCGCCCGAGATGATCGAGGCGGTGCGGCGCATTTCCCTGCGGGCCCGGCGGCTGGTCGAGGAGACCTTCTCGGGCGAGTACCACTCGGTCTTCAAGGGGCGCGGCATCGAGTTCCGCGAGGTGCGCGAGTACGTGCCGGGCGACGACGTGCGGGCGATCGACTGGAACGTCACCGCGCGCTCCGACGCCCCGTACGTGAAGCAGTTCGACGAGGAGCGGGAGCTGACCGTCGTGCTCGCGGTGGACGTCAGCCGCTCGGGCCTGTTCGGCTCGGGCGCGCGGACGCGCGGCGAGATCGCCGCCGAGCTGTGCGGCGTGCTGGCCTTCGCCGCCACCGCCAACAAGGACAAGGTCGGGCTGGTGCTGTTCTCCGACCGCGTCGAGCTCTACGTCCCGCCGGCCCGCGGCCGCGGGCACGTGCTGCGGATCATCCGCGAGCTGCTCGCCGCCGAGATGGCCGGCCGCGGCACCGACCTCGGCGCGCCCCTGGAGCTGCTGGGCTCGGTGCTCAAGCGCCGCGCGACGGTCTTCCTGGTCTCGGACTTCTGGGCCGACGGCTTCGAGGCGCCGCTGCGGGTCGTCGCCCGCCGCCACGACTGCGTGGCCGTGCGCGTGCGCGACCCGCGCGACACCGCGCTGCCGGCGGCCGGCCTGGTCAACTGGATCGACGCCGAGTCGGGCCGCGAGGCCCTCGTCGACGTCGGCGACGGCGAGGTGCGCGCCGAGCTGACCCGCCGGGCGGCCGACCACGACCGGCGCCTGGAGCGGCTGCTGCGCGGCGCCCGCGTCGACCTCGTCGACATCGACATCACGAGCAGCTACGTCGAACCGCTGCAGCAGTTCTTCGCCCGGCGCAGCCGGCGCGCAAGGGCGTGGCGCTGATGCGCGCGCGGGCGGCAGCAGTCTCGGCGACGACCGCCGCGGTCCTGGCCTGCGCCCTGGCGGCGGGGGCGCAGGCCCAGCCCCGCACCCCGCCCGGCACGGCGCCGGCCGCTCCGGACACCGTCCTGCTGTCGCTCGGCGCGGCGGCCGGCACGCCGCGTCCGGCGATGTCCCTCGGCGCGGCCGACACGCTGCGCTTCGGCGAGCCCATCACGCTGGTCTGCGACTTCCCGCCCGGCTCGCCGGCGATCCCGGATTCCGTCGCCGCGCGCGCGGACTGGTTCGCGGTCGTCGCCCGCGATCCCTCCGGGGCGCAGCCGGCGCAGCGCGTGGTGCTGACCCTGCGGCCCTACCGGCCGGGGCCCTTCCGCCTGGCCTGGGAAGGCGAGCCCGTGCCGGGCCCGGTCCGGCAGATCGCCGGCCGCCTCGCCCCCGCGGCCGAACCGTTGCCGGTGCGCGATCCGCGCCGCCTGCCCCGCTCCTGGTGGCTGGCGGCCGCCGGGCTGCTGCTGGCCGCCGCCGCGATCGTCCTGGCCTGGTGGTGGCGACGGCGACGGCGCGCGCGGCCGGACGGCGCGGGCGAACCGCTGCCCCCGCCCGCCTGGCTGCAGGCGGCGCGCGATCTCGACGCGCTGCTGGCCGAACGGCTGCTCGAGCGGGGCGACGGCCGGGCCTTCCTGCACCGCCTCGACGTCGTCTTCCGGCGCTACCTCGCGGCGCGCTACCGCTTCGCCGCCCTGGAGATGACGGCCTCCGAGGTGGACGCGGCCCTGGCCGCCCTGCGGCATCCCGAGTCCGCCCGGCGCGCCGCCGCCCGGATCCTCGGGCGCTGCGACGAGCTGCGCTTCGCGCCGACGGCGGCGCTGCCGTCCGACGGGCGCGGGTTGCTGGCGGCGGTGGTCGCGGAGATCGGCGCCCGCCGCGAGCGGATCCGCTACACCCCCGTGCCGCCGGCCGACCTGATCGAAAGCGAACGCTGCTGGGAACGCGTGCTGGCCGCGGTCGCGGGCGGGAAGGAGGCGGGGCATGCCTGAATTCGCGCATCCCTGGCTGCTGCTGCTCGCGGTGCCGGTGCTCGTCGCGGCCGTCCTGCTGCGGCGCCGCCCCCGCGACACCTCCGCGCTGCGCCATCCCCACCTGGCGCTGCTGCTGCAGGAACGGTCCGGGTGGCGCGTCCGGATGCAACGCGCCCTGCCGTGGCTGGGCACCGCAGCCCTGCTGCTGCTGGTGGTGGCGCTGGCCCGCCCGCGCGACGTCCACTCCAGCCGCGAGGTCGAAGGCGAGGGGATCGACATCGTCGTGGCCCTGGACATCAGCGGCAGCATGCTCGCCCTGGATTTCCAGCCCGACAACCGGCTGGAGGTCGCCAAGCGGATCATCCGCGACTTCATCGACGCGCGCACCACCGACCAGGTCGGCCTGGTCGTCTTCGCGTCGCGCGCCTTCACGCAGTGCCCCCTGACGCTGGACCGCTCGGTGCTGAACGGGTTCCTCGACCAGGTCCAGGTCGGGCTGATCGAGGACGGCACGGCCATCGGCCTGGGCCTGGCCACGGCGGTCAACCGGCTGCGGCACTCCGAGGCCAAGAACCGCACGGTGATCCTGCTGACCGACGGCAGCAACAACATCCCGACCCTGGAGCCCGAGACGGCCGCCGAGCTGGCCAAGGCGCTGGGCGTGCGCGTCTACACCGTGGGCGTCGGCAAGAAGGGCAAGGTGCCCTACCCCGAGGACTCGCCGATCTTCGGACGGCGCACCCGCATGGTCGAGGTGCCGATCGACGAGGAGCTGCTGCGGCGGATCGCGGCCGCGACCGGCGGCAGCTACTTCCGCGCCGAGGATCCCGCGACGCTCGCGCAGATCTTCGCGACCATCGACGAGCTCGAGACGAGCCGCTACAAGACGTGGGTCACCACCTGGTACGAGGAGCGGATGGCCTGGTTCGCCGCGCCGGCCCTGGCGCTGCTGCTGCTGGAGGCCGTGCTCGCGGCCACCTGGCTGCGCAGGGCGCCGTGAAGCGCAGGGGAGGGGAGGTCCTGTGAGGTTCGCCGCCGAAGCCTGGCTCTGGTTGCTGCTGCTGCCGCCGGCCCTCTGGGCCCTGATGCGCTGGAGCGACGGGCGTGCGCGCGCCGACCTCGCGCGCCTGCTCGGCCGGCGCGCCGGCGAGCACGTCGAGGGCCGGCCCGTCACGGCGCTCGTCTGGCGTCGCTTCTTCCTGCTCACGGGGCTGTGCTGGCTCGTGCTGGCCCTGGCGCGTCCCCAGTGGGGGACCCACGAGATCGAGATGCGTCAGCGCGGCACCGACGTGGTCATCGCCCTGGACGTCTCGAACTCCATGCGGGCCCAGGACGTCGTGCCCAGCCGGATGGCCCGCGCCAAGGCGGAGCTCGCCGGGTTCCTCGACGACTACGGGCAGGGGCGCGTCGGGCTGGTGCTCTTCGCCGGCCAGGCCTTCGTGCAGTGCCCCCTGACCCTCGACCGCGGCACCGCGCAGCTCTTCCTGAGGATGGCCGACACGGACATGATCTCCACCCAGGGCACCGCCATCGCGAGCGCGCTGGAGACCTCCGGCAAGCTGCTCGTCGGCGGCCGGGGGCAGGGGACGGACGGCGCCCGGCAGGCCATCCTGCTGGTGACCGACGGCGAGGACCTCGAGGGAGGCTGGCGGGAGGCGGCGGCGAACTGCCGCGAGCAGGGGATCGTGATCGTCCCGGTGGGCGTGGGCGAGGAGAGCGGCGGGCTCGTGCCCGATCCCGACCGGGAGGGTTTCCTGAAGGACGACCAGGGCAGCGTCGTGATGAGCCGCCTGGACCTCGCCGCGCTCCAGGAGCTGGCGGCCTCGGGACCGGGCATCGTGTTCCGCATCGGCCGCGGCGGCCTCGACCGTCGCGCCCTGCACGACGTGATCGCCCGCCTCGGGGAGCGCGACCTCGGCGGCCGCCAGGTCGCGCGGTACGAGGAACGCTTCGTCTGGCCGCTGGGGCTGGCCCTGATCAGCCTGTGGCTGGGCGCGCTGGTGCGCCCGCGCCGGCAGTCCGTCGCCGTCGCCGCGGTCCTGTTGCTGACCCTGGCCGCGCCGGCGGTCCGAGCCTCGGCCTGGGACCAGCCGGGCGGCGCGGTCGCCCGCCAGGGCCACGCCCTGTACCTCGCCGGCGATTACGAAGGCGCGCTGCGCGCCTTCGAGGCCGCCCGCTCCGAAGCGCCCGACGATCCCCGGCTGAGCCTGGCGGTGGGCGAGGCCCTGTCCCGCCTCGGCCGTCACGAAGAGGCGGAACGGGAATTCGCCCGCGCCCTGTCCCAGTCCGCGGACCCGGACCTGCGGGCCGAGAGCCTGTACAATTCGGGCACCAACGCCCTGTCCGCCGGCGACGCGCAGCGCGCCGTCGAGCAGCTCCGCCGTTCGCTGGACCTGGACCCCGCGCAGCGGGACGCCTTGCACAATCTGGAACTGGCGGTCCGCAGCCTCGAGCAGCCGCCGCCCGAACAGCAACAGGACCAGGAGCAGCAGCAACAGCAGGATCAGCAACAGCAGCAGCAACAACAGCAGCAGCAACAACAGGATCAGCAGCAGCAGCAGCAGCAACAGCAAGCAGCAACAGCAGCAACAGCAGCAACAGCAGCAGCCGGAGCAGTCGCAGGACCAGCAGCAGGCGCAGCCGCAGACCGGCGAGCCCGACCAGGATCAGCTGAGCCGCGAGCGCGCCCTGTCGATCCTCAAGGGTCTCGATCGGGACGAGGAAGAACTGCGGCGCGCCGTGCAGAAGCGTCTGCAGGGCGACGGGAACAGGAGCGGGAAGAGATGGTGAGAAGGCACGACGCCGCGCGCTTCGTCCTGGCGGTCCTGCTGTGCGGGTCCGCGTTCGCCGTCGCGGCCGCCGCGGCCGACCTGCAGGCCAGGGTCGACCGCACGACCGCGGCGCCCGGCGACCAGGTCGTGCTCACCGTGACGCTCAGCGGGCGGGGCCGCGACCTCGCCATGCCCGAGCTGCCGCCCATCGCCGGCGTCGACGCCGCCCGCGGGGGCACCAGTTCCAGCTTCCAGATGGTCAACGGGGCGGTGAGCAGCTCCCAGACCTGGACCTGGGTCCTGAGCATCCGCAGCGGCAGCGACGTGCGCATCCCCGCACTGCAGACGACCGTCGACGGCCAGACGCTGCGCACGCAACCCATCACGATCCGCGTCACGGGCGACCCGGGCGCGGTGACCGGCAACGGCAACCGCAGCGCGCCTCCGCGGACGGAACCCGCGGCGCCGGCGGCCCGCCCCGGCCGTGCGGGTCCGGGCAGCCCCTACTTCGTCACCCTGGAAGTGGACCGCGACGAGGTGTACGTGGGCGAGCAGGTCGTGCTCGTCTTCCGGTTCTTCGCCGACCCCTTCGCGCGCCTCTTCGACCGCCCCCAGTACGAAGCCCCGCGCACGGAAGGATTCTGGCGGGAGGACCTGCCGCCCCAGCGCAACTCGCGCGAGACGGTCGGCGGCAAGGTCTACGACATGACCGAGCTGCGTTACGCCCTGTACCCGACGCGGTCGGGCCGGCTCACGGTCTCGCCCGCCAAGGTCACGCTGGCGGGCGATCCCTTCGCCGATTTCTTCGGCTCCCGCCGCAACCGCGGGAGCGGCCCGCAGACGCTCGAGAGCCCGTCGCTGAACGTCGAGGTGCTCGACCTGCCGCGCCCCGCGCCGCCCGGATTCCTGGGGCTGGTCTCGCGTCAGGTGGAACTCGACGTCCAGACCGACCGCACGAGCGTCCCGCGCGGCGACCCGGTGACCTGGACCCTGGTGCTCAAAGCCGACGGCTCGCTCAAGAGCGTCACCGAGGTGCCCTGGGAGGCTCCCCGCGGCGTGCAGGTCCACGAGGCGGGAGGCGGTCTGGAGATGAAGGAGGCCCGCGGCCGCCAACTGGCCGTCCTGCGCTCGGAGAAGGTGATCGTGCCGGGCGCCGAAGGACGCCTCGAACTGCCCGCGGCCCGCGTGACCTGGTTCGATCCCGGACAGAAGCGGTACCGGACCATCGAGGCCGGCGCGCGCACCCTGGAGGTGACGCCGAGCGACAATCCCGTCGACGAGGGCGGCGTGCAGCGCGCGACGGGCTTCCGCGGCGAGATCGAGCGGCTCGCCAGCGACCTGGCGTTCGTGCACCCCGCGCCGGCGCGCCTGGACGTCCGCGGCGCGCCGCTGCCCGAGACCTTCGGCTGGTGGCTCGCCACGCTGCTCGCGCCCCTGTCGCTCGGCGGCTGGCGCCTGTGGCTGGGGAGGCGACGCGCGCTGCTGGGCGATCCCGTCGGCCTGCGACGGCGCCATGCGGCGCGCACCGCGCGGCGGCAGCTGGACGCGGCCGAGGCGGCCGCCGAAGCCGGCGCCGCGAGCGCGTTGGTCATCAGGGCCCTCACCGGGTACGTCGCGGACATGACGGGCCGCGCCGCGTCCGGGCTGCCCGCCGGCGCCGTCGGCGCCCACGCCGACGCGCTGGGTCTGCCCGAGGTCGGAACCGCGCTGGAATCCCTGCTGCAGGAGTGCGCCGCCTCGCGCTACGGAGCGGCCGGCGAGGCGCGGCGCGACGGCGCGGACCTCGTCGCACGCGCCCGCCGTCTGCTGGCCGAACTCGACCGCGACGGCGCCAAGCCGCGCACGGCGGATCCGCTCGTCGGCGCGCTGCTGCTGGCCGTGCTGGCGGCGTCCCCTGCCGCCCCGTCGCGCGCCCAACCCGCGGCGGTCTCCGACCATTCCGCGGTCCGGCAGCTGGCCGAGGGCGTCGATGCCTACACGCGGGGAGACCTGGACGCCGCCGTGGCGAGCTTCGGCGCGGCCGCGGCGACGGGCGACCCCGTGGCCTGCTACAACCTCGCCACCGCCCACGCGCGCCGCGGCGAGCTGGGCAAGGCCGTCGTCAACTACCAGCGCGCGCTGCGCGCCGCGCCCCGCGACGCCGACGCGCGCGCGAACCTCGCCTGGGTCCGCGGTCACACCCGCGACCAGGAACTGCAGGGCACGCCGACCCCCCTGCCGCTGCGCTTCGCGTCCGCGCTCCTGCGCGGCCTGTCGCTGGACGAATGGAGCCGCCTGCTGACGGCCGGCGCCTGGCTCGCGGCGCTGATCGCCGGCTGGACCCTGTGGCGGGGAGGCTTCACGCCCTGGATGCGCCGGGCCTGGCTGGGGGCGCTCTGCCTGGTCCTGTTCCTGGTGGCGGTCGTGGCCTGGCGGTGGTACGACGAGCGGGTCCTGGACCATGCGGTGGTCATCGCCTCCGAAGCCGAGGTGCGCAGCGGGCCGGACGCGACGTTCCCGGTCGTGTTCCAGGTCCACGACGGCCTGGCGCTGCAGATCCGCGGCGAACGGGCGGGCTGGTGCCAGGTCGCGCTCGGCGGCGAGTGGAACGGCTGGCTGCCGGGCTCGGCCGTCGAACGCGTGCGCGCCGGAAGGGAAGCGATGAGGCACGACCGCGCGCGCCTGTTCTGGATCTGCGTCGCCGCGGCCTTCGCCCTGCGCCTGCTCCACCTGTGGCTGATCCGCGACAACCCGCTCTTCGACCGGCCCATCATGGATGCGGCGTACCACGACCAGTGGGCCCGCGGGATCCTGGCGGGCACCTGGCCCGGACCCGAGCCGTTCTTCCGCGCACCGCTCTACATGTACCTGCTCGCGGCTTTGTATGCGGTGTTCGGCGGCGCCTTCTTGCCCGTCCTGGCCGTCCAGTCCCTGATCTCGGCGCTCGGCGCGGGGCTCGTGGCCCTCACCGCGGACCGGCTCTGGGGCCGGCGCGCGGGCTGGCTGGCCGGCCTGCTCTACGCCGGACTCTGGACCAGCATCTACTACGCGGCGGAGCTGCTGCTCGAGACCTTGCCGGTGACCCTCAACCTGCTGCTGCTCTGGCTGCTCCTGGACCGCGCCGCCGGGCGGCCCGGCTGGCGGCGGCTGGGGCTCGCCGGCCTGGTGCTGGGGCTGTCCGCCATCGCGCGACCCAACATCCTGATCGTCGTGCCCGCCGTCGTCTGGTACCTGCTGCGCGGCGGCTTCCCGCGCCCGACGGCGCGCGGCTGGGCCGCGGCGGCGATCGGGCTGCTGCTGCCGATCCTGCCGGTGACCGTGTCCAACGCCGTGCGCGGCCACGACCTGGTCGCGATCGCGACCCAGGGCGGCGTCAACTTCTACATCGGGAACAACCCCGAATCGGACGGCCGCACGGCGATCGTGCCCGGCACGCGGCCGACCTGGCAGGGCGGCTACGACGACGCGATCGCGATGGCCGAGAAGGATGCCGGCCGCGACCTGAAGCCCTCGGAGGTCGACCGCTGGTTCCTGCGCCGCGGCCTGGCGTTCTGGGCCCACGAGCCGCTCGCCGCGCTCGGCCTCTACGCCACCAAGCTGCGCCTGCTGCTGGCCGAGGGCGAGCGCTCCAACGACAAGTTCATCTATGCCTGGCGCGCGTGGTCGCCGCTGCTGCGCCTGCCGTTCTGGCCGGGCTGGACGGTCGTGCTGGCGCTCGGGGCCCTGGGCTGGTGCCGGCGCGACGGCATCCCCGGCACGCGGCGCCTGACGCTGGGCGTGACGGCGCTCTACGCGGTGTCGATCCTGCTCTTCTTCGTCAACGCGCGCTTCCGGCTGCCGGTCGCCGCCCTGCTGACGATCCCCGCCGGCGCCGGCGCCGACGCCCTGTGGACCGCCCTGCGCCGGCGCCGCTGGCCGCACGGCCGGACCGGCCCGGCGATCGCGGCGCTGCTGGCGGCGGTGTCCCTGAGCGACCTGGCGACGTTCCGCGAGCACCGCACCGAGATCAACCCCTTCCACCATTTCACGCTGGGCAACGCCTGGCTCGACAAGGGCCGGCTCGCGGACGCCGGCCGCGAGTACGGCGAGGCGCTCGCCATCCAGCGCCGCGCGCCGCAGCCGCAGTTCGACCTGATCCGCGACAACCTCTACGAGTCGTTCGTCGGGCTGCGCCGGCGCGAGGGGCGCGACGACGAGGCGCTGCGCCTGGCCCGGGAGTGGGTCGACCTCGCGCCCGACGCCCAGGCGGGGCGGTTGTGGCTGGGCGAACTCCTGCTGGCGGCGGGGCGCCTGGACGAGGCGGCCGCGCACTACGAGATCGCCCTGCGGACCCGGCCCGACGACCCCCGGGCCCAGCTGGGCGAAGCCTGGGTGCTGCTGCAGCGGGGGGACGCCGGCGGCGCGCTGCGGCGCTTCCAGCAGATCGCGCGGCGCAACGGCGACATCCAGGCCCTCTTCGGCTCCGGGCTCGCGCTGGTGCAGCTGGGCCGCGACGGGGAGGCGGAGCCGGTGTTCCGGGACGTCCTGGCTCGTGAGCCGGGCTACTGGCAGGCCTGGGGCAATCTGGCGGAGATCCGCGACCGGGCCGGGCGCGTCGCCGAGGCGGGGGAGGCCTACCGGAAGTTGCTGCAGGCCCAGCCCGGGGACGCGCGGGCGCGCGCCTGGCTCGCCGCCCACCCTCAGTGAGCTTCGCCGCCCGCCCGCAGCGGGCAGGGGCCGGCCGTCAGGGGCGGTACACGGCCGAGGTGTTCGCGGTCTCGCAGACCGTCACCTCGCACACCTCGGGCAGGGCGGCGGCGATCTGCTCGTAGATCCAGCGGGCCATGACTTCCGCCGTCGGGTTCTCCAGACCCTCGATGTCGTTGAGGCAGAAGTGGTCCAGCCGCTTCTCGAGGGGCTTGAAGGCCGCCTTGATGTCGCCGAAATCCACGATCCAGCCGGAATCCGGGTCGACGTCGCCTTCCACCGCGATCGTGACGCTGTAGGTGTGACCGTGCAGGCGGCCGCACTTGTGCCCCTCCGGCACGCGGGGCAGCCAGTGGGCGGCGTCGAAGGTGAAGGTCTTGGTGATCCGGTGCGGCATGTCATCCTCCGGGAGGCCCCGCGGTCGGGGGCGGTGGGTCGCGTCGTCGCCGGCCCAGAATAGCCCATTCGGCCGGTCCTGCCAGCGAATTCGCTCAACTGCGGCCGCGGCCGGCCGAAGAGCAGGGAGTGCGTCCGGGCGCGCCGCCGCGCCCGCGATCTCCAGCCGAGAGGGTCCCCGTGAGCCGATTCGACGCCGTCGTCGCCGACCGGATCGAGGCGAACCAGCAGCAGGCCGAGCTGTGCGCCGCGGCCGGCATCGATCCCCCGCCGCGCACCGCGGTCGAGATCGGCGCCGAGCAGCGGTACCAGGATCTCGTGCGCGCGCTCGCCGCGCTGGACGAAGCCGTCGAGAGCAGCGACGTCATGCAGGTCTTCCTGGACCTGGCCCGGCGGCAGGGCGCCCGCCTGCTGCTGCTGCGGCAGTGGAGCACCGGCCTGCGCATCCTGCTGGCCGAGGGGGTCGAGCTGCCGCCCCGCCTGATCGAACCGCGCTCGGCCAACCCGCGGGTGATGACCAAGCGCGAGCACGACCTGTTCGACGTGCTCACCCGCGAACGCGTGGCCTACGCCGGCCCCGTCCCCGTCGAGCACGTGCCGCGCGAGCTGCTGGAGGCGCTGTCGGTGGGCGAGGACCAGACCGCGCTGATCATGCCGCTGCCCCTGCGCGGCAAGTGGTGCACCTACGTCTACCTGGACTGGTTGAGCTTCCAGGGCGAGCAGCTCGTGCAGGACGCGGCCCTGCTCGCGCGGCACGCGCTGCTGCGGCTGCACGCGCTGGAGCGCGACGCGCTGCCCCTGGGCAACGGCATGCGGGAGATCCTCGGCGCCGTCACCTCGCGGCGGCGGGAGCGCGAGCGCAACCACTTCGACGGGCTGCGCCCCGGCGACATCACGGCCCGCCAGGTCTACGACCAGGTCGGCGAGATGACGGTCATGCCGCAGGTGGCCGGGCGCCTGCTCGAGCTGATCAACGACCAGCGCACCACGCCGGGGATGCTGGAGAAGGAGATCGCCCGCGACCTCGTCCTGGCGGCGAGGCTGCTGCGGGTGGCCAACTCCTCGTTCTACGTCTCGGCGATCGAGATCCGCAGCATCCGCGACGCGGTCGTGCGCCTGGGCTTCAAGACGGTGCGCAACTGGGTGGTGGTCAACGCCTCGCGGTCGGCGTTCCCGGGCGTGGACACCAGCCCCCTGCTGCACCGCATCTGGCGGGAGTCCCTGCTCTCGGCCCTGGGCAGCCAGACCGTCGCCGAGCACCTCGGGGCCGAGGACCGCGAGGCCGTCTTCGTGGGCGGCCTGATGCAGAACATCGGCCAGCTGATCATGGCGCGCGCCCTGCCGGGCCTCTACGGCAAGCTGGTGGACGACGCCCGCCGCGAGGGCGTCGCGCTCTGGCGCGCCGAGCAGCGCACCCTGGGCTGGGACCACGGCGAACTGGGCGCCCTGCTGATCGCGGACTGGGGCCTCGGCGCCGAGCTGGCGCACGCCGTGCGGCGGCACCACGCCCTGGACGCCCAGCCGCCCGCGGGTTCGCTGGCGGCGATGATCGCGCTGGGCGAGGACCTGGCCGGGTGCGTGGAAGCCGACGAGGGCGGCGTGACCCTGGCCTTCCGCGACAGCCTGGCGGCGCCCCGCCTCGGCGTGGACCTGCCCCGCTTCCGGGAGCTGGCCGAGCGCCTGCGCGGCGTGGACGTGGAGTCCTGCCTGTAGGGGGGGGAGCCGACGACGGCTCAGGTCGCCGTCGTCGCTTCGTCGTCCGCCGGGGGTTCGAAGCAGCGCCGGCAGCGGGCCTCGTACGTGCCCTGGGCGCCCACCAGGATCTTCACCTGCTCGTCCGTCAGCCGCTGGGTGTGGTTGGCGGGATTCCCGCACAGCACGCAGATCGCCAGCTGCTTGGTCACGTACTCCGCGATGGCCATCAGCCGCGGCATGGGCTCGAACGGCCGGCCGCGGTAGTCCATGTCCAGCCCGGCGACGATGACCCGCTTGCCCAGGTTGGCGAGCTTGTTGCAGACGTCGGTCAGCCCGTCGTCGAAGAACTGGGCCTCGTCGATGCCGACCACCTCGGTCTTGTCGTCCACGCAGTCCAGGATGTCCAGGCTCGAGGCCACCGGGGTGCTCGGCAGGCGCTGCTGGCTGTGGGAGACGATCTCGTGCTGGCTGTAGCGGTCGTCGACGCAGGGCTTGAACAGCTGCACGCGCTGGCGCGCGATCTGCGCCCGGCGGATGCGGCGGATCAGCTCCTCGCTCTTGCCGCTGAACATCGGCCCGCAGATGACTTCGAGCCAGCCGGTCTTGCCCTGGATGATCTGCATCGCGCCTCCGTGGTCCGCGGACGGGGGCCGCGCGCCCCCGGGACGGTCCGCAATGTACGCGAGGCGGCCGGGATTGACCAGCACGGTTTCCCGGGTCCCCGCCGCGGCGCTTGGCCCTTGCGCCCGCGCGGCCGGATGCTATGATCGGCCCATGTGGAACCGCGCGACATTCCGGCTCCTGCTGCCGGTCCCGATCATCGGCATGGTCCATTGCCGCGCCCTGCCCGGCGCTCCGGGCTGGGAGGGCGACATGGCCGCCGTCGTGGCGTCGGCGCTGGCCGACGCGCGGGCGCTGGCCGGGGGCGGCGTCGGCGCGCTCATGCTCGAGAACTACCACGACATCCCGTTCTTCCCGCGGGAAGTGCCGGCCGAGACCACGGCCGCCCTGACCCGCGTCGCGGCCTCCCTGCGCGACGCCTGCCCGGACCTGCCGCTGGGGATCAACGTGCTGCGCAACGACGCGCACGCCGCCCTGGCCGTGGCCGCCGCGGTCGGGGCCGCCTTCGTGCGGGTCAACGTGCTGGTCGGGGCGGCGGTCACCGACCAGGGCCTGATCGAGGGGCGGGCCGCCGAGGTGCTGCGCCTGCGCCGGCAGCTGGCGCCGGACGTCGGCATCCTGGCCGACGTGCGCGTCAAGCACGCCGCGCCCCTGGCCGCGCGGCCCCTGGCCGACGAGGTCGCCGACCTGCGCCGCCGCGGCGGCGCCGACGCCTTGATCGTTTCGGGGGCGGCGACGGGCTCCCCGGCCGACCCCGCCGAGCTGCGCGCCGTGCGCGAGGCCGAACCCGACGCGCCGCTGCTGGTCGGCAGCGGCCTGACCTCCCGCAACGTCGCCCTCTACGCCCCCTACTGCGACGGCTGCATCGTCGGCACGTCCCTGCAGGCCGCCGGCCCCGACGGCCGCCCGCGGATCGACGCCGAACTGGCGGCGGCCTTCACCACGGCTTTCACCGCGGCCCTCGCCGGCGCCGCGACCGAGGACGGAAGATGAAACTCCTGGTGACGGGCGGCGCCGGCTTCATCGGCGCCAACTACGTGCGGATGCTCCTGGAGCGCGGCGGCGACCGGGTCGTGAACCTCGACCTGCTGACCTACGCCGGCAACCTGGAGAACCTGGCGGGCTGCGAGGACCGTCCCGACTACCGGTTCGTGCGCGGCGACGTGCGCGACCGCGCCCTGCTGGACCGCCTGCTGGCCGAGGAGCGCATCGAAGCGGTGGTCCACTTCGCCGCCGAGAGCCACGTCGACCGCTCCATCGACGACCCGCGCGAGTTCCTCGACAGCAACATCCTGGGCACCCAGACGCTGCTGGAGTCCGCGCGCCGCGCCGGGGTCGCGCGCTTCCTGCAGGTCTCCACCGACGAGGTCTACGGTTCGCTGGGGCCGACCGGGCTGTTCACCGAGGACTCGCCGCTGGCGCCGAACTCGCCGTACGCCGCGAGCAAGGCGGCGGCCGACCTGGTGTGCCGCGCCTACCACCACACCTACGGTTTCCCGGTCCTGGTCACGCGCTGCAGCAACAACTACGGCCCCTACCAGTTTCCCGAGAAGCTGATCCCCCTGATGATCGCCAACGCGCTCGAGGGCCGGCCGCTGCCGGTCTACGGCGACGGCCGCAACGTCCGCGACTGGCTCTACGTGCGGGACCACTGCGAAGCCGTCGACGCCGTCCTGCGCCGCGGCCGTCCCGGCGAGGTCTACAACGTCGGCGGCAACAACGAGATGCAGAACATCCAGATCGTGCGCCTGCTGCTGGAGCTGCTGGGCCTCGACGAGTCCCGGATCACCTTCGTGAAGGACCGGCCCGGCCACGACCGGCGCTACGCGATCGACGCCACCCGCATCCGCGACGAGCTGGGCTGGGCGCCGCGCCACCGTTTCCGCGAAGGCATCCGCGCGACGGTCGACTGGTACCTGGCGAACCGCGCCTGGTGGGAGAAGGTGCGCAGCGGCGCCTACCGCGAGTACTACGACCGCCTGTACGGCGCCGGGGGCCGCCACACCTCGACATGAACCGGCGCGCACAGTTGCCCGACGGACGCCTGCTGCGTCTGGACGACGGCCTGCTCGGCGTGTTGCGGGCCGGCGTGCTCACCGTCGACGGTGTGGCGGTGCGCGAGGAGCCTGCGGTCTGGGAAGAGACCGCGTCGCTGGGCGCGCAGATGCGGGCGCGCTACGCGTCCTGCGCCCCGAGCGACATCCCCGGCCTGCGCGAGGCCCGCGACCTCTACAACGCCTTCGGCATGGAACCCACCCGCCACCGTCCCAGCAGCGAGGCCCTGCTGCGGCGCGTCCTGCAGGGCAAGGACCTCTACCGCCTCAACAACGTCGTGGACACCTGCAACCTGGCCAGCCTGGAGTTCCTGCTGCCGATCGGCCTGTACGACCGCGACCTCGTGCGCGGCGACGTGACGCTGCGGCTCGGCCGCGAGGGGGAGGAGTACCCCGGCATCCGCAAGGGGCCGGTCCACCTCGCGGGCCGCCTCGGCCTCTTCGACGACGGCGGCGGCTTCGGCTCTCCCACCAGCGATTCCCAGCGCACGTGCGTCCACGCCGGGACGACCCGGCTGCTGGCGGTGATCATGTCCACCCGCGCCTTCGCGCCGGACGCGATGGGCGCCTGCGTGTCGCGCTTCGGCGAACTCCTGGTGCGGCACTGCGGCGGCGCGGTGACGTTCGCCGGGCTGCTGGACGGCGGGTCGTGAACGCCGGGGCGCGGTTGCGCGCGGTCGTCGGTTGCCTGCTGCCGGCGGCGCTGGCTTGCCTGGCGGGCTGCGGCGACCATCGGGACCGGGACGAGGCGCGCCAGGGCGCGGTCGCCACGGCCCACCCGCTGGCCACCCGCGCGGCCGTCGAGGTCCTGCGCGACGGCGGCAACGCCGCCGACGCCGCGGTGGCGGCGGCCTTCGCGCTGGCGGTCGTCGAGCCCTACTCCTCGGGCCTCGGCGGCGGCGGCTTCCTCGTGGCCCACCTCGCCGACGGCGCCGACCTCGCCCTGGACGCGCGCGAGACCGCGCCCGCCGCCGCGCACCGCGACATGTTCCTGCGCGACGGCGCCGCGGATCCCCTGGCGAGCCGCGACGGCGCGCTCGCGGTGGCGACGCCGGGCCTGGTCCGCGGCCTCGAGACGTTCCACCGCCGCTGCGGCCGGCTGCCCTGGGCGCGGCTCGTCGCGCCGGCGGTCGCGCTCGCCGGCGACGGCTTCCCGGCCGACAGCCTGCTGTGCGCGCGTCTGCGCGACAACGCGGCGCGCCTGGACGCGACGGCCCGCGCCGTGTTCCTGCGCGACGGCGTCGCCCCCGCCGCCGGGGACACGCTGCGGCAGCCGGATCTGGCGCGCACCCTCGCCGCGATCCGCGACGGCGGCGCCGACGCCTTCCACGCCGGCGGCCTCGCCGCCGCCGTCGCCGCCGCCGTCGCGCGCGCGGGCGGCGTCCTGACCGCGGCCGACCTGGCCGGATATCGCCCGGTCTGGCGCGAGCCGCTGCGCGGCCGCTACCGCGGCTGCGAGGTCGTCGCCATGCCGCCGCCGAGTTCCGGCGGCGTGCTGCTGCTCGCGATGCTCAACCTGCTGGAGCCCCGCGATCTGGGCGCCCTGCCGCGGGACGGCGCCGTCCTGGCCCACCTGCTGGCCGAGGCCATGTCCTTCGCCTTCGCCGACCGCAGCCGCTGGCTCGGCGATCCCGACGCCGTGGCGATCCCGGTGGCGTGGCTCACCTCGCGCGAGCGCGCCGACTCGCTGCGCGCGCTGATCCGCCCGGACGCCGTCGTCCCCTGGCAGAGCCTCGGCGGCGCCGCCGTCGCGCCGCCCGGGCCCGACCACACCACGCACCTCAGCGTCGTCGACGCCGACGGCGCCGCCGTCGCCGCGACCCTGACGATCAACCTGAGCTTCGGTTCCGGGATGATGGCGCCGGGCACCGGGATCGTCCTGAACGACGAGATGGACGACTTCGCCGCGGCGCCGGGCGCGCCCAACGCCTTCGGCCTGCCGGGCGGGGAGGCCAACGCCGTGGCGGCCGGCCGCCGTCCGCTGTCGAGCATGACCCCGACGATCCTGCTGCGCGACGGCCGTGTCGTGCTGGTCACCGGCAGCCCCGGGGGTTCGCGCATCATCACCACGACGCTGCAGACGATCATCAACGTCGTGGATTTCGGGATGGACGCGGCGCAGGCCGTCGCGCGCCCGCGGCTGCACCAGCAGTGGTGGCCGCCGGTGCTCTACGTCGAGGCGGGCGCGGTCGGCGCGGCGGCGCGCGACACCCTCGCCGCCATCGGCCATGTCCTGGAGACGGTGCCGTCCCTGGGCAACGCCCAGCTGGTGGCCGCCGATCCCGCGAGCGGGGAACTGCGGGGCGCCAGCGATCCGCGCGGCGTCGGCGCGGCCGCCGGCACGGGGGAGCGCGACCGCGGCCGCTAGGGGTGGTCGCCGGGACAGCTCCCGTCTATCCTGGCCCCATCCACCCGCTCGCGAAAGGAACGGTCGACGATGCACCAGCGCAGGCGCAAGACACGGGGGCCCGGGTCGCTCCTGCTCGCGATGTCGGCCGCGGCGGCGCTGGCGGCGCCGGCGGTCGCGCGCGCCGTCGACGGCGACGGCCAGGCGATGCTGGAACGCGTCCGGACGCTGTCCGCCGACGAACTGCAGGGCCGCGGCAACGGCACCGCCGCCGCCCTGGCGGCCGCGGACACGATCGCGCGCTGGTTCGCGGCGGCCGGGCTCGCCCCGCCCCCCGGCTGCCAGGACACTTCTCCGATTTTGCGCTGAGCGGAACGGGCCTGGACGGTCGCCCGGCCCGCAACGTCCTGGGCTGGTCGCCGGGCCGCGGCGCCCTGGCCGACGAGCTCGTGGTGCTCGGCGCCCACTACGACCACCTCGGCCTGTCCCTGGGCCCCGACGGCGCGACCGTGACCGGGATCTACCACGGCGCCGAGGACAACGCCTCCGGCGTGGCGGTGCTGGTCGAACTCGCGCGCCGCCTGCACGGCGAGGCGGCGCCCGCCGACCGCTGCGCGCTGCTCTTCGTCGCCTTCGCGGGCGAGGAGGTGGGACTGCAGGGCGCCGCCGCCGCGCTGCGCGCCGCGCCGCTGGCCGGCCGCCGGGTCCGCCTGATGCTGAACCTGGATTCGGTCGGTCGCCTGCGCGACGACCGGCTCTACGTGGGCGGCCTGGGCTCTTCGCCGCGCCTGCGCCCGCTGGTGGAGGACGTCAATCGCGGGCACGGCCTCGGCCTGGAACTCAGCGACGGCGGCTGGGACGCCAGCGACCACGTCGCCTTCAACGCGGCCGGGATCCCCGTGCTGTTCCTGTTCACCGGCGCGCACCCCCAGTACCACACCGTGGAGGACCGGTGGGAACTCGTCGAACCCCGCGGGCTGGCCCGGGTCGCCGACTTCGCGCGCGACCTCGCGGCGGCCGTCGCCGCGGCGACCGGCGACTTCCCGTACGCGCCCCAGGCCGAACTGCCGCCCGCCGGGGTGGAACGCGGCAAGACCCGCGCCTGGCTCGGCACGATCCCCGACTTCGTCGAGGGCGCCGGCGGCGTGAAGCTGTCGGGGGTCATGCCGGGCAGCCCGGCCGAGGAGGCGGGCCTGGCGGCGGGGGACGTGCTGGTCGCGATGGAAGGCGGCGCGGTGGCGGACCTGGCGGGGCTCACCGCCCTGCTGCAGGCGCACGGGGCGGGCGAGACCGTCACGGTGACGGTCGTGCGCGGCGGCGAGCGCCGGGATTTCGCCGTGACGCTGCGCGCGAGGCCCCGCTGAGCGCGGGGCGGCTCAGACGTGAGCCGCCTCCCCGTACATCCCGTCGATGACCGTCGCGTACTTCTTCTGGATCACCCGGCGCCGCACCTTCAGCGTGGGCGTCAGTTCGTCGTTCTCCAGGGTCAGCTCGCGCTCGAGCAGGGCGAACTTCTTCACGGTCCCGAAGCCGGGGAACTTGCTGTTGGTGCGGTCGAGCCCGCGCTGGTACTTCGCCAGCACGGCCGGCTCGCGCAGCAGGGCGGACCTGTCCTTCGCGCCAGCTTGTGCAGCGCGGCCCACGCCTCCAGTTCCTCGAAGTTCGGCACGATGAGGCAGGTCAGGTAGGGCCGGTGGTCGCCCAGGACGACGACCTGGCTGATGAACTTGTTCTTCTTGAAGGCGTTCTCCAGCGGCTGCGGCGCGACGTTCTTGCCGCCGGCCGTGACGATCAGGTCCTTCTTGCGGTCGGTGATGTACAGGTACCCGTCCTCGTCGAAGCGCCCGATGTCCCCGGTGTGCAGCCAGCCGTCCCCGGTCAGCACCTCGCTGGTCGCGACCGGGTTGTTGTAGTAGCCGAGCATGACGTTGGGGCCGCGGGTGACGATCTCGCCGTCCTCGGCGATCTTCACCTCGACGCCCGGGATCACCTTGCCGACGCTGCCGACCCGGAAGTGCTCGAAGCTGTTCACCGAGATCACCGGCGAGGTCTCGGTCAGGCCGTAGCCCTCCAGGATGATCATGCCGGCGGCGTAGAAGAACTCGTTGATGTGCGGGGCCAGCGGCGCGCCGCCCGAGACGAAGAAGCGCAGGCGGCCGCCGGTGCGGGCGCGCAGCTTCGAGAAGACCAGCCGGTCGGCGACACGGCGCCGGAAGGCGAGGCCGGGGGAGACCTTCTCGCCCGCGCGCACGCGGCGTCCCCAGTCCTGGCCCACGCCGCGGGCCCAGTCGAAGATCAGGCGCTTGACGGGGCCGCCGGCGGCGGCCGCGGCGGTGACCCGGGCGTAGATCTTCTCGTAGAGCCGCGGCACGCTGATCATCACCGTCGGGCACACCAGGCGCATGTCGTCGGAGACGGACTCCACGCTGCCGGCGTAGGCGATGCCCGTGCCGACCGCCATCATGATGTAGAAGCCGGCCATCCGTTCCAGGACGTGCGACAGCGGCAGGAAGGACAGCACCCGGTCGCGCGGGCCGATGTCGATCAGCGAGGCGCTGGCCAGCACGTTCGAGACGAAGTTGCCGTGCGTGAGCATCACGCCCTTGGGGTCGCCGGTGGTGCCGCTGGTGTAGATGATGCTGCAGAGGTCCTGCGCCCGGGCCGGGCCGGCGTCGTCGCCGGCGGCCGCCGGATCCCGCGCCAGCAGGTCGCGTCCCGTCTTTTCCAGGTCGGTCATCCGCGCCACGCCGGCCAGGTCCAGGTCGTCGTAGGCGATGACGTGGCGGAGGAAGGGCAGGCGGTCGCGGAACACCCGGACTTTGTCCGCCTGCTCCCGCGACGAGACGAACATGACCGCGGGCTGGCAATCCCGCAGGATGAACTCGATGGTGTCGGGCAGCAGGGTCGGGTAGATCGGCACGTCCACGGCGCCGAGGGAGAGCGCGGCCAGGTCGGTCAGCGCCCACTCGAGCCTGTTCTCCGAGAGGATCGCGACCCGGTCGCCGGGGGCGACCCCGAGGGACCGCAGGCCGGCCCGCAGCGCGCGCACCCGCAGCAGGGCCTCGGCGCTGGAGACGTCGACGTAGGCGCCGTCCGGGCCCTTGGAGGAGAAGCAGTCGGGCCGGGGATTCGCGGTCACGGCGGCCAGGAACAGTCCGGGGATGGTCGTGGCGGACATGCCGGCTCCTCATCGTCGGGGATAGCTGCACGGATTCGCAGTTGACAACCTGTATCAGCGGCTCCAGCCTGTGTCAACGCCATTCGACCCGCAGCGACCCACAGGAGGCAGCATGCGAAGCCGTATCCCCGTTCTCGCCCTGATGTGCGCCCTGGCCGGCGCGTTCGCTCCCGCACCGGCGGCCGCCGTCCCGGGCGACCCCGCGGCGGAGCAGGCCGCCCTCAGGGCGGCGGTGCAAAGCAACCCCGGCGACTACGCCGCGCAGTGGAACCTGGCGCGCGTCCTGATCGACCTCGGCAACCTGGAGGCCGACGGGGGCCGCAAGCAGGCCCTCTACGACGAGGCCGTGACCCACGCCCGCGCCGCCGTCGCCCTGCAGCCGGGCGACACCTGGGGCCACCACTACCTGGCGGCTTCGGTCGGCAAGCTGGCGCTGACCGTCGGCGGCAAGCGCAAGATCGAACTGTCCAAGGAGGTGCGGGACGAGGCCGAGAAGGCCATCGCCTGCGACCCCGACAACGACCGCTCCCACCACATCCTGGGTCGCTGGAACCGCGAGGTGGCGCACCTGAGCCCCGTGCTGAAGCTCGCGGCCAAGGTCGTCTACGGCGGCGTGCCGCAGGGCGCCAGCGACGAGAAGGCGGTCGCCGAGTTCAAGGAGGCCATCCGCATCAATCCCCAGCACGTGAACCACCATCTCGAACTCGGCATCACGTACATGGAGATGAAGCAGTTCGAGGCGGCCATCGCCGAGTTCGAAACCGCCCTGGCCCTGCCGGACGCCGACCCCAACGACGCCGCCTACAAGGCCGAGGCCCGCGAGAACATCCGCGTCTGCGAGAAGAAGGTTGACCGTCAGAACGACAAGCGCCGGCACTGAGCGCGCGGCGGCGCTCCCGGACGGGACGCTGCGCCGCGACCTGCTGACCTGGTACGACCGCGAGCGACGGCCGCTCCCCTGGCGGGAGCGGCCGTCGGCCTACGGCATCTGGGTCTCGGAGATCATGCTCCAGCAGACGACCGTCGCGACGGTGATGACGCGCTGGCGCGCCTTCGTCGACCGCTTCCCCGACCCGGCCGCGCTGGCCGCCGCTCCGCTCGAGGACGTCCTGGCGGCCTGGTCCGGCCTGGGCTACTACCGGCGGGCCCGCGCCCTGCACGAAGCGGCCCGCCAGGTGATGGCGGCCGGCGGCGAACTGCCGCGCGACGTCGCGGGCTGGCGGGCCCTGCCCGGCGTCGGGCCCTACACGGCCGGCGCGGTGGCGAGCATGGCCTGCGGCCGGCGCGCGGCCGCCGTGGACACCAACGTCGCGCGCGTGCTCAGGCGCCTGCACTGCCGCGATGCCGAGGCCGACCGCGGCCTGACCGCCGCCGCGCTCGCCCGCCTCGCCGACCGGCTCGTGGATCCCGATCGCCCGGGCGACTGGAACCAGGCGCTCATGGACCTCGGCGCCGCGGTCTGCACGCCGGCGGCGCCGTCCTGCGACGCCTGCCCGCTGGCCGGCGGTTGCCAGGCGCGCCGAGGCGGCGATCCCGCGGCGGTCGCCGGTCGTCGAGCCGGCCCCGGCTCCACCGCGGTCGCCCTGTCGTTCCTGGTGATCCGCTGCGGGCGGGATCTGGTCGCCGCGCCGCCCGGATCCGAGCCCGGCGTCCGCTGTCCTGGCCTCGGCGCTCCGGTCCGGGACGGTTTCGCAGGTCTGTACGCGGGGCTGTGGGGGCTGCCGTCGACCGCCTGGTACCCGGCCGGCGGCGACGTCCCCCGCGCGGCCTTCGCCGCCGCCTGGGGCGCGGCCCTGGGGGAAGGGGCGGAAACGCCGCAGCACCGCGGGACCGTGCGGCATGCGATCACCCGCTACCGCCTGCGGGTGGAGGTCTTCGCGACCGCCGTGCGGCCGGGCTGGCGGCCGCCCGCGCCCTGGGTCCGCTGCGGTCCGGCCCGGCTGCCGCAGCTCCCCTGGAGCTCGTTGGCGCGCAAGGCGCTGGGCCGCGCCGGCGCCGCGAATGAGATTTGACTTAACGTATCCGCTTTTCCATCATTCTGGCCAGCGGGCAGGCCGCGTCCCGGAGGGACGACCACGCGGCCGCGAACGCTGCACGATGCGTCAGAAGGGTGGACCGACCATGCTGCAGATCACTCGCCAGACCGAATACGCCATCCGCGGCCTGATGGAACTGGCGGAGCGGGACAACGGCACGCCCGTGCGCCTCAAGGCGCTCGCGGAGGCCTGCGAGGTCTCGGAGGCGTTCCTGGCCAAGATCTTCCAGATGCTGTCCCAGCACAACGTCGTGAAGTCGCACCGCGGCGTGAAGGGCGGCTTCTCGCTCGGGCGCGAGAAGTCCCAGATCAACCTGCGCGAGATCGTGGAGATCTGCGAGGGGGGCATCGCCCTGAACCACTGCCTGCGCAAGGTCGACCCGTGCTGCCGCACCGACGAGTGCAAGATGGGCCGCGTCTGGGAAAAGGCCCAGACGGCGCTGGTCGAGGCGCTCGAGAAGACGACGCTGGCCGATCTGGTCTGAGCCGCCGCCCTGCCGACGGGCCGCCGCTCAGCGGCCCTTCCCCGCGTGTTTCTCCCGCAGTTGCCCGCAGGCGGCCGCGATGTCGTCGCCGCCGCTGATCCTGATGTAGGCCTCCACGCCCGCCCGCCGCAGCACTTCCTGGAACCCCAGCAGCCGCGACGCGTCCGGCGGGCCGAAGCGCTCGTCGATGCGGTTCATGGGGATCAGGTTGACCTTGAAGGGGCGGCCTTTCACGAGCTTCGCCAGCGCGGCCGCCTCGGGGTCGCCGTCGTTCACGCCGTCGATCAGCACGTAGGCGATCGTCACGCGACGCTGCCGGCGCCGGGCGTACTCCTGCGCGAGGTCGAGCACCTCGGGCAGGGGGGTGCGCCCGGGCACGGGCATCAGGCGGCGCCGCAGGTCGGGGTCGGTGCCGTTGACCGACACCGTGAGGCCCACTCCCTGGGGCAGGTCGAGCAGCCGGCGCATCCCCGCGGCGTGGCCCGACGTCGAGACGGTGATCCGCCGCGGCGACATGCCCAGGCCCGCGGGCGAGGTGAAGGTGTCGATGGCCTGGGCCAGCGCGTCGAAGTTGTCCAGCGGTTCGCCCATCCCCATGAAGACCAGGTTGAACGCCCGCTCCGCGCAGCCGGGCACGGTCTCGCGCGCGGCGTCGCGCCGCAGGCGCAGCACCTGCTCGACGATCTCGCCCGCGCCGAGGTTGCGCACCAGCCCGCCGCGCGCCGTGGCGCAGAAGCTGCAGGCCATCGCGCAGCCCACCTGCGACGAGAGGCAGAAGGTCAGGTGCTGCTCCATGGGGATGGTCACGCTCTCGATGGCGTGGCCGTCGCGCAGCGAAAACAGGTGCTTGCGGGTGCCGTCCTGCGACACCTGCCGCTCGCGCACCGACAGCCCGTCCAGGTCCCAGCCCGCGGCCAGGGCGCGGCGCAGGTCGGCCGGCAGGTCGGACATCTCGTCCCAGGCGGCGGCATCGCGGGCGTAGAGCCAGCCGGCGAGCTGGTCGCCCCGGTAGGGAGGGGCGCCGAGCCCTTCCAGCAAGCCGCGCAGTCCGGAGACCGGGACGTCGCGGATCAGCGGCTGCAGAGGGGATCCCATGGCGCTCCTGCGTGGCGGTCGGGCGTGTCCGGCGGGCGATCCGGTCTTGACACCCGGTCGGCATCGCTCACATCGTGCTGGGGTGGATCGGAGATCCAGAGTTACACCACCTGCGCGCCGGGCGCAAGCCGGCCGCCCGCGGAGGACCCCGTGAACACCGTCCTGGTCGTCGACGACGAGGCTGCCATCCGGTCGACCCTCGACCAGCTCCTGACCTACGAGCGCTACCGGGTGCTGACGGCGGGGGACGGCCTGGCCGCCCTGCGCCTGCTCGGAGCCGAGAAGATCGACGCCATGCTCCTGGACGTCAAGATGCCGGACATGGACGGCTTCGAGGTGCTCGAGCGCATGGCGGCCGAAGGGTACGACGTGCCCGTGATCGTCGTGTCGGGGCACGGCAACATCGAAACCGCCATCGAAGCCGTCCGCAAGGGGGCCTACGATTTTCTCGAGAAGCCGCTGGACCGCGCGCGGCTGCTGCTGACCCTGCGCAACAGCCTCGACCACCACCGCGACCGGGCCCAGAAGGAGGGGCTGCGCGTCCGCGCCGGGTTCTACGCCCCGCTGGTGGGGGAGTGCGCCGGCCTGCGCGGGGTCCGGGATTTCGTCGCCCGCGTGGCGCCGACCGACGCCACGGTGCTGATCACCGGGGAGAACGGCACCGGCAAGGAACTGGTGGTCAGGGCGCTGCACGCCGGCAGCCCGCGGCGCAGCAAGCCCCTGGTCGAGGTCAACTGCGCCGCCATCCCCCGCGAACTGGTCGAGAGCGAGCTCTTCGGCCACGAGAAGGGCAGCTTCACCGGCGCCGACCGGATGCGCATCGGCAAGTTCGAGCAGGCCGACGGGGGCACGCTCTTCCTGGACGAGATCGGGGACATGAGCGAGGAGGCCCAGGCCAAGGTGCTGAAGGCCGTCGAGGAGAGCCGTTTCGAACGCGTGGGCGGCCGCGAGGTCCGCCAGGTCGACGTGCGCATCGTGGCCGCCACCAACCGCGACCTGGCCAACCCCGGCTCCGGTTTCCGCCAGGACCTGTACTTCCGCCTGAACGTGCTCTCGGTCCACCTGCCGCCCCTGCGCGAGCGGGCCGGCGACGTGGACCTGCTCCTGGCCCATTTCATGACCACCCTGTCCGCCCAGCTCGGCCGCCCGCCCAAGCGCTTCGCCCCCGACGCCCTGGCCGCGTTGCGGCGGCACTCCTGGCCGGGCAACGTCCGCGAACTGCGCAACCTGGTCGAGCGGGTCCTGATCCTGGCCCCGGACGAGGTCGTGACGGCCGCCGGCCTGCCCCTGCTGCAGGAGGGGCGGACGGCGGCGACGGACGGCGCCGACTGGCTCGGGATCCCGGATTTCCAGGATTTCAAGGCGGCGACCGAAACGGCCTATCTGCAGGCGAAGCTCAAGGAATTCGGCTACAACGTCAGCCGTACGGCCGAAGCGCTGGGCATGCAGCGCAGCAACCTCTACAAGAAGATCACCAAGTACGGGCTGCGCACCCAGGCGGGGGGGGAGGGTGCCATTGACAGCGCCGAAACCGATCTGTAGACTGTAGTGTAGATTCTGGGCCTGGATGCCAGCCGGCGCCGGCCCCGACGCCCAGCGCACCTGGGGTTTCGATCTGCCGGGCGGCTGCGAACCGCCGGGCGAACGTGAAGTGGAGAGGGACCATGAAAAGGGCAATGCACGCGGTGGCGTTGTTGCTGATTCTGGTTGGAGCCGTGCCGGCGCTGGCGCTGCACGATGCGCAGCCGGCGGGCTCGGCGACCGCTTCGGCCGTCGTGGCGGAGCAGCCCGCGGCACCTCCCGCGAACGACCTGGTCAACCAGTACGGCGACCCGGATGACGCCATCACCGGCAATCGGGGCAACGGCGCCATCGGCGGTGCGCCGATCTTCTCGCCGACCAGCTCGGCGGTGCCGCCGCCTGCGCTGGCCGGCTGGCTGCTCTCGATCATGGTGACCCTGGTCCCCTCGATCTGAAGCCGGCCGCCTGGAGAACGGCCGGCGCGACCGAGTCCACCGCAGTTGTGAATGTGAAGAGGTGATGGGAGTCCAGTTCGAATAGCCCACTTTCTCGCCAGGGGACTCATTCGATGGATCGTGATTCCAGACACCGGCGCCCGCAGCACCACCGCGAGGAGGCTGCTCACCGCGCCCCCGACCGGGGCGACTGGGTGCGTCTGGAAGAAATCGGCGACCTCCACTTCGAAGCCAGCGCCTACTCTTCGGCTCTGGAGTATTACCAGCGCATCCTCGGGGGGCACGTCCCCGACGGCCTCGATCTCGAACACGTGCTCACCCTGGAACGCAAGACCATCGACGCCGCCCTCAACCTGGGCGACCTCTCCCTCGCGCAGGAACTCCTGGCCGGGGCGCAGGCGCGGGTGAGCGAGGCGGTCGGGCTGCCCGAGGCGGCGCGACGCCTGCTCGCCGCCCCCCTGCAGGGACGCGAAGCTGGGCTGCAGGTGCAGCGGGGCGCCTACGCGGATGCCCTGTTGAACTGCAAGCGGGCCTTCGCCGTCCTGGCCGTGACCGACAACCACACCGAAGTCGCCAACCTCCAGGTGACGATGGGCGTCTGCCACCACCGTCTCGGCCGCCTCGACAAGGCCGAGGAGTTCTACACCGACGCCCTGGCCACCTTCCGCCGGATCGGCGACGACCTCGGCATGGCCATCCTCTACAACAACCTGGCCCTGTTGCAGAAGAACGCCTGCCGCTGGCACCGGGCCCTCGATTTCCAGCGCCGGTCCCTGGATCTGGCCGCGGCCCACGGCGCCACGCACCTGATGGCGCGCCTCCACCTGAACGAGGGCATCATCCTGCGCAAGTCCGAACGGCACGGCGAGGCCCGCGCCAGCTTCGAGAAGTGCCTGCGCCTGGCGACGAGCCTCGGCGACCTGGACCGCCGCACCAAGGCCTGCCTGGCGCTCGGCCAGCTGGACCTGATCGAGGGGCGCCTGCTGAGGGCCGAGGAACTGGTGATGGAAGGCCAGCACCTCGCCGAGCAGGCCGGCTTCTCCCGCGAAGCCGCCATCGCCGACGAGTACATGGGAGACATCCAGGCCCGCCGCGGCGAGTGGGAGCGCGCGCTCTACAACTACGGACTCGGCCTGGAGAAGGCGCGCGGGATCGCCAAGTCCACCGACCTCGAGGGGGAACTGCTGCGCCGGATCGCGGAAGCCGAGGCCGGGCGCCAGCGGTGGCGGGAGGCCGCCGCGAACGCCGATGCGGCGCTGGAGATCTGCCAGGCTTGCGGCGAACTGTACGAGATCGGTTTCTGCCATCTGGTTCTCGGCCGCGCGCTGACGATGCTGGGCGAAGCGGAACGCGGCGCCTCCCATTTCCGGCTCGCGGCGCGCACGTTCCGTGCGCAGCAGCAGCCGCTGCAGGCCGCGCGCGCCGTCCTGGCCCATTGCGGTGAGGGCGCGGCCGTCTCGACCCGCGACGAGCTGGTCGCCCTGCGCCGCTCGCTGGCCGAAGCGATCGAAGGCGACGCGGTGCGCGAGGACGAGCTGCTCTACGGCCGGCTGCTGCTGGGTTTCGCCGAGATCCTGCTGCGGCTCGACGAGCACGACGAAGCTCTCATCGCCCTCGGCGAACTCGACCGGGCCGTCGCGGCGCTCGACGCGCCGGCGCTGGCGGGGGAGGCCGCCGCCCTGCGCGCCCGCCTGGAACGGGCCCTGGTAGGGGAGCAGCCTCTCCTGGACCCGCAGCGGCTGTCGCTGCGCGGTGCGGGGGACCGCGCCGAATCGGTGCAGGCCGCCCTGTCGGGGCTCCTGGAGGCGGCGCTGGCCCGGACGGGCGCCCGGGACGGTTTCGTCGCCCTGATGCCGCTGGCCGAGTACCCGGCCGCGGACCAGGTCGCCGTGAGCCGCGGCGTGCCGGCGGCGACCGCCCGCAAGCTCACCACCTGGTTCGCCGACAAACTCTACGGCGGTTCGCCGACCCCGCGCCTGATCTCGCGGCCCGAGCCCGGCACGGCCGTCGCCAAGCTCCTCGGCGGTCTGCCCTGCGCGACGGACGTCAGCCTGTTCGTGCCGATCGCGCTGCCCGACAAACTCTACGGCCTGCTCTACCTGACCGGCTGCCCGGGCAACCCCGGCGCGGCCCACTTCCGCCCGGCTCTGGAATTCCTCGCCACGGCGGCCGGGTTCCTCGCGATGAACGTGGCCGAGCTCGAGCGCGACCGTCCGGCCGCCAGCGTCCCGGCCGCCCCGGTGCGGGAGAGCGCCCTGTCCGGCATCATCACCGACCACCCGGACATGCTCCGGCTCCTGGAAGTGGTGCGCAAGGTCGCCGGCAGCGACCTGCTCGTGCTGCTGCAGGGCGAGACCGGCACCGGCAAGGGGCTGTTCGCGCGGGCCATCCACGATCTCAGCCGGCGCGCCGGCAGGAAGTACCTCGCCATCAACTGCGCCGCCATTCCCGAGGCGCTGCTCGAGAGCGAACTCTTCGGCCACGTCAGGGGCAGCTTCACCGGCGCCTACGGCGACAAGAAGGGCCTGCTGGCCGAAGCCGCCGGCGGCACGGTCTTCCTCGACGAGATCGGCAAGCTCCCGCTGGGGATGCAGGGCAAGATCCTGCTGTTCCTGGATTCGATGACCATCCGGCCGGTCGGCGCGAACGTCGACCAGCTCATCGACGTGCGCATCATCTGCGCGACCAAGAGCGACCTGAAGGGCAAGGTCGCGCGGGGCGAGTTCCTGGAGGATCTCTACTACCGCCTGCTGGATTTCCCGCTGGCCGTGCCGCCGCTGCGCGACCGCCGCGAGGACATCGGCCTGCTCGTCCCCCACTTCATCACCCGCTACGCCGCGGCGCGCGGCATCGAGCCGCCGGGCTACACGGCATCCTTCATGGACGCCCTGTCCGGTCACGCCTGGCCGGGCAACGTGCGGGAACTGGTCAAAGCGATCAACCGCGCCATCGTGCTGGCCCACGGCGATCCGATGCTGCGGCCCGAGCACCTGCCGGCGGAGATCGTGCCCGCCAACGGCGACACCGCCGCCTCCCGGAGCCCGGCGACCCTGCGCGAGACGCTCGGCGCCGTCGAAGCCCGGGAGATCGCCAGGGCCCTGGCGGCGACCGGCGGCAACAAGGCGGCGGCCTCGCGCCTGCTCGGCATCAGTTATCCCAACCTCCTGAAGAAAATCCGGCTCTACGAGTCCGATCAGGACTGACGGGCCGGCGATTCCCCATCCCACTAGCAACGGAGTTGTGTCGCGGCGAAGTCGCTATGAATTTTATTGCCATCCTATCTCTTTGTATTTCAAGCGAATGGAACTCAGGGCCCCGTGGTGGGCAACGGAATTGCCTCCCAAGTAGGGCCTCCGGCGCGAGGTAGGGCGCTCATAATATTTAAGTCATTATTAATCAATAGATTAACATGGCCGTGATCGTAGCGGGCGGCTGGCATGTCGGCTGCAATTGGAGATCTGAACGTGGGTGGGACCAGTTGCAGGGATGAACCTGGACCGACCCGATCAACGCCGAGACTTCGGAAGGGGAACCGGATCCACAGCTTTCAGTGTCCACCGGCATGCTGGAAGTGTTTTTCAACGACAAGGCCCGTGGTGGGCGGCTAGGAATGTGGGGTTCCGATCCGACCGGACAACGGGTGAAGAAAACCGTGGATCCGTTCCCCTCCGATCAACCGGCGCGTCGAAAAATCAGAGAAAGAGCCAGCAGATCCCGCAGAGGCGAGACTCGGGATCCTCGGTCTACTCCAGGACCGCTGGCTCTTTTCTCTTGCCCGGCTGTTGAGCTTGCCCGCCTGCATGGCATCGACGTCCTTTTTTGGGGATGACCTGGATCATGTGTGGGACACTCGGTGATCGCCAGCTCCCCGCTCAGCCTTCATGCCGAACCTGCATTCGCGATTAAAAACTCCTGTCGATAATACAGTTGTGAGCTGCGACCTCCGAAGTGACGTCGCGGGGGGGCCCTGGCACGCCTCCTGCCATGAAGAGCCTGCGGGTGGGCGTGATGCCGACCCGAGGGAGGTGGGGCCGTGAACAGGATGCGTACCGAGGATCGCCGTCGATCGAGCGTGATCTCGCAGGCCGTCGTCGCCGTCGCCTTGTTGGCGCTGTTGGTCCCCTTGCCGGGTTGCGACGACGACCCCGTCGACACCCAGGCTCCGACCGTGCCGACCGGCGTCTTCACCGTGACCGGGGAAGGGGTCGTCTCCGTCTACTGGAACGACCTGGACCAGTCCGACCTCGCCGGTTACGCCGTCTACCGTCACGACGGGACCGACCCGGTGCACGGCCGCTACCACTGGCTGGGCGACGTCGCCTGGGACGAGAACTTCGACGAGGACAACCTGCTGCACTGGTTCGACGATTTCGACGTCGTGGACGGGCAGACCTACTACTACGCGGTGCTCGCCTACGACACCAGCGGGAACGAGAGCTCCCTGAGCTGGGAGACGGTCGACGACACGCCCCGCCCCGAAGGTTACGAGGTCCTGCTGCACGACCGGTACGGGAGCCAGCCCGAAAGCAGCGGTTTCGATTTCAGCCGGCTGGACAACGGCCGCACGGATTGGGACGACCCGCGGGCCGACATCTTCGTCGCCTTCGACGGCGGCGTGCCCTTCGTCTACTCGGCGCAGGTCGGCGTCGTCTTCCTGCAGGACCTCGGGACCGTTTCCTTCGCCGCGGTCGACGCGGCCCCGACGTCGGGGTACTCCGCCATCGGCGTCGCGGAGCTGATCGAGGGCCACACCTACGCGGTGGCGATCGTCGAGGATCCCGAGACCGACGTTCATTACGCGAAGTTCTTCGTCTACGAGATCACGGCGGGCGCCGTCGAGATCGACTGGGCGTACCAGACCGACGAGGGGAACCCGGAGCTCAAGGTCGTCGCGGACGAGCGCGTCGCCGGAGCCCCCCGCAGCGAACTGATCCGGTTCTGAAGGCGCTGACCCGGAAGGAGGTCCGGTCATGACACACAGGACATCGACGACGGGCGCGCGGACGGCGGCGCGAAGGGACCGCGCCCCGCGGCTGGCCCTGCTGGGGCTGCTCGGCGCGCTGGCGCTGGCGCTCGGCTTCGCCACGGCCCGCGCGCAGCAACCCGCGGCGGCCGACGGCTGGCAGGGGTACGACCAGCAGCCGCTGCGCGTGAACATCTGGCACGACCGCCAGCAGGACGAAGTCTACAAGCGGGGAGAGTCGGTGCGCGTCCACTTCGAGACGAATCAGGACGCCTACGTCGTCGTCTACCGCATCGACACCGACGGCCTGGTGACGGTCCTCTGGCCGCGCAGCCGGCTGGACGACGGGTTCGTGTTCGGCACCCACACCTACAACCTGCCCGGCCCCGGCGCGCCGCGCATCCTCGCGGCCGATGACGAGGGCGTCGAGTACGTCGAGGCCGTCGTTTCGGCCTACCCGTTCGATCTGCGGGAGCTCGAGGTCGACTTCCACCACGAAGTGGAGGGCCCGCGGAGCTTCGCGTACTACGTCGCCGGCGATCCCTTCCTGGCGATGAACGAGGTCAACTTCGCCGTGACGGGGCTGGAGAACCCCGAGGACTACGTGGCCACGAACTACGCGAGCTGGTACGTCCACCGGCGCGTCGACCACCCGCGCTACCTCTGCAACCAGTGCCACGACGGCGGCCAGAGCTACGAGCCCTACCGCGACACCTGCGTGGTCACGATCCACCACGACTACCGGTGGGACAACGACTGGTACGTGCGCTACGGCTACTACCCGGCCTACTACTATCCCGTCTACTACTACGTCGATCCCTGGACCTGGAATCCCTGGATCAACTACTGGTACCGCCCCTGGTACGCGTGGCCCGTGAATCACGGCTGGGGCTGGGACCACGACTGCTACGTCTGGAACTACTCCCCCCGCGGCCGGGGCGACGTCTGGACGCGCTACAAGGACGGCGAACGCCGCTACCGGCCGCTCGGCAAGGACCTGCGGGAGAAGCGCGGCGACGGCGACGACGGCCTGCACCACCCCGCCGGCCTGGTGAAGAGCCCGCGCCCCGGCCGCGACGTGAGCGACCGGATGTCCTCCCGCACGACGCCGGAGCGCGACGGCGCCCGGGACCAGGAGCGGGCCCGCTTCCGCGACGTGCCGCTGACGCAGCGTTCGGCCCAGACCTTCACGCCGCCGGCCCGCGACGACCGGACCCCCGGCATCCGCCTGCCGAGCCGCGCCGGCGCCGCGACGGGCAGCCGCGGGGAAGCCGTGACCAGGCCCGGCGCCGCGACGGGCGGCACGCCCGCGACCCAGGTGCGGCCGCAGGCCGGGACGCGCGGCCGCTCGGCGGGCGAGGTCCGGCCGGTCCCGACGGAGCGGGGAAAGGGCGCCGACGACGGCGCCCGCGCGGTCCGGCCGGTTCCCCGGCGCGACCAGGGAGCTGCCGAGCAGGGCGCGGTGCGCCCCGTCGAACCCCGCGCCAAGGGCCCGCGCCTCTGGAGCGGCGGCCGCAGCGAGGAGCACAAGTCGCCCGAGCGGCCCGCATCTGCGGTCACTCCCCGCACCAGCGGGGGCAGGACCGAACCGCCGCCGGCCGTCCGGGAAACTCCCCGCGGCAAGGACGGCGACAGTTCCCGCGACACGGGCGGCACGCAGACGCGTCCGGCCCGAGAGAGTCAGGATTCGCGGTCCGGCACGCAGCAGAGCGGCGGCGACGGCGGCTCGCGCGGCGGATCCTCGGGGCAGTCCGGGCAGTCCGGGCAGTCCAGCAAGTCCAGGAGCAAGGGGCGCTGACGCCCCCGTGATGTCGGAGGTGATCGGATCCCCCCATCGTGTTGGCGGACCGGCGAGGGCCTGATCCTTGAAGAGGTTGGCGCCTGTAGGGGAACGGGAAGCCGAGCCGGTCAGCCAATGATCACCGACGTCGAACGGCGGGGCAGGGGTGACGACGATGCCAATCAGGGGTGGCGGCGTTCGATCCCCGGCCCCGCCGTGTTTCCGGCGGGGCCGTTCGTTGACGGCCGTGGGGACCGCACCTATACTCCGCGCTTCCGCCGGCGCTGCCGGCTCCCGGAGCTGACCCGCATGCGAAAGCCGAGTCCGATGAACCAGGTCGACGATCGTCACGACGCCGGCGGACCGCGGGGCCGCGGGGCCCGGGCCCGGCGGTGCCGCATCCCGGGATGGCTGCTCGTCGTCGGGATGTGCGGCGCCACGGCCCTGGCGGCGAGCGCCGGCCTCGCGCCGCCGACGACGGACGCGGCCGCCGCCCGCCGCAGCGGGCTCGCGGGGGTGGAGAGGCGCCTCGGCGAGAAGATGGCGCCGCTGGCCCGCGACGGATCGCCGGCCCTGCAGGCCGCGCGCCTGGCCGGTCGGGCGGCGCCCGACAGCCTGATGGCCGCGGTGCTGATGTGCGACTTCGCCGACAGCCTCTTCTACGGGCGCGACCTGACGGGATTCCCGGCTCCGCGGCAGAGCGACCCCTACTACACGGCCCACGACTCGCTCTACTACGCCCACCAGTTCGCCGACGTGCGCTCCTACTTCCGCGCGGCCAGCGGCGACCGTTTCGAGTTCGGCTTCCAGGTCCACCCCGCCGTGGCCAATTTGGCCTCGCCCATGGCCTGGTACGGGGACCATCCCGAAGAGGGGGAGCAGAAGGTGCTGCTGGCGCGCGACGCCGTCGCGGCCCTGGACGCCGGGATCGACTTCTCGCGCTTCGACACGGTGGTGATCGTCCACGCCGGCGCCGGCGAGGAGACCGACATCCTGGGCGATTCGCCCGAGCAGATCTACAGCGGCTACCTGGGGCCCGAGGACTTCGCGCTCGCCGTCGAGGAAGGCCTCCTGACGGAGCCGGGGCTGCTCACCGACGACCCCCTGCCGGGCGGCGGCTTCGCCCTGATCGACCACGTGCTCATCCTGCCGGAGAACGAGTTCCAGGACCCGGTCGGCGATTTCCAGGGCTACTTCGGCTCGCTCGGCGTCTACTGCTTCGAGGTCGGGCTGCGCCTGGGCATGCTCTCGCTGAGCGACTTCACGCCCGCCGGGCGCCCGGACAGCCAGGGCGTCGGCGAGTTCTGCCTGATGGGCTACGGGCTGTTCACGGCCGCGGGCTACATCCCGGCGCACCCCTGCGCGTTCAACAAGATGCTCATGGGCTGGCTCGAGCCCTACCGCGTCGACCCCGGCGCGGGCGAGGTGCTGCGCCTGTACCCCGCCGAGTTCCCGGCCGCCGACTCCACGCTGGCGCGCGTGGAGATCGCGCCGCAGGAGTACTGGCTGGTCGAGTACCGGCAGCAGGACCCCGACGGCAACCGCATCTTCTCGTTCCCCGGCGACCTCAACGGCAACAACATTCCCGACTACTACGACGCCGACTCGGCCTACGGCGACGGGACGCCCACCAGCTGGTTCGATCCCGCGACGGACCAGCGCGAGTGGCTCGACGGCGGCGAGTTCGACTTCTTCATGAGCGAGAACCAGGCCCGGGCCCCCGGCGTCAAGGGCGCCGGCAGCGGCCTCTACGTCTGGCACGTCGACGAGTCGGTGATCCGCGCCTCGGCGGGCGCCGAGGGCAACCTCTACAACGCGGACCCCGCCCACAAGTCCGTGGACCTCGAAGAGGCCGACGGCATCCAGGATCTCGACGCCAGCACGCCGAGCGCCTGGTTCCTGGGCGGCGACCACGACAGCTTCCGCGGCGAGGAGGCGGCGCGCTTCGGACCCGACACCCGGCCGTCGACGGCCACGGCGTCGGGCCTGGCCACCGGCATCGTGATGGATTCCATCACGGCGGTCGTCCGGGATCCCGCCTACGTGGCCCCGGGCGAGACGGAACCCGTGATCGTCTACGCGCCCTGGATGGAGTTCCGCTGCGCGCGCGAATCCCTCGGGGACGCCGCACCCCTGGCGGTGCGCGAACTGCCGGGCCGCGACCTGCGCGGCAGGCACCTGATCGCCGCCGACCTCGACTGGCCGGCCGACGGCACGCTCGAGATCGTGACCGCCGCCGACGGCGGGCGCGTCCTGGCCTTCCGCAGCGACCTGTCGGACTTCCGTGCGGGCGCCTCCGAACCGGGCCTGCTCGCCGTCGGGCGCAACGCCGACGGCTCGGCGGCCGCGTGGACGGGAGCGCCGCTGGTGGCGGACGTCGACGGCGACGGTCGGCCGGAGGTCGTGCTGTCGGCGCCCACCGGCCTGTTCGTCTTCAATGGCGAGGATGGGAGCGAGGCCGTCGACGGCGACGCCGACCCGGCCAGCATCGGCCTTGCGCTGGCGTTGACGGGGTGCGACTGGCCTCCCGTCGCTGGGACGGCCGAGGTCTATGTTGCGGAGACCTGGGAGGACGGCGCCCGCACCCGGCTGCGTGTCTGGCCGAGCGGCGCCGTCGTCGCGCTGCCGCAGGAGCAGTGCCGCGTGCTGGCGCCGCCGGTGATGCACCTGGACGGCGGCAGCCTTGTCCTGTTGGTGCGCAACCTGGTCGATGAGCGGTGGGAGCAGCTGATCTGCGTTCCGGGTGCCGGGTGCGAACCCGTGCGCGAGTTGCCGGCGGAACCGGCCGCGCTCAGGCCGCAGATCTGGCAACTTCCCGGACCCGACACCGGTGCGATCGATTTCGGCGATCGCGAGTACGCGCTGGCGGTCGCGACGCGGGACGGCGGCGCCATGATGCTGCCGGATCTGCACGCGCCCGTGCTCTGGCCGGCCGGACCGGCGGTGGCGACGCCCTTCGGGCCCGACTTCGCGCACGGGACCCGCGACGGCGCGTTCGCCTGCGCGGGCAGCACGGGCGCGCCCCGCATGGGCTGGCCCCGGCGGCCGGCGACCGGCGCCGTGGCCGCCGCTCCCGGGACGGAGCCGCAGCCGCTGGCCTTCGACGTCGGCGATTCCCGCCGCTACCTGTTCACGCTCGCCGACGGCCGCCTTTTCCTCTTCGGGCAGGACGGCGAACTGTCGCCCGGCTGGCCGCTGCCCGGGGCGGGCACGGCCGCCGGCACGCCGCTGCTGACGGACCTCGACGGCGCGCCGGGACTCGAACTGGTCGCGGCCGGCAGCTTCGAGCGGATCGCCGGCGTCGCGGCGGGCGGCGGTTTCGACGGCGAGCCCGTGTCCCGCCTGGCGGTCTGGAGCCTGGCCGGCACCGCGGACGCCGCGCCGGTCTGGCCGATGTACGGCGGGAGCGCCGACGGCTGGTCGTGGCTCCCGTCGGCACCCGCCGGCCCGTCCGGCGCAGGCCTGTTCGTTGCCGGCAGCCACGTCTGCTACCCGTCGCCGCTGACGGGCGAGGTGCTGCGCGTGCGCGCCGACGTCCTGCGGGATTGCGATGTCCGGGTCTTCCTGTACAATCTGGAGGGGGAGGAGGTGGCCGTCGCGGCCGCCGCCGCCCGCGCGGACGAACCCGTGGAGATCCGGTTGGATCTGCCGCGGCTCGCTTCGGGTCTGTATCTCTGCCGGCTGGTCGCCACGGGTGGCGGCCGTTCCGAAACGAGCGTCGTGCCGGTGGCCGTCTCGCGCTGAGCCGCCGCCGTCCGCGGGTCTGGGCGCGCCTGGCGCGCCGGAAAGGATCGACATGATGCCAGCTTCGCCGCGCCGCCGCGTCTCGGCCGCGATCTTCACCGTCCTGCTGCTCGCCGGGGCCGCCGCCGCCGGGACCCCGGGCACGTCGGGCTTCCTGTCCCTGCGCAACCCGGTGGGAGCCCGCGAGGCCGCCATGGGCGGCGCCGGCGTGGCCTCGGCCGACGGGGCGGCGGCCGTGTACTGGAACCCCGCGCGCCTCGCCTTCGCGACCGAGGGCACCGACCTGCTGCTGCAGCACCAGCGTCTGTGGGGGCTGTTCGACAAGGAGACGGCCGCCGTCGCCCACCGCACCCCGTACGGGACGCTGGGCTTCATCTTCTCCGGCCTCTACGCCGACGAGATCGAGCGCTACGAGGAGGACGGCGTCGGCGTGCCGCTGGGCACGTTCCGCCCCTACGAGGTGGCGCTCGGCGTCAGCTACGCGCGGCGGTTCGGCGAGGCCTTCGCGGCCGGCGTGGGCGTCAAGCTCCTGCACACCGAGATCGACGTGTACGGCGACACCGGCCTGGCCTACGACCTGTTCATCGCGCACCGCGCGGAGATCCCCGGCCTGTGGTTCGGCGCCTCGCTCACGAACCTCGGCCCCGACCTCAACCTCAACGACGCCCCCTTCGCCCTGCCGCAGGCGGGCCGGCTCGGCCTGGCCTACGATCCGCAGCAGGCCTTCTTCGCGGGCCGGCTGACGCTGGCCGCGGACGTCCTGTTCCCCAACGACGGCAACGAGAAGGCGCACGTCGGGGCGGAATTCCGGCTGGTGCCGGCCCTGGCCCTGCGCCTGGGCACGCGGGTCAACTACGAGTCCCAGGGCTACACCTGGGGCGCCGGCTTCAACCGCGGCCCGTTGACCCTGGGGTACGCGTTCGAACAGGCCACCAACGACCTCGGCGACTGGCACCGTTTCGCCCTGGAGCTGGCGCTGGGCCGCGCCGGTTACTGAGGGTCTGCGACCGGGGGGCGGGGCTCGGCGGCGAAGTCGCGCAGCTCGAACCGCCCCCCCTGGACGATCGCGTAGCTCGCCTCCCCCCCGAACCAGCTGCCCAGCGCCGCCATCTCCCGTCCGCCCTCCGCGATGCGGAAGGCGTGGTGCACGTGGCCGATCAGCAGCAGATCCCAGTCTCCGCGCGCGCGGGCCAGGTGGCGGCGCGCGCGTTTCTCGATCAGGTGGCGTTCGTCGCGCGAGGCCTGCCGGCTGGCGTGGCTCAACCAGTGCGAGAAGGCGTAGAGCAGCTCGGGGTGGAGGGACTTCGCGAACAGGACGCCGGCCCGCTGCCGCACCAGGCGGCGGAAGGACGAGTACAGCCAGTCGCGGACGAGCAGCCCGTCGCCGTGGACCAGCCGGATGCGCAGGCCGCCGGCGTCCAGGGTGAACGGTTCCCCGTGCGGGGACGTGCCGTAGCGCTCGTGCAGGTAGCGGGCGGCCCAGATGTCGTGGTTGCCGCCCACGAAGTGCAGGCGGACGCCGGCGTCGCGCACGCCGTCGAGGGCGGCCAGCAGCTCCTCGTAGCCCCGCAGCCGGAAGTGGGGGTAGTCGAACCAGAAGTCGAAGATGTCGCCGAGCAGGACCAGTTCGTCGGCGTCCCGGGCGGCCTCCAGGAAGGACAGGAACAGGTCGCGGCGGCGGACCTCGTCGGGGTCGGGCCGCAGCTTGAAATGGGTGTCGCCGGCGACCAGGATCGTGTGGCGGTCGTTCTTGAACATGGTCGGATGTTAGTATATGAATGACGCGGTCGCGGCAAGGTGTTTTCCGGCGCAGCAGGGGGAACGCGATGGGCCTCTGGGACGACTTCCTCAAGAACGCGGGCGCGTGGTACGACACCGCGGCCGAGAAGACCGGGGAGCTGGCGCGGGTCGGCTCGCGGCGCTACGACATCTTCGGGATCGGCCGCGACATCGAGCGCCGCTACAGCGAGATCGGCCGGCTCGTCCACGAGGGCATCCTGCAGGGACGGACCGATTTCGGGGCCGACCCCGCGGTGATGGACCTGGTCGAGCGGATCCAGAAGCTCGAGGCCGAGCTGGAGGCGAAGCGGCGCGAGATCGAGGCGATCCGGGCCAGCGATTCGCGCCGGCCGGGAGCGGCCGACCCGGTGCGGCGCCGCGAGCTCGACCAGCGCCGGGACGACTTCGAGGACCCGGACGACGACGGGGCGCCCCGGCCGTACTGAGGCCGGCCGCCGTGCTGAGCAGTTGCGAAAACACTTGACCGCCGCTATCCCTATCCGGTAGGCTAGATTCATCCCTGCAACAGGTCGGCCGCCTCCGCGGCCGACCGACCCTGGTCCCACCCAGCCGCTCCCCCCACGAAGCGACCGGCGTTGCCGCGTTCGGCGGACCGCACTTGCGGCCCGCGGTGTGACCGCAACCCGGGAGTTCCCGTGAACGTGCGCCGACACACCACCCTCGCCATCGCCGCCCGGTTGGGCGCGCTGCTGCTCTGCCTCTCCGCGGCGACCTTCGGCCGGGCGGCGGCGCCGGAGCGCGCGCTGTCGCGGCTGGACGCCGGACCGCCCCCGGACTCGCCGTTCACGACGGTGGCGGACCGCGTGCGGCCGTCGGTCGTCAACATCCGCGTCGAGCGGGACCCCCGCGGCGGGCTGGACCTCGACCCGATGCAGGAGATGTACCGGGAGTTCTTCCCGGGCGGCCCGGGCGAGGGCACGCCCTTCGCGCCGCCGGGCAGCGGCACCGGTTTCGTGGTCAGCGAATCCGGGCACATCCTGACCAACAACCACGTGATCGCCGGCGCCGACGTGGTGACCGTGAGGCTGAGCGGCGAGTCGCAGGCGGTCGTCGCCGAGGTGGTCGGAACCGATCCCGCGAGCGACCTCGCCGTGCTGAAGGTGGGGCGCGCCGGGCTGACTCCGCTGGTCTTCGGCGACTCCGACCGCGTGCGCGTCGGCGACTGGGCGATCGCCGTGGGCAACCCCTTCGGCAACCTCGAGGGCAGCCTGACCGTGGGCGTGGTCAGCGCCAAGGGGCGGCGCGACCTGGCCATCCACGGCGGGGCCCCCCGCTACCAGGACTTCCTGCAGACCGACGCCGCCATCAACTTCGGCAACAGCGGCGGCCCCCTGCTGGACCTGGCGGGGCGCGTGATCGGCGTCAACACGGCGATCAACAGCGCCGGCCAGGGCATCGGCTTCGCCATCCCCAGCAACTACGCCCGGCGGGTCTTCGAGCAGATCGCCGCCCACGGCCGCGTCGTCCGCGGCTACCTGGGAGCGGTCACCGGCGACTTCGTCGAGGACGGGCAGGCGCGCGGCGCGCTGGTCGAAGCGGTGCTGCCCGCGACCCCGGCCGCGGCCGCCGGCCTGCAGGCCGGCGACGTCATCGTGGCGTTCGGCGGCCGGCCGGTGGCCGGCGAGCGGGACCTGCAGTTCCTGGTGGGGGACGCCGACGTCGGCGCCGCCGTCACCTGCCGCGTCCGGCGCGGCGGGCGCGACCTCGACCTCGAACTCACGCCGACCGAGGAGAGCACCGCCGCCGCGGTCGTCGGGGCCGACGACGGCGCGTGGCTCGGACTCGTCGTGGAGCCGGCGGACGGCGACGACCCGCGGGTCGTGCGGCTGCGGGACGCCCTGGGCGTCGCGGCGGGCCGGGGCCTGATGATCGTCGCGGTCGTGCCCGGGAGCGCCGCCGCCGGGGCCGGCCTGCACCCCGGGGACGTGGTCCTGGAGATCGACGGGAAGCCCGCCGACGGCGCCGCGACGTGGCGGCGCCTGCAGCAGGAGGCCGCCGGCGGCGAAGGCCCCGTCATGCTGCTGATCGTGTCGGGCGGCGTGGAGAGCTACCGGTTGCTCGAGAGGGAGCCGGCGTCGGGGAAGGGCTAGCCGTCATCACCGGCGAGCGCGTCGGACCGTACGGATGCGTGCACCGAGAACAGGAGAGGAGGACGTCATGGCGAACAGACCATCGATCGTGCCCCCCATGCACGAGAAGAGCCTGGAGGTCTACTTCCGGGAGATCAACCGCTACGCCCTGCTGTCGCGCGAGGAGGAGGCCGATCTGGCCCGCCGCAGCCGCGCCGGCGATCGCGACGCCCTGCAGCGGCTGGTCAACGCGAACCTGCGGTTCGTCGTGACGGTGGCCAAGCGCTACGTCCACCAGGGGCTGACGCTCGCGGACCTCGTCAACGAGGGCAACCTCGGCCTGCTCAAGGCGGCCGACCGCTTCGACGAGACCCGCGGCTTCAAGTTCATCTCCTACGCCGTGTGGTGGATCCGCCAGTCGATCCTGCAGGCGCTGCTCGACCACTCGCGGCTGGTGCGCCTGCCCCAGAACCAGACGGCCCAGCTGCTGAAGGTCAACCGGGCCCGCACCCAGCTGCAGAGCGGGGGGCAGGAGAACCCGACGCCGGAGCAGATCGGCGCGATCCTCGGCCTGGCCACCGAGGACGTGCGGCGCAGCCTGGAGCTCGGCGGCGGCGAGGTCGCCCTCGACGACGTCGAGGCGGGCGACCGTCCCCTGAGCGAGACCCTCACCGACGACGACCAGCCCCGGGCCGACGCCCGGCTGCTGGAGCGCGTCCTGCGCGAGGACGTCCGCCGCAGCCTGGCCGCGCTGAGCGACCGCGAGGCGACGGTCATCGTGCTCTACTACGGGCTGGACGACGACGAGGCGCTCACGCTCGAGGCGATCGGGCGCCGGCTGGGGCTCACCCGCGAGCGCATCCGCCAGATCAAGGAGAAGGCCCTGCGCAAGATGCGCCAGTCGGCCGGCCGCGAGCTGCTGCGGGATTACGCCTGAAGGAGGCCGGCGGCCCCGGGTTCTCCTGTTGGCGCGTCCGGCGGCCCTGTGCTATGGTCCGCTCGCCCGAGATCCTTCGTCCCGGGAAGAGGAGCGCGCACCAGGCATGAGGCCCAGATCCGACGCGAACGCCCGGCCGCGAGCCGCCGCCGTGGCGCTGTTCAGCGTGTACCTGCTGCTGGCGATCGCCCCGGCCGCCCGCGCGGGCGTCGTGATCGACCAGATCCGGTTCTGGACCGCGCCCGACCACACCCGCGTCGTGCTGGACCTGTCGGGTCCCGCCGCCTACGACCTGCGCCGCGTCACCGGCCCCGACCGCATCTCGGTCAACATCGCCGCGGCCCGCTTCCGCGACACCGGCACGCTCGAGGTCGGCGACGGCACGCTGCTGCGCGTGCGCAGGAACGCCCTCTCGGGCCGCGCCCAGATCGTGCTCGACCTGGCCGGCGACCTCGCGTACCGGCACTTCGCGCTGAAGGCCGCCGACGGGCGGCCCGACCGCATCGTGATCGACGTCTTCCGCGCGGCGGGGGCCCCGCCGGCCGTGGTGACGCCCGCCAAGAGCCCCGACGCGGCGCCCGACGCGGCGCCGGCGGGAACGGGTGCGGACACGACGGCCGCCGCGACGGGCGGGAGCGAGCCGGCCGTCCCGGCGCCGGCCGACACCGCCGGCAGCGGGGACGGGAAGCTGCCGCCGCGGGAACCGACCGCGACGCGGCCGGTGACCGTCGTGATCGACGCGGGCCACGGCGGCATGGACCCCGGCGCGATCCGCAAGGGCCTGCGCGAGAAGGACGCGGTGCTGGCGATCGCGCTGGAGCTGGCCAAGCTCATCGACGCCCGCGAGGGCTACCGCGCCGTGCTGACCCGCAAGGGCGACTACTTCGTCAGCCTCGCCGACCGGGTGCGCATCGCCAAGGAGGCCGGCGGGGACCTGTTCGTCTCGGTGCACGCCAACACGCACCGCAACACCGCGATCAACGGCATGGAGGTCTACCTCCTCTCGCAGCAGAAGGCGACCGACCGCGAGGCGCGCGAGCTCGCGAACAAGGAGAACGCCGCCGACCTCGTCGGCCTCGCGCCGCAGGAGCGCGACGACGACGCGGTGCTCGCCATCCTGATGGACCTGCGGCTCAGCCAGGTGCTGACCCAGTCGAACCGGCTCGCCGAGCACCTGCTGCAGGAGGCGCGCCGCTCGCGCGTGGTCGCGGCCAAGAAGGTCAAGCAGGCGGGCTTCCAGGTGCTGCGCACGCTGGCGATGCCCTCGGTCCTGGTCGAGGTGGCCTACCTCTCGCACCGGGGCGACCGCGCCCTGCTCGAGTCGGCCGAGGGGCGGCGCAAGCTGGCCCGGATCCTGTGCGAAGGCATCTTCGCCTGGCGCGGCGAGCGGCCGCTGGCGCCCGCGACGAAGGCCGCCGAGTGGCAGACCCGCTACGTGGTGCGGCGGGGGGACTCGCTCTCGGCGCTGGCGCAGCGGCACCGCACGACGGTCAAGGCGATCAAGGACCGCAACCGCCTCAAGACCGACCGGGTGCTGGTCGGCCAGAAGCTGCTGCTGCCCTGACGTGGTTCCCGCCACCCCCGAAAGGCGACGCGCGCCATGAACCGGCACCTGCTGAAGATCTGCTGCCTGGCCGTCTCGATCCTGCTGTGGATCCAGGTGGCTTCCGACCGCCAGGTCACCCGCGAGGTGGAGGTCCCGCTGCGCGTGACCGGCCTGGCCCGCGGCTGCACCCTCGCGGGCAACCTCGTGCCCGAGGCGGTGCGGATCCGGGCCGGCGGCACCAAGCTGAACTTCTTCCTGAACCGGTACTTCGGGCGCGAGCTGGGCGAGGCCCTCGTGGACCTCGGCGGGGCGGAGCCCGGCGGCGTGGTGGAGCGGGAAGTGACGGTCGATGGTCGGCGGGGCGAGCTGGTGGACATCCAGGTGACCTCTCCCGCGCGGCTCGAGTTCTACGTGGACCGCATCGATTCGGTCGCCGTCCCGGTCGAGGTCCCGGTCGCCGAGGACGCCCCCGCGGACCGGGTGCTGGCCGCCGCGCCGACCGCCTCGCCGGCCACCGTCCAGCTGGTCGGTCCGTCCCGCTTCCTGCCGGGGGCGGGCCGCCCCCGCACCGATCCCGTCGCGATCGGCCGCGGGACCGGAAGCCTCGAGATCATGCGGGCCGTGCACGCGCCGCGGCCCCAGCTCTGGACCGCGCCGCGGGAGGTGCGCGTCTCGGCGGTCGTGGCCGAAGCGGGCCGGCGGGTCTTCGCGCGCGTCCCGCTGGTGCCCCGGCTTGACAGCGGGAGCCTTCGCGTCGAGGTTTTCCCCCCCGTGGCCGACGTGGAGGTCCGCGGGCCGGCCCCGGCCCTGGCCGCCATGCCCGACGACGCCGTCGCCCTGACGGTCGCCGCCGGCAGCTTCGGGCCGGGCGCGCACACGGTGCGGCCCGACGTGCGGCTCCCCGCGGCCTGCACGCTGGTGTCGCTGACGCCGCCGGAGGTCATGATCGTGGTCGGCGGGCGCACCAGGCAGCCCTGACCGCCGGGAATCCGGACCGAGGAGCGCAGGAGGAGCATGGACATCAGGTACCGACGGCCCCGGGGCACGCGCGACGTCCTGCTCGAGGAGATGGAGCGCTGGCGCTGGTGCGAAGAGCGCTGGCGCGAGGTGCTGGAGCGCTACGGCTTCGGCGAGATCCGCACGCCCCTGATCGAACCGACCGACCTGTTCACCCGCGCGGTGGGTTCGGGCACCGACATCGTCGACAAGGAGATGTACTCCTTCGAGACCAAGGGCGGCGAGCAGATCACCCTGCGGCCCGAGGCGACCGCGTCGGTGGTCCGGGCCTACCTCGAGAACGGCCTGACCCGGCAGCCGGGCACCCTGAAGTTCTACTACCTGGGCCCGATGTTCCGCTACGACCGGCCCCAGGCGGGCCGGTACCGCCAGTTCCACCAGGTGGGGGTCGAGGCCATCGGCTCGCCTTCGCCGGTCCTGGACGCCGAGGTGATCCGCACCGCCCTGGCGCTGTTCGAGGCCGTCGACGCCGAGGGGCTGACCGTCCAGGTCAACACGATCGGCTGCCCCGAGTGCCGGCCCGGCTACGTGGCGGAGCTGCAGGCCTGGGCGCGCGGGCGCGCGGAGGGCTTCTGCGAGACCTGCCGCGCCCGCCTGGAGATCAACCCGCTGCGGCTCTTCGACTGCAAGGTCGAGTCCTGCCGCGATCTGCTCGGCGGCATGCGGCCGATCAGCGAGGCGGTGTGCGGCGCCTGCCGCGACCACCACGCCGCGCTGCGCACGTCGCTGGCCGCGATGGACGTGGGCGCGACGGAGGACCCGTCGCTGGTGCGCGGGCTCGACTACTACACGCGCACGACGTTCGAGATCTCCGCGCGCCAGGACCTGCGCCAGAGCGCGCTGTGCGGCGGCGGCCGCTACGACGGGCTGGTCGAGCAGTGCGGCGGGCCGCCGACGCCGGCCGTGGGCTTCTCGCTGGGCGTCGAGCGCACGCTGCGGCACCTGTACCCCGAGGAGTTCGACCCGCAGCTGAGCCGGCAGTCGCCGGTGGACGTCTACATGGCCTGCCTCGGCCAGCCGGCGATGATCCACGCCCTGGCCCACGCCGAGCTGCTGCGCGGCGTGTGCCGCGTCGAGGTGGACACGACCGGACGCGGGGTCAAGGCCCAGATGAAGGGCGCCCACGCGCGCGGGGCGCGGCTCGTGCTGATCGCCGGCGACGACGAGCTCGCCGCCGGCAAATTCCAGATGAAGGACCTGAACGACGGGCACCAGCGCGAGGTGGCGGGCGACGGCCTGCTCGCGGCGGTGCGGGAGGTGCTGGGCTCGTGAGCGAAGCGAAACTGATCCGGACGCACCGGTGCTGCGACATCGACACCTCCCGCGTGGGGGAGACCGTCCGGCTGGCCGGCTGGGCCGCGAAGATCCGCGACATGGGCGGCGTCACCTTCATCGACCTGCGGGACCGCTACGGCACCGTCCAGGTGGTCTTCGAGGACGGCGACCTGCCCGCGCGCAGCGGCCTGGTGAAGCTGGAGTCGGTGATCTCGGTGTCCGGGCGCGTCCGCCCCCGGCCCGAGGGCATGGTCAACCAGACGATGGTCACCGGCGCGGTCGAGGTGGCGGCGGCGGAGATCGAGGTGCTCAACCCCTGCAAGCCGCTGCCCTTCCAGCTCGACCAGGCGGCGCAGGCCGCGGACGAGCTGCGCCTGAAGTACCGCTACGTCGACCTGCGCCGGCCCGAGATGATGAACAACCTGATGGTGCGCCACCGGGCCGCCCAGGCGGTGCGCCGCTACCTCGGGGAGCGCGACTTCCTGGAGGTCGAGACGCCGCTGCTGATCAAGACGACGCCCGAGGGGGCGCGCGACTACGTCGTGCCCAGCCGCATCCACCCGGGACGCTTCTACGCGCTGCCGCAGTCGCCGCAGCTGTACAAGCAGATCCTGATGGTCTCGGGCGTGGACCGCTACTACCAGCTGCCGCGCTGCCTGCGGGACGAGGACCTGCGCAAGGACCGCCAGCCCGAGCACACCCAGATCGACCTCGAGATGAGCTTCGTGACCGAGCCGGAGATCTTCGCGCTCGTGGAGGGGATGGTGGCGACCCTGTTCCGCGAGGCCGCCGGCATCGAGCTGCCCACGCCGTTCCCGCGGCTCTCCTACGCCGAGGCCATGGACCTCTACGGGTCCGACAAGCCCGACCTGCGCTTCGGCTGCCCGATCCGCGACGTGAGCGACCTGGCGGCCGACAGCGGCTTCGGCGTCTTCGCGGCGGCCGTCGCCGAGGGGGGCGTCGTGCGCTGCCTCGCCGCCGAGGGCTGCGCCGGCTACAGCCGCAAGCAGATCACCGACCTCGAGGAGGTCGCGCGCAAGCGCGGCGCCCGCGGGATGGCCTTCGTCAAGGCGACCGCCGAGGGCTTCGACGGCGGGATCGCGAAGTTCATGACGGCGCCGTTCCAGTCGGCGCTGCGCGAGCGGCTCGGGCTGCGCGAGGGCGACCTGGTCCTGTTCGGCGCCGGTCCGGCGGCGACCGTCGGCGCGGCGCTGGGCGCCGTGCGGCTGGAGCTGGGCGCGCAGCGGGGCTGGATCCCCGAGGGCGCCTGGGCCTTCGCCTGGGTGCGCAGCTTCCCCCTGTTCGAGCGGGACGAGAAGACCGGCGCCTGGGCGGCCTGCCACCACATGTTCACGATGCCCGACGCCGCGAGCGAGCCCCTGCTCGAGAGCGATCCCGGCGCGTGCCACGGCCAGCTCTACGACCTGGTCTGCAACGGGGTCGAGCTGGGCTCGGGCAGCATCCGCATCCACCGCCGCGCGCTCCAGGAGGCGGTCTTCCGCGTGGTCGGCATGACCGAGCAGGAGTCGCGCGACAAGTTCGGCTTCTTCCTCGACGCCCTGGAGTACGGCGCGCCGCCGCACGGCGGCATCGCCCTGGGCCTGGACCGCATCGCGATGCTGCTGACCGGCAGCTCCTCGCTGCGCGACGTGATCGCGTTCCCGAAGACCTACCTGGCCTCCTCGCCCCTGGACGACTCGCCGGGCGGCATCAGCGACGCCCAGCTGGCGGAGCTGCACATCCGGGTCGTGGACGAGGCGGAGCGAGGATGAGCGGCGCCACGGACCGGCTGAGCACGGCGGCGCCCGGCGAAGCGTCGGTCGACCTCGCGGGCGTCGACCAGTTCGCCCTGCTGGGCTGGCACGACGCCAACCTGCGCGTCCTGGAGGAGCACTACGGCGGCAGCATCTCGGTGCGCGGCGACGCCCTGGTCCTGCGCGGCGAGCCCGCCGAGACCGAGACGATGGCCAAGGTGGTCTGCCGGCTGGTCGAACTGCTGGAGCGGGAGAAGGCCCTGGACACCGTGAGCGTCCACTACGTGCTGGAGCAGCACCTGCGCCCGCAGGACGGCGAGCCCGAGGCGGTGGGCGAGACGCTGCTGGTGGCCGGGAACCGCCGCGCCATCCGCGTCAAGACCGCGGGCCAGCAGTCCTACGTCGAGGCCATCCGCGCCCACGACGTGGTCTTCGCCATCGGGCCGGCCGGCACCGGCAAGACCTACCTGGCCGTGGTCATGGCGATGGACTACCTCAAGCGCGGGCTGGTCGAGCGCATCATCCTGGTGCGGCCGGCGGTCGAGGCCGGCGAGCAGCTCGGCTTCCTGCCCGGCGACCTGCAGGAGAAGATCGATCCCTACCTGCGGCCGCTCCACGACGCGCTGGGGGACACGGTGGGCCCCGGCCGCATCCAGCGCTACATGAGCAGCGGGGTGATCGAGGCCGCGCCGCTGGCCTACATGCGCGGCCGCACCCTGAACCAGGCCTTCGTCATCCTGGACGAGGCCCAGAACACCACGCTCGGGCAGATGAAGATGTTCCTGACCAGGCTGGGCCACCAGTCGAAGGCCGTCATCACGGGCGACGTCACGCAGATCGACCTGGCGCCGGGCAAGGACTCCGGCCTGGTGCGCGTCCGCGACATCCTGGCCGGCACCGAAGGCATCGCCTTCGTCGAGCTGACGCAGCGGGACGTGGTGCGCCACCCGCTGGTGCGGCGCATCGTGGAGGCGTTCCGCGAGGCGGAGGAACGCGGCGGGAAGAAGTGACGGCGCGAGGGGGGGCGGCGTGATCGGTTGGCCGGTCTTCGGCTGGATGAGGGCGCCCCGCGAGGGCGGACGCTCGTCGCGCCTGGCGGTGGGCAGCCGCCGGATGCTGCAGCGGACGACCGCGACCGGCTGGCGCCGCTGGGTCTGGCCCGCCGCGGTGGCCGCGGCGCTGGTGCTGCTGCACGCCCAGCTGATGCCCGTGGTGCCGCGCGTCGACCTCGACTTCCCGGACGCGGGCGAGATCGCCGACCGCGACATCCTGGCGCCGGTGCCCTTCAACGCGCCGGTGCTCGCCCAGGACATCGAGATGCGCCAGATGCAGGCCATGATGGCCGAGCCGCCGGTGCTGCGCCGGCTGGGCAACCCGCGCCGCGACGCGCTCGACCGGCTCTCCTCCTGGCGCGACGCGATCGTGCGCCGGGCCGGACAGACGGAGATCTCCCTGGAGCAGCGCGCCGAGCTGGTGGGGCTGCTCTTCCCGGAGATCGCGGCCCAGGATGCGGCGCGGGCCCTGGCCCTGCCCGATCCGGCGGCGTTCTTCGCCGCGGCGGAGAACGCGCTGCGGCGCGTCCTGGACGACGGCGTGGTGGACGTGCTGCCGCCGGGCGCGTACCGGCAGGTCCGGATCTTGAGCGCCGCCGGCGAGGCGGTCGCCGACGTCGCGACGCTGGCCGCGCAGCAGGACGTGGCGGCGAGGCTCCAGCTGGCCATGTCCGCGGCCGGCCTCGCCCCCGAGCCCGCCGCCTGGGGCGGGCTGCTGCTGCGGCCGCTGGTGCTGCCCAACCTCGTCTACAGCGACGAGGACACGCGGGCGCGGCGGCTCGCCGCCCGCGAGGCCGTGCCGGTCGAGCGCGCCTTCCTGGCGGGCGAGCGCGTGGTCGAGAAGGGCGTGCGCCTGACGGCGCAGGACGCGCTCGACCTGGACGCGCTGCAGGCCCACCTCGTGGCGCAGGGCGAACCGGGGGGAGGCTCGCGCTTGCTGCGGCAGGCCGCGCGCTCGGCGCTGGTCCTGGGCGTGCTGCTGCTGTTCGGCTGGGTCGCCTCCCTCTACTTCCCGCTCCTGCTGCGCGAACCGCGGCGGCTGGTCACCGCGGCCCTGCTGCTGGGCATGGTGCTGGTCGCCGGCGCGGCCTGCCTCGCGCACCCCGCGCTGGGCTCGTACGCGGTGCCGGTCACGCTGCTCGGCATGCTGGCCACGGTGCTGTTCCGCGACCGCGTGGGCTACGCGATGACGCTGCTGACGGCCGGGCTGCTCTCCTTCCATGCGGCCGCCGGCGAGGCCGCGACGGTGTCGTGGCTGGTGATGGGGCTGCTGGCGGTGACCTTCATGCGGCGCATCCGCCAGCGGAGCCAGTTCTACCAGGCGATCGCGATCCTCGCCGGAGCGGGCGTGGCCCTGGTGGTGCTGGAGCGCGCCGCCGGCGGCGCGCGGGCCCTGGGGCTGCTGCACGAGGCGCTGGTGGCCGCCCTCTCGCCGGTGGCGTCGGTGGCGCTGGGCCTGTTCCTGCTGCCGATCGTCGAGCCGCGGGTCGGCGTGTGCAGCGACCTGACGCTGATCGAGCTGTCGGACCTCAACCACCCGCTGCTCAAGCGGATGGCCCTGGAATCGCAGGGCACCTTCCACCACAGCCAGGTCGTCGGCCAGCTGGCCGAGAACGCCGCCCGGGCGGTGGGCGCGAACTCCCTGCTGACGCGCGTCGGCGCGCTGTTCCACGACATCGGGAAGCTGAACAAGCCCGAGTACTTCGTCGAGAACCAGGGGGGCGGTCCGAACAAGCACGACGACCTGAGCCCGAGCCTCAGCGCCCTGGTGGTCGCCGCCCACGTGAAGGACGGCATCGCGCTGGCGCGCCAGTGGCGGCTGCCGGAGGCCGTGGTCGCCTTCATCCCCGAGCACCACGGCACGCACGTGATGAAGTTCTTCTACCACAAGGCCCTGCAGAACGAGAGCAACGAGACGGTCAAGGTCGACGACTTCCGCTATCCCGGTCCGAAGCCGCAGAGCCGCGAGACGGCGATCCTGATGCTCGCCGACGCCGTCGAGGCCGCCACGCGCGCGCTGGCGAAACCCACGCCCGGGCGCATCCGCGAGGTGGTCAAGCAGGTCGCCGACGAGCGCATGCTCTGCGGCGAGCTGGACCACTGCGGCCTGACCCTGCGGGACATCGCCGCCGTGCGCGAGGCCTTCGTGCCGCTGCTGGCCGGGATCCACCACGCCCGCATCCCGTACCCCGGCCAGCGCGAGCACGCCGACACGCCCCACGGCAGGGACTGGACATGAGGCTGCTGACGGTGATCAGGCTCGCGGGCGACGCGGTCCCGGACGCCGCGGCGCGGGACGAGCTGGCCGCGCTGGCCGAGCCGGTGGGCCCGGCGGACTGGACCGCCGAGCAGGTCTGGGTCGACGACGCGGAGATGGCCCGCCTCAACGGGCTCTACCGCGGCAAGCCGGAGCCCACGGACGTGCTGTCGTTCGGGAACCTGGTCGCCGCGGGCGAGGGCCCCCCCGCCGTGCGGGCGGGGGAGGGCCACGCCGCCTGCGACCTGTGGTGGGACGGCGCCGGGGACGAGCCGTGCGAGGACCCGGGCGACGCGGGCTCGCTCGTGATCGCGCCGGAGTTCGTGCGCCGCAGATGCGAGCTTCACGGCTGGGACGTCGCCGCGGAATTCGCGCTGCTGACGGTCCACGGCGCCCTGCACCTGCTGGGATGGGACCACGAGACGCCGCCCGAGGCGGCGGCCATGCGCGCCAGGGAGTCGGACCTGCTCGCCCGGCGGGGCCGGCCGCACCCGCTGGCGGGGGAGGAGGCGGACGATGGGCGCCGGTGAGTACGGGGTGACGGAACTGCTGGTCTTCGCGGCCGCCTACGCCTTCGCCATGCTGATGGTGGGCCTGCTGGCGGCCTACTCGCGCGTGGTCGGGCTCTACCGCAACGGCCTGCTGGATCCCGAGTCGCTCGGTCCGGGCCTGCGGCGCAGCCTCGAGGTCCCGCAGCGCCTGGCCGCGACCGCGGGGACGCTGCACCTGGCGGCGACCGCCGTCGGCTGCCTGGCGGCCGGCCGCTGGGCGTCCGCGGCCTGGCCCGAGCCGGGCGGCCTGCGCTTCTACGCCACGGTCGCGCTGGGCGTGGCCGTGGCCTGGTCGCTGGGCGCCGCCCTGGCCAGATGGTCGGCCCGCAGCGCCGGCGTGGCGGCCGCGCGGCTGCAGGTGCGCGTCATGGCGCCGGCGGTCTGGCTGCTGCGCCCGTGGACGTCGCTGCTGATGGGCCTGGGCGCCCGCCCCGAGGACACGCTGCCCGGCGCCGACGCCGGCTCCCAGCTGAGCGCCGGCGAGATCCGCAGCCTCATCGACGACCAGCAGGACGGGGTCAGCCTGGAGCACGACGAGCGCGAGATGATCCAGAGCATCTTCGATTTCCGGGAGACGGCGGTGCGGGAGATCATGGTCCCGCGCATCGACATGGTCGCCCTGGACGCCGGCTGTCCGGTCCGCGAGGCCGTGCGCGCCGTGGAGGAGTGCCGCCACTCGCGCATCCCCCTCTACGAGGGCGGCATCGACCGCGTCGTGGGCCTGCTCTACGCCAAGGACCTGCTGTCGCTGGTGGACGGCGAGGGACTGCGCGACGGCGACCGCAAGGTCGGCGGCCTGGCGCGTCCCGCCTATTTCATTCCCGAGAGCAAGCGGCTCGACGAGGTCCTGGCGGAGTTCCGCTCCCAGCGCATCCACATGGCGGTGGTCATCGACGAGTACGGCGGCACCGCCGGCCTGGTCACGCTCGAGGACGTGCTCGAGGAGATCGTCGGCGAGATCGAGGACGAGTTCGACGAGGAGGAGTCGCTCTTCACCTGGCTCGACGACCGCTCGCTGCGCGTCGACCCCAAGATCAACCTCGAGGACCTGCAGGACGTGCTGGGCGTCGAACTGCCCCTGGGCGAGGGCAGCGAAACGCTGGCGGGCCTGATCTACGAAGCCGCGGGCCGGGTGCCGGAGCAGGGCGACCGCGTGGCCGTCGCCGGGCTCGAGGTCGAGGTCGAGCGGGTCGAGGACCGGCGCATCATGCAGGTCCGCCTCGCGTCGCCGTCCCCGCTGCCGGGCCGCAACCCGAAAGAGGCGCCGGAATGACCTCGCGCCTGAAGCAGTACTTCCTGACCGGGCTGCTGACGATCGCGCCGGCGGCGATCACCGGCGCGATCCTGTGGCGGGTCTACCTGCTGGTCGACCGCGCGCTGCGGCCCGGTCTCGAGCGCTTCCCCTACCTGCGCGACCACCTGCCGCCGTTCCTGATCACGCTGATGGGCGTGATCGGCAGCCTGATCGTGGTGGTGCTGATCGGCCTGGTCACGCGCACCCTCATCGGCGTGGCCATGTTCGGCGCGGTCGACCGCCTGGTCGCCCGCATCCCGGTCATCAAGAGCGTGTTCGGGGCCGTCAAGCAGGTCTCCGAGGTGCTGCTCGCCGACAACCGCCAGGCGTTCCAGAAGGTGGTCGCCTTCGAGTACCCCCGCCGCGGCCTCTACTCGCTGGGGTTCGTCACCCAGGACGAACCGGCGCGGTCGCTGACGCACGTCTTCCTGCCGACCACCCCCAACCCCACCTCGGGGTTCCTGCTGCTGATCCCGCGCGAGCAGACGACGGCGCTGCCGCTGACGGTCGAGGAGGGCATCCGCCTGATCATCTCGGGGGGGGCGGTGCTCGAGGCCGGCCGCGGCCGCGTGATCGACGAGGCCCTGGCGCGCGCCGCCGCCGCGGCGACGCGCGGGGATGGGGGGGGCGCCCCATGAGCGACCCGAAGCTCGAGCCCGGCGCCGAGACGAACGAGGCCGAGGAGACCCTGCTCGACGCCAGCAAGCTCGAGGAGCAGTGGCACGGCTACGCCGAGCTGTTCGAGCGGCAGCTGCGCGAGGGCGACCTGGAGGAGCTGCGCCGCACGGCCGCCGCCCTCTCGCCCGGCGACCTCTCGGAGAGCCTGCGCTACCTCGGCGTCGACGACACCGCGCGCGTGCTGCAGCTGCTGCCGCCCGACCTCGTCGCCGACGTGCTGGCCGAGATCGACCAGTACAGCGTCTCGGCCCTGCTGCAGCTGCTGGACATCGAGGCCATCGCCGACCTCATCGAGGAGATGCCCTCGGACGAGGCGGCCGACTTCGTCGGCGAGCTGGAGGACGACCAGGCCCGCGAGATCCTCGCGGCGATGGAGCCGGCCGAGCGCCAGGACGTCGCCGAGCTGCTCCGCTACGAGCCGGACACCGCCGGCGGCCTGATGGCCAAGGAATTCATCGCGGTGCCGCAGGACGCCACGATCATGCAGGCGGTCGACGCCGTGCGCGCCGTCGAGGCGGACGACCGCGAGGGGCTGCACTTCGTCTTCGTGGTCGACGGCGACGGCTGCCCCGCCGGGCGCATCCCGCTGGTGACGATGCTGCTGCAGCCCTGGTCGACCCCGGTCGACACGATCATGGAGCGCGACCCGCTGCGCGTCTCGGTGGACCTCGACCAGGAGGACGTGGCCCTCTACGTGCAGACGCACGACCTGGTCACCCTGCCGGTCGTCGACGCCGCGGGCCGGCTGGTGGGCGTCATCCAGGCCGACGACGTGATCGACGTCCTGGAGGAGGAGGCGACCGAGGACTACGGACTGCTCGCCGGCACCAGCGAGGAGCTGGGCGAGACCTCGCCCGTGCGCGTCGCCCGCGCCCGCCTGCCCTGGCTGCTCGGCGCCCTGGCCGGCGAGATGGCGACGATGCAGATCATGAAGCACCACCAGGCGACCATCACCACCACCGTGGCGCTGACCTTCTTCCTGCCGGCGATCATGGCCATGGGCGGCAACACCGGCATCCAGACCTCCTCGGTGGTGGTGCGCGGCCTGGCCACCGGCGAGGTCAGCATCTACCGCATCGGCCGCTACCTCATGCGCGAGCTGGGCACCGCCCTGCTGACGGGCTCCCTGATCTCGGCCTGCGTGATGGTCGCCGCGCGCCTGCTGCTCGGGGACATGGAGGTGGCGGTCGTGCTGACCATCGCCATGATGACCGTGATCCTCAGCGCGGCGATGATCGGCACGACCATCCCGCTGCTGCTCTACCGGGCCGGCGCCGACCCGGCCATCGCCACCGGGCCGTTCATCACCATGTCGAACGACTTCATCGCCGTGATGATCTACCTGGGCATGGCTTCCCTGCTCATCCGCTGACGGGGGGCGACGTGCCGGTCCTGCCGCAACCCGTCGTCCACTCCCGGGCCGTGGTGCTGCGGGCCTGGCCCAGCGGCGAGACCAGCGTGGTCGCCTCGCTGCTGACCGAGGCGCGGGGCTACGTGCGGGTCATCGCCAAGGGCGCGCGCCAGGGCCTGTCGCGCCTGCAGCCCCTGGTCGGGCCCGGCCGCCTGGTGGAGGTGGAGTTCGGCTGGAGCCCCGGGCGGGAGCTGCAGTACCTCAAGGGCGGCTCCCTGCTGCTCGACCCCCTGCTCGACGCCAACAGCCTCGAACGCACCGCCTACGCCCTGTCGGCCCTGGAGCTGGCCGACCGCTGCCGGCCCAGCGGCGTGCGCGAGACGGGCCTGTTTGGCCTTTGCCGCCGCTACCTGGAGATGCTATCATCCTGCGCGGCGGGGGACGAGGCCCCGCTTTTTTACGCCTTCGAGACGGCGCTGCTGGAGCTGCAGGGGATCGCGCCGGAGCTGGCGGCCTGCGCCGCCTGCGGCGGCGGCCTCGAGGCGCCGGGTTGCCGGTTCAGCCCGGCCGCCGGGGGCGCGGTCTGCGGCGCGTGCGCCGGGGCGGACGACCGGCCGCTCGCGCCCGAGACGCTGGCGGCCCTGCGGTCGCTGGGCGGCGCCGCGCCGGAGCGGTCCTCGCGGCGGACCTCCCGCGAAACGGGGATCCTGCTGCACCGCTTCCTGACCTATCACCTGCCGGAGTACCGCCTGCCCGCGGGCCTGGAGCTGCTGCGCGCGGCGCGGAGCGCCGACGCCGCGGCCGCGGCCGCAAAGGACGACGAGCCATGCTGAGCTACCAGGAGATGATCGCCGGCCTCCAGAGGTTCTGGATGGACCAGGGCTGCGTCATCATCCAGCCCTACAACTCCGAAGTGGGCGCCGGCACCTTCAACCCGGCCACCTTCCTGCGCTGCCTCGGGCCCGAGCCCTGGAAGGTCGCCTACGTCGAGCCGAGCCGCCGGCCCAAGGACGGCCGCTACCTCGAGAATCCGAACCGCGTCCAGCAGTTCCTGCAGTACCAGGTGATCCTGAAGCCGAACCCGGCGGACTCGCAGGGCCTGTACCTGGAGTCGCTGCGCGCCATCGGCATCGAGCCGCGCGAGCACGACATCCGCTTCGTGGAGGACGACTGGGAGTCGCCGACCCTGGGCGCCAGCGGGCTGGGCTGGGAGGTCTGGATCGACGGCATGGAGATCTCGCAGTTCACCTACTTCCAGCAGGTGGGCGGGCTGCGCCTGAACCCGGTGTCGGTCGAGCTGACCTACGGCCTGCTGCGGCTGGCCATGTACATCCAGGGCGTCGGGCACGTGAAGGACCTGCTGTGGGGCGGGGGCCTGACCTGGGGCGACGTGCAGGGCCAGTTCGAGCAGGAGTTCTCCGCCTTCAACTTCGAGCACGCCGACGTCGAGATGTACCGACGGCACTTCGACGACCGCGAGGCCGAGGCGCTGCGCCTGGTCGAGGCGGGCCTGGTCTACCCGGCCTACGACGCGGTGATCAAGTGCAGCCACCTCTTCAACCTGCTGGAGGCGCGCGGCGCCATCTCCGTCACCGAGCGGACCGGCTACATCAAGCGCGTGCGCGTGCTCTCCCGCCGCGTCGCGCAGGCCTACCTGGAGAAGCGGGAGGCCATGGGCTTCCCCCTGCTGCGCCGCGAGGAGGAGACCCGATGACCGGTGCGAGGATGCTCCCGTTCCTGTTCGAGATCGGCACCGACGAGCTGCCGGCCCGCTTCCTGCCCGTCGAGCGCCAGCACGTGGCCGCGGGCTTCGCGGCCCTGCTGGACGAGCTGTCGCTGGCGCACCGCGGCCTGCGGGTGCTGGCCACGCCGCGCCGGCTCGCCGTGCTGGTCGAGGCCCTCGCCGAGCGCCAGGCCGACCGCGTCGTCGAGGTCAAGGGGCCCCCGCTGTCGGCGGCCCGCGGCGCGGACGGCGCGCCCACCCCGGCCGCCCTGGGTTTCGCCCGCAAGAACGGCGTCGAGATCGGCGACTGCCTGGAGCTGGGCGACGGCAAGGGCGGCGCCTTCCTGGGCGTGCGCCGCACGCTGGCCGGCCGCACCGCCGCCGACCTGCTGGCCGAGCGCCTGCCCGGGCTGCTGACGTCGATCCCCTTCCCCAAGACGATGCACTGGGGGACCTCCGACTTCGAGTACGCGCGGCCCGTCCAGTGGCTGGTGGCCCTGCTCGGCGACCAGGTGCTGCCGCTGGAGTTCGCCGGCCTGCGCGCCGGCCGCGTCTCGCGGGGGCACCGCACCCTGGCCGAAGGCGCGCCGGTCGAGATCGCCGCGCCCGGCGCGTACCTCGCGGCGCTGCGGGCCTGCGGCGTGGAGCCGGACCAGGACGAGCGCCGCCGCGTCGTGCGCGAGGGCGGGGAGCGGCTGGCGCGCGAAGCCGGCGGCCAGGTCGTCCAGGACGAGGAGCTGCTGCAGGAGGTCACCGACCTGCTGGAACACCCCACGCCCTTCCTCGGCGCCATCCCCGAGTCCTACTTCGCCCTGCCGGACGAGGTGATCGTCACCGCCCTGAAGTCCCACCAGCGCTACTTCGCGGTGCGCCGCGGCGACGGCGGCGGCCTGCTGCCGGTCTTCTTCGCGGTGCGCGACGGCGACGGCACCGCCCTGGACAACGTGGTCCGCGGGAACGAGAAGGTGCTCAACGCGCGGCTCAACGACGCCCTGTTCTACTGGCGCGGCGACCTGAAGCTCACGCCCGACCAGCACACCGCCCGCCTCGCGGACGTGACCTGGCTCGAGGGCTACGGCTCGGTGCTGGACAAGGTGGGCCGCGTGGGCCGCCTGGTGGAGAGCCTCTGGGCCGGGGGTCTGGGCGACGGCGGGGCGCCGCCGCCGGCGCTGATCCGCGCCGCGCGGATCTGCAAGTTCGACCTCGTCACCGAGATGATCCGCGACGGCAAGGAGTTCACGAAGCTCGAGGGCACCATCGGCGCCCGCTACGCCGCGGCGTCGGGGGAGCCGCCCGCCGTGTGCGCGCTGCTCGAGGAGTACTACCGGCCCCGCTCGGCCGCGGACGGGCTGCCCGCCGGCGCGGCCGCCGCCGCGCTGGCCGCCGCCGACCGGCTGGACACCCTGGCGGGCTGCTGGCTGGCCGGGTTCGCGCCGACCGGCGCCAAGGACCCCTACGCGCTGCGCCGCCACACCCTGGCCGTGCAGCGCATCCTGATGGACCGCGGCGCGCGCATCGACCTCGCCGCCGCCGTGGCGGCGGCCCTGGCGGGCTACGCGGCCCTGGCCGACGCGGACCGCCGCGCCCTCGCGCTCGGCGAGATCCTGCTGTTCGCGCGCACCCGGCTGGAGGGCCAGCTGGTGGCCGGCGGCATCTCGCCGGAGGCCGTGCGGGCCGTGCTGGCCGCCCACGGGAACGACCCGACCGACGCCGCCGCCTGGGCCCGCGCCCTGGACGGGTTCCGGGAGCAGGCGGACTTCCTGCTGCTCGCCAAGGGCTTCAAGCGCTGCCGCAACATCCTGGAGGGCCGCACCCTCGCCGGGGCGGCGCTCGCCGCCTGTGCAGAGCGCTGGCTGGCGGGAGGGGGCACCCCCGACGGCCGGGGGTTCGACGGGCTGCCCGAGCCGGCCGAAACCGCCCTGGCCGCCGCGGTGGCCGCCGCCGTCCCGGACCTGCTCGCCTCGCGGGAGTCGGGGGACTACATCGGGGTCTTCCGGGCCCTTTCGGCCCTGGGACCGGCCATCGACGGGTTCTTCGAGACGGTCCGGGTCAACGCCGACCAGGCCGACCTGCGGGACCTGCGCCACGCCTTCCTGCGCGAGGTCTACGGGCTCTTCGCCCAGTTCGCCGACTTCAGCGAGGTGGCCCCGCTGGAATCCGCCTCCTGACCCAATCCGCCTCCTCCGCCGCCGGGGGCCCCGTCCGGGGCCCCTGTGATTTTTGACATATGCTATTGACTTGGGGGGGGGGCTTGGGTATGCTCACGCGTGCGACTCAAGGGCAAAAGCCTTTTCCGACGTGACGTTGCGCCCGACTCCACTCCAAGTAAGTCCCTATTAACTTGACACGCTTGCTTGATTCGCGAGTCAAACCGTCACGGTCACAGAGGAAAAGACCCCTTCACAGCAAGCCCCCTGAGGCCAGTGACTGGAAGAGCTTTTGCCTGCACTGCTGGAGCCTTCGATCTTCCTGCGGGAACTCGAGGGCAATGCCTTTCACCTGCACCATTTGTTGACTTGTTCAACGATGGGGGGAAAGTATGAGGAAACTCACTCTCGTGTGCTTGGTCCTGCTCTTGACGGCTGGCTCCGCCTTCGCCGTCGGCAGCCCCCAGCGCTTCGCCGACTACAACATGGTCGACGTCACCAATACCATGGACCTGTCGTCCAGCGGCTCGACGGCCAAGCAGGACACCGTGTACCTGATCGGCGGTCCCGCCCGCAACGACGGCAAGTTCCAGAACAACGTCAACCCCAACCTTCCCGACGCGGAAGGCTGGACGGGCGTGGACCTGACCGCGCCGGCGTACTCGCGCTGGCACGTGTCGAGCTACCAGAGCCCCACCGGCACCCCCGCCATGTGGGCCGGCGAGAACTTCCCGAACGACTGCGGCACCGGCGACTTCTCCGGCTACTCGAACGGCTTCCTCGAGTACCTGGACTGGGTCGGCACCGTGGCGAACCCGGCCAACGACACGGTCGTCCGCGTGACGGCGGTCGTGAGCTACGACAACGAGCCCAACTACGACTTCCTGGGCCTGCGCTACGAGACCCCCGCGGGCTGGGTCGAGCATGCGACCTGGAACGGCGCCGGCGTGGCCGAGGCCGTGGATGAGACCTTCACCATCACCGCCGCCGACTACGTCAACGGCAACGAGGTCCACCTGCGCTGGCAGGCCGACGCCGACGGCGCCTGGTCCGACAGCGACTGCCTGTACCCGAGCCAGGGTCACAGCCAGCTGGACAACGTCAGCGTCTACTTCGGCGGCGTCCTGCAGACGTTCGACGACTTCAACAGCGGCATCGGCCCCAACTGGTTCACCGTGGTGCCCCAGGGCTACGGCGACTTCAGCAAGGTCTGGCCTCTGCTCGAGGACCTCGATCCCTGCGTGACCAACGAGACCCCGCAGTTCGCGTTCGTCGATGACGGCCTCGTCGTCCCCGGCGTGGGCCCGTCCTCGAACACCCTGTACACCTACGGTCCCAGCGGCTACACCCGCAACTGCACCGGCGGCGCCCTGGGTGCGAACACGGACGACAACCTGCTGGCCAACGAGATCTGGTCGCCGGCCCTGGCGTGGCCCGCCGGCGATTACGTCGCCGCTGCGCTGCAGTTCGGCAACTACCTGCACTCGCCGTACGGCACGGCGACGTTCGACGGCGTCTTCCAGGTCTGGCACGTCCGCTGCTCGACCGACGGCGGCAACACCTGGTACGGCTGGGCCGATCGCAACACGATCTACTACAGCGCCCAGGGTGCCTACGGCCGCAGCTCCTTCGTGGTCACGGACCTGCTCGAGCCCGGCACGACGCACGTCCAGGTCGCGCTGGGTCTGACGGAGGATGCGCGCTACAACATCGGGACCGACGGCACGCCCGCGTCGTACTTCGATAACGTGGCGTTCTTCGTCTACACCTACGGCGGCCCCGCGATCTCCATCGCCGGCGAGTGGGACCTGCCCCAGGACCAGTTCGCGAAGAACCTGGACCTGACTCCGGCGAACCTGGCCAGCAACGCCCTGCGCTTCGACATGTGCCAGGACCTGCTGGACACCACGAGCCCGAACATCGTCCACGGCGACTCGATCGTGCTGAACGTGCAGCCCGTGCGCCCCGGCGCCGAGCTGACCGAGCTGCCGAAGATGCACTACAAGATCAAGTGCAACCCGCTGTTCGACGGCGTGCGCAACGTGGCGCCGTGGGCGGCTACATCGAGGGCGACGTCTCGCCGACAGCGTCTACACGTCCGCTGGCATCCTGGTCCAGTGGCGTTGGGCGTTCGACCTGGACGACGACGGCCTGCTGTTCCCCGGTGACCAGATGCACTGGTACATCTCGGCGACCGACCGCGTGAACGGCGATCCGGGCACCGACGGCACCACGACCTACCCGGCCAACATCGCCGGGTTCGGCGTGTTCCCGGGCGAGTCCGGCTACGTCGAGTTCCAGTGGCCGTTCCAGTGGATCTGGCGCGGTCTGCCGTCGGTGACCGACCTCGCCGGCACGCAGCCCGACATCCTGTTCTGGAACGACTTCGGCGTCTACGGCGGCGGCTACAACGAGTGGAAGATCTCCCTCACTCAGCTGGGCCTCGTCGAGAACGTCGATTACGACATCTACTACACGCAGGCCCCGTCCTCGAACGTCGGCAACGGCCTGGGCGCCAACGCGTCCGCGGTCGCCCTGGCCGGCTACGAGACGATCCTGTACGGCTCCGGCACCCTGGCCGGCTCGCCGCTGACCGGTCCCGCGATCGCCCCGGGCAACGCGGGCGACAAGGGCGACGACGTCGCCCGTCTGTCGGCGTGGCTGGGCACCGGCAAGAACCTGTTCGTGGCCGGCGACCGCGTCGTGGTCGCGACCGGTCAGTCCACCGTCTCCGGCGGCGCGGCGTTCGTCCAGAACTGGCTGGGCTGCACCCGGCTGGCCACGGACGTGCGGGCGCTCATCGGCGGCCAGGCGGCTCCGCTGGTCGTCCCGACCCCGAGCAACGTGGTGGGCTTCAACACCCCGTTCATCGCCTACGGCTCCTGCCCGGCCTTCCGCGTGTTCAACGGCATCGGCGTCTACGCCTCGCCGTTCGGCTACTCGACGAAGGTGGGCGAGTTCACGGCGGCTGGCGCGTACCCGACCTACGCGGCGATGGTTTCGAACTATCGCACGGACGTCGGCTCGAAGATCGTGACCTCCGTGGTCGACTTCGGCGCCTGGTACAGCCCGTACGAGACGGCCAAGGACGATCCGGCGCCCTACGCCGCCCGTACGCAGGTCCTCGGCGAGATCCTGGTGTGGTTCGGCTACACGCCGAGCTTCGGCACCACGCCGACCCCGACCAACGGCGCGTTCTTCGCGAAGAACTACCCGAACCCGTTCAACCCCGTCACGAAGATCGAGTGGTCGATCCCGCGCGCCGGCGATCTGTCCATCAAGATCTTCAACGTGAAGGGCGAGCTGGTCCGCACGCTGCACGACGGCTTCTCTGCTGAGAGCACCGGCGTCGCGGAGTGGAACGGCACCAGCGACAGCGGCCGCGACGTGGCCTCCGGCGTGTACTTCTACGAAGTGCGCTCCGGCGACAACGTGTCGGTCAACAAGATGGCGCTCGTGAAGTAGCTCCGAGCCACTTCACGGGTCGGTATCGGGGAGGGCGGTCCGCAGGGGCCGCCCTCCTGCTTGGACGCGGCGCCGGCGCGGGGCGCGGCTTGCGGAAACCCAATGCCGGTAGGGAGTTCTGGCCGGCGACGGGGAAACTAGAAGTTGACACTCCTGCCTGCCGATCCCTATATTTCCCAGGCAGCTCGCAACCGCTCCTCGACGTGGAAACGGCGTGTTTCCGCGCCGTTCTGGCCGGCCTGTCGCCCGCGGACAGTCGGCCTTGCCCGCCGGTCCTCGGCGCCGTGCTGGAAAGGCGAGACCCATCATGCGAGTCCTCCGACGAGTCCGGATCTGGGCGCCGACGCTGCTGGCGGCGGCGCTGATCGCGCTGTTCGGCTGCCGGGCCTTCGAGCCGGAAACCGTCATCGTCAACCACGCGCCCGAGACCTACGTCACCGGCGGACCGCAGGTCGGGGCGGGCGGCCAGTTCCACCACCACCTGTTCTGGTACGGCGCCGACAGCGACGGCCGCGTCATGCGCTACGTGTGGGCGCTCACCGAGGGCAGCGTCCAGGACCCCGATACCGACGACGACGAGGAAGACAGCCGCTTCAACCCGGCCGAGAACATCACCACGCTGCAGATCGGCCACTTCACGACCAAGACCGACTCCATCTTCGACTTCCAGATCAACGAGGGCTCGACCACCTCGGCGGACCTGACGTTCCACATCGTGGCCGTGGACGACCGCGGCGACTACGACCGCACGCCGGCCCGGCTGTATTTCCTCAGCAACGCCCTGGGCCAGCCCGCGATCCAGTTCTACCTGGGCGACGCGCCGTCCGAGGCGACGCGGTTCGCCGATTTCGACACCATCGGCTACGCGCTGCCCTTCCGCCTGACCTGGCGCGGGACCACGCCGAACACCCACTCCTTCAGCCCGGAGCTCCTGGCCGACCGCGACACCGTGCCCCCCCTGGACGGGCTGTTCGGCTTCAAGTACCGCATGCCGCTGGACGTAGTCTGCGACGCCACCAGCGAGGACTGCTGGAACCCGCGGCGCTTCGACCCGGCCACGAACCGGCTGGTCTCCTACTTCAGCGACGTCAACAGCCTGGGCTTCACCAACGACGATTCGGGCACGGACGTCTCGCAGCGCCGGCTCTCTCCGTCGGTCCACACGCTGCTGGTCAACGCCATCGACGTGGCGGGCGTCGAGATCCAGGCCGACAACCAGGACCTCAACTTCGTCCACAACTACGACCCCGAGACGATGATCCTGGGCCACGCCAAGCCGCACGACGTGGACGGCGACGGCACGGTCGAGCCCGGCGAAGCGCTCTCCTTCACCCGCGACCCCTTCTACCCCGGCGACACGAACGACTATCCGTACTACGAGGTCTACCGCCCCGACGGCACGGTCGCGACCACCGCCTTCGCGGAGGGCAGCCGCGTGCCGCAGCGGGCCGTCGTCCACTTCAAGGCCATCGGCTGGGACGACCACCGCGACACCCGCCTGCGCGACATCCCGGGGCAGACGCCCCCCGGCTACGGCCTGCGCTTCCAGGCCAAGTTCGACGCCGTGGGCCGCTTCCTCGGCGGCGAGAACTCGCTGTTCCGCTTCGCGACCCAGTACAGCGCGCTCCAGAACAGCGTCTGGGACGACTTCGACAACACGGCCATCGGCAGCGCCGACACGATCAGCTTCATGGTCGGCTCCTTCGACTACCGGGTCAGCATGCGCGCCCTCGACGAGCACGAACGCCGCGACGGCACCCCGGACGTCTTCGCGTTCTACGCGAACTTCAGGCCGGAAGTCCAGTGTGTCGAGGTGGTTACAGGCGCAGCTCCCAGCGGCTATCCCGAGGACAGCTGCAGCGACGAGCTGAAGACCTACTACTGCGCCCTCGCCACCACGCCCAACGCTCCGGATCCTACCTGGACGCGGCTGCAGCAGCTCTACACCGTGCCGCGGACCGTGTACTTCAACCCGGCGACCAACGCCGTCTGGTACGAGCAGCCGACGGACATCACCGGTCTGGCCTCCGTCCCGGGCTTCTTCTACGAGTACAAGCTGCTGCTCTACGCGGAGGACCAGCAGGACGAGCGCCTGTTCCTGCCCCGGCGCAGCCCGACCGACCTCGCCTACGGCAACCCCGCCGACCGCGCCCTGTCGTGGCGCTACAAGATCGTGTCGCACCGCGACTCGCTGGCCAACGTCATCCGCGAGGGCGGCGGGTCGGACGACCTGACCCAGGTGTCCTACACCTTCAACGACACCTATTCCGCCAACTACGACAACAACGGCGTGTGGAAGCTGCAGGTCGAGGTCTTCGCGCCGCAGCTGCTGCTCCAGGCCGGCGCGGACGTGTACCGCGTGTTGCTGGCTGGACAGCACCCGGACTGGACGACCGACACCGTCGACCGCGCCGTCGACCTGACGACCCGGCAGCTGGGCCTGAACACCGCCCGGATCGTGGTCCGCGACGCCACCAGCAGCATCTACCGCCCCGACCGCTGCGCCTACGCCTACTACAACGGGCTGCGCGTGGCGACGAACCACAACGAGGGCTGCGACATCGTCCCGGGCGACGGCGTGGCGGCCCGCCTGCGGTTCAACGACTTCTGTCTCGAGAGCGAGACGTTCACGAAACAGTACTTGATCAAGGCCTATTCCCCAGGCGGGGCCGTCTACCCGACCGGCTACTAGCCGGGGCGGGCGCGGCGCGGGGCAGCGGACCGGGAGGTCGATCTTGAGGAATCTCACCAAGGCGGCGGTGCTGGCGCTGGCGGCGGTCCCCGTGCTGCTGTTCGCGGTCGTCAACGGCTGCGGGCCGGAGACGGACCTCGGCGGCGTCGAGCTCATCAACGCCCTGCCGGACACCCGCATCACCGGGGCGCCGCCGTACCTGCGCGACACGGAGTACACCGTGCATTTCTACTGGACCGGCAGCGACCCCGACGGCCGCATCCGCGGCTACCAGTGGAAGATGACCGCCAACGGCGACGACGGCATCAGCATCCGCGACACCCTGACCGTCGACCCGGCCACCGGGGACACGCTCAATCCCTGGCGCTTCACGACGGCCAGCGATTCGACCTTCGTGGTGACGGCCGACCGGCAGGGCTTCGAGGACGACGTCATCCTGCCGGAGCCCATGCAGCGCTTCTACCAGCCGCACACGCTGATCGTGCGCTCGATCGACGACCACGGCGGCGTCGATCCCACGCCGGCGATGATCACCTTCACGGCGACGACCCTGTCGCCGAGCATCCGCGTGACGTCGCCCCCGACGCTGCTCGGCAGCCGCACCGAGGCCCAGACCGTGCCGCCCCGCTTCATCATCGGCTGGACGGGCACCGACATGGACTACGAGCTGGGGAATCCCGTGCAGGTCCGCTACCTGTACAAGACGTCCGACATCGCCAACGCGTCGGGCGTGGGCCGCCACTACGTCTACACGAAGTACGAGTTCGACCAGGTGGTCGACTCCCTGGTCACCTTCGACGATCCCCAGTGGAGCGACTGGATCCCCTACGAGCAGAATCCCTCGGACAGGCGCCAGACCTTCGAGGGGAGCAAGCGCGACGCGAACAACAACATCATCTACTACCTGTTCGCGCTCCAGGCGAAGGACATCGCCGGCGCGGTCAGCCTCGACCGCGGCTACTTCTCCTCCGTCGCCAACTTCCGCATCGACGACTCGCAGACGCCCCTGCTGATCCTGCGCGAGCGCTACCTGGGCACCGAGATCGGCACCGGGATCGCCCGCCTGGAGAAGTACATCGCCCAGGACCAGCCGCTCCAGTTCGAGTGGTTCGGCAGCGCCTCCGACTACGGCGGCGAGATCGTGGCCTACCGCTACGGCTGGGACGTGCAGGACCTCGGCGACGACAACGATCCGGGCTGGGAGGTCCAGTTCGGCCTCTCGCAGGCGAACTTCTCCTCCGAGACCCGCTCCTTCTCCCAGGGCCTGCACGTGTTCACGGTCGAGTGCAAGGACAACAGCGGACTGCTGACGCGGCTCCAGTACTTCCTGTCGGTCGTGCCCGTCCCCGAGGAGGTGGACCGCCTGCCGCTGGTCCTGATCGACGACGTGCCGGACCGCACGAGCAACGCCTGGCCCAACAGCAACAACTCGGTCCAGTACGACAGCGACATCAACCGCGACGCGTTCTGGGACGACGTCCTGGCCAGCAGCGGCGGCGTGTCCCGCTTCAGCAGCGAGCGCGACGTGATCGACAACGAGGGCCTGATCGGCAACTGGGGCTACCGCGACATCGTGCGCTACAAGACCCTGATCTGGTCGGCGCGGCGCAACTCGCTCAGCTACCTGGCCTCGACCTTCCAGCCCAGCATCTACGTGCCCCAGGGCGCGGGGGCGGAGCCGATCCCGACCGAGGCCTACGTCTGGCTGGAGGCCTACCAGCGCAACGTCGGCAACGTCCTGCTCGCGGGCGCGGGCATCGTGCAGAACTTCCACCTCATCTACGACAACATCCCGTGGTTGTACCCGGTCATCTACAACAACGACGAGATGCCCTTCCAGTGCGGCGGCGAGGCCCGCGGCATGAGCTTCGGCACCCGCGAGGAGGACGACGGCACCGAGACCGTGTTCGGGACGCTGCAGTACCCCTACCGGGGCCTGGGGCTCGCCGTGTCGTCGATGTTCATCCCGGCGGACTTCTACTACTCGCCGGCGCTGTGCGGCTCCGGCACGACCCACCGCAAGCAGAACTGCCTGGGCACCAAGGCCATCGTGCTCGACCCCGCGTTCAAGGCCGAGTACGTCCAGTCCGGGTCCTTCGCGGACACGATCTTCGTCTGGGACCAGATCGCCTGGAGCGACGCCGCGACCGTGGCGGGCGGCGGCATCCCCGCGCCCGGGTCGCCCTACAGCTTCAGCCAGAGCGACGAGTACTACGACTACAACGAGACCGCCCGGCGCACGTCCTGGGCGCCGCAGACCCTGCCCGACGGCCGCCCCGTGATCGAACCCATGTGGCGCGCCATGCCCCGCTACGACTGGATCCTGGACCGGCACCTGGCCAACGGCGACGACGATTTCGTCTACCCCGCGAACAACCCCTGCGGGCTCTTCGCGCGCAACCCGGCCACGGGCCGCACCGTGCTCAACGGCGTGCCGATCGGCGTCTTCAGCTACCAGACCGTCGCCACCAAGCCGGGCGGCCGGGCCGACGTCCTCTGGGGCTTCGACCCGCACCTGTACGACCACACCCAGATGAAGCGGGTCCTGCGCTGGGTCCTGGACGACCACTTCGGACTGGCCATGACGCCCTGAACCGGATCAGCGACGTGCCGGGCGCGCCCGGCGCAACCGGCGCGTCGCGCAGCCTGGAGACGAAGATGACCATGAGGGCACTTCTGGCGACGGTGATCCTGTCGCTGCTGATCGGCGCGCTGCCCGCGGCAGGCGAGACCCCCAACGAGGTCTGCGCCCTGGACTCGCTGCGGCTGGTCTCGCCGGCCTCGCTCGACATCACGCTGTCGACCACGGGCCGGTTCGGGGCCCAGATCTCCTGGCCCGCCATCGACGACGCGGCCTCGACCTGCGCGGTGCCGCTCGACACCGCGGGCCTCGGCTTCCTGGTGAGCCTGGACGGGGCCTACAAGGACGAGTTCGACCGCGAGCTGCTGTGCACCAGCCTCTTCGGCGGCGAGGTCGGATCCGGCACCGAGAACAGCGTCCTGATCTCCTGGTCCAACCTGAACCAGTCGGTCACCGGCCGCATCCTCGGCGAGATCAACCTCAGCAACAACGGCGGCGTCCTGGCCATGGGGGAGGACGGCGCCTGGGCGCAGGTCAACGGCGGCCTGCCCCCCTTCCTCTCGAAGGTCGACGTCATCGCCCTGGCGGAAGCCCCGAGCTCGCCCGGGACGCTGCTGGCGGCCCTCAGCGACCGGCTGAACCGCGGGCTCTGGTACAAGCCGGGCCCCGGCAGCGACTGGCGACGGCTGGCGAGCGAGATCTTCCAGGACGGTTCGCTCAACGACTCCGGGATCACGGCGCTGGTGTTCGCGCCGGACGACGCCCAGACCTTCGTGGTGGGGACGAGCAAGAGCGGCGTCTACCTCACCCGCGACGGCGGTCAGAGCTTCACGCTGCAGCAGACGCAGTTCACGTCCGAAAGCGGCTGGAGCCTGCGGCGCGTGACCGACCTCGTCTGGAACCGCCCGGAGGCTCTCTACGTCGCCATCTCCAGCCTGGGCCTGTACGTCTCGGCCGACCGCGGCACGTCCTACTCGAATCTGGAGACGCTGCGCGTGCCGCAGAACTTCCCGACCGGCGGCGGCACGACGCCGCCGACGATCAACCGGGTCGTCGACCAGGGCGGGCGGCTGCTGGTGGCGGTCAACACCTTCGGGCTCTACACCAGCGACGACGGCGGCGTCAGCTGGAACTGGTCCTGGGACGAGCTGCTCGATCCCGGCGCCGTGCCCATCAGCGTGACGGACCTCGCCGTCGACCCGGCCGACCCCCAGCGGATCATGGCCGGCACGACGGACAAGGGGCTCTGGTGGACGGGCAACGCCGGCCGCGTCTGGAACCGGGTCGGCGCCTCCGTCGCCTGGCCGGATCCCGCGACCCGCCCGGCCATCCGCTCGCTCGTGCTCGACGTCGCGCGCGGCATCTACCTGGCGACCGCCGACGGCTTCGGCGTCCTGACCTGCGCCCGCGACGACACCGTCTGGACGGAGAGCGGCCTCGCCCAGCCCGCCAACCGCTCCCTGACGCGGCTGTTCGGCACCTCCCTGGCCGGCGTGCGCTACTGGCTCGCCACCTACGGCGGCGGCATCTACGTGCCCGGCACGCCGCTGCGCCTGACCGACACCATCCGCAAGGCCCAGACGGACCTCGCCTACCAGGACCTCGACTTCGGTCTCACGGTCTCCTTCGGCGCCGGCACGGTGGCCGATTCGACGAGCTTCTCGCTGCTCGCGCAGGACTTCCAGGGCTACGCCGTGTGGCGCAGCGAGGGAACGGACCCCGACGCGATGCAGCTGATCGGCTTCTACGACAAGTCCAACCCCGAGTCCTGCATCGAGGGCTACTGCGGCGACACCAGCTACAACATCCAGCCCAACTGCTACGCCGAGAAGCGCGCCGCCTGCTTCGATTTCGGCGATCCCCAGACCGTGAAGTTCTTCGACGACACGATCTACGAGGGCTTCGACTACTACTACGCCGTCACGACCTTCGACTACGGCAACATCGCGACCGCCTCGCCGACCTCGCTGACGGCCGAGCGCCTCTACTCGACACGCTTCCAGGACGACGCGCTCTCGCTGTTCGGCGGCCCGGGCAACCGCCAGCGCTTCTTCGTGGCGCAGCCCGCGGCGGACGCCGTGGACGGCCCCGAGATCTTCGCCTACCCCAACCCCCTGCGCCAGGCGGCGGGTTTCAGCGGTTCGGAGGGCGAGAAGGTCACCTTCAAGAACCTGCCGCCCGGCAGCCGTGTCCAGGTCTTCACCCTCGACGGCGACCAGGTGGCCGACCTCGGCCCGGAGTCGCAGATCGACAACCTGATGCCCTGGGTCACCCGCAACGCCCACGGGGACCTGCTCGCCTCCGACGTGTACATCTACAAGGTGGAGATGCCGGCGCGCGAGGACTTCTACGGCAAGGTCGTGATCATCCGCTGACCCGGCCCCGCGAGGGAGCGTCGGCACATCCGTTCTGGCCCGGCGCCGCCGCCGGGCCATTTCACCGCAGACGAGCGGGCTCCCTCGCCGGAGGCCCGGAACGCAGCACACGGGAGGCAAGCACGATGGAAGGCAAGCGCGTCTATTACTTCGGCAACCACGAGGCGGAGGGCGACGGCGCCCAGAAGGAACTGCTCGGCGGCAAGGGCGCCAACCTCGCCGAGATGGACCGCATCGGCATCCCGGTGCCGCCCGGCTTCACGATCACCACCGCCTGCTGCATCGACTACCTCGCCGAGCCGACGATCCCGGCCGCGCTGCGCGCCGAGGCCGACGCGGCGATCGCCCGCATCGAGAAGGTGATGGGCAAGAAGTACGCGGACCCGTCCGACCCCCTGCTGTTCTCGTGCCGCTCGGGCGCCAAGGTCTCCATGCCGGGCATGATGGACACGGTCCTGAACATCGGCCTCAACGACGAGACGGTCCGCGGCCTGATCGCCCGCAGCGGCAACGAGCGCTTCGCCTACGACAGCTACCGCCGGCTGCTGCAGATGTACGGCGACGTGGTCATGGGCGTGGACGGCGAACTGTTCGAGCACGCCATCGACGCCCTGAAGGCGAAGCGCGGCGTGAAGCTCGACACCGAGCTGGGCGTGGCGGACCTGCAGGCCCTGATCGCCGAGTTCAAGGCCATCGTGCGCAAGTCCGCGGGCCGCGACTTCCCGTCCGATCCCCGCGAGCAGCTCTGGGGCAGCGTCGAGGCCGTCTTCCGCAGCTGGAACACGCCGCGCGCGGTCAGCTACCGCAACCTCAACCGCCTGCCGCACGACATGGGCACCGCGGTGAACGTGCAGACCATGGTCTTCGGCAACATGGGCGCCAACTCCGCCACCGGCGTCGCCTTCACCCGCGACCCCTCCAACGGCGAGAACTTCTTCTACGGCGAGTTCCTGGTCGACGCCCAGGGCGAGGACGTCGTGGCGGGCACCCGCACGCCGCAGGCGCTGAACCTCCAGGGCCGCGACCGCCTGCCCCAGGGCAACCCGGTGCGCGACCTGCCCACGCTCGAGGAGGTCATGCCGGCGGCCTACGGGACGCTCTGCGGCATCCGCGAGAAGCTGGAGCACCACTACCGCAACATGCAGGACATCGAGTTCACGATCCAGGACGGCAAGCTCTGGATGCTCCAGACCCGCAACGGCAAGCGCACCGGGCGCGCGGCCGTGCGCATCGCGGCCGAGATGCAGACCGAGGGGCTGATGACGCCCGACCAGGCGCTGCTCGCGGTCGAGCCCGGACACCTCGACCAGCTGCTGCACGACCAGATCGACCCCGCGGCCCGCGTCGAGGTGCTGGGCAAGGGCCTGCCCGCGTCGCCGGGCGCCGCCCAGGGCGAGATCGTGTTCTCGGCCGAGGACGCCGTGGCCGCGGTCAAGGCCGGGCGCAAGGTGGTGCTGGTGCGGCGCGAGACCAGCCCCGAGGACATCGAGGGCATGAACAGCGCCCAGGGCATCCTGACCGCCCGCGGCGGCATGACCAGCCACGCGGCCGTGGTGGCCCGCGGCATGGGCAAGCCCTGCGTGGCGGGGTGCGGGGACCTCGCCGTCGACTACCCGAGCGGGTCGATGACCATCGGCGGCAAGACCTTCAAGGCCGGCGACCTCCTGACGATCGACGGCACCACCGGCCAGGTGATCGGCGGCCTGGTGCCGCTGGTCGCGCCCAGCCTCGACGACCCGCACCTGAACCGCATCATGGCCTGGGCCGACGAGCGCCGGACCCTGGGCGTGCGCACCAACGCCGACACGCCGCACGACGCCCGGCAGGCCCGCACCTTCGGCGCCGCCGGCATCGGCCTGTGCCGCACCGAGCACATGTTCTTCGGCGAGGACCGCATCAAGAAGATGCGCGAGATGATCCTGGCCGACAGCGAGGCCGGCCGCCGCAAGGCCCTGGTGAAGATCCTGCCGCTGCAGCAGGCCGACTTCGAGGGGATCTTCACGGCGATGGACGGCTACCCCGTCACGGTGCGCCTGCTGGACCCGCCGCTGCACGAGTTCCTGCCCACGGCCGACCAGCAGGCCGAGATCGCGGAGCTGGCCGGGGAGCTGGGCTCCAGCGTGGCGGCGGTCAAGCACCGCATCGAGTCGCTGCACGAGATGAACCCCATGCTCGGGCACCGCGGCTGCCGCCTGGGCCTGACCTACCCGGAGATCTACGAGGTGCAGGTCGAGGCCATCATCCGCGCCGCGCTGGCGGTCAAGGCCCGCGGCGTGGACGTCAAGCCGGAGATCATGATCCCCCTGGTCGGGACGGTGCGCGAGCTGAAGGACATGCGCGAGATGTCCGTGGCGATCGCCGACCGGGTGATGAAGGAGCTCGGCGCGAAGGTCGACTACCTCGTCGGCACCATGATCGAGATCCCGCGCGCCGCCCTGCTGGCGGACAAGATCGCGCTGCACGCCGACTTCTTCAGCTTCGGCACCAACGACCTGACCCAGATGACCTTCGGGTACAGCCGCGACGACGCCGGCGTCTTCCTGCCGGACTACGTGCGGATGGGCGTGCTGCCCTCGGACCCGTTCCAGCAGCTCGACCAGGAGGGCGTCGGCCAGCTCGTCGCCATGGCGGTCGAGCGCGGCCGCTCTTCCGGCCGGCACCTGCACCTGGGCATCTGCGGCGAGCACGGCGGCGATCCCAGCTCGGTGGACTTCTGCCACCGGGTGGGGCTCGACTACGTGAGCTGCTCGCCGTTCCGCGTGCCCATCGCGCGCCTGGCGGCGGCCCACGCGGCCATCAGGAACGGTTGAGGTGAGCCTGGCCTGGGCCATCCCGGCGGCCTGGCTGCCGTTGCTGGCCCTGTTCGCGGTGGCGGCGGCCCTCTGGGTCCGCCGCCACTATCTTGCCACGGAACCGCTCGCGCCCCGCGGCGCGCGCCGCCTGCTGGCGGGGCTGCGCACCGCCGCCGTCGTGCTGCTGCTGGTCGCGATCGCCGGGCCGCGGTGGCAGCGGTCCGGCGACGTCGCGCTGCCCCCCGAAGCCGTGATCGTGATCGAGGATTCCGCCAGCATGGCCCTGCGCGACGATCCCGGCGGGGCGGACCGCTGGCGGCAGGCCGGCTTCTGGGCGGCGCGGGTCGAATCCCTGCTGGCGCGGCGCGAACCGCCGGTCAGCACGACGGTCCTGCGCGGCAACGGGCTGGCGGCGACGCGCGCCCTGGCCGAAGCCGCCGGTGAGCCCCCCGCAGCCGTGGGCACGGACCTCGGCCGCCTCGCCGCCGTGACGGCGCGGGCCTGGTCCGCCCGGAACCTGCGGGCCCTGGTCGTGGTGAGCGACGGGCAGGAGACGCAGTCCGCCGCCGAGGGCCCCGTCGCGCCCACGGACGGCGCCCTGCCGGTGCTGATCGGCGTCGGCGATCCCGCCGGCCCCCCCGACCTGGAACTCGCGGATCTGAACTACCCGGAAACGGCCCACGTCGGCGACCGGGTCGTGGTCGAGGCCTTGGTGGGCCTGCGCGGCCCGCCGCGCCGCGGTGACCTGCGGCTGCGGCTCGCCCTGGTCCAGGGGGCCGACACGCTGGCGACGGTCACGGCGGTCGCCGGCCCCGACGATCCCACGCTGCGCGCCGACCTCGCCTTCGTCCCCCGCACCGCGGGGCTCCAGGTCGCGCGCCTGCTGGTGGCCCCCCTGGTCAACGAGCGGTACCTCGCCAACAACGAGGTGTCCCTGGCCGTGGCCGTCCGGCAGGACCGCGAGAAGCTGCTGCTGATCGCGGGGCGGCCCGATTGGAACGTCCGCCTGCTCGCCCAGGCGGCGGCGCTGGAGCGACGCCTGACGCTCGACGTCGCCCATCCCGGGCAGGCGGGGGCGCTGTTGAACGGCGAGGCCTGGGCGCCGCCGCGAGGCGCCGCGGCCTGGACCGCCTGGGACGGCGTGATCCTGCTCGGGGACACGGGACCGCTCGGCGGTTTCGACGCGGCGGGGCTCGCCGCCGCCGTGAAGGACGGACTGGGGCTGCTGGTGATCGCGTCCCCGGCGACCGTCTTCCCGTCGGAACTGGCCGAGCTCTTCCCGGTCGAACGCGTCGGGAGCCGCGGCGTCGCCGGAGGATCGCTGCTGGTGCGGCGCGAGGAGGCCGGCCAAGCCCTGATGTCCGGTCTGCCGACCGATGCCGCAGCCTGGGCTTGGCTGCCGCCCCTGGGTCCGGTCGCGCCCGCGCGGGCGCGGCCGGAGGCCAAGGTCCTGCTGACGGTGAGCGGTGACGACGGCGCGGGGCGGACGCCGCTGCTCGCGCTCGGCGCCGCCGGCGCCGGATCGGTCGCCTGGCTGGGCACGGACGAGCTGTGGACGCTGGCGTTCTGGCAGCCTCCCGCGAGCGCGGGGGAGGTGCCCGAGCACCCCGTGCGCCGCCTGGCCCGCAACCTGCTCGTGTGGACGGCCGCCGGGGACGAGCTCGGCGGCGTGACGATCGCCGGCCACCGCACCCTCTACCGCGAGGGCGAAGCCATCCGGGTCGAGACCCAGGTGCGCGACCTGCGGGGCGAGGGGACGACGGGCGCGATCGCGCTGGAGCTGCGGGAGGACGCGCCGGACGCGCCCCCGCAGGCGTTCACGCCGGTCGCGGTGCCCGGCGCGGCCGGCCGCGGCCGCGTGACGCTGCCGCCGCAGGCGCCGGGCCGCTACCGGCTGCGGCCCGTCGCCGCCGGCACGGACTCGGCGCTCGGTCCGACGCGCGAATTCGCCGTGGTGGCCGCCAGGCCCGAGGAGGCCCAGGTGCGTCAGGACCGGCGGCGCCTGCGCGCCCTGGCCGCCGCCTGGGGTGGGCACTACGTGGACGGGAACGCGCCGGACGCCGCCCGCGCCCTGTCCGGTGTCCTGGAGGGCGCCGACTGGTCCCCGGCCATGGTCGAGCGCAGGTCCGAAGTCCGTCTCGCCCGCGGCTGGTTCCTGATCGTGGCCGCGACGCTGCTGCTCGGCGCGGAGTGGGCCATCCGCCGCTGGCGCGGCATGCTCTAACCCGCCTCGAACCTCCCGGCGTCCCTCCCGGAAGCTGGATCCGACCCTGCCACGCACGAACGTCCCCGCGCCCGTGGCGGCGCTGGCCGCCCTGCTGCTGTTCGCCCGCGTCGGAGCCGCCGCTCTGGTCCTCAACGAAGTCCTCTACGATCCGCCGGGCGCGGACGGCGGGGCGGAGTTCGTGGAACTGCTGAACGCCGGCGCCGAGACGCTGGATCTCGCCGGCGTGCGGTTGGAGTTCGCCAACGGCGCCGCAGCTCCCGTGTGGGAGCGTCGCTGGGAGGGGGCGGCGGGCGACAGCCTGGCGCCGGGCGCCCGGTGGCTGATCGCCGATTCGGGTTGGACTGGAACGGATGTTCCCAACATCTTGGTATCGCTTCGATTGCAGAACGGTCCCGATGCGGTGCGCCTCCGCCGGGGCGAGGTCGTGCTCGATCGTCTCGGCTACGGCGACCTGTCGGATCCGGCCTTCTTCGAAACGGCGCCGCACCCGGGGAGCGCCGCCGCCTCCCTGGGTCGCCGGCCGGACGGAGCGGACAGCGACCGCAACGACCGCGACTGGGTCGTCTGCAACGAGCCGACGCCGGGCCGGCCCAACTTCCCGGACCATGCCTGGCGCCTGCGCTCGGTCACCGCCGAGCCGCCGAGCCTGCCGGCTCCCGGCTGCGCGGTGGCGTTCGACGTCATCCTGGGCAACACGGGGCTGGCCGCGATCCCGCCCGGGAACGCGACCCTGACCGCGACCCGGGCCGGCGGCGGCGAGGTGATCTCCGCAACGGCAGCCTGGCCGGGATCGGCGCCTCAGGCCGAGGCGATGCTCAGATTCGTCCTGGATCCCGCCTTCAATGGAAATCTGAATCTAACTCTCGAACTCACTGCACCAGATGTCGTTATCCAGCCGCTGCTTCTCGGTATCTATCATGTGGGCCCGGCGCCGTTGTCGATCTGGGAGGTGATGGCCAGCCCCCGGGACAGCGACGGCGAATGGCTGGAACTGGCCGCAGGCCCGGACGGACCCGTCGAACTCGCCGACTATTTCCTTTCCGAGGCGGGGGGCGCGCTGCTGCGCCTGCCTTCGCGGACGCTGTTGCCCGGCGAGCGCGTGGTGCTGGCGCAGGACGCCGCCGCCTGCCGGGACTGGTGGCAGAGCGTGCTGGACGCCGGTGCGCCGCCGCCCTGCCCCGACCTGCCGGTCCTGCCCGCCCTCGCCGAACTCCCCGGCGCCTGGCCGTCCCTGAACAACACCCCGGCCGGGGACCGGCCCTACGCGGAGCGGCTGCACATCCACGGCGCCGGCGGCGAGGTCCTGGACCACGCGACGCTCGGCGCCCGCGGGACGGTCGTGACCCGCGGCCGCAGCCTCGAACGCCGCGCCGGCGCGGCCGCGGGCGATCCGGCCGATCTCTGGGGCGCCTGCCTGGCGGCGGCGGGGGCGACGCCGGGCTGCCGCAACAGCCTCGAGGAACCGTGGCGGGTGCCGGCCGGCGAGTTGGCGGCGACGCCCGGCGTCTTCGCGGCCGGTGGCGGCGGCGTCAGCTTCACGCTCGAGATCGCGGCGCCCGCGTCGGCCTGGCGGCTCGCGGTGTGGGACCTCTGGGGCCGGCGCGTGAGGGACCTCGGCGGCGACGAACTCGGAGCCGGCCGACGGCACGTCGCCTGGGACGGCCGGGACGACGCGGGGGAGCACGTGCCGCCGGGTCCCTACATCGCCGTGCTCTCGAGGCTGGAGCCCGGGGGCGGCCGGCGGGACCAGCGGCGGCTGCTGGTGGTGGCGTCGCCCCGGGTGGAACCGTGAGCGCGCCCCGCCTCGCGGCTGTCGTCCTGCTGGCGGCGTGCGCGTCCGTCATCGCCGCGCGACCGGCGGCGTCGGGCGTCCGCGACTTCGACGACGGCTGGTGCGGTGGTCCGGCGGAATCGGCCGAGCTGCTGGGCGGGCCCGCGCGCGCCGGTCTCTGGTCGGCCTGCGGCCTCGCCCGCCTGCACGGGCTGGAGGACCTGCCGCTGCGACGTCTGGCGGCGGGTCTGCGCGCCGCCGCCTGGTCGTCGACGCTGTCGTGGCAGAGGCTGGGCGGCGAGGTCTGGCACGAGGACCAGGTCGACCTGTGCGCCGCCCGCGCCGTGGCGGGGAGCGGACCGCCTGGGGGCGGCGGCGCCGTGGGTGCGGTCCGGCCCTGGTGCGGCCTGGCGCTGCGCTGGCGACGGCCGTGCTACGCCGCGCTGGCGACGGGCGCCAGCCTGGATGTCGCGCCGCAGGCCGGCCTCGCCCGCGGCCGGTTCTCGGGCTCGCTCCAGGCGGTCCCCCTGACCCTGCGCCGCGGCCCGGAAGCCGTCGGGCCGCGGCCCTGGCTTGGCGCGCGCTGGCACGACGCGAACTGGAGCGCCGCCGTCGAGTTGCAGCGCGACGACCGCGGCGCCGCGGCCTGGCGGGCGGGCGGCGAACTGCACCTCGGCGCGGTGTTCAGCTGGGGGCTCGTCGCCGACGGCGGCAGCGGCGCCGCCGGTCTGACCACCGCCTGGCGGCGCGGCCGCCTGCTGGTGCGCACATCGCACGTCGTCCACCCGGCGCTCGGGACCACGCACCGCTGGGACCTGGTCGTGTTCCCCCTGGTGACGTCGTGAGGGGGCGCAGCGCCGGGCTCGCCGCGGCGTGGCTGTCGCTGGCGTGCGTCCCGCCGCGGGCTTCCGGGCAGCCCGTGCCCGTTGCGTCCCCCGCGGCGGTGGAACAACCCGCGGACAGCCTCGCCGCCGCCCTGGACCGGTTGGAGCCGTCCGACCTGCAGGAGGCCCTGGCCTGGCTGGATGCCGAATCCGCCGGGGAGCCCGGCAACGTGGGCGAGGCGCGCCCGCGGCGGAGCGGCGGCGGCCTCTGGCGCGTCGCCGCGCGCAGCACGGCGGCGGGAGGCCGCTGGGAACTCGGGCGCCGCAGCGGGCTCGGCGAATTCCGCCTGCGCGGCGGCGATGGTGCGGCGCCTTCCGGCGGGATCGGTCTGCAGCGGGAGGGTGCGTCCGTGCTGGCCGGCGACCTCAGCTTGCAAGCGGGACTCGGTCTGCTGCTGTCGGGCGCCGGCAGCTGGGCCGGACCGTCCACGCCCGGCGGGCTGCAGGGCGGGGTTCGTTCCGGGCTGCACCCGGGCGCCGCGGAGCGGCGCGGGCTGCGCGGCATCGTCGCGGCGGGGTGGGTGGGGCCCGTCGGGGTCACCGCCTGGCGGGGGCGCGCCCGCGATGCCGCCGCGGCCTCGCGGACGGGCGCGGCCCTGACCTGCACCGCCGGCGGTGGCCAGGGTGCGCTCGCCGTGACGTCTGAAGACGGGTCCGGCGGCGCGTCGCTGTCCGCCGCCTGGACGGGCGGCGACCTCACCCTCGCGGGAGAAGGTACGCTCTGGGGCGGGCTGGACGGCGGTTCCCGCAGGGCGGCCTGGGTCCTGGCGGGTCGCTGGCGGGCCGGCCGGCGCGCGACGGCCGAGGTGCAGGTCGCCGCGGCGCAGCCGGGAATCGCGCCCCGCGGCGGCCAACGCGCGGCGGCGCTCGTCGCCGACGAAGGCCGCGGCTGGCTGCTGCGCGTGCAGGGCCGCAGCGGCACCCTGAAGCTCGCCGCCTCCTGCGGGGCGGCGGCGCACGACGCCTGGTCCGAGGGCACGCCCCGCCTGACCGACGTGCGGCGCTGGTCCCTGGAAGCCGAGAGCGGCGACGGGCGCCGCCGCGGCGGCGCGAGTTTGCAAGGCCGCGCCGAGACGCGGCGGGGATGGGCCGATCGCATGCCCTGGCTGCCGCCGGCCCTGCTGTCGCGGCAAGAGGTCTGGCGCGCCGCGGCCTGGTTCGAGACCGTGTCCGGCCCCTGGCGCGGGCGCGTCGCCTGGCGGACGGTGCGGACCGTCGCCCGCGAGCCGCAAGGCGGCGGCGACGACGACCGGTCGGCGGTGTCGGTGTCGGTCGGCGCGTCGCCGCCGGACGGCTGGGGCTGGCGCTTCGTCCAGGTCTGGGCCTGGGGCGGCGGCGCCGACCTGCTGAGCGTCGAGTCCCCGGCCCCGGGGCTCGTGCTGCCCCGTCACTGGGGGCGGTGGCGCGACGAGCGCACACTCGGCGTCCACTGGCGCCGGGGGGGCGGGAGTGTCGTTCAGCGCTTCCTGCCGACGCCCCCAGCAACCGCAGGCCGCCGCGGACTGCGAAGTCCGGGCGACCGCCGCCCTGGGCTGGCACGGTCCGTGACCGTGGGCGGTTTTGACATCCCCCCGCAAGCCGTATACAATTTGCGTTCACGGACGGCAGCGACGCGCCGCCGTGTCGCGATTCACGGAACCAGGGGGCGCCCATGCTGGCCAAGCGGATGCAGAGACTCGGCACCGAGACGGCTTTCGTCGTGTTGGCCCGGGCCAAGGCGCTCGAGGCCCAGGGCCGCGACATCGTCCACCTCGAGATCGGCGAACCGGACTTCGACACCCCGCCCAACATCGTGGCCAGGGCCGTGGCGGCCCTGCAGCAGGGCGAGACCCACTACGGGCCCGCGGCCGGCAAGCCCGAGGTCCGCCGGGCCTTCGCCGAGTACATCGCCCGCGACCGCGGCCTCGACGTCGGCCCCGAGAACATCGTCGTCACGCCCGGCGGCAAGCCCATCATGTACTTCGTGATGACCGCCCTGGTCGACGAGGGCGACGAGGTCATCTACCCCAACCCGGGGTTCCCGATCTACGAGTCGGTGATCAATTTCCTGGGCGCCAAGGCGGTGCCCCTGCAGCTGTCCGAGGCGAAGGACTTCTCGTTCGACATCGCCGACCTCGAGCGCCTGGTCAGCGACCGCACGAAGCTGCTGATCATCAACTCGCCCCAGAACCCCACCGGCGGCGTGCTGTCGGGCGCGGACCTCGACGCCATCGCCCGGCTGGCCGTGAAGCACGACTTCTGGGTGCTGAGCGACGAGATCTACAGCAAGATCATCTACGAGGGGACGCACGAGTCCATCGCCACGCGCCCGGGCATGCTCGAGCGCACGATCATCCTGGACGGCCACTCCAAGACCTACGCCATGACCGGCTGGCGCCTGGGCTACGGCGTCATGCCGAAGGAGCTGGCCGACGCCGTCGCCATGCTGCAGACCAACTGCAACAGCTGCACCGCCTCGTTCACGCAGCTCGCGGGCGTCGAGGCGCTGACCGGCCCGCAGGAGGCGGCGCTGGCCATGGTGGCGGAGTTCCGCGCGCGGCGCGACCTGCTGGTCGAGGGGCTCAACGCGATCCCCGGCATCAGCTGCCGCATGCCGCACGGCGCCTTCTACGTGTTCCCGAACATCACGCAGCTCGGCCGCAAGAGCGCCGAGATCGCCACGCTGCTGCTGGACAAGTACGGCGTGGCGGCCCTGAGCGGCACGGCGTTCGGCCGCTTCGGCGAGGGTTACCTGCGCTTCAGCTACGCCAACAGCCAGCCGCAGATCCGCAAGGCCCTCGAGCGCGTCCGCGCGATGAGCGCGGACCTGCTGGGCTGACCGCGACGCGAACCCCGCGGCACCGCGCCCGCCGCCCGGGCGCGGTGCCCCTTTTCCGACCCTGGCGGAGGTGCCACATGGATCGACGCAGGATGGTCATCGCGCTCGGCGGCAACGCCATCATCCCGGTGGGGACCAAGGGGACCTACCTCGAGCAGTACCAGATCACCAAGGGCACGATGGCCCAGGTGGCCGAGCTCTCGGCCGCGGGGCACCAGATCGTGATCACCCACGGCAACGGGCCGGTGGTCGGGAACATCTTCCTGCGCAACGACGCGGGCTACCAGGTGCACGGCATCGTGCCGATGCCCCTGTTCGTGTGCGGCGCGGACTCGCAGGGCGGGCTGGGCTACATGATCCAGCAGAACCTGCAGAACGCGATGTTCCTGCGCGGCATCGACACGCCGGTGGCCACGGTCGTCACCCAGGTGCTCGTGGACCGCGACGACCCCGCGTTCGCCAAGCCCACCAAGCCCATCGGCCCCTACTACGACGAGGAGCAGGCCCGCCGGGTCGCCGCGGAGTTCGGCTGGACGGTGAAGGAGGACGCCGGCCGCGGCTGGCGGCGCGTGGTGCCCAGCCCCCTGCCGCGCAAGGTGGTCGAGTTCGAGGTGATCCGCCGCATGCTCGACGCCGGCGTGATGGTGGTCGCCGTCGGCGGCGGCGGCGTGCCGGTGGTCACCTGCGAGGAGGACCGCATCGAGGGCATCGACGCGGTCATCGACAAGGACCTCGCCTCGGAGCTGCTGGCCGAGCTGATCAAGGCCGACACGTTCGTGATCATCACCCAGGTGGAGCAGGTCTGCCGCGGCTGGGGCACGCCCGGCCAGCGGGCGCTCGCGACGCTGCCGGCCGCGGAAGCGCGCGCGCTGCTGGCGGCGGGCGAGTTCCCCGCCGGCAGCATGGGCCCGAAGATCGAGGCCGCCCTGGCGTTCCTGGCCGCGGGCGGCCGCGAGGTCGTCATCACCGATCCCGAACACCTGCTCGCCGCGGTCCACGGCGAGGCGGGCACGCGCATCGTCCCCTGAGGCGGCCCCGCGGCGCTGCGGTCTCGTTTCCGTTGCGGGGGGCCGCGTGCGTGCGCTAAGGTCCCGGCAGCGAGGGGAGGTGGACGGACGATGACGCCGCAGGTGCTGATCGTGGGCGCGGGCGGGCGCGAGCACGCGCTGGCGCGCCGCCTCGCCGAGTCCCCGTCCCGCCCCCGCCTCTGGGCCGCGCCCGGCAACCCCGGCCTGCTGCGCCTGGCGTCCCGGGCCCCCGTCGATCCCGCCGACCATCCCGCGCTGGCCGCCTGGTGCCGCGAGGCTGCGATCGACCTGGTGGTCGTCGGGCCCGAGGATCCCCTGATCGCCGGTCTGGCCGACGTCCTGCGCGACGCCGGCCTCGCGGTGTTCGGGCCCGGGGCGAGGGGCGCGCGCCTCGAGGGGGACAAGGAACACGCCAAGCTGGTCATGGCCGCGGCGGGCGTGCCGACCGCCGGCTACGCGGCCTGCGGCGACCTCGCGGAGGCGCTCGCGCGCCTCGAGTCGGCGGCGCTCCCGGTGGTGGTCAAGGCCTGCGGCGCCGCCCAGGGCAAGGGCGTGGCGGTCTGCGCCGACCGGGCCGCGGCGCGGGCGCACCTGGAACTGTGCTTCACCGCGGACGCCTTCGGCGACGCCGGCCGGCGCGTGCTGCTCGAAGAGTGCCTGACCGGGCCCGAGCTCTCGATCCTCGCGGTCACCGACGGGCGGGACTACGCCCTGCTCTGCCCGTCGCGCGATCACAAGCGCCTCGGCGAGGGCGACACCGGCCCCAACACCGGCGGCATGGGCGTCGTCGCGTCCGCCGGCCTGCTGACGCCCGGCCTCGGCCGGGCGGTCGGGGAGGGCGTCGTCGCCCCCGTGCTCGCCGAGCTGCGGCGCCGCGGCGTGGACTACCGCGGCGTGCTGTACGTCGGGCTGATGCTCACGCCGGACGGGCCGCGCGTCCTGGAATTCAACTGCCGCTTCGGCGACCCCGAGACCCAGGCCGTGCTGCCGCTGCTGCGCGTCGACCTGCTGGAACTGCTGCTCGCCGCCGCGCGGGGCGACCTGGGCGCCTGGCTGGCGACGCTGCCCGAACCCGGCCCCGGCGCGCCGCGGGACTGGCCCGGCGCCGCCCTGACGGACTGGGAGCGCGCCGCGGCGGTCGTCGTGGCCGCGAGCCACGGCTACCCCGGCCCGATCCGCCGCGGCGACGCGATCACGCTGCCGCCGGACCGCGAGCGGGCCTGGGTCGTCCAGGCCGGCACCGCCGAGCGCGACGGGCGCCTGGTGACCGCCGGCGGCCGCGTGCTCGGCGTGGTCGGCGAGGGGCGCGACCTGCGCGAGGCCCTGGCCGCCGCCTACGGCCTGTTGGCCGACGTCCGCTTCGACGGCCTCGTCTGCCGCCGCGACATCGGCGGCGGCCTCCCTCCATCCAGGAGCGAACCATGACGCAACGCGCGACGCCCACGGCCCGGGTGATGGTCCTGCTGGGCAGCAAGAGCGACCTGCCGGTCATCGACGGACTCCTGGCGCTGCTGGACCGCTTCGGCCTCCCGCACCGCGTCGAGATCGCCTCGGCCCACCGCCAGCCCGACAAGCTGCGGCGCCTGGTGGCCGCGGGCGACCGCGGGGGATCGGGGTCTACATCGCGGTGGCCGGCATGGCGGCGCACCTGCCGGGCGTGGTGGCCTCGCTGACGCTGCGGCCGGTCATCGGCGTGCCGGTGGCCGTGGGCCCGCTCGCGGGCATCGACGCCCTGTTGTCGATGGCTCAGATGCCGGGCGGCGTGCCCGTGGCGACGGTCGCCATCGGGCCGTCGGGCGCGAAGAACGCCGCCGTGCTCGCCGCGCGCATCCTGGCGCTCGGCGACGCGCGCGTGGCCGCGGCCCTGGCGGACTTCCGCCGCGAGCAGGCCCGCGGCGGCGGTTGAGATGGTCGCCCGCACGCGCGACCCCGCGGTCGCCGCCGCTTGCCTGGCCGGCGGCGGCGTGGTGCTGATGCCGACCGACACGCTGCCCGGGTTGCACGCGCGCGCCGACGCGCCGGCGGCCGTCGCGCGCATCGCGGTGCTGAAGGGCCGCGACGAGGGCCAGCCCCTGCTGGTGCTCTGCGCCGGCATCGGCGACGCGCGAGCCCTGGCCGGCACCCCGCCCGCCCGCGCGTGGGCTTACGCGGAGCGCTGCTGGCCCGGCCCCTACACGCTGGTGCTGCCGGCGGGTGCGTCGGCTCCCACGGCGGCGACCCGCGGCGGTCCGACGCTGGCCGTCCGCGTGCCGGCGCCGGGCCGGCTGCGCGATCTCATCGCCGCCTGCGGGGGCGCCCTGGTCTCCACCAGCGCCAACCTCGCCGGCGAACCTCCGGCCACGGAACTGGAGGCGGCGGCGCGGCAGTTCGCCGGGGGCATCGACCTCGTGGCGGAACTGGAGTGGGGCGGTTCGCCGGCGGGAGCGGCTTCGGCGATGCTGGACCTCGCCGTCTGGCCGCCGCGGGTGCTGCGTCCGGGTCCCCGGGTTCCACCCGACTGGGAGTCCTGACGCGAAACAGTCTGTTAGCATTGTAATTACGAGAGCGCGGCCTTCTTGACGCCGCCCTCTTCCCGGCCTAACTTACGCCGCAGGAGACACGCTTGGACGCACCCGGCACCGTCTTGTTCGTCTGCTCCGGGAACACCTGCCGCAGCCCCTTGGCCGCCGCGCTCGCCGCCGCCCGTTGGCAGGGGGATCCCGCGTGCGCCTCCGCGGGGCTGGACGCGTCGCCGGGCTGCCCGGCGACGGCGGAGTCCTGCGACCAGGCGCGGGAGCGGGGACTGGACCTCGCGCGGCACCGCTCGCGGCCGCTGGATCCGGCCGTGCTGGAGGGGACGGGCTGGGTGCTCTTGATGACGCCCGGGCAGCTCGCGCGCTTCCGGTCGCGGTTCCCGGGCTACGCCGGCCGGGTCGGGCTGCTGGGCCTGCCCGGGATCGATCTGGCGGCCGGCGGCGACGCCGCGGCGGCCGAGACGGTCGACGATCCCTACCGCGCCGGGACGTCCCTGGCCTACGCGCGGATGGCCGATCAGGTCGACAGGCTCGTGGAGGCCTGGACCGCCCACCTGCAGCCCGGGAGAACGCCATGATCGTCGCCGTCGGCGCGGACCACCGCGGGTTCGCCCTCAAGGAACGGGTCAAGGACCTGTTGGGCCGCGAGGGCCACACCGTCGCGGACCTGGGCTGCCACGGGCCCGCCTCGGTCGACTATCCGGACTTCGCGCGGGCCGTGGGCCTGGCCGTGGCCGCCGGCCGGGCCGACCTCGGCGTGCTGGTCTGCGGCTCGGGCATCGGGGTGAGCATCGCCGCCAACAAGGTCCGCGGCGTGCGCGCCGCGCTGTGCTGCAACGAGGAGATGGCCGCGGCCACCCGCCGCCACAACGACGCCAACGTGATCTGTTTCGGTGCCGACCACACGTCCGCGGAGCTGGCCGAGCGCATGGTGCTGCGCTGGCTGGCGTCCGCGTTCGAGGGGGGACGGCACGCCGACCGGGTTCGCAAGATCGCCGACATCGAACAGGGGGGCGGCGGCATCGCCGCGCCGCCGCCGCCACCGGAACCGCGAGGAGAACAGGCATGAACCGCCACCTGCAGGCCGCCGACCCCGAGATCGCCGACGTCGTCGCCCGGGAACTCGGACGCCAGCGCGACCAGCTCGAGATGATCGCCAGCGAGAACTTCACCAGCCTGGCCGTCATGGAGGCCGCCGGCAGCGTCCTGACGAACAAGTACGCCGAGGGCTACCCCGGCAAGCGCTACTACGGCGGCTGCGAGTTCGTCGACCGGGCCGAGGAGCTGGCCCGCGAGCGGGCGAAGGCGCTGTTCGGGGCCGAGCACGCCAACGTCCAGCCCCACTCCGGCTCGACGGCGAACATGATCGCCTACCTGGCCTGCCTGTCCCCGGGCGACAAGCTGCTGGGCCTCTCGCTGTCGCACGGCGGGCACCTGACCCACGGCCACCCGGTGAACTTCTCGGGCCTGCTGTTCACCGCCCTGCACTACGAGGTGGACCGCGAGACCGAGACGATCGACTACGACGCGCTGCGCGAGCAGGCGAAGCGGGAGCGGCCCAAGGTCCTGGTGGGCGGCGCCAGCGCCTACCCGCGCCACTGGGACTACGCGGCCATGCGCAGCATCGCCGACGAGGTCGGCGCGGTCCTGATCTTCGACATGGCCCACGTGGCGGGCCTGGTCGCCGGCGGCGCGCACCCCAGCCCGGTGCCCTTCTGCGACATCGTCACCTCGACGACGCACAAGACGCTGCGCGGCCCGCGCGGCGGCATCGTGCTGAGCCGGCTGGCCCACGCCGAGGCCATCGACAAGCTGAACTTCCCCGGCGTGCAGGGCGGCCCGCTGATGCACATCATCGCCGCCAAGGCCGTCTGCTTCCGCGAGGCGGCCCGGCCGGAGTTCGCCGCCTGGGCGCGCCGTTGCGTGGAGAACGCCAAGGCGCTGGGCGAGCGCCTGCTCGAGCACGGCTTCCACCTGGTCAGCGGCGGCACCGACAACCACCTGCTGCTGGTCAACCTGACGAGCAAGGACATCTCGGGCAAGAAGATGGAGCAGCTGCTCGACGTGGTCGGGATCACGGTCAACAAGAACACGGTGCCCTTCGACACGCGCAAGCCGTTCGTCACCAGCGGCATCCGCATCGGCACCCCGGCCCTGACCACGCGGGGCATGGGGCCGGACCAGATGCGCGCGATCGGCGACATCATCGCCGGCGCCTTCGAATCCCGCGAGGACGAGGCGGCCCTCGCCGCGCTGCGCGGGCGGACGCGCGAGCTGTGCGGGGCGTTCCCCCTCTACCCGGAACTGTAGGAGGACGGCGTGAAGTGCCCGAGCTGCGGCGCCGACGACGACAAGGTGGTGGACAGCCGGTCGGCCCGCGACGGCCGGGCGATCCGGCGCCGGCGCGAGTGCGTGGCCTGCGGCGAGCGCTTCACCACCTACGAGTACGTCGAGATCAAGCCCTTCCTGGTGGTCAAGCGCGACGGGCGGCGCGTGGAGTACGACCGCGCCAAGGTGATCGGCGGCATCGCCCGCGCCTGCGAGAAGCGGGCCGTCTCCCTGGAGGAGATGGAGGCCATGGCCGACGCCGTGGAGCGCGACCTGGCCGGCGGCCTGCAGCGCGAGGTGCCGTCGGCGTCCATCGGCGAGCTGGTCATGGCGCAGCTGCGGGGCAAGGACGAGGTCGCCTACGTCCGCTTCGCCTCGGTCTACCGCTCCTTCAAGCACGTCGACGAGTTCATGTCCGAGCTGCGCGGCCTGCTCGACCGCAAGGGGGGCGCCGGTGGCTGAACGGCGCCGCCCGGGCGGGCAGATGACGCTCCTGGACCACCTCGACGAGCTGCGCACGGTGCTGCTGCAGTCCCTGCTGGTCGCGGCGGCGGCCGCGGTCGGCGGCTGGTTCGTCTCGCAGCGGCTGCTGGACCTGATCGTGGCGCCGATGACCGCGGCGGGCCAGCAGGTCTACTTCAGCCAGCCGATGGAAGCCTTCATGACCCGCATGAAGGTGGCCGGCCTGGCCGGGCTCTTCGTGGTGCTCCCCTTCGTGCTGCTGCGCGTCTACCGCTTCGTGGCGCCCGGCCTCTACCCCCGGGAGCGGCGGCTGGTGACGCCGATGCTGCTCGCCGCGGTGGCGATGTTCTACGCCGGCACCGTCTTCGCCTTCTGCGTGATGATCCCGCTGGTCGTGCAGTTCATGCTGAGCTACGCCACCGAGACGATGCGCCCGCTGATCAGCGTCGGCGCCTACTTCAACTTCGTGGCCCAGACCTGCCTCGCCTTCGGGCTGGCCTTCGAGCTGCCGATCGTCGTGGTGCTGCTCAGCGCGGTGGGGCTGGTCAGCGCGCGGACCCTGCTGTCGGGCTGGCGGTACGCCGCGGTGATCGTCGTCGTCGTCTCGGCGGTCCTCACGCCGCCGGACGTCATGAGCCAGCTGCTGATGGCCGTGCCGGTCATGGGCCTCTACCTGCTGTCGGTCGCCACGGCGCTGCTGCTGGAGCGGGGGCGGCGGCGGGACGGGGCCGGCGGCGGGCGGTTGCCAGAGGACGCCGGATGACATAAGGTAGGGGCCCGGTTCCGCCCGGCAGCGGGCCGCCGCCCGGGTCCCGACCGCCACCGAAGGGGATGCATGTCGCTGCTCGACCAGGAACGGGTCCGCCTCTGGGCCCTGCAGAAGATCATCGGGGACGAGCTGTCCCGCTTCGACGCCGTCTACGACGGCCTCGTGCGCGGCGAGACGCCCCTGATCGAGGCCGTCTGCGACCACGTCAAGCAGGGGCGCAGCAAGCGCTTCCGGCCCACCCTGCTGCTGCTGACCGCCAAGCACGACGCCCCCACGCCCCAGGAGGCCGTGCTCTGCGCGGCCTGCGTCGAGATGATCCACACCGCGACCCTGCTGCACGACGACTTCATCGACGAGGCGCCGACCCGCCGCGGGCTGCCCTCGGTGAACCAGGCCTGGGGGCCGGCGACGGCGCTGGTCATGGGGGACTACCTCTACAGCAAGGCGCTGGACTGCCTCAGCCGGGCCGGCCTGCACGAGGCCCTGCGGCTGCTGGCCGCGACCACGCTGAAGATGAGCCAGGCCGAGATGATGCAGATCGAGACCCGGCACGACCTCGCGCTCACCGAGGAGCGCTACCTCGACATCATCCTGCGCAAGACGGCGTCCCTGATCGAGTCCGCCTGCGCGATCGGGGCCGGGTTCAACCCCGCGGCCGAGCGGCACGTCGCGGCCTACGGCGAGTTCGGCCGCATGATCGGCTTCGTGTTCCAGATCACCGACGACATCTTCGACTTCCTCGGCGACGAGCGCCGGCTGGGCAAGCCCACCGGCCAGGACTGGGAAGAGGGCCGCATCACCCTGCCCCTGATCGCCGCGCTGCGCGACGCGCCCGCGGAGCGGCGGGAGCGCCTGCTCGGCCGCGTGGGCGGCCTGCGCGGCCCGGCGCGGGCCGAGGCCTGGCCGGAGGTCAAGGACTTCGTCGTGGAGCACGGCGGCACCGAGTACGCGCGCGGCATGGCCAAGGAGTACGGGGACCGGGCCAAGGCCGCCATCACCGCCGTCGCCACGGGGGTCCAGAAGGACCTGCTCGTCGTGTCGGTCGATTATGTCCTGCGCCGCCTCAACTGACGCCGCGCCAGCACCGGGAAGCCCATGAGCAAGACTGTCAAGCAGACCGCGCCCTTCGCGGACGGCCCGGCCTTCCGCCTGGCCGAGACCGCCGCCCACGCCGCCCTGGTCAAGAAGGGGGAGGACGTGCTGGTGCTCGACCTCGCCGGGCGCTCCGACGTCGCCGACTACTTCGTGATCGTCACCGGCGGCAGCGACCAGCAGGTCGACGCCGTCGCCCGCGGGGTGGTCGAGGCGGCGGCGGCCGAAGGCCAGAAGCTCCTGCACGGGGAGGGGCGCGACCGCAACTACTGGGTGCTGCTCGACTTCGTCGACGTCATCGTCCACGTGCTGCAGCCGCGCGCCCGCCAGTACTACGCGCTCGAGCGCCTGTGGAACGACGCGCCCCGGCTCGAGGTGGGCGTGGACTACTTCGCGAGGGCCGAGATCCGCGAGCGGCGGCCGGACCTCCAGCTCGTCCGCCTCGCGGGGCGCGACGGGGAGCCGACGCGCACGGGAGGCGAGGCGTGACCATCCAGGACGTCATCAGGGCGGAGCTGCAGCGCCGGCTCGAGGAGTACGGCCTCTTCGACGAGGACGCCGCGGTCGAGCTGGAGAAGCCGCGCGACCCGACGCACGGGGACCTCAGCACCAACGTGGCCATGACCACGGCGAAGCGCCTGGGCCGCAAGCCCCGCGAGCTGGCGGGCGAGCTGGCGGCCCGGCTGCAGTTCGACAAGGACGTCGTGGCCTCGGTCGAGATCGCCGGCCCCGGGTTCATCAACTTCCGCATCGGCCGCCGGCACCAGGTCGCCCAGCTGCTGGACCTGTGGCGCGGCGAGGGCGCGATCCAGGACATCCGCGTCGGCGGCGGCCGCCGCATCAACGTCGAGTTCATCAGCGCCAACCCGACGGGCCCCCTGAACGTGGTGTCGGCGCGGGCCGGCGCCTTCGGGATCACCCTGGTGCGGCTGCTCAACGCCATCGGCTACGACGCCCACGCCGAGTACTACGTGAACGACGCGGGCCGCCAGGTCCACCTGCTGGGACGCTCCCTGCGCGCGCGCTTCTCCGAGCTGTCCGGCCGCCCCGAGCCCTTCCCCGAGGACGGCTACAAGGGCCAGTACGTGGCGCGGATGGCCGAGGAGCTGCTGGCGCTCGACAGCGCGGCGATCCAGCAGCAGGCCGGCGTCTTCAACGACGAGAGCTTCCAGCGCGTCACCGCGCCCGAGGGCGACGCCCGCGCCTGGCTGGAGCTGCCGCCCGACGAGTCGGCCCGCCGCTTCTCGAAGTACGCCCTGATGAAGATCCTGACCTGGCAGCGCCAGACCTGCCGGCGCTTCGGGCTGCGCTTCAACACCTGGTACTTCGAATCGGAGCTGCACGAGACGGGGCGCGTCGAGCGCGCGCTGGAGCAGCTGCGCAAGTCGGGCGCCGTGTACGAGCTGGACGGGGCCCTCTGGTTCCGCTCGACGGACTTCGGCGACGAGAAGGACCGCGTCGTGGTGCGCAGCGGGGGCGAGCCCACCTACTTCCTGGCGGACGTGGCCTACCACTTCCACAAGTACCAGCGCGGCTTCGAGCACGCGATCGACTTCCTGGGCCCCGACCACCACGGCCACATCCCGCGCATGCAGGGCGCGATGCGGGCGCTCGGCATCCCCGACGGCTGGCTCGAGGTGCAGATCCTGCAGCAGGTCAACTTCGTGGAGAACGGGCGCCCCGTCGACATGTCCAAGCGCGAGGGGCAGTTCGTCACCATGGACGCCCTCGCCGACGACGTCGGCACCGACGTCGCCAAGTACATCTTCCTGACGCGCCGCCCCAACTCGCACCTGGACTTCGACCTGGACCTGGCGCGCGAACAGTCCAACGAGAACCCGGTCTACTACGTGAAGTACGCGCACGCGCGCATCTGCGCGGTGCTGCGCAAGGCCGAGGCCGCGGGCTGGCTCCCCCAGGAGCCCGTCGCCGCGGACCTGGCGGGGCTGCAGCAGGACCCGGAGTGGAACCTCATCCGCGAACTCGTGCGCCTGCCCGAGGTGATCCTGGGCGCCGCCGAGAGCCGCGAGCCGCACCGGCTGACGGCGTACGCCGCCGACCTCGCCGGCAGCTTCCACCAGTTCTACCACCAGTGCGTCATCGTGGGCGAGGACCGCGACCTCACGCGCGTCCGCCTGCAGCTGTGCCTGGCCACGCGCAAGGTCCTGCGGGACGTGCTGGACCTCATCGGGGTCGAAGCGCCCGAACAGATGGGCGACAAGGAGTGAGATGAGCATCCTGGTGGTCGGCTCGGTCGCCTACGACACCGTCGAGACGCCGCTCGAGCGGCGGGAGCGCCAGCTGGGCGGCAGCGCCAGCTTCTTCTCGCTGGCCGCGTCGCGCTTCGCCCCGGTGCGCGCCGTGGGCGTCGTCGGCGACGACTTCCGCGCCGCCGACCTGGAGCTGCTGGCCTCCCGCGGCGTCGACACCGCGGGCATCGTCCGCCGCGCCGGCCCCACCTTCCACTGGGCGGGCCGCTACCACGAGGACCTGATCGAGCGCGACACCCTGGCCACCGAGCTGGGCGTGTTCCAGGACTTCGCGCCGGAGCTGCCGGCGGGCTGGCGGGAGACGCCCTACCTCTTCCTCGCCAACATCCACCCGGCGCTGCAGGCGGACGTGCTGGACCTGATGGCGCCGCCGCGCCTGGTGGTGCTGGACACCATGAACCTCTGGATCAAGACGACGCGCCGCGAGCTGCAGGACGTCCTGGCCCGGGTCGACGTCGTGCTGCTGAACGACAGCGAGGCCCGCCTGCTGAGCGGGCGGCGCAGCCTCGCCGCGGCGGCGGCGGCGATCGCGGAGCTCGGCCCCGCGCGCGTCGTGATCAAGAAGGGCGAGCACGGCGCCCTCTTCTTCGGGCGCGACTCGCTGCTCGCGGTGCCCGCGCTGCTGCTGCCCGAGGTCGTCGATCCGACCGGCGCGGGGGACTGCTTCGCCGGCGGCTTCGTGGGGCACCTCGCCGCGGCGGGCGCGACGCGCGACGACGACGACGGCGTCTTCCGCCGGGCCATGCTCGCCGGCACGGCGGTGGCGTCCGCCTGCCCCGAGGCCTTCAGCGTGGACGGGGTGCTGGCCCTGGACGAGGCGGGCTACGAGCGGCGCCTGGCCACCCTCGCCGCCATGATGACCCCCTGAGGCGGGCGGTTTCCCGGACGTCCCTAGCGTGCCCGACACACCTCTCGGCCTTTTTTTTTATGTCGAGTGAGATCGTGCCTTGAGCGGCGCGGGAGCTTCTGCTAGGATCCCGCGGATGGATCGCCCGGCGGTGGGCTCATGGACGAGATGGAGGGTCCTGCCTTGGAAGAACCCCGCAACGACGATCTCGAGTGGGTCAAGGACGCCGAGCGCTGGATCTGCCAGATCCAGGGCATCCGGCAGTGCAAGATCGACATCGACGAGCTGGGCAAGGTCGCCGGCATCCACGTCATCGCTGCGGCCGACCGCGAGCCGCGCCACGTGGTGCGCGACGTCGAGAGCCTGCTGAAGGCCCGCCTGGACCTCGACGTCTACTACAAGAAGATCGGCGTCGTGCAGATCATCGAGCCCGACGAAACCGCGCCGGTCGCCGCGCCTCCCGCCGCGCCCGCCGCGGTCCCCGAGGCCGCCGCCGCGCCGCCCACGCCCATGGAACCGGCCGCGCCGCCGCCGCTGCGGATGCCCGATGTCCCCAAGCCCCACGTCGTGCCCGCGCCCGTCGCCGCCCGCCCGGCCGTCCTGGTCGAGGAGGCCGCGGCCCCGCGCGTGGAGTGCGCGGGCGTCGGCGTGATGATCGCCGGCGCGTCCCTGACCGCCACGGTCGAGCTGGCGCGGGGAGGGGCCGTCGCCCGGATCCAGGAAGCGGGGCCGAACCACCCGGGGACCGACCAGCTGCTGGTGGGCCGCGCCGCGGTCCGCGCCCTGGCCGACCTGCTGGACGAGCCGGCGACCCTGAGCCTGGCGGACCTGCGCGAGACCGAGATGGCCGGCGAGCGGCTGACCCTGGTCGCGGTGGACCTGGTCGAAGGCCGCCGCAGCGAGCGCTTCTTCGGCAGCTGTTCGCAGCGCCACGGGCCGCACCAGGCGGCCGTCTACGCCGTCCTGGACGCCCTGAACCGGCGCCTGGACCTCATGAACTTCAGGGAAGGGGGGGGCAGAGCCTCCGTCTGACCTCGGAACCGGCCGCTTGCGGGGCCGGCGCCTTAGGAGCGAGCGGAGCGGATCGGATTGAAATGAGCGGAGCCGCCTCTTGTCGTTTGGGCAACCCCAACGTCCGACATCTGGAGGTGACATCATGCTCGACTTCATTCTGAAGCTGTTCTATCGGTGGGAGTGGTAGTTCCCTGACCACCCCGGCGCCGGTCCCGCTATTTCACTCAAGAACTTCACTTGCACGGCCGAATCTCCTATCTTGTAAGGAGTCCACGCCCCCGAGGGCGCGTCCCGAGCCAAGGAACCCGCACCTTGAGCCACGCGAGGCCCGATCGCAGCCACCGGCTGTTCCACGCCTATTACGCCGCCGTGCTCGCGGCCAGCCTCGTGCTGGTCGGCTTCCTGGTCGCCACGCGCCGCCCCGAGAGCCAGGACTGGCTGGGCTGGAGCTTCTACTTCCTGATCCTGCTGCTGGCCGACACCAAGCTGTCGGAGTCCCAGGCCCGCGACGGGAGCAAGATCCTCTCCTCGCGCACCCTGGCTTTGTCGGTGCTGGTGCTGTTCGGCCCCCTGGTCGCCGTGGCGATGGACATCGGCACCTCGCTGGTCCGCGGCCTGCTGCTGCGCCGCTCGCCGCCCCGCAAGATGTTCTTCAACATCGCCATGCTGACCCTCGCGGACGGGATCGCCGGTCTCATCTACCACGCCCTGCCCTTCCACGACCGGTTCACCACGCCGCTCTTCCTGCTGCCGCTGGCCGTCGCGCTGCTGACGTACTCGCTGGTCAACAGCCTGATCGTGACGGGGATCATGAGCCTGGACACGGGCCAGCCCGCCCGCGAGATCTGGCACCGCGACATCCGCTGGGGCGTGCTGGCGGGCCTGATGGAGCTGCCGTTCACCGCCATCGTCATCCTGCTGTTCCAGCAGGGCGGCCCGTGGACGCTGATGATCTTCGTGCCGATCATCTGGGTCATCTTCTCGCTCGGCCGCGCGCACAAGCAGCAGAAGGAAGCCCACATGGCGTCGATCGCCGTGCTGGCCACCACGCTCGAGGCCGACGAGCCCTACACCCACGGCCACAGCTACCGCGTCAGCCAGTACGCCGTGACCATCGGCCGCGCCATGGGCATGTCGCCGCGCAACCTCGAGGTCCTGGAGTACGGCGGCCTGCTGCACGACATCGGCAAGATCGCCATCAACAACGACATCATCTGCAAGCCGGGCCGCCTCACCGACGAGGAATTCGCGACCCTGGCCGAGCACCCCGCCATCGGCGCCCGCATCGTCGAGCAGATCAAGTTCCTGCCCGAGACCGTCGACCTCGTGCGCCACCACCACGAGCGCCCCGACGGCAAGGGCTACCCCGACGGCCTCAAGGGCGACGAGATCACGCTGGGCTCGAGCATCATGAACATCTGCGACGCCTTCGACGCCATGACCAGCGACCGCTCCTACCGCAAGGCCCTGCCGGTGGAGAAGGCGCTCGAGGAACTGGTCAAGCACCGCGGCACCCAGTTCAACGCCGCGGTGGTCGACACCGTGCTCGCCCTGCACCGCCGCGGCGAGTTCGACATCATCCCCGATTCCGCGGTGGAGAAGGTCATCCGCCAGATCCAGCGCGTCGGCGAGCCGCCGGTCCGGGCGATTCCCACCCCGATCAAGGAAGATCCGGTCCATGAAGTACAGCGATAGCGGCGTCGACATCGACGCCGCCGCGCGGGCGCTCGCCGGGGCCAAGCAGGCCATCCGGTCCACCTGGGACGAGCGCGTGCGCAGCGACATCGGCGCCTTCGGGGGCCTGTACCGCGCGGCGCCTGGCGAGCCGCTGCTGGTCGCCAGCGTCGACGGCGTCGGCACCAAGGTGACGATCGCCGCGCAGACCGGCCGCTACGGCACCGTCGGCCAGGACCTGGTCAACCACTGCGTGGACGACATCCTGGTCCAGGGCGCCGAACCCCTCTTCTTCCTCGACTACTTCGCCACCGGCAAGCTGCGCGAGGGGGTGCTCGAGCAGGTGCTCGACGGGTTCGCCCTGGCCTGCCGCGAGAACGGCTGCGCGCTGCTCGGCGGCGAGACGGCGGAGATGCCGGGCGTCTACGCCGAGGGCGACTTCGACCTGGCCGGCTGCATCGTCGGGCGCGTCCGCGAGGAGGACCTGATCGACGGCGCGGCCATCCGCGCCGGGGACCGCCTCTGGGGGCTGCCCAGCACGGGCCTGCACACCAACGGCTACTCGCTGGCCCGGCGGATCCTGTTCGAGACCGCGGGCTACGCGCCCGGCGACGACCTGCCGGGCTGCGGCGGCACCGCCGCCGACCTGCTGCTGGCCGTCCACCGCAGCTACCTGCCCCACGTGCGCGCGCTGTGGCGGGACCTGGGCCGGCCCGCCGTCCACGGCCTGGCCCACATCACCGGCGGCGGCTTCTACGACAACGTGCCGCGGATCGTGCCCGAGGGCCTCTGCTGCCGCATCGACACCGCGGCCTGGCCCGTGCCGCCCCTGTTCCGGCTGCTCCAGCGGACCGGGGACGTCGCGGCGGCGGAGATGTACCGCGTCTTCAACATGGGCATCGGCATGGTGTGCGTGCTGGCCGCGGACGCCGATCCCGCCGTGCCCTCTGCGCTCGGGGCGCTGCCCATCGGCGAGGTCGTGGCGGGGCCGCGCAAGGTCGAAGTCCTGCTGTAGCCGCTCCCCGGCACGTCCGGCGGCGGTGCCACCCACGCAACACGAAGCGGCCCAGGACCTTTGGCCCGGGCCGTTTCGCCATTCCCGGGGATGGGCCGTGCCGTGGGCGCACCCGCTCCGGCCGTCACGCCGCCCGGCAAGACGGCCGCCGCTCGTATCGGTCCACTTAAGAACGAGATGCAGAAACATGGGGATGACGTGCGCGACGGGAGCGCCGCCTGCACCCCTGCGCGCGGAGGTGTGGCATGGATGTGATGACGACGTTCTGGGACGAGGAGTTGCGGGCCTATCCCCACGGCGGGTCGGCGAGCCGGGTCTGGGTCGTGCGGGGGGGGAGGTGCGACGGTGCGGCCTTGACCCTGTTGCTGGACCACGGCTGGCGGCAGGACGGCGCGGCGGCGGTCCCGGCCGCACCGCCGCTGGGGCTGCTCTGGCGAGCGGCTGCCGAGGGCGAGCCGGGGGAGAGGTCCTGGCGGGCGGACGGGCGCGCCTGGCGGCTGGAGGCCGTGCCCGTGCCGGGCGACGGCGGGCCGGCCGGGGCGCTGGCCCTGTGCTGCGCGGAAGAGGAACCCTGGCTCACGGCGGTGAGGGACTGGAGCCGGCGGCTCGCAGCGCGGCTCGCTCCGGTCCTGGGCAGCCTCGGACCGGCCCCCGGCGGCGGCGGCCCGCTGGAGGACGCGCGCCGTCAACCGTCGCTGTTCGACTGGCCGGTCGCCCCCGGGCCCCGCCCGGCGGCGTGCGCGGCGGTCGCGTTGCCGCGGCCGGCGGCGGTGCCGGGGATCCCCGACGTGGTGGGCGTGTCGCGCGAGATCGCCGAGTGCTGCCGCGCCGTGCAGGCCGTGGCCGGCAGCAACGTCAACGTGCTGCTGCACGGGGAGAGCGGGACCGGCAAGGAGATCCTCGCCCGCGCGGTGCACCGGCTGGGCCCGCGCCGTTCGCGCGGCTTCATCGGGGTCAACTGCGCCGCCCTGCCCGAAACGCTCTTCGAGAGCGAGCTGTTCGGGCACCAGGCCGGGGCCTTCACCGGCGCCGGCAAGGAGAAGAGCGGCCTGCTCGAGGCGGCCGACGGCGGCACGTTCTTCCTGGACGAGATCGGCGACATGCCGCTGGCATTGCAGATCAAGCTCCTGCGGGTGATGCAGGAGCGCAAGCTGCGCCGGCTCGGGGAGCTGCGCAGCCGCGCGGTCGACGTGCGCTTCATCGCCGCGAGCCACAAGGACCTCGCCGGGGAGATCGCGGCGGGGCGCTTCCGGCTGGACCTGTACTTCCGCCTGAAGGTGGTGCAGATCGCCATCCCGCCGCTGCGCCACCGCCCCGAGGACGTCGCCCACCTGCTGTCCCACGTGCTGCAGCGGCGCGGCGCCGACCCGGCGCGCCTGGCGGTGGCGCCCGACGCGCTGGCCGCCCTGCAGGCCTACCGCTGGCCGGGGAACGTGCGCGAACTGGAGAACGAGGCGCAGCGCTGGCTGGCCCTGCATCCGGGCGCGGAGGTGATCGAGCTGGACCAGCTCTCCGCCGAGATCCGCCAGGCCGCCGGCCGCTCGGTCGATCCCGCCGACCTCGCGACGCTGCGGCCCATGGACGAGGCGACCGAACTGCTCGAACGTTACCTCATCCGCAAGGCGATCTGCGCCTGCGACGGGCGCAAGTCGACGGCCGCCCGCCGGCTCGGTCTCTCGCGGCAGGGCCTCTACAAGAAGATCCGGCGCTACGGCATGGGCGACTTGTTGCACGCGGCGGGGTGAGTGGCTATGGTACCGCCATGCTGTTTCCTCGACGCATCCTCCCGGCTTTCGCCGTCGCGGACCGCCGGTCCGGGGCCCGGCGCCGGCCTTCGCCGGCGGCGCAGGTCGCGCTCGCCGCGGGCGTGCTGGCCACGCTCGCGATGCCCCCCCTGCGCGGCACCGGCTGGGTCATCGTGCCCGCCCTGGCCCTGCTCTTCGGCGCGCTGCGCGCCGCGCCGTCCCCGGCCCGCGTCGGCTGGTGGTTCGGCGTGGCCCATCAGGGCACCCTGCTGCACTGGCTGTTCCTGCTCGGGCCCGACGCGACGATCAGCTCGCGCTGGCTGATCCCCGCCGCGGCGATCGCGGCGATCCTCTACGCGGCGCTCTATTACCTGCTGTTCGGCTGGCTCGCCGGGATCGTCCGCCGCCGGCTCGGCGGGACGGCGATGCTGCTGCTGCTGCCGCCGCTGTGGACCGCGATGGAGACCCTGCGCACGGTCGGGGAACTGGGTTTCCCGTGGTGCCTCAGCGGCGCGGCCTGGCTGCAGACGCCGCTCTACCCCCTGGCCGCGACGGCCGGCGAACTGGGCCTGGGCGCGGTGACGGCGCTGACCGCCGCCGCCCTGCCGCCATCGCCGGCTCCGCCGCCGACGTCCCCGCGACCGGCCGTTTCCGGCGGCCGCGGGGCGCGGCGCTCGCGCTGGCCGCCGCCGCCGCCGCCGCCTGGCTCGCCCTGGGACTGGGCGCCCGCGGCGTGCCGGCGGCCGGCCGCGCGCCGGCCCTGCGCGTTGCCGCCGTGCAGGCCGACGTGTCGCTGCACGACAAGTGGTTCGACGCGACCGCCGCGACCACGACCGTGCCCTACACCGAACTCACCGCCGAGGCGGCGCGCGGCGGCGCCGACCTGGTGGTCTGGGCCGAGACCGCCATCCCGGCCTACCTGCTGCAGGACCGGCGGCTGCTGGCCTGGGTCCGCGCGGTGGCCGACAGCAACGACGTCTACCTCTACACCGGTTTTCCCGACGCCCGCCCCGGCGCGGACAACCGGCCGGAGCGCACCAACGGGTCGGGCCTGTTCGATCCGGACGGGCAGCTGATCGACCGCTACGCGAAGCACCACCTGCTGCCGTTCGGGGAGCGCATGCCCTTCCAGCGCTGGCTGCCGTGGCTGGGCCGGCTGGACCTGGGCCAGGCCGAGTGGACGCCGGGCCTCCCGCCGCAGCCGATGACCGTCGCGCCCGGCGGCCCGCGCACGCTGCGCATCGCGGGCCTGATCTGCTACGAGTCGATCTTCCCCTCGCTGGCGCGGCAGGCGGCGCGCGACGGCGCGCAGGCCCTGGTCAACATCACCAACGACGGCTGGTTCGGGAAGACCGCCGGACCCGTCCAGCACGCCGAGATGGCGCGCCTGCGCGCGGCCGAGACCGGCCTGCCCGTGGTGCGCTGCGCCAACAACGGCGTCAGCTTCATCACCGACGGCCGCGGCGCCGTGCTTGCCCGCGCCGGCCTCGGGGGACAGGCCGTCGTCGCGGCCGACGTCGCGCCCGGCGACGCGTCCACGCCGTTCGTCCGTCACGGCCACGCGCCGCTGGCGTTCGCCCTGGCCGCCTGGACCCTCGCCGTCCTCGGCGCGACCCTGCGGGCGCGGCGGCGGGAGACCGCATGAGCGCGCCCCTGCGCCACGCCTTCCGCTACTGCCCGCAGTGCCGCCAGCCCCTGGCCGTGGCAAGTGAGGGAGGTGTCGGCCGTCCTTCGTGTTCCGCCTGCGGATTCGTGCAGTACCTGAATCCTTCTCCCGCCGCCGCCGCCGTGATCCGCCGGGGGGATCTCGTGTGCCTGGTGCAGAGGAAGTTCGCGCCCAAGGCCGGGGAATGGACCCTGCCCGCCGGTTTCATCGAGTACGACGAGGCGCCGGACGAGGCCGCCCGCCGCGAGACGCGCGAGGAGACCGGCCTGGACGTGCGCATCGACGGCCTGCTGGCCGTCCACCAGGGCGTGCTGCCGCCGGATCGCCCGGTGATCCTGATCGTCTACGCGGCCACCGAGCTGGGCGGGGAGCTGCAGGCGGGGGACGATGCCGCCGCCGTCGGCTTCTGGCCGCCGGACGCGCCGCCCGGCCCCATCGCCTTCTCGTCGCACCGCCGGGTGCTGGCCGCGCTCGCCGCCGCCGACCGCGAGGCGCGGCGGTGAGCGGGCCCCGCGCGCCCGCCCCGCTGCCCGTGGCCGTGCTGCTCTCGGGCAGCGGCCGCACGCTGGAGAACCTGCTGGCGAAGAGCCGCGCCGGGGAGGTCCCGGTCGCGGTCGCCGCGGTGGTCGCGAGCCGCGGCGACGTGCGCGGGGTCGAGGTCGCCCGCGCCGCCGGCCTGCCGTGCGCCGTGATCCGCCGCCGGGACCACGCCGACGCCGACGCCCACAACGCCGCCATCAACGCCTGGCTGGCCCCCTTCGCGCCGCGGATGATCGTCCTGGCCGGCTACCTCTGCTTCTACCAGGCGCCCGCCTGGCTCGACGGCCCGGTGCTGAACATCCACCCCGCCCTGCTGCCGCGCCACGGCGGCCGCGGCATGTGGGGCCACCACGTCCACGCGTCCGTGCTGGCCGCCGGCGACCGCGAGTCCGGCTGCACCGTCCACCGCGTCAGCGACGTCTACGACGCCGGCGAGGTCCTCGGCCAGCAGCGCGTCCCCGTCCTGCCCGGCGACACCGCCGAGACCCTCGCCGCCCGCGTGTTCGCCGCCGAGTGCGAGCTCTATCCGCGCGTCATCGCGGACCAGGCGCGGGCTCTGCTTGGTGGCCGCTGATCTCGGTTGTTCCGGTCACGACCTCGATCCCAGCCATACCCCTCGATGTGATGCGACTCGGGTCCACACTTCCTGCCGTGACAGGGGGCGCGCTCCGGGCACCTCCTGTGCCCGGAGCGCTTGACCTTCCGGCCCTTCCGCCATCCTGGCTCCAGGGCCTCCAGGACACCCCTGTCACGGCAGGATGTGCGGACCCGAGTCGAACAGCATCGAGGAGATGGCAGGGACGAGGCCGTAGCCGCCCCCCTGGTGAACGCGTCGCGCCTGAGCCTACGCACCGTGACAGGGGTGTCGGGAGGCCTCCTGCGCCAGGAGGGCGCAGGAGGCCGTAAGCCAAGCGCTCCGGGCACAGGAAGTGCCCGGAGCGCGTCCCCTGTCACGGTGCGTAGGCTCAGGCCGGCTGCGTGCTGCCGGTCATGAGGAAGGAGTGCATCGCGTTGGCGGCCAGCCGCCCGGCGCCCATGGCCAGGATGACCGTGGCGCCGCCGGTGACGATGTCGCCGCCGGCGAAGACGTCGGGCCAGGTCACCGACTGCATGGTCTTCTCGTCGACGATGATCGTGCCCTTGCGCGCGTCGCGCTTCAGCTCGGGCACGTCGGCGGTCAAGAGGGGGTTGGGCCCCTGGCCGGTGGCGATCACCACGGTGTCGACCTCGAAGATCTTCGTCTTGCCCTCGATGGGCACGGGGCGCCGGCGCCCGCTGGCGTCGGGCTCGCCGAGCTCCATCTCCTGGCACTCGATGCCGCAGACCGCGCCGGTGCCGTCGTCGATGATCCGCAGCGGGGCGTGCAGCAGGTTGAACTCGATGCCCTCCTCCTCCGCGTGGTGGATCTCCTCCGCGCGGGCGGGCATCTCCAGGCGGCTGCGCCGGTAGATGAGGTAGACCTTCTTCGGCCGCAGGCGCTTCGAGGTGCGGGCCGAGTCCATGGCCGTGTTGCCGGCGCCGATGACCGCGATGCGCTTGATCTCCTTGACCGGCGTGTCGGTCTCGGGGAAGCGCCAGGCGCCCATCAGGTTCACGCGCGTGAGGAACTCGTTGGCCGAGTACACGCCGTTGAGGTTCTCGCCCGGGATGTTCAGGAACCAGGGCAGGCCGGCGCCGGTGGCGATGAACGTGGCGTCGAAGCGGTCGCGGATCGACTTGAGCGGCTCGGCCTTGCCGACCGGGTAGTTCATCACGAACTTCACGCCCATCTGGCGCAGCCCGTCGATCTCCTTGACCAGGATCGCCTTGGGCATGCGGAACTCGGGGATGCCGTAGAACAGCACGCCGCCGGGCTTGTGCAGGGCCTCGAAGACGGTCACGTCGTGGCCGCGCTGGCAGAGGTCGCTGGCGGCGGTCAGGCCGGCGGGGCCGGAGCCGATGATCGCGACCTTCTTGCCGGTGGGCGGGTCGCACTTGGGCGTCACGTTGAGCCCGTGCTCCATGGCGTAGTCGCCGAGGAAGCGCTCGACGCGGCCCACGCCGCCCGGCTGGCGCTCCTGCTGCGGCTTGTTCAGGTTGCAGGCCAGCTCGCACTGGTCCTCCTGCGGGCAGACGCGGCCGCAGATCGCCGGCAGGAAGTTCGTCTCCTTGATCTTGCGCAGGGCGTCCTCGTACTGGCCCTCGCCGACCAGGCGCATGAAGGCGGGGATGTCCACGCCCACGGGGCAGCCGCTCACGCAGGGCTTGTCCTTGCACTGGATGCAGCGCTGCCCCTCGCAGGTCGCCTCCTGCTCGGTGTAGCCGAGCGGCACCTCTTCGAAATTGAAGATCCGTTCCTCGGGCTTCTGCTCCCGCATCGGGACCTTGGTCTTGGACTTGTTGAACTTGTAGCTGGGCTTGCTGTTCTCCGCCATGATCGGGCCCCCTTCCTAGCGGTCGCGCTCGGCGAGTAACTGGTCGGCAGCCTGCTGCAGGCGGCAAGCGTGCTCGGCGCGCTCGAGGGAGCGGGCCTCCTCGGGCTTGTAGTAGGAGAGGCGCTTCATCAGCTCGTCGAAGTCGGTCTGGTGGCCGTCGAACTCGGGGCCCTCGACGCAGGCGAAGCGCGTCTCGCCGCCCACCGTCACGCGGCAGGCGCCGCACATCCCGGTGCCGTCGACCATGATCGGGTTGAGCGAGGCCAGCGTCTTGATGCCGTGCGGCTGGGTGGTCTTGCAGACGAACTTCATCATGATCACCGGGCCGATGGTGATGCACTCGTCGATCTTCAGGCCCTCGTCGATGAGGCCCTGCAGCGCCTCGGTGACCAGGCCCTTGCGGCCGTAGCTGCCGTCGTCGGTGGTGACGATCACCTGGTCGCTGACCGCGCGCACCTCGTCCTCGAGGATGAGCAGGTCCTTCGTGCGGGCGCCCAGGATGGCGACGACCCGGTTGCCGGCTTCCTTCATCGCGGTCGCCATGGGCCAGACCACGGCGTTGCCGATGCCGCCGCCGACGCAGACCACGGTCTTGCCGCCCTCCGGGATGGCCGTCGCCCGCCCGAGGGGCCCGGCCAGGTCGAGGATGGCGTCGCCGGCCTTCAGCGCGTTGAGGTCGCGCGTGGTCTTGCCGACCTCCTGCGCGACGATGGTGATGGTCCCCTTGGCGACGTCGCGGTGCGCGATGGTCAGCGGGATGCGTTCGCCCTGATCGCTGACGCGCAGGATGACGAACTGCCCGGCGCGCCCGCGCTGGGCGATGTGCTCGGCCTCGATCTCGAACAGCATGGTTTTCTCGGCCAGGAGCCTGGCGGCGACGATCTGGTTGGCCACGGCGTCCCTCTCCTTCAGTGCGCGTGCTGCGGGCGCCGCGATCGTCGAGCGCGCGGCTCCCGTATCGAGGATCCCGGTTCAAATAAGTCGCGATGAGCCGCCTAAATCAAGGTGCATTCGGCATGACCGGAGCCGTGGAACGACTTGAAAATGAAGGCCGGAACGCTGGAACGGGGCTGTGAAGTGGTCGGCGGAAGGGCCGTTTCCTGCACCGGGTGCGCCCGCCCGTCTTGGGGGGGGACGGTCTCCGGACGTGCGCCGACGTGCCTGTCGTTCGGTGGTCGGACGCGGCCCTGCCGCCGGGTCGTGGGATCTGCAGCGACCGCACATGCAAGCGACGTGCCCGATCGCGGGCGTCCGGCGGCGCCTTGACCCCCGGCGGGGTTGCACGTATCGTGGGCCGGACGCGGCGGACGCCCCGGCGGGGCGGCCCGCGAAGCCGCGCGCACTCTGCAGAAGGGACACCGGGCATGGAAGCGCTGATCCGCGGCATCCTGGAGAACATCGGCGAGGACCCGCAGCGCGAGGGGCTGCTGAAGACCCCCGAGCGCGTGGCGAAGGCCTGGGTCGAGATCACCGACGGCTACCGCCAGGACCCCGACGCCATGGTGCGCCAGGCCCTGTTCGAGGCCGAGGGCCACGAGATGATCGTCGTGAACGACATCGACTTCTTCAGCATGTGCGAGCACCACCTGCTGCCGTTCTTCGGCAAGGCGCACGTGGCCTACATTCCCGGCAGCAAGATCGTCGGCCTGTCCAAGATCGCGCGGGTGGTCGAGGCCTACTCGCGCAGATTGCAGGTCCAGGAGCGGATGACCTCGCAGATCGCCCACTGCCTCCAGCGCAACCTCGACGCCCAGGGCGTGGCCGTGGTCCTGCACGCCCAGCACCTGTGCATGATGATGCGCGGCATCAAGCGCCAGAACTCCTTCGCGGTGACCAGCGAGATGGTGGGCGTCTTCAAGGACGACTCCAAGACGCGGAGCGAGTTCCTGACCCTCATCCAGGAGAAGCCCTGGAACTAGGCACAGAGTGCCGCGCGACGGGCGGCGCCTGCGCTCGCCTCAACCGAAACAAGAGGACCGGCCCCGGGGCCGGTCCTCTTGTTTCGTTTTCGGCTCGCTCCGGGTACGCCGCCCGTCGCGCGGCACTCTGTGCCTAGTTCCGCCGCTTTACAGGCTAGAGGCCCTGCTCGCCGAGCCAGCGCTCGCATTCGATGGCGGCCATGCAGCCGCTGCCGGCGGCGGTGATGGCCTGGCGGTAGACGTGGTCCTGGACGTCGCCGCAGGCCCAGACGCCCTCGACCCCGGTGGCGGTGACGTTCGGCTTGGTGATCAGGTAGCCCTGGGCGTCGGTGGGGAGCTGGCCGGCCAGGAAGGCGGCGTTGGGGACGTGGCCGATGGCGATGAAGCAGCCGGTGACCGCGAGCTCGGCGTCCGGGCCGCCCTTGGTGTCGGCCAGGACCAGCTTCTGCAGCAGGCCGTTCTCGCCGCCGACCATCCGCTTGACCGTCTTGTTCCAGGCGAAGGCGATCTTCGGGTGCTTCAGGGCGCGGTCGGCCATGATCTTGCTGCCGCGCAGCTCGTCGCGCCGGTGCACGACCGTGACCTTCGCGGCGAAGTTGGTCAGGAAGATGGCCTCCTCCAGCGCGGTGTCGCCGCCGCCGACCACGGCGATCTCCTGGCCGCGGAAGAAGAAGCCGTCGCAGGTGGCGCAGGCGCTCAGGCCCTTGCCGTGGAAGCTCTCCTCCTCGGGCAGGCCGAGCCAGCGCGCCGACGAGCCGGTCGCGATGATCAGGGCCTGGGCCAGGTAGTCCTCGCCGTCGGCGACGACCCGGAAGGGGCGCGCCGAGAGATCGACCGACGACACGTTGCGGCTGACGATCTCGGCGCCGAAGCGCTTGGCCTGCTCGCGGAACTTGTCGGTGAGCTCCGGTCCCTGGATCCCCTCGGGGAAGCCGGGGAAGTTCTCCACCTCGGTGGTGATCGTCAGCTGGCCGCCCGGCTGGGTGCCCTCGAAGACCAGGGGCGGGATGTTGGCGCGGCTGAGGTAGAGGGCCGCCGTGTAGCCGGCCGGGCCGGAACCGATCACGATCGCGCGGTGGGTCTGCGGGGTCATCTTGGCCTCCGTCGGGGCGTGGCTGGGGTCGCAGGGGGAGCGTGCGGGCCCCTCATTTCTATATCCGAACCCGGATCCTGTCAACGGGCCCCGGCGGACGACGCGGCCGGTCATCTTGCCTCGTCTTGTCGGGCCGGGGTGGGGCGTTGGGTCGATGGTACCTCGCCATCAACCACGCCGGGCACCGGAAGCTCTGAAGATGAAATGTCCAGAGTCGGTTTGTCTGGTGGGGGCGGGGCGTCTTCGGGGGGCCCGATAAACGGGAACACCCGCCGGGCACCGTGGGCGATCGACAGCACATGTTCACCCACCCCGACCTGCTGGCCGATCGGGAACACCGACGGCGTGACACGGCAACGGCTACGTGACGCACCACGGCGGATTGGCCCCTCGGGGGGGGGGTCCAGATCCGCCCTGGGCGCGGGCGGCACCGACCAACGCCTCCTCGCCCTACTACTTCGGACCTCAGAGCCGCCAGGCTGGGGCCCCTCGCCCCGCAGGCCCTGCAGGACGCGATCGAGGCCCATCAGGCCCGTGTCGGGGGGGCGGGTCGCGCGCCCCGCACCCCCGTATCCACGGACCCTGTCGAGCTTCTCCAACTACGGCTGCTAGGACACCGCGGCGCGCCACTGTACAGGTGCGCCCGGGCGGCGTGGCGTCGGGCCCGGCGCGGGGGTCGCAGTGGGGGGCTCAGTGGGGGCGGCGGGTCGGGGGGCGGGGCCCGCGGCCCGCCCTCCTTGCCGGGATAATTTTAACAGCCGCAGCCGCCCCAAGGATCCCGGGGGCCGAAAACCGGACCAGCGGCCTTGACAGGGACCGCCCCCGGAGCTTATTATGCGCAATTCCGGCCGGGATCACCGCGATCCCGCCCGTCCAGATTCCGTCGGAACGTGTCCGCCCGAATGTGTGGAGAACGAGCATGTACGCCATCGTCAATATCCAAAGCCTGCAGTTCCGGGTCGAGCCCGACCACAAGGTCCGGGTCCCCCTGATCGACGGCAACGCCGGGGACCAGCTCACCTTCGACGAGGTCCTGCTGCTGAACGACGGCGCGCAGACGACCATCGGCGCGCCCCGGGTGGCCGGCGCCGCGGTGACCGCCGAGATCGTGGGCCACGGCCTGGCCGACAAGGTCCACGTCTTCAAGAAGAAGAAGCGCCAGAACTACCGCCGCAACCGCGGCCACCGCCAGGCGTTCACCGAGATCCGCATCACGGGCATCACCGCCTAGCGCGGCCAGAGAGAGGAGCGCGTCATGGCGCATAAAAAGGGTGTAGGCAGTTCCCGCAACGGACGCGACAGCAACGCGCAGCGCCTCGGCGTGAAGCGCTTCGGCGGCCAGACGGTCACCGCGGGCACGATCCTGGTCCGCCAGCGCGGCACCAAGATCCACCCGGGCACGAACGTGGGCATCGGCCGCGACGACACGCTGTTCGCCCTGACCGACGGCGTGGTGGTCTACGGCCGCTACGACAAGACCCGCAAGAAGGTCAGTGTCCAGCCGGCCTGATCGCCGGTGCGACGAGGTTCCGGGGACCCACCCCTGACGGGGGGTGGGTTTCCTCTTTTGTGGAGGTCCCGCATGAGCGACGTGCTGGTGGTGATCCCGGCCCGCTGGGGCTCGAGCCGGTTCCCGGGCAAGGCCCTGGCCGACCTGGCCGGCCGGCCGCTGGTGGTCCGCGTCGCGGACCTGGCCGCGCGCATGGCGGCCGCGACCCGCGTGATCGTGGCCACCGACGACGCCCGCATCGCCGACGCGGTGCGCGCCGCGGGGCACCTCGCCGAGATGACGGGGGAGCACGCCTCCGGTTCGGACCGGGTCGGCGAGGTGGCCGCCCGCCACGGCGCCGAGGTGGTCGTGAACCTGCAGGGCGACGAGCCCCTGCTCGACCCCGCCGCCCTCGACGCCCTGGTCGCGGCCCTGCGCGCCGACCCCCTGGCGGACCTCGCCACCCTGGCCCACCCGTTCCACGGGCCCGAGGAGTGGCGGGACCCCCACGCGGTCAAGGTGCTGACGGCCGCCGACGGCCGGGCGCTCTGGTTCAGCCGCGCCCCGTTGCCGGGCGGGCACCCCGGGCGCCGGCGGCGAGGCGGACTGGCGGCTGGCGCGCCGCCACGTCGGCGTCTACGCCTACCGCGCCGCCGCCCTGCGGCGCTTCCTGGAACTGCCGCCGACGGACCTCGAACGCGCCGAGGGGCTGGAACAGCTGCGCGCCCTCGAGCACGGCCTGCGCGTGCTCGTGGTCGGGACCGCGGCGGGGGCCGTCGGGGTCGACACGCCCGCCGATCTCGAACGGGTGCGCGCCGCGTGGGGGAGCCCGCGTTAAACCCGCGCTTCCGCGCGCGGGGTCCAGGGTTTAGGATCGGCCGGGCGCGCGGGGCGCCGGGCTCGCCACGGAAGGACGGCTCGCATGGCGAAGTACGTGTTCGTGACCGGGGGCGTGGTCTCGGCGCTGGGCAAGGGGATCGCCAGCGCCTCGATCGGCCAGCTGCTGAAGGCGCGCGGCCTGCGGGTCGTGCTGCAGAAGTTCGACCCCTACCTGAACGTCGACCCCGGCACGATGAGCCCCTACCAGCACGGCGAGGTCTTCGTGCTCGACGACGGCGCCGAGTGCGACCTGGACCTCGGCCACTACGAGCGCTTCACCGACACGAACCTGTCGCGGATCAACAACCTCACCAGCGGCGTCGTCTACGAGACCATCCTGCAGCGCGAGCGCAAGGGCGAGTACCTCGGCCGCACCGTGCAGGTGATCCCGCACGTGACCGACGAGATCAAGCGCCGCCTGCAGCTGCCGGCGGAGCTGGACCCCGGGATCGACGTCGTGGTGACCGAGATCGGCGGCACCGTCGGCGACATCGAGTCGCTGCCCTTCCTGGAGGCCATCCGGCAGTTCCGCCTGGAGAGCCCCGTGCAGGACACGCTGTCGGTCCACCTGACGCTGGTGCCGTACATCGCGGCCGCCGGCGAGATCAAGACCAAGCCGACCCAGCACTCGGTGCGCGAGCTGCGCAGCATCGGCATCCAGCCCGACGTGCTGATCTGCCGGGCCGAGGCGCCCATGCCCGAGGACGCCCGCCGCAAGATCGCCCTGTTCTGCAACGTGCCCGCCGAGAACGTGATCAACGCCCCCGACGCGCGCTCGATCTACGAGGTGCCGCTGAACTTCCACGCCCAGGGCCTCGACGACCTGATCTGCAGCCGCCTGCAGCTGGCGGCGCCGCCGGCCGAGCTGGAGGCGTGGCGCCGCATGGTCGCCATCATCCTGAACCCGCCCGACACGGTGCGCATCGCCGTGGTCGGCAAGTACGTCGGGCTGAAGGACGCCTACAAGAGCATCATCGAGTCCTTCATCCACGCCGGGATCCCCAACCGCGTGCACGTCGAGCTGGAGTGGGTCGACTCCGAGAGCCTCGAGGACCGCGACGTGGGCGACCAACGCCTCGCGGAGGTCTTCGCCGGCTGCGACGGGCTGCTGGTGCCCGGCGGCTTCGGCGACCGCGGCATCGAGGGCAAGATCATCGCCGTGCGCCACGCCCGCGAGCGGGGGCTGCCCTTCCTCGGCATCTGCCTGGGCCTGCAGGTGGCGATGATCGAGATCGGGCGCGATCTGGCCGGCCTGCCGCGCGCCAACAGCAGCGAGTTCGACCCCGCCGCCGAGCACCCGGTCATCGACCTCATGCGCGAGCAGCGCGACCTCAAGCAGATGGGCGCCACGATGCGCCTGGGCGCCTGGCCCTGCGCGCTGAAGCCGGGCACGCTCGCCGCGTCCTGCTACGACGCGCCGGAGATCTCCGAGCGCCACCGCCACCGCTACGAGGTCAACAACGACTACCGCGCGCGCTTCGAGGCCGCGGGCGTCGTCTTCAGCGGCCTCTCGCCGGACGGCCGCCTGGTGGAGATGATCGAGCTGCCCGGGCACCCGTTCTTCCTGGCCTGCCAATTCCATCCCGAGCTGAAGTCGCGGCCCAACCGGCCGCACCCGCTGTTCCACCGCTTCGTCGCGGCCGCCGCCGCGCGCCTGCGCGCGCGCAACGGCAACGCCGCGGCGGCGTCCTAGGAGGTGCGCGTGGGCGTCGTGGAGATCGCCGGGCTGCGCGTCGGACCGGGCGAGCCCCTGCTGGTCATGGCCGGCCCCTGCGTGCTGGAGGCGCCGGACGAGATGCTCCGGCTGGCCGGCGACGTCGCGGCGGTCTGCCGCCGGCTGGACCTGCCGTACGTCTTCAAGGCCAGCTACACGAAGGACAACCGCACCAGCGGCGACTCCTTCCGCGGGCCCGGCCCGCAGGAGGGGCTGCGCCTGCTGCAGCGGATCAAGGACGCCCACGGCGTGCCCGTGGTCACCGACGTGCACCACCCCGAGGAGACGGCGGCCGTCGCCGAGGTGGCGGACATCCTGCAGATCCCGGCCTTCCTCTGCCGCCAGACCTCGCTGCTGGAGGCGGCCGGCCGCACGGGCCGCGCGGTGAACGTGAAGAAGGGGCAGTTCCTGGCCCCGGCGGACATGGCGCACGCGGCGGCGAAGCTGCGCGCGGCCGGCTGCGACCGCGTGCTGGCGACCGAGCGCGGCTCCTTCTTCGGCTACCGCGACCTGGTCGTGGATTTCCGCGGCCACGACGCGCTGCACCGCCTCGGCCTGCCGGTGGTCTTCGACGCCACCCACTCGGTGCAGTCCCCGGGCAGCGCCGGCGGCGCCACCGGCGGCACGCCCGAGCTGATCCCCCTGCTGATGCGCTGCGGCCTGGCCGCCGGCGCCGACGCCCTGTTCATCGAGACGCACTACGAGCCGGCGCGCGCCCTGAGCGACGCCGGCTGCCAGCTGCCCTTCGCGCGCTTCGCCGCGCTCATGGCGCAGGCCCGGCGCTACCGCGAGCTGTACCTGGAGGTGACCGCGTGAGCGCCCACCCCTGGCCCCCGCGCACGGACGACGACTACCGCCGCGCCGCCGCGGACGGCCTGGACGCGGCCGCGCGGGCGGCCTTCGCGCGCGTGCGGCTGCTGGTGCTGGACTGCGACGGCGTCCTGACCGACGGGCGGCTCTACTACGGCGCGCAGGGCGAGGCCTGCAAGTCCTTCGACGCGCGCGACGGGCTGGGCCTGGTCCTGGCCCGCGCCGGCGGGTTGCTGCTGGCGCTGCTGACCGGGCGCGACAGCCCCGCGGCCGCGCGCCGCGCCGCCGACCTGCGCTTCCACGCCGTGAAGCTGGGCCGGTTCGACAAGCAGCGGGCGCTGCGGGAGATCCTCGACGAGCTGGGCGTCGACCCCGCCGACACCCTGTACGTGGGCGACGACCTGATCGACGTGCCGGCGCTGGCCGTCGTCGGGGCGCCGGTCGCGGTGCCCGGCGCGCCGGCGGACGTGCGCGCGCGCTGCCTCTACGTCACGGCCGCCCCCGGCGGCGCCGGCGCCGTGCGCGAGGTCTGCGAGCGGGTGCTGGGCCTGCAGGGCCGCTTCGGGCCCGCGCTGGCGAAGGTGGCCGACCGCGCCTGGCTCCCGGCCGGGGAATCCCGCCGCACGGAGGACGCATGAACGCCGAGACGACCCGCCCGGATGACGGCGCGATCCTGGACCTGGGCCGTGCGACCTTCGCGCAGGAGGCCGCGGCCCTCGCGCGCGTGGGAGAGGGCCTGGACGCCCCCTTCGCGGCGGCCGTGCGCGCGCTGCTGGCCTGCCGCGGGCGCGTCATCGTCACCGGCCTGGGCAAGTCGGGCTTCGTGGCCCGCAAGCTGGCCGCCACGCTGACCGCCACCGGCACCCCGAGCCTGTTCCTGCACCCGGTCGAGGCCACGCACGGGGACCTGGGCATCGCCGGCTCCGGCGACGTGCTGCTGGCCATCTCGCGCAGCGGCGAGAACCCCGAGGTCACGCAGCTCGCCGGGCTCGCCCGCCACTTCGGCATGACGATGATCGCGATCACCGGGCGCGCCGACAGCCTGCTGGCCGGCCTGAGCGACCTCGTGCTGCACTGCGAGGTGGAGCGCGAGGCCTGCCCGCTCAACCTGACCCCGACGACCAGCGCCACCGCGGCGGCGGTCATGGGCGACGCCCTGGCGGTCGCCCTGCTGACCCTGCGCGGCTTCACGCGCGACGACTTCGCCGCCTTCCACCCCAGCGGCGTGCTGGGCCGCTCGCTGCTGATGCGCGTGGAGCAGCTCATGCACGCGGGCGACGAGCTGCCGCTGGTGGGCCGCGACGTGCCGCTGCGCGCCTGCCTGCCGGTGATCGTCGAGAAGCGGCTGGGCTGCGCCTGCGTCGTGGACGACGACGGCCGCCTCGCCGGGATCTGCGTCGACGGCGACGTGAAGCGCTTCCTGATGGCCCACGACGAGCCGCTGGACCTCCCGATCCACGCGCTGATGAACACCGCGCCGGAGACCGTGCGGCCCGACGAGCTGGTCCTGGGCGCCCTGCGGCGCATGGAGCAGCGGCCGGGCGGGCCGATCACCGTGCTGATCGTGGTCGACGGCGAGCGGCGGCCGGTGGGCGTCCTGCACGTCCACGACATCCTGCGCGCCGGCATCGTCTGAGCCGGGCGCCGCCCGTCCCCGGAATTGCCCATCCCATTCCCGGATATGGATTTATGCTCTGGCATACCTTATGCTTGACGCGTGCCGCAGGCGGGTGTTGACTGTGGGTGTGACCCGAGACGCAGCCCTGGAGCGACCGCCGCTGCCGTACCGCCGCCGCTTGCGCCGCGCAGCCTACCACGGGCTGGCCCGTGCCGTGCTGGCGGCCGTCCGTCTGCTGCCGGCGCCCGCCGGGCGGCGCCTGTGCCGCGGGCTCGCCCGCGCGGCGCTGTCCTGGCGGTCCCGCGAGCGGGACGTGGCCCGGGCCAACCTGCGGCTGGTCTTTCCCGGCCTGGCGCCGCCGGCACGGGAGGCGCTGCTGAGCCGCGCGGCGGGCGCCCTGGGCGAGAACGCCTACGATGCGCTGACCCTGGACCGCTGGCGCCGGGACGGGTACCGGGACGTCGCGGACGACGGCGCGGTGGCGGCGCTGCGCGGCCTGCTGGCCGAGGGCCGCGGCGCGCTGATCCTGACCGGGCACTTCGGCTGCTGGGAGCTGCTCGGCGGTTACCTGGCCGACCGCCTGGGCGGGCTGACCGTGGTCACCGGCACGATCCGCAACCCGCCGGTCGACCGGCTGGTCAACGGCTGGCGGCGGCGGGCCGGGATGACGCCCGTGCCCCGCGACGGCGACCAGCGGCCCCTGCTGCGGGCGCTGCGCGCCGGCGGGGCCGTGGCCGTGCTGCTGGACCAGAACACGCGGGTGGGCAGTCGCGACGTGCCGTTCTGCGGGGTGGACGCGCCGACCCCGGCCGGCTTCGCCAGGCTGGCGCTGCGCACCGGGACGCCGATCCTCCCGGTGGCCATCGGACGCCGCGGCCGCGGCCACGCGTTGACGCACCTGCCGCCGCTGCGGCCGGGGGCCGCCGCCGGCGAGGACGCGGTGGACGGCCTGCTGCGCGAGGCGAACGCGGCCCTCGAGACGTTGCTGCGCCGGAACCCGCCCGAGTGGGTCTGGTTCCACCGGCGCTGGCCCGGCGTCGCGGCGGCGCAGGACTTGGACTGAGCGAGGCGGTCCCGCCGCACGGGCGGGGGAAGGCGAACATGGAGACCCGACGGACGGAACACGGGAATCCCGGCGCGCTGCTGCTGGCCGCCGTCTTGCTGCTGGCCGCCGGCTGCGGCGGCGAACGCGGCGGCGTCCCGCCCGCGCCGGCCGAGGCGGAGGCCGCGCCGGCTCCCGCCGAGCGCTCCCCGGACCAGATCCTGTTCGAGACCACGATCACCGATTCGCGCGAAGGCGTCCGGCGCTGGGTCCTGGCCAGCGACCGCCTCGAGAAGTACCTGGACCAGGACGAGGCCCAGCTCCACGGGGTGCACATGGAGTTCTTCCAGGCCGACACGCTGTTCTCGGTGCTGACCGCCGCGCGCGGGCGCGCGAGCCAGCGCAGCGGGAACCTCTTCGTCTGGGACGACGTCGTGGTCCAGGCCCGGGACGGGCGCCGCCTCGAGACCCAGGAACTGAGCTACGACGACCGCAGCGGCCGCATCAGCAACGAGGTCTTCAACCGGTTCACCCGGGGCGGCGACGTGATGACGGGCGTGGGCATGCTGGCGACGCCCGGCCTGGACTACTTCGAGCTGAAGCGCGAGGTCGACGCCACGGTGCGCGGCGGGACGGGTGCGGCCGGCGGCGGGGAGGGCCCGTGAGCGACGGCGCCGCCACGACCGGCATCCTCGCGGCCCGCGGGCTGCGCAAGGTCTACCGCGGCCGGGCCGTGGTCGACGACGTGGACTTCGAGGTCCGCCCCGGCGAGGTGACGGGCCTGCTCGGGCCCAACGGCGCCGGCAAGACCACGACCTTCTACATCGTGGTCGGGTTCATCCGGCCCGACGGCGGGACCGTGACCCTGGACGGCGCGGACCTCGCCCGGCTGCCGATGTACAAGCGCGCCCGCCTGGGCATCGGCTACCTGCCGCAGGAGTCCTCGATCTTCCGGCGGCTGACGGTGGAGCAGAACCTGATGGCCATCCTCGAGACCCTGCCCCTGGGCCGCGCCGCGCGGCGGGAGCGGGTCGACGAGCTGCTCGAGGAGATGCGCATCACGCACATCCGCAAGAGCAGCGGCTACCAGCTCTCCGGCGGCGAGCGCCGCCGGGTCGAGATCGCGCGGGCGCTGACGACGCGGCCCCGCTTCATGCTGCTGGACGAGCCCTTCGCGGGGATCGATCCCATCGCCGTGGCCGACCTGCAGCGCAGCGTGGCGCGCCTGCGCGAGCAGGGGCTGGGCATCCTGATCACCGACCACAACGTGCGCGAGACGCTGAGCATCACCGACCGCGCCTACATCATGTTCGAGGGCCGCATCGCGCTGGCCGGCACGTCCGGCGAGATCGTGGCCGACAGCAGGGCCCGGGAGATCTACCTGGGCGAGGGGTTCCGGCTGTGAGGCCGGCGTTGCGCACGACAGGCGAGGGGCCGCGGCGATGGATGTGAAGCTGAGACTGCACCAGGGGCTCTACCAGCGGCAGCAGCTGGTGATGACCCAGCGCCTGCAGCAGGCCCTGAAGCTGCTCCAGATCCCGACCCTGGAGCTGGAGCAGGTCCTGCGCCAGGAACTGCAGGTCAACCCGCTGCTGGAGGAGTACGATCCCGAGGACGACGACGCGGCCGAGGCCTCCGAGACGCCGGACGAGGCCGAGGACGAGTCCCCCGCCCACGAGTCCCCCGCCAACGAGGCCGAAGAGCCCGAGGAGAAGGTGGACTGGGACGAGTACTTCAAGGACGGCTTCCGCGACGGCACCTGGGAGCGGGAGACCGACGAGGAGGACCGGCTCGAGCGGCCGGCCGCGTCGGTGCCGTCCGGCCAGCAGGAGCTCGCCGAGCAGCTGGCCTACACGCTCGACGAGCCGCTGGACCGCCGCATCGGGGAGTACATCATCGGCAGCCTGAACCCGGACGGCTACCTGGTCTGCCCCCTGGCCGAGATCGCCGCCACCTTCGAGACCGACCTCGCGCGCGTCGAGCGCGTGCTCGCCGTGATCCAGGGCTTCGACCCGCCGGGGGTGGCCGCCCGCGACATCCAGGAGTGCCTGCTGCTGCAGCTGCGCGCCTCCGGCCGCGGCGACGGCCCCGAGGCCGTGGTGGTGCGCGACCACTTCGAGTCGCTGAAGAACCGCCGCTTCGCCGACATCGCCCGCGAGATGCACATCACGCCGCGCGAGGTGCAGGACATCGCCGGCCGCATCGGCGAGCTCGACCCCAAGCCGGGCCTGTCGGTGGTGGGGGAGGGCGCGGCCTACATCACGCCCGACCTCGTGGTCGAGAAGGTGGACGACGGCTACGTCTGCTACCTGAACGACGGCAACCTGCCGCGGCTGCGCATCAGCAACGCCTACGACGCCGTGGCCGCGGGCAAGCAGGGCGGCGACGACGACACCGTGCAGTTCATCGACGAGAAGCGCCGCTACGCCGAGTGGATCATCAAGACGATCGAGCAGCGGCGCCGCACCATGATCAAGGTCATGGAGGCGATCGTGCGCGAGCAGAGCGAGTTCTTCGAGCAGGGCGCCATCGCCCTGCGGCCGCTGACCCTGCAGCAGGTCGCCACGGCCATCGGCATGCACGAGTCCACCGTCTCGCGCGTGACCAAGCAGAAGTACGTCCAGACGCCGCGCGGGGTGTTCCCGCTGAAGTACTTCTTCTCGGCGGGCCTGGACACCGACGAGGGGGACGAGGTCGCCGCCAAGGCGGTCAAGCAGATGATCCAGGAGATCGTGGCCGCCGAGAGTCCGGCGCGGCCGCTGTCCGACAAGAGGATCGTGGACCTGCTCTCGGAGAAGGGTCTGAAGATCGCCCGGCGCACGGTCGCCAAGTACCGTGAGCAGCTGGGCATCCTGAACGCGAGGATGCGCAAGCAGTTCTAGAACCGACCCGGTCGACGACCGGAAGGAGGACGCCATGCAGCTCGAGATCAACAGCCGTCACTTCACCCTCGGCGACGACATGCGCGAGAAGATCGTCGAGAAGCTGGAGAACCTGAAGCGCTACAGCCCGAGCGACCCCCTGGCCGCCCGCCTGACGCTGACGCTCGAGGGCGGGCGCTTCACCGGCGACCTGTCGCTCAACCTGAAGCAGTACTCCTGCCACACCAAGGTCCAGCACGTCGAGCCCGACGGCGCGGCCTTCCTGGCCATCGAGAGCGTCGAGCGGCAGGTGCGGCGGCACAAGGACCGGGTCAAGGACCACCGCGGGCACGGCGAGGAGGGCGGCCTCGGCGAGGCCCTGGCCGACCCCGGCCTGCTCAACAACCGCGGCTCGGCCCTCTCGCAGGAGGGTTTCCAGCTGCGCGACCTGACGGTGGACCAGGCCCGCGAGGCCTTCGCCGCCGCGGGCAGCCCCTTCTTCGTCTTCCGCGACGCCGAGAGCGGCGAGGTGGCCGTCCTCTACCGCCGCGACGACGGCGGCTACGGCCTGATGCGCCAGGAATAGGAGCGAGCGTGCAGGAGCCCGTCACCGTCCAGAAGGTCCACCAGGACCTGCGCGAGACCCTGGGCCTCGCGCTGCTGACGAGCCTGCCGGAGGACGACGTGCCGCTCGCCGCGGGCGACGTCCACCGCCCCGGCATGGCGCTGATGGGGTTCATGGAGAACTTCCTGCCCCACCGCCTGCAGGTCCTGGGCGAGTCCGAGCTGGCCTACCTGGCCACCCTCGGGCCGGACGCGCAGCGGCAGGCCCTGGAGCGCCTGGTCTCCCTGCAGGCCCCGGCGGTGTTCGTGACCCGGGACCAGGCGGTGCCCGCCGCCTGGCTGGCCGCGGCCGACGCGGCCGGGCTGCCCGTGCTGCGCACGCCGATGGCCACCGAGGAGTTCATCCACGAGCTGTCGGTCTACCTCACCGACGCCTTCGCGCCGCGCACCGAGCTGCACGGCTCGCTGGTGGACGTCTACGGCATCGGCATGCTCTTCACCGGCAAGAGCGGCATCGGCAAGAGCGAGTGCGCGCTCGACCTCGTGGAAAGGGGCCACCGCCTGGTGGCCGACGACATCGTCGAGGTCAGCCGCGTGGGCGACGACGTGCTGGTGGGCCGCTTCCGCGAGGTGCTGCAGCACAACCTGGAGATCCGCGGCGTCGGCGTGATCGACGTGCAGGCCATCTTCGGCATCCGCGGCATCCGCATGCAGAAGCGCATCGAGGTCGAGGTCAACCTCCAGCAGTGGCGCCCCGACGCCGACTACGAGCGCATGGGCCTGGACCGGGAGCAGACCGAGATCCTGGGCGTGCCGATCCCGCGCATCGTCGTCCCGATCTACCCGGGCAAGAACATCACGGTCATCGCGGAGGTGATCGCCCTGGACCTGATGCTGAAGATCTACGGCATCGACTCCGCGCAGGACCTGAACCGCCGCATCATGGAGACGCTGCGCTCCGGGGACCGGCTGCGCCGGTACCTGCGGCACGACAGGGAGTAGCCATGCTCTGCGGCCTCGTCGTCACGCACGGCGGCATCGGCAAGGAACTGGTCCGGGTCGTGGAGCTCGTGCTCGGGCCGGTGCCCGGGCTGGCCGCCATGACCAACAGCGGCAAGTCGGTCCAGGAGCTGATCGACGAGATCCGCGCCTGGACGGCCGCGAACTGCGGCGCGCCGGGCGACGGCCTGCTGCTGTTCATCGACGACTTCGGAGGGAGCTGCGCCAACGCCGCCCAGATCGCGGCGGTCGGCGGCGCGCCGGCGCGCGTCCTGACCGGGATCAACCTGGCCATGCTGCTGGACTTCGTCACCTGGCGCGACACGCTGGGGCTGGACGAGCTGCCGCGTCGCCTGGTCGAGAAGGGGCGCGACGCCATCACCGCGCTCGGCCCGGTCCAGGAGGGATGAGCGCGACATGCCCCTGCTGCTGGCCCGCATCGACGACCGCTTCATCCACGGGCAGGTGACCGTCGGCTGGTGCCGCAAGCTCGAGCCCGACCACATCGTGCTGTGCAACGACGAGATCGCCGCCGACCCCTGGCAGCGCCGCGTCTACGCCAGCTCGGTGCCCCCGCGCATCCGCGTCTGGGTCCGCGACCGCGCCGGCGCCGCCGCCCTGCTCGGCGGCGGCGCCGAAGCGCTGCCGGCCGAAGAGGGCGTGGTGCTGCTGACCGGCGGCCCCGGCGACATGCTCGACCTGGCGCGGCGCGGCGTGCCCCTGCCCGCGGTCAACGTCGGCGGCATGCACATCGGCGGCGGCAAGCGCGAGCTGCTGGAGTCCGTGTACGTGGACCGCGCCGACGTCGCGAGCCTGCGCGCCCTGCTGGCGGGCGGCTCGCGGCTGACCGCGCAGACGGTGCCCGGCACGCGCGTCGTGGAGATCGACCGCGCGCTGCTGGACGCCCTGGAGGAGGCGCGGTGAGCCCGCCCGAGATCGCGGCCTGGTGGCCGCAGCTCGCCGCGACCGTGCTGCTGGGCGCGCTGCTGGTCCTGGACGACACGGCGTACGCCCAGACCTGGCTGAGCCAGCCCGTCTGCGGGGGCGTGCTCGCGGGGCTGATCTGGGGGCATCCCGGGGCCGGCCTGGCCCTGGGTCTCACGGTGCAGCTGCTGTCGCTGGGGAACCTGCCCGTCGGGCAGGCCTTCGTCGGCGAGCGCGTCGGGCCGCTGCTCGGGGCCGTGGGCGCGGCGTCGGCCGCCGGCTGGAACCCCGGCCTGCCCTTCGGCGGTCCCGGCGCGGAGGCCGGGCGCCTGGGCTGGCTGCTGCTCGTGGTCGCGCTGGGCAGCGTCCTGGGCGACCAGCTGATCCGCCGGGAACGCGTCTGGCACACCCGGCTCGTGGCCGGCGCCATGCGCGGGCTGCGCGAGGGCCGCGTCGAGGTCCTGGAACGGGCGCACCGCGCCTCCCTCGCCGGGGTCGCGGTCCGCGGCGCCGCGACGACGCTGGTGGCCTGGTGCCTGCTGGCCCTGCTCTGGATCCCCGCCTACGGGCAGCTGCCCGCGCGCGTCGTGGCGGCCCTGGCGCTGCTGCCCTGGTTCGCGCCGGCGGTGGCGATCGGCTCGCTCGTGGAGCTCTACGGCAGCCGCGCCGGCGCGCGCTGGATCGCCGGCGGCGCGGCGGGCACGCTGGCCGCGGCCTGGATCCTGGCGCGGCTGGGGGCCTCGTGAGGGCGCGCGGCGGCAGGCCCGACGACCTGCACGGGATCTACCGGCGCTCGCTGGGCCTGCAGGGTTCGTGGAACCCGGCGCGCATGCAGAACCTCGGCCTGGCCGTGGCCATGCTGCCGTGGCTGCGCCGCTCGGGCGCTGCGCCCGCCGAGCTGCGCCGTTTCTGCCGCCGCCACCTCGAGTTCTTCAACACCAACCCCTACTGCGCGAACCTGCTGCTGGGGGGGCTGGTGAGGCTCGAGTCGGACAACCTGCGCGGCGGGGCGACGCCCGTGCGCACGCTGACGATGTTCAAGGATTCGCTCGGGCGGGCGCTGGCCTCGCTGGGCGACCAGTTCCTGTGGCTCGGCCTGCAGCCGGCGCTGATGCTGCTGGCCGTGCTCTCGGCCTGGCCGGGCCTCGTCTGGCCGCCCCTGCTGGTGGTGGGCCTGTTCGCCGTCTCCCAGCTGCTGCTGCGGCACCGGGCGCTGCTGATCGGCTACGACCTGGGGCTGGACATCGTGGACCTGCTCGGCTCGCCGCGCTGGCACCGCGCCATCTGGACCGCGAAGCGGCTGGGCGCGCTGCTGACCGGCGTGCTGGCCGGGATGACCGCCGTCAGCAGCTGGTCGCGCCTGGGCGACCCGGGAGGCGGCACGACCGTGCTGGGCGCGGCGCTCGCGCTGGCGGCCGCCCTGGCCCTGCGCCGCCGCTGGCCGGGCGAGGGCCTCCTGCTGGCGCTGGTGCCCCTTGCCCTGCTGCTGTCCTGCCTGTAACTTGCGGGCTGGTTTCCGCTCCCGAACCAAGGACGACACCGTGATCGCAACCCCTGCCACCGTCTCCGACCCCGTCGGCTTCCACCTGCGCGCCGCGGGGCGGATCGTGAAGCTGGCCAAGACCTTCGACGCCGAGGTGACGGTCCGCTTCCAGGGCCGCGTGGCCAACGCCAAGAGCATCATGGGGTTGGCGAGCCTGGCGGCCGACTGCGGCAGCGTCGTCGACCTCGAGATCGAGGGACCCGACGACGCGGCGGCCGCCGCGGCCCTGGTCCGGCTGATCGAGATCGACCTGGCGCATCCCGAGGTCCCGGAAGGCTGACATGCGGATCCTGCGCGGCATCCCCGCCTCGCCCGGCACGGCCCTGGCCGGCGTCCACCACGTGGCGCGGGAGCTGCCCGTGGTCGTGCGCGCCGAGCTGCCCGCCGCCGATCTCGACCGCGAAGTGGAGCGGCTGCACGGGGCGCTCACGACGGCCCGCGCCCAGATCCAGGCCCTGGTCGCGCGCCTCAGCGCGGACCTCGGGCCCGAGGGCGCGGCGATCCTGGAGAGCCACCTGCTGATCCTCGAGGACGAGCTGATCGTCGACCGGGCGGTCGCGCTCGTGCGGGAGCAGTCCTGCAACGCCGAGGCCGCGTTCCACGACGCGGTGGCCGAGGTCGCCGCCCGCCTGCTCGAGACCGAGGACGGCTACCTGCGCGAGCGGGTCCAGGACCTGCGCGACGTCGAGGACCGGGTCCTGCGCGCGCTGATGGGGCTCGGCTCCGGCCGGCTCGTCGGCCCCGCGACGCCCAGCGTGGTCGCGGCCGACGACCTGGCGCCCTCGGACACCGCCGCCATCGGCGCCCGCAACGTCCTGGCCTTCGCGCTGGGCGCCGGCAGCCGGACCAGCCACGTGGCGATCCTCGCCCGCTCGCTGGGCATCCCGGCGGTGGTCGGCCTCGGCGACGCCGTGGCGGAGCTGCGCGACGGCGACCTGGTCGCCGTCGACGGCGACCGCGGCGAGGTCGTCCTGCAGCCCGACGGCGAGACCGTCGCCCGCTTCCGCCAGCTGAGCCAGCAGCAACTCACCGTGAACGCCAAGCTGGACCACCTGCGGGACCTGCCGGCGACCACGCCGGACGGCCGCCGCCTGGGCATGCTGGTGAACATCGAGATGCCCGTCGAGGTGGAGAAGGCCCTGGCCTGCGGAGCCGAGGGGGTCGGCCTGCTGCGCACCGAGTACATCTACTTCCAGCGCCAGACGATCCCGACCGAGGCGCAGCAGCTCGAGATCTACGCGGAGATCATGCGCGGCATGGCCGGCCGGCCGGTCGTCTTCCGCACCCTCGACGTCGGCGGCGACAAGGTCCAGCGCTACCTCGGGGCGCGCAAGGAGTCCAACCCCTTCCTGGGCTGGCGCGGCATCCGCTTCCTGCTGGCCAACCGCCCGCTGCTGAAGGCCCAGCTGCGCGCCATCTACCGCGCCGCCGCCGGCGGGCCGGCGCGGCTGATGTTCCCGATGATCACCGGCGTCGAGGAGCTGCGCGAAGCGCGCGACGTCTGCCGCGAGTGCGTGGCCGAGCTGGCGGCCGAGGGGCTGCCCCACGACCCGGACCTCGAGGTGGGGATCATGATCGAGACGCCGGCCGCCGCGCTGGTGGCCGACCTGCTCGCCGCCGAGTGCGACTTCTTCAGCTTCGGCACCAACGACCTCGTCCAGTACACGCTGGCGATGGACCGCCTCAACAGCCGCGTCGCCTACCTCTACCAGCCCGTCCACCCCGCCGTGCTGCGCCTGCTGCGCGACGCCACCGCCGCCGCGCACGCGGCCGGCATCCGCGCCGGCATCTGCGGCGAGATGGCCTCCGAGACGCGCTACGCCGAGGTCCTGCTGGGGCTCGGCCTCGACGACGTGAGCGTCCACGCCGCGCAGCTGCCCAAGATCAAGCAGGTGGTGCGCTGGACGCCGGTCGCGGAGGCGCAGGGCCTGCTGGCCGACCTGCTGACGCGGCGCACCGCCGCCGAGGCCGACCGCCTGCTGGCCGACTACCTGGCCGAGAAGAAGCGGCGGCGCGCCGAGGCCGCCGGACCGGAGGTGCCGGATGGGGCCTGAGGCGGGACTCGCGGTCATGCTCGACCACGTGCGCGCGCTGCCGGCGCAGTTGGAAGGCGCCGCCCGGCTGCCGGGGCTGGAGCGGCTGCGGCCGCCGGCGCAGCCGGTCCGCGACGTGCTGGTCTGCGGCATGGGGGGATCGGCCATCGCGGGGGACCTGCTCGCGCCGGTGGCCGAGCGCGCCGGGGTCCGCCTGGCGGTCCGCCGCGAGCCCGGCCTGCCCGGCTGGCTCGACGAGCGCACCCTGCTGGTGTTCAGCAGCTATTCCGGCCGCTCGGACGAGACGCTGGCGGCGGCCCGGGCCGCCGCGGGACGTCCGAACCCGCGCCTGGCGATCACCACGGGCGGCCCGCTCGGCGAGCTGGCGGACGGCCGCGCCGACCCCTTCCCGCGGATCTCGCTCCCGCCCGGCCTGCCGCCGCGCGCCGCGCTCGGCCACAGCCTGGGCGCCCTGGCCTGCGCCCTGGACCGGCTCGGCGCGGTGCCCGGACTGGCGGCCGAGCTGCCGGCCGCCGCCGCCGTGCTGCGCCTGGGCGAACTGAAGCTGGGGCCAACCGCCGGCCCCGACAACCCCGCCCTGCTCGCGGCGCGGGCGGCGCTCGGACGCCTGCTCGTGGTCTACACCTGCTCCCCGGAGGCGCACGCGCCGGGCCTGCGCCTGAAGGCCCAGGTCAACGAGAACGGCAAGAGCCCGGTCCTGGTCGCGCCGCTGCCCGAGGCCGCCCACAACGACATCGTGGGCTGGGAGGTCCTGCGCCCGCGCAAGCGCGACTTCCTGCTGCTGCTGCTGCATTCCGGCGACGAGACCCCCGAGGCCCGCCTGCGGGCGCGGACGGCCGGCGACCTGCTGCAGGGGGAGTTCCAGGCGCGGATCGAGCACGAGGCCGCGGGCGATTTTCCGCTGGCGAGGATCCTGTCCCTGGTGCAGTTTGGCGACTACCTGTCCTGCTACCTGGCCGCCGCGGCCGGCGTCGATCCCGTGCCCGTGACGCGCATCGACGCGCTCAAGGAACGCCTGCGAAAGGACGCGGGAACGTGAAGGCCCTGATCCCGGCCGCCGGCACCGGCACGCGGCTGCGCCCGCACACGCACAACAAGCCCAAGGCCCTGCTGCCGGTCGCCGGCAAGCCGATCCTCGGACACATCATCGACGACCTGCTGCAGGCCGGCGTCGACGAGGTCGTGCTGATCATCGGCTACTGCGGCGAGGCCGTGCGGGCCTGGGCCGCCGGCGCCTACCCCGGCCTGCCGGTGACCTGCGTCGAGCAGAGCGAGCGGCTCGGCCTCGGGCACGCCGTCTGGACCGCCCGCGACGCGATCGGCGACGCGCCCTTCTTCTGCATCCTGGGCGACACCATCGTCAAGACGGACTACCGGCGCCTGCTCGCCGACCCCCACAACTGCATCGCCGTGCGCGAGGTCGCGGACCCCCGCCGCTTCGGCGTGGTCGAGATGCGCGACGGGGCGGTGCTGCGCTTCGTGGAGAAGCCGGAAGTGCCGCCGAGCAACCTCGCCATCGTGGGGGCCTACCTGCTGCGCGACGCGCCCCGCCTCTGGGCGGCGATGGACCGCATCGTGGCCGAGGACCGCCGCACCCGCGGCGAGTACCAGCTGACCGACGGCCTGCAGGCCATGCTCGCGGACGGCTGCCGCTTCTCGGTGCAGCCGGTGGGCGAGTGGTTCGACTGCGGGAAGCGCGAGACCTGGCTGGAGACCAACCGCGCCCTGCTGGACGCGGACCCGGCGGCGGCCGCCGCGGCGCCCGGCGTCGCGCCGCCCTGCCTGGTCGCGCCCGACGCGCGGGTGAGCCGCTCGCGCCTGGGCCCGCACGTCGTGGTCGGGGCGGGGGCCGTGATCGAGGACTGCGACCTGACCGACACCATCGTCGGCGACGGCGCCGAAGTGCGCCGCTGCCGGCTGACCGGCAGCCTGATCGGCGAGCGCGCGGTCGTCGCGGGCGTCGACGGCAGCCTCAACGTCGGCGACGACAGCGAAGTCGCCGCCGACCGCCGGATCCCCTAACCACCGCCCGAGCCGGAGGAGTCCACGCATGACCCAGCGTCACCTGTTCACCAGCGAGTCGGTCACCGAGGGCCACCCCGACAAGGTCGCCGACCAGATCAGCGACAGCGTGCTGGACGCCATCCTGGCCGTCGACCCCAACGGGCGCGTGGCCTGCGAGACGCTGGTCACCACCGGCCTCGCGATGATCGCGGGCGAGATCACGACCCAGACCTGGGTCGACATCCCGCGCATCGTGCGCCGGACCATCCGCGACATCGGCTACACGTCGGCCGCCTACGGCTTCGATTTCGAGACCTGCGCCGTGGTCACCTCCATCGACGAGCAGTCGCCGGACATCGCCATGGGCGTCAACCCCGGCGGCGCCGGCGACCAGGGCCTGATGTTCGGCTACGCCTGCCGCGAGACCGACGTGCTGATGCCCCTGCCCATCACCCTGGCCCACCGGCTGACCCGCCGCCTGGCCGCGGTGCGCAAGAACGGCACCCTGCCCTGGGTGCGGCCCGACGGCAAGAGCCAGGTCACCGTGGAGTACGAGGGCGACCGGCCCGTGCGGGTCCACACGGTGGTCGTCTCCACCCAGCACGACCCCGACGTCCCGGACCTGCGCGAGCGGATCATCGCCGAGGTGATCGCGCCGGAGCTGGCGGCCCTGGACCTCGACAGCACCGGCGTCATCCACCACGTCAACCCGACCGGCAGCTTCGTGGTCGGCGGGCCCCAGGGCGACTGCGGCCTGACCGGCCGCAAGATCATCGTCGACACCTACGGCGGCAGCGCGCCCCACGGCGGCGGCGCCTTCTCCGGCAAGGACCCGACGAAGGTCGACCGCTCGGCCTGCTACGCCGCGCGCTGGGCCGCCAAGAACGTGGTCGCGGCCGGACTGGCCGAGCGCTGCCAGATCCAGGTCGCCTACGCGATCGGCGTGGCCGAGCCGGTCTCGGTGATGGTCACGACCTTCGGCACCGGGCGCGTGCCCGACGACCGGCTGGCCCAGGCCGTGCGCAAGGTCTTCGACCTCACGCCGCGCGGCATCATCGAGGCGCTGGACCTGCGGCGGCCGATCTACCGGCCGACGGCGGCTTACGGGCACTTCGGGCGGGACGAGGCGGGCTTCACCTGGGAGCGCGCCGACCGGATCGCGGAACTCCAGCGGGCCGTCGGCTGAGCGCCGCGGGACTCGGGCATAACGGCAAGGCGGAGCCCACGGGGGCTCCGCCTTCTTCGTCGGGGGGCGGCGCGGCGCGCGCTCAGGGCGCGGCGGGGGCCAGCACTTCGACCATCACCGTGTCGTGGCGCGTCACGCTGAGGTAGGTGTCGAAGACCGAGACCACGACCGGCCGCAATCCCGCGTCCTGGACCGTGAACATGTGGGAGGCGATGCGCTCGGGGTAGGCCGACTCCAGCACGCTCCCGGAGCGCCACAGGAAGTCGAAGCGGTCGAACTGGCCCAGTTCGGGGTCGAAGCCGCAGACCGCGGCCGTCGCCGACAGCAGGACCGTGCCGTCGGTGCAGGCGTCGGGGACGTGGCCGAACGACACGTTGGTGGCGGAGTTGCGGATCGGCTTCGAGTCGACGAGGTTCCGGTTGGCGTCGTAGAGGTAGATGTCGGCGACGAAGTCGGCGGGGGCGCCCGTGTAGCCCAGCAGCAGGTTGAAGTTCGTCTGCGTGGTGCCGGTGCCCTGCCCGCGCCCGTTCAGCCAGACCCGGTAGTAGCCGTGGGCCGGGATCGACACGGTGGTGGCGAAGAGGAACTTGTCCCGGTCGTAGGGGTCGTTGGACAGGGACCAGTTGCCGAGGCTGATCGCCGCGCCGGTGGGGTTGTGCAGCTCCAGCACCGGGTCGAGGCGGTTCAGGTTCTCCGGGTTCGGGAGCACCGTGTTGAAGGCGAGGATCTCGTTGATGACCGGCCGGGTGCGGAAGGTCTCGCCGCCGACGCCGCCGTTGCTGGCGCCGATGGTGTGCGCCGGGAAGTAGGCCAGGCTCGCGGTGACCGTCGTGTCGGGCGCCGCCATGACCGTCAGCGAGTCGTCGCGGATCTCGACCGTCACGAAGGACGACTTGCTGTCGCCGTCGTCGTCGGTGACCGTCACGGCGACCTCGTAGATGCCGGGCTCCGCGAACAGGTGGTGGGTGGTCGAGCCGGTGCCCGTCGCGCCGTCCTGGAAGTTCCACAGGATGTCGAGGTTGGTGTTGGCGCCGGTGGGGTCGGGGCCGGGGTCGCCGCCGGAGACGAAGGCGACGAACTGGACCTCCGTGGGCGCGACGCCGCAGTCGATGTTCGCCTGGACCCGGGTGATGACCGGGGCGAGGTCCGCGTCCTCGCCGCAGCCGGCGAGCAGGGCGGCCGCGGCGGCCGCGACCAGCGCGATCGACAGGACCCGGCTCGACAGGTTCGGCTTCCGCGGACCCGAGTTCGGCGAGCCCGGAAGGAGATGGCTCTTGCGCATGTGGCTGGCTCCGTCGTCACGGTGGGGCGCCGCGCGCCACCGCCCGGCTGGGCGGCGCGGCGGCGCAGAACGTCATCAAAGTAGGAAGTTAGGGCGGCCCGGGCAAGGAGTCCAGCGAAAAGCCCCGCGCCGGGCCGGCGGTCAGCGGCGCACGCGCAGCCAGGCCCCGGCCGCGACCGCGGCGTAGGCCAGGTTGCCGGCCCAGGCCGCCAGGAAGGGCGGCAGGGTGCCGTTGTGGCCCAGCGAGCGGCCGAAGTTGATGGCCAGGTAGTACCCGAAGCTGATGGCGATGGTCCAGCCGAAGCCCGAGGCGACGGTGGTCTTGCGGGGGCTCGAGGCCAGCAGGATCCCCAGCATCACCACGATCAGGTGCACCACGGGGAAGGCCAGCTTGAACTGCAGGTCGACGCGGTGCGCCGTGGCGTCGCCGCCGCTGCGCCGGATGATGTCGATGTAGCGCCGCAGCTGCCGGGCGTTCATCGACTCGGGCTTGAGCCGGTCGTCGCGGAACGTGCGCGGCGTGATGCCGTCCAGCCCCGAGGCGTACTCGGCGAAGCGCACGAGGCTGTCGCCGCGGGCCGTGAAGAAGCGGCGGGTCCCGTCCTTGAGCACCCACTGGCTGCCGTCCCAGTCGGCGCTGGCGGCGTCGATCCGCTCCACGACGCGGGCCCCCTCGACCGTGTGGACCCGGAACTCGCGGATCTGCTGGCGTTCGGGGGAGAAGCTGCGGGCGTAGTAGAGGCGGCCGTCCTCGCCGTTGAAGGCGGCGTCGTTGGTGGGGCGCACGCGGTCCGGGTTGCCGTGGATCTCGACCTCCCAGATCCGCGCGACCCGGGCGTTGGTCGCGGGCAGGACGTACTCGCCCCAGAACAGCGAGAACAGGCAGGCGAGCAGGGCCAGCGCCAGCAGCGGCCACGTGGACTGCAGCAGCGACCGGCCGGCGGCGTACATGGCGCTCAGCTCGTTGTAGCGGGCCAGGCCGCCGACGGTGAACAGCGTGGCCATGAGCATGCCGATGGGCAGGACGGTGTCCAGGATCCAGGGGATCTTGTTGAGGTAGTAGCGGGCGAGCACCGGGGCCGCGGTGTGGTTGTCGATGAAGTTGCGCAGGTGGTCGACGAGATCGACCAGGGTGAACAGGACGACCGCGCCGACCAGGGTGAAGACCAGGACGCGCAGGAAGCCGGCGATCAGGCTGCGGTGGACGAGCAGCATCACGGGCTCCGCGTCCGCTGGAACCAGGAGCCCTCGTGGGCCGCCCGCACGAGCAGCGGGATCCCGATGGCCGCCAGCACCGCGTCGGCCGCCCACATCGCCACGGCGGGGTCGAGCCGTCCGCGGTCGGCCAGCTGCTCGCCGCCGACCAGGAACAGGTAGTAGACGAGGTAGAACGCCAGCGCCAGGGTCAGCGAGACGCCCCGCCCGGAGCGCGAGGCCGTGACGGCCATCGGCAGCCCGATCACCACGAAGACCACGCAGGCGGCGGGGATGGCCAGCTTCTTGTGGAACTCGACGAGGAAGGCGTTCTCGCGGGCCTGCTTGGAGCGCAGCACGCTCTGCTGGAACTCCGAGGCCCGGCGCACGCGCTGCACCTCCTGGCGGGTGGCGCGCAGCATCTCCAGCCGCCGCCCGCGGGTCTCGGCCGGACCGCCGGACGGGGCTGCGGCCAGGCCGCCGCGCCCCGGCGCGTCCAGCAGCTGCCACTGCCGCGCCGCCGCTCCCGCCGCCAGCTCCCGCTGCCCGGCCAGCGTCTCGCGGCGGTCGAGGCGGGCCTCGGCGGCCGCTCCGAGCAGGGCCGTGAAATTCATCTCGCGGTCGCCGCGGTTGGTGCGCCCGGTGTCCTCGAGGTCCCGCTCGGCGTCCCGCAGGTGCAGGTCGTGCCGGCGGAAGCGCGTGACGGTGTACTGGGAGAGGTCGCGGTCGTCCGGCAGGTCGTGGATCTCGCCGTCGAACAGCTCGATCCGCATCGCGTTGCTGTCGGGCAGCGGGACGATCAGGCCGCGCGCGGCGGTGGTCATCGTCGGCGAGACGTCGCCGGGGCCGCTGCGCTCCAGGATGACCACGTCGCGGATCTCGTTTGTCGTCTCGTTCTTTTCCTTGACGAAGATGGTGGTGAGGTCGTTGAGGTCCGTGAACATCTGCTCGCGGATCTCCATCATCGGCCTTTTGTGTTTGATGTCGTACAGGAGGTTGGCTAGCCTGTGGTTCGACTCCGGGAAGACGTAGTGGTTGTAGGCGGTCAGGCCGGCCGCCACCAGCGCGGCGCCGAACAGCAGGGGCCGCAGGATGGCGTAGAGCCCCACGCCGCTCGCCTTCATGGCCGTGATCTCGTGGTCCGTGGCGAGCTGGCCCACGCCCATCAGGACCCCGATCAGGACCGCCATGGGCACGGATAATGCAAACGTGTAACCCAGGCTCAACAGAAGCACTTCCGTGGCCACCACGAACGACACGCCCTTGGTCACGAACAGATCGACGTAGCGGTACAGGTTGTCGATGATCAGCACGAAGGTGATCACGAAGAAGCCGAACGCGAAGGGTCCGGCGGTGGCGCGCAGCAGATGTCGTTGCAGCAGGATCATGGTGGTCGCCGCGGCCGCTCCTGTCGCCTGAAGGGGGCGGCCTGACCCCTTTCGAGGACGGTCGCCGGCATCCGGATACGTTCCGGGAACCCGCAGTGTAGCCACTGGTTCCCTGCAGGACAACGATTCTTCGCCGCGGGTTCGCTCGGCACGGGGATCCCCGGTCCGGAATTCCAACGAGGCAGGCGGGCCGCGCGCGGCGGCCCGACGGGAGGAGCGGGTTGATCCGTGGGCGGGAAGACGACCGGCGCCGGGGCCGGGACCGGCGGTCGCCGTGGTCCCGGCCCGCGCTCGTCCTGGTCCTGGCCTGCGCGCTGCTCGGGCCGCCGGCCGCGGCCGCCGCCGGCGACCTGATCCTCTGGGGCTTCGACCCCCTGCTCAGGACGACCGAGGACCCCCGGCTGCTGGGAGAGGACCGGCTCGTGCTGCGCGAGCGCATGCTGGCGCTCGGCTTCGACCCCGTGGGCCCGGACTCCCTGTCGCGCTTCGACCGCCGGCTGCGCCACCTGGCCGACGCCGCGGCGGGCGCCGACTGGAAGCGGCGGGTCACGGTCACCGAGTCCTCCGGGCCCCTGGGCATCGAGACCGTCTTCAGCTACCCCGAGTACTTCCTGCTGACGCAGGCGCCCCGCGATCTGCCGGGCGGCTTCGTCTACTACCCGCCCCGCGACACCGACGCCCCCGAGGTGGAGCTGTTCATCGACGACCACGCCGCGGCCCGGGCGCGCCGCCTGGCCGTGCGCAACCGCGTCGCCCGCGCGCGGGACCTCGACCTGCGCGCCGGCGCCGGCGCCGGCGGCGCGCAGACCGGGCTGATCAACCTGACGATCCCGATCAAGCTGCCGCGCACGCTGGAGAAGATCATCGGCCGCGGCGAGAAGACGAACATCCGCATCTCGGGCCGCGAGCACATCTCGATCGCCGGCGAGTCGACGCTCAGCAACCGCTTCACCCCGACCGAGCGGCGCCGCAGCCAGAGCCTGTTCCCCTCCCTGGACATGGAGCAGCAGCTGCAGATCAACCTCTCGGGGCAGATCGGCGAGAAGATCAAGCTCGAGGTGGACCACAACAGCGAGGGGCTCGGGCCGGAGGCGACCAAGATCCGCCTCACCTTCGAGGGCACCGAGGACGAGATCATCCAGACGATCGAGACCGGCGACGTGGGCCTGACCCTGCCGGGCAGCCAGCTGCTGGGCTACAGCTCCAACAAGTCGGGCCTGTTCGGGCTGAAGGTGACCGGCCAGTTCGGCCCCGCCGACTTCACGGTCCTGGCCACCAAGCAGAAGGCCGAGAGCGCCGGCCGCACCTTCAACTCCAGCGGCGGCTCCCAGACCGAGCACGTCATCTACGCCTACCAGTACCTGAACAACCGCTTCTTCCGCCTCGACCTGCCGCCCAACGACATCGTGGCGCACGAGCGCCCCGACGTGCCCGGGCGCGACCGGCAGAACGAGAGCATCGACCTGGGCTCGGTGCAGGTGTTCCTGGCGGTCACCGGCCGCCAGCAGGACGGCGACATCCGCAACATCGTCGCGGTGACCGACACCACCGGGCTGTGGTCGGCCGACGCCGTGGCGGCGGCGCTGCCGGGGGGGCGCTACAACGAGCTGTGGCGGCCGGTCAACTTCGAGATCATCCGCGACCAGAACGACGAGCTGGTCGCGATCGACCTGCTGCGCGAGTACGGCTTCTACGACGTGCTGGCGGTCATCTACGAGGTGGTCCTGCCGGACGGCTCGCGGCGGCGCGTCGGCGACAAGCCGGGCGTCGACGAGGCGAACCGCGTGGAGTACCAGGGCGAGCTCTACTACCGCATGAAGCTGCTGAAGCCCCAGAATCCGGAGCCCTACACCTGGCAGTACGTCCTGCGCAACATCTACCCGCTGGGGGGGGCCAACATCGACGCCGCCAGCTTCGACCTGCGGCTCGAGACCACGTCGCAGACCAACTACCCCGAGCAGGACCTGGACAACACCGGCGCCGGCAGCGGCCTGAAGTGGATCCGCATCTTCGGCCTCGACCGCGAGACCCCGCAGGGCGCCGCGGGGCACGACGACCGGGTCGACGCCCACGACCCCTACCTCTTCGACCTCACGCGCGGCCTGCTCAAGTTCCCGCTCGACTTCCCGGAGCCGTTCAACGCCGCGCCGGAGGTCTACGCGGCCTTCGCCGACTCCTCGGCGTACGACCCGGCGACGACGCTGCTGCGAACCATCCCGGAGATCTACAGCACCGACATCACCCCGCAGCAGATGACCCAGTACACCCGGTACCGCTTCGTGGCCACCCACGCCGCGGCCTCCAGCAGCTTCAACCTCGGCGCCTCGAACATCGAGGAGGGCTCCGAGACCGTGACGCTGGACGGCCGCACGCTGGTGCGGGACACCGACTACGTCATCGACTACTCCTTCGGCGAGGTCACGCTCAAGGGCGAGGCCGCCGCCAACATGACGGCGGACTCCCGCATCGCCGTCGACTACCAGTTCGCCCCCTTCGTCGGCGGCGGCAACAGCAGCCTGATGGGCTTCAACCTGGGCCTGGACGTCGGGCGCGAGGGGCGCTTCGCCACGACCTGGCTCTACGAGAGCAACGCGGTGGTGGGGCACAAGGCGAAGCTGGGCGAGGAGCCCAGCCGCACGCTCGTCGGCAACCTCAACGGCCAGGTCACGGTGCGCCCGGGGTTCCTGACCGGCTTCGCCAACCTGCTGAGCCGGCACGACTCCGACCGCGAGAGCAACGTGCGCCTGACCGGCGAGCTGGCCCTGAGCGTGCCGAACCCCAACACCTTCAACGAGGTCTACGTCGAGGACTACGAGGGGGTCGACTCCTCGGACCTGCTGCCGGTCAGCCGCCTGGCCTGGAGCGCCGCCAGCGCCCCGGCTCACGGCGAGGGCCTGGACCTGCCGCCCGGGGACCCGCGCGCCTACCTGGTCGGCCGCGACTTCTCGCCGCAGCGGCGCCTGGACACGCGCTGGTTCCTGCCCCGCAACATCACCCAGCGCCGCTACCTCAACCCCGAGCTGCGCGAGCAGGAGGCCCGCGAGTCGCAGCAGGTGCTCCAGATCCACCTCGCGACCGGCGGCGAGGAGTGGACGCCGGAGCACTGGGGCGGCATCACGCACGGGCTCGGCCGCAACGGCGTCGACCTGACCAAGGCCCAGTTCCTCGAGTTCTGGGTCAACGACTTCCGGCACGAGGCCCTCGGCACGCCGCCGGCCGGCACGCTGCACTTCGACTTCGGGTACATCAGCGAGGACGGCTACTGGCCCGTGGGCGCGGGCGGCGCGCTCGAGACGGGCACCTACCAGCGCGAGGACGGCGTGCTGGGCGACACCCCGGACGGCATCTGGGAGATCCGCGAGGACGTCGGGCTCGGCAACGACGCCGTGCGCGACCGCTTCAGCGCCGACTACGGCACCGACGCCGAGCCCTACCCGGGGATCAACGGCACGGCCGGCAACAACCGCGAGGACAGCGAGGACCTCGACGGCGACTCCCTCTTCGACGACAAGGACGGCTACTTCACGATCAGCGTGGACCTGGCCGACTCGGCCATGGTCGACGTCCTGCGCGACTTCCCGACCTCGGAGGTGTCGGAGAACCTCGAGCAGCGGCTCGCCTGGCGCAAGTACCGCATCCGCCTGGGCGACCGGCTGCCGGTGGTGCCGCCCGGGGGCATCACGCCGCAGCTGGCCACCGCGACCCACCTGCGCATCTGGTTCGAGGACCGCGACCCGGCCGCGGGCGAGACCGTGCGCGACCTCCAGCTGACCGAGATCAAGCTGCTCGGGACGCGCTGGGAGCGGGAGGGCGTGCGGCGCGTGCCGTCGGCCGCCGCCCCCGACGAGCTGCTGCTGACCCCGGCCGACCTGGCGGCGGGGGAGGAGTTCTTCCTCGGCGAGGTGAACAACAAGGAGAACCCGGACTACATCCCCCCCTTCGCGCTGCGCATCGAGAACCAGGTGCAGGAGAAGGAGACCTCGCTGGTGCTCGACTACCAGAACCTCCAGCGCCAGCACCTGGTCCGCGCCAGCCGGCTGATCTCGCCCCAGGGCGAGGACTTCACGCGCTACGAGCGCCTGCTCTGGTACGTCTTCAACCCGGACCCCGACCAGGCCGACATGGAGGTCTTCTACCGGGTCGGCGCCGACACGCTCAACTTCTACGAGATCAGCTACCGCTTCGACGAGAGCGACGGCGCCCGCAGCGGCTGGCAGGCCCTGAGCCTCGACCTCGCCGAGCTCAGCAACGCCAAGCTCGACCCGCCGGACCCGGTCTCGGGCTGGATCGTCACGCGCGTGCGCGACTCGGAGGTCGACCGCGACTACCGGGTCCGCGTCGTCGGCTCGCCCGACCTGCGCCGCGTCAAGCGCTTCTACCTGGGCGTGCGCAACACCGACCGCAGCGCCGGGGCCAGCGGCTACTTCTACTTCAACGACGTCCGCCTGCAGTCGGTCCGGCGGGAGACGGGCTTCGCCGAGCGCGTCGCCATGAGCGTGAACATGGCCGACGTCATCAAGACCGACTTCGACTGGTCGCGGCGGGACGCCGAGTTCCACGGGCTGAGCAGCGACGCCGGCCAGGGCTACACCAACGAGGACTGGAACCTCACCTCGAGCTTCCGCATCGACGATTTCGTGCCGCTGCTCGGCTTCCGCGTGCCGGTGAGCCTCGGCCGCCAGCAGGGCGTCCGCCGCCCGAAGTACGTCACCAACAGCGACATCGAGATCATCGACGAGTCGCTGCGCGACCGGGAGTCGTCGCGCAACGAGCGCGAGAGCTTCTCGGTGCGCCTGACGCGGGCGCCTTCGGTCCACCCCCTGCTGCGCTACCTCGTCGATCCCTGGACCGTCGGCCTCAGCGGCTCGCGCACGGGCGACGACACGCCGCTGTCCATCCAGCGGGGCAAGAACCTGCAGGGCTCGCTCACCTACGACCTGCGGATCGGCGGCGACCGCAAGCTCGAGATCATCCCGCTGCTCGGCCGCGTCCCGCTGCTGCGGGGCGTGGGGCTGCTGCCCTCGAAGCTCACCTTCAGCGGCAACTACTCCGCGACCGAGCGCCGCACCCGGAACTTCAGCGTGCTGACCGGGATCTTCGAGGCGAGGCCGACGCAGAAGACGCGCACCGGCGGGCTCACCGGCTCCTTCTCCTACAAGCCGCTGCCGGTGGTCGACCTGGACTTCACGGCCCGCTCCGAGCGCGACCCGCTGCGCCCGCGCGAGGTCCTGGGCTTCAACCTCGGCCAGGAGAACATCTACTCCCAGCAGGTCCAGCTGCGCTTCCAGCCGCCGCAGCGGCTGGATCTGCCGGCGGCCTGGTGGGCGCGGCCGCTGGACCTCGCCCTGCGCGCGACGCGCGCCGTGCGCCCGACGCTGAACTTCAACGGCTCGTTCAGCGACAACCACTCGCCGGCGGTGCGCCAGGCCGGCGACCCCCCGGGGATCCGCAACATCCAGAACAGCGGCGACTGGACGGTGCGCCTGTCCCTGCCCGTCGACGGCCTGGTCAACAGCCTGGCCCCCCGCCGCTCCACCCTCTCGCGGGACGAGCAGGGCGCCCGCCTGCGGCAGCAGGCCGAACAGGCCCGGCGCCGGCAGGGCGAGGCCGGGATGGGCGAGGCCGGGCTGGGCGAGGCCGGGACGGGTGCGGCCGGCGCGGCCGGCGAAGCCGGCGCCGGGGCCGCCGATGGCGGGACCGGCGCGGCGGCCGCGACGCCGGTGCAGGACCCGCGGCTCGACGACCCGAACCTCACGGACGAGGAGCGCCGCGCGATCCAGGACGAGGCGCTGCTGCGCCAGGCGGAGCAGGACGCGCGGGACGAACAGGAGCGGCGCGAGCGCCGCGAGCGGGCGCGGGCCGCCGCCGACACCACGACGGTCGCGGCCGTCGCCGACACGGCCGCCGCGGCGCCCGCCGCAGGCCGCCGCTGGCGGGTGCCGAACCCGCTGCCCCGGCTGCTGGAGGTCCTGCGCGAGACGCAGCCGGTCCAGGTCAACTACTCGCACAAGAAGCAGGCGAGCTACGGCCGCTTCACCGGCAACACCCCGTTCTGGTACCGGGTCGGCTTCTACAACGACTACGCGGCCGCCGAGTCGCTCTACGTGAGCCACGGGCTCAGCGACCAGACCGCGCTGACGCTGTCGACCAGCACCAAGCTGGGCCGCATGGCCTCGCTCGACGTCAACTACGCGCGCACGGTCAGCGAGTCCGAGCAGGCCGGCCTGCTGACGGAGTCCTACAACCGGGACTGGCCGGACCTGCGCTTCTCCCTGACGGGGCTCGAGCGCCTCGGCCTGCTCGGCGGTGGCGACGCGGACGGCCTGCTGCGTTCGGCGAACCTGCAGATCAACTACAAGTTCACCCGCAACATCCCGAACTTCACGGCGACGCAGTACAATCCCCGCGAGTCGACCCAGATCACGCCCCGCCTGAACTTCACGTTCCAGAACGGGATGTCGGCCAGCCTCAACGTCGGCAGCAGCGAGGACCGGTCCGAGCAGAACGGCAGCCTGAGCTCGACCAACCGCTTCAACGTCAACCTGCAGCTGCGGCACCAGTTCCGGGCCGAGAAGCTGCTCTCGCGGCTCGGCCTCTACAAGCCGGGCGCGCAGCCCAACATCAACATGGACATCGACGTGAGCATGACGCGCGACAACACCGACCGCTGGTTCGCGGGCACCGACCGCGAGGGCGAGCCCGACCAGAACACCGGCACCGCCAGGTGGAGCTTCAACCCCCGCTTCAGCTACCAGCTCAGCCGCAACCTCTCGGGCGCGCTGCGGTTCATCTACTCGCGCGACGCGGTCAAGGAGACCGACCTGGTGACGCAGCGCTTCGGCCTGGGATTGGAGGCGACCTTTGTCTTCTAGCAACCGGCCGCGTCGCCGGCTGCCGGCGACGGTCGCCGCGCTGGCCCTGGCCGCGACGGCGCTGACGGCGGGCCTGGCGCCCGCGGCCCGCGCGGACGGGTTCGACGGCGCGCGGGCGATGACCTGGCTCGAGCGCCAGTGCGCCCTGGGCCCGCGCATCCCGGGCACGCCCGGCCACGCCGCCCTGCAGGCGCAGATCGTCGATCACGCCCGTTCCCTGGGGCTGGCCGTCCACCACCTGCCCTTCTCGCGCCCCCACCCCTACGAGGAGCGGACGCTGGCGCTGACCAACCTGGTGATCCTGGCGGGGCGCGGTTCCGGCCCCCGCCTCTGGGTCGGCGCCCACTACGACAGCCGCCCGGTCTGCGACCGCGACCCGGATCCCGCCCGCCGGGCCCAGCCGCTGACCGGGGCCAACGACGGCGCCAGCGGCACGGCGGTCCTGCTGCACCTGGCGGAACTGATGGCGGCCGAGCCGCCCCCGCGACCGGTGGCGCTGGTCTTCTTCGACGGCGAGGACCTCGGGCGCGCCGCGGACCTCGACGGCTTCTGCCTGGGCTCGCGCTGGCTGGCCGACCACTGGAACGATTTCGGCGCCCCCCTGGCCGGACCGCCGCCGCAGGGGCTGATCCTGCTGGACCTGGTGGGCGACCGCGACCTGTCGATCCCGCAGGAGGGCTACAGCCTGGCGCTGGCCGGGGAGTGGACCCGCACCGTGTTCGAGCGGGCGGCCTCCCTGGGGCTGCCGGCCTTCGTGCAGGCGCCGGGACCGACGGTCTTCGACGACCACGTGCCCTTCCTGCGCCGCGGCCTGCCCGCCGTCGACCTGATCGACTTCGACTACCCGGCCTGGCACACCGCCGCCGACGTGCCGGCGGCCTGCTCGGCCGCGAGCCTCGAGCAGGTCGGCGCCCTGGTCTGGGACCTGATCCGCAACCCGCCGGAGTGACCCGCCCGGCCCCCGGCGGCGGGGCCGGTTTTTCCTTGCCGGGGGGGGCCTCCCGGGTGTATATTGGCCCCACTTCAGGAGTGTGCCGACCCGGCACGGTTTTTGGAGTGGGCGCAAGTCCACTTCTTTTCATGTTCGGCCCCCCGTCCGGGGACCGACGGCGGGAGGCGGCGGCGTGGACCGTTACGAGCTGGCGGGCCGCGCGGTGGACCTGCTCGCGGCCCCGCTCGCGGCGCAGGGCTTCGACCTGCTCGACGTGCGCGTCTTCCGCGGCGGCGGGCGGCTGACCCTGCGCGTCTACCTCGACCGCGAAGGCGGCATCGGCGTGGACGACTGCGCCGAGGCGTCCCGCACGGCGGGCATGCTGGTCGAAGAGGCCGGGATCGTCGCCGACGCCTACGTGATCGAGGTCTCCTCGCCCGGCGTGCGGCGCCCCCTGCGCACGACCGCGCACTTCGGCGCGGCCGTGGGCCAGGACGTGATCCTCAAGGTCGCCGCCGACGGTCCGCCGCGCACGGTCAAGGGCCGCCTCGAGGCGGCGGACGAGAGCCGCCTGCAGGTGCGGACGGCCCCCGACCAGGAGCCGCTCGAGATCCCGCGCGGGCGGGTGCGGGAGGCCAGCCTCGACCCCGAGTTCGACGCCCAGGCGCTGATCCAGGCGGACCGGCGCCGGCGCAAGGACGAAAAGCAGCAGGCGCGCCAGGCGCGCCGCCAGACGCGCGAACGCTGACCCGGCCCGGGCCGGCGCCGCCACAGGAGCAGGAGCATGGACTACAACGTTCTGGACGCCCTCGCGATGATCACGAGGGAGAAGAACTTGGACCGCGCCGTGGTCATCGAGTCCCTGGTCGCGGGCCTCCAGTCGGCCGCGCGCAAGAAGCTCGGGGCCGAGGCCATCATCGACGCCCGCGTCGACGAGGTGACCGGCGAGATGACCGTCGAGCAGGTCAAGACCGTCGTCGACGACCTCATGGACGAGGACGCGGAGCTGAACATCGACGAGGCCCGCGAGGAGTTCGGCGACGGCATCCAGATCGGCGACCAGGTCCGCTGGGAGCTGCCCCTGGAGGAGTTCGGCCGCAACGCCATCCTGGTGGCCAAGCAGATCCTGGTGCAGAAGGTGCGCGAGGCCGAGCGCACCCAGATCTTCGACACCTACAAGGACCGCGTCGGCGAGATCATCACCGGCAGCGTGCAGCAGGTCGACCGCGGCAACGTGCTGGTCAACCTCGGCCGCGTCGAGGCCCTGCTGCCCTTCCGCGAGCAGATCCGCGGCGAGAAGGCCCACCAGGGCTCGACCATCCGCGCCCTGGTCATCGAGGTCCTCGACAACGCCAAGGGCCCGCAGATCATCCTCTCGCGCAGCCACCCCAACTTCCTGCGCTCGCTGTTCGAGCAGGAGGTGCCCGAGATCCAGGAGGGCATCGTCGAGATCAAGGCCGTGGCCCGCGAGCCCGGCTCCCGCTCCAAGATCGCCGTGGTCAGCCACGACGACCGCGTGGACGCCGTCGGCTCCTGCGTCGGCATGAAGGGCTCCCGCGTGCAGGCCGTCACCCGCGAGCTGGCGGGCGAGCGCATCGACATCGTGCCCTGGAGCGCCGAGATCTCCCTGCTGATCAGCCGCGCGCTGAGCCCGGCCGAGGTCAGCAGCATCATCCTGGACGAGGAGAACCGCGAGGCGACCGTCGTGGTCAACGACGACCAGCTCTCGAAGGCCATCGGCAAGGAGGGCAAGAACGTCCGCCTCGCCGCCAAGCTCACCGAGTGGAAGATCGACCTCGTCGCGGCCCGCGAGTTCCACATCCGCCAGCGCGTGATGCAGGAAGTCTCGATGGAGCTGGACGAGATGAACGGCATCACCGAGAAGCTGGCCGCCGCGCTGCGCGGCGCCGGCATCGACACCATCGAGGCGCTGGCCGAGGCCGGCTACGACGACCTCGTGGCCATCCCGGGCATCGGGCCCAAGACGGCCGAGTCGCTGCAGCAGACGGCCTTCGCCACCCTCGACGAGCTGGACCGCATCATCGACTCGACCGTGGCCGAGGAGCTGGCCAAGGCCGAGGCGGAGGAGAAGCCGCTCTTCGACGAGAGCCTGTTCGAGGCTCCGGCCGCGGCCGCGGCCGACGGCGAGCCCGGCGAACCGGTCCAGCCGGCCTCGGCCGAGGACGTCGAGGTCACCGTCGATCCGTTCGCGGACTTCGACACGCGGCTGAACGAGCTGCCGGCCCGACGAGCCGGCGCCCGAGGAGCCGGCGCAGGAACGGGACGGGGACTCGTGACGCCCGACGGCGGCGACGCCGGCGGTGTGCAGGCTCCCGCGGACGGCGAGGCGCTGCTGAGGATGCTGGGCTTGGCGCTCAGGGCGGGCAAGCTGGCCGTCGGGGCGGAACAGGTCTCGCGGCTGGTGGCCAAGGGGCGGCGCCCCGTGCTCGTGCTGGCGACCGACGCCAGCCCCCGGCAGAGGGACCGCTACCTGGCTCTGGCGCCCGTGCGGGCGGTCTGGGGCGACCTGCTGGGCCGCGAGGACCTGGCCCGCGCCCTCGGCCGGCGCAACTTGACGGTCGTCGCCCTCGACGACCCGGATTTCCTGCGAGGTATCGGCGCCGCCGCCCCGCGCGGGGGTCGGACACGAAGACGGCGCAACCGCTGACGGAGGTAGGACACTTGGTCAGGAAGCTCAGGGTCTACGAACTCGCCAAGCACTACGGCGTCGACAGCCCCGTCATCCTCAAGATGATGCGGGACATGCACGCCGAGGCCAAGAGCCACATGAGCGTGGTCGAGGACGACGTGATCGAGAAGATCCACGCCAGCTACCAGCGCAAGCGTGAGGCCATGCGCCTGAACTATGCCAAGGCGCACAACTTGGATCCCGAGAAGCTCAAGCACGTCGCCAGCTTCCGGCCCCTCGACCTGCCGGTGGCCCCCGACGAGCCCGAGGTCGAGAAGAAGCCGGCCAAGCCCGCGAAGAAGACCGCCAAGAAGAAGGTCGCCGCCAAGAAGGAGCCGGCCGCGAAGGACGCGGCGGCGAAGAAGCCGGCCGCCAAGGCCGCGGCCGACACGGCGGCGGCCGCGACGCCCCCGGCGTCGCCGACGCCGGCGGCGGACCCGGCCGCCGCGGCCCCGGCCGCGAAGCCCGTCCGCAAGGCCGCCCCGCCGGCGCCGGAGGCGCCCGCGGAGCCCGAAGCCGCGGCGAAGCCGCCGCTGCGCCGCGCCCGGATCATCAAGCGGGCCGACGTCCCGGTCAAGGCCGAGGCGGTCGCCGAAGAGGTCCCGGCCGAGGCGCCCGCGCCCGCGGCCGAAGAGACGGTCGAGCCGGCCGCCGCGACGCCGGTCGAGGTCGCCGACGCGGAGGCCCCCGAGGTCGCCGCCGAGGCGGCCCCCGAAGAGACGGACGGCGCGGCGCGCCCCGGCGCCCGCGACGAGAAGCCGGGGGCGGGCGCTCGCCGCCCGCGGCGCACGGCCAAGGTCATCCGCATGGGTTCCGGCGTGGTCCAGACCAAGACGGGGCTGGTGGTTCCCGAGAACCGGGGGCCCGGCGGCGGGCCCGGCGGCCCGCCGGGCACCGGCGCCGACGGCCAGCCGACCGAGAACTGGGATTGGGGCGAGGTGCGGCGCGACATCGCCGGCCACCGCGGCCGCGGCGACGTCAACAGCTCGGTGCGGGACTCCGTCCAGGCCGCGATGCAGCGCCGGCAGGAAGTCCGCGAAGGCACGCCGGACAGTGACCGGCGCAAGCGCCGCAAGAAGAAGAAGGTGGACGAGGTGGCCGTAGCCCAGAGCGTGAAGCAGACCCTGGCCCAGCTCGACGGCGCCAAGGGCGGGCGGCGGCGCCACCGGCGCGGGGCCGGTGCGGAGGCCGAGTCGGAAACCGGGCCGATGCTGCGCGTCACCGAGTTCATCACCGTGCAGGAGCTGGCCGAGAAGTTCGAGATCCAGCCGCGCGAGGTCATCGCCAAGCTGTTCGCCCAGGGCGTGATGGCGACGATGAACCAGCGCCTGGAGCGGGACCAGATCGAACTGCTGGCCGACGAGTTCGAGAAGGACGTCGAGTTCCTCAGCGAGTACGGCGAGGAGGAGCTGGCCGACGCCGAGCCCGAGGTCCGCGAGGAGGACCTCGAGCACCGCGCGCCGGTGGTCACCGTCATGGGCCACGTGGACCACGGCAAGACGTCGCTGCTGGACTACATCCGCAAGACCAACGTCATCGCCGGCGAGGCCGGCGGCATCACCCAGCACATCGGCGCCTACCGCGTGCAGACGCCGGGCGGCCCGATCACCTTCCTGGACACGCCGGGCCACGAGGCCTTCAGCGCCATGCGCGCGCGCGGCGCCCAGGTCACCGACATCGTGATCCTGGTGGTCGCGGCCGACGACCGCATCATGCCGCAGACCATCGAGGCCATCAACCACGCCAAGGCGGCGGGCGTGCCGCTGATCGTGGCCATCAACAAGATCGACCTGCCCGGCGCGCGCCCCGACCTGGTGAAGCAGGACCTGCTGGGCCAGGGCATCGTGGTCGAGGAGTTCGGCGGCGAGGTGCTCAGCGCCGAGATCTCCGCGAAGAAGGGCCTCAACATCGAGCGGCTGCTCGAGCTGGTCCACCTGCAGTCCGAGGTGCTCGAGCTCGCGGCCTCGTCCAAGGGCAACGCCCGCGGCGTCGTGGTCGAGGCCTCGAAGGAACCGGGCCGCGGCGTCGTCTTCACGGTCCTGGTGGAGCAGGGCACGCTGCGCGTGGGCGACCACTTCGTCTGCGGCATGCAGGACGGCAAGGTGCGCGCGCTGCTCGACGAGCGCGGCGAGGTCCTGGCCGAGGCCCGGCCCGGCGAGCCGGCCGTGGTCCTCGGGGCCGGCGACGTGCCGCTGGCGGGCGACCGCCTCCACGTCACCGACACCGAGCGCGAGTCCCGCGACATCGCCGGCAAGCGCCGGCAGCTGCAGCGCGTCCAGCAGTTCTCGGCGCCCAAGCGCTCGATCTCGCTGGACAACCTGGCGGAGATGGTGGCCCAGGGCGACACCAAGGAGCTGCCGATCATCGTCAAGGGCGACGTGTCGGGCTCGGTGGAGGCGATCTGCGACGCCCTGCTGGACCTGAACACCGACGAGGTCCACGTCCGCATCGTGCACAAGGGCGTCGGCGCCATCAACGACTCGGACGTGCTGCTGGCCTCGAACACCGGCGCGATGATCATCGGCTTCCACATGCGCCCCGGCAACGCCATCCAGGAGCGGGCCAAGGAGCAGGGCGTGACCATCGAGGTCTTCGACATCATCTACGAGGTCGTCGACACGATGCGCAAGGCGATGGCCGGCCTGCTCGGCAAGATCCGCCGCGAGGTCTCGACCGGCTCGGCCGAGATCCGCGTGGTCTACCGCATCCCGAAGGTCGGGACCATCGCCGGCGCCTACGTCACCAAGGGCACCATCATCCGCAACTCGCTGCTGCGGCTGGTGCGCCACGAGATGATGATCTTCGAGGGCAAGATCAGCTCGCTGAAGCGCTTCAAGGACGACGTCCGCGAGGTGCAGTCGGGCTACGAGTGCGGCATCGGCCTCGAGAACTTCCACGACCTGCAGGAAGGCGACGTGGTCGAGACCTACCGCATCGAGGAGGAGACCCGGACCGAGCTGTAGCGCGGACGCGCGCGGCCGGCGCCGGCGGACCGGCGGGCAGGACGGCGCGCAGCCGTCCTGCCGCGTTTCCAGGCCGAAGCCAGGATGGTGGGCATGGATCCCTACAAGCTGCAGCGCCAGAACGCGGCGATCCGCAAGGTCCTCGGCGAGCTGCTCGCCGTCGAGGTCAAGGACCCCCGCGTCGGCTTCGTGACGATCAGCGGCGTGGAGCTCAACCGCGACCAGACCGTCGCCGAGGTCTTCGTGTCGGTCCTCGGCGGCGAGCAGGAGCGCAAGGACAGCCTGGCCGGCCTGAAGAAGGCCCGCGGCTTCCTGCAGGGCCGCCTCAGCGACCTGCTGCGCCTGCGCGCCACGCCCGACCTGCGCTTCATCTACGACGAGTCGCTGGACCAGGGGCTGGGCGTCGAGACCATCCTGGACGAGCTGAGCGCCCGCGGCGAGTTCGTGGACGAGGCCGAGCGCCGCCGCCGCCGCACGCTGGACTCGCTCGCGCCGCCCCCGGACCTGCTGGCGGCCCTGGCGGCCGCGTCGCGGATCTGGGTGGCGCCCCACGTCAACCCCGACCCCGACGCCATGGGCTCCGCCCTGGCGCTGGCCGAGGCCCTGCGCGAGACCGGCCGGGAGGCCGAGGCCCTGCGCTACGCCGAGGCGCCGGCGGGTTGCGAGACCCTGCCCGGCTACCCCGAGGCGCTGGACCCTGAGGCCGTCGCCGCCGCGCTTGCCGGCGGCGAGGGGCCCGACCTGGTCGTCACCGTGGACTGCCACCACCTGGAGCGGACCGGCGATTACGCGGCCGCCCTGGCGGACGTCGGCGCCGCCTGGTGCATCGACCACCACCTCGACGGCAACGGCCCCGCGCCGCTGCCGGGCTGGATCGAGCCGGTGGCCAGCTCGGCCTCGCTGCTGGTGCTGCGGGTGATCGAGTCGCTCGCCGCCGGCGACGGCGAGGGCGCGCCCGCGTTCGCCCTCAACGCGTCGATGGCGACCAACCTCTACGCCGGGCTCTACACCGACACCGGGGGCTTCCGCTTCCCCAACACGCTGCCGCTGAGCTTCGAGGCCGCCGCGCGCCTGGTGTCGGCCGGCGCCGACGCCGCCGACGTCGCGGAGCGGACCCTGCACCAGCGCACGCCGGCCTCGCTGGCGCTGCTGGCCCGGGTGCTGGACACCTTCGAGTACCACCACGGGGGGCGCCTCCTCTCGCTCCGCGTCACGCGCGCGATGCTGGCCGCGACGGGCACCGTCATGGCCGACACCGAGCAGTTCACCGGGCTGGCCTCGGCGGTCCGCGGCGTGCGCTTCGTGGTGTTCCTGAAGGAGCGCGAGGACGGCGCCTGGCGCGTCTCGCTGCGCACCGACGCCGCCGGCGACGTGCACGCGGCCGCGTCGCGGCGCGGCGGCGGCGGCCACCGCCAGGCGGCGGGCTGCACCGTGGCCGGGGATCCCGCGACGCTGGTCGCCGAACTCGCGGCGGAACTCGCCCCCCAGCTCGACTGACGCGGCGCATGGAGACCAGGCCGCACGGATTGCTGCTGGTGGACAAGCCCCGGGGCCTGTCCTCCCACGGCGTGGTCGCGACCGTGCTGCGCACCCTGAGCCCCGGCCGCCAGGCCCGCGGCGCGCCCCGCTACCGCTGCGGTCACGCCGGCACGCTGGACCCCATGGCCACCGGCCTGCTGCTGGTGCTCTGCGGCGCGGCCACCCGCCTCTCGACCTTCCTGCTCGGCCACGACAAGACCTACCGGGCCACCGTCAGCTTCGGCACGTCCACCGACACCCTCGACGCGGACGGCGCGCCCGACGCCCGGGCCCCGGTCGCCGCGTCGGCGGACGACCTCGCGGCCGCGCTGGCCCGCTTCCGCGGCGACCAGCTGCAGGTCCCGCCGGTGATCTCGGCCCTGAAGCGCGACGGCGTGCCCCTCTACAAGCGGGCCCGCCGCGGCGAGGAGCCGCCGGCGTCGCCGGCCCGCGCGGTGCGGATCTCCGCCCTCGAACTGGCCGGCGTGCGCTGGGGCGTCCCCGGGCCCGACGGGGCGGCGGTCCACGAGGCCGACCTGGTGCTGGCCTGTTCGTCCGGGACGTACATCCGCGCGCTGGCCCGCGACCTGGCGCTCGCCCTGGGCACCGTCGGCCACCTGTCGTCGCTGCGACGGGAGCGGGTCGGGCCCTTTGAGGTTGCGCGGGCCCTGCCGGCGGATATGATGCGGGACGCGCGGGCCGTCGCCGGCGCGGTGATCCCGTCCGCCTCGGCCCTGCCGGAGGCGCCGGCGGTCCCGCTGACCGCGGGCGAAGCCGCGGACCTGCGCCGGGGGCTGCCCCCGGGCGCGGACCTGACGGCGCGGGCGACGCTCGCAGCGGCCGCCGCGGCGCCCGCGGGGCTGTTGCGGCTGCTGGCCCCGGACGGGGGGCTGGTCGCGGTCGCCCGCCTGGAAATGGATGACGCCGGCGCGGGGCGCCTGCGCACGCCGGCCGTGTTCCCGGCGACGCCCACGTCGGACTAGGGGGAGATCGTGCGCCTGATCCGGCTCAGCAGCGAACTGATCACGCGGATCCTGGACGGCCGCGAGAAGCTGCCCGGCGAAGCCCTGGCCGATACGGCGGTCGCGCTGGGCGCCTTCGACGGCGTGCACCTCGGCCACCGCGCGCTGATCGACGCCGTCCGCCGGGCCCGCGAGCAGCGCGGCCTCTCCCTGAGCTGCCTGTTCACCTTCCGCCACCACCCGCGCAGCGTCCTGGACGCCGACCGCCCGCGCCTGCTGACCAGCTGGAGCGAGAAGCTGGCGCTCCTGCAGGAGACGGGCGTGGACGCGGTGGTCGCCGCCGACTTCTGCCCGGCGCTCGCCGCGCTGCCCTACGACGAATTCGTCCGCCGCTTCCTGCGCGGGCTGCTCGGCATGCAGCACCTCGTCGGCGGGCACGACGTGCACCTGGGCGCCGGCCGCGGCGGCCGCGCCGACTCCCTGGCGGATCTGGCCCGTCGCGACGGCTTCGGGTTCGAAGTCGTGCCGCCGCTGACGCTCGGCGGCGAGGTCGTCAGCAGTTCCACGGTCCGCCGCCGGCTGCGCGAGGGCGAGGTGGCCCGGGCCGCGGACATGCTCGGCCGCCCCTACAGCCTCTGGGGAGAGGTGGGTTACGGCGCCGGGCGCGGCGCGACCCTGGGCTACCCGACGGCCAACGTCGAGCCCCTGGACCCCGACAAGCAGCTGCCGGCCCCCGGCGTCTACGCCGTCTGGGTCCACGTGCCGACCGACGCCGTCGTCGGCGACGACCGCCGGGCGGTGGTCGGCTACCGCCACGGGCACCTGCCCGAGGTCGACCGCCACGGCGACCTGCTCGGCGCGCCGGGCACCGAGCGCGCCGTCTGCCGGGGGATGCTCAACTACGGCTCGGCGCCGACGGTCAACCCGGGCGGCCTGCCGCAGCCGCGGCTCGAGGTGCACGTGCTCGACTTCCGCGGGTACGTGCGCGAGCGCAGCCTCAAGCTGGAATGGGTGGCCCGGCTGCGCGACGAGCGGGCGTTCCCCTCGGTCGAGGCGCTGCGGGAGCAGCTGGCCCGCGACGAGGCGGCCGCGCGCGCGGCGCTCGATCCCGAGACCCTCAACCGGCGCGGGGGCTGAACGCCCTCCCGCCCAGGAGCGACCGATGGACGTCACCACCCCCGCCGCGGGCCTGCGCAAGGGCCTCGTGCTGGCCGGCGGCGCCGGCAGCCGCCTGTACCCGCTGACCCGCGTGGCCAGCAAGCAGCTGCAGCCGGTCTACGACAAGCCCATGATCTACTACCCGCTCGCGACCCTGATGATGGCCGGCCTGCGGGACATCCTGGTCGTCTCGACGCCGCAGGACACGCCCCGCTTCCAGGACCTGCTCGGCGACGGCTCCCAGTGGGGCATCCGCCTGACCTACGCGGTCCAGCCCGAGCCCAAGGGCATCGCCCAGGCCTTCCTGGTCGGGGAGGAGTTCCTGGCGGGCGAGGGCGTCTGCCTGATCCTGGGCGACAACGTCTTCCACGGCCGCATGAACCTGGACCGCATCGTGGCCGAATTCCGCGGCGGCGCCCGCATCTTCGGCTACCCGGTGCTGGACCCCGAGCGCTACGGCGTGGTGGAGTTCGACGCGGCGGGCCGCGCGATCAGCATCGAGGAGAAGCCGCTGCGGCCGCGCTCGCGCTACGCGATCCCCGGCCTCTACCTCTTCGACGAGCGGGTCGTGGAGATCACCCGCGGCCTGAAGCCCTCGCCGCGCGGCGAGCTGGAGATCTCCGACGTCAACCGGGCCTACCTCGAGCGCGGCGAGCTGGTGGTCGAGAAGCTCGGCCGCGGCATCGCCTGGCTCGACACCGGCACCCACACGAGCCTGCTCGAGGCCAGCCAGTTCATCGGGCTGCTCGAGGCCCGCCAGGGCCTGAAGATCGCCTGCCTGGAGGAGGTGGCCTACAACCGGGGCTTCCTGGACCGGGCCGGCCTGGAGGCGGCGACCGCGGCGATGCCCGCCTCGAGCTACCGCTCCTACCTCGAGCGGATCCTGAAGGAAGGCCTGTAGATGATCGTCAAGAAGACGGATCTGCCCGACGTGCTGCTGCTGGAGCCGCGGGTCTTCCCCGACGAGCGGGGCTTCTTCCTGGAGAGCTTCAACGCCCGCACCTGGCGCGAGGCCGTCGGCTTCCTGCCGGAGTTCGTGCAGGACAACCACTCCCGCTCGCGCCGCGGCGTGGTGCGGGGGCTGCACTACCAGGTGCGGCACGTCCAGGGCAAGCTCGTGCAGGCGGTGCGCGGCGAGATCTTCGACGTGGCGGTCGACCTGCGGCGGGACTCGCCCGCCTGCGGGAAGTGGACCGCGGCGGTGCTGTCGGACGCGAACCACCGCCAGCTCTGGATCCCGCCCGGGTTCGCCCACGCCTTCCTGACGCTGAGCGACGAGGCGGACGTGCTCTACAAGACCACGGACTACTACGACCGCGACGCCGAGCGCTGCATCCGCTGGGACGACCCCGACCTGGGCATCGCCTGGCCGCTGCCGGCCGCCGCGGTGCTCTCGGAGAAGGACCGCGGCGCGGTCCCCCTGCGGGAGGCGGAGCTCTTCGGCTGAGGCCGCGGGGGGGCGGTTCGCCGTTTTTTCATTTGCCGGGCCCGGCCGCGGGTGCGTTCTTCGCCCGCAACCACCACCACAAGGCCGCGCCGAGCGTGCGGCGGGAGCAGACATGACCACACCGAAGAGCCGCAACATCACCTGGTCGCACTCGGACATCAAGCGCGCCGACCGCGCCCGCCGCAACGGCCACCGCGGCGCCATCCTCTGGTTCACGGGCCTGTCGGGCGCCGGCAAGTCGACGCTGGCCCGCGGCGTCGAGAAGGCGCTCTTCGAGCGCGGCTGCCAGACCTACGTGCTGGACGGCGACAACGTGCGCTTCGGCCTGAACCGCGACCTGGGCTTCAGCCCCGCCGACCGCACCGAGAACATCCGGCGCATCGGCGAGGTGTCCAAGCTGATGCTCGACGCCGGCGTCATCGTGCTGACCGCCTTCATCTCGCCCTACCGCACCGACCGCGACGCCAACCGCGAGCTGGTCGACGACGGGGACTTCCTGGAGGTCTACTGCCGCTGCTCCCTGGACGAGTGCGAGCGCCGCGACACCAAGGGGCTCTACAAGAAGGCCCGCGCGGGGGAGATCCCGGAGTTCACGGGCATCAGCGCCCCCTACGAGGAGCCGCTGACGCCGGAGATCCTCGTCCAGACCGACGAGCACGACGGGGCCGCCTGCATCGCCCAGATCCTGGCCGAACTGGAGCGGCGGGGGATCCTGTCGGCCGGCGGGGCCTGAGCGACGCCGCCGCGGCGCCCTCGAAATCCACAACACGATAAGAACGAGTCGGTTAGGGGGTTCGGTGCAGGCGGTTTCTCCGCGGCGCCGCCGGTCCTCAAGTCGGACCGGCGGCGGCCGATGGCTGGTCGGAATCCCGCTTGCCCCCGGTTGCGGTCTCGGCTATATTCCGCGGGCGCCGGGTCGCGGGGTTCAGCCTCGCGTTTTTCGTGCCCAGCGCCAGCAAGCGGGTTGGCACGCCCTAGCGGCGACCAGGCTCGGCCCCGGGGAACCTGACGAAGACCCCCGGGGGCGGGCGCCAGCCTGCGGCCATCGTGACGTCATGAGCTAAGGAGGTTCTGACGATGGCAATGAACAAGGATCAGAAAGACCAGGTCATCACCCAATTCAGGAAGCACGAGTCGGATTCCGGCTCGCCCGAGGTGCAGATCGCGCTGCTGACCGCGCGCATCAACCACCTCACCGAGCACTTCAAGACCCACAAGAAGGACTTCCACTCCCGGCGTGGTCTCTTGAAGATGGTCGGGCAGCGCAAGCGGCTGCTGAACTACCTGAAGCGGAAGAACCTGGAGAGCTACCGCTCCCTGATCAAGGAGCTGGGCATCCGCGGCTGACCGCCGCGGTGCCCCCCATGGTTTCGGACAGGACACCGCATTCTCCAATAAATCAGGCGGGTCCCGGCGGGATCGGCGCGCGTCGCGCTTTTCCCGGGAGCGAAGCCGCGGCGTGGCCGCACGTCCGCGGTCGTCCGCATTGGCGGACGCCAGCGCATGGCGCGCAAAAGCTGTAAGGAAGGAAAAGCAGAACATGAACGGACACAAGACGGCATTGCAGATGAACGGCGCCGAGTACTCGCTCGAGACCGGCAAGATGGCCCGCCAGGCGGGCGGCGCCTGCGTCGTGGGCCTGGGCGACACCCGGGTCCTGGTGACGGCCACGGCGGACAAGAACGTCAGCGACCGCGACTTCCTCCCGCTGTTCGTCGAGTACCGCAACAAGACCTACGCCGCGGGCAAGATCCCCGGCGGCTTCTTCAAGCGCGAGGCCCGGCCGAGCGAGCGCGAGACCCTGTCGGCGCGCCTGATCGACCGCCCGCTGCGGCCGCTGTTCCCCGACGGCTACCGCCACGCGACCGACGTCGTGGCCTTCGTCATCAGCTCGGACACCGACTTCCACGCCGACGTCCTGAGCATCACCGGCGCCTCGCTGGCCCTGAACCTGTCGGACGTGCCGTTCGGCGAGTACGTCTCGGGCGTGCGCGTGGCCGAGATCGCCGGCGAGTTCGTGCCCAACCCGACCTTCGCCCAGCTCGAGGAGTCGAGCATGGACCTGGTCGTGGCCGGCACCGACGACATCGTCTGCATGATCGAGGGTTCCTGCAGCGAGGTCTCCGAGGACCGCCTGCTCGACGCCATCGACTTCGCCCACGGCTGGATCCGCCAGCTCAACGCCCTGCAGCGCGAGCTGGTCGCCAAGGCCGGCGCGCGCGAGAAGTTCGCCGTCGCGGCCCGCGTGCTGGACCCCGCCAAGGTGGAGGCGGTCCGCGCCGCCGTGGCGTCCGACCTCGACGCCGCCATCCGCATCAAGGCCAAGCACACGCGCCAGGACGCGGTGGCGGCCCTGCACGAGAAGGTCAAGACGACCTTCGCCGACGAGGCGGGCAAGCCCGACGCCGACGCCCTGGCCGCCTTCGCCAAGCTCGAGAAGAAGGCCATGCGGGCCATGGTCGTGGACGAGGGCGTGCGCGCCGACGGCCGCGACCTGACCACGGTGCGCCCGATCGACATCGAGCTGGGCCTGCTGCCCCGCGTCCACGGCTCGGCCCTGTTCACCCGCGGCGAGACCCAGTCGCTGGGCACCGTGACCCTGGGCACCAAGTCGGACGAGCAGAAGATCGACGCCCTCGAGGGCGAGTGGTGGAGCCCCTACTACCTCCACTACAACTTCCCGCCCTTCAGCGTGGGCGAGACCGGCCGCTACAGCGGCACCGGCCGCCGCGAGATCGGCCACGGCAAGCTGGCCGAGCGCGCCCTGCGCCCCCTGCTGCCCACCCAGGAGGACTTCCCCTACACGATCCGCATCGTGTCGGACATCCTGGAGTCGAACGGCTCCAGCTCGATGGCCACGGTCTGCTCCGCCAGCCTCGCGCTGATGCAGGCGGGCGTGCCCATCAAGAAGGCCGTGGCCGGCGTGGCCATGGGCCTGATCAAGGAGGGCGAGAAGGTCGCCGTGCTGACCGACATCCTGGGCGTCGAGGACCACCTCGGCGACATGGACTTCAAGGTCACCGGCACCCGCGACGGCATCACGGCCTTCCAGATGGACACCAAGATCGGCGGCATCAGCCGCGCGATCATGCTGCAGGCCCTGACCGACGCCCGCAACGCGCGGCACCACATCCTGGGCCTGATGCACGAGGCCATCGCCGAGCCGGCCAAGGAGCTCTGCCAGTACGCCCCGAAGATCATCACCATCCAGATCCCGCCCAAGCGCATCGGCGAGCTGATCGGCCCGGGCGGCAAGGTGATCAAGAAGCTGCAGGAGGAGACCGAGACCAACATCGACATCAACGACGACGGTCTGGTCTTCGTCTCGGCGCCCGACCAGGCGAAGGGCAACGAGTGCGTCGAGCGCATCCGCATGATGATGACCGAGCCCGAGGTCGGCGCCGTCTACACGGGCCGCGTGGTCTCGATCGTGGACTTCGGCGCCTTCGTCGAGTACCTGCCCGGCAAGGAGGGCCTGCTCCACATCTCGGAGATCGAGCACTTCCGCGTCGGCAACGTCGAGGACGTCCTGCAGATCAACGAGTCGGTCCAGGTCAAGCTGGTCGAGGTGGACTCGCGCTCGGGCAAGGTCCGGCTCAGCCGCAAGGCGCTGCTGCCGGTGCCCGAGGGCGTCGACCCGAACCAGTCGAGCGACCGCGGGCCGCGCCGCGACGGCGGCGACCGGGGCGGACGCGGCGGCGGCGGCGGTCGCGACCGCGACCGCGGACCGCGGCGCCGGTAGGCGGCCGGTCTGCCGGGCATGAACATCGGCCCCTACCAGAACGAGACCCCGCCCCAGCGGGTGACGCTGGCGAACGGGACGGTCATCCTGACCGTCCCGGTCGCGTCCGCGCACTCGGTGTCGCTGGGCGCGTGGCTGCGGCGGGGCTCCCAGGACGAGCCGGGGGGGCTGGGCGGCCTGGCCCACTTCCTCGAACACATGGTCTTCAAGGGCTCGCGCCGCCGCAGCGCCTTCGACCTCGCCCGCCTCTTCGACAGCGTCGGCGCCTCGGTCGACGCCTTCACGACCAAGGACCACGTGGCCTTCACGGCCAAGGTGCTGCCCGAGTACTTCGCGCCGACCGCCGAAGCCCTCGCCGACATGATCCTCGACCCGGCCTTCGACCCGACCTCGTCGCCCTCGAGCAGGACGTGGTGGTCGAGGAGATCCAGGAGGTCCTGGACACGCCCGAGGACCTGCTGCACGACGCCTTCACCGCCCGGCTCTACGGCGGCCACCCCCGCGGGCGGCCCATCCTGGGCACGCCCGCGTCGGTGCGCGGGCTGGACGCGGGCCTGCTGCGGCGCGAGCACGCCGACCTGTTCTGCGGCGCCAACCTGGTGGTGGCCGTCGCCGGCAACGTCCGGCCCGGGATGACCGAAGGGCTGTGCGCCTGCTTCGAGCCGGCCGGCGCGGCGCCGCCCCTGACGCGGTCGCCGGCCGCGGTCTCCGACGACGAGATCGGCATCCTGTTCGACGGCGCCGAAGTCCGCGACGACCGCCTGGTCATCGACAGCCCCGTCCAGCAGTGCTACTTCGAGATCGGCAACCAGGCGGTGTCCTACCTGCACCCCGACCGCGTGCCGCTGGCGATGCTGAGCAACATCCTGGGCGGCGGCCTCTCGAGCCGCATCTTCCAGGCGGTGCGCGAGCGGGAGGGCCTGGCCTATTCGGTCTTCACCTACACCGACATGGGCCGCGACATCGGCCTGGTGAGCTGCTCCGGTTCCTGCTCGCCGTCCAAGCTGTCGCGGCTCGAGTCGGTCGTGCGCGGCGAGTACCGCGCCTTCCTGCGCGACGGCGTGGGGGAGGACGAGCTCGCCGACACGCGGGCCCAGATCAAATCGCAGTTGATCTTTTCCCTGGAAGGCGGTTCCAATCAGATGGGACGCGCCGCCAAGGACGAGATCTTCTACGGCCGCTTCATCCCGACGAGCGAGCTCGTGGGCGAGATCGACGCGGTGGGCCGCGACGACATCATGCGCTGCGCCCGGACCTACTTCGACCCCGACCGGCTGCTGACGGCGGTGCACGGGCCCGCGGCGGCCTGACCGGCCGGGCCGCCCCGCGGCAGGAGGATCGCGATGCGCGGATTCCGCTGGCGACCGCGGCGCGTGCCGCCGGGACCGCTGTTCCTGCTGGGGCTCGTCGCCATCGTGCTGCTCGGCGCCGGCCTGCTGCTGCTGCCGGCGAGCACGCCCGCCGGCGCGCCCCTGGCGGTCGTCGACGCCGTCTTCACCTCGGCCTCGGCCGTCTGCGTGACCGGCCTGACCGTCCGCGACACCGGCGGCGGCTTCACCACCTTCGGCCAGACCGTCATCCTGCTGCTGATCCAGATCGGCGGCATCGGCGTGATGACCGTGTCCGCCACGCTGGCGATGCTGTTCGGCCGCGGCGTCGGCCTGCGCGGGGCGAGCATGATGCGGGACGTGTTCGAGGGGGATCTGCTGAAGGAGTCCCGCGGCATCCTGCGCTTCGTGACCGTCCACACGCTGATCCTGGAAGCCGCGGGGGCGGCGCTGCTCTTCGCGGCGCTGGGCGACTCCGTCGCCGACCCGCTGGCCAGGGCGCGCTGCGCCGTGTTCCACGCCGTGTCGGCCTTCTGCAACGCGGGCTTCAGCACCTGGAGCGACTCGCTCGTCTCGCAGGCCGGCGATCCCGTGGTGATCGGCACCGTCAGCGCGCTGCTCATCATCGGGGGGCTGGGCTTCCCGGTCACCGCCAACGTGGTGGCCTGGCTGAAGGGCCGCGCCCAGGCCGACCGCACGCGCCGCTGCCGGCTCTACGTGCAGGCGCGGGTGGTCCTGCTGATGTCCGTGATCCTGCTGGCGGGAGGGGCCGCCCTGCTGGCGGCCCTCGAGTGGAACGGCGCCTTCGCCGGTCTCGCTCCCGACACCAAGCTGGGCCTGGCCTTCTTCCAGTCGGCGACGGCCCGCACGGCCGGCTTCAACTCCATGGACCTCACACAGCTGTCGCCGGCTTCGGTCCTGGTGATGCTGGTGCTGATGTACATCGGCGCCGCCCCCGGTTCGACCGCCGGCGGCATCAAGGTGACGACGGTGGCGATCCTGTGGGCCGACGCGCGGGCGATCGCCCTGGGCGGCAGCAACGCGCGCCTGTTCGACCGCGAGCTCAACCAGATCGTCGTGCGGCGGGCCTTCATGGTCGCCACGACGTACACGACCGTCGTGGCCCTCGCGTTCGGCGTCCTGCTGGCGACCGAGGGCAGCGGCTTCGTCGAGACGATCTTCGAGGTGCTCTCGGCCATCGGCACCGTGGGGCTCACGCTCGGCCTGACGACGGAGCTGTCCGACCCCGGCCGGCTGCTGGTGACGCTGTTGATGATGTTGGGCCGCCTCGGCCCGCTGGCGGTGGCCTACGGGCTGGTCCGCCCGGCGCGCGAGCACGGCGTGCACTACCCCGAGGCGACGATCCTGGTCGGTTGAGCGCCGCCGCGGCGGCGCAGAAGCGGAGGCACTGATGAAGCGCATGGCCGTGTTCGGTCTCGGGCGGTTCGGCTCCAGCGTGGCGACCACCCTGCAGAAGGAGGGGGTGGACGTGCTGGCCGTCGACCGCAACCGCCACCTGGCGGAGCGGCTGAAGGACGTCGTCTCGATGGCCGTCTCCTTCGACGCGACCGACCGCGAGAACCTGACGCGGTTCGACGTCGGGCGCATGGACGCCGTGGTGGTCGGCATCGGCGACAACTTCGAGTCCAGCGTCAAGATCACCCTGCTCTGCAAGGAGCTGGGCGTGCCCTACGTGATCTGCAAGGCGACCAACACCGACCAGCGCAAGGTTCTGCAGCGCGTGGGCGCCGACGAGGTCATCCAGCCCGAGACCCAGATGGGCCACTGGGTGGCCGAGAGCCTCCTGCGCCACACGGTGGTCAACTTCGTCGACCTGCCGGACGGCTACGCGCTGGCGCGGATCCTGCCGCCGCAGTCCTGGCACGGGCGCACCCTGGCCGAGCTGCAGCTGCTGTCGCGCGAGCGCCTGAACCTGATCCAGGTGCACCGGCCCGGCAAGAAGCCGGGCGAGGACCAGAAGGTGCCGCTGCCCGCCGGGAACTTCCGGATCGAGGACGGCGACCTGATGGACGTGATCGGCGCCAACAAAGTGCTGGCCCGCTTCCGGGAGGGCCCGCGCCGGCGGCGGAGGCCTGAGCCGGCGGGGGCGGGCCGCAGGAGCGCCGCACCGGCGAAAATCTGCTTCCCCTGACGCGGCCGCCACATTAGATTGACACCAGTCGCGTCCGCCGGGCGGACGACGACGTCACCCAGCGGCGGCGGGCGCGCGGGTCGGCCACCCGACCGCGCCGCGGCGAAGGAGAGAACCAGACATGCGGACCACGAAGCGGATCGCCCTGCTGACGACGGCCGCGGCCCTCGCCGCGCTGATCGGCTGCGCTCCCTGCAGCGACTACAAGCAGCTCGTCGCGGAGCGCGACGGCAGCATCCTGTCCCTGCAGTCCGAGATCGCCGCGCGCGAGGCGACGATCGCCGAGGGCCGGCAGCTGGCGGCCGGGCTGCGCGAGCAGATCGCCCAGCTCGAGGCCGAGAAGGCCGTGCTCGTCGAACAGAACGGCGAGGTGGTCACCGTGGCGCTGACCGACGAGCTGGCGTTCTCCGGCGTGAACCTCGGCATCGGCGACAAGATGAAGACCACGCTGGCGGCCATCAAGGACGCCTGCGACAAGTACCCCGGCTGGGACATCCACGTCGAGGGCGGCACCGACGACAACGGCGTGCCCGGCGACTACCGCGAGATCTGGCCCTCGAGCTGGGAGCTGGCGGCGGCCCGCGCGTCCGCGGTGGCCCGCTACATGACCAACGAGTTGGGCATGGAGGCCACGCGCTTCGCCGTGGTGAGCTACGGTCCCTTCCGCCCCGTCGGCGACAACACGACGGCCGAGGGCCGCGCCCGCAACAACGCCGTCCGCCTGACCCTGCACAAGCCCGAGCGCCTCTGGCTGCGCAACCAGTAGCCGCCGCCGGGACCGCGACCGCGCTCCGGAGAGCCGCCCCGCCCGGGCGGCTCTCCTCGTCCGGCGGCGGCTGCGCGATGGGGCCGCCGCGACCGCGCCGTTGCCTCCGGGCGCCGGGAGTGCTATGCATGGGGGCCGCCCGGCGAACGTCCGCCGGCCGGCGCGCTCCACCTCCGGGGAAAGGATGACCGATGCGCACGCCCGTCCTGACCGCCCTGACCGTCGCCCTGGTCCTGTCGGCCGCCGCCGGCGCCGGCGCCCAGCCCTTCGTCCGCCTCGCCACCGAGGCCGGGCCGATCCTGCTGGCCCTGACGCCCGAGACGGCGCCGCACCACGTGGCCAACTTCACGCACCTCTGCCGCACCGGCTTCTACGACGGCACCACGTTCCACCGCGTGATCCCCGGCTTCATGATCCAGGGCGGCGACCCCAACTCCAAGGACGCCGACCGCACCAACGACGGCCAGGGGGGCCCGCGCTGGCGGGACGTCCTGGGCGCCGACGAGCTGGCGCTGTTCGAGCGCGCCCGCGCCGCGGTCGCGGCCCGGGGCTACGCCCTGGCGGGCGACCAGGCGCTGCTGAACGCGGAGTTCAACGCCACCCGCCACGTGCGGGGCGTGCTGTCGATGGCCCGCGCCGCCGACCCCAACTCGGCCGGCAGCCAGTTCTTCATCTGCGTGGCCGACGTGGCCCATCTGGACAACAAGTACACCGCCTTCGGCCGGGTCGTGTCGGGCCTGGAGACGGTCGACGCCATCGTGGCGACGCCGCGCGACCGCTCCGACAACCCGCTGCAGGCCCAGCGCATCCTCGGGGCCGTCGTGATCGACGACGCCGCGGGCCTGACCGCCGACGAGCGCGCCGCCTGGGAAGCCCTGCCGCGCGGGGCCGCCGCCCCGGCCGCGCGGTCACGCGCTGAACGCCCTGAGCGACGGAGGAATCGTGGCCGGCGACGTCATCACGATCAGGGGCGCGCGCGTCCACAACCTGAAGAACCTGGACCTCGAGCTGCCGCGCCACCGCCTGGTGGTGGTCACCGGCCCGAGCGGGTCCGGCAAGTCGTCGCTGGCCTTCGACACCCTCTACGCCGAGGGCCAGCGGCGCTACATCGAGAGCCTCTCGAGCTTCGCCCACCAGTTCCTCGACCAGCTGCCCAAGCCCGACGTCGACCGCATCGAGGGCCTGTCCCCGGCGCTGGCCATCGACCAGAAGGGGCTCGGCGCCAACCCGCGTTCGACCGTCGGCACCGTGACCGAGATCGCCAGCTACCTGCGGCTGCTCTACGCCCGCTGCGGCACGGCCCACTGCCCGGCCTGCGGCGTGCCGGCGGCCGCGCGCCCGCTGGCGGAGATCCGCGAGGCGATCGCGTCGCGGCCCGAGGGCACGCGCCTGTGGCTGCTGGCGCCGGTGGTGAGCGGGCGCAAGGGCGCGCACCGCACCCTGCTGCGGGACCTGCAGCGGCGCGGCTACGTGCGCGCGCTGATCGACGGGGAGCTGCGCGACCTGGACGACGGGGTGGAGCTCGCGGCGGGCGCCCGCCACGACATCGCGGCGGTGGTCGACGGCCTGGTCGTGCGGCCCGGCGTCGAGGCGCGGCTGAACGAGGCGCTCGCGGCCGCGGTGGAGCTGTCGGGGGGCACGGTGCTGGTGCGGGAGGGGGAGGGGCAGACGCTCTTCTCCCGCGAGGCCGCCTGCCCCGGCTGCGGCCGCGGCTTCGCGGCGCTCGAGCCGCGGCTGTTCTCCTTCAACTCGCCGGCCGGCTCGTGCCGCGTCTGCCAGGGGCTCGGCAGCCTGCCGACCATCCGCGAGGAGTCGCTGGTGCCCGACCCCGGGCTCTCGGTGGCGGGCGGCGCCGTCGAGTTCCTGCGCGGCAAGGAGAGCGGCTGGCTGTTCACGCAGGTCGAAGCCTTCGCCGCCGCGCTGGGCTTCTCGCTGCACGCGCCCTGGTCGTCGCTGCCCGCGGACGCCCGCCGCATCCTGGTGCACGGCCTGGCGCCGGCCGACGCCAAGGCCCTGCGCAAGCACGCGCACTGGGACGCCTTCCTCGCCGGCTGGCTCGGCCTGGCGCCGGAGCTGCTGCGCCGCCACCGCGAAACCAAGTCCGAGAAGGTGCGCGCCGGCATCGAGAAGCTCATGACGGCCGACGTCTGCCCCGCCTGCCGGGGCTTCCGCCTCTGCGAGGAGGCGCTGGGCGTGCGCGTCGGCGACCTGCACATCGGCGAGGCCAGCGAACTCGCCCTGAGCGACCTGGCGGCGTGGGCCGGGGGGCTGTCGTTCACCGAGCCGCTCAAGTCGGCCGTGGCGCGCCCCGTCGTGGAGCAGATCGCCTCGCGCACCGGTTTCCTCTGCGAGGTCGGGGTGGGCTACCTCTCGCTCTCGCGCGGCGTCGGCACCCTCAGCGGCGGCGAGGGCCAGCGCGTGCGCCTGGCCACGCAGGTCGGCTCGCGGCTGACGGGCGTGCTCTACGTCCTGGACGAGCCGAGCGTCGGCCTGCACCACCGCGACATCCACCGGCTCATCGGCACGCTGCAGAAGCTGCGCGACCGCGGCAACAGCGTGGTGGTGGTGGAGCACGACCTCGACGTGATGCTCGCGGCCGACCACCTCATCGACCTCGGCCCCGGCGCCGGCGAGCACGGCGGCCGCCTGGTGGCCCAGGGCACGCCCGCCGAGGTCGCCGCCTGCGCGGACAGCCAGACCGGCCGCTGGCTGGCGGGCAGGCGCGACGGCCAGCTCCCGCAACCCGTCAACGGCGGCGCCGAGCCCGACGCCTGGCTGCGCATGACCGGGCTGCGCGGCCGCAACCTGCAGGGGATCGACCTCGCCGTGCCGCTGCGCCGCCTGACCGTCGTGACGGGCGTCTCGGGCTCCGGCAAGAGCACCGCCGTGCACGAGACGCTCTACCGGGCGCTGGCCCGCCGCCTGCACCGCGCCTCGGCCGAGCCCGGCCCCTTCGACCGGCTCACGGGCGACGAGGACCTCAAGTCGGTGGTCCTGGTGGACCAGTCGCCGATCGGCCGCTCGCCGCGTTCCACGCCCGCCACCTACAGCGGCCTGATGGGGCCCGTCCGCCGCCTCTTCGCGGCCACGTCGCTGGCGAAGGTGCGCGGCTACGGGGCCGACCGCTTCAGCTTCAACACCGGGCCCGGCCGCTGCCCGGAATGCGAGGGCGCCGGGGTGCGGCGCCTGACGATGGACTTCCTGCCGGACGTCGACGTCCCCTGCGAGGCCTGCGGCGGCCAGCGCTTCGGCCCCGAGACGCTGGAGGTCCGCTTCAAGGGCCGCAACGTGGCCGAGGTGCTGGACCTGCCCGTGGAGGAGGCGCGCGAGTTCCTGGGCAACGTGCCGGCCTGCCGCCGCATCCTGGAGGTCATGGACGGCGTGGGCCTGGGCTACCTGCGGCTGGGCCAGTCCGGCGCCACGCTCTCGGGCGGGGAGGCGCAGCGGCTCAAGCTCTCGCGCGAGCTGGCGCGCGGCGGCCGCGGCGACAGCCTCTACATCCTGGACGAGCCGACCACGGGCCTGCACTTCTGCGACGTCGACCGCCTGCTGGACATCCTGGCGCGGCTGACCGCGAAGGGCCACACGGTGCTGGTCATCGAGCACAACCCCGAGGTCGTGCGCCGCGCCGACTGGGTCATCGACCTCGGCCCCGACGGCGGCGCCGCGGGCGGGCGGGTGCTGGCGCAGGGTCCGCTGGCGGCGGTCATGGCCTGCGCGGAGTCGCACACCGGCGCCATGCTGCGCGCGCTCGCGGGGGGCGGCTGAGTCGCCGTCGCGGCCGGCCGTTTCGCTCCTGGACTTCCCGCGCGGGCCGTTTAGATTAGGCGTGGCCGGCGCCCGCGACGCCGCCCCGATCCCGGATCCCGCCGCTCCTCTAGCTCCGGAGGACGCCTTGACCACGCACGACGATACGCGCACGACGACACCCCGCTGCGGCAGACCCCCCTGACCGCCTGGCACCGCGACCACGGCGCCCGCATGGTCCCCTTCGCCGGCTTCGAGATGCCCGTGCAGTACCGGGGCGTGCTCGCCGAGCACGCGGCGGTGCGCGAACGCGTGGGCCTGTTCGACATCACGCACATGGGCGAGATCCTGGCGAGCGGCCCGGGCGTCGAGGCCTGGCTCGACGGGCTCTGCACCAACCGCGTGGCCGGCCTGCCGGACGGCAAGGTCGTCTACACCGCGATGTGCCGGCCCGACGGCGGCGTGCTCGACGACATGCTGATCTACCGGCTCGGCCGCGAGGACTGGATGATCGTCTGCAACGCCTCCAACCACGACAAGATCGCGGCCTGGGTCGCCGCCCGCGCCGCCGGCGCCGCCGGCGTGACGCTGGACGACGCCAGCGACCGCACCGCCATGATCGCGGTGCAGGGGCCCGAGGCCGCGGCGCTGACGTGCCGCCTCGCGGCGCTGGCCGGCAGCGCCGACGCCCTCGACGCCCTGGATTTCTACACGGCCTTCGTCCTGCCCCGCCCCGGCGGCCGCTGGATCGTCTCGCGCACCGGCTACACCGGCGAGCGCGGCTACGAGCTGTACGTGCCGAACGCCGACGCGCTCCCGCTCTGGGAGGAGCTGCTGGCCCTGGGCGGCGACCTGGGCGTCGAGCCCATCGGCCTGGCGGCGCGCGACACGCTGCGCTTCGAGCCGGCCTACTGCCTGTACGGCCACGAGCTGAGCGAGGACTGGACGCCGCTCGAGGCCGGCATCGGCTGGGCCGTGCGCCTGAAGGACCGCGAGTTCGTCGGCCGCGAGGCCCTGCAGCGCCAGAAGGACGCCGGCCTGCCGCGGCGTCTCGTCGGCCTCGAGGTGGCGGCGCCCGACGCCGCCGGCCGCGACCGCCCCGCGCCCATCGCGCGCCAGGGCGCGCCGGTGTTCTGCGGCGACGCGCCGGCGGGCTTCGTCACCAGCGGCACCAAGAGCCCGACCCTGGGGCGCTCGCTGGCCCTGGCCCTGGTCGACGCGGGGTGCGACCCCGCGCGGCTGACCGTGGAGATCCGCGACCGCCGGCACCCCGTCCGCGTGGTCCCGTACCCCTTCCTCGCGGCCCGGGTCAAGGGTGACCCGCGCGCCGCGCGCTAAGGCATCAACCGGCAGGAGGAGAACGGCATGGTGGCGAGCGACCGCAAGTACACGAAGGACCACGAGTGGGTGCTGGCCGAGGGCGAGAGCGCCACGGTGGGCGTGACCGAGTACGCGGCCCACGAGCTGGGCGACGTCGTCTTCCTGGAGCTGCCCGAGGTCGGCACCGTCGTCGCGCAGGGCGAGGCGGTCGGGACCATCGAGACCGTCAAGTCGGTCGAGGACCTCTTCAGCCCGGTGGGCGGCGAGGTCATCGCCGTCAACGAGGCGGTGCTCGACGCCCCCGAGACGGTCAACCAGGACCCGCTGGAGGCCGGCTGGCTCTTCAAGGTGCGCATCGAGGACCGGAGCGAGATGGACGAGCTGCTCTCGGCCGACGATTACGACGCCCTCATCGGAGGCTGAGCCGCCCATGCCGTACACGCCGCACACCGCAGAGGACATCCGCGAGATGCTGGACGTCCTGGGCCTCGCGACCGTCGACGACCTCTTCCGCAGCCTGCCCGCGGCCGTGCGGCCGCCGGCGGGCCTGGACCTGCCGTCCTCGCTGTCGGAGGAGGAGGTCTGGCGCGTGATGAGCAACCTGGCCGCGCTGAACGCGGGCCAGGACGAGCTCGCCTCCTTCCTCGGCGGCGGCGTCTACGACGCCGCGATCCCCGCCGCCGTGGACGCCGTGGTCTCGCGCAGCGAGTTTCTCACGGCCTACACGCCCTACCAGCCCGAGGTCTCCCAGGGCACCCTGCAGGTCATCTACGAGTGGCAGACCTTCGTCACCCGCCTGACGGGCCTGCCGGTGGCCAACGCCAGCATGTACGACGGGTCGACGGCGCTGGTCGAGGGTGTCCGCATGGCGCTCGGCCGCACCGGCCGCGACGCCGTGGTCCTGCCCGCCGCCCTGAACCCGCGCCACCGCCGCGTCCTGGAGACGAACCTCGCGAGCGAGGGCGTGACGATCCTCACGGCGCCGATCGGGGCCGCGGGGACCACCGACCCCGCCGCGCTGCGCGCCCTGCTCGACGGCCGGGCCGGCGCGGTCGTGATCCAGAACCCCAACCACCTCGGCCTGATCGAGCCCGTCGACGCGCTGGCCGCCGCGGCGCGCGACGCCGGCGCCCTGGTCGTGGCCTCGGTCAATCCCGTCTCGCTCTCGCTGCTCAAGACGCCCGCCGAGTACGGCGCCGCCGTGGCGACGGGCGAGGCGCAGCCCTTCGGCGTGCCCTGCGGCTGGGGCGGCCCCCTGCTGGGCTTCCTGTCCTGCAGCGACGAGCTGAAGCGGCTGATCCCCGGCCGCGTCGTCGGGCGCACGGTCGACCACGACGGCCGCGAGGGCTACGTGCTGACCCTGCAGACCCGCGAGCAGCACATCCGCCGGGAGAAGGCGACCTCGAACATCTGCTCCAACCAGGGCCTGAACATGGCGCGGGGCACCGTGTACCTGGCCCTGCTCGGCACGGAGGGCCTGCGCGAGCTGGGCGCCGCGAACCGCGTGCGCTGCGAGGCGCTGCGCGCGATCCTGCGCGGGATCGACGGCGTGCAGCTGCCCTTCGCCGGCCCCGTCTTCAACGAGTTCGTGGTGCGCCTGCCGCGGCCGGCCCGCGAGTTCCGCGCCTTCGCGCGCGAGCAGGGCATCCTGGCGGGCATCCCGCTGGACGGCTTCGCGGGCTGCGGGGCGGGCGACCTGCTGGTCGCGGTCACCGAGCGCCGCACCGCCGACGAGATCGAACGTTACGGGAGCGCGCTGCGCGACTTCCTGGAGCAGTGAAGGAGATGCCGAACATGAGCCACGAGCGGCAGGGCGCGACGCCCGCGCGCTGGGGCGCGGACCTGCAGACGAGTCTGTTCGCCAAGGGGCGCGCCGGCCGGCGCGCCACGACCATGCCCGCCTGGCGCGGCGACGACGTCGACACGGCGCTGCCGGCCGGCGCGCTGCGCGCGGCGCCCGCGGACCTGCCGTCGCTCTCGGAGCCGGAGGTGCTCCGCCACTACACCCTGCTGTCCAACCTGAACCACCACATCGAGCGCGGCCTGTACCCGCTGGGCAGCTGCACGATGAAGTACAACCCGCGGCTCAACGAGAAGGTGGCCGCGCTCTCCGGCTTCGCCTCGCTGCACCCCGAGCAGGACGAGGCGGACCTGCAGGGCCTGCTCTGCGCCCTGAAGCTGCTGCAGGACGCGCTCTGCGAGATCACCGGCTTCGCCGCCTGCAGCCTGCAGCCGGCCGCCGGCGCCCACGGCGAGTACCTGGGCATGCAGGTCATCCGCGCCCGCCACCTCGACCGCGGCGAGAACGGCCGCACCGAGGTGCTGATCCCCGACTCGGCCCACGGCACCAACCCCGCCTCGGTGGTCCTGACGGGCATGAAGCCCCGCACGCTGAAGTCGGGGCCCGACGGCCGGCTCGACCTGGACGCGCTGCGGGCCGCGGTCGGACCGCAGACCGCCGGCATCATGATCACCAACCCCAACACGCTGGGGCTGTTCGAGAGCGACATCGTGGAGGTGGCGCGCATCGTCCACGCGGCGGGCGGGCTGCTCTACATGGACGGCGCCAACCTCAACGCCATCCTCGGCAAGGCGAAGCCGGCGCTGATGGGCTTCGACGTCGTGCACCTGAACCTGCACAAGACCTTCTCCACGCCCCACGGCGGCGGCGGACCCGGCGCCGGTCCCATCTGCGTGACGCAGGAGCTGGCGCGCTTCCTGCCGGCGCCGGTCATCCGCGAGGACGCGGGCGTCTACCGCCTCGACGCCTGCGCCGGCGAGTGCCGGCCGAGCGTGCACGCCTACATGGGCAACACGGGCGTCTGCCTGCGCGCCCTGACCTACATCCTGCGCCTGGGGGGCGACGGCCTGACGCGCGTCTCGGAGCGCGCGGTGCTCAACGCGAACTACCTGCGCAAGCGCCTCGAGGGCCTGCTGACGGTCGAGCACGCCGAGGGCACGCTGCACGAGTTCATCGCCACGGGCGCCGACTGGAAGGAGAAGTTCGGCGTGCGCACGCTGGACATCGCCAAGCGCATGCTCGACTACGGCATCCACGCGCCGACGATCTACTTCCCGCTGATCGTGGACGAGGCGATCATGGTCGAGCCCACCGAGACGGAGTCCAAGGAGACCCTGGACCGCTTCGTCGACGTCGTGGCCGCCATCCGCGCCGAGGCCGAGCGCGACCCCGACCTGCTGCGCACGGCGCCGCACACCACGCCCGTGTCGCGCCTGGACGAGGCCGCGGCCGCGCGCCGGCCCGACCTCAGCTGGCTCGGCCCCTGCAACTGCGGCTGAGATGGGCCGCCTGCTCGTGATCCGCGACGGCGCGCGCCCCGGCGCCGACAACATGGCGGCCGACGCCGAACTGCTCGCGCGCCGCGCGCCGGGCGACCCGCCCGTGCTGCGCCTGTACCGCTGGTCCCCGCCGGCGGTCTCCTACGGCTACCACCAGGCCCCCGACGACTTCGACCGCGAGGTGATCGACCGCCGCGGCTGGGGCCTCGTGCGCCGGCCGACCGGCGGCCGCGCCATCCTGCACGCCCAGGAGCTCACCTACGCCGTCGTGGGGGACGCGCCGTCGGCGCGCTTCGGCGACGACCTGCACGCCGTCTACGCGGCGATCAACGGGGCGCTGACGGAGTTCCTGCGCCGCCTCGGCCTGTCGCCGGACATCTCGCAGGGGAGAGCCTGGCCGCGGCCCGCGGCGCCGTCTGCTTCCAGTCCGCCGGCCGCCACGAGGTGACCGTCGGCGGGCGCAAGCTCGTCGGCTCGGCGCAGCGCCGGCACCCCGACCGCTTCCTGCAGCACGGCTCGATCCTGACCGGGCCGGCCCACGTCGACCTGCTGGACTGCCTGCGGGGGGAGGACCGCGGCCCGGCCCGCCGCGCCGCGCTGCTGGCGGCCACGACGAACCTGGGCGAACTGCTGGGGCGGGACTGCGAGGGGCCGTTCGCATCCGAACTCGAAGACCTCCTCGCCGCTGTTTTCGAAGAGCGTTTCGGCTAGGGTTCTGAATCGAAGATTGTCCCTGCCCCAACGCCCTGATGCTGTTCGACTTGGACCTGCAGATGCCGCCGTGACCGGGGTGTCTGGAGGCCTCCAGCGCCAGGAGGGCGCAGGAGGCCGGAGGCCAAGCGCGCCGGGCACACGAGGTGCCCGGCGCGCGTCCCCTGTCACGGCGGCATCTGCAGGTCCAAGTCGCATCGCATCAAGCGATTGGATAGGGACAAGCTTCGAGCCAGAACCAGCTAGAACGCCAGCGACACGCCGGATGCCGCGGCCAGGCCCTTGGTGTCGTCGGGGATGAAGGCGCCGCGGTTCGCCACCGCCAGGTCCCAGCACAGCGGCCCCAGCGCCACGCCGAGTCCGGCCGCCGCGCGGTCGACGTCGCCGCCGAAGCCCAGGCCCAGGCGCGGCCGCAGCCAGCCGCACGGGCGCCACTCCACGCCCGCGTTCAGCTCGACGCGCCGGCCCGCGCCCGCGCGGTCGTCCAGCGGCTTCACCACGTCCACCGCCAGCAGCAGGGGGCCCAGCGTGTTGCTGGCGCCGATGCGGACCGTCGTGGGCAGGCTGCGCGCGTAGGGGGCCGCCGCCGCGACCGTCTTCTCGTCGACGATGCGGTCCGCGGGCTCGTCGGTGTCCAGAGCGAGCGAGTCGACCGTCGCCCGCCACGTCGTGCGCTCGACGTCCTGGTCCCACTCGATGCGGCTGGCGGCGTTGCTGACCGCCAGGCCGACGACCCAGCCGCGCGGCGCCTGCAGCGCCAGCCCGGCGTCCACCGCGTAGCCGGTCCCGCCGCGCGACGTGAGGTAGGAGGCGCTCGCCTCGCCCCGCACCTCGGTCATGGTGGCGACGATGCCGCCGCTCGCCGCTTCGACGCGCAGGTCGTAGAGGCCGTGCAGGTAGCGGGCGTTGACGCCGGCCGACAGGCGCACGGCCCGGCTGGTCAGCAGCGGCGCCGCGAACGACAGGGTGCCGGAGGCCAGCGCGAAGCCCTCGCCGTCGGTGTCGCCGAAGTCGAAGCTCTCGTCGATCTCGTTGCCCATCAGGATCAGGTCGAAGAAATCCTTGTCCAGCGTGCCGGTGCCCCCGGCGAGACCCTGCAGGCTCAGCGCCACCGGGCCCACGCAGACGCCCAGGGCCGAAGCGCGCACGTCGGCGTTCAGCATGAAGCCCTCGTCCGGGATGTCGTCGAGCAGCCGCTGCTTGTCGGCCGCGTTCAGCGTCGCGCCGGAGATCTCGTTGTAACGCTCCAGGGAGAAGGCGTTGTTGTTGAGGTCCATCGCGACCGCGGCCAGGCCGACCTCCACGCCGTGGGGGCGGCGCAGCGCGAGGTTCGCGGGGTTCCAGCCGACGGCGTCGAGTCCCCGCGCCGCGGCCGTGTAGGCCCCGGCCAGGCCCATGGCGCGCACCTGTCCCTGGGCGGCGGCCGGCGCCGCGGGCAGCGTCGCCAGCAGCGCCGCCAGCAGCGCGGCGCCGACGGACGTTCGCCGGGCATCGATTCTTCGGGCGGTCATCGGTCGCCTCCGGGGCGTGCGGGTCCTCATTCGTCGTCCTCGCTGACGGTGATCTCGGCCGTGAGCGCGCCGCTCACCGTGACGCGATCCACGCTGCGCAGGGTCACGGTGCGCCCGCCGGTGCCGGGCAGGGTCGCCACCGCGACCGTGAAGGCGCCCGGCCGGGTGAGCGCCCGCACCTGGTCGCGGTCCAGGGCGATGACGTGCCGGCTGTCGGTCGTCGCGCTCACGTAGCCGCCGACGTCGTCGAGCAGCCCGGCGGTCACGGCCAGCGGCCCGATCACCAGCTCCGGCGCCGTCAGCGCCGACAGGCTGTCGGGGCCGACCTGCAGCGTCACCTCCACGCCGAAGGGGAGGTGGTTGCCGATCACGGCGGTGATCGCCGCCGTCTCGAGGTGCCGGTCGAGGTCCCGGCGCAGGTCGTCGTCGAGGTCCAGCGGCTCGGGGTCGAACGCCGTCTCGGACGGCAGCAGTTCGAGCCGCAGCGGCGCGTCCACGCGCCAGCAGGCGCGGGCGCGGTCGCCGGGGCGCACGGTGCCGACCCAGCCGTCGCCGCCCACGCTGACCGCGCCGGCGAAGGTCAGCTCCTCCGGCAGCAGGCTCAGCAGCTCGGCGATGTTGCTGTTGTGCTCGTCCAGCACGATGGAGGTGCGCGCCTCGCCCCCGGCGCGCGCGGGCGCGACCGCGGCCACGACGCTCAGCTCCGCCTCGTCGCCGGCGGCGTTGCGGCCCACGAGGCTCAGCGCGACCTCGCCGCCGAGTCCCGTGCCGTTGAACACGTCGACCACCAGCGTCGCCGACGCCAGGCGCACGCCGTCGAGGTCGTCGGGGATGTCGATCGTCTCGGTGCGGGGCGCGAAGGCGAACTCCTCGCGGGGGAACACCCCCTGGACCTCGGCGAAGGCCAGCGTCAGCGGCGCGATCGTCGCCGACAGGGCGGCGTCGGCCGACAGCGTGACCACGCCCTCGCCGCTGCCCGGCGAGGCGATCGCCACGTCGTAGGTCAGCCGGGTCAGCGGCGCGCCGCCGCCCGCGGTGATCGTGCAGCCGGCGAGGTCGACGACGGTCCGCCGGTCGCCGCCCGCCGGCAGGTCCAGGCGCACGACCAGCGTGTCGCCGCGCAGGTCGCGCATCTGCGGGAAGGTCACGCGCGCCGCGCAGGGCAGGTCGAGGCCGCTGTCCAGCGCGAGGTCCAGCACGCCGCTGCCGATCGTCGCTTCCAGGACGCCGAACTCGTCCGGCAGGTCGGCGCCGCCCGACTCGGCGAAGGCGAGGGCCTCGACCCGGGCCGTGGCCTCGTCGACGACCAGGCCGGTCAGCCGCATCGTCACCGACAGCGAGGCGCCGGGGGTCACCACGGCCGCGGCGGCGCCCGGCGACCCGCCCTGCAGGCGCACGGCCAGCCCGCCGGACAGCACGGCGCCGGCGAGGTCGGCCTGCACCGCGGCGCTGTCGCCCGGCGCGATCTCGCCGTCGAAGACCACCGTCGTGACGACCGCGCCGTCGCCGTCCAGGACTTCGGCGACGAGCCGCTCCGGCGCCGACGCGCCCGAGACCGGCACCGGCAGCCCGTTGCGCAGCCGCACCTCGAGCCGGCCCGCGGCGAGGCGCGCGGACTCGAGCCGGTCCAGGGGAGAGGGGTCGCTTCGCAGGTCGATCGCGAACGCGGGCACCGGCAGGGGCACCGGCGGCAGCGCCGCCACCTCGGGCGCGATCTCGGCCAGCGTGAAGCCCGCGGTCCGCGGCGGCTGGTCCGGCAGCGCGAAGGCGCCCAGCTCGGCCGCGACGTCCAGGCCCGCCAGCTCGGCGGTCAGGTCCAGGTCCAGGTCGACGGTCGTGGTGTCGCCCTCGGCGCCGAACACCAGCAGGGAGTCCGCGCCCACGACGACGTGGTCCTGGTCCTCGAGCAGCTCGGTCACCGTCAGCTCGTGCGTGCCGATGGGCACCGAGACGCGGGTCGTGAAGACGGGCAGGGCGGGGTCGGCGATCTCGCAGCCGGCGGCGGCGAGGCAGGCGGCCAGCAGGGCCGCGGCGGCGGCCCGGCGCGGGGCGGCGACGATGCGCATGGTGCTCTCCCGGTTGTCGTTCTCTCGTCGCCGCCGTCCATGAAAGTCCCGTGCCGCGGAGCGGCGGGGCATCGCCCCGGGCGCGGGGGCACGACGGGGAACGACCGGGAACGGCGGGGCAGGACGCGCCCCCGCCGCCTGTCCCGGTCAGCGTCGAGGCATCCCGCGCCCCGCCGTCGGCGCCGCAGCCTGCACGGACGCCCGTGCGAAGTGCGGCCCGCGCGAGGGCTTGCCTTGACCGCACGTGGGAGCCGTCCCTAGACTGACCCGCGTGACGACCAACCGGGAGAGCCGATGATCCGCGACCTGCTGACGCGACTGGCGACCGCCCTGCTGCTGGTGCTGGCCGCGCTCAGCCTGGCGTTCCTGCTGGCGCGCCTGGCTCCGGGCGATCCGGTGGGCCTGCTGCGCGATCCCGACCTCGACGCCGCGGGCCGCGAGCTGCTGCGGCAGCAGTACGGGCTCGACCGCCCGCTCGCCGAGCAGTACGTCCGCTGGCTGGGGGGCGTGGTGCTGCACGGCGACCTCGGCCGCAGCCTGCGCCTGCACCGCGAGGTGTCGGACATCCTCGCCGAGGCCGTGCCGCGCACCCTGCTCTTGACCGTCAGCGCCTACCTGGTCCACCTCGCGACGGCGATCCCCCTGGGCGTCTGGATGGCGCGCCGGCGCGGCTCCGCCGCGGAGCGGGCCGTCGGCGCGTTCGGCCTCGCCCTGAATTCCCTGCCGGCCTTCTGGCTCGGGCTCATGCTGGTGCTGGTCTTCGCCCGCGGCCTGGGCTGGTTGCCGGCCTCGGGCATGCACGCGCCCGGGCACGACCTGCTGCCCTGGCCCGCCCGCCTCCTGGACACCCTGCGCCACCTCGTGCTGCCGGTGGCCGTGCTGGGGCTGGCCACCGCCGTCGGCACGGCCCGCTACGTGCGGCAGGCCGTGCTCGAGGTCCTGGAGTCCGAGTTCGTGACCGCCGCCCGGGCGCGCGGTCTGTCGGAACGCGCCGTGATCTGGCGCCACGCCCTGCGCAACGCCCTGCTGCCGGTGGTCACGCTGGTGGGCCTGAACCTGCCGGCCCTGCTCGGCGGCGCCGTGGTGACCGAGACCGTGTTCGCCTGGCCGGGCATGGGCCGCGTGGCGGTGGAAGCGCTGTGGGCGCGCGACTACCCGGTCATCCTCGGCGCCGCGGGTCTCTCGGCCGTGATGGTGGTGGCCGGCAACCTGCTGGCCGACGTGTTCTACCGCGTCGTCGACCCGCGCGCGCGCCCGGGCGGGGAGGGGCGGACGTGAGCGCCGCCGGCCGCGCCCTGCTGAGGGATCCCGGCGCTCGCGTCGGCCTGGCGCTGATCCTGCTGCCGGTGCTGGCGTTCGTCCTGGCCGGACCGCTGGCGCCCGGGGACCCGTTGCGGGTGGGCACCGCCGCCGAGCGCCTGCTGGCCCCGTCGGCGGCGCACCCGCTCGGGACCGACGCGCTGGGACGCGACGTCCTGGGACGCCTGATGCTGGGCGGGCGCGTCTCGCTGGCCGTGGGCTGGTCCGGCGTGCTGGGCGCCGTGCTCGTCGGCACGCTCGTCGGGCTCGCCGCCGGTCTGGGCCCCTCGCGCCTGGACCGCGCGCTCATGGCGCTGACCGACCTGTTCCTCGCGTTCCCGCGCGTGTTCCTGGTGCTGCTGCTGGCCGCCGTGGCCGCGCCTTCCCTGGCGCTGGTGGCGGCGGTGATCGCGGCGACGGGTTGGATGGGCGTGGCGCGCCTGGTGCGCGCCGAGGCGCTCACGCTGCGCGACCGCCCCTTCGTGATCGCGGCGCGCAGCCTCGAGCCGCCGGCCTGGCGCCTCGCCGCCCGCCACGTCCTGCCGCACGTGCTGCCCCTGGTGATCCTCGCCGCCTCGCTGCGCGTGGGCGGCGCCATCCTGCTGGAGTCCTTCCTCAGCTACCTCGGCCTGGGCGCCCAGGAGCCGACCGTGTCCTGGGGCGCCATGATCGAGCACGGCCAACGCCACCTGGCCGACGCCTGGTGGCTGGCCGCCTTCCCCGGCGCCGCGATCGCGCTGACGGCGATCGGCCACAACCTGCTCGGGGACGCGCTGCGCGACGCGCTCGACCCGCGCGCCGCGTCGCGCGCCGACGCCTCCGGGGGAGGCCGCCCGTGACCGCGCCCTGCCTGCTGCGCCTCGCCTCCGTGAGGGTGACCTATCCCGGCGGCCGCGAGGTCCTGCGCGGCGTGGACCTGGCGCTCGCGGCCGGGGAGGCCGTGGCGGTCGTCGGCCCGTCGGGCGCCGGCAAGTCGACCCTGGTGCTGGCCGTGCTCGGCCTGCTGCCGCCGGGAACCGGCGTCGCCGGCGACCCTGGCCTGGCGCGGCGAACCGGCGGTTCCCGGTCCTGCGCAGCGGCGGTGGTTGGGCCGCGGCATCGGCACGCTGTTCCAGGACCCGCTGGCGAGCCTGGACCCGGTCGTGCGCGTCGGGGACCAGCTCGTCGAGACGCTGCGCGCCCTGCACGGCGGCGGGCGGCGCGAGGCGGGCCGGCGGGCGCTCGCGCTGCTGGCCGAGACGCGGTTGCCGGACCCCGCCGCGGTCGCGCGGCGCTACGCCCACCAGCTCAGCGGCGGGGAGCGCCAGCGCGTCGCGCTCGCCCTCGCCCTGGCCGGCGATCCGGCGCTGCTGATCGCCGACGAGCCCGCCACCGCCCTGGACGCCGGCGTGCGCGCCGCCGTGACGGCGCTGCTGGCCGACCTCGTGCGCCGCCGGGGCATGTCCCTGCTGATGGTCACCCACGACCCCGTCCTGACCGCGGGCCTGGCCGACCGCGTCCTGCGGCTGGAGGCGGGGAGGATCGCGGAAGCGGCCCCGCTGCCGCCGCCGGCCGCCGCGGCGGGCCTCGCCGTGGGCGCCGTCGCTGCCGGGGGCGGCGGCGACGGCGAGGTCCACGCCGGGGGCTCGGACCGGGGCGCGCCGGCGCTCGCCTGCCGCGGCGTCGTCGTGCGGTACGCCGGACACGGCGGCCGCCCGGGCGTCACCGCGGTCCGCGGCGCCGACCTGACGGTCGGCGCCGGCTCGACGTTGGCTCTGGTGGGGGAGTCGGGCAGCGGCAAGACGTCGCTGGCCCGGGTCGCGTGCGGGCACCTGCGGCCCACCGCGGGGAGCGTCGAGGTGGGCGGACGCCCCGGTCCGGGCCGCCCGCACCGGGCCGCGCAGATGATCTTCCAGGACCCCTACGCGTCGCTCGACCCGCGCCAGGCCTGCGGCGACGCCGTGGCCGAAGCGGCGCGCGCCGCCGGGGCATCGCCGTCGGCGGCGCACGCCGCCGCGGTGCGGCTCCTCGCCGCCGCCGGCCTGGAGCCCGACGTGGCGCGGTGCCGCCCCCACGCCCTCAGCGGCGGGCAGCGCCAGCGCGTCGCCATCGCCCGCGCGCTGGCGGCCCGGCCGGCGCTGCTGGTCGCGGACGAGCCGACGGGGTCGCTGGACCCCGCCGCGGCGGCGCTGCTGATCGAGGTGCTGGCGCGATTCCGCCGCGAGGCGGGCTGCGGCCTGCTGCTGATCACCCACGACCTCGCGCTCGCGCGCCGGACGTGCGGCAGCTTGGCCGTGATGTTCGACGGGCGCGTGGTCGAGCTGCTGCCGGCTGGCGCCCCGCCGCGGCACCCCTACACGCGCGCGCTCGCCGCCGGCGTCGCGGCGGCCGGGCCGGCGCCGCCGGCCGCAGAAGGCTGCCCGTACGCCCCGCGCTGCCCCCTGGCGCAGGAGGCCTGCCGGACGGCCGTGCCGGAGCTCCTGACGTGCGCGCCGGGACACGCGTCGCGCTGCCCCGTGACCGCCGGAAACCGCGAAACACATTAGGTTGACAGCGGTTTTGGCAATCTCTATATTCAGCCGTGAGTTGCCGGTTGAGGGCTGGAAAATTCCCCACGTTCCCCGTCGCCGGCCGCACGGATGCCGGCCGGGGAAGTTGAGGTCATGGGTCGGCGCATGCCGGTCAGCGCGCTCGTCTCCGCACCGGAGGCCGACGCCGCGCCGCCGGGGTCCGGCCCGACCACTCGCTTCGATCGGACCCTGTCCGTCGAAAGGAGCCGTGCGATGCTCCGTCGCCTGCGCAACACAGTGGCCAAGCCCGCGGTCAGGTTGGCGGTCCTCGCCATCGTCCTGCTGCCGGCTCTCGCCCTCGCCCAGGGCGCCCCGGGCTCGATCAAGGGCACCATCCGCGACGTCGAGTCCGGCGAATACCTCGATTACGCGAACGTGCTGTTGAAGGGGACCTCCCGCGGCACGATGTCCCTCGGCGAAGGCACGTTCTACTTCCAGGGCCTGCGGCCGGGCAAGTACACGGTCCAGGTCCTCTACCTCGGCTACGCGCCCGAGGAGATCACGGTCGACGTCGCGGCGGGCGCCCAGGCGGAGATCCGCTTCGACATGAAGGTCGTGATCGTCGAGACCCTCGCGGCCTACGAGGTCGAGGGCGACCGCTACATGGTCGAGATCAAGAACGCCGCCACCGAGCAGTCCTTCAGCGGCGACCGCCTCAGCGACTACGCCATCGACTCGGTCGAGGAGGCCGTCGCCAAGCAGGCCGGCGTGCAGATGCGCGACGGCGAGCTCTACGTGCGCGGCGGCCGCTCCGGCGAGGTCTCGATGCGCATCGACGACGTGCCGGTCGACAACGTCGGCGGCGGCGGCGCCATCTCCGTCTCCTCGATGGCCGTCGAGGCCACCGAGCTGGTGACCGGCGGCATGGACCCCGAGTACGGCTCGGCCATGTCCGGCGTCATCAACGTCACCACCCGCACCGGCGGCGAGACGTTCGAGGGCGGCCTGCGCTACATGACCGACGACTTCGGCCGCCAGGACAAGACCTACACCAACTACGACCGCTTCGAGTTCGGCTTCGGCGGGCCCACGCCCGTCAAGAAGCTGACCTACTTCCTGGCCGGCGACTTCGTGTTCACCGACACCGAGAACTACTCCGTCGCCAACCGCCCCGAGTACCGGGTCGACCTCGGCGGCGCCACGCTCTTCCAGTTCCGCCGCCGCCAGGTCAACCAGCTCAAGGGCTCCACGAAGTGGCAGTACACCTTCAGCGAGAACCTGCGCTCTCCGGCGAGTACACGCTGAACTCCGCCTCGAACGAGTCCTACTCGCCCAACTGGAGCGTGTCGGGCTACTCGCGGCGCGTGCTGATGATGCCCCTGCTGGTGAACACCCCGGGCGACGACTCGTGGCTGTACACGCGCAACTACGTGCCCGTCTACTACGGGCCCTGGTACGAGCGGATGAACCAGACCTCCCACCCGGCCGTGGTCATCGACGCCCGCAACGCCAGCCTCATCCGGCGCATGGTGCCCGTCCTGCAGGTGCGCTCCACCGACGGCCGCCTGTACACGGTGGCGGCCGAGCCCGGCTTCGACGGGTTCCGCTACCCCTACTCCAGCTACTCCACGGCCCAGGAGGATTCGTCCTACACCTGGTTCAACTCAGCCGACCGCAGCGGCGTCAACCGGAGCCTCAGCCAGAACCTGAAGTTCGTGCTGACGCACAACCTGACCGACGACACCTTCTACACCATGAAGGTCTCGGCGCTGCGCAACGACAACGTGTTCACGGTCAACGGCCAGGACCCCTGGGAGTACCAGCACGGCCCCATCGCCTCGCCCGGCCTGTTCTACGGCCAGGCGAACCTCTACCTCAACGGCTCGGACTACTACACCGACCCGCTGAACCCGCTGTTCGTGACCACCAGCGACTTCCCCTACTACGGCGAGGACTACACGCGGACCTACATCGCGAAGTTCGACCTCACGACCACGCGCTGGTCGAGCCACCTCGTCAAGATGGGCCTGCAGCTGCAGTACAACGACATCGAGAGCAACAACCTCTCGTACCCGGCCTACGAGCGGCAGAACCGCTTCACGGGCCTGTACTCGCTGGGCATCAGCTCGAACATCTTCCACTCGTACAACCCCGAGGCCTCCTGGTACATCCAGGACCGCTGGGAGTACGAGGGCATGGTGATGAACTACGGGTTCCGCTGGGACCTCTTCTCGCCCGGCTCGGCCGCCGAGATCCTGCTGGACAACGACGACGTCAACAAGAACGTCATCAAGTACAAGCACCAGTTCTCGCCGCGCCTGGGCTTCGCGTTCCCCATCACCGAGCGCGACGGCTTCAACTTCTCCTACGGCCGGTTCATCCAGTTCCCGACCCGCGACCTGCTGTTCAGCAGCCAGGACCCGCTGGGCAACTCCGGCGTGCTCGGCAACCCGAACCTGAAGGCCGAGACGACCATCGCCTACCAGGCGGGCATCAAGCACCAGTTCACCGACTACCTGGCCGGCTCGGTCGCCATCTACTCGCGCGACATCTACGACCTGATCGCGGCGACCACGGTCACCGACGAGGAGACCGGCAACACCCTGCCGCGCTACATCAACAAGGCCTACGCCTCGGCGCGCGGCGTCGAGGTGACGCTCAACAAGCGCTACTCCGACAACTTCGCCTTCGACGTCGCCTACACCTTCTCCTACGCGGACGGCGTGGCCTCGTCGCAGCAGTTCGGCGCCAACCCCGAGGGCCTCGAGTACCTGCCCAACCAGGAGCTGCCCCTGAACTGGGACCAGCGCCACGTCTTCCACCTGTCGCTGCTGCTGCAGCAGCCGAACTCGTGGTCGGGCTCGATGACCTTCTCGTACGGCAGCGGCTTCCCCTGGACGCCCCAGGACCGCTACGCGCGCAAGGTGGACCCGCTGCTCGAGAACAGCGAGCGCCTGCCCGCCACCTACGACCTGACGTTCCAGGGCCAGAAGGAGATCAACTTCTACGGCCAGCGCCTGACCATGTACTTCCAGGCGCACAACCTGATCAACCAGGACATGGTGCGCAATCCCGGCGCCGGCCTCACGCCCGGCCTGCGCAACGCCACCTCGGCCTACGTGTCGTACCTGACCGAGACCGGCAAGTACGGCGGCGCCTATCTGCAGGACGCCAACGGCGACAACTACAACGAGTTCATCCCTATCAACGACCCGCGCGTCTTCATGGACCACCGCCTGTTCCGCGTCGGCCTCGGCTGGACGTTCTAGGACCGGTTGGCGCATGGACGGGGTTGTCAGAGGGAAAGGAATGACCATGATCTCCAGCCGCAGCCTACCGGACCGCACGGGCCCCAGCCGGGCCCGGATCGGCCTGGCCCTGCTGGTAGCGACGGCCCTCCTGTCCGCGACTCCGGCCGCGGCCTGGGTGGACCTCGACGAGTTCGGCGCCCACCCCGGGCCCGTGCCCGACGGCGCGGCGGTCACCGACGGCACCTACGTGATGAACGTCGGCGAACTCCACATGAACATCACGAACTTCGGCCTCATCGGCTCGCAGACCCCGGCCACCTGCAGCTGGTGCGACGCGCCCTCGGCCCAGTGGCCGGCGGGCTCCGGCGTCGAGTACCTGTGGGCGGCCGGCCTCTGGGTCGGCGGCGTGGTCCTCGGCGAGCGGCTCGTCTCCACCGGCCAGTACGAGACGGAGATCCGGGCCCGCAACGAGATCGCCGACACCATCTACGAGGCGATCAGCGGCCAGGTGACGCGGCCGACCGGCTACGCCAACGCCGGCGGCAAGCGCCGTCCCGAATCGGGCGCCAACGACGACGACGACCGCGATTTCTTCGGCGAGCCGCTCTACGACGAGGAGACGCTCAACGGCTACGACGACGACGACGACGGCGAGATCGAGGAGGACTTCGGGCAGGTCGGCAACCAGATGATGGTCTGCACGATGTACGACAACACGCGGCTCGCCGCGGAGCAGTTCCCCGACCACACGGCGATCAACCTGAAGATCGTGCAGAAGTCCTACGCCTGGGAGAACGACGACGCGGACGACTTCGTGGCCTTCGAGTTCGAGGTCACGAACGTGGGCGTGGCGTCGGTCAACGACGTCTACATCGGCTTCTTCGCCGACGCCGACATCGGCCCCCGCGCCCGGCCCGGCCGCGCCGAGGACGACATGGCCGGCAGCCGCAACATCCTGGTGCGCGCTCGCGACAACACCTGGGTGCCGGTCTCCGTCGGCTTCATGTTCGACAGCGACGGGGACGAGGGCTCCACCCCCGGCTACTTCGGCATCGTCTTCCTGGGCCACGACACCGACCCGACCGGCCGCCTGGCGCCGCGGAGCGTCGGCCTGCGCAGCTTCAACCACTTCTCCGGCAACCAGCCCTTCGCCCGCGGCGGCGACCCGTCCAACGACGCCGAGCGCTACGAGCTGCTCAGCGAGGTCAACTTCGACAACGACACCACCGTGGGCAAGGAGTCCGACTACCGCTTCCTGATCTCGGCCGGCCCCTTCTCCGAGCTGCCGCCCGGCGAGACCCTCCAGTTCCAGGCCGCCATCGTGGTCGGCACCGGCGAGGAGGGGATGCTGCAGAACGCCGCGGAGGCCGCGCTGACCTGGTACGGCAACACCTTCAACCTCGACGGCGACACCGGGACCGGCGTGCTCGGCCGCGAGACCAAGATCTGCGCCCGCGAATTCGGGTCGGACATCTTCAGCTTCGTGGCCGACCTGATGGACACCACCTGCGTGGCCGAGGACTACGTCCTCTCGCAGCCGGTGATCACCAGCGAAGACCTCGACAGCGAGGGCTGCATCTACGTCAACATGGACAACTGCTTCGAGTGCGTGCGGCAGGCGGGCGAGTTCTGCACCAAGGAGAACCGGCTCATCGAGACCGCCTGGACCTGCAACGAGGCCGCGGGGCCGAACAACGGCTGCACGGGCGTCGAGGGCAACGAGACCGTGATCCACTGGCTGGTCGGCATGGCGCCGCCGCCGCCCGGCGTGCGGCTCTGGCCGACCGACAGCGCCGTGCACGTCTTCTGGGACAACCGCAGCGAGACCACGGCCGACGTCCGCGCCAACCGCATCGACTTCGAGTCCTACCGCATCTGGCGCGCCGACAACTGGACGCGCCCCTTCGGCTCCTCGGTCGAGAACGGCCCCGAGAGCACGCTGTGGCAGCTGATCGCCGAGTACGACTACGTGAACGAGTTCGTCAACACGCGCACCCTCAGCGACGGCACCACCGTCACCGACACCCTGCCCCTGGGCACCAACACCGGGCTGGAGCAGATCCGCTACCGCCCCCGGGTGCTCGACGACCCGCAGTTCGAGCTGCCCGCGCCGGGCCTCGCCGAGGCCATGCGCCAGGTCGTGGCGGCCGACACCCTGGGCCGTTACGTGGAGCGGCCCGCGCTCTACGACCGCGAGGGCCTGCCGGTCCCGGAGCTGGCGGGGCTGCTGCCCTGGCAGGGCTACCCCGCCGCCCTGGACACGTTCTTCATGGTGACCGGGCGCGACGCCCTGCTGCCGATCCACTCCGCCAAGCAGCCGGTCAGCTTCTACGAGTACGTCGATCCCGCCGTCCACAACGGGTTCCTGTACTTCTATTCCGTGACCGCGTCCGATCACGCCATCAGGATCAACCCGAACAACACCCTGACGGTGATCGGCGCGGGCCTGGTCGGCGATCCCGGGTCGTCCTTCACGCACACCAATCCCGGGTCGAGCTCGCAGACGGTCGAGGAGCGCGAGCGGGACGGCGCCAACATCTTCGTCTACCCGAACCCCGCCACGCGCGAGGCGCTCGCGGAGTTCCAGCAGTTCTCGCCGAACTCGGACGACCCCACCGGCGTGCGCGTCAATTTCACGAACCTGCCCCGCGCCCACAACACCGTCAAGATCTTCACCCTCGACGGCGACCTCGTCGAGACGATCGAGCACGACGGGACCGGCGGCTACGGGGAAGCGAGTTGGAACCTGGTCAGCCGCAACGGCCAGGAAGTCGTCAGCGAGATCTACCTGTTCTCGGTCCAGTCCGATGACGACCGGTTCGAGGACTTCATCGGCAAGTTCGTCGTCATTCGTTAACCGCACGGCCGCGCCGGCCAACCGGCCCGGCCGCTACCGACGCGAGAGGGTTCTGGAGGTTTCCATGAGACGCATTGCGATCCTGGCCCTTGCCGCCCTGGTCCTGCCCGCGGCCGCCCAGGCCGAACTCTTCGAGAAGGTGGGCACCTTCGGCGCGCAGTTCCTGCAGATCGGGACCAGCGCCCGGGCGACGGGCATGGGGTCGGCGTTCACGGCCGTGGCCGACGACGCCAGTTCCGTCTTCTGGAACCCGGCCGGCCTGGTCGAGGTCCGGGGGAACGAGTTCCTGGTGTCCCAGGTCGAGTGGCCGGCGGACATCAACCTCAGCTCCGCCGTCCTGGCCATGAACCCGAAGGTCCTGCCCGGCACCTTCGGCTTCTCGGTGCGGTCGCTGTGGCTGGACCCGATGCCGGTGCGCACGGCCAACCGGCCCGAGGGCAACGGCGAGACCTTCGACGCCGGCTCGGTCGCCTTCGGCCTGACCTACAGCCGCTTCTGGACCGACAAGTTCTCGGCCGGCTTCACCCTCAGCTACCTGCACGCCGGGCTGGCCGAAGAGGCGGTCAACACCGCCGGCTTCGATTTCGGCATCCTGTACCGCATCGGCGTGCGCGACCTGCGCCTGGGCATGGTGATCCAGAACCTCGGCGGCAAGATCACCTTCGACGAGCTGCCCGCGAAGATGCCGACGACGTTCAAGGTCGGCGCCAGCTTCCGCGCTGTCGATACCAAGGACCACCGGATCCTGGCCTCGGCCGAGTTCCAGCACCCCGCCGACAACGCCGAGCGGGCCAACGTGGGCTTCGAGTACAGCATGCGCGAGCTGCTGTTCGGGCGCGTGGGCTACAACCTCGGCTACGACAGCGACAAGCTGGCCTGGGGCTTCGGCGTGGCCATCAACACGGGCAAGGAAGCCAAGGCCCTCTTCGACTACAGCATGGTCGACATGCAGGCCCTGAGCTACGTGCACCGGCTGACGCTGACCTTCGTCTACTAGGGGACACCGTCCGCGGCCGCGGATCGCGAGCCCGCCCCCGACGGGGGCGGGCTTCGCCGTAGGGGCGGGATTGTCAGCGGCCGGGCGATTCCCTAGATTGATGTCCGGATCTCTCCGCCACCACTCCACCGGGGGTCGGCATGCTGTTCTTCGGTTCCGTCCCGCGCCGTCGATCCCTGCTCGCAGCGCTGCCCGTCGCCCTGCTCGCGGCGGCCCTCCCGGCTGCGGCCGCCCTGGTCCGCCCGCTCGACGGCGACGGCGGCTTCGCCGTCGTCCTCGATTACGCGAACCTGCCCGCCGCCGACGGCGCCGCGGACGTCCTGCTGCTGTTCTCGGTGGCGAACGACGGTCTGCGCTTTCGCGAGCACGCGGGCGGCGGCCTCGGCGGCAGCCTGGCGGTCGAGGCGACGCTCGTCGCCGACGACGGCCGGGAATACGTCCGGCGCGAGACGATCGCGCTGGCCGCGCGCACGCGCGGCGAGGCGGCGTCGCCGACCAGCTACCAGGTCTTCACGCTGCGCCTGCCGGGCGTCCGGGCGTCGCAGGGCGCGCTGCGTTGCCGGCTGGAGGACCGCGGGGAGTCCGGCGCACCCGAGGCCCGGGACATCGCCGCCGCCTCGGTGAGGGGGGAGTGGTACCTGGAGACGGCCCCCGCCGACCTGCGCGGCCTGTGGCTCCACGCGCCCCTGTTCCTCTCCGGCGCCCCCCAGCCGGGAGCGGGCGCGGGCGCGGTGGGCGGCCCCCGCCTGAGCGGCGATCGGCTGGCCATGTTCCTGCACCCCAACCGGCGCTACGGGCTCGAGCAGGAGCGCCTGCAGGTGGCCTTCGACGCCGAGGCGGTCGGCCTCGGCGCCGGCGACCGCGGACGCCTGCCGCGCACGCTGCTGATGCAGGTGCTGGCCCGCGACCTCGACTACGTCGTGCGCGACACGCTGGCGCTGGGACTCGACGCGGAGACCTTCGCCGCCGGCGGCCTCGCGTCGGTGACCTGGGACTACGACGTGAACCGCCTGCCGCCCGGCTCCTACCAGCTCAGCTGCGCCCCGCTGGACGGCTGGGGCAACGCCTGGGTCGTCGAGTTCGACGTCATCTGGCAGCTGCAGGCGATGACCCGGCCGGCCGGCGACACCGAGACCATGGGCCGGCTCGTGCTGCTCGGCGACCGCCGCGAGGCCTTCCTGCAGGCCGGGCGTTCGGGCCGCGAGGCGATCCTCGCCGAGTTCTGGGACGAGCTCGATCCCGACCCCGCGACCGCGGGCAACGAGGCGCTCGAGGAGTACCGGCAGCGGGCCAGCTACGTGAACCGCTTCCTCGGCGGCATGGGCCGCACCGGCCCCGTCGACGACCGCGGGCTGGTCTACCTGCTGCTCGGCCCGCCCGACGAGATCGAGAAGCAGGACGTCCCGGCCAACGCGCTGGACTTCGAGGACGCCCTGTCGCGCGTCCACGATTCCTTCCTGCCGGCCAACGAGGGGCTGGTGCTGCGCGACCAGTACACGGACACCGAGCAATCGACCCTGGCCGTGCGCGAGCGACTCGACCGCGCGACGTCCCAGGAGAAGTACAAGGCCTTCGAGCTGTGGAAGTACCGGGCCCGCGGACGGCCCCTGTTCCCGAACCAGTATTCGGCGATGCCCCTGGGCCTGAACTTCCTGTTCCTGGCCCGGCTCGGCGGCGGATTCTACACCCTGGAATCGACCAACGCACACACCCAGGGAGGCCCCTCGCGCTGAGGGCGGGGCGGGCCGGCAGCGCGCCTGATCCCCATGAAAACTGTTGACTTGCACCCCGCGTTGACACTTATTTCAAGGCAAGTTAAGCTCCCCGGCGGCGCCGGCGGAGCGCGCCCCCGGGCGCCGGGATTTTCGACGAGACAGGACATTCGGCACGATTGGGCCGGACGGCATGGCGGTCCCCAGCCGCCCTCCGGACGTTCGGCGACATCCGGTTCACGGGTCCCCATCTGGAAAGGGAGAGCAGGCACAATGGCACGTCATCGCACGTCTACCCACGCCGTCTTCTCGCTGCTCGCGGTGTGTGTCTTCGCGCTCGTCCTCGCGGCGCCGGCGATCGGCCAGGCGCAGGCGCGGACCGGCAGCAACATCGAGGGGATCATGGCGACGCCCGACTCCCTGGCCTTCGCCTCCGGGGCCCAGGATTCGGCCAACGAAGTGCCCCAGGTCATCGAGAAGCGCGGCGGCCTGATGGGCCTGCTCGAGCAGACCCCGCTGGGCAAGAGCGGCGCCGGCGAGCTGTTCATCAAGGGCGGGCAGTTCATGTGGTGGCTGCTCGCGACGACCATCCTCGGCCTGGTCTTCATGATCGAGCGCGCCTGGACCCTCAACCGCGCCGCGGTCAACTCGCGCAAGCTCATCGGCGCGGTCATCACCACGCTGCGCACCGACGGCGTGCAGGCGGCCAGCGAGGAGTGCCAGAAGGTGCGCGGCCCCATCGCGGCCATCCTCTACTCCGGCCTGCAGAAGGCCGACCGCGGCCCCGAGGCCGTCGAGAAGGCCATCACCACCGCGGGCACCATCGAGATGGCGTTCCTCGAGCGCGGCCTGATCTGGATCGCCTCGGTGTCGACCATCGCGCCCCTGATCGGCTTCCTGGGCACGGTGTCCGGTATGATCAACGCCTTCGAGGCCATCGCCGGCAGCGACACGGTCAACGCGCAGCTGGTGGCCTCCGGCATCTCCGAGGCGCTGATCACCACGGCCGCCGGCCTGATCATCGCCATCCCGACCTCGATCTCGTTCAACTGGTTCGTGCAGCGCATCGACCGGTTCGTCATCGAGATGGAAGAGGCTTCGGTCGAGCTGGTCGACGAGCTGGTCCGTCAGCAGCACGCGTAGCATCACCGCGCCCCGCCGGGGCGCGTCGCGAGGAGTGCAGACGTGGGCGTTCTCTCCAAGCGCAAGAAGCGGCGGGATGTCGGCGAGATCCCGACGGCGTCGACGAGTGACGTCGCCTTCCTGCTGTTGATCTTCTTCATCGTCATGCCCATGAAGAGCGACGAGATCGGCCTGTCCATGGTGCTGCCCGCCAAGGCGACCGCGGAGTCGACTGTCCGCGTCCGCCAGAGCAACGTGGCGACGATCCGCGTGCTGGCGAGCAACGCGCTGACCTTCGACGACGTGCCGGTCCCCCTGTCGCGCCTGCAGCAGATGATCCGGGAACGGCTGGCCGGCAACGACCAGACCGTGGTGGTGCTCGAGACGCACCCGGACGCGGACTACGGCATGATGATCGCCTGCCTCGACGAGGTGAAGCTGGCGGACGCCCGCAAGGTGTCGCTCAAGACGACCAAGCCCTAGGGAGGGTTCACGGATGGCCTTCAAGCGCGCATCGAAGGTGGGGGCTTTCATCCCGACGTCGTCCATGGGCGACATCGCCTTCCTGCTGCTGATCTTCTTCATCGTGACGGTCGTCTTCACGGAGGAGACGGGCCTGGTCGTGACCCTGCCCCGCGCCGAGGCCGGCGAGGAGGGCCTGCGGGACATGATCTCCAACGTCTTCATCAACGAGAAGGGCATGATCTCCATCGACGACATGATCGTGCGCACCGACCAGGTGGCGGGCGTCATGGCGGCCAAGGTGGCCGAGAATCCCTTCATGATCGTGGCCTTCAAGACCGACAAGGAGACACCCTACGGCGTGGTCAGCGACGTGATGGAAGGCCTCAAGGAGGCCAACGCGGTGCGGGTGTTCTTCAACACCGACCTCAACCTCCCGGGCGTCGCTTACTAGGGTGGGGGACATGGAATACGTCACTTTCAAGACCGTCGCCACCGCCAACGACCGCTTCAAGGCGCAGTACAACAAGTACATGCAGCGCGCGGCGGTGGCGGCCGTGGTCCTGACCATCCTGTTCTTCCTGTTCTCGCCGAAGTACAAGCCGAACCCCTACAAGCTGTACGAGAAGCCCATGGAAGTCGTGACGATCGACGAGGCCGTGGACATCCCGCCGCCGCCGCAGGACATCCCGAAGCCCCCGGTGAACATCGAGGCCGCCCTCGACGACGACGTGGACGAGGACGTCGAGGTCGCCGACACGCTGCTCGATTCCGAGGACGTCATGGAGGGCATGTTCGGCGACTACGACGACGCCGGCGGCACGGAGTTCGAAGTCTCCCAGGAGAAGCCCGTCCTGACCCAGTTCATCAGCCCCGACTACCCCGAGATGGCCCGCGCCAGCCAGCTCGAGGGCACCGTCGTGGTGAAGGTCCAGGTGGGCCCCGACGGTTCGGTCCTGCAGGCGGTCGTGCTGACGCCGGTGCACCCGCTGCTGGACAAGGAGGCCGTCAAGGCCGCCAAGCGCTGCAAGTTCCAGCCGGGCCGGCAGCGCGGCATCGCGGTCAAGGCCTGGATGGCGATCCCCTTCGCCTTCCGGCTGCACTGAGCGCCCCGCCGGCCGGCGCGCCGGCGCGAAAAAGGGGGCGGGGATGCAACCCCGCCCCCTTCGTTGCGTCTGTAGACGGTGTTGCGTCCCCCCGCGGGTCCACCCACCCGCGCAGGGGCGGGGCCGGAAATGCGTTTGGCAAGCCGGCCCCGCTTCCCTACAATCCGGGCGGACGAGTCCCGGTCCCGGTAGCCACCAGGTGCAAAGGAGTCTCCGCATGGTGCCCCTGCCCGCCGCCTTCCGCCGCGCCGCCTTCCTGGCGATCGCGTTGGCGTGCCCGTTGACCGCGGTCGCCGACGATCCCGCCGCCCGCCGCCAGCGACCTGCCCGTCCGCGACCTGGCCGACTGCGTCGCCATCGCGCTGCAGGAGAGCCCGACGCTGGCCGTCGCCGCCGAGAACACCGGCATCGCCGGCCAGGGCGTGCGCCAGGCCAGGGGGCAGTTCCTGCCCAGCCTGAGCCTGTCGCGCACCTGGCAGAAGAGCGAGCGCACCGAGTACGACTACGAGAACCCGGTCACCCTGGCCATCTCCGACTACAAGGAGAAGTCCAAGTACAAGGACTACGGCGCCAGCAGCGACTTCTACCTGTTCCGCGGGCTGAGCGACTTCGGGAGCCTGCGCGCCGCGCGCTACGACCTGCGCGCCGCCGAGGCCAGCGAGGCCTACAGCCGCCAGCAGGTGATCGAGGCCGTGGCCGCCGCCTACATCGGCCTGCTGCGCTCCGAGCGGCTGCTGGACGTGGCCGTCCAGAGCGAGGACCTGGCCGTCCGCGAGTTCGAGAAGTCCGAGACCTACCACCGCATCGGCTCGGCCGCCCGCAGCGACGTCCTGTCGGCCAAGGTGCGCCAGGAGCAGACGCGCCTGGAGGTCATCCGCGCCCGCAACGCCGTCGAGCAGGCCTTCGCCAACCTGGCCCACGCCATGAACCGCCCCCTGGCCGACCGTTTCGACGTGGACCGCTCCCTGCTCGAGCACGACGACCAGGTCGGGGACCTCGACGCGCTGTTCGCCGAGGCGGTCGCCAACCGCCAGGACCTGCACAGCCGGCAGTACAACGTCGAGGCGCGCGGCGGCGACGTGACGGCCGCCGCCGGCGGCCTGCTGCCGCAGGTGCGCCTGTTCGCCCGCTACAGCCGCACCACGAACGAGTCGCGCTTCATCTTCGGCGCCGCCGAAGGCATGAGCGTCAGCTACGGCTACACGGTCAACTGGAACATCTTCGACCGCTTCACGACCCTGGCCGGGCGCTCGCAGGCCAAGGCCCGCCAGCGCATCGCCGAGTACAACCTCGACCAGGCCCAGCTCGACGCCCAGCTGGAGGTGCGGCAGCTCTACAACAGCCAGGTCGAGGCCCGCGAGCGCCTGACGCTGAGCCGCGAGACCATCGCCAACGCCGAGGAGCAGCTGCGCCTGGCCCAGGAGCGCTTCAAGGTGGGCGCCGGCACGATGCTCGACCAGATCACCGCGCAGGTGAACCTGGCCACCGCGCAGAGCGACGAGGTCCAGGCGATCTGCGACTTCCGCATCGCCTCGTTCCAGCTCGACCGCGCGGTGGGCCGTCCCCTCGAAGGGCTGACGCGATGAGCGGGGCGGGGGAGGACCTGATCCGCGTCACCGACCTGCGGCGCATCTACCAGGTGGGCGGCGAGGAGGTCCGCGCCGTCGACGGCGTGGACCTCGTGATCCGCAAGGGCGAGTACGTGGCGATCATGGGCGCCAGCGGCTCGGGCAAGTCGACCCTGATGAACCTCATCGGCTGCCTGGACACGCCCAGCTCCGGCAGCTACGTGCTGAACGGCACGGCCGTGGCCGAGATGGACGACGACGCCCTGGCCGCGGTGCGCAACCGGGAGATCGGCTTCGTCTTCCAGACCTTCAACCTGCTGCCCCGGCTGACGGCGGCCCAGAACGTGGAGCTGCCCCTGATCTACGGCGGCGTCGGCGCCGCCGAGCGGCGCGAGCGCGTCGCGGCGGTGCTCGGGCAGGTCGGCCTGACCGACCGCGCGGCCCACCAGCCCAACGAGATGAGCGGCGGCCAGCGCCAGCGCGTGGCCATCGCCCGCGCCCTGGTCTGCCGCCCGTCCCTGATCCTGGCCGACGAGCCCACGGGCAACCTCGACTCCACGACCAGCGAGGAGATCATGTCCGTCCTGGACGGGCTGCACGCCGGCGGCAATACTATCCTGGTGGTGACCCACGAGGAAGACATCGCCGCCCACGCGCGGCGCATCATCCGCCTGCGGGACGGTAGGATTGAAAGCGACGCCCCGAATCCGCCACGCCACCGCGCCGCGGTCTGAGACCGCGGGCGCGGCCGGGCCGACGGCCGCGCTCGCCCTGCTCGCGGCGGCGCTCCTGCTCGCGTCGCCCGCCTCCGCTCCCGCCCGCGGGCGGCCCCTGCCCGGCACCGCCCTGGACGTCTCCGTCTCGACCACCTACGACGCCCTGGGCCGGCCCGCCGCCGTGGTCCACGTGCGCGTGCCGCACCGCGGCCTGGTCTTCACGCGCGAGGGCGAGGGGTACGTGGCGATCCTGCAGGCCGCGGTCGTGGCCGAGCGCGACGGCCGGCGGGTCGGGGGCGGCTTCGCCGAGGCCGCGGCGCGCGTGGCCGCCTACGAGGCCACCCGTTCCGAGGAGCGCCTCGCCTGCGACGTGACCGCCGTGCTGGACGGGGAGGGGCCGGTGCGCCTCGAGCTCACCGCGCGCGTGCGCGGCACCGACCGGGTCTGGCGGACGGACCTGCGCTTCGATCCCGGCGCCGGCAGCGGCGTGCCCTGGTACTTCGCCGGCTTCGACTGGAACGTGCCCGCGAGCGCGCAGGGGCTGGCGTCCGCGGCCGACACGCTGCGGGCCGCGGTGACCCTCGTGCGCCTGCCCGGCCGCGACGGGGCGGCGCCCCCCGCGGCCACGTCGCTGGTGTTCCGCGTCACCGACGCGGGCGGCGACGAGCGCGTGGTGGGGCGCGAGGCCCTGCCGGCGGCGGCCGCCGACACCCTGCGCCGCCGGCTCGAAACGCCGTCGCAGAGCCTGCCCTTCGGCCCCCTGCGCCTGGACGTGTCCCTGGAGACCGACGGCGGCCGGCGGCTGGACCTGGCCCCCGGCCGCGACCTCGTCAACCTGCGCGTGGACTGGCGCGACGACGCCGCCTGGCGCCTGCACGTCGACTGGCTGGACGGGATCCTGGACGGCGACGCGCGGCGCGCGCTCGCGGCGCTGCCGGTCGCCGGGCGGCCGGAGGCCTGGCGCGCGGTCTGGGCCGCGCGACCCGCCGGCGAGCCCCCCGACGAGGCCACCCACCTGATGCGCATCGTCGAGGCCGACCGGCGCTTCGGCCAGTTCGGCCGCGGGGCGCTGAGCGACCGCGGCCGCATCCACATCCAGCGCGGCCCCCCCGACAGCGTCGAGGCCCAGGGCATGGATCTGTCCTACCCCGGCCAGTGGGAGGTCTGGTACTATCGCCGCGCCGGCGTCCTGTACCGCTTCTACGACGCCTACGGCCTGGGCGATTTCAGACTCTACGACACCGCCCCCTACTGATCCGCGAGGGAGGACCCCATGTCCCGACGCGCCACCGCCGCCCTGACGGCGCTGCTGCTGCTGCTCGCCTTGCCCGCCGCCGCCACCTCGACCCGCGTGCTGAGCATGGGGGGGGGCGGGGATTACCTCGAGGATGCCGACAACGTCCAGCGCTGGTTCGGCTCCCTGGCGACCTATCCCGACCTGATGTTGCTCGAGCTCGGCGAAGCGTTCGGGAGCAGCGCCACCGGGCAGGCGCTGGGCGCGCACCTGTCCCTGGATCCTGCACGCAGGTTCGGCGTGGCCGGAGTGTGGATCTACGACGACGATCCCCGGCAGGACGTGAGGCTGATGTGGGGCCTGAAACGCGACGGCTGGCAGGCGGGCCTGCAGGCCCGGTTCGGCAACGAGGTGCGCATCGCCACGCCCTACGACTACCTCACCGGTCATGACTCGGTCCATGAGGCGGAGGCTTGGACCTGGAGTTTGGGTACGGGGGCGCGTTTGGACCTGGCGCCCCGGACCTGGATGGATGTGGCGTACGAGGGGACGATGACGCGAGTCCAGGCCATCGAGGATGCGGTCGTCCTGTTCTCCGACCGGCGTAGCCTGGACAGCTTCGCGCTGCGCTGGCGTCTGTTCCACGGCCTGGGCGAACGCCTGGCGCTCGTGCCCTGCGTGACCTGGGAGCGGGATCTGCGCCCCGAACTCGTCTACACCGACTGGTTCGGCAGCGTGCGCGACTACGACGGCACCTACTACCTGGACGACGCGCGCTCCTTCAGCGCCGGCTTGGGCCTGAGCCTGCTGCCGGACCCGGACCGGATGCTGCAGGCCTCGCTGACCTGGTCCCGCGTCGAGAGCCGTCTGACCGATCCCGCCTCGGGCCTCGACACCTGGTTGCAACGTCAGGACGTGGAGACGGACGCCTTGTGCTTCCGGCTGGGTGGGGAGATGCGCGTCCTGCACTGGCTCACGGTGCGCGCGGGCGTATGGAAGACCATGTCCGAGAACGTGATCACGCGGTACGGCGCCGACTGGTGGAACCGGTACAGCGGCATCGGCCGGGACGAGATGGACGCCAGCCTGGGTTGCGGGTTGCATTTCGGCGACATCGACGCCGACCTGATGCTGACCGACGCCGCGCCGTTCCGGGCGGGCGGCTTGCTGACCGGCACGACCGGCGGCTCCGAACTCTGGTCGCGGATCACCCTGCAGGTCGTCTTCTAGACGCGACAGCAGGCGCGCCACGGTCGCCGTAGGGCGACGCGGCGGCGCGGCAGGCAAACGGGTGCGGGGCGGGCCGACGGGCCCGCCCTGCTCGCTTCAGGCAACGTTCAGCGGGTTTCTTCGGCGAGGTACGCGTCGTGCAGCGGCTGCAGCAGGCGGGCGGCGTCCTCGGGCCGCACGAGCAGGCGCAGGACGGCGCCGTCGGCGAGGATCTCGGGCTCCGCGACGCCGTGCTCGGCCAGCAGCGTTCCGACCTGGCGCGCCACGGTCACCCAGTTGGCGGGCGGGCGCCCGGCCAGGGCCAGGCAGGTCAGGCCGCGGCGGAAACGCACGGCGTCGCCGGGCCCGCCGGCGTCGGGGGCGAAGCCGTCGCGCACGCGGGCCAGCGGCTCGGCGCGGTGCAGCACCCGCCAGCGGCAGCGCCCGGGGCCCTGCTCGAGCCACTCGCCGAGGAACAGGTCGCCCCGGCAGGCGGCCGCGGCGGCGTCGCGCCAGCGGGCGAAGCGCGCCGCATCGTCGGTGGCCAGATCGAGCAGCGCCACGTCGTCGGTCGCCACCAGGGACAGGGGCCGCAGGCGGGACGGCGGGTTGACGGGTGCGTCGCGGGCGTCCGCACGGTCGGCGGGGCCGATCAGCGTGCCGGGGCTGTCGTGGAAGCTCGAGCCCACGAACAGCGGCACGCCGTGCTCGCGGGCGTAGGCCACGGCCCGCGGGTGGACGACCTCGCAGCCGGCCTCGGCCACGGCCGCCATCTCGTCGTAGGCGAGCGCGTCGTGGCGGCGGGCGCCCTCGATGAGGTGGGGGTCGGCGGTGAAGACGCCGTCGACGTCCTTGAGGATCTCGCAGCGCTCGGCGCCGAGGGCCGCGGCCAGCGCCACGGCGGTGGCGTCGCTGCCGCCGCGGCCGAGGGTCGTGATCTCCTTCTGGCGGCTCACGCCCTGGAAGCCGGCGACCACCACGACCAGGCCGCGGTCCAGGGCCTCGCGCACGCGGTCGGCGCGCACCTCGAGGATGCGGGCCTCGGTGTGGCTCTCGTCGGTGATCACGCCGCACTGGCTGCCGGTCAGGGAGATCGCGGGCACGCCGCGCTGCTCCAGGGCCATCGAGAGCAGGGACATCGAGACGCGCTCGCCCACCGACAGCAGCATGTCCAGCTCGCGGCGCGGGGGCTGCGGGCTGACCTGCCGGGCCAGGTGCTCCAGCTCGTCGGTGTGGCGGCCCATCGCGCTGACCACCACGACCAGCCGGCAGCCCGCGGCGCGGCGGGCGGCCAGGTCCCCGGCCACCGCCCCGATGCGGTCCACCGAGGCCAGCGAGGAGCCGCCGTACTTGCGCACGAGGATGGGCAGCGGAGCGGCGGACGCGGGCATGCGGGTCTCCTGCGGGTGGGGCTGCGGAACGGGAGCAGGATAGGCCGCGATTCCGGTCGGAACAAGCGAAAACGGCCGCGCGCGCCCCGAAAAAGGGTTGCCCGCCTCCCGGGGCCGTGCTAGATTGGCGCCACCTCCCGTGTGGGGGTAGAGTGTTCAAATCAAAAGAGATACGGATATCGCCCCTCGACAGGACGTCGCACGCACGCCCCGTCGGGCCCACGGACGTCTCCAGTCCGCACGGCCGGCTGTGGCGCCTCGGCCCGAAGGCGCTCTCGCCCGGCGAGATCCTGAGCCTCGTGATGGGACCCGGCGGCGCCGCGGCGCCGGCCGCGACGGCGGCGGTGCTGCTGGACCGCCACGGCGGGCTCGGCGCGCTGGCGCGCCTCGACGCCGCCCTGCTGTGCCGCGAGCGCGGCGTGGGGCCGGCGCGGGCGGTGCGCCTGGCCGCGGCCTTCGAACTGGGCGCGCGCGCCGGCGCGGAGGTTCGCGACACCGGACCGCTGGTGCGCGGGCCCGCGGACCTGGTGCCCCTGCTCGAGGAGGCGTTCCGCGGCTGCGACCGCGAGCACTTCCTCGCCCTGCACCTGGACGCGCGCCACCGCGTGACGCGCGTCGAGACGGTGTCGGTGGGCTGCCTCGACGCCTCGCTGGTGCACCCGCGGGAGGTCTTCCGCGGCGCGGTCGCGCGGGGCGCCGCCGCGCTGATCGTCGCGCACAACCACCCGTCGGGCTGCGCCGAGCCGAGCCGCGACGACCTGGAACTGACGGCGCGGCTGGCCGGGTGCGGCCGGCTGCTGGGGATCGAACTGCTGGACCACATCGTGATGGGTCGCGGGGAGCACACCAGCCTCCGCGAGCACGGGTGGCCGACCGAAGACCGGCACAGCGCGCCGCCGCCGGCGGCGCGGAGGAGATGAACGCCATGTTCGGGAATTGGGGCAACTTTCTGAACAACGACATCGCCATCGACCTGGGCACGGCCAACACCCTGGTCTACATCAAGGGCAAGGGCATCGTGCTGAACCAGCCGTCGGTGGTGGCGCTGGACAAGCCCTCGGGCAAGGTCTACGCGGTGGGCAGCGAGGCCAAGGCCATGCTCGGCAAGACCCCGGACAACATCCAGGCCATCCGGCCCCTGAAGGACGGCGTCATCGCCGACTTCGAGGTCACCGAGTACATGCTGCGCGAGTTCATCCGCCAGGCGCAGAAGAAGCGCCACTTCATCGCGCCGCGCATCGTGATCTGCGTGCCCTCCGGCATCACCGAGGTGGAGAAGCGCGCCGTGCGCGACTCGGCCAAGCACGCCGGCGCCCGCGAGGTCTTCCTGGTGGCCGAGCCCATCGCCGCCGCCATCGGCGTCGGCCTGCCGGTCGAGCAGCCCAGCGGCAACATGATCATCGACATCGGCGGCGGCACGACCGAGATCGCCGTCATCGCGCTCAACGGCATCGTCTGCGACACCTCGATCCGCGTGGGCGGCGACGAGATGGACGAGGCCATCGTCACCTACATCAAGAAGAACCACAACCTGCTCATCGGCGACCAGACCGCCGAGCAGATCAAGAAGACCATCGGCTCCGCCTTCAAGCTCCGCCAGGAGGAGGAGATGGAGGTCAAGGGGCTCGACCAGGTCACCGGCATCCCCAAGATCCAGAAGATCTCCACGCTCGAGATCCGCGAGGCGCTGCAGGAGCCGATCCAGGCCATCGTCGACGCGCTGAAGCACGCGCTCGAGCAGACGCCGCCCGAGCTGGCGGCCGACATCAAGGACCGCGGCATCGTCATGACCGGCGGCGGCGCCATGCTGCGCGGCCTGCCGGACCTGCTGCGCGAGCACACCGACCTGCCGATCAACCTGATGGACGACCCCCTCTACTGCGTGGTGCTGGGCACCGGCAAGATCCTCGACGACTTCGAGCGCTACCGCGCGGTCGTGATGAAGAGCACGCGGGACTGAGCGGGGACGGTCGATGGGCCTCAACCTGGCAACCCACACCCGCCGCAGCGAGAACCTGGCCGCGGCCGTCTGCGCCGCGCTCGCGATCGGCCTGCTCGCGCTGCCCTCGGCCGACCGGATCCGCGTCGCCGGCGTGCTGGGCACCGTGCTGACCGGGCCCTACGACCGCTTCGCGGCCTTCGTCGCCGACGTGGGCCGGGTGCGCGGCGAGAACGCGTCGCTGCGCGCCGAGGTGGCGGCCCTGCGCAGCGAGCGCGAGTCCGCGGAGCGCCTGCGCCGCGAGCGGGACGAGCTGCGCCAGGCGCTGGGCCTGCTCGACGCCGCGCCCGCCGACCTCGTGCCCTGCGAGGTGCAGCGCCGCCGCGTCGCCGCCTCGGCATCGCTGATCCTGGTGCGGTCCGTCGAGGCGGTCGCCTGGGAGCGCTACCAGCCCGTGATCACCGTGGAGGGCCTCGTCGGCCGCGTGCACACGCCGGCCGGTCCGAGCGCGGCCTGGGTCGAGCTGCTGAACTCGCCCGGCGTCGGCGTGAGCTGCCAGCTGGTCCGCACCGGGCTGCCGGGCATCCTGCACCCGCTCGAGGGCGACGAGTTCGACCTGGCGCTGGTGGGGCGCGACGAGGACGTCCAGGTCGGCGACCGGGTCGTGACCTCGGACGTCGGCCTGCTGCAGGGCGAGGCCGCCGCCCCGCAGGAGACGCTGCCGCGCGGCCTGCCCGTCGGCGTCGTCGTCGACGTCGAGTCGCCGCCGGAGCAGCTGTTCAAGCGGATCCGCGTCAAGTCCCTGGCCTCCTTCAGCCGGCTGGACGTGGTCTTCGCCGTCGTGGGCCGGGGCGACTGGCTGATCGCGGCCGGCGCGCCGCCCGACAGCACGCACGCCGCGGACGCGGCGGCGGGCGAGACGGCGGAGGCGCAGCCGTGAGCCGCTTCCTGCGCACCACCCTCGTGCTGGGGCTGATGGCCTTGCTGGGGGACACGCTGCTGGCGCCCCTGCTGACCTTCGGCCACATCCGGCCGGACTTCTCGCTGATCGCCGTGGTGATCCTGGCGCTGGCCGAGGGCGCCTTCGCCGGCACGGTGGGCGGCTTCGTGCTGGGCCTGATCATCGACACCGCCTCGCCGGACCGCCTCGGCCTGAGCTCCCTGGCCAAGTCCCTGGCCGGCTTCGCCGCCGGGCGCGCCCGGGCCCGCTTCAACTTCGGCATCCCCGCGGTGGAGGGCACCACCGTGGCGATCCTCGCGCTGGGCCACGACGCGCTGCACCTGCTGGTGCTGAGCTGGACCGGGCGCAGCACCTTCTTCGAGCCGCTGTTCACCGCGGCGCTGCCCTCGGCGGTGTTCACCGGCCTGGTCGCGATCCCCCTGATCCGGGCGGCGGACCTGCTGGGTCTGCTGAACCGGGACGACTGAACCCGCGGGCCGGGAGGCATGATGCCGCACACGCGCGCCGTCCAGGCCCGCATCCTCCGCGCCGCGATCCTGCTGGTGTTCGGCGTGATCGTCGGCAACCTGCTGGTCATGCAGGTCGTCAAGCACGAGCAGTACGAGAGCCAGTCCCTGGAGAACCGCCAGCTGCGGACGCGCATCCAGGCTCCCCGCGGCCGGATCCTCGACCGCGACGGCCGCCTGCTCGCCGACAACGTCTACATCGCCGACATCACCGTGCCCAACCGCTGCCTGGGCCAGGCCGGGCCCGACTCGACGCTGGAGAAGCTGCTGACCTGGCTGCGCCTGCCGCGCTACGAAACCCTCGACCGTCTGGCCGGCGAGCAGTCCGCCGGCCGTCCCCGCCTGACGCTGGTCGCCAACGCGGCGATGCCGCAGATCGCCGTGATCGAGGAGCGCGGGCGCGAGCTGCCCGGCGTCAAGGTGGAGACCAGGTCGCGGCGGCGCTACCTCGACGGCCCCCTGTTCGGGCACGTCATCGGCTACGTGGGCGAGACCCTGCCCGGCGAGATCGGGGCCGAGGACGACCCCGACGGCTACAAGCCCGGCGACTGGATCGGCCGCGACGGGATCGAGGCCGTGCTCGAGGAGCACCTGCGCGGGCAGGCCGGCTACACGCTCCAGGAGGTCAACGCGGCGGGCCGTGTCGTGGGCCGCCGCGAGGTGGAACTGCGGCCGGTGCGCCCCGGCCGGGACGTCGTGCTGACGCTGTCCCAGGCGCTGCAGGACTCGCTCGGCGCGGCCATGGGCGGCAACCCCGGCTGCGCCGTGGCGCTGGCCCTGCCCAGCGGGGAGGTGCTGGCGGCGGTCAGCGCCCCCTGCTACGACCCGAACCTGTTCACCGCCCGCATCTCGACCAAGGACTGGCAGGCCCTGCAGTCCGACCCGGGCCATCCCTTCCTGAACCGGCTGACCCAGGCGACCTACCCGCCCGGCTCCCCCTACAAGATCGTCACCTCGCTCACGGCCCTGCAGAACGGCGTCGCCAACGCCGGCACGGCCTTCGCGCCCTGCGGCGGGGCCTACCAGTTCGGCAACCGCTCCTTCCGCTGCTGGAAGCGGGAGGGGCACGGCGCGGTCGACCACACCTCGGCGCTGATCCACTCCTGCGACGTCTTCTACTACCAGCTGGGCCTGCGCCTGAACATCGACCAGCTGGCCGTCACGGCCCGCCTGCTGGGCCTCGGCGCGCCGACCGGCAGCCCCCTGCGCGGCGAGGCGGCCGGGAACGTTCCGGACAAGGCGTGGTACGACAAGAAATTCGGGCCGCACGGCTGGTCGCGCGGGCGTGATGCTGAACAACGCGATCGGCCAGGGCGAACTGCTGGTCACGCCCCTGCAGATGGCCGTGCTGACGGGCCGCGTGGCGACGGGCCTGGCCGACCTGAAGCCCGTGTTCGTGCGGGACCCCGCGCCGGCCGCGGCGCCTCCCTCGCGGCCGCTGCCCATCGACGCGGCGCACCTGGAGTGGGTCCGCCGCACGATGCGCCAGGTGGTGGACATGGGCACCGGCACGCGGGCCCGCGTGCACGCGATCGAGGTGGCGGGCAAGACCGGCACGGCGGAGAATCCCCACGGCGAGGACCACGCCTGGTTCGTCTGCTTCGCGCCGGCGATCCTGCCGGAGGTCGCGGTGGTCGTCATCCTGGAGAACGGCGGGCACGGCGGCGCCGTCGCCGCGCCGGTCGCCGGCCGCTGGCTGAACGCCTACTTCGCGCAAAAGGAGGCGCCGGAGGTGGTTGCACCGTGAAGCTCGCGTGGCCCCGCAACCCGGGAGAGGGCGCCTGGATGATCCCGGCCGCCTACGCGGGCCTCTGCCTGTTCAGCCTCGCCACGCTGTGGAGCGTGACCGAGGGGATCCACGGGCCCTACGAGGTCATGGATCCCGGCGTCCCGAAATCGATCTTCTGGCGGCAGGTGGTCTGGGTCGCCATCGGCTGGGGCGTTCTGCTGACCGTGCGCAACCTGCCGCTGCCCTGGATCGAGGAGGCCTCGCCCTTCTTCTACCTGCTGTGCGTGATCCTGCTGGCCGTCGTGCTGGTGGCGGCGCCCGTGGTCCAGGGGGCGCGGCGCTGGTTCGACCTGGGACCGGTGCGGCTGCAACCGTCGGAGCCGGCGAAGATCGCCGTGATCCTGATCCTGGCGCGGCTGCTCGCCGCCTTCCACGCCCAGGAGAAGCGGCTGCTGCCGGTCGTGGGGTCCCTGCTGCTGGCGGGACTGCCGCTGCTGCTGATCATGCGCGAGCCCGACCTCGGCACCAGCCTCGTGTTCGTCGCGATCTGGATCGTGGCGGTGTTCTGGCACGGCCTGTCCTGGGTGCTGCTGCTGAGCCTGGCCTCGCCGCTGCTGAGCGCCGCGTTCAGCTTCTACGCGGAGACCGTGGCGGGCTCGCCCTGGCCCTGGGCCATCTACCTGCTCGTGCTGCTGGCCGCCCTGACCCGGGCCCGTTTCCGCCTGCTGGAGAACCTGGGTCTGATGGCGGCCAACCTCGTCACCGGCCTGATCACGACGTTCTTCTGGGAGGGCCTGCACACCTACCAGCAGGAGCGCATCCTCACCTTCTTCGACCCGGCGCGGGACCAGTTCGGCTCCGGCTACCAGGCGATCCAGTCGAAGGTGGCCATCGGTTCGGGCGGCCTGTTCGGGACCTCCTACCTGCAGGGCACGCAGAAGGGCCTGGCCTTCCTGCCCGAGCGGCACACCGACTTCATCTTCTCGGTCGTGGGGGAGGAGCTGGGCTTCATCGGCGCGATGCTGCTGGTGGGCCTGTACCTCGTGATCATCCTGCGGGGGCTGCAGATCGCCCTGGAGGCGCGGCGGCCGTTCTCGTCGCTGCTGGCGGTCGGGGTGGTCACCTACTTCACGTTCCACGTCGTGGTCAACATCTGCATCACCACGGGCCTGCTGCCGGTCACCGGGCTGCCGTTGCCGGTGATGAGCTACGGGGGCTCGAACATGCTGACCTCGGCCATCATGCTGGGCCTGCTGACCAACGTGGGTTCCCGCAGCTTCGAAACCTAGAGGAAGGTCGCGCATGCACCGGGAATTGTTCGGCATCGTCAAGAGCTACGGCCTGCTGCTGGCGCTCAGCTTCCTGGTCGGCATCTGGCTGAGCCTGCGGCGCGGGCACGCGCGCGGGATCGACCGCGACACGGTCCTGGACCTGTGCTTCACGGTGATGGTCTCCTCGCTGGTGGGCGTGCGGCTGTTCTTCGTCCTGACCCACCTCGGCGACTTCCACCCCTGGTACCGCGTCTTCTTCATCTGGGAGGGGGGCCTGACCCTCTACGGCGGCATCCTGCTGGCCACCGCGGCCGTGCTGTGGAGCTGCCGCCGTCGCCGGTTGCCGTTCCTGCGCGTCGCGGACGCCCTGGCGCCCCAGGTCGCCCTCGGCATCGGCCTGACGCGGATCGGCTGCTTCCTGAACGGCTGCTGCTACGGGCGGCCCACGGGCTCGGCGCTCGGCGTCGTCTTCCCGCCCACCTGCGAGGCCGGCGCCTTCGCGCACGGCGCGCCGCTGCACCCCACGCAGCTGTACGCCTCGGCGGCGGGGTTCCTGGTCTGGGGGCTGCTGGTGCTGGGCGACCGCCGCCCCTTCCGCGACGGCGTCGTGTTCGCCCGCTTCCTGCTGCTGTACGGCGTCGCACGCGCGCTGGAGGACCTCTGGCGGGCCTACGAGCCCGGCGCCGTCCTCGGCGGCGGGCTCACGCTGAGCCAGGCCATCAGCGCCGCGCTCGCGGCGGCGGGCCTGGCGCTGCTGGTGAAGGTGCGGGGGAGCGGCCGTCGTGCCGGCGCCTGAGGCGCGCGTCCTGCGGCTGGCGCCCGACGCGGCGTCGTGGCTGCGCGACGGCCAGCCGTGGACGCCGCCGCGGCCCTTCTACGCGGTGGTCGGCGACCCGGTCGGCCATTCCCTCTCGCCCCGCTTCCAGGGCGCGGCGCTGCGGGCCGCGGGACTCGGGTTCGATTACCACGCCGTCGAGATCGAGGCGCGCCGCCTCGACGCCCTGCGGGACCGCGGCCGCGAGCTCGGGCTGCTGGGCCTGAACGTGACGGCGCCGCACAAGACGGCGGCGGCGGCGCTGTGCGCGCGCCTGACCGACGACGCCGTCGCCGTCGCCGCCGTGAACACCGTGCGCTGGGACGCCGGCGGCTGGGAGGGCCACAACACCGACGTCGGCGGCATCGCGGCGGTGCTGGCCGGCCTCGGCGCGGCTCCGCGGACCGCGGTCGTCATCGGCGCCGGGGGCGCCGCGCGGGCGGCGGCGCTGGCCTGTCTGCGCGCCGGCGTCGCGCGGGTCTGGATCGCGGCGCGCTCGCCGCGGGCCGCCGCCGGGCTGCGGCGCTGGCTGGCGACGCTGTCTCCGGAGGCGGCGGCGTGCATCGACGTCCCGCCGCCAGGGCGGCCGCTCTCGCGGCTGCCGCTGGCATCCGGCGCGGTCGTCGTGGACGCCACGCCGCCCGGTTCCGACCTCACCACTTTCCTGCAGCCGCCGCCCGACGTGCCGCTGGGCGTCTGGCTCGACCTCAATTACGGCCCGGCGCGGGTCGCCGCCGGAAACTTCGGCGCCGTTCCCGACGTCGCGCTGCGGCTCGACGGGCGCGGCGTGCTGCTGGAGCAGGGGGCGCTGGCCTTCGCCTGGTGGTTCGGCCGCGCACCCGACCGCGCCGCGATGGCCGCCGCCCTGGAACCATCGCCATGAGCCCGGCGTCCGGGTGGGCGCCGCCGCGAGCGCGCGGGGAGCGGGACCTGCCCGCGCCCGCCCGCTGGCCCGTCGCCGGCGCGCTGGCGCTCCTGGAAGCTCTCTGGCCGGCGCGTTGCGCGCTCTGCGGGACGGCGGTGGGCGACCTGCCGCGCGCCGGGCGGTCGCGGCCCGGGCTCCGCTGGTGGGACGTCGCCGCGCTCTGCCCGGACTGCGAGGCCCGGCTGCCCGCGGCGCCCCTGGTGCTGCGCCACGACGGCGCATCGCCGCCGCTGCTGGTGGGCGCCGGCTCGGTGAACCACCCGGCCCTGGCGGAACTCGTCGGCGCCTGGAAGTACCGGGGCCGGCGGGGACTGGCCGCGCCCCTGGGCCGGCTGGCCGCCGTCGGCGCCGCGGCGGCCGTCGCGGCCGCGGGCGGGGCCGACGTCCTGGTGCCGGTGCCGCTGCACCCGCGCCGCCGCCGCGAGCGCGGCTTCAACCAGGCCGAGGTCCTGGCGCGCGCGATCGGCGAGGAGCTCGGCCTGCCCGTCCGCCCGGGGCTGCTGCGGCGGCGGCGCGCGACGCTCCAGCAGGCGCACTTCGGCGGCGACGATCCGCGGCGGCGGCGCAACGTCGCCGGCGCCTTCGCGGCGCGGCCGCCGAGCGGGGAGCGCGTCCGGGCGGCCCTGGTGGACGACCTGGTCACCAGCGGCGCCACCCTGGCCGCGGCGGCGGCGGCCCTGCGCGCCGCCGGCTGGAGCGTCGCCTGGTCGGCGGCGGCGGGCGCGGCGCCGGCAGCTCCCGGGGCGGTGCTCTTGACACTCCCGGATGGTGCTCCTACCATCCCTGCCGCGAGGTCGGACGGCGGCGGCACAACGGAAGGCGGACGGTGATGCGCAAGATGGGACTGCGGGATCTCGATCTGGCCGGCAAGCGGGTCCTGATGCGGGTCGACTTCAACGTGCCCCTGGACAAGGACGGCGCGATCGCCGACGGCACGCGCATCGACGCCTCGCTGCCCTCGATCCGACACATCCTGGACGCCGGCGCGCGCCTGGTGCTGATGAGCCATCTCGGCCGGCCCAAGGGCAAGGTCGTGCCCGAGATGTCGCTGCGGCCGGTGGCGGACCGGCTGGCCGAGATCCTGCCCTCGCCCGTCCTGTTCGCCGACGACACCGTGGGCGAATCGGCGCGCGCCAAGGCGTCGCGGCTGAAGCCCGGCGAGACGCTGCTGCTGGAGAACCTGCGCTACGCGAAGGCCGAGACGGACAACGACCCCGCGTTCGCGCGCGAGCTGGCCGCCTTCGGCGACGTCTACGTCAACGACGCCTTCGGCACGGCGCACCGCGCCCACGCCTCGACCGTCGGCGTGACCGCGCACCTCGCGCCGGCCGCCGCCGGCCTGCTGATGGAGTCCGAGCTGCGCAACCTGGGCCTGCTGCTGCAGGACCCGCCCCGGCCCTTCACGGCGATCCTCGGCGGCGCCAAGGTCCAGGGCAAGGTCGAGGTCATCGAGCACCTGCTGGACACCGTCGACACCCTGCTGCTGGGCGGGGGGATGATCTTCACCTTCTTCAAGGTGCACGGCATGAGCGTCGGCGACAGCCTGGTCGACCTCGAGAGCCTGGAGGTGGCGGAGCGCATCCTCGCCAAGGCGGAGACCTCGCGCGCCAAGCTCGTGCTGCCCCAGGACGTGGTGATCGCCGACGACTTCAGCGGTGAGGCCGCCCGGCGCGAGGTGCTGGTGACCGACATCCCCGACGGCTGGCAGGGGCTGGACGTGGGGCCGCGGACGATCGTCCGCTTCCGCGACACCGTCGACGCGAGCCGCGCCGTCTTCTGGAACGGCCCGCTGGGCGTGTTCGAGATCCCGGCCTTCGCCGCCGGCACCCGGGCGATCGGCGAGGCGGTGGCCGCGGCCACCGACCGGGGCGCCCACACGGTGGTCGGGGGCGGGGACTCGGTGGCGGCGGTCAACCAGCTGGGTCTCGCCGACCGGATCACCCACATCTCGACCGGCGGCGGCGCTTCGCTCGAGTTCATGGCCGGCTGCCGGCTGCCCGGAGTCGAGGCGCTCACCGACGCCTGAACCCGCCCGGCGGGTTGACATCGGCCCGGGGGGATGCTAATTTTCAACGAGCCGCCGGCGGTCCGGTGGCATTTCTTTGCTCGCCACGACCCGCGGGAGAAACGACATGTACACCTTCTTCATGATCCTGCACGTGATCGTCAGCTTGCTGCTCTGCATCGTGGTGCTGATGCAGTCGGGCAAGAGCGGCGGCCTGGCCGGCGCCTTCGGCGGCGGCGGCGGTCTGCCCCAGCAGATGTTCGGCTCGCGCGCGATGGCCACGGCGCTGAACAAGATGACGGTCTACCTCGCCGCGGGCTTTTTCCTGACTTCGGCGGTGCTGTTCGGCCTGACCGCCGACCGCACCGCGAAGCGCGCCGGCGGCGCGCCGGTCAGCGAACAGACGAGCGAACCCGTCGGCGGCGGCGCCCCCATCACGGACGGTCAGTGAGCATCTCGCAGCGCTTCGCTCGGGTGGTGGAATTGGTAGACACGCTATCTTGAGGGGGTAGTGGCCACAAGCCGTGCGGGTTCGAGTCCCGCCCCGAGCACCAGCCTCTTGGAGGATCGACTTCGTCGATCCTCCATTTTTTTCGTTGACAGTAGTTTTTAGCCATCTCAATAATGTCCCCGACTGGTTCACGAATTGTCCACGACGTCGACCACGGGACCGGAGCCGGACGACGACATCGCGAGATGAGAGCGGACGGGGACGGTCAAGTGATGGGTGACGTGGACGGAGCCAGGTCGGACAATTCGTAGGTCGCTTCAGGGTGCGCCTGGCGACCAAGGGATGGAGTCAGCAAGCGAGGTCAGTTATGGAGGAGAGTCTGAAGCTGGCGGCCGCGACCAAGAAGAAGGCGGCCAAGAAGAAGGTCGCGAAGAAGAAGGTCGCCAAGAAGGTCGCGAAGAAGAAGGTCGCGAAGAAGAAGGTGGCCAAGAAGAAGGTCGCCAAGAAGGTCGCGAAGAAGAAGGTCGCGAAGAAGAAGGTCGCGAAGAAGAAGGTGGCCAAGAAGAAGGTCGCCAAGAAGAAGGTCGCGAAGAAGAAGGTCGCGAAGAAGAAGGTCGCCAAGAAGAAGGTCGCCAAGAAGGCGGCTCCCAAGAAGACGACCGCGAAGCCGACCATGTAGCAGGGACCCTGGCGCCTCCGGCGCTGGGGCAAGAGAAGGACCGCCGCACCTCCGGGTGCGGCGGTCCTTATTCTTTCCGGGCCTGGGTTGCAACTCGTTGGGCGGCCTGAGGTTGGCGCGCCGGGGCGGTCAGTGCACCGGCTTCACGTCGAAGAGCCAGGTCATCCCGACGCTGCCGACGAACATGGTCACCTGCTGGCCGTAGGCGACCTCCTCGGTGGCGAACGAGAAGGTGGTCGCGGTGCCGCGCACGTCGAAGCGCAGGTGGTCGCCGATCGGCAGCAGCAGGCCGCCGAAGAGCTGGAAGTAGAGGGCGGTCTTGTCCTCGAGCGTCGAGAAGCGGTTGATGACGCCGCCGAAGCCGGTGCCGAACTGGGGCGTCAGCCCGAGCATGCGGATGGCGCTGGCGTCGTAGACCAGGTTGGCGCCGCCGGTGAAGGAGCGGAAGTCCTCGTCGCGGAAGCCGCCGTCGATGCCCTGGCTGTCGTACAGCTCGTCCGTCCAGCGCTGCAGCTCGTCGGCCTCGACGCGGCCCACGGCCTCGCCGTCCTCGTAGCGCAGGAGCGAGAGCTCCGCCTTGCTCTTGGCGTAGGAGCCGTAGAGGTCCAGGTGGAAGTCGTCGGAGATGTAGAAGCCGAGCCGGACGTTGGCCGCCTGCCCGGGCATGATCTTCTTGATGGGGGCGTCGAGGCAGTTCGGCCGGCGCTGGATGCCGAGGTCGAGCTCCTGGCCGTTGAACAGCGTCAAGGTGTTGGAGCCGGGCGCGACCTGGGCCCGCAGGTCGATGGTCGGCAGGTCGAAGTAGGTGGCGCCGGAGTAGTAGCCGCCCCCGAAGGAGATCGCGATCTTCTTGACCGAGCTCGTGGGCTCGGGCGGCGGACGCGGCGCGGCCCCGGCGCCCTGGGCGGCGGCCGCCACGGGAGCAGCGCGACGAGGAATCCCGACAGCAGCCAGTTCGGAAACGATCTCATGCCACACCTCGACGTTCAGTCAGACGTTCAGGCGGAAGGCACCCGTTCGGGCCGGTCCCGTCCGCGGTCCCCGCAAGGCGTCCCGCACGCGCGCACGACGGCTCCCGCGCGGCCGTCGCGGCGGGTCAACGGTAATCCCCCCGCCCGGCGGCGGCAAGGTCTTTCGCGCGCCTCTGAACATAGGGGAAACTCCCTGTCAGGACAAGAGGTGGCGGCATTGACACGCCTGTGAGCGGCGGTTATCATTCGCCTTTGCCGCCATCCTGCGCGTCTGCTGGAATTTCCGGTTCCGGCCCGCGATCGGGGCCGACGCCGTCTGTTACTCACCGCCTGGACGGGAGGATCACGTTGAAGACCTTCGCCACTGACAAGATCCGCAACATCGCCCTCGTCGCACCCCACGGCGTGGGCAAGACGAGCCTGGCCGACGCCATGCTCCACGTCACCGGCAAGGTCGGGCGCCGAGGCAGTGTCGACGACAAGTCTTCCGTGTTCGACTACACGGACGAGGAGCTGGACAAGAAGCAGACGATGACCGCCAGCATGGCCTGGACCGAGGTCGGCGGCGTCAAGATCAACATCATCGACACGCCGGGCGTCGCCGACTTCCGCTGCGACATGTACGGCGCGCTGGAGGTCGTCGAGGGCGTGCTGTTCGGGGTCAAGGCCGACGGCGGCCTCGAGGTCTCCAGCGACGCCCTCTGGCGCACGCTGCGGGCCCGCTCCACGCCGATGTTCCTGGTCGTGACCCGCATGAACAAGGAGCACGCCGATTTCCGCAAGGCGATGAAGGAGTTCGCCGACCACCTCGACGGGACGGTCGTCGCCGCCCAGCTGCCCATCGGGGAGGGCGAGGCCTTCCGGGGCGTCGTCGACCTGGTCGCCAACCGGGCCTACGTCTTCACCGACGGCAAGGCCCAGGCCGTCGAGATCCCCGCCGACCTGGCCGACGAGGCCGCGGCCGCGCGCGAGGAGCTGATGAACGCCGCCGCCGAGACCGACGAGGCCCTCATCGAGAAGTTCCTCGAGGCGGGGACCCTGACCGACGAGGAGCTGATCCGGGGCCTGTCCGCCGGCATCGCCTCGGGCGCGGTCTTCCCCGTCTACGTGACGGCGGCCGACAGCGAGGTGGGCGTGGTCTCCCTGCTCGAGGCCGTCGCGCAGCTGATGCCCAGCCCCGCGGCGCGCACCGAGCTGGCCGGCGTGCGCCCCGGCACCGACACGGCGCACCGCGTCGCGGTCGGCCCCGGCAAGCCGGCGCTCGTCTACGCCTTCAAGTACCAGCGCGAGGCCCAGGGCGGCGACCAGACCTGGCTGCGCGTCTGGAGCGGCACCCTGTCCACCGGCGACAACCTGGTCACGCACACCGGCGACGGCGAGCGCATCGGCCAGCTGAGCTTCGCCGTGGGCAAGGGCCGCGAGAAGGTGGACAGCGTGGCCGCGGGCGACATCGTGCTGGCCGCCAAGCTGAAGAACAGCCGGATCGGCACCACGCTCTGCGCGCCGGGCGTCGAGATCCAGCTGCCGGCCCCGGCCCTGCCGGCGCCGACCAGCGCCGAGGCCATCACCTCGGCCAACGCCGGCGACGAGGACAAGATGGGCGTCGGCCTCAACAAGCTCATGGAGGAGGACCCCTCCTTCGAGGTCCGCCACGAGGGCGAGCTGAGCCAGACCCTGATGGTGGGCCAGGGCGAGATGCACCTGGCGGTCATCCTGGACCGCCTCAAGAAGCAGTTCGGCGTCGAGGTCCTGCGCAAGCGCCCCAAGGTCGCCTTCAAGGAGACGATCAAGGGCACCGTCGAGGTCCAGGGCCGCTACAAGAAGCAGACCGGCGGCCGCGGCCAGTTCGGCGACGTGCACCTGCGCCTCGAGCCGCTGCCCCGCGGCGAGAACTTCGAGTTCGTGGACGGGATCGTCGGCGGCGTGGTGCCGGGCAAGTTCATCCCCGCGGTCGAGAAGGGCGTCCGGGAGACCATGAAGCGCGGCGTCATGGCCGGCTACGAGATGGTCGACATGCGCGTCACGCTCTTCTTCGGCTCCTACCACAACGTGGACTCCAGCGAGAACAGCTTCAAGGCGGCGGCCCGCATCGCCCTGCAGAAGGGCGTGCCCGACGCGAAGCCGGCCCTGCTGGAGCCGGTCATGCAGGTCACGATCCGCGTGCCGGAGTCCTACCTGGGCGACATCATGGGCGACATCTCGTCCCGCCGCGGCCAGCCGCAGGGCATGGAGGCCGAGGGCCCGATCCAGGTCATCAAGGCCATGGTCCCCCAGGACGAGATGTACCAGTACTCGACCTCGCTGCGCGCCATGACCCAGGGCACCGGCGAGTTCGCGATGACGTTCAGCCACTACGCCGAGGTGCCGGGCGACGTGGCCCGCCAGCTGATCGACGCGTACCAGAAGAGCCGCACCGAGGACGCCGACTAGGATTCGCCCACCGGGGAATCGCGGCGCGGCCGCGAGCAAGGAGCGTGTCAGATGTCCGGGCACTCCAAGTGGAGCACGATCAAGCGCAAGAAGGGCGCCAAGGACGCGGCCCGCAGCAAGATCTGGTCGCGCCTCGCGCGCGAGGTCATCGTCGCCGCCCGCCAGGGCGGGGGCGACGTCGAGGGGAACGCCCGCCTGCGCAGCGCGGTCCTGGCCGCCAAGGCGCAGAACATGCCGAACATCAACATCGAGCGCGCGATCAAGCGCGGCACCGGCGAGATCGAGGGCGCCGTCTACGAGGAGCTGAGCTTCGAGGGCTACGGGCCCGGCGGCGTGGCGGTCCTGGTCGAGACGCAGACCGACAACCGCAACCGGACGACCTCCGAGATCCGCCACATCTTCACCCGGTACAACGGCAACCTCGGCACCAACGGCTGCGTGTCCTACCTGTTCGAGCGCAAGGGCTCGATCAGCCTCGATCCGGAACGCGTCGACCTCGACACCGTCATGGAGGCGGCCATCGAGGCCGGCGCCGAGGACGTGTCGGCCGGCGACGGCAGCCTCGAGGTCACGACCGCGTTCGCCGACTACAACCAGGTCCTGCTGGCGCTCCAGGAGAAGGGCCTGCCGGTGACCGAGTCGGAGATCGTCCAGGAGGCGACCACCACCGTGCGCGTCACCGGCAAGGACGCCGAGACGCTCATGAAGCTGATCGAGGCGATGGACGACCTCGACGACGTGTCGCGGGTCTCGTCCAACTTCGCCATCGACGACGACGAGATGGCCTCCATCATGGAGAACCTCTAGCAGGTGCCGGTTCCGCGGACGGGGGGCGGCCGCGGCGCCGCCCCCTTCGCGCGTCCGGCGGAGGCGCCGTGATCATCCTGGGCATCGACCCCGGCAGCAACGTCACGGGCTACGGCCTGATCGCGCAGGAGGGCGGGCGCCTGCGCCTGCTGGACGCCGGCGCCATCCGCGCCGGCCGCGGCGACGCCCTGCCGGCGCGCCTGCGCCTGATCCACGACGCGCTGACCGAGCTGCTCGCGCAGGGGAACCCGGGCGAGATGGCCGTCGAGAGCGTCTTCGCCGCCCGCAACGCCCACAGCGCCCTGGTCCTGGGGCACGCCCGCGGGGTCGCCCTGCTCGCCGCGTCGCTGCGGGACATTCCCGTTGTCGAATACGCCCCCCGCGAGGTAAAACTCGCCCTGACCGGCCACGGCGCCGCCGGCAAGGAGCAGGTGCGCTTCATGGTGCAGCGCCTGCTGGCCCTGCCGCGGCCCCCCGCCTCGCTGGACGCGAGCGACGCCCTGGCGATCGCCATCTGCCACGCCCAGCGGCGCACGGCGCCGCGGGAAGCGCTGCCGCGGCGCGGAGGAGCCCGATGATCGCCACCCTCGAAGGAACGCTCGTGCGCCGCGGCCCCGACTGCCTGGTCGAGGTCGGGGGGCTGGGCCTCGCGGTCACCGTGCCGGCCGGCTGCGCCGCCGCGCTGCCGGCGGCCGGCGAGCGGGTCCGCCTGTGGACGCACCTCGCGGTGCGCGAGGACGCCTGGACGCTGTACGGCTTCCTGGACCAGGACGAGCTCGCGCTGTTCCGGCTGCTGATCTCGGTCACCGGCGTCGGGCCCAAGCTGGCCCTGGGCATCCTGTCCGGCGCGCCGGCGACGACCATCGCCCACGCCCTGCACGCCGGCGACGAGAAGACGCTGGCGACGCTGCCGGGCATCGGGCGCAAGAGCGCGGCGCGCCTGGTGGTCGAGCTGGGGTCGCGCGTGCCGCCGGCGCTGCTGGCGGCGGGCGCCCCGGCGCCGTCCGCGTCGGCGGACGCCGACGCCGTCCACCCGAACGAGCCGGTGGCCCGCGACCTGCTCGGCGCCATGGGGCTGCCGGCCGCGCGCGCCGGCCAGCTGCTGCGCGAGGCCCTGCGCGAGGACGCGGACCTGGGCGGCGACCCGGTCGCCTGGGTGCGGGCCGCGCTGCGCCACCTGGGCTGACGCCGAACCACCCGCACACCGCAAGGAAGGCCGACGTGACCGATTCCCGCTGGACCGATCCCAACCTGCGCCCCCGCGAGGACGCCGCCGAGCCCGGCCTGCGGCCCCGCCGCCTCGACGAGTTCGTCGGGCAGGCCGCGGTCAAGGAGAACCTGCGGGTCTTCATCGCCGCGGCGCGCGCGCGCGGCGAGGTGCTCGACCACGTCCTGCTGTACGGACCGCCGGGCCTGGGCAAGACCACCCTGGCGGGCATCATCGCCGCCGAGATGGAGCTGGAGCTGCGCCAGAGCAGCGGCCCCGCCTTCCAGAACAGCGCCGAGCTGGTCGGCCTGCTGACGCAGCACGAGGGCCCCTCGGCGGTCTTCATCGACGAGATCCACCGCCTCAACCGCACGGTCGAGGAGTACCTGTACCCGGCCATGGAGGACCGGCGCATCGAGATCGTCGTGGACAAGGGCCCCCACGCGCGCCACTTCCAGCTGGACCTCGCGCCCTTCACGCTGCTGGGCGCGACCACGCGCGCCGGCATGATCACCGCCGCGCTGCGCTCGCGCTTCGGCATCGTCTGCCACCTGGACTTCTACCCGCCCGAGGAGCTGCAGATCATCCTGGGCCGCTCGGCGGGCATCCTGGGCATCGGCCTGGACCCCGACGGCGCGCTGGAGCTGGCGCGGCGCTCGCGCGGCACGCCGCGCGCGGCCAACCGCCTGCTGCGCCGCGTGCGCGACTACGCCCAGATCGCGGGCCGCAAGGTGATCGACCGCGAGACCGCCGACGACGGGCTGACGCGCCTTGGCGTCGACCGGCTCGGCCTGGAACCGCTGGACCGGCGCTACCTGCGCCTGATCGTCGAGCATTTCGGCGGCGGGCCCGTCGGCCTGCAGAACCTGTCGGTGTCGCTGGGCGAGGAGCTGGACACGCTCGAGGACGTCGTGGAGCCCTTCCTGATCCAGACCGGACTGCTCAAGCGCACGCCGCGCGGGCGCGAGACGACCGAGCGGGCCTGCGCCCACCTGGGGCTCGCCCCGCCCCGCCGCGGCCAGGATGACCGTTCAGGACATCCAGGGCGCCCAGGACATCCAGCGTGACCTCCTCTGAGCCGCCGGCGGCGGCGCCCCCCTTCCACTACGATCTGCCGCCGCAACTCGTCGCCCAGGCGCCGGCCCCCGAGCGCACCGGCTCGCGCCTGCTGCTGGTCGGGCGCGACGGCGGCGTGCGGGGTGCGGGGACCTTCGCGGACCTGCCCTCGCTGCTGCGCGCGGGGGACCTGCTGGTGGTCAACGACTCGCGGGTCCTGCCGGCGCGCCTGCGGCTGCGCCGCGCCAGCGGCGGCCGCGTCGAGCTGCTGCTGGAACGGCCGCTGGGCGACGGGCGCTGGCTGGCCCTGGCGCAGCCGACCCGGCGCCTGAAGGACGGCGAACGTCTGTACCCCGAGGGGAGCGGCGCCGAGGGCGACGCCGACGGAGAGGTCGAGATCCTGGGCCGGGAGCTGGGCGGCGCGCTCGTCGTGCGCGGTTGCGGCGGCGACCTGGCCGACCTCGCGCAGCGGCGGGGGGAGACGCCCCTGCCGCCCTACATCCGGCGCGGGCCCGGGACCGCGCCCGAGCTGGCGGCGCTCGACCGCGAGCGCTACCAGACGGTGTACGCGCACGAGCGGGGCTCGGTCGCGGCCCCGACCGCCGGCCTGCACTTCGACACGGAGCTGACGGCGCGGTTGCGGGAGGCCGGCGTCGGCTGGGCGGCGGTCACGCTGCACGTCGGTTCCGGCACGTTCCGGGCGCCGGACGCCGCCGACGTGGCGCGGCGGCGCCTGCACGCCGAGCGCTTCACGCTGCCGGCCGCGACCGACGCCGCCGTGCGGCGCTGCCGCCGCGGCGGCGGGCGCGTGATCGCGGTCGGCACCACCTCGCTGCGGGTGCTCGAGACGGTCCGTCGCCTGGAACTGGACCGCGACGGGCCGGACCAGCGCTGGGGCCCGGGGACGCCGGACGCGCCGGCGGAGTTCGCGGGCGAGGCCGTGCGCGAGCCAGCGACGGCGCGGCCTGGCGCGTGTCGGGCCTGACGCGCCTGTTCGTGGCCCCGCCGGACCCGGTGCCGGCGGCCGACGGCCTGATCACCAACTTCCACCTGCCCGGCTCGTCGCTGCTGATGCTGCTGGCGGCCTTCCTGGGCGGGACGGACCGCTGGCGGCCGGCCTACGCGCGGGCGGTGGGCGACGGCTGGCGCTTCTACAGCTACGGCGACGCGATGCTCGTCCTGCCGGACGCGGTCGCCGAGACGGAGGACGCACGATGAACCGCGACGCCCCCGCCGACCTCGACCGCCCCTTCGGCTTCGCGGTGACGGCCCGCGACGGCGCGGCGCGCCGCGGCCTGCTGCGCACGCCCCACGCCGAGGTCGAGACGCCGGTGTTCATGCCCGTCGGCACGCACGGCTCGATCAAGGCCATGACCTTCGAACAGGTGGCCGCGTCGGGGTCCCGCCTGATCCTCGGCAACACCTACCACCTGTACCTGCGCCCCGGCCACCGGCTGATCGAGGACCTCGGCGGGCTGCACCGCTTCGAGGGCTGGGACGGGGCGATGCTCACCGACAGCGCCGGTTTCCAGGTCTTCTCGCTGTCCGCGCTGAACAAGGTCGACGAGGACGGCGTGGCCTTCCGCTCCCACCTGGACGGCAGCAGCCACCGCTTCACGCCCGAGCTGTCGATGGAGATCCAGCTGGCGCTGGGCGCGGACATCGTCATGGCCTTCGACCACTGCCTGCCCCACGGCGCCGACGCGGCCGCCGTCGCGGCCGCCGTGGACCGCACCGACCGCTGGCTGCGCCGCTGCCGCGACGCCTTCGGCCCCGGCGGGCGCCGTCGCAAGGACGGTTACGAGCGCGTGCTGTTCGGCATCGTGCAGGGCGGCTTCGACCCGCAGCAGCGGCGGCGCTCCGCCGAGCTGGTCGCCGAGCTCGACCTGCCCGGCACGGCCATCGGCGGCGTGTCGGTCGGCGAGCCCGTGCCCCTGATGCGGGAGATGACCGCGACGACGGCGGCGCTGCTGCCGCCGGACCGGCCGCGCTACCTGATGGGGGTGGGCTTCCCCGACGACATCGTCCACGGCGTGCTCGCCGGCGTGGACATGTTCGACTGCGTGCTGCCGACGCGCATGGGCCGCACCGGCACCGTGCTGACGCACGACGGCCGGCTGGTGGTCAAGAACGGCGCCTACGCCCGCGACGAGCGGCCCCTGGACGCCGACTGCGGCTGCCCGGTCTGCGCGCGCCACAGCCGCGCCTACGTGCGGCACCTGCTGTCCAGCGGCGAGATCCTCGGCCTGACGCTGGCCACCACCCACAACGTCTGGTTCTACCAGGACCTGATGCGCGGCCTGCGCGAGGCCATCGCCGCGGGCCGCCTGCAGGCCCACGCGGCGGCCTTCCTCGCGCGCTGGGACGAGGGCGAGCGCCGGCGGCTCGCCGGCGACGCCGACCGGCCCTGAACGGGCCTGGCCAAGCCAACCCAGCGACTCCGGGTTTGCCCGCGGCCCCCGACTGTGCCATCTTGGTCCCGTCTCGCGAACGAACGTCGACAAGGAGCAGTCATGTCGCTAGCGAACTTCCTCGCCATGAGCCCCGCGCCCCAGCAGGGGCAGGCCGCGCCCGGCCAGGGCGCCATCCTCATGAATTTCGTCTTCATCGGCATGATGGTGCTGGTGTTCTACCTGCTGATCTGGCGCCCGAACGCCCAGCGGCAGAAGAAGCACCGCCTGATGCTCGAGAGCCTCAAGAAGGGCGACCAGATCGTCACCACCGGCGGCCTGTTCGCGACCGTGCAGAGCGTCAAGGACGACCGTCTGGTCTGCACCATCGGCGACGGCGTCAAGGTGGAGATCGCCCGCAGCGCGGTCGCCACGGTCCTGCCGTCCTGATCGTGGACGGGGACGCGCCGCGCCGGCTGGTGCTGTACGGCGACCGGCGCCTGCGCCAGGTCTGCCGCAGTCCGGAGCCCGGCGAACCGGGGCTCGACGCGCTCGTAGAGGACATGCTCGCGCTCATGCGCCGCCACCACGGCGTCGGGCTGGCCGCGCCCCAGTTGGGGGACGACCGGCGCGTGATCGTGGTGCAGCCGGACCTCGCCGGCCGGCGCCCGCCGCTGGTGATGCTCGACCCCGTGCTGGAGGAGACCGGCGGCCCCGCGACCTCGTTCGAGGAGGGCTGCCTGTCCTTCCCCGGCATCTACCGGCGGATCGCGCGGCCGCGCTCGGCGGTGGTGCGCTACCGCGACCCCGCGGGCGCGACCCGCTGGCTGCGCGACGACGGGCTGGCCGCGCGCATCGCGCTGCACGAGCTGGATCACCTCGACGGGATCCTGATGGTGGACCACCTCGGTCCCTGGCGGCGGTTCGGCGTGGAGCTGCGGCTGGGGCTGCGGCGCCTGCGCCCCATGGGAGGTCGCGCGTGAGGATCGTGTTCATGGGCTCGCCGGAGTTCGCGGTGCCGACGCTCGACGCCCTGGTCGAGAGCCGCGCCGAGATCCCCCTGGTCGTCACCCAGCCCGACCGCCGCGCCGGCCGCGGCCGGCTGCTCGAGGCGACCGCGGTCAAGGACGCGGCCCGCGGCCACGGGCTGCCCGTCGTGGAGTGGGGCGTCGGCGACGCCTCCCGCGTCACGCAGCTGGTGGCGGACGCCGCTCCCGACGCCGTGGTGGTCGCCGCGTTCGGCCACATCCTGCGCCAGCCCCTGCTCGACGCCCCGCGTCTGGGCTGCATCAACCTGCACGCTTCGCTGCTGCCGCGCTGGCGCGGCGTCGCGCCCGTCCACTACGCGATCATGCACGGCGACGCCTGGAGCGGCGTGAGCATCATGCGCATGGACGCCGGCGTGGACACCGGGCCCGTCCTGGCGCAGCTCGCGGTGGCCATCGAGCCCGAGGAGACCGCGGGCGACCTGCTGGACCGCCTGGCGGGCCTGGGCGCGGACCTGATGGTGCGCACCCTGCGCGGCCTCGAGGCGGGCGCCGCGACGCAGGCCGGGACGCCGCAGAACGAGACGGGCGCCGTCTACGCCCCGAAGCTCAACCGCTCGCTGTCGCCCCTGCGCTGGGAGCGCTCGGCGGTGAAGGTGCACAACCAGGTGCGCGGGCTGCAGCCCTGGCCCGGCGCCACGACCTACCTCGCCGACAACCAGATCAAGATCACCGCCGCGCGCCCCTGGTCCTTCCACACCTCGGGCGCCGAGCCCGGCACCGTGCTCGCCGTCGTGGACGAGGGGCTGTGCGTGGCCTGCGGGGAGGGCGTGCTGCTGGTGACCGGCCTGCAGAACCCCGGCAAGAAGCCGATGACCGCCGCCGAATTCCTGCGCGGCTGCCCGATCCCCGCCGGCACCCGCCTGCGCTCATGAGCCTCGACCCCGTGCGCCGCCTCGCCTGGGACGTGCTGCAGCGCGCCGAGCAGGACGAGAACCTCGACGCGGCCCTCGACGCCGCGCTGGGGCGCTTGCCCGACGAGCGCGACCGCCGCTTCCTGGCGGAGCTCGTCAAGGGCACGCTGCGCTGGCGCGGCCGCTACGACCATCTCGTGCGGCGCTTCTCGCGCCGGGACGCGACGACACCGCCGCCGATCGCCGACGTGCTGCGCCTGGGCCTGCACCAGCTGCTGGGCATGGACCGCGTGCCCGACCACGCGGCGATCCACCAGAGCGTGGCCCTGGCCCGCGAGGTCGCGGGGCCGTGGCCCGCGCCCTTCGTCAACGGGCTGCTGCAGTCGGTGAAGCGGCGCCGCCGGCGACGCGCCGATCCCGCTGGACGCCCTGCGCCCGATGTTTCCGGACCCCGCGCGCGATCCCGACGGCTGGCTGGCCGCCTGGTGGAGCCACCCGCGCTGGCTGGTCGCGCGGTGGCGCGCGCGCTACGGTCTCGAGGGGACCGCGGAGCTCTGCCGGTGCAACAACCAGCCGCCGCCGCTGGCCGTGCACGTGCTGGCGCCCGCCGATCCGCGCGCCGTCGCCGCCCGGCTGGCCGACGCCGGCCGTCAAGCCCGTCCCGGGGAACTGTGCCCGCGCGCCCTGCTGCTCGAGAGCGAGGAACGCGCCGCGTTGGCGGCCCTGCTGCTGGAGCGCCCGGAACTGATCGTCCAGGACGAGGCGGTCCAGGCGGCCTGCGATCTGCTGCTGGACGGCGTCGCGGGACCGGCGCTGGACCTGTGCGCAGCACCGGGCGGCAAGACGGCCCGCCTGCGCGCGGCCCTCGGCGCGGGGGAGCTGCTGGTGGCCGCGGACCTCAGCGCCCGGCGCCTGCGCAAGCTGCAGGCGGCGGCGAAAAGGATCGACGCGGGCCCGGACCTCGTGGTATCTGCTGACGGCAGGGCGGCGCCCTTCCGGCCGGCCAGCTTCGCGACGGTCCTGCTCGACGGTCCCTGCACCGGGACCGGCGTGCTGCGGCGCCACCCCGAGGGCAGGTGGCGCCTGCGGCCGGAGTCGGTCGCCGCGTCGGCGGCCCGGCTGACGGAGCTGGCGCGCGAGTCGGCCGGGCTGCTGCGGCCGGGCGGCCGGCTGCTCTACGCCACGTGCTCCCTGGAGCCCGAGGAGAACGAGGACGTCCTGCACACGATCCTGGCGGCGCACCCGTCGCTGGCGCCCTGCCCCTGGCACGCGAACGGGGAATGGGCGCGGACCTGGCTGCCCCAGCGCGAGGGCGCGGACGGTTTCTTCGCGGCCCGGCTGTACCGTCAAGGGAGGCGTCGTGAAGTCCTGGCAATTCCTGCTGCTGCTCGCCGGCCTCGGCGCCGCCTGCGCCGTCGGCCTGGCCCTGAGCAACTACCTGCTCGTCCCGCAGCTGATCCACCGCCGCGCCGAGGTCCGCGTGCCCGACCTGCGCGAGACGACCCTGGCGCAGGCGCGCCGGACCGCCGCCGGCGCCGGCCTCGAGGTCGAGGTCGTGCGCAGCGAGGCCCACGCCCGGCAGCCGGTCGGCAACGTCGTGGACCAGCACCCCGCGCCCGGGCAGCCCGTGCGCAAGGGGAGGGCCGTGGGCCTGGTGCTCAGCAGCGGCCCGCCGTCCGGCGCCGTGCCCGATCTGGCCGGCCTCAACGCGCAGCAGGCCGCGGCCACGCTGCAGCGCGGCGGCTTCCGCGCCGGGCGCACCCTGCGGGCGCGCGGACTCGCCGGGGCGCCGTCGACCGTGGTGCTGCAGTACCCCGCGGCCGGCACCGAGAGCCGCAAGGGCGTGACCGTGGACGTGGTGATGGCCGATCAGGCGGAGGCGCCCGGGTTCCTCATGCCCGACCTCAAGGGCCAGACGCTGTCGACGGCGCGCGGGGCCGTCGTGGAGTCCGGCTGCATCCTGGCGCCGCTGCGCCACGCCCGCGATTCCCGGACGCCGCCGCAGACGATCCTGCGCCAGTCACCCGAACCGGGGACCCGGATCCTCAGGGGAGAGATCGTTGAACTGGTGGTCGCGACGCGCTGAGAACGCGACGGCGGTGGCGCCCTCCCTGCTGTCGGCCGACTTCGCCGACCTGGGGCGGGACGTCGCGAAGATGGAGTCCGCGGGCGCGGACCTGATCCACCTCGACGTCATGGACGGGCACTTCGTCCCCAACCTCACCTTCGGCCCGCTCGTCGTGGCCGCCGTGCGGCGGCGCACGGCCCTGCCGCTGGACGCGCACCTGATGGTGGCGCAGCCGGAGCGCCACTTCGCGGCCTTCGCCCGGGCCGGCGCCGATGCGATCACCATCCATATCGAAGCCGTCCCGGATCCGGGCGCGGCCCTCGCGGAAATCGGGGCGCTCGGCCTGCGCCGCGGCCTCAGCCTGAACCCCGGCACCCCCCTGGAGACGGTCCTGCCCTGGCTCGACCGGGTCGACCTCGTGCTGGTGATGTCCGTCGAGCCGGGGGCCGGAGGCCAGAGCTTCCAGCCGGCGGCCCTGGACAAGCTGCGGACCCTGGCCGCGCGGCGGGCCGCCGCCGGGCTGGGGTTCGCCATCTCCATCGACGGGGGCGTCAACGCCGGGACGGCCCCGGATTGCCGCAAAGCCGGCGCCGACATCCTGGTCGCCGGCTCCTACCTGTTCGGCGCCGCCGACGCGGCGGCGGCGGTCGCCTCCCTGCGCTGACCCGCCCGGAAACCCACAAGACGCTTGATTTCGGGCCCGGATTCGACGATACTGGGCGGTCGCGGCAAGAAGGGCAGGGCGCCGGGAGCGTCCGCCCGTTGTTTTTGTGCGCGCCGCCACGTCCCTGCGAGAGGATCCCGACGGTGTTCCAGGAGTTGACCAGCCGGCTGGGCGGCGCGCTGCGCAAGCTGTCGGGCCAGGACCGCCTCACCGAGGAGAACGTCAGGGAAGCGCTGCGCGAGGTGCGCCTGGCCCTGCTCGAGGCGGACGTCAACTACCAGGTCGCCAAGGACTTCGTCGCCCGGGTGGCCGAAAAGGCGGCGGGGCAGCAGGTCTGGGACAGCCTGTCGGCCGACCAGCAGGTCGTCAAGATCGTCCGCGACGAGATCGTGGACCTGCTCGGCGGCGAGACGGCTTCGCTGAACCTGTCGGGCGCGCCGGTGGCCACGGTCATGGTCATGGGCCTGCAGGGCAGCGGCAAGACCACGTTCTGCGCGAAGCTCGCGCTGCGCCTGCTGAAGGAAGGCCGCTCGCCCCTGCTGGTGGCGGCGGACATCTACCGGCCCGCGGCGATCGACCAGCTCGAGACGCTGGCCGCGCAGGCGGGGGTGCCGGTCCACGCCGACCGCGAGCGCCGCAACGCCGCGCAGATCGTCAAGCTCGGCCTGCGCCGGGCCCGCGACAACAAGTGCGACGTGCTGATCGTCGACACCGCCGGGCGCCTGCACATCGACACCACGCTCATGGACGAGCTGGCCGCGATCGACAAGGCCGTCCCGATGGACGAGAAGCTCCTGGTCGTGGACGCCATGACCGGCCAGGAGGCGGTGACCGTCGCCCGCGAGTTCGCCGCGCAGGTGGGCTTCGACGGCGCCGTGCTGACCAAGATGGACGGCGACGCCCGCGGCGGCGCCGCGCTCTCGGTCAAGGCGGTCACGGGCCGCCCGGTCAAGCTGGTCTCCACCGGCGAGAAGCTCGCCGACCTGGAGACCTTCCACCCGGACCGCATGGCGGGCCGGATCCTCGGCATGGGCGACGTCATGTCGCTGATCGAGCGGGCCGAGGAGAACATGGACCAGCAGGAGGCCGAGGCGCTGGCCGAGCGCTTCCTGCAGAACCAGTTCACGCTCGAGGATTTCCAGAAGCAGATCCGCCAGGTGCGGCGGATGGGCCCCCTGAAGGGGATCATGAAGATGCTGCCCGGGGTCGACGGCGGGCTGATCGACAAGTCGAACGTCGACGAGGGGCAGCTGGGCCGGGTCGAGGCCATCCTGAACTCGATGACCCCGACCGAGCGGCGCAGCCCGGAGATCATCAACGGCTCGCGGCGCAAGCGGATCGCCCGCGGCAGCGGCACGAACGTGTCCCAGGTCAACCGGCTGCTCAAGCAGTACCGCGACATGCGGCGGATGATGCGCAGCATCAACGCCGCCGGCGGTCTGGAGGAGTTCGGGCGCAAGGTGCTGGGCGGGCGCGGCTAGGCCCCGTCCCGCGGTCCGGGCGGCTTGGATCCGGCCGTCCGAGGGTGTATATTGGATCGCTTCGCGCCTGAACGGCGGGCGCGGGGCAACTCACCGACACGAACCCGGAGGTACTCAGTGTCGACCACGATCCGTCTGACCCGCATGGGTCGCAAGCAGAGGCCCTTCTACCGGCTGATCGTCACCGACAGCCGCAACCGGCGCGACGGCGCCTATCTGGCGAACCTGGGCTTCTACAACCCGTTCGCCGACCCGCTGGAAGTGAAGCTGCACGAGCAGGAGATCATCGCCTGGCTGCGCAAGGGCGCCACGGTCAGCGAGACCGCCCGCTCCCTGATGCGCCGCGAGGGCGTCCTGCTGCGCTGGGAGCTGCTGCGCCAGGGCCTGTCCGCCGACGAGGTCGAGGCCCGCGTGTCGGCCTGGAAGAGCGACCTCGACGGCCGCCTCGGCGCCAAGGCCCAGGCCAAGGCCGAGCAGGATCGCAAGGCGAAGGCCGAGGCCGTCGCCGCCAAGAAGGCCGCCGAGGAGGCCGCCGCCGCCGAGGCCGCCGCCGCCGAAGCCGCCGCCGCCCGGCAGGCCGCCGAGGAAGCCGCAGCCGCGGCCGCCGAAGCCGCCGCGCCCGCCGACGCACCCGCCGATGGCGACGCGCCCGCGGCCGAGAGCTGACCGCCATGAGCAAGGCAATGGAACTGGTCTCGTACATCACGGTGAACCTGGTCGACCATCCCGAGGACGTGCGCATCCAGCCGTGGAGCGCGACGGCGAGGAGGTCTTCCTGGTGCAGGTGCACCCGGACGACGTGGGCCAGATCATCGGCAAGGGGGGCGCGACCGTGAAGGCGGTGCGCGGCCTGCTGCAGGCCGTGGGCCTGCGGGTCGACCGGCGCTTCGGTTTCGAGATCGCGAACGAGCAGTAGCGCATGACGGAGATCCCGGCCGACGAGTTCATGCCCGTCGCCGACGTGGTCAAGGCGGTGGGTCTGCGGGGCGAGCTGAAGCTCTACCCGCTGATCGACTGGCACGAGCCCCTGTTGGACTCCGGCGACCTGGTCTGGGACGACGGCGCGCCGTTCGCGCCCGATTCCTGGCGACCCCAGGGGACCTGCTACGTGGTGACCGTGCCGGGGATCGGCACGCGGGAAGGCGCCGAGGGCGCCGTGGGCAGGATGGTGGGCTTCCTCCGGAGCCGCTACGCCGCCCCCGATTTCCCGCGACCGCGCGGCGGCCTGCCGTTCCGCTGGCTCGGCCGCCCGGTGGCGACCGCGACGGGCGAGGCGGTCGGCGAGGTCGACGACGTGCGCACCTACGGCGCCGGGTTCATGCTGGTCGTGCCGCGCGGCGGGCGCGAGTGCCTGATCCCGGCCGTGCCGCCGATCCTGCGGCCCGAGGACGAGCTGCAGGGGACGCTCGTGATCGACCCGCCGGAGGGATTGCTCGATGTCGCTGGCGATTAAGGTCGTCACCCTGTTCCCGGAGATGGTCCGGGCGGTCCTGGCCACCAGCATCCTGGGCCGGGCCGAGCGCCAGGGGCAGGTGACCTACGAGGTCCTGGACATCCGCGACCACGCGGTGGACCGGCACGGGACGGTCGACGACGCGCCCTACGGGGGCGGCGCGGGGATGGTCCTGATGGCCCCGCCGGTGGTCGAGGCGGTCGAGGCCGCGCGCACCGACGGGTCGGCGCCCCTGCTGCTGATGTCGGCGCAGGGGGAGAGGCTGGACGAGGAGCTGGTGCTGGAGCTGGCCGCGCAGGCCGTGGCCGCCGGCGAGCTCGTCCTGGTCTGCGGCCACTACAAGGGCGTGGACCAGCGGGTGCTGGACCTGCTGCGGCCGCGCGAGGTCTCCGTCGGGGACTACGTGCTGACCGGCGGGGAACTGCCCGCGCTCGTGGTGATCGACGCCCTGGTGCGGCGGCTGCCCGGGGTGCTGGGCAACAGCGATTCGGCCGAATGCGACAGTTTCACCGCCGCGCTCGACGGCGGGCTCGAAGGTCCCTGGTACACCCGGCCGCCGGAGTACCGCGGGCTGGCGGTGCCCGAGATCCTGATCTCGGGCCACCACGCGAACATCGAGCGCTGGCGCGCGGAGAGGTCCCGGGAGCGGACGCGGGAGCGTCGCCCGGACCTGGCCACGGGCCGGGAACGCCCGCCGCGGGACCGCGGGGGCGAGGGAGCATGACGGACCAGGCATGAGACGAACGACGCCGCCGCTCCACGCGCGGAACGGCGGCGAGCCACGACGGGGTCCGCGGACCCCGCCCCCCGGCGCGGAGCCGGCGGGTACGACCAGGAGGCTGCGATGAGCAACATCATCGACACGATCCGCACCGAGAAGCTGCGCTCGGACCTGCCGGTGTTCGGCATCGGCGACACGATCCGCTGCCGCATGAACATCACCGAGGGCGGCAAGACCCGCATCCAGAACTACGAGGGCGTCGTCATCGCCCGCCAGGGCTCGGCGAACGAGGCCTCGATCACCGTGCGCAAGATCTCCAACGGCGTGGCCGTCGAGCGCGTGCTGCCGATCGAGAGCCCGAACCTCGCCGGGATCGAGCTGGTGCGCCGCGGCCGGATCCGCCGCAGCAAGCTCTACTACCTGCGCGAGCTGACCGGCAAGAAGGCCCGCATCCGCGAGAAGCAGTTCGGCCGCAAGTGAGCGGCTGCGGCGCCCGCCTGGCCGCCTTCGACCGCGAACGCGGCGCCGACCCCTCGCGGGAGGGCGGGGCCCTGGTGATCGCCGGCACGGACGAGGCCGGACGCGGCTGCCTGGCCGGCCCCGTGGTGGCCGCGGCGGTGGTGCTGCCGCCGGGCTGGGCGCCCGAGGCGCTGGACGATTCGAAGCGGCTCACCGCCCGCCGTCGCGAAGCGCTGTACCGGGACATCGTCCGCGCGGCGCTGGACTGGCAGGCGGAGGCCGCCTGGCCCCGCGAGATCGAACACACCGACATCCTGCGCTCGAGCCTGCGCGCCATGGCGACCGCCGTGGCGCGTCTGCGCGTCCGGCCCGATCTGGTCCTGGTCGACGGCAACCAGGCGCCGCCGCTGGACTGCCCCGCCGCCTGCCTGGTGGGCGGCGACGGCCTCAGCGCCGCGGTGGCCGCCGCCTCGATCGTCGCGAAGGTCGTGCGCGACGCCCTGATGGTCGACCTCGACGCCCGCCATCCCGGCTACGGTTTCGCCGGCCACAAGGGCTACGGATCGGCCGACCACCTCGCCGCCCTGCGCCGCCTCGGCCCCTGCCCCCTGCACCGCCGCACCTTCGGCCCGGTCGCCGGGCTGCGTCAGGGCTCCCTCTGGTAGGCTTCCTGCTGCGCCGCCGGCGGGAGGTACGCATGCACGAGCGCGCCGGCGCCGCGACCCTCGGCCGCTGCGGCGAGGAGATCGCGGCCCAGTGGTACGTCGCCGAGGGATTCACGGTCCTGGCCCGGCGCTTCCGCACCGGTCGCGGCGAGGTGGACCTGATCGCCCGCCGCGGCCCCCTGCTGGTCTTCGTCGAGGTCAAGGCCCGGCGCGGGGACGGCTGGGGCGCGCCCGCCGCGGCGGTCGGCGCCGGCAAGCTGTCGCGGCTGCGCCTGGCCGCCCGCGTCTGGCTCGCGGCGAACCCGGCCCGCGACGCGGCGGAGTTCCGCTTCGACGTCGCCGCCGTGATCTTCGCGCCGGGCGGGCGGGGGTTGCAGCTGGAGGTGACGGCCGGGGTCTTCTGACGCCGCGGGCGTCCCCGCGCGTCGACGCCGGGGCGGCGCCGATTGGGGGTGGCGCGGCGCGTGCCGTGCGGTTAGAGTTGCGCCACCGAGGCGCGCGGCTCCGCGCCGTCCCAACGCCCACAGACCAGCCATCCCCGGCGACCCGCGCGTCGCCGGCCGGAGGATCGACGGATCATGGCCGACTACGCGTTCCGGGAGATCGAAGAGCGCTGGCGCGACCGCTGGGCCCGCACCGGCCACGACCAGGTGGACTGGAACTCCGACAAGCCCAAGTGCTACTGCCTGAGCATGTTCTCCTACCCGTCGGGGGACAAGCTCCACCTCGGCCACTGGTACAACTACGTGCCGGCCGACACCTGGGCCCGCTACCGGCGCCAGCGCGGCGACAACGTCTTCCAGCCCGTGGGCTTCGACAGCTTCGGGCTGCCGGCCGAGAACTTCGCCATCAAGTGCGGCGTCCACCCCGGCGCGCACACGGCCGAGAACATCGCCTTCATCCGCGAGCAGCTGCGCACGCTGGGGCCGATGTACGACTGGCGCAGCGAGCTGGCCACGCACACCCCCGAGTACTACGCCTGGACGCAGTGGCTCTTCCTGACGCTGTTCGAGAACGGGCTCGCCTACCGCGCCGCGCAGCCGGTCAACTGGTGCGACTCGTGCCAGACGGTGCTGGCCAACGAGCAGGTCGACGACGGCGTCTGCGAGCGCTGCAAGTCCGAGGTCGTGCGCAAGAACCTGACGCAGTGGTGCTTCCGCATCACGCGCTACGCCGACCGCCTGATCGACAACCTGCCCGCGCTGGACTGGCCCGAAGAGACCAAGAAGAAGCAGACCGCCTGGATCGGCCGCAGCCACGGCGCCGAGGTCGTCTTCGCCGCGCGTCCGGCCGACGGCGCCGCGGCGGCCGGCGGCGGCGACACGCTGGCCGACGGTTCGCTCGCCCTGCGCGTCTTCACGACCCGCCCCGACACGCTCTTCGGCGTCACCTACCTGGCGCTGGCGCCCGAGCACCCGCTGGTCGAGGCGCTGACCGGGGCGGAGCACCGCGCGGGCGTGGCCGCCTACCGCCGCCAGTCGGCGCGGCTGAGCGAGGTGGACCGTCAGAGCAGCGACCGGCCCAAGACCGGCGTGCCCACCGGCGCGACGGCCGTCAACCCCGTCAACGGGGAAGCCGTGCCGATCCTGGTCGCCGACTACGTGCTGGCCAGCTACGGCACCGGCGCGGTGATGGCGGTGCCGGCCCACGACGAGCGCGACTTCGCCTTCGCCGCGGCGCTGGGCCTGCCCGTGCGTCAGGTGATCCTGCCCGCGGGCGCCGCGCCCGACGCGCCGCTCGCAGAGGCCTGGACGGGTCCCGGGCAGATGACCGCGTCCGGCGCCTACGACGGCTGCGACAGCGAGCAGGGCGCCCGCCGCATCGTCGCGGACCTCGAGGCGCGCGGCCTCGGCCGCGCCACCGTCCAGTACCGCCTGCGCGACTGGCTGATCAGCCGCCAGCGCTACTGGGGCGCCCCGATCCCCATCGTCCACTGCCCGGCCTGCGGCGAGGTGCCGGTCCCGCACGACCAGCTGCCGGTGCTGCTGCCCGACGACGTGGACTTCCGCCCGCGCGGCAAGGCGCCCCTGGCCAGCAGCGAGGCCTTCATGGCCGTGGACTGCCCGAGCTGCGGCGGCCCCGCCCGGCGCGATCCCGATACGATGGACACCTTCGTCTGCAGCAGCTGGTACTTCCTGCGCTACCCCGAGCCGGGCCTGCGCGACGCCCCGTTCCGCTACGAGACGCTGCGCAAGTGGCTGCCGGTGGACATGTACGTCGGCGGCGCCGACCACGCCTGCGGGCACCTGATCTTCTCGCGCTTCATCACGATGGTGCTGCACGACCTCGGCCTGGTGCCGGTGGAGGAGCCCTTCGCGCGCCTGCGCCACCAGGGCATGATCACCCGCGACGGCGAGAAGATGTCCAAGAGCAAGGGCAACACCGTGGTGCCGGCCGACTACCTCGAGCGCTACGGCACCGACACGCTGCGCGCCTACCTCATGTTCGGCTTCGCCTTCGCCGAGGGCGGGGACTGGACCGACGAGGGCATCGACGGCATCTGGCGCTACCTCAACCGCGTCTGGCGCCTGGTGGACGCGGTGCTCGAGGACCGTTCGCCCGCCGGCGACGCGCCCGCCGACGCCGCCGCCATGACGGACGAGCAGGCCGCCGCGCGCTGGCCGCAGCTGCGCCTGGTGCTGCACAACTCGGTGCGCGGCTGCACGCAGGACCTCGAGCGCTTCCAGTTCAACACGGCGCTCAGCCGCCTGATGGAGCTGACCAACGCCCTCTACCACTACTGCGGCCGCGAGCGGCCCGCGCCCGGGGACGCGGACTTCCGCGGGGCGCTGACGGCGCTGGTGCAGATGCTCGCGCCCTTCGCGCCGCACCTCGGCGCCGAACTGTGGTCGCGGCTGGGCCGGGAGGGCTCGGTCTTCGACCACCCGTGGCCGGCCTGGCGGGACGAGTACCTCGTCGCCGACGCGGTCACCTACGTCATCCAGATCAACGGCAAGATCCGCGAGCGCATGGAGGCGCCCCGCGACGCCGACGTCCGGCAGATCGAGCGCGACGCGCTCGCGCACGGCCGCGTCCCCGAGCTGATCGGGGCGGGGCCGGTGCGCAAGGTCGTCGTCGTGCCCGGCAAGCTCGTGAACATCGTCGTCTGAACGGGGCCGGACGGGGGACGGCCATGAATTACTGGGACCTGTTGGCCGAGGCCCGCGCCCGGCTCGACGAGGGCGACCTGCGCGGGGCGGAGTCCCGCTTCGCCGAGGCGGCCGACGGCCGCGAGCGTTCGCCCGTGCGCGTCTTCCTGAGCGAGAAGATGAGCGGCGCGGCCAAGCGCGCCCTGACCCGCCTGCGCGGCGCCGGCGCCGCCGAGAAGGGCGAAGCCGGGCGCTGGGAGCGCGAGCGGGACGCGTTCGTGGCGAGCTACCGCGAGCAGGCGCGCGGTCTGCTGGACCGCGCGCGCGCCTCGGTCGCGACGCCGGGCACCTTCCCGCCGCGCGAGCGGCTGAACCTCGCGGCCGGCGCCGCCTACCTCACCGCGACCAGCGAACTGGCCGACCTGCGCCGGATCGATCCCTCGCCCTTCCTCGAAGCCGCCCTGGCCGCCGCCTGCGAAGCGGGCAGCCCGCCGCCGCCGGGCCTGCTCGCGGTGTCGCTGCCGCTGGCCGCCGACGTGCGCCTGCGCCTGGCGGCGCGCGTCCTGGAGTTCGCGCGCCGCCAGCCGCGGGCGGACGACGCCGTCCGCGAGCTCGCCGCGGACGCCGACGCCCTGCTCGCACCCGAGCACATGGTCGGCGCCGCCCAGGAGTCCGAGCGCCTCTGGCTGGCCGCCCAGCTGGCCGAGGGCCCGCTCGACGACGCCTCCCGCGCCGCCACCCTCTACGCCGCCTGTTCGCGGCTGGAGGGAACGCCCGCCGATCGGCGCGACCTGGCCCGCCTGGCCGCCGCCGCCCTGCTCGCCAACCTGGAACGCTTCGCTTCGCCGGTCCCGCGCTACGACGAGGCCCTGGGGCTGCTCGAGGCGATCGCGGTCGATCCCGTCGTCGAACGCCGCCGCAGCGCCGCCCTGGCGATCCTTCAGGAGCGGCGGGTCGGCGCCAGCGACGGGGTGTGGGCTTCGGCGGCCCGCGATGGCGAGGACGGGCGCGGGTATCTGGTGGTCTGGCGCCGGAACCGGCCCGTCGACGTCCTGTGCTGGGACGACGGCGCTCCCGTCGCGGAGGCCGCCGCGTTCCTCGGGGAGGCCCGCGAGCGGATCCTGGTCCTGGGCGAAATCGGCGACGCCTTCCACGGCTGGGAGTTGCGGGACCTGGTGGAGGCTTTGCTGGAACCCGAACTGCCGGCGCGGGGGCTGGACGACGGCGTGCTGGACACCCTGGCCGTCCCGCGCGGCGCAACGGCGGCGCCGCACCCGCTGCTGGGCGACGAGCGCCGTGAAGCGGTCCCGGCGGCGGTCGCGGCGGCCCTGCGGACGGGCCGCACCTGGCTCGGCGCCGCGGCGCGGCTGGCGGCCGCCGAGCCCGGCCAGCGGGCCATGATCCGGGAACTGGCCCGGCGGGGCGACGCCGCCGCCCGGCTGGTGGCGGCGTTCCTGCCGCCCGAACTGGTGCGCCCCGAAGGCTGGCCGTTGGCGCCGCTCCAGGACCGGCCCGCGCCGCGCGTCTTCGCCGCCGCCGCCGAGGCGGGGGGCCGGACGGCCGCACCGCGCGATCCCGAACTCGCCGCCACGGATTCGGCCCTGGTGTTCGCCGCCGAGCGCGGGCCGGTGCTGGAAGCCTGGGGCCAGCGCCGCGCCGCCTGGCGCATCGTCCTGGACGGCGCCGAACGGCTGGCGGACCTCGCCGGCCCGCTGGCCCGCCACCCCGGCGCCTGGACCCTGGTGCCGCCGGGCGGCGCGGTCCACGACCGCGACGCGGCCCTGTCCCGCCTGTCGGAGATGGCCTCCGCGCCGGGTCTGGGACTGCTGCCCCTGATGCACGCCTGCCGCCTCGCCGTGAACCACAACGGCGACCTGGCCGATCACCGCCTGCTGCGCCCGCGCGCTCCCGGCGCCTGCCCCCTGCTCGATCGCTACGACGCGTGGCTGGAGCAGCTGCCGCGCTGCGACGCGGCCGCTGCGCCGTCCGGCTGGGCGTCGGAGCTGGCCGGCCGCGTCGACGGCGACGCCCCGGTCGTGGGGCTGGTCGGCGACCTGCCGACCGACGCGCGCGCCCGCGCCCGGCTGTGGGGGCTGGGCGGGCGGCCCGGCGCCTGGGTCTTCGCCGACGCCGCCGTCATCAACTGGCGCTGGCACCGCGCGGGCGCCGACGAACCGGCGCTCCGACACCGCGCCTTGGCCGAGTCGGGCGCCGGCCAGCTGTCGCTGCTCGCGCCGGAGCCGGTCCTGGATCGGGACCTCGCGGCGGTTCTCGGCGGCTGGCTGGCCGCTCACGGACGCTGCCGGGTCTTCGCCCGGGGCGGCGCGGCGACGGCGCCCTTGATGCTGGCGGTCGGCGGCCCGCCGCCGGACGCGCGCGTCCGGCTGGGCGCGGCGGCCGTGGCCCACGCCCGACGGCTGGCGCAGTTGGACGGCTCGGCCGGCGCCCGGCTGCTCGTGCCGCGGCGGGGGCCCCTGGGGACCTGCCTGCTGGCCCTCGCACGCGGCGAGATCGCCGCCCAACCGACCGTGGGACCCGCGATCGAACTCCCGCCGGATTTCTGGGAGGACCCCGACACCGCCCGGCGTTGCGCGGGGGGCGTCCTCTACGTTCCGCAGCTGGAGAGCCTGGATCCCGCCTCGGCGCTCGGCGCCGACGAAGATTCCTGGCGCCGGCGGGACGCCGGTGCTGCCGCCGGCGCCGCCGTGCGGCGCCCTGATGGCGCTGGAACTGCACGCGCTGCGGGCCAGGAGCGCCGGCACGGTCATGGTCGGGGACACCCGGTGGTGGCGCTCGTTCCCGCTCGGCGCGGCCGAGGCCCCCCTGCTGGACGCCGCCGGCGCGGCCGACCTGGCCGGGGCGTGGGACGCCGGCGTCTTCGACCTCGACAGCGACCCGGTCCGGGCGCCCGCGCGCCGCGGCCGGGCCACGGACCCGCTGCGCGCGGCCGTTCTGGGCTGGTTGCAGGTGCAGGGCTGGACCGACGCCCAGGGGCGCGGCTTGCCGGCCGGCTTCCTCGACCGCGAGCGGCTCGCCTTGCCGGCCGACTGGCCGCAGGCCCGTCGCCGCCTGGTGCTGGGCGATCCGGCGGCTGCCTGGCTGCACAGCGCCTCGGCCCTGGCCGCGGCGCGCGAGGACGGCGACCACGGCGCCTGGCTGCTGGTCGTGAGCGATGCGCCGCCGCCGGAAGCGGCGGTGCTGCGCGACGCCCTGACGTCGCCGCGGCCGTCGCTGCTGGCCGGGCCGTCCACCCGCCCCGACGAGGGCTGGCACGCCGTGGTGTGGGCCCGCCCCGCCGACCTCGCCGATCCCGAACTCGTGCAGCGGCTCGCCCGGCGCCCGCCGGCGGAGATCTGGGCCGGGGACCTGGGCGAATGGTTGCCGACGCGCGCGACCGACGGCGGCCGCTTCGCGCCCTGCCTGCACGCGCTGCTGCACCTGATCGACGCGCCGATGACGCTGCAGGCGGCGGACCTGCCCGGGTCGTGGCGCCGGCATCTGGCCGCCCTGTTCGAGCAGGCCGGCGGCCTGGTCCACGACACGTTGGACGATGCGAGCCTGTCGGACCTCGCCGTCCTGCCGCCGCTCGCGATCGGCCGCGTGCCGCACCCGCAGGGGCCCTGCCCCGGTTGCGGCGTCGACGTGGCCTGGCAACGCTGGTCCCAGAGCTGCCCCGACTGCGGCTCGTCGCTGGAGCGCTGGGCGTCGCCCGCGGACCGCGCCGCCCTGCTGCGGCGCCTCTGGCGGGACAAGCTGCGGGCCCTGGCCGAACGCACGGCCGCGCCGCGGCCCGAGCCCCTGTGCGTCTGGGCGGCTCCCGAGCACGTGCCGCTGCTGACATCGTTGCTGGACGAGGCCGGCCGTCGCTGGCGGCTGCAGCCGGGCCGCCAGATCGAGGTGTCGCCCGCGCCGGACGAGTGGCTCGTCTGCGTCCTGGGCCGCACCGAGGAGCCGCCGGCCGAGTGCCGCCACGCCCTGCTGGACCCGCCTCCCGGCGAGCAGGAGCTGCGGCGCTTCCGCCTGCGCGCCCGCGGCGAGACGGGCCTCTGGTTCCACCCGCTCGAACTCGACACCGCCTGCGGAACCCTGGCCGGCGACGAGCGCCGCGAGAACGACGGCGATTTCCGCCGGCTGCTCGCCGCGGCCGCGACGCCGCCTCTGGCCGAGGCCGGCCCCGGTGGGGACGGGCCGCTGCCGTCCCGCTGCATCGAAACGCTGACCGGTCTGCCGGCGGCCGAGGTGCGGCGCGCCCTGGGAGTCGCCGCCTGGTCGGCGGCGGTCGGTGGGCGCAGCCTCGGGCGGGAGCCGTCGCCCCGGCCGCGGCGCGTGCGCGCCGCGGTGGCCCTGGTGGAGGCCGAGTACCGTCTCGCGCGGCTCGACGCGCTGCTGCCGCGCGTGATCGCCGCGCTGGGACCGGCGACGGCACTGGAGGGATCGCCCCTGCTGACCGAGCCGGCCCGGCTGTGGCCGTGGCTCGACCCGACCGAGCGCGTCTGGTGGGACCGCCTGCTGCTGGCCATCTCGCCGCAGCACGCTCCCGCAGGGGGTACCCTGCTGGTCTACGCCGCGGCGGGCGGCTCCCTGCATTCGACGCGGCGCCGCTGCGGCGTGCGCGGCGACGCCGCGACGCTGGCCGCGCTGGTCGCCGGCCGCCTCGCGGCCGTGCGCGAGCGGGCGCGGGCGCTGGCCGCCCCCGAACGGGGAGCGGGCCCGCTCGGCGATGCGGACGACGACGTGCACGCGGCGGGCGTGATGCTGGGCCTGTGGTACGTCGACGGCGCGCCGGCGTGCGGCGAGATCGCGCTGGCGGACTTCGCCGCCGTGTTCGCGGCCGGCTCCGACCCGGCGCCCGCGGCCGCGCTGCTGGCCGCCCTCGCCCGCGAAGACGGCGTCTGGCGGGAGCAGCTGCTCGTCGCCTGGCACGACGGGCACCTGCCCGACGTGCGGCCGGTCGCCGGCCGGAGCGGCGCGCGCGAGGCCGCCGCGACCACCGTGACCGACTGGCCGCCGCCCGGCTCGCCGCCGCTGGTGCTGGAGGGGATGGCCGGCACCGGCGCGTGCGAGGAAGCCGCGCGGCTGCTCGCGGCGTTGTTGGGCGAAGGGAGCGACGACCGGCAGATCCTCGTGATCGCGCCGGGGACCGCGGCCGCCGCCCGCTTCCATCTCGCCTGGCGCCGGCTGGGGCCCGGCCTGCCGCCGCTGAACCTGGCGCTGGCGGACGATGGTCTGGATCTGGGCGATCCGCCGGCGGACGGCCCCCAGTCCGTCGCCCCCGCGCACGAGGTGCTGGTGCTGCTCGAGGCCCAGGACCTCACGACGGCGCTGCGCTTCCGTGCCGCGCAGCGTTACCGGGCCGGCCGGCAGCTGTGGACGGTGGACCCCCTGCTCTGCCAGGAGACGCGCGAGCACCTCTACCTGGAGATGCCGCCCCGCCAGCAGGTGATCGTCCTGCGGGAGCAGCGCGACCAGTCGCGCCAGGTCTGCGAGGAGATCCTGGATCTGGCCGCGCGCGTCGACGGCGAGCGCCCCCGCGTCCGCGCCGGGCGCCGCGAGCGCGGCGCGGTCGTGTCCTCCTACACCACCAACGGCCCGGAGGCCGTCAACCTCATCGTCGAACAGCAGCGGGGAGGAGCGGGGCGTCTCTGGAACCTGGTCGCGCCCCTGCGCAGCGATTTCGCCACGCTCGCACCGACCGCGGCGCTCGCCGGCTGGATCCCGCTGGAGCGCCACCGCCTGGATGCCCTGCTGCTGCCGGGACCGCTGGAATTCCTGGCGCTGGCCCAGGACGTGGCCGGCAGGGGTGACGGCGTCGCGGCCCGCCGCGGCGGCGCGCCCGACCGCACCACCGCGCCAGAATTCGCCGCCGGCCTGCTGCCGCCGCGGGCGGCCCGGGAATACCGGCAGTGGCTCCAGGAGACGGCGGCGGCGCCGACCACGACGCTGTCCGCGCTGGTCGCCCTGGCGGCGCGCGCCGGCTGGTCGGAGACGTGGCTGGCCTGGCCGGCGGCGCGCCGGCGCTTGAAGGCGCTGATCGCCGACCACGGCGGCGCCACGCTGGCGGAACTGGCCGGCGATCCGCTGCTGGCCGCCTGGCGGCTGGAGGTCGACGGGATCGGCGACCTGCGGGCGCCGGCGGGCGGGCCGACGATCCTGGCGCTCACGACGCCCGAGGACGGCGTCGGCGGGCGACCCCACGACCTGGCCTGCCTGTGCTTCGGCAACGAGAAGCCGCGCGAGCTCTACCGCGCGCTCGCGCCGGCGGGGGACCGCCTGCTGGTGTGCTACAAGGACCGCTCGCCGCTCGGGGAGGACGGCGGCTGATTCCCGTCGGCGGCCGCGAGCCGGCGTCGGGCCAGCGCCAGCGCCGCGGGGTAGCCGACCGCGGCCAGGACCAGGCCCAGCGCGACGGCCCCGAGCCAGGCCGCCAGCAGCGCCTCGCCCAGGCGGGCCCGCGAGAGCTCGTCGGCGGCCAGGGTCGGCAGGGGGCGCCCCAGCAGCCAGGTGCCAGCGCGCACGTCGAGCAGGACCAGGGGCAGGAAGGTCAGCGGGTTCGAGAGGTTCGAGGCGAGCAGGGCCGCCGGCCGGTTCGCGCGCAGCGCCGCCGCGAGACCCAGCGCCATCCAGGTGTGCAGGCCGAGCACCGGCGTCGGCGCCACCAGCAGGCCCGCCGCGACGCCGCGCGCCACGGCCCGCGGGTCCCGCGTCGGGCCCACCGCCGCCCGCCACGCCCCGCGCACGTCCCGCCGCCAGCCCGCCGGCAGTCCCATCGCGCGCCCCCTCTTTCCTTGTTCGCCGTATCGGCGGCTGCTACCTTCGGACCAGCAGGATGCGCGCCCGCGCCGCCCGTGGCAAGGCCTTCCGCCGTCTCCCTGGTCGAGGAGGATCCATGGAATTGCCGTTCGTCCCCTACCGCATCAAGGTCGTCGAACCGGTCCGCCGCGTCAGCCGCGAGCAGCGCGCCGCGGCGCTGGCCAAGGCCGGCTACAACGTCTTCAGCCTGCCGAGCTCGTCGATCTACGTCGACCTGCTGACCGACAGCGGCACCTCGGCGATGAGCGACGCCCAGTGGGGCGCGCTGGTGCAGGGGGACGAGGCCTACGCCGGCAGCCGCAACTACTACGACTTCGAGGACACCATCCGCGACATCTTCGGCTACCGCCACGTCATCCCCACGCACCAGGGCCGCGTGGCGGAGAACCTGCTGTTCACCACGCGCCTGGACAAGCGCTCGGTGGTGCCCAACAACATCCACTTCGACACCACGCGCGCCAACGTCGAGCACCAGGGCGCGCTCGCGCTCGACTGCGTCATCGACGAGGGCCTCGACCCCGCGGGCGACCACCCGTTCAAGGGGAACATGTCGCTGGCGAAGCTCGCCGCGGCCTTCGACCTCTACGGCGACCGCATCCCCTTCGTCATGATCACCATCACCAACAACAGCGGCGGCGGCCAGCCCGTGTCGCTGGCGAACATCCGCGAGGTCTCGGCCTTCTGCCACGGCAAGGGCGTGCCCCTGATCTTCGACGCCTGCCGCTTCGCCGAGAACTCCTGGTTCATCAAGCGGCGCGAGCCCGGCTACCGCGACCGGAGCATCAAGGAGATCGCGCGGGAGATCTTCGCCCTCGGCGACGGCTGCACGATGAGCGCGAAGAAGGACGCCCTGGTGAACATGGGCGGTTTCCTCTGCCTGAACGACGACGACTGGGCCCGCGACATCACCAACCTGCTGATCCTCATCGAGGGTTTCCGCACCTACGGCGGCCTGGCGGGGCGCGACCTGGCCGCGGTCGCGCAGGGCCTGCGCGAGGTGCTCGACGACGACTACCTGACCTACCGCATCGGCCAGGTCGAGCGGATGGGCGCGCAGATGCAGGAGCGCGGCGTGCCGATCCTGACGCCCGTCGGCGGCCACGCCGTCTACGTCGACGCGCGGCGGATGCTGCCGCACCTGACGCAGGACGCGTTCCCCGCGCAGGCCCTCACCTGCGCGCTGTACCTCGAGGGGGGGGTGCGCGGGGTGGAGATCGGCAGCCTGATGTTCGCCCACGTCGATCCCGCGACCGGGCGCACGGTGCACCCGGCGATGGAGCTGGTGCGCCTGGCCGTGCCGCGCCGCGTCTACACCGAGACGCACCTGGCCTACGTGGCCGAGGTCTGCGGCCGCCTGCGCGAGGTCGGCGACCGGCTGCGCGGGCTGGAGATCGTCGAGGAGGCCCCGGTGCTGCGCCACTTCACGGCGCGCCTGCGCCCGCTCGGCGGCGGACCGCTGATCGCCGACTAGGCAGGGGGAGGGGGAGCCGTGCTGCTGCGCGTGGAACCCGCCGACTGGGAGCACGCCGACGCCGTCCGGGAGCTGGCGCGGGAAGCCGCCCGCTGCCACGGCCTGGCGGAGCGGCTCCGCGAGCTCACGCTGGTCCTGGACGACATCGCGCCCGACGAGCGCCCCTGGTGGCGCCTCGCGGCGCCCGGCGCCCTGGAGTTGTACGGCCACCCGACGCACTTCCTCGAGGAGTCGGGCGCCGGGCTCGCGGCCGCCCTGCCCGCCCTGCCCTGGGACCTGCGCGGGCCCGTCGGGCCGGGCGACCCCCGGCCGTTCGCGCCGGTTCGCGGGGAGCGCTTCCTCCACCACCACTTCCTGGCCGTGGCCGACGTGCTGTCGGGGCGGATCGCGCCGGCCAGGGTGCCGCCGGCGCTGGCCGAAGCCTTCCAGGAGGCCTGGGACGTGACGATCGACGGCCGGCTGCGGCGCGGATACCTGCCCGGCCTGCCGGTGGCCGAACGCCGGCGGCGGTTCGCGCGCCTGTTCGGCGCGGCGGGAGTCCTGCTGCCCCAGCACTGGGAACTGTTCCACGAGCTCTGGGACTGGGACGACCCGACCCAAGACGGGCTGGCCGCGCGGGCCGGGCGCCTGCCGCTCCTGGACCGCCACCGCGCCTGAGGCCGCGCACCGGCGGTCCTCCTGCCCGCGGCGCCCGCAACCCGGGGTTTGCATTTGCTTTTTCAGCCCAAGTTCGCCAATTTCATGTCACCGCCGCCGCGGGAACCGAGGTTGACGGCGGCGGGCGGCGGCGGGTAACCTGCTGCCGCTGTTCCGTGGCGGGAGCGCCAGTTCCGGTTGATACGCCGGCCGCGGACGGCCGGCACGATCCGATACCCCCAAGGGAGGTCCTCCATGTTTGCTGCCACGTCCGTGCTGCGACGGGCTCCGCTTCTCCTCGCGGCGATGGTGCTCATCGCGATCCTGGCCGGGCTCGCCGGCTGCAGCAAGGAGAAGGTGGTCGATCCCTACCTGTCCGCCTCCCTGGGCGCCGTGATGGCCGGCGCCGACACCGTGCGCAGCGCGGAGTTCCTGTTCGAGATCACCGGCCCGCCGCTGTACTTCGCGCGCGGCGACGTGGCGATCGTCAAAGAGGGGAACCAGATGCACTTCCTGGTCGGCCCCGCCCTGCAGAGCGACTACGCGGGCAAGTACCAGGGCCAGCGCCTCGGCGTGCAGAAGCGCTTCACCGACCGCGCGACCGGCACCACGACCACGCACCTCTTCCTGATGGGCACGCGCCAGGGCGGCGCCATCGCGCGCGTCGACTCGGTGGCCAACTACACGCTGCCGTCGGTCCTGAAGCTGACGAAGCAGCAGATCGAGACCCCGGGCACGAACCTCAACGAGATGAACGCCCGCCTGTTCAGCACCTTCCAGACCCTGCTGCCGGCGAACGCCGGCGACCGCGCGCCCGAGGTGCAGTCGATGGTCGAGCGCTTCGTCTACGTGCCCCGCCACGACCTGTCCGAGACCCAGCGCGCGAATCCCGGCCCCAACGACTATTGCTGGTACATCGTGCTGGACAACGCGACGCTGCGCGTGGTCGACCTCGAGCCCGGCGCGAACTACATGCTGCAGCTGCTGAAGGAGAAGAACCTGCCGCTGGTGGGCTCGTTCTCGCTGATGAACGTGCCGGAGTCGCTCCTGGAGCGGACCAAGTCCTACGGCACCCTGCGCAACCTCAGCGGCACGATCCGGATCAACTGGTTCAAGGTCGCCAACACGGCGATCCGCGGCAGCTGACCGCCCCGCAGCTGAGCGGGCCCCGAGGCCCCCTGATGAAGAGAGCCCCCGCCGGACGGCGGGGGCTCTCGCGTTCCCGGCGGGGGCGCGCCGTCAGGTCAGCAGCCGCAGCATCTCCTGGTGGGCCAGGACCTGCTTGCGGGCGGCGTCGCTGCGCGACCCCAGCGCCGTGGTCTTGACCCGGCTGCCGACCATGCCGACCATCTTGCCGCGCTCGCCCGCGAGCAGCATCTGCGTGGCCGCGACGCCGAAGCGCGTGGCCAGCATGCGGTCCGAGGCCGAGGGGGAGCCGCCGCGCTGCACGTGGCCGAGCACCACCATCCGGATGCTGCGCTTCAGCCGGCTCTTGAGCTCGTACTCGATGTAGGGCGCCTTGGCCGCGCCCTCGGCGACCAGGATCACCGCGTGCTGCTTGCCGCGGTCGTAGCCGCCCTCGATGCGCTGGCAGATGGCGTCGAGGTCGAAGGGGATCTCCGGGACGATGACCTCCTCGGCGCCCGTGCTGAGGCCGGCCTCCATCGCCAGCAGCCCGCACGAGCGGCCCATGACCTCGATCACGAAGATGCGGCCGTGGCTCGAGGCCGTGTCGCGGATCTTGTCCACCGCGTCCACGGCGATGTTCAGCGCCGTGTCGAAGCCGATGGAGAAGTCGGTGCCCGGGATGTCGTTGTCGATCGTCGCCGGCACGCCCATCACGGGCAGGTCGAACTTCTGGTCCAGGACCGCGCCGCCGCGGAAGCTGCCGTCGCCGCCGATGATCACCATGCCGTCGAGCTTCAGCTTCTTCAGGGCGCGGCCGACCTTCTCCTGCCCCGCGGCGCCCGTGAAATCGGGATAGCGGAACGTGCGCAGCACCGTGCCGCCGGTGTGCAGGATGCCCGCCACGTCGCGCGAGGTCATCGGCTTGGCGTCGGCCTCGCTCAGGCCCAGCCAGCCGCGCTGGATGCCGACCACCTCGGCGCCGCCGGTCAGCGCCGTGCGCACGACGGCCCGCACGGCCGCGTTCATGCCGGCGGCGTCGCCCCCCCCGTCAAGACACCGATCCGCTTCATGCTTCCTCGTCTTTCGTCGGTTGTGCGGCGCCTTCGCGGCGCTGCTGCTTCCAGTCCCTGATCTTCACGAGCCTCTCGCCGAGGCGGGCTTCGAAGCCCCGCGCGGTCGGCGCGTAGAACCGCCGGTCGCGCAGCGCTTCCGGCAGGCAGTCCATGGCCGCGACGCCGGCCGGATCGTCGTGGGCGTAGGCGTAGCCCTCGCCGTAGCCCAGGGACCCCATCAGGCGCGTCGGCGCGTTGCGCAGGTGCAGCGGCACCGGCGGGTTGAGGCCGTGGCGGACCTCGGCGGCGGCGGCCTCGTAGCCGGCGTAGGCCGCGTTGCTCTTGGGCGCGAGCGCCAGGTACAGGCAGGCCTGGGCCAGGGCCAGAGCCGCTTCGGGCATGCCGAGGAACTGGGCGGCGTCGCGCGCCGCGAGCGCCTGCACCAGGGCCTGCGGGTCGGCGAGGCCCACGTCCTCGCTGGCGCAGCGCGTCAGGCGGCGGGCGACGTAGAGCGGGTCGGCGCCGGCCTCGAGCATCCGGGCCAGGTAGTACAGCGCGGCGTCGGGGTCGCTGTTGCGCAGCGACTTGTGCAGCGCGCTGATCAGGTTGTAGAACTCCTCGCCGGCCTTGTCGAAGCGGATGGCGCGGTCGCGGATCATGCGCGCGATCGCCGCGGCGTCGACGGTCTCGCCCGGCGTCGCCGCCGCGGCCGCCATCTCCAGCAGGTTCAGCGCGACGCGGCCGTCGCCGTCGGCGGCCAGGGCCAGGGAGCGCAGGGCGTCGTCGGCGAAGGGCGGCGGGGCGGGCCGGTCGCCGCCGAGGCCCCGCGGGTCCGTCAGCGCGCGGCGCAGCAGGTCGGTCAGGGCCGCCTCGTCCAGCAGCTTCATCACGAACAGGCGCGTGCGCGACAGCAGCGCGGCGTTGATCTCGAAGGAGGGGTTCTCGGTCGTGGCGCCGATGAGCGTCACGTCGCCCTTCTCCACCCACGGCAGCAGCGCGTCCTGCTGGGCCTTGTTGAAGCGGTGGATCTCGTCCAGGAAGATGATGGTGCGCCGCTTCAGCGACCGGCGCAGCCGCGCCGCCTCGGCCATGACCAGCTTCAGCTCGCGGCTGCCCACCTGCACGGCGCTGTACTCGAGGAAGTTGGCGGCCGTGACCCCGGCGATGACCCGGGCCAGCGAGGTCTTGCCGCAGCCCGGCGGTCCCCAGAGCAGCAGCGAGGGCAGCGTGTCGCCGTCGATGAGCCGCCGCAGGGGGCGGCCCGGGCCGAGCAGGTCGTCCTGGCCGACGAGGTCCTCGAGCCGCTGCGGGCGCATGCGGTCGGCCAGCGGGCGGTCGGGCATCGCGTCCGCCGCCTCGCCGTCGCCGGCCGGGCGACGCGTCATCTCGCCGTCGAACAGGTCGTCTTCCATGCGGCCCATAGTACCCGGTTTCGCCGCCCGCACAAGCCGGACCTGCGGCCGCGGCGGCGGCCGGGGGTGCGGGCCGGGCCGGTCGGTGCGACCTTGGCGGATTGACTTCGCCGCGGGGCGGGACTACCGTCCGCGGACGCGAATGCAACCGGAGGCCGCACCGCGTGGGCAACGCCATCGTGATCATCCTGGACGGGGTCGGGGTGGGCGCGCTGCCCGACGCCGCCGACTACGGCGACGCCGGGCACGACACCCTCGGCCACACCGCCGCGGCCGTCGGCGGCCTGGCCCTGCCGGTCCTCGGCGCGCTCGGCCTGGGCAACCTCCACGCCGTCGCCGGCGTGCCGCCGGCCGCGGCGCCCCGCGCCTGCTGGGGCCGCATGGCCGAGATCTCCAAGGGCAAGGACAGCACCACCGGCCACTGGGAGCTGATGGGGGTCGTCACCGCGCGGCCCTACCCGACCTACCCCGACGGCTTCCCCGCCGAGGTCCTGGCGGCCTTCACCGCCGCCACGGGCTACGGCGTGCTGGGCAACAAGCCGGCGTCCGGCACCGAGATCATCCAGGAGCTGGGCGACGAGCACGTCGCCACCGGCAAGCTCATCGTCTACACCTCGGCCGACTCCGTCTTCCAGATCGCGGCGCACGAGGACGTCGTGCCGCTGGCGGAGCTCTACCGCATCTGCGAGGTCGCCCGCCGCCTGCTCGTCCCGCCCCACGAGGTCAGCCGCGTCATCGCCCGGCCCTTCCGGGGCGCCGCCGGCGCCTACGCGCGCACGCCGAACCGGCACGACTACTCGGTCGAGCCGCCGGACGAGCTGCTGCTGCCGCGGCTGGCGGCGGCCGGCGTCGCGGTGCGCGCCATCGGCAAGATCTCCGACCTCTACGCCCACAAGGGCGTGACCGAGAAGATCGTCTCGAAGTCCAACGCCGAGGGCATGGCGGCGCTGGCCGCGCTGTACGCGGGCGCCGGCCCCGGCCCGTCGCTGATCCTGCTGAACCTCGTGGACTTCGACATGCTGTGGGGGCACCGCAACGACCCGGCCGGCATGGCGCGCGACCTCGAGGCCTTCGACCGCTGGCTGGGCGGCTTCCTGACGGGGCTGCGCGAAGGGGACCTGCTGCTGCTGACCGCCGACCACGGCAACGACCCGACGACCGCCAGCACGGACCATTCCCGGGAGTACGTGCCGCTGCTGGCGACGCTGGGCGGCGCCGCCGCCGGCGGCGACCTGGGCACGCGGGCCACGTTCGGCGACCTCGGCGCGACGCTGGCCGAGTACTTCGGGAGCCCGGCGCCGCGCCTCGGGACCAGTTTCCTGGCGGCGGTCCGCGCCGCGGCGGGGAGGACACCGTGACGCAGGACGATCGGACCCGGCTGGTGGCCGCCGCCCGCGAGGCGATGGCCCGCAGCCACTCGCCGTACTCGCACTTCCGCGTCGGCGCCGCCCTGCTGGGCGCCGACGGGCGCCTGTTCACGGGCACCAACGTCGAGAACGCCAGCTACGGCCTGAGCATCTGCGCCGAGCGCACCGCCGTCTTCAAGGCCGTGAGCGAGGGCTGCCGGGAGTTCGTCGCGGCGGCGGTGGTCACCGACACCGACGCCCCGACGCCGCCCTGCGGCGCCTGCCGCCAGGTGCTGCAGGAGTTCGCCCCCGGCCTGGTGATCCACCTCGCCGGCCGCGGCGACGCCGTCGAGACGTTCCGCCTGGCGGAGCTGCTGCCGCGACCCTTCGACAGCTTCACGCCCGGCGAAGCCCCCTGAACGGAGACGACCCGTGAACATCGTCGAGATCATCGAGCGCAAGAAGCGCGGCGGCGTCCTGGACGAGCGCGAGATCGCGTTCGCCGTCGCGGGCTACACCGACGGCAGCGTCGCGGACTACCAGATGTCGGCGCTGCTGATGGCGATCTGGTGCCGCGGCATGGAGCCGGGCGAGACCGCCGCGCTGACCGGCGCCATGCTGCGGTCGGGGGAGGAGCTGGACCTGTCCGGCCTGCCGGCGCCCACCGCGGACAAGCACTCCACCGGCGGCGTCGGCGACAAGGTCAGCCTGCTGCTGGCCCCCCTGGCCGCCGCCTGCGGGCTGTGCGTGCCGATGCTGTCGGGGCGCGGCCTGGGCCACACCGGCGGCACGCTGGACAAGCTCGAGGCGATCCCCGGCTACGACATCCGCCTGGACAACGCGGCCTTCCTGCGCGTGGTGGCCGAGACCGGCTGCGCCATCGTGGGGCAGGGGCCGCGGATCGCGCCGGCCGACGGCCGCATCTACGCGCTGCGCGACGTGACCGGCACGGTGGACTGCGTGCCGCTGATCACCGCGAGCATCATGAGCAAGAAGCTGGCGGCGGGACCGCGCACCATCGTCATCGACCTGAAGGTCGGCTCCGGCGCCTTCATGACCGACCGCGCGGCCGCCGAGGAGCTGGCCGCCTCGCTCATGCGCATCGGCGCCGCCTGGGGCCGCCGCATGGCGGTCGTCTACTCCGACATGTCCCAGCCGCTGGGCGTGGCCGTCGGCCACGCCGGCGAGACGATCGAGGCCTTCGACGCGCTGCGGCCCGACGGCCGCGGGCGCGCCCCGGCCGACCTCGTCGCGCTGACCGAGGACCTCGTCGCCCAGATGCTGCTGACCTCCGGCGTGGCCGCCGGGCGGGACGCCGCCCTGGCCGCGGTGCGCCGCGCCTGGGACGGCGGCGAGGCCTTCGCCGTCATGCTGCGCTGGGTGGCCGCCCAGGGCGGCCGGCTCGACCCCGACCGGCCCGACTTCGGGCTGACGCTGGCGCCGCGCCTCACGGCGGTCGAGGCGGCGCGGGACGGCTGGATCGGGGAGGTGGCCTGCCGCGGCTTCGGCCACGCGCTGGCGGAGATCGGCGGCGCGCGGCGGCAGGTGAAGGACGCGCTGGACCTCGCGGCGGGGATCGACGTGCTGGCGCGGCGCGGGCAGCGCGTGACGCGCGGCCAGCCCCTGGCCTGGATCCGGGCGCGCGACGCCGCGGCGGCCGCGCGGGCGGCGCTGCTGGTGCGGGACGCCCTGGCGATCGGGGAGGCCCCGAGCCCGGAGCCGCCGCTGATCCTCGGCCGGCGCGAGGACGCGCCGCCGGGCGCGGCCGCCCGCTAGAACTCGTCTTCCAGTTCGATGTCGCGCAGCTCGCGCGGCGCCGGCTCGACCCAGCCGTCGACCGGTCCCAGCAGGGAGCCGCCGTGGCGGTCGCAGGCGCGCCGCGGGAAGCCGTCGGCGAGGAAGAACTCCACGGCCGTCGAGTCGCAGCCCGTGGTCGCCAGCAGGCCGGTGCGCAGGCAGACGCGCTTCTGGACGATCCCCTCGGGTCGCGGGAACGGCTCGTCCGGCCCCTCGGCCGTCACCTTGCCCATCAGCTCGGCCCAGATCGGCAGCGCCATGTGCGCGCCGGTGCCCAGCCGCCCCATGCTCACCTTGGTGTCGAAGCCCACCCAGACGCCGGCGGCGTAGCTCGGCGTGAAGCCGACGAACCAGGCGTCGGTGTACTCGTTGTAGGTGCCGGTCTTGCCCGCCGCGGTCTTGGTGAAGCCGTAGCGCGGGGCCGCGCGCGCCGTGCCCTCGGTCAGGGTCGAGGTCATCAGGTCGGCCATCAGCCAGGCGGTGGCCGGGTCCAGCACCTCGCGCTGGCGCACGCCGCCCTCCTCGAGGACCTCGCCGTCGGCGGTCTCGACGCGGGTGATCAGGTAGGGTTCGACCCGCACGCCGTGGTTGCCGAAGGAGGAGTACGCCGAGACCATCTCGACCAGGTTGATCTCGCCCGCGCCCAGCGACAGCGAGAGCACCGGCGGCAGCTCGCTCGTGATGCCCAGGCGGCGCGCCATCTCGATCACGGGCACGACCCCCACGTCGTCGATGAGCCGCGCGGCGACGACGTTGCGCGAGTGGCTGAGCCCGTAGCGCAGCGTGATCGGGCCGAGGTACTTGTGGTCGAAGTTGTGCGGCTGCCAGAGGCCCGCGCCGGTGTTCAGCGAGACCGGCGCGTCCATCAGGATCGAGCACGGCGTGTAGCCGCGGGTCAGGGCCGTCAGGTAGACGACGGGCTTGAAGATCGAGCCGGGCTGGCGCTGCGCCTGCATGGCCAGGTTGAACTGGTAGTCGTCGTAGTCGCGGCTGCCGTAGAGGGCCAGCACCGCGCCGGTGCGGGTGTCCAGCAGGACGCAGGCGCCCATCAGGTAGTCCACGCGCGCGGGCCGCTTGCCGACGTCGGCGAGCGCGTCGTAGCGCGCCTTGGTCATCGGGAAGCGGCTCTCCTGCTCGAGCCGTTCGAGGTGCTTGGCCGCGGCCTCCTCCAGCCAGTGCTGGTAGCGCGGCACCAGGGTGGTCGTCACGCGCAGGCCGTCGGTGTAGAGCCCCTCGAAGCCGTAGCGCGCCTCGAGGTGCTGGCGGACCTCCTCCACGAAGTGGGGCGCGAACGCGGGCGTGGTCGAGCGGCGGCGGCCGTCGCGCACGACGACCCGCTCCTGGTTGATGCGGCGCGCCTCGTCGCGGCTCAGCGCGCCGGTGGCGACCATGGACTCCAGGACCGTCGTGCGGCGCTTGTAGGCGCGCTCCAGGTTGTGCAGGGGGGAGTAGGCCTCCGGCAGCTGGATCATGCCGGCCAGCATGGTGCACTCGGCCTCGCCGAGGTCCCAGACGTCCTTGCCGAAGAAGGTGCGCGCGGCCGACTGCACGCCGTAGGCGCCGCTGCCGAAGTTCACCTGGTTGAGGTACATCGCGAGGATCTCGTCCTTGCTGTACGTCTGCTCCAGCTGCAGGGCGAGGATCATCTCCTTGACCTTGCGGGTCACGGTCTTGTCGAGCGTCAGGAAGAGGTTGCGGGCCAGCTGCTGGGTGATGGTGCTGGCCCCGGGGCTCGACGACGAGGTCAGGTTCACCCAGACGATCTTCACGAAGCGCTTCATGTCCAGGCCGTAGTGGCTGTAGAAGCGGCGGTCCTCGGTGGCGATCACCGCCTCCCGCAGGGGCAGCGGGATGCGCTCCAGGGGGACGATCGTGCGGTTCTCCACGAAGAACTCGTGGATGACGCTGCCGTCGGCCCCGTACACGAGGGTCTTGCGCGCGGGTTCGATGGCCAGGATGCGCTCGGGCGACGGCAGGTCGCGCGACAGGCGCCGCACGGCGATGAGCCCCAGGCCCACCCCGACGAGCAGCAGGCCGGCCACGGCGATCAACGCGATGCGCACGCGGCGCGGGGAGATGGAGCCTTCCAGGAGGTTTTTCATGGTGCGCAACCCTAGCGCACGCGGCGGTCAAGGACAAGCCTGGAAGGCGCTTGCGGCGCCGTCGCCGGGATTTGGCGGATTTTTCGCAATCCGCGGATTATTCCTTTGACATCGGGTGGGGGCAAAGCTAGATTGCGCGCCCGTACCGATTGCGGCGCAAGCCGATAGGTGCGGGTCCGGGGGTGCCTCCGGAGGGATCGGCAGAACGGGTCGGAAGCGGTCAAAGTTTTTTACGAAAGACACTTGACAACTTCAGAGTACTCGGATACATTCTGCCGTCGGCCCTTAAATGGGCACGGCCAGCGCCTTGCGCCTGGGTCGGCTCTTTGACAACGGAATAGCGTACGAGACATTCCCGACGATTCCGAGTCGGACGTGTCGGACCCTCGGGTCCATCACGTCTTGTCTTGCGAAAAACAGGAAACGATTCCTGTTGTATATTTTTTACAACGGAGAGTTTGATCCTGGCTCAGAACGAACGTTGGCGGCGTGGATTAGGCATGCAAGTCGAACGAGAAAGTTCCCTTCGGGGGATGAGTAAAGTGGCGAACGGGAGAGTAACGCGTGGGAAACCTACCCTTCAGCGGGGGACAACAGTTCTAACGAACTGCTAATACCGCATACGATCCGGCGGCCGCATGGCTGCCGGCTGAAAGATGGCCTCTGCTTGCAAGCTGTCACTGAAGGATGGTCCCGCGTCCCATTAGCTAGTTGGCGGGGTAATGGCCCACCAAGGCGACGATGGGTAGCCGGCCTGAGAGGGTGTCCGGCCTCACTGGGACTGAGATACGGCCCAGACTCCTACGGGAGGCAGCAGTCGAGAAGCTTCGGCAATGGGCGAAAGCCTGACCGAGCGACGCCGCGTGAGCGATGAAGGCCTTAGGGTCGTAAAGCTCTGTCAGGAGGGAATAAATACCCGCGGTTAATACCCGCGGGGGTTGAAGGTACCTCCAGAGGAAGCGCCGGCTAACTACGTGCCAGCAGCCGCGGTAATACGTAGGGCGCAAACGTTGTTCGGATTCACTGGGTATAAAGGGTTCGTAGGCGGGCCAGTTAGTCAGAGGTGAAAGCCAACGGCTCAACCGTTGAATTGCCTCTGATACTGCTGGTCTTGAGTCCGCTAGGGGATGGTGGAATTCCTGGTGTAGCGGTGAAATGCGTAAATATCAGGAGGAACACCAGTGGCGAAGGCGGCCATCTGGGGCGGTACTGACGCTGAGGAACGAAAGCTAGGGTATCAAACGGGATTAGATACCCCGGTAGTCCTAGCCGTAAACGATGGGCACTAGGTGTTGGAGGACTTCACCCCTTCAGTGCCGTAGCTAATGCATTAAGTGCCCCACCTGGGGAGTACGATCGCAAGGTTGAAACTCAAAGGAATTGACGGGGGCCCGCACAAGCGGTGGAGCATGTGGTTTAATTCGATGCAACGCGAAGAACCTTACCCGGGCTTGACATGCAGGTGACCGCCGTGGAAACACGGTTTCCTTCGGGCACCTGTGCAGGTGCTGCATGGCTGTCGTCAGCTCGTGTCGTGAAATGTTGGGTTAAGTCCCGCAACGAGCGCAACCCTTGTCCTTAGTTGCCATCAGGTAAAGCTGGGAACTCTAAGGAGACTGCCGGTGACAAACCGGAGGAAGGTGGGGATGACGTCAAGTCCTCATGGCCCTTACGTCCGGGGCTACACACGTGCTACAATGGTCGGTACAATGGGCTGCAAGACCGCAAGGTGGAGCGAATCCCAAAAAGCCGGCCTCAGTTCGGATTGTAGTCTGCAACTCGACTGCATGAAGTCGGAATCGCTAGTAATCGCGGATCAGCATGCCGCGGTGAATACGTTCCCGGGCCTTGTACACACCGCCCGTCAAGTCACCCGAGTCGGCTGCACCCCAAGTCGCTGCGCTAACCCGCAAGGGAAGCAGGTGCCCAAGGTGTGGTTGGTAAGGGGGACTAAGTCGTAACAAGGTAGCCGTATCGGAAGGTGCGGCTGGATCACCTCCTTTCTAAGGAGAAAGGCCTCCGGCCCTGTGCCGGAAGTCTTATGGTGAAGCTCGGAATCGTCCGTCTCGTACGCTATTCTCTTGTCAAAAGCCGGGAATTCCCCTTTTGGCGTGTGGTTGACTGGGGGCCTATAGCTCAGTTGGTTAGAGCGCACGCCTGATAAGCGTGAGGTCGGTAGTTCGAATCTACCTAGGCCCACCACGCTTGTCGTTCGGGGATATAGCTCAGTTGGGAGAGCGCCGGCTTTGCAAGCCGGAGGTCGACGGTTCGATCCCGTCTATCTCCACCAGCACCGTCCACGACGGTACGTTCCTTGATAACCGAATATAGAGGGTAGCAAATGAAGGTGCATCTGAGGATGCGTTCTTGCCTTTGATTAAGCTACTAAGAGCACATGGTGGATGCCTTGGCGCCAGAAAGCGATGAAGGACGTGATAAGCTGCGTTAAGCCTCGGAGAGCTGCAAATAAGCTTTGACCCGGGGATTTCCGAATGGGGCAACCCACTGCGGGTAAACCTGCAGTATCCTGGACTGAATACATAGGTCCATGGAGGCGAACGGGGGGAACTGAAACATCTAAGTACCCCCAGGAACAGAAAGTAACAACGATTTCCTGAGTAGCGGCGAGCGAACGGGAAACAGCCTAAACCGCCAGCATGTTAAAGCTGCCGAGCGTTGTGCGGGCGGGGTCGCGGGACCCACACGGGAGAATCGGTGATCTCCCAAGGAGTTACAAAATTCATGGCTAGTTGAACGACCTGGAATGGTCGGCCATAGAGGGTGAAAGCCCCGTAAGCGAAAGCGATGAATCTCCTGTGGTGTTCCCAAGTACGGCGGGACACGAGAAATCCTGCTGGAATCTGGGAGGACCATCTCCTAAGGCTAAATATTCTCTGGCGACCGATAGTGAACCAGTACCGTGAGGGAAAGGTGAAAAGCACCCCGGAAGGGGAGTGAAATAGTACCTGAAACCATGTGCTTACAATCAGTCGGAGGCTGCTTCGGCGGCTGACGGCGTACCTTTTGTATAATGAGCCTGTGAGTTATCATACGCGGCGTAGGTTAAGTGCCTCTGGCACGGAGCCGTAGCGAAAGCGAGTCTTAATAGGGCGCAAGTTGCGTGTGGTAGACCCGAAGCCGGGTGATCTAGCCATGACCAGGAGGAAGCGCATGTAACAGTGCGTGGAAGTCCGAACCGTAGTGGGTTGAAAACCGCTCGGATGAGTTGTGGCTAGGGGTGAAAGGCCAATCAAACCCGGAGATAGCTGGTTCTCCCCGAAATAGGTTTTGGCCTAGCCTCGTGTATGTTTACCGGAGGTAGAGCACTGAATGGGTTAGGGGCCCTACAAGGTTTACCGACCCCAATCAAACTCCGAATGCCGGATAAATGAAGCACGGGAGTCAGTCGACGAGAGATAAGTTTCGTCGGCGAAAGGGAAACAGCCCAGACCAACAGCTAAGGTCCCCAAATCTGGACTAAGTGGTTGAAGGATGTTGGATTGCCCAGACAGCTAGGAGGTTGGCTTAGAAGCAGCCATCCTTTAAAGAAAGCGTAATAGCTCACTAGTTAAGTGGTCCAGCGCCGAAAATGATCGGGACTAAGTCCGGTACCGAAGCTATGGGCTCGCGCTTGCGCGAGCGGTAGGGGAGCATTCCGTAGGTGGTTGAAGCGGCCTCGCGAGGGACCGTGGACACATCGGAAGGGCATATGCAGGCATGAGTAGCGATAAAGCAGGCGAGAAACCTGCTCACCGAAAACCTAAGGTTTCCTGAGGAAGGCTAATCCGCTCAGGGTCAGTCGGTCCCTAAGTTGAGGCCGAAAGGCGTAGACGATGGGAATCCGGTTAATATTCCGGAACCTGGATGATTTCGTTTGTACGATGGGGTGACGCAGTAGTGAAAGGACGGCCAGCGGATGGAAGTGCTGGTCCAAACCCGTAGAGGTGGAACCTAGGCAAATCCGGGTTCCTTATACCTCGAGAGGTGATGGGGAAACGAGCCTTCGGGCGAGCCAACCGTCCCTAATCCGACTGCCAAGAAAAACCTCTAAGGAGAAATCGTTCAGACCGTACCGTAAACCGACGCAGGTAGGTGAGGAGAGAATCCTAAGGTGCTCGAGAGAACCCTTGTAAAGGAACTAGGCAAAATTGCCCCGTAACTTCGGGAGAAGGGGCGCCATGAGTAGGTGAAGCCGTTCGCCGGTGGAGCCGAAAGTGGCCGCAGTGAAAAGGCCTGAGCGACTGTTTACTAAAAACACAGGTCTCTGCAAAGTCGTAAGACGACGTATAGGGACTGACACCTGCCCGGTGCCGATCTGTTAAGAGGAGGGGTTAGCCGCAAGGCGAAGCTCTGAATCGAAGCCTCGGTAAACGGCGGCCGTAACTATAACGGTCCTAAGGTAGCGAAATTCCTTGTCGGGTAAGTTCCGACCTGCACGAATGGTGTAACGACTCGGGCGCTGTCTCTACAAGGGACTCGGCGAAATTGAATTGGCGGTGAAAATGCCGCCTACCCGCAGTTAGAAGGAAAGACCCCGTGCACCTTTACTACAACTTCGCATTGGCATTAGGCAGTTTTTGTGTAGGATAGGTGGGAGGCTGTGAGACCGGCACGCCAGTGTCGGTGGAGCCAACCTTGAAATACCACCCTGGAACTGTTTGGTGTCTAACCCGATACCGTTATCCGGGTCGGGGACAGTGCGTGGTGGGTAGTTTGACTGGGGCGGTCGCCTCCAAAAGAGTAACGGAGGCGCGCAAAGGTTCCCTCAGCGTGTTTGGCAATCACGCGTAGAGTGCAAAGGCATAAGGGAGCTTGACTGCGAGACCTACAAGTCGAGCAGGAGCGAAAGCTGGTCTTAGTGATCCGGCGGTCCCGTATGGAAGGGCCGTTGCTCAACGGATAAAAGGTACGCCGGGGATAACAGGCTTATCTCCCCCAAGAGTCCACATCGACGGGGAGGTTTGGCACCTCGATGTCGGCTCATCGCATCCTGGGGCTGGAGAAGGTCCCAAGGGTTTGGCTGTTCGCCAATTAAAGCGGTACGCGAGCTGGGTTTAGAACGTCGTGAGACAGTTCGGTCCCTATCTGCTGTGGGCGTAGGAGATTTGAGGGAAGCTGTCCTTAGTACGAGAGGACCGGGATGGACGTGCCTCTAGTGCACCAGTTGTCGCGCCAGCGGCATAGCTGGGTAGCTATGCACGGACGGGATAAACGCTGAAAGCATATAAGCGTGAAGCCCCTCCCAAGATAAGATCTCCCGGGCGAAAGCCCCTGAAGGCTCCAGGTAGACCACCTGGTTGATAGGCTGCAGGTGTACGTGCAGTGATGCATTCAGCCGAGCAGTACTAATAAGCCGTGAGGCTTAATCATCTTCCTTCCCCTTGCGGGAAGGAGGTCTGGCAAATTCGTGTCCGTGGATGAACCTTCGCTGCCCTCTATATTCGGTCCTCAAGGACCCATGACTTTTCGGTGGCGATAGCGCAGTGGAACCACCTGTTCCCATTCCGAACACAGAAGTGAAACGCTGCTGCGCCGATGGTACTGCACGGGAGACTGTGTGGGAGAGTAGGACGCCGCCGAAATTCTCGAGAGCCGCCGGCGCGCAAGCGCCGGCGGTTTCTTTTTGCCCGGCGTACGCCGCGGGATGTACTGGATTTAACGGTCCGATCGCATCATCTTGCTGGCGGCGGCGGCACCCGCCGCCCGCGCCAGCCCCGAACCGGAGGTCCGCTTTGACGCCACCGCGCCAGGCTTCCGTCCACGAGACGCTGTCCGGGTTCGCGACCGCCGCCGGTCCCGCCGGCGACGCGCCCCTGCGCCTGAACGAGGCCGAGGTCTACGCGCTGCTCGAGGCGATCGGCCTTGCGGCCTGCCGCCGGTCGGCCTGGAACCGCGACCCGGCCACCCTGCCGGCCTGGTTGTCGGCCGCGGCCGCCCTCGCCGACGACGGGGGCCGCCTGGTGCTGAAGGTCCTGGGGCGCGAGATCCTGCACAAGAGCGACGTGGGCGGCGTGGCGGTGCTCGAACTGCCGCGCACGGCGCGGCGAGGCGGCCCCGGCCGCGGCGGGCGATCTGCTGGCGCGGGTCGGCCGCCGGCGCGGGCAGCCTCATCGAGAGGCCTCCTGGCCACCGCGTTCGTGCCCCACCGCGCCAACGTCCCCGGGCAGGAGGTCCTGCTCAGCGTCCGTCTCGATCCGGCCTTCGGCCCGGTCGTGGTGGTCGGCGTGGGCGGCCTGCTCACCGAGTGGTACGGGCGCGGCACCGCGGGCCGCAGCCGCCTGATCCTGCCGGCGGCGGGGCTGACGGCGCAGCGCCGCGGCCGCGGCGATCGCGGCCCACCCGCTGCTGGGCCTGCTGTGCGCTCCCTCGCGGCTCTACCCGCAGCCGCCCCTGGCGCCCGCGGTCCTGGGGGAGGCCGCCGCGGCGCTGGCGGGACTCGCGATCGCCTGCGGTCCGGCGGCGGACTGCGCCTGGACCCTCGAGGAGCTGGAAGTCAACCCCGCCGTGGTCCGCGACGGCGCGCTGGTCGCGATCGACGGCGTCGCCCTGCTGTCCCGCCGCCGCTGGCCCGCGCCCGACCGGCCGCTGGCGCGCATCGGCGAGCTGCTGCACCCGCGCAGCGCGGCCGTCCTGGGCGCCAGCGCCCGCGGCGACAACCCCGGGCGGGTCATCCTCAACAACCTGAAACGCTCCCGCGGCGTCGCGGCGGGGCGGCTCCACGTCGTGCACCCGAAGGAGACCGCGATCGACGGCGTGGCCTGCGTGCCGTCGGTCCGGGACCTGCCCGCGAAGGTGGACCTGGCCGTGGTCTGCATCCCGGCGGCCGGCGCCCGCGACGCGATCGCCGAGATCGTCGCCCACGACCGCGCCGCCTCGATCATCCTGATCCCCGGCGGTTTCGCCGAGGCCGGCCAGACCGGCCTGGCGGACGAGATCGAGGGGATCCTGGCCCGCAGCCACGCGGCGCCCGGCGGCGGCCCGGTCCTGGTCGGCGGCAACTGCCTGGGCATCGTCAGCCGCGACAGCTACAACACGTTCTTCCTGCCGCTGCACAAGCTGCCCTTCGCCGAGGCCGCCTGCGGGCGCAACCTGGCCCTGGTCAGCCAGTCCGGCGCCTACCTGGTGACGTTCGCCAGCAACTACGACGGGATCGTCAACCCGGCCGCCAGCATCAGCTTCGGCAACCAGATGGACCTGACGGTCGCGGACTTCCTGGCCCACTTCCTGGAGGCGGACGGGGTCGACGTCATCGCCTGCTACGTCGAGGGGTTCCGGCCCGGCGACGGCGACCGCTTCACCGCCCTGGCGGCGCGAGGCGCTCGCCCGCGGCAAGCAGGTCCTGGTGTTCAAGGCGGGCAAGACCGAGCTCGGCGCCAAGGCGGCCGCCAGCCACACCGCGAGCCTGGCCGGCGACTACGACGTCGCCCTGGCCTGCCTGCAGGACGCGGGCGTGACGGTTGCCGCCACGCTGGACGAGTTCGAGGACCTGATCAAGACCTTCGCCCTGCTGATGGCGCGGCCGGCCCGCGGCCCGCGCGTGGGGATCCTCAGCAACGCCGGCTTCGAGTGCTCGACGGTCACCGACGCGCTCGCCGGCCTGGAGCTGCGCGGCTTCGACGCGGGCGTGCGCGCGGTGCTCGACGCGGCGCTGCCGGCCTTCGCGCACCGCGACAACCCCGTCGACGCCACGCCCATGGCCGGCACCGCGGCCTACGCCGACGCCGTGGCGGCGATCCTCGCCAGCGACGGCGTGGACGCGGCGATCGTCTCGGCCGTGCCGGTCACGCCCGCCCTCGACAACCTGCCCGCCGCCCCGGGGTGCACGGCGAGGACCTCGACGCGCCGGGTTCCCTGGCGGGGCGGCTGGCCCCGCTGCTGGCCGGCTGCGGCAAGCCCGCCGTGGTCGTGGTGGATTCCGGCCGGCTCTACGACCCGCTCTGCGCCCGCTTCGAGCAGGCGGGCGTGCCCGTGTTCCGCAAGATCGACCGCGCCGCCCGCGCCCTCGCTTGCTTCGTCGCCGCGTGCGCGCGGCTGTCCGACCGCCGTTCCCTGGAGGAGCGATGAAGAAATTCTGGATCGTGCTGGGCCTGATCTGCGCGCTGACGGCGGCGGGCCTGTTCGCGGGCTGGTACTTCCTGCAGCGCCTCGGCACGACCGCGGGCCCGGTCCGGGGCGTGCTCTACTGGCGGGTGGACGCGGACTACCCCGAGCGCCGCGACGAGGGCGCCTTCGCGGCGCTGGCGGGGCGCGACGTGCCGGTGATGCACGAGATCACGTCCGGCCTGTCGCGGGCCGCCCGCGACGACCGCGTGACGGGCCTCTTCCTGGAGATCGTCGCCGCGCCCTCCGACTGGGCCGACGTCGAGGAGCTGCGCGAGGCGATCGCGGCCTTCGCCGGCGCGGGCAAGCCCGTGACCGCCTGGCTGAGCTTCGCCGGCTCCGGCGAGTACGCCCTGGCCCTGGCCGCGGACCGCATCGTCCTGGCGCCCGAAGGCAACCTCATGGTCCCGGGGGCCAGCGCCCAGATGCAGTTCCTGGCCGGCACGCTGGAGAAGCTGGGCATGGCCGCGGACTACGTCCACGTCGGGCGCTACAAGTCGGCGCCCGAGGCGATGACCCGCACCGAAGCCACCGAGCCGCACCGCGAGATGATCGCGTCGCTGGTCGAGGCGCACTACCGTGACCTGGTGGCGCTGATCGCCCGCGACCGCGGGCTCGACGAGGCGGCGGTCGCGGGGCTCGTCGACCAGGGGCTGTTCGACGGCGCGGGCGCGCTGGCCGCGGCGCTGGTCGACACCCTGGACTATCAGGACGCCGCCTTCCGCGCCGATTTCGGCGAGGCCGAGTCGACCCCCTTCGAGGACTACCTCCTGTCGCCCGGCCGCGGCCGCGGCGAGCGCGTGGCGCTGGTGACGGTCGAGGGCACGATCGTCGAGGGCGAGAGCGGCCGCGATTTCTGGTCCGGCCCGCTGGCCGGCAGCGACACGGTGATCGAGCAGCTGCGCGACGCGGCCGGGGACGACGGCATCGCCGCCGTCGTGCTGCGGGTCGACAGCCCGGGCGGCTCGGCCACGGCCAGCGACCTGATCTGGGACGAGATCAACCGCACGCGGCAGGAGAAGCCGGTCGTGGTCTCGATGTCGGGCTACGCCGCCTCGGGGGGCTACTACGTGGCCTGCCCGGCCGACTCGATCTTCGCCGAGCCCGGCACCCTGACGGGTTCCATCGGTGTCTTCGCGGGCAAGATGGACCTCCACCGCCTCTACGAGAAGATCGGCCTGAACCGCGAGTTCGTCGTGCGGGGCCGCAACGCCCTGATGTTCACCGACGCCGACCGCTTCGACGACGGGCAGCGCGCCCTGCTGCAGGGCCAGCTCGACGCGTTCTACGGCCGGTTCGTCGGCAAGGTCGCCGCCGGGCGCCGCCTCGACCCCGCCGCGGTGGCGGCCGTGGCCGAAGGGCGCGTCTGGACGGGCCGGCAGGCGGTCGGCGCCGGCCTGGTCGACGGCCTCGGCGGCCTGGGCCGCGCGCTGGCGGCGGTGCGCGCCCTGATCGGCGCCGAACCCGGCGCGCCGCTGCGCCTGGTGACGTTCGACCCCCAGCCGAGCCTCTTCGAGCGCCTGCTGTCGCAGGCGATGCGCGGCGGCACGGCCGGGAGCGGGGCGCCCTTCGGGCCCTGGCGCGAGTTCGCCGACAGCGGGCTGCTCGCCCAGGCCTCCCTGCTGGACGGCCGGCCCCTGGCCCTGCTGCCGCTGCGGCTGGAGTTCCGTTGAGCGGCCGTAGCGCTTGAGGTCGAGCCCCTCGGGCAACGCCCGCCACAGGGCCGCCGCGCGCAGCTCGTCGAGGGACGGGCGGTCCACGATCGGGCCGTTGCGCCACAGGACGTGCGACCGGTCTTCGCTGTGCCCCCACAGCAGCAGCACGTGGCCCAGCTCGTGGACCAGGACGCGGCGGGCGTAGCGCGCGTCCTGCGGGTCGTCGTAGGTGTCGCCGCAGCGGATGTGGACCCGCAGCACGCGCCCGCCCTTGTCGCGGCGGACCAGCTGGACGCTCATCGGCGGGTGCAGCTCGACGCCCGGGTAGTGGATGAGCCTGGCCCCGGTGGCCGCGCGGCATCCCAGGCCAGCAGGGGCGGCTCGCCGTCGAGGCTCCAGGCGCCGACCGCTTCGCGCAGGCAGGCCGCCAGGTCGACGGCGCCGCTGACCGCCGGGCCGCAGCCCACCGGGACCGGCTGCAGGGCCCAGCGGGTCACCACGCCGTCGAAGCGCGGCCGCGTCAGCTCCTGCACGAGGTGCAGCAGGTCGGCGTAGTGGGCCGACGCCACCGCGACGCGGGGCAGCGGCAACCAGCCGTCGGGCCGGTCCGGGCGCGCCGCGACCCGGAATTCGTGCCACAGGTCCGGGTCGGCCGGCCGAAGCAAGAGGGTATCCGGCGGCGCGGTGTCGCCGGGCGTGGTCGCCAGGCGCCAGGTCCAGCTCCCGCCGGCGACGGTGAGCGTGGCCGGCCCGGTGCTGACCGAGCCGGCCGCGCGCCACGTCCAGCGGTGCGTCCCCGCCGGCGCCGGCGCCAGTCTGCGCAGCGCGGCCGGGTACGTCCCGGCGACGGTGCGCTCGCCGGGCGGCGGCGGCGCGGGTGGCGCGGCGGGCGCCGCGCAGCCCCCCGCGCCACCGGCCGCGACGAGGGCCGCCGCCAGCGCGGCCAGGATCGGGTTCGCGGGGGACCAGCCCCGGTTCCACGGGCACGGCGACACGGCACACCTCCGCGGACCGCCGAGCAGGGAACGGGCCGGCCCCGTCCGGGTTGAAGCGGCCCGCACCGCCGCGCGGATGCGCCGTTGAACGACCGGCGGACATGGGCTACGGTGGGCGCGGATTTCCGGAGGCCGATGGCCGGCCAGGACCCCGACGACGAGGGAGCGACGTGGCGACGGATCCCTACCTGGACGACGAGCAGCAGGGCGGCGGCTTCAACCCGGCCGACCTGCTGCGCACCTTCGTGCGCCGCAAGTGGCTGTTCATCGTGCCCTTCGGGCTTTGCCTCGGCATGGCCTTCGTGGCGATCCGCACCATGGAGCCGGTCTACTACGCGGGCGGCCAGATCAAGGTGCTCACCGAGCAGACGGCCTCGCGCACCCTGAGCGAGGGCATGCCGCGCTACACGCGCTCGAAGGAGGCCGACGCCGAGACGATGGTCCTGATCCGGTCGATCATCACCAGCCCGCGCTTCCTCGACCGGCTGGTGCGCGACCTGGACCTGCAGTCCTCGGACCTGCTGACCGCCCAGGACCGCCTCGACATCCAGGCCGCCGGGCGCGACCCGGTGGAAGCCCTGGTCAGCAGCCTCAACCGCTGGATCCGCATCGACAACGACGACACGCACATCTTCCGCATCGGCGTGCGCCACTCCGACCCGGACCACGCCTACAAGCTGGCCCAGGAGATCCTCACCCGGTTCGTCCAGGAGGAGCAGGAGAGCCGCCAGTCGCGCTCGACGACCACGCGCGACTTCCTCACCGAACAGCGCGAGAACTACGAGCGCAACCTCACGGAGGCCCAGCGCCGCCTGACCTCGTACCAGCGCTCGATGCTCTCCAGCGCGCTGGCGGGCAACCCCGTCAGCGAGCAGAACCTGGCCCAGGCCGAGATCGCCCGCAGCCGCCTCGAGCGCCAGGCGCGCGACAACCGGCAGCAGGTCCTGCCGCAGCGCCTGTCCGAGTCGCGGGCCGTGCTGCCGGCCTCGGAGCAGCTGGCGGCCCAGGTGCGGGCCGAGCCCGAGTTCGCGGGGTTCGTGCGCGAGATGATCGGCCTGGAGATCGCGGCCGAGGAGGCCCAGCTGACCGGCGCCCGCACCGCCGTGGAGCAGCAGAACTTCGTGGGCACCAAGCGCCTGGAGCTGGACACGAAGCTGCGGGCCCGCGTGCGCGCCGAGTACCCCAGCCTCGCGGCCGCCGGCCAGGGCGCCGTCTCCCAGTACATCTTCTGGCTGCTCTACGCGGACGTCCACGACGCGGTGGCCCGCGCCGTCGCGGGCTACGTCCAGGACTACCGCAACTTCATGACCCGCCAGCCGGAGCAGGCGGCCACGCTGGCCGGACTCCAGCGCGACGTCGAGGCGGCCCAGGACCTCCTGCGCACGATCGGGCAGGACATCAACCGGGAGAACATCAGCCTCGCGGCCAGCATGTCGGAGATCGGCTACCGCATCGAGGTCTACCGCAACCCGCGCCGGCCCGGCGCGCCGATCGAGCCGGACAAGAACAAGCTCAGCCTGATGGGGTTCGCGCTGGCCCTGGCCCTCGGGGTCGGCCTGGTGGTGGTGGCCGAGATGATGGACCGCTCCTTCAAGTCCGTGCGGCAGATCGAGCGCACGCTGGGACTGAAGGTCATCGGCACCCTGCCGGTGGTGACCGACGGCGCGCCGTTCGCGAAGGTCCGGCGCCGGCGGATCCTGCTGTGGATCCTGATCGTGGTCTCGATCCTGGCCCTCGCGGCGGTGGGCTTCCTGTGGCTCTACCCGCGGCTGGCGTAGGCAAGGCGAAGGGAAGACATGGCGTTCCTCTCCAAGGATGCGAAGAAGCGGCCGGGCTTCGACAACGAGTCGCCCCTGGCGATCGAGCTGCGCCGGGTGATGATCCGCCTGAACCGCGAGCTGGATCTCGAGCGCAAGCGCTGCATCATGATCACCAGCTCCGAGCGCGGGGAGGGCAAGAGCCTGTTCGCGCTGCACTTCTCCCAGGTGCTGGCCCACCACATGCAGAAGCGGATCCTGCTGGTCGACGGCGACATGCGCCGGCCCGTGCAGCACACGGTCTTCCAGGCGCCGCTGGCGCCCGGGCTCGCGGAGTTCCTCAGCGGCGACGCGTCGCCGGTCGCCCCGCGCAAGACCCACCTGGCGAACCTGGACTTCCTGCCGGCCGGCCGCGCGGGCGAGAACCCCAGCCTGCTGCTGCAGGAGGGCCGCGTGCGCCGGGTCTTCGACGCCCTGAAGCTGGACTACGACGTGGTGGTGCTGGACTGCCCGCCGGTCGTGCCGGTCAGCGACCCCCTGCAGTTCGTGGAGGTCTGCGACGGCGCCATCTACCTGGTGATGGCCGGGCGCACGCCGCGCGACCTCTGCGAGCGCGGCGTGGGCATCCTGCGCAGCGTCGGCACGAACATCATCGGCGTGGTCGCCAACAATCTCGGCGAGGTGCTGCCCTACTACTTCGACCACAAGTACTACGGCTACGGCGAGCGGCGGGAGGGCGCGCGGGCGGACTGAGCCCCGGCGACGGCCCCGCACCGGACGGACGAAGGGCGCCCCGCGGGGGGCGCCCTTCTCGCGTCCGGGAGCGGGGCGGCTAGGCGGCCTTGGCCTTGAAGTCCTTGCCGGCCCAGCCCTTGGCGGCCACCAGCAGGACCGTCGAGACCATCGCGATCAGCGCGTAGTAGAACCACATGGTCTGCGGCGCCTGGGGGCCCTCGGCGGGGCAGTACTTCTGGATCATGGCGCCGGAGTACAGCGGCACCAGCATCTTGGTCAGGAACCAGGGGAACTGGGCCACGCCCATGTAGGCGCCGGTGCGGCCCTCCGGGGCGATCTCGGCCGCGTACTGCAGGAAGCGCGGCTGCCACATCGCCTCGCCCATCGTCGTGATGAACAGGAAGGCGAGCACCAGCCACATGTTGGTCCCGAGGGCCAGCAGGAAGGCGGGCGCCGCCATCACGAAGGTGCCGAGCATCATCATGTTGTAGATCTTCTTCTTCTGGGTCAGCGCGGTGACGATGGGCACCGCGATGAAGATCAGGATCGGGTTGAGGTTGGAGAACAGCTCGAAGCGCTCGCTGACCACGCCCGTGAAGGCCCGCGCGAAGTACTGGGGCAGCACCAGCCAGTTGTACGTGAACAGGGTCTGCACCGGGATCAGGGCGAAGATGAAGAAGAAGAACTTGGCGTCCGCCAGGGGGTGGTTGGCCAGCCAGCGGTAGGCGGGCAGGCCCCAGCGGCGGACCAGCACCAGCACCGCGGTGGTGGCCGCCATCAGGCCCCAAACCGCGGTCCGCGCGGTCGCGGGCAGGAAGTAGATGCTCGCGGCGATCGCCACCAGGGTCGCCCACAGGTGGATCGGCACGCGGCGGTCGGGATCGAAGGCCTCCAGGGCCTTGGCCGCCGTCTGCTCGGCGGTGTCCACGGCGCGCCCGGCGTCCAGCCGTTCCTGCTCGTTCTCCTTCTCGATGCGCGCGATGGCGGCCAGCTCGACCTTGCGCGTCAGGATGAACAGCGTCGCCAGCAGCGCCAGCACCGTCAGCGACGTGTAGAACCAGTAGGCGCCGGTGATGCCGACGGAGTGGCGCACGTCGCTCATGAACGAGGGGAACCAGCCGCCCAGGTTCATCAGGGCGTAGAGCATGGCGTAGCCCATGGCGGCGGTCTTGGGGCTGGTGAACTTGCGCACCCCGGCGTAGGCCGCCGGCATGTACATGCCGTAGCCGACGACCACCAGCAGGATGCCGCCCATGGTCATCAGGTGCAGGGGGGACCAGAGGCCCGTGTCGGGGAACACCGACGGCGCCGCGCTCATCACGATGCGCCCGGCCAGCAGGAACACGAACGCCGTCAGCAGCGTGCGGCGGATGCCCTTGCGGTCGGCGATCGAGCCCAGGAAGAACATCGAGATCGTGATGCCGGCGGTCAGCACCATGACCATGTGGTGCGAGTGGATGTCGTTGTTCGGGACGCCCTCGAAGATGAAGTCCGAGAAGTGCATCGCCAGGTAGCCCAGCATGCCGAAGTAGACCCAGCCCTCGATGAAGTAGGCGAGGTTGATCCCCCAGAGCGCCCGCGGGGCGTGGAAGAGGTCGACGAAGGGCTGCAGGATCTCCCGCAGCGGGCTCTGCTGGGTGGTCGGGGGGGGTGCTGACATGGGAAGGGCCAGCCTTTCCGTTGGGGGAGAAGCGCGCCGGGTGCGCTCGCGCGGGCGCGGTGAAACTCCCGTCAGATTAGGGAGTTGCGGGCGGGATTGCAACGGGAAAGGGCGGGCGCGACGGCGCGCGCCTCGCCGACCTGGTGGATGGTGATAGATTATCAGGCGTTCGTCCGCAGTGACCATGGATCGGAGGATGAGATGCGCCGTATCGGATGGCCCTTTCCACAGCCGCTGATCGTGGGTTTCCTGCTCCTGGCCGGGGTGTCGGCCGCCCAGGGCCGAGCAGCTTCCCAACGCCGGGGCGGTGGGCTTCCACTACCAGCAGTGGCCCTTCGGCTCCTATGCGGGCGATTTCCTGGCTACGGGCGACCTGTTCGAGGACCCGCCCGGACCCGGCGCGTTCGATCAGGCCGTGGGCGGCCTGTTCTCGATTTCCCAGGACACCACGACCGCGTTCTGGTACGCCGCCGTCCTGACACCCGAACAGACCGTGGACCTGGCCCTGCTCTGGGTGCGCAAACCCGGGAGTTCCCTGCCGTCCGGCGATTATCCGATCGATGTCCTGGGCCGCACCGTCCTGTTCGCCTTCGTCGACGGGATCTCCGATTTCACGCCGCCCGCCGACCCCGGCGGCTTCGACCCGTCGGACTGGCTCGGCAGCGTGACCTACGAGCACCTGTTCCTGGCCGTCGGCGGCACGGTGCACGTCGGGTGGGCCGATCCCAGGGCGTTCTCGGGCACCTTCACGGGCACCGCCGCCGATGCGGGGCTGACCGTCATCACGATCAGCGACGGCATGTTCCAGCTCGAGGGCATCGAGATCGGGAACGAGTCGGCGAGTTGGGGCGACGTGAAGGGCGATCTTCCGATAATCCGCCCGCTCGACAAACGAGGCCGGCGTCCCGCGGGACGCCGGCCTTCTCGGCATGACCGCATGACGAACGGCGGGCTCGATCAGCCCAGCGAAGCCGCCAGCCGCCCGCGCACGTCCCGCCGCACCGCCGCCGCCAGCTCCTCGCACCGGGCCAGCGCCTGCTCGGCCCGCGCCCGCGCGTCGTCGGCGAAGCCCGGCGCCGCGCCCTGGTCGAGGTCCTTCAGCGCGGCCAGGTTGATCAGGACGTTGTAGTACGCGCCCTCGGCGCCGGCCATGGCCGTCAGGGCGGCGACGCCCGCGTCGGACAGCGAGTTGGCGTTGCCGATCCGCGCGATCTCCCCGGCCAGCTCCAGCAGCTCGGGGCAGGCCTCGAGCACCGACAGCGGGACCGTCGTGGCCCCGCGCGTGGCCTCGGCCACCGCGAGGCCGCGCTGCTGCTGCTCGTCGGGCGTCTTGCGGGGCAGGCCGAAGGCCGCCATGACCTTGTTGAAGGCCGCGGTGTCGTCGTCCATGGCCCGCAGCAGGCGGTCCTTGAGGTCCTGGCCGCGCTCGGCGATCGCGAAGCAGCGCGCCTGCGCCGCCTCGTAGCCCGCCTTGCCGACGGTGAGGTTGGCGACCATCGCCGACAGCGCCGCCGACTGCGCGGCCGCCAGCGCGGCCACCGAGCCGCCGCCCGGCGCGGGGGAGTCGGTGGACAGCTCGTCCAGGAAGGCGCGGTTGGTCATCGCCACCAGCGGCCCGTCGACCAGGCCGGCCCGGTACTCGATGATCTTCTCGTCGGCCTCGAAGCGGCCGAGGTCGCGCAGGCCGAGGCTCTGGATCGCGGTCTCGACCAGCTGGCGGCGGGGCAGGCCCGCCGACAGGCCGGCCTGTCGCTGGTAGTGGACGCCGGCCGCCAGCAGGTCGCCCTCGGGGATCAGGCCCACCAGCTCGCTGCCGGTCACGCGCAGGCCGCGGTCCCGCGCCGCGGCGCGGCAGGCCTCGAAGGCCTGGTGGGGCTTGGTGACGGTGGTGTCCACGAGGTTGATCGAGACCTGGGCCCGGTCGTACTCGGGGATGACCCAGCCCACGGCCTTGCAGGCCGGCAGGCGGTAGGGGCCAGGCACCAGCACGGTCTGCCCGGCGGCGTCCTTGACGATCTTGCCGGCCGCATCGCGCTGCGCGCGGCCGGCCTCCTTGATGTCCAGGGCGATCTCCCCGGCGAGCTTCTTGCTGCGGGTGTTGAGGTTCACGTTGTAGGCCACCAGGAAGCCGCGGGCCGCGACGTTGGTCGCGCCGGTGCGCGCCGCGCGCTCGTCCCAGACGTTGGGGCCGAAGTCGGGGGCCCAGGCCGCGGTGCCGAGCTTCTCGCGCAGCGCCTCGTACTCGCCCTTGCGCACGTCCGCGAGGTTGCGCCGCTCGGGGCGCGTGGCCGCGCTCTCGTAGAGGTAGACGGGGATCGCCAGCTCGCGCCCGATCCGCTCGCCGACGCGGCGGGCGAGCTCGGCGCACTCCTGCATCGTCACGTCCCGCACCGGCACGAACGGGCAGACGTCCGTGGCGCCGTGGCGGGGGTGGGCGCCGTGGTGGCGCGACATGTCGATGAGCTCGGCGGCCCGCTTCACCACGCGGAAGGCGGCCTCGGCCACGCCGTCCGGCGTGCCGATGAAGGTGATGACGGTGCGGTTGGTCTCGGCGCCCGGATCCACGTCCAGCAGCGAGACGCCGTCCACCTCCGCGACGACGGCCGTGACGGCGTCGATGACGGCCCGGTCGCGGCCTTCGCTGATGTTGGGGACGCATTCGACGAGCTTGCTCATGGTCGGCTCCTACGGCTGCGGTGGCGCGGGAAATGCCATGCGGCCGGCGGCCGGCCACGGGGAGGAAGATAGCCCTCCGGCCGGGGGATTTCCAGCCGTGGGGCGGCCCGCTCCGCTTTGGCGGACAACGACCTCGGGGGGGATGGTTGCCGACGCCCGCGGCCGCGCCTATATTCGCGCCATCGCCGGGCCGTGGCGATGATCACGGGCCCGGAAGCAAGTATAATCGCCCGACTCCGACATCCGAACGAAAGGCCCGACGATGTATCGCCACGACCCCAGCGAGAGGATCGCCATCTTCATCGATGGTGAGAACATCCACTACAGCGCCAAGCACATGAACATGCGGCTCGACTACATCAAGATGTGCAAGGCCCTGGCCGGCGACCGACGCCTGATCCGCGCGACCTTCTACACGGCCATCTCGAACCAGAGCGAGGGGAAGATCGACTTCATCAATTTCCTGAGGCTCAACGGGTTCCGCGTCGTGACCAAGGAGCTGCGCAGTTTCACCGAGGCCGAGACGCAGCAGCGTTTCTTCCGGGGCAATCTCGACCTGGACATCGCCATCGACATCTACGAGATGCTGCCCGGCCTCGATACGGTCATCCTCTGCTCCGGCGACGGCGACTTCGTGCGCCTGGTCGAGAGCGTCTCGCGCCACGGCAAGCACGTGGAGGTCTGCGCCCTGCGGGAGATGACCAGCACCGACCTGATCGCCGTGTCGGACGAGTACATCGACCTCGGCACCATGCGCGACCACCTGGCCCTGGACGCCCCCCCGCCCGAGCGGCGCGAGGACGGCCCCCCGCAGAGCCAGATCCGCAACGACCTCGACAGCGCCCGCATCGACTACAACGCGATCGAGTACTAGTCCGGCGCCCCCGCCGGATCGCCCGCGCCGCCGCCGAGGGAGTCCCGGACCCCTCGGCGGTAGGCTTCCTGCAGCCGGCGCGTGAGCGGCCCCGGCGCGCCGTCGCCCACCGGGGCGCCGTCGACCGCCGTCACCGGCACGATCTCCTTCACCGAACCGCACAGGAACACCTCGTCGGCGCCCGCGAGGTCGGCCGCCGTGACGTCGGCCTCGGCGCAGGGCAGGCCCAGCCGCGCCGCCGCCTCGATCACCAGCGCGCGCGTGCGGCCGCCGAGCAGGCCCCGCGACAGCGGCGGGGTCGCGAGGCGGCCGGCGCGGACCACGAAGACGTTGCTGGTCGCGCCCTCGAGCAGGCGGTCCCGGTCGTCGCAGATCAGGGCCTCGGCGCAGCCGCGGCGCCGGGCCTCGCGCAGGGCCAGCACCGTGGGCAGGTAGTTGAGCGACTTGACCCCGGGCGAGTTGCCCCGCCGGAAGCCCTCGCGCAGCACGGCGACCGGCACGCCGTCGCGCTGCCAGGCGGGCAGGTGCCCGCCGAGGGCCTCGACCCAGGCCGAGACCGTGGGCGCGAGGTCGCCGAGGCCCTCCAGGGGGAGCGGGTCCTCGGGGGCGCCGCCGCGGCTGACGTTCAGCCGGCAGCGGGCGTCGCGGCCCGCCAGCCCGTTGCGCCGGACCAGCTCCGCGACGATCGCCGCCACGGCCGCCGGATCGGGGCGCCAGGCGAAGTCGAGCGCCGCGAGGTTGGCGGCGAGGCGGCCGAGGTGCCCGTCGAGGTCGAAGGGGCGGCCCCCGTAGAGCCGGATCGTCTCGAACACGCCGTCGCCGTAGAGGTAGCCGCCGTCGAACAGCCCGACCCGGGCTTCGCGGGCGTCGAGATACTTTCCGTTGAGAAATACGATCACCGGATCTACCTTCCCGGAACGAGCGTTGACGCTAGCCGGAGCCGGCCCAGCCTAGGCCCCGGCGGGCCCGGATGCAAGGCCGGGGGCGTCTCCGGGGGAGCACGGCCGGGTTGACAGGCGGGGATTCTGTGGTAGCGTGACGCACCGGCTGTGAAAAACTTGACAAAGATCGTGCGGATTCGGGCGGCGCGCCCGGTCCCGCGGACGGCCGGCGAGGGGCCCGGCCCGGCGAGGAGCTGCCGTGACGAGCGCACAAGCGATCCCCCTGCTGATGGTCGTGGGCATGGCCGCCCTGCTGGCCCTGCTGTTCCTGGGGCTCAGCGGCTGGCTCGGGCCCTTCCGGCCGGACCGCCTGAAAGCCACGACCTACGAGTGCGGCGTCCCGGCGCGCAGCTCGGTGCAGATCCGCTTCTTCGTGCGCTTCTTCCTGGTGGCCCTGCTGTTCCTGCTGTTCGACCTCGAGGCGGTGTTCCTCTACCCCTGGGCCATCCTGTTCCGCTCCATGGTCGCCGAGGGCCGCGCGGCCTTCGCGCTGGGCGAGATGGGCGCCTTCGTGGCGGTGCTGGTCGTCGGCTTCGTCTACGTCTGGAAGAAAGGCGGGCTCGAATGGCAGTGACGCTCGACAGCCCCAGCAACTTCCTCACGACGCGGCTGCGGCAGGCCGTGAACTGGGGGCGGCAGTACTCGCTGTGGCCGCTGCCCTTCGGCACCGCGTGCTGCGCCATCGAGTTCATGAGCACGGTCTCGTCCTACAACGACATCAGCCGCTTCGGCGCCGAGGCGGTGCGCTTCTCGCCGCGCCAGTCGGACCTGCTCATCGTCGCCGGCACGATCTCCTACAAGCAGGCGCCGATCCTCAAGACGATCTACGCCCAGATGTGCGAGCCCAAGTGGGTCATCGCCATGGGCGTCTGCGCGAGCAGCGGCGGCTTCTACAACAACTACTCCACGCTGCAGGGGATCGACCACATCATCCCGGTGGACTTCTACGTGGCCGGCTGCCCGCCCACGCCGGAGAACCTGCTGGGCGCGCTGGTGCAGCTGCAGGAGAAGGTGAGCCGGGAGGGGCTGGTCCCCGCCGGCCGCCGCCACGGGACCGGGACCGGCGCCTGAGCGCCGCCGACGCTTCACCGCCACCGCACAGGACGGAGCGCATGAGCCAGAAGCTGGTAGAACGCCTGCGGGCGGAGTTCGGCGACCGCATCCTGGACGCCGGCTCGCAGCACGGCGACGAGTCCGTGGTCGTCGGCCGCGAGGACCTGCCGGCGGTCGCCGCCCACCTCAAGGGCCGCGAGGCCTGCGAGCTGCTGCTGGACGTCGTGGGCGTGGACCGCAGCGAGCTGCCCGCGCACCGCGACGACCCCGAGCGTTTCGAGGTCGTCTACAACCTGCGCTCGCTGGCGCGCAACCACCGGCTGCTGGTGAAGGTCCGCGCGGGGGAGGGCCAGGACGTGCCGTCCCTGGCCGGCCTGTACAGCTCGGCCAACTGGGCCGAGCGCGAGGTCTACGACCTCTACGGCGTGCGCTTCCGGGGGCACCCGGACCTGCGCCGGATCCTCTGCCACCACGAGTTCGAGGGCCACGCCCTGCGCAAGGACTACCCGATCGAGCGCGGCCAGTTCCTCTCCGTGCCCGAGAAGCTCATCCAGGACCACGAGATCGAGCGCGCGGCGCACCGGGCCGACGCCTCCCGCGGCTCGGTCCAGCCCTCGGACCTCCTGACGGTGAACATCGGGCCGAGCCACCCCGCGACCCACGGCGCCCTGCGGGCCGAGGTGCTGCTCGACGGCGAGACCATCGTCGAGGCCCGCACCGAGATCGGCTACCTGCACCGCTGCTTCGAGAAGGAGGCCGAGGACCACACCTGGGCCCAGGTGATGCCGTACACCGACCGCCTCAACTACGTCTCGGCGATGCTGAACAACTGCATCTACTGCGCCGCGGTCGAGAAGATGTTCGACGCCGAGATCCCGCCGCGGGCGCGGGTCGTGCGCGTGATCGTCAGCGAGCTGGCGCGCATCATCGACCACCTGGTCTGCGTGTGCGCCAACCTGGTGGACCTCGGCGCGCTGACCAACTACTGGTTCTTCTACAACGTGCGCGAGAGCATCTACTACGACGTGATCGAGCCGCTGTGCGGGTCGCGCCTGACGACCAACTTCACGCGCATCGGCGGCCTGGGCTACGACGTGTTCGAGGGCTTCGAGGCGGCGATCGAGCGCAACCTGGTCAAGCTGGAGACGGCCATCGGCGAGGTGACGGGCCTGGTCGCCCGCAACCGCATCTTCCTGGACCGCACCGTGGGCATCGGGGCCATGACCGCCGAGCAGGCCCTCGACTGGGGCTTCACCGGCCCCTGCCTGCGCGCCACCGGCCTGGCCTACGACGTGCGCAAGCACGCGCCCTACGACGGCTACGAGACCTACGACTTCGACGTGCCGGTCGGCACGGCCGGCGACACCCGCGACCGCATCATGGTCCGCATCGAGGAGATGCGCCAGAGCGCGCGCATCATCCGCCAGGCGCTGGCGCGCGGCCTGCCCGGCGGCCCGATCCTGGCCGACGACCCGCGCTTCGCGCTGCCGCCCAAGGAGAAGGTCTACGGCAGCATCGAGGGCGTCATGAACCAGTTCAAGCTGATCATGGAGGGCGCCCGCGTGCCGGCCGGCGAGGCCTACGGCTTCGGCGAGGGCGGCAACGGCGAGCTGGGCTTCTACTGCGTGTCCGACGGCGGCGGCCGGCCCTACCGCGTCAAGGTGCGCCCGCCCTGCTTCCCGATCTTCTCGGCCTTCGGGGAGATGGTCAAGGGCCTGATGATCCCCGACGCCGTGGCGATCCTCGGCAGCATCAACATCATCGCCGGCGAGCTGGACAGGTGAGAAAGGAAGCGGTGACATGAGCGTACCGGTCGAGGACGGGACCGGCTTCGGGCTCGACGGGCGGGACGCCGCGCGCTTCGCGGACATCCTCGCCCGCTACCCGACGCGGCGCAGCGCGCTGATGCCGACCCTGTGGCTGATCCAGGACCGCGACGGCCACATCTCGGACGCGGCCGTCAGCTGGACGGCGGCGCAGCTCGAGCTGTCGGAGGCCAAGGTCCGCGAGGTCGTCTCGTTCTACGCGATGTACCGCGACCGGCCGCAGGCCCGCCACGTCCTGCAGGTCTGCCACAACATCAGCTGCCACATCATGGGCGCGCAGCCCCTGATGATCCATCTGGAGGGGAAGCTGGGGATCCGCCGGGGGGAGGCCACGCCCGACGGCGAGTTCGCCCTCGAAGGCGTCGAGTGCCTCGGCGCCTGCGGCATGGGACCCTGCCTGCAGCTGGGCCGGCACCTCTACGAGCACCTCACCCCCGAGAAGGCCGACGCCCTCGTGGACGGCCTGCGCCGGGGCGATCCTCCCCGGCCGGACACCGACCGGGACCTGGAGGAGTAGGATGAACCAGGACCAGTACCGGATCCTCTCGAAGCGCTTCGGCCGGCGCGACGGCCACAAGCTGGCGGCGTACGAGGCCGACGGCGGCTACCGCGCCCTGAAGCGGGCGGTCGGCGAGCTGGGCGCCCCCGCCGTGCGCGAGGAGGTCAAGGCCTCCGGCCTGCGCGGCCGCGGCGGCGCCGGCTTCCCCGCGGGCGTGAAGTGGGGCTTCGTGCCGCCGGGCGCCGAGACGGTCTACTTCATGGTCAACGCCGACGAGTCCGAGCCCGGCACCTTCAAGGACCGCTACCTGCTGGACTACGACCCGCACGCGGTGATCGAGGGCTCGGCGATCTCCTCGTTCGCGGTCGGGGCGAAGCTCTGCGTGATCTACATCCGCGGCGAGTTCGGCTGGCTGGTCGACCGCGTGCAGAAGGCCGTGGACGAGGCCTACGCCGCCGGCTACCTCGGCCGGGGCGCCTTCGGCGGCGCCTACGAGCTCGAGATGATCGTGCACAAGGGCGCCGGCGCCTACATCTGCGGCGAGGAGACGGGCCTGATCAACTCGGTGACCGGCCTGAAGGGCCAGCCGAGCATCAAGCCGCCGTTCCCGGCCGTCAGCGGGTTTTTGGGCCAGCCGACCATCGTCAACAACGTCGAGACCGTGGCCGCCGTGCCCTGGATCCTCGAGCACGGGGCGGCCGCCTACCGGAAGTTCGGCACCGAGAAGTCGCCCGGCACCAAGCTGTTCAGCGTGAGCGGCCCGGTCCGCCGGCCCGGGGTGCACGAGATCCCCCTGGGCCTGCCGTTCCGCGAGTTCTTCACGGACTGGCTGGGCGGCATGGCCGACGGCGAGGAGCTGAAGGCCGTGATCATGGGCGGCTCGTCGGTCCCGGTGCTGACGGCCGCGGAGGCCATGGAGACGGCCCTGGACTACGAGTCCCTGGCCGCGGCCGGCACCATGCTCGGCTCCGGCGGGATGATCATCATCCCGCAGCGCTGCGACATGGTGGAGCTGATCCAGGTCCTGATGCACTTCTACTGGGACGAGTCCTGCGGCCAGTGCACCCCCTGCCGCGAGGGCACGGGCTGGCTGCACAAGATCGTCAAGCGCCTGCGCCGGGGCGAGGGCGCCCCGGAGGACCTCGCCCTGCTCGAGCGGGTCTGCGACGGCATGGCCGGCCTGACGATCTGCCCCCTGGCGGACGCGGCCGTGATGCCGATGCGCAGCTTCCTGCAGCGCTTCCGGCCCGAATTCGAGGCGCTGGCCGCGGGGCGCCGTGCGACCGAACCCGACTCCCGCTGGGCGCGGGAGATCAGGAGCTGAGCCCATGGTCAAGGTGACGATCGACGGCACGGAGCTGGAGTTCGCCGCGGGCACGTCGCTCTTCGACGCCTGCCGCACGGCGCGCGGGGAGGCGCTGCCCCACTTCTGCTACCACCCCGACCTGTCCGTGGCCGGCGTCTGCCGCCTCTGCCAGGTCGAGGTGGAGGGGATGCCCAAGCTGACCATCGCCTGCAACACGACGGTGCGCGAGGGCATGGTCGTGCACACCCGCAGCGAGAAGGTGCGGCGGGCGGCGCAGCAGATCCTGGAGATGCACCTCATCAACCACCCCGTCGACTGCCCGATCTGCGACCAGGCCGGCGAGTGCGGCCTGCAGGACCAGTACATGACCTACGGGCTCTACGAGTCCGAGGTGGGCAAGTCGGACAAGGTGCACAAGGCCAAGGTGCAGGTCATCGGGCCGCGCGTCGTGCTGGACAAGGAGCGCTGCGTGCTCTGCAGCCGCTGCGTGCGCTTCTGCGACGAGGTGACCCGCACCGGCGAGCTGGGCATCTTCAACCGCGGCGACCGCGCCGAGATCGGCGTCGCCCCGGGCCGCCAGCTCGACAACGCCTACAGCCTCAACACGGTCGACATCTGCCCGGTCGGCGCGCTGACCAGCCTGGACTTCCGCTTCAAGAAGCGGGTCTGGCTGCTCCGCAGCACGCCCTCGCTCTGCCACGGCTGCGCCACCGGCTGCAGCGTGCGCGTCGACCACGAGGCCGGCACCGTCTACCGGCTCAAGCCGCGCCGCAACCCGGCGGTCAACGGCGCCTGGATGTGCGACGAGGGCCGCGACACCTACCGGGAGCTCCACGCCGACACGCGCCTGCGCGAGCCCCTGCTGCGGCGCGACGGCGCGCTGCGGCCGGCGACCTGGCCCGAGGCGTGGGCGACGCTGGCCGCCGCGGCCGGCCCCGCGGCGCCGCTGGGCTTCGCCGTGGTGTCGCCCCGCCAGAGCCTGGAAGAGATCGCCCTGTTCGCGCACCTGGCCGCCGTGCTCGGCGCGCCGGCGGCCGGCGTCAGCGGCGGCGCCCGCGAGGCCGACCGCGGCGAGGGCGACGACCTGCTGCGCAGCGCCGACCGCGCCCCCAACCGCGCCGCGCTGGCGTGGCTGGGCCTGGACGAGCCCGCCGGCGCCGACCTCGCGGCGCGCGTGCGCGCCGCCCGGGGCGCCGTGCTGGTCTACGGCGCCGACCCCGCGGCCGACGCGCCCGGCTGGCGCGAGGCGGTCGCCGGCCGCACCGTGATCCACCTCGGGACCCACCGCAACGCCACGGCCGAGTCGGCGGACATCGTGATCCCGCTGGGCGCCTGGGCGGAGAAGGACGGGCTGCTGGTCAACCGCCAGGGCCGCGTGCAGGCGTCGCGCCGCGCGATCGCGCGCCCCGGCCTCGCCCAGGAGGACTGGCGCTTCCTGGCCGACTGGCTGGCGGCGGCGGGCGCGACGGAGTTCCCGGCCTCGCTGCCGGACCTGCGCCGCTGGGTCGCCGGCCGCGTGCCCGCCCTGGCCGGCGTCGACCTGAACGCCCTGCCGCCGGAGGGGCTGGTCCCCGGCGCCGTCGCCGCGGGTGCCGGAGGTGAGCGCTGATGGACCTCGTGCTGACGACCTTCCTGAAGATGGCCTTCATCCTGGCGGTGATCCTCGGGCTGGTGCCCGTGCTGATCTGGGCCGAGCGCAAGGGCTCGGCCTTCATCCAGGACCGCACCGGGCCGAACCGGGCGGGCATCGCGGGCATCCGGCTCGCCGGGCTGATCCACCCGATCGCCGACGTGCTGAAGCTCCTGTTCAAGGAAGACGTGCGGCCGGCCGGAGTCCACCGCGTGATGTACGCGCTGGCGCCGTTCCTGGTCTTCTTCGTCTCCCTGCTGACCTACGCGGTGATCCCCTTCGGCGACTACCTCGAGGTCGGCGGCCGCCGCATCCCGCTGGTGGTGGCCGACCTCGACGTGGGCATCCTGTACGTGCTGGCCATCGCCAGCCTGGGCACCTACGGCATCGTCATGGGCGGCTGGGCCTCGAACAACAAGTACACCTTCCTCGGCGCGGTGCGCTCCACGTCGCAGATGATCAGCTACGAGATCAGCATGGGCCTGGCGCTGATGGGCCTGCTGCTGGTCAGCGAGTCGCTGCGCCTGACCGACGTGGTGGCCGGGCAGGGCCAGCTGCTCTGGGGCTTCCTGCCGCGCTGGGGCGTGGTGGTCCAGCCCCTGGGCGCGATCCTGTTCATGACCGCCGCCTTCGCCGAGACCAACCGCAACCCCTTCGACCTGCCCGAGGGCGAGTCGGAGCTGGTCTCCGGCTACCACCTCGAGTACAGCTCCATGAAGTTCGCCCTGTTCTTCATGGCCGAGTACACGAACCTGGTGGTGGCCTCGGCCCTGATCGCGACCCTCTACTTCGGCGGCTGGAACATCCCCTGGCTGTCCCGGGCCGTCATCGAAGCCCGCGCCGGCGTCCTGCTGCCGGCGCTGCTGGCCGCCCACGTCGCGGTCTGCGCCCTGGCCGCCGCGCTGTACCTGCGCCGGGCGTCCCGCGAGCGCGGCAAGTTCGGCGACGCGCGCGACCGCGAGCCCGGCCTGATGGCCGGCGTCTGCGTCGTGGCCGGCCTGGCGGGCCTCGCCGCGCTCGCCCTGCGCCCCTGGGAGATCGGCCCCGCCGGCGCCTCGCTGCTGGCGACCGTGCTGCAGGTGGGCGCCTTCGTGGGCAAGGTCGTCTTCTTCTGCTGGTTCTTCATCTGGGTGCGCTGGACCCTGCCGCGCTTCCGCTACGACCAGCTCATGCACCTGGGCTGGAAGGTGATGCTGCCGCTGGCGCTGGCCAACCTGGTCGTCACCGCGGTGGTCGCGGCGTTCGTCTGACGCCCGGCCCGCCGGGAGGGATAGGGAGAGCATGAACGGGAAAGTCCACGGCTACGGCGGCAAGATGACGCTCTGGGAGCGCCTGTACCTGGGCGAGATCTTCCGCGGGCTCGGCATCACGATCCGCCACGTGATCCGCAACCTGCTGCACACCGGGGACATGCCCACCGTGCAGTACCCGGAGGAGCACCGCGCCTACAGCCCCCGGTTCCGCGGGCGGCACCGGCTGATGAAGCGCGAGGACGGCACGCCGCGCTGCGTGGCCTGCATGATGTGCAGCACCGCCTGCCCCGCCGACTGCATCCACATCGTGGCCGAGGAGCACCCCGATCCCGCGATCGAGAAGGCGCCGGCGAGCTTCGAGATCGACCTGCTGCGCTGCGTCTACTGCGGCCTCTGCGAGGAGGCGTGCCCCTGCGACGCCATCCGCATGGACACGGGCATCTACGACCTCGCGGCCGACAGCCGCGAGAAGTTCTGGGTGGACAAGGAATTCCTGCTGAACAACACGACGGACGGCACGCGCTGACGGCGCGGGGAGGCGACTGACGTGGAGACGTTCCTCTTCTACCTCTTCGGGACGCTGATGCTGGGCGCGGCGGCGATGACGGTCGCCAGCCGCAGCGCCGTGGCGGCGGCCGTCTGGCTGGTGTTCAGCTTCGTCTGCGCCGCCGGCGTCTTCGCCCTGCTCGCGGCGCCGTTCCTGGCCATCCTGCAGATCCTGATCTACGCGGGCGCCATCATGGTGCTGTTCCTGTTCGTGATCATGATGCTGCAGGGGCCGGTCCTGCCCGCGGAGGTCGCGGGGCGCTCCTTCGGGCGCAAGGCCCTGCTGGCCCTGCCCGCCGCCGCCATCGCCGTGATCCTGATCAGCTGGGCGGCCCGGGGGCGCGAGGCGGCCTTCGGCGCGGCGCCGGTGACGGGCACCGCCGCGGCCGTGGCGGAGCTGCTGCTGAACCGCTACCTGCTGGCCTTCGAGCTGATCTCGATCGTGCTGCTGGTGGCGATCGTGGGCGCGATGGCGCTGGGCCGCAAACAGGAGGAGCAGCCGTGACCGTGGGCCTGACGCACTACCTCGCGCTGGCGGCGGCGCTGTTCCTGGTCGGGATGGCCGGCGTCCTGATCCGCCGCAACAGCCTGATCATGTTCATGAGCATCGAGATCATGCTCAGCGCCGCGAACATCGTGTTTGCCGCCTACGCGCGCCTGCACGGCGACCTGGCGGGGCACGTCTTCGTGCTGATGGTCTTCGCCGTCGCGGCCGCCGAGGCCGCCATCGGCCTGGCCATCCTGGTGGAGATCTACCGGCTGCGCCGGTCGGTGAACGTGGACGACCTCAACACCCTGATGGAGTGACGCCGTGGAAAGCCATGCCCTGGACACGTCGCTGAGGTGGATCGTCCTGGTGCCCCTGCTCGGGGCGGCCCTCAACGGGCTGCTGCTGCGCCGGATGCCCCGCCGGGCGGCCGGCCTGCTGGCCTGCGCGGCCGTGGGCGCCTCGTTCCTGCTCTCGGTCGCGGCCGTGGTCCGGCTGGCGGGGCTGGAGCCCCACCACCGGCTGCTGGCCGATTCGCTCGGCACCTGGCTGGACGTCGCCGGCGTGCGGATCGAGCTGGGCTTCGCCATGGACCAGCTGAGCGCGGTCATGGCCCTGGTGGTCACCGGCGTCGGCTTCCTGATCCACGTCTACTCGCTGGGCTACATGGCCCACGACCCCGGCTTCAACCGCTTCTTCACCTACCTGAACCTGTTCATCTTCGCGATGATGATGCTGGTGCTGGGCGAGAACCTGGTGATGCTGTTCGTGGGCTGGGAGGGCGTGGGGCTCTGCTCGTACCTGCTGATCAGCTTCTGGTTCAACGAGGAGGCGAACGCCGCGGCGGGCAAGAAGGCCTTCATCGTCAACCGCATCGGCGATTTCGGCTTCCTGCTCGGGATGTTCGTCCTGGGCGCCGCCCTGCTGCCCCACCTCGCGGGCGGGGAGGGCCTCTTCTCCTTCCGCACCATCGCCGCCCACACGCACCACCTCGCGCCCTGGGCGACCGCGATCGCCCTGCTGCTGTTCCTGGGCGCGACCGGGAAGTCGGCCCAGATCCCGCTCTACGTCTGGCTGCCCGACGCGATGGCCGGCCCGACGCCCGTCTCGGCGCTGATCCACGCCGCGACGATGGTCACCGCCGGCGTCTACATGATCGCGCGCATGAACATGGTCTACGTGCTGAGCCCGGCGGCCATGACGGTCGTCGCGGTCACCGGCGCCGTCACCGCCCTGTTCGCGGCGACCATCGCCCTGACCCAGAACGACATCAAGAAGGTGCTGGCCTACTCGACGGTCTCGCAGCTGGGCTACATGATGCTGGCCTGCGGGGTGGGCGCCTTCGCCGCCGGCATCTTCCACGTCATGACGCACGCCTTCTTCAAGGCCCTGCTGTTCCTGGGCGCCGGCTCGGTCATCCACGCCATGAGCGGGCAGCAGGACATGCGCCTGATGGGCGGGCTGCGCCGCAAGCTGCCGGTGACCTGGCCGACGTTCCTGATCGGGACCGTGGCCCTGGCCGGCGTGTTCCCGTTCGCGGGCTTCTTCAGCAAGGACGAGATCCTCTGGAAGGCCTTCAGCGACGGCAACCCCGGGCTGTGGCTCGTCGGCTTCCTGGGCGCGGGCCTCACGGCGTTCTACATGATGCGCCTGGTCGTGCTGACCTTCTTCGGCGACAGCCGCGCCTCCGAGGAGGTCCGGCACCACGTCCACGAGTCCCCGGCGACGATGACCGTGCCCCTGGCGGTCCTGGCCGTGCTGTCGGTGGCCGGCGGCTGGCTGGGCTGGCCCCACTTCCTGGGCGGCGCCAACCGCTTCGAGCAGTGGCTGGCGCCGGTGTTCGCGCGGGCGCGCACGCCGCCGGCGCGATCCAGGCCGCAGGCGCGATCCACGGCGCCGAGGCGGCCCACGGCGCCGCCACGCACGCCGCCGCCTCCACCGAGTGGCTCCTGGCCGCGGCCTCGCTGTCGCTGGCCCTGCTCGGCCTCTACGCGGGCTACCGCGCCTACGCCGGGCGGGCGGCGCTGGCCGCGAAGCTGCACGCCTTCGCCGGCGGCAAGCCCCACCGGGTGCTGCTGAACAAGTACTACGTGGACGAGGGCTACGAGGCGACCCTGGTGCGCCCGGGCTACGCGCTGTCGGACCGCGTGCTCTACCGGGCCGTGGACACCGGGCTGATCGACGGGCAGCTGGTCAACGGTTCCGCGCTGCTGGTCTCGATCACGGGCGCGCTGCTGCGCCTGTTCCAGAACGGGAAGCTGCGCTTCTACGCCTACGTCTTCGCGCTCGGCGCGGCGGCGTTCGTCCTGTACCTGGCACTGACGATCTAGGGGGAGGGCCGGCTTTGGCTTTCATCACGGACCACATCCTGACCTGGACCGCCTTTGCGCCCGCGCTCGGGGCCGTCCTGGTCCTGGCGGCGGGGCGCACGCCCGGCGCGGCCCGGCGGATCGCCCTGGGCGCGGCGCTGGCCGATTTCGTCCTGTCCCTGCACCTGCTGCGCCACTTCGAGGCGGCCAACGGCGCCGACCAGTTCGTCGAGCACGCCCCCTGGCTCGCCGGCGGCAAGATCGCCTACAGCCTGGGCCTGGACGGGGTCTCGCTCTGGCTCGTCCTGCTGACGACCTTCCTGGGCCCCCTGGTGATCCTCAGCGCCTGGCGCGCGATCGCCGAGCGCGTGCGCGAGGCGATGGCCTTCCTGCTGCTGCTGCAGACCGCGATGATCGGCACCTTCCTGGCCCGCGACATGCTGCTGTTCTACGTGTTCTGGGAGGCGATGCTGATCCCGATGTACTTCCTGATCGGCATCTGGGGCGGGGAGCGGCGCGTCTACGCCGCGGTGAAGTTCTTCCTGTTCACGATGGTCGGCTCGGTCTTCATGCTGGTCGCCATCCTGTGGTGCTACCAGCAGGCGGGCAGCATGGCGCTGGCCGACTTCCTGCAGCTCGAACTGTCGCGCGGGCAGCAGTCGTGGCTGTTCGCCGCCTTCGCCCTGGCCTTCGCGATCAAGGTGCCCCTGTTCCCCTTCCACACCTGGCTGCCCGACGCCCACGTCGAGGCGCCGACCGCCGGCTCGGTCATCCTGGCGGGCATCCTGCTGAAGATGGGCACCTACGGCCTGCTGCGCTTCGCGATCCCGCTGTTCCCCGAGGCCGCCCTGGCGCTGGGCCCCTGGCTCGCCTGGCTGGCGGTGATCGGGATCATCTACGGGGCGCTGGTGGCCATGGTCCAGCAGGACGTCAAGAAGCTGGTGGCCTACTCGAGCGTCAGCCACCTGGGCTTCGTGGTGCTGGGGCTGTTCAGCCTGACGACGACCGGCGCCGCGGGCGGCGTGGTGCAGATGCTGGCCCACGGCCTCTCGACCGGGGCGCTCTTCCTGCTGGTCGGCGTCATCTACGAGCGGCGCCACACCCGGCAGATCGCCGAGTTCGGCGGCCTCGCCCACGCGATGCCCGCCTACGCCGCGGTGTTCCTGTTCGTGACCCTGGCCAGCATCGGGCTGCCCGGCCTGTGCGGCTTCACCGGCGAGTTCCTGATCCTGTTCGGCACCTTCGGCAGCGGCCTGCTGCCCCACGCGCGCCTGCTCGTGGCCCTGGCGGCCACCGGCGTCGTGCTGGGCGCGATCTACATGCTCTGGATGTACCAGCGCGTGTTCCTGGGCAAGCTGGGCGAGCGCAACCGCGGCCTGCCGGATCTCAGCGTGCGCGAGTGGGCCGTCCTGCTGCCCATCCTGGTCATGATCGTGGCGCTGGGCGTCCACCCGGCGCCGCTGCTGGAGCGCCTGGAGCCCTCGCTGGAGAGGATCCTGGCCCCCGTCGCCGCGATCCGGCAGACCGAATCCTCGTACGGGCTGGCCCTCGGGGTGTCGGCCGCTCAGCCCGCCGCCGCGACCGCGGCTCTGAAGGGGGACCGATGAACGGCCCGTCCCACGCGATGACGCTCGGCACCGACCTGCCCCAGCTGGCGCCCTACCTCGTCCTGGCCGTCGGCGGCCTGGCCGTGATGCTCCTGGACGCCTTCACGGGCGGCCGCCGCAAGGACCACCTGTCGCTGCTGACCCTGCTGACGCTGCTGGGCGCCGCGGCGGCCCAGGGGGCGGTGCCCGCCGACCCGCGCGGCGCGACGCTCATGGGCGGCATGCTGGCGGCCGACCGCTTCAGCCGCTTCTTCAACCTGCTGACCGTGACGATCGCCATGCTCACGACGGTCTTCGCGACCAGCGTGTACGAGCGGGAGGGCCGCCACCGCGCCGACTTCTACCCCCTGGTGCTGTTCGCGTCGCTGGGCATGATGCTGCTGGCCGCGGCGACCGACCTGCTGAGCCTGTTCCTGGCCATCGAGACCATGAGCCTCGCCGTCTACGTCCTGGTCGCCGGCAACCGCGGCTCGCTGCGCAGCAGCGAGGCCGGCTTCAAGTACCTGATCCTGGGCGCGTTCGCCTCGGCCTTCCTGCTGATGGGCCTCGCGCTGCTGTACGGCCAGGCCGGGGCGACCGACTACGCCGCCGTCCGCCGCGCGGTCGACGCGGCGCCCGCCGGCGGCGTCCTGCTGCCGCTGGCCTGCGGCCTGGTGCTGGTGGCGCTGGGCTTCAAGGTGGCCATGGTGCCCTTCCACATGTGGACGCCGGACGTCTACGACGGCGCGCCCGCCTACGTGACGGGCTTCATGGCCACGGGCGTCAAGGCGGCGGCCTTCGCCGCCCTGCTGCGCGTGGCGTGGCTGCTGCCGCCGGTCGCCGAGGTCTGGTTCCCCCTGCTGACGGTGCTGGCGGTCCTGACGATGACCTACGGCAACCTCGTGGCCCTGTCCCAGTCCGGGCTGAAGCGGATGCTGGCCTACTCCAGCATCGCGCACGCCGGCTACCTGCTGCTGGGCGTGCTGGCGGTGCTCAACACCGGCCGCGACAGCGCCACCGCCGTCCAGGCCGCGGCGGTGCGCGACGCCGCCGGCGGCGCCATCCTGTTCTACCTGGTGGTCTACGCCCTGATGAACCTGGGCGCCTTCGGCGTGGTGGCCTGCCTGAGCCGCAGCCGCGACCAGGAGGCCGACGCCATCGACGGCTACGCCGGCCTGTCCCGCCGCCGGCCCTTCGTGGCGGCGACGCTGGCGGTGTTCATGTTCTCGCTCGCGGGGATCCCGCCCACCGCCGGCTTCGTGGGCAAGTTCTACATCTTCGACGCGGTGGTGAAGGCCGGCCTGGTGCCGCTGGCGGTCTGGGGCGTGATCAACTCGCTGCTGTCGGCCTACTATTACCTGCGGGTCATCGTGGTGATGTACATGAAGACCGCCGAGGGCGAGGTGCACGACGGCCACAGCTGGGAGGCGGCGTTCACCTGCGGCGTGCTGGCGCTGCTGGTGCTGCTGCTGGGCGTCGTGCCGGGCTCGTTCTACGCGCTGGCGGCCCACACCTTCCGGCAGATGACCTACTGAGCGGCGGGCGTCCCGCGCGCGTCAGCGGAACGCGGGCAGGCCCGTGACGTCCGCGCCGACGATCAGCGTGTGGATGTCGTGGGTGCCCTCGTAGGTGTACACCGACTCCAGGTTCGTGAGGTGCCGCCCGACCGGGTGCTCGTCGGTGATCCCGGCGGCGCCCAGCACCTCGCGGGCCAGCCGGGCGACCCGCAGCGCGGCCGCCACGTTGTGGCGCTTGGCCAGGGAGACCAGGGGCGTCTCGTCGACGCCGCCGTCCTTGAGCCGCCCCAGCCGGTGGGCGAGCGCCTGCGAGGTCGTCAGCTCCGTCAGCATCTCCACCAGTTTCTGCTGCACCAGCTGGAAGGCCGCGATGGGCCGTCCGAATTGTTCGCGCTCCAGCGCGTACTGCCGGGCGTGGTCGTAGCAGGCCGCCGCCGCCCCGACCGCCCCCCAGGCGATGCCGTAGCGGGCCTGGTTCAGGCAGGACAGGGGCGCGACGAGACCGGCCGCGCCGGGCAGGCGGCTGCTCTCGGGCACGCGCACCTCGTCCAGGCTCAGCTCCCCGGTGTCGCTGGCGCGCAGGCTGTACTTGCCGTGAATCGGCTGCGCCGCGAACCCGGGCGTGCCGCGCTCCACCAGGAAGCCGAGCACGCGCTCGGGGCCGCGGGCCCAGATCACGGCCACGTCCGCGACGTCGGCGTTGGTGATCCACATCTTGGCGCCGTTGAGCACCCAGCCGTCGCCGTCGCGCACCGCGCGGGTCTCCATGCCGCCGGGATCGCTGCCGTGCCCGGCCTCGGTCAGGCCGAAGCAGCCGATGCGGCGCCCGGCCGCCAGCTCGGGCAGCCAGCGCCGGCGCTGCGCCTCGTCGCCGTAGGTCGCGATGGGCCACATCACCAGGCTGCCCTGCACCGAGGCGAAGCTGCGCAGGCCGCTGTCGCCGCGCTCGAGCTCCTGGCAGACCAGCCCGTACACCGTCGGCGACAGGCCCGGGCAGCCCGGCCCCTTCACCGAGGTGCCCAGCAGCCCCAGCTCGCCCATCGCGACCGCCAGGTCCAGCGGGAACGTCCCGGCGCGGTGGTGTTCCCGGACCACCGGCAGGAAGCGCTGCTCCACGAAGCTGCGGCAGAGGTCGCGCGCCGCGCGCTCCTCCGCGCTGAGTTCCTGTTCGAAGCGGTAGTAGTCGACACCCGCGTAAGTCTTCACGTCGTTCTCCTGTCAGGGGTCCGCTCCGCGGGAGGATAGCATCGCCCCGCGCGCCTGCAAGCCCGCGCTTTCCGGCCCGGCGCCAAGCACTGCTTGACCGGTCCCCGAAACTTGTCTAGAAACATGGGGTTCCGGCGCCGGAGCCGGACGGGGAGGACGGGCCGCCGATGTCGAGACTCTGGAAGTGGGTGCGCGCCTGCGCCGCGGCCGTGCTGTGGTCGGGCGTGCTGGCCGGCCTGGCGGGCTTCGTGGAAGGCGTCAGCCAGTGGTCGCGCTTCGGCGGCTGGACCGCGGGCGGCGGCGAGTCCGGGTTCGTGCGCAGCGTCGCCCCGTCGGTCACCCTCTACAGCTGGTTCGCGATGGCGGCCGCGGCCCTGCTCTTCGCGCCCTACGCCGTGGCGGTGCGGCGCCGGCCGGGGGCCCGGCTGCGCGCCTACGCGCTGACCACGGCCACGGCCGTCGCCACCCTGGCGTTCTTCTACGCGGGGTACGCCGGGCGGGAGCACCTGTGGCCCCTGTGGTGGGCGCAGCACGAGCTGCGCGCGGCCTTCGCCCTGCAGGCCGGCTTCTTCGTGCTGCTGGCCGTCCTGCTGGTGCGCCCCCTGACCGTGCTGGCGGGCTCGCTGGTCCTCACGCCCCGCCGCAACCTCTTCCTGACCGTGATCTTCCTGCTCGTCTTCACCAGCCTCTGGCCCGACTGGCGGGACGAGGGGCGGGAAGAGCGCTGCGGCGCGCTCGCGCGGCCGACGGCGGCGCCGTCGGGTCCGAACGTGGTGCTGGTGACCATCGACGCCTGGCGCCGCGACCACCTCGGCGCGCTCAGCGGGCGCGCGGGCCTCACGCCCGGCCTGGACCGCCTCGCGGCCGAAGGGCTGCTCTACCCGGACAGCTGGTCGAGCAGCTGCTGGACCCTGCCCGGCGTGGGGACCCTGATGACGGGCCGCTCGCCGCGCGAGCTGGGGGTGGAGCGGCACCGGCCCCTGCCGGCCGGCGCGCCGACGCTGGCGCAGATCGCCTGGTCCCACGGCTGGCACACGGCCGCGTTCGCGACCAACCCCTACCTCACGAGCGCCTACGGCTTCGACCGCGGCTTCGCCGAGTTCGAGCACGCCCTCGTCCTGGAGCCCTTGCAGCCCGCGGCGCGCTCGGTGCTGGCCCGCGAGCTGACCCACTGGGTCGACCGGTTCGCGGAGCTCGACGCCGCCCAGTACGTGGTCGGCAAGGCGCTGCGCTGGCTGCCGTCGCGCCCGACGGACCGCCCCTTCCTGCTCTGGCTCCACCTGCTGGACCCCCACCTCCCGTACACCGTGCGCGAGACGCCCGGAGGCGGCCCGGCGGGCGCGCTGCCCAGCAGCGCCCTGCTGGACGAGCACGGCCTGGCGGCGGAGCGGCTCAGCGACGTGCGCGGGGAGATCTCCGGCCTCTCGCCCGAGGTGCGCGAGGCCATCCGCGGGCTCTACGCGGGCGAGGTCCGGTACGCCGACCGCCAGCTCGACCTCCTGTTCGACGCGCTGCGCGCCCAGGGGCTCTGGGACTCGACGCTGATCGTGGTCACGGCCGACCACGGCGAGGAGCTCTTCGACCACGGCGGCTTCGAGCACGGGCACAGCCTGCTGCCCGAGGTGAGCGCCGTGCCGCTGATCGTGAAGCTGCCCGCGGGCGGGGCGGCGGGGCTGCGCGTGGCGGGGGACCGCGCCAGCGCGGACCTGTTGCCGACGCTCTGCGCGGCGCTGGGCTGGACGCCGCCGGACAGCCTGACGGGCCGCGCGGATCTGTGGCCGACCGGGGCGGGGACGCCGGCGCCGGTCTGGACCGGGACCGCAGCGCCCGCGGTCCTGGAGAACCTCCTGTACGGACCGCAGCAGTCGGCGGTGCGGGCCTGGCCCGGCTTCGCGATCCTGGCGCCGGGCGCCGCGCCCGTGTGGTATGACCTCGCCGCCGACCCGGCGGCCCTGCTGCCGCTGACCGCCCCGCCGCCGGCGGCGGCGCGTGCGCTGGCCGCCGCCGATTCGCTCCGCGCGCGCGACGATCTCGCCGCCCGCGGGCTCGCCGACACGCAGCCCCAGCTGGTGACGCCCGACCGGGCGCTGCAGAGGCAGCTGCGCAGCCTGGGCTATTGATCGGCAGGAAGCGATGAAGCCGCCGACGCCCGTGAACGTCCCGCCGACCGCCAGCTCCCGCGGCGCGCGGCTGGGCTGGCTGGCCGTCGGGCTGCTGTGCGTCGGCCTGCTGGGACCGGCCTGGTCGGACCCCAGCCGCCTGGCGCCCGGGCCGTACGGCGGCGTCGACGCGCTGCTGCAGGCGGGCCTGCTCGAATGGAACGCGCGCCACTGGTGGCAGCCCGCGCTCTGGCCGCACCTCCCCATCTTCCATCCCGCGCGCGACGTCATCGCCGCCATGGACTCCCTGCTCGGACAGTCGCTGGCCGTCCTGCCCTGGCGGCCGCTGCTCCCGACGGTCGCCGCGCGCTACAACGCGGCGCTGCTGTCGAGCCTGGCGCTCGCCGCCGTCGCGATGGCCTGGCTGTGGCGCGCGGCGGGCGGGGCGCGGGTCGCGGCGCCGGTCGCCGCGCTGGCGCTGCTGGGCGCCCCCATGACGCTCGCCCACCTCGGGCACCTCAACCAGCTGCCGCCGCCCGGCATTCCCGCCGCCGCCGCCGCCCTGGCCTGGGCGGCCGCGCTGCACCGCAGCGGCCGCTCGCCCCGCCGAGCCTGGTGGGCGCTGGCCGCCGTCCTGTCGGTACAGGCGATCTGGGGGTGGTACGGCTTCGCCGAGGCGCTGCTGATGGCGACCTGCCTGCTGGTCGCCGGGATCATCCCGCGCGGCGGTGAACGGGGCGCCAGACGCCGCCTCCTGCGGGGGATGGCCTGGCCGGCGCTGGCGGGCGCGGTCGTCGTCGCCCTGGCCGCTTGGCCGTATCTGCGCGTCGCGTCCCGCGAATCGGACCTACGAGCGAACGCTCAGCGAGGTAAGGTGGTACAGCGCGGACTTCGAGCATCTTCTCAACACAGGCGCGCACCGCGCGGGGCCTGCCGACTGGCTGGGCCGCGGGCCCGATGCCGCGACGCGGGAGGCGCGGGCGCCGCGCCAGGTGCTGCACCCGGGCTGGATCGCCCTGGCCCTGGCCGCCTGGGGTTGGCGGTGCCGGCGCGATCTCACGCCGTCCCAACGCCGCCTCGGGACCGGCCTGCTGTGGGCCGGCGCCTGCGGCCTGCTCCTGGCGTTCGGGGATTCGGTCGGCCTCCCGGGCACCGACCGGCGCTTGCCGCTGCCCCTGGGCTGGCTGCACGCGGTCTTCCCGCCGGCCCGGGCCTTCCGGGCCGCCTGGCGTTTCGGGCAACTGGCGACCATCGCGGCGGCTTGGTGGGCGGCGGCGGGCTGGCTCCTGTTGCCGGGCCACGCCGGCGGCGCGCGCCGGTGGCGCCGGCTGCTGCCCGCGGCGGTCGTGCTGGCGCTGTTGGTGGAGTCCTGGCCGGCGCGGGTGCCCGCCGTCGCGATTCCCGATGCGGGCCGGCCGCCGGCGGGGGTGCGGGAGGGCGCGGTCCTGACGCTGCCCGCGCCGCCGGACGTGCACGCGGAAGACGCGCGGGAGGCCGCCTGGCTGCTGCGCGCGCTGGCCACCGGGCGGGCCGTCACCGGCGGCGCCTCGGGGTGGGTGCCGCCCGTCGCGGCGGCCCTGCGACGCGACCTGGCGGCCTGCGAGCGGGGGGAACTGGACCCGGGTCCCCTGCTGGCGCGCCTGCGGGCCGGCGGCGTGACCTCGGCCGAGATGCGCGCGGACGATCCCGACCCGCGCCTGGCATTCTGGCGGGAGGCGCTGCGGGCGGCGGGCGCCGTGGCGCGCCCGCCGATCGCGGGCGACGGCTTCGAGGCCTGGGACTGGCCGTAGGCGGGCGGCTACAGGGATTCGACGGACCGGACCTCGGGGATCTCTTCGCGCAGGCGGGCTTCGATGCCGTGCTTGAGCGTCATGGTCGACATGGGGCAGGAGCCGCAGGCGCCCTTGAGCCGGACCGTCACGATGCCGTCGCTGTAGTCGATGAACTCGACGTCGCCGCCGTCGGCCTGCAGCGCGGGGCGGACCTTGTCGAGCACCTGGCGGATCTTCTGTTCCATCGTGTGTCCTTTCCGGAAGCTGGCGTGGGGACCGTCCCCAAGCTAGCTTTCGGCCGCAGGATGTCAACCGCGCCGCCGACGGCGCCGGGAGGTTCATGCACACGCCGCCGCGGCACAGCCGCTTCGCCGACGAGCTCGCCCGGCTCCGGGACATCGCGCTCGCCGCGGGCGCGCTCCAGCAGGAGGGGCGCGGCCGCCGCCGCGACATCGACTACAAGTCGGCCACCGACATGGTGACCGACGTGGACCGGCGCGTCGAGGCCTTCCTGCTGGAGCGGCTCGGGGAGGACTTCCCCCGCGACGGCGTGCGCGCCGAGGAGGGGGCCGGCCGGCCCGGCGAGGGCGACCGCGTCTGGCACGTCGATCCGCTGGACGGCACCACGAACTACGTGCACGGGCACCCGTTCTACGCCGTGTCGCTGGGCTGCGCCGACGCCGACGGGCCTCTGCTGGGCGCCGTCTTCGCCCCCGAGCTCGACGAGCTCTACCTGGCCAGCCGCGGCGGCGGCGCCACGCTCGCGCGGCCGGGCCGGGGCGAGCCCGCGCGACCGCTCGCGCTGGCCGGGCCGGTGGCGCTGGAGCGCGCCCTGCTGGCCACCGGCTTCCCCTACGAGCGCGGCGAGGTCGCCGCGCTGAACTGCGACCTCGTGAAGGACTTCCTGCTGCGGCGCTGCCACGACATCCGCCGGGGGGGGAGCGCCGCCCTCGACCTCTGCCACGTGGCGGCCGGTCGGCTCGACGGATACTGGGAGTTCCGGCTGCAGCCGTGGGACGTCGCGGCGGGGGTGCTCGTGGCGCGCGAGGCCGGCGCCGTGGTGACCGACCTCGACGGCGGCCCCGACGCGCTCCACGGCCGCCACGTGCTGGCCGCCGCGCCCGGCCTGCACGCCGTGATGCTCGGCATCATCCGCGCCGGCGCGGCCGGCCACGGGCTGCTGCGGGACGACGGAACCGTGGCCGCGCCGCCGCGTGCGCCGTAGATTCAGATTCCCGGAGACGGGCGCTCACCGCCGCCGCCAGCTTCCAGCCCTCGGGAGGATCATGCTCCGCAATTCGCCGCCGCTCAAGGATTCCCGCCGCGCCGTCCGGGCGTTCGCCCGGGCCGGCCTGCTAGCGTCGCTGCTGCCGCTGGTCGCCGGCTGCGGCGGCTCCCGGGTCGAATTCCCCTACTCGCGCGAGTCGCTGGTCTTCCCGCCGTCCCAGTCGCGCCTGCCGCGGATCCAGCTGCTGCCGGTCGCGGACGCGCGGCCCCCCGCGCAGCGCGAGGGACAGGGCCACTTCGTCGGCATCACGTTCCCGGACGACGCCAGCTGGAACCGCCCGGTGACGGAGATGTACCGCGGCGCCCTGCTGCAGGACATCGAGCAGACCAGCCTGGCCGAAGCGGTGCCGCTGTCGACCCAGGCGGACTACACGCTCGAGGCCACGGTCCACTCGTTCCACTGCCGGATGGAGCGCAGCGGCCTGGCCTACGCCCTGCCGGTGGGGGTCGGGCTGGTCGGGGGCTTCTTCTGGGGCGACGACGCGTCGTCGAAGGTGAAGCGGGGGCTCGTGCTGGCGGTCGCGGCCATGGGCGCCCTGCCGGCGCCGCTGCGGCTGCGCGCGGAGGCGGAGGTCGAACTCGTCCTGCGCGATCGCGCCGGCCGGGAGCTGTGGCGGCAGGACTGCCTCGGCGAGATCGTCGACGACGCGGGGGAGCCGGTGGTGTCGCGGCGCGACGCCCACTTCGCGCAGCGCCTGCTGCCGCAGGCCGTCAAGCGCTGCAACGCCTGCCTGCTCGGGCAGCTGCGGCAATGGCTGACGGAGCACCCGCTGGACGGCGGCTAGCCCGGGCGGCCGCCTACAGCAGGTCCGCGGCGAGGCTCGCCAGCCGGCTGCGCTCGCTCTTGGCCAGCGTGATGTGGCCGTAGATCGGCTGGTCCTTGAACCGCTCCACGACGTAGGTCAACCCGTTGCTCGAGGCGTCCAGGTACGGGTTGTCGATCTGGTAGGCGTCCCCGGTCAGCACGACCTTCGAGTCGTGGCCGGCGCGGCTGACCACGGTCTTGATCTCGTGGGGCGTCAGGTTCTGCGCCTCGTCGATGATGATGAACAGCTTCGGCAGGCTGCGGCCGCGGATGTAGGTCACGGCCTCGACCTCGATCACGCCGGTGTCGAACAGGTAGTCCACCTTGTCCCCCGACTGCTCCATCTGCGGGTCGACCAGGTACTGCAGATTGTCGAAGATCGGCTCCATCCAGCTCGCCAGCTTCTCCTCCTTGGAACCCGGCAGGTAGCCGATGTCCCGCCCCAGCGGCATGATCGGCCGCGAGACCATGATCCGTCGGTAGACCTTCTGCTCGGCCACCTTGTGCAGGCCGACGGCCAGGGCGAGCAGCGTCTTGCCGGTGCCGGCCTGGCCCAGCATCGAGACCAGCTGGATGTCGTCGCGCAGCAGCAGCTCCAGCGCGAAGTGCTGCTGCAGGTTCAGCGCCTGCAGGCCCCAGGGCCGCGTCTCCTCGTGCACCAGCTTCTCGACCCGCTTGCCGACGGCGTTCCAGATGCCCAGCGCCGTCTGCTTGGGGTTGACCTCGTTGCGCAGCAGGATGCCCTCGTTGGGGTGGAAGTCGCCGGGCACCTCGGCCGCGCCCGTCGCGTAGAACTGCGCGATCAGGTCGGCGCCGCAGTCGACCTCGGTCCAGCCCGTGTAGAGCTCGTCGAAGTTGACGGTGCTGCGCTGCAGGTCCTCCGAGCGCACGCCCAGGGCGTCGCCCTTGACGCGGGCGTTGAGGTCCTTGGTGATGAACCGGACGTCGACGCCCTCCTGGCTGAGGTAGAGGGCGGCGCCGAGGATGCGGTTGTCGGGGATGGCGCGGTCCATGCCCGTGGGCAGCCGGTCCGCGTAGTTGTCGACCAGCACGAACAGCTTGCCGCCGCCGGGCAGCGGGACGCCCTCGCGCAGGGGGCCGCGCTGGCGCAGCTCGTCGATGGTCCGGATCACGCGGCGCGCGTTGCGGCCGCGCTCGTCGTTCTCCCGCTTGAAGCGGTCCAGCTCCTCCAGAACGTCGACGGTCAGGATGATGTGGTGTTCGTCGAAGGCTTCCAGGGCCGTCGCGTCGTGCAGCAGCACGTTGGTGTCCAGCAGGAAGCAGGGGCCGGTCATGGCGGAGATCTTGATGCCGTTCAGGCCGTGTGCGGACATGCGGACCCTCCTTGGTCGTCGCCGGCGCCCTCCTGGCGCCCGGAAACGAGGCTAGCACGGCCTCGCGGGGCGGTCGACGCCGATTCGAGGCGTCGGCGGCCGGTGGCGCCCCTACGCAATGAACGATAAAAATCCGTAAATTATGACTAAATATATCCTGGACAATGCCGAAAACATGGTATAATAATGGCTGGTCGACTTCGTAAAACTGCAGAAAATGCAAGAATCAGCCGTCACTCGATAAGGTCACCCCGGTCCGCAGAGAAGGAGCGTCCCATGTCCGAGAAGGAAAGCGTCTTTCTGAAGCCCTTCGCCGACGGCGTCATCGCGCCGGAGAGCGAGCGCAAGGCCCTGCTCGAGCGCATGAAGAAGGACAAGGTGCGCTTCCTGCGCCTGATGTTCACCGACGTGCTCGGCCACAACAAGAACGTCGAGGTGCCCGAGGGCCAGATCGAGAAGGCCCTGCAGGGCGAGATCATGTTCGACGGCTCGTCGATCGAGGGGTTCACCCGGATCGAGGAGTCGGACATGCTGCTGGTGCCCGACCTGAACAGCTACGCGGTCTTCCCCTTCGAGGGGATCCAGGGCCGCGAGGCCCGCCTGATCTGCGACGTGTACAACTGCGACCGCTCGCCCTTCTCCGGCTGCCCGCGCCTGACGCTGCGCCGCACCATCGCGCGCTTCGCGGCCCTGGGCCTGCACCCGGTCTGCGGCCCCGAGGTGGAGTTCTTCCTCTTCGAGCGCGACGAGCAGGGCGCGCCGACCGTCCGCACGCACGACAAGGGCGGCTACTTCGACCTGCTCCCCATCGACAAGGGGGAGGAGTGCCGCCGCGACATCGTCAACGTGCTCGAGAAGATCGGCTTCGAGATCGAGGCCGCCCACCACGAGGTGGCCCCCGGCCAGCACGAGATCGACTTCAAGTACGCCGACGCCCTGCAATCGGCCGATTTCGTGATGACCTTTAAGATGATCGTCAAGAAGATCGCCCTGGACTACAACCTGCACGCGACCTTCATGCCCAAGCCCATCTTCGGCGAGAACGGCTCCGGCATGCACGTCCACCAGTCGCTGTTCCAGGACCGCCGCGGGAAGCTCGAGAACGCGTTCTACGACCCCAAGGCGCCGTACGAGCTGAGCGACATGGCCCGCTGGTACATCGGCGGCATCCTGCACCACGCGCGGGCCTTCGCGGCGATCACCAACCCCCTGGTCAACTCCTACAAGCGCCTGGTGCCGGGCTACGAGGCCCCGGTGAACGTCGCCTGGAGCGAGCACAACCGCTCGCCGCTGGCCCGGGTGCCCGCCCGCCGCGGCGTCGGCACGCGCGTCGAGGTCCGCATGCCGGACCCGAGCTGCAACCCCTACCTCGCCTTCGCCGTGATGCTGGCTTCCGGCCTGGACGGCATCGAGCAGCAGCGCGACGCCGGGGAGCCGGTCAACAAGAACATCTTCACCATGAGCGACCGCGAGAAGGCCCGGCTGCGCATCACGCAGCTGCCCGGGAACCTGGGGGAGGCCCTGGTCGTCTTCCGCAAGGACCCGCTGATGCGCGAGGTGCTCGGCGACCACGTCTTCCACCACTACATCGACCACAAGCAGAGCGTCTGGCAGGACTACATCTCCCAGGTGCACCCCTGGGAGCTGGACCGCTACCTGACCGCGCACTGACCGCGTCGCGCCGCCTCGGCCCTGTCCGGCCGCGCCCCCCCGGGCGCGGCCGGATCGCGTTCGCGGCGCCGCCGCCCCTTGCGCGGGCCCACACCGGCGCTTGTACGCTGCCGGCGGTCGCGCTAGAGTGCCCGCATGAATCTGCGCGCACCGATCCTTCGGGGCCGGCCCCCCACGCCCGAGCAGCGGGGGGCCGGCCCCCTTCCTGGTCGCCGGGGGGCTGCGGAACGCTGGGCCGACGCCCTGCTCCTGGCCGCCCTGGCCGCCCTGCCCCTGGCCGGAGTCGGGCTGGTCTCGTTGCTGACCGGCCGCGACCCCGGCGCCGGTTTCCAGCCCTCCTACCTGCTGATGGCCGCGGCCGTGGTCCTGGCCGCCGTCGCCGACGGCCCGCGGCGGCTGCTGGCCGGATGGGCCGCGGCCGGGGGCTGGCCCTGGCTCGCCGCGGTCGGCGCGCTGGCGCTGTCCGCCCTCGGCCTGGTGCTGGCGCCCTCGCTGGCCACGCCCCAGGAGGCCTGGCTGCGGTACGCGAAGCAGGTCGTGCAGTGGGGCGTGACCGCCGTCTTCGCCCTGCACGTCGCCTGGTGGCTGCGCGGCGACGAGCGCCGCTGGCGCGCGGCGGCCGTCGCGCTGGCCGCGGGGCTGGGTTTGCAGCTGGCGTACGCCGCCTGGCAGGCCTGGGGCTTCTACCACCCCGGCGCGGCCTTCGCCTGGACCGAGGGCGTGGTCACCTCCAACGCCTCGATCCTCAGCGGCTCGGAGGAACTCTACCTCGGCCGCGGCTTCGTCGGCATCCCGCGCCTGCGCGGGACGATCTGCGAACCCCTCTACCTCGGCAACTACCTGCTGGCGGTGCTGCCGTGGCTGTGGATCGCCTGCCGCCCCGGCCGGCGCCGGGCGGCGCTGGCGGGGGCGGGGCTGGCCCTGCTGCTGCTGACCTGGTCGCGCGGCGCCTGGCTCGCGGCCGTGCTCGCGGCGGCTTGCGCGCTCGTCGCCGGCGCGCGGGCGGGCGTCCTGCCGCCGCGCCGTTTCTGGTGGCGCCCCGCGCTGGTCCTGGTCGCCGTGGCCGCCGTCGCCGTGGCGCTCACCGGCGGCGAGGGACCGCTGCTGGTCCTGCGGCGCCTGCGCCAGACCTTCAGCACCGAGGACTGGTCCAACCTCACGCGCTGGTACTCGATGCAGGCCGCCTGGCGCTGCTTCCTGGCGGCGCCCTGGACCGGCGTGGGCTGGGGGCAGTACGGCTTCCACTTCCCCCTGCTGGTCGATCCGATGGGCCTGCAGAGCCAGTTCGCCTGGCCGGTCGCGAACAACGTGGTGCTGAAGATCCTGGGCGAGACCGGCGCTCCCGGCCTGGCCGCCTTCCTGGCCGGTGTCGCCGCCACGGGGCGCGCGGCCTGGCGCGGTCTGTCCGCGGCCGCGACCCCGGACCCGCGGCGGCGCCTGCGGCTGGTGGCGGCCGTCACCGCCGTCGTCGGCGTCTGGTCGCAACTGCTCACCTTCTCCCAGGACAACCTGCCCCACATCTGGGTGGCGCTCGGGATGCTGCTGGCGGCGGCGGCTGGCGGGCGCGGCGGCGGCGGGGAGGGGCCGTCGTGAGCCTGCGGCCGCTGGTCCTGCTGGATGCCTCGGCCGCGCGGCCGCCGTGCACGGGCGTGGCCTGGTCGATGGTCGAGCTCGTGGGCGCCCTGGCGTCCGAGGAGCGCGACCTGCGCTTCGCCCTGGCGACGCCCCATCCCGAGATCTTCGCCGGCCTCGACACGGCGCCGGGCCGCGCGCAGTGGGAACTGATCGCGCTGCCGCCCGGTCGGCTGGCGGCCGTCGGCTGGCGGCTGGAGAACCTGGCGCGCCGCCTCGGCGCCGGCGTCCTGCATGCCCTGACGATCCCGCCGCCGCTGCGGTCCCCCTGCCCCCTGGCGGTCACCGTGCACGATCTGGCCTACCGTTCCCTGCCGGGGTCGGTGCCGGCGGCACGGCGCCTCTGGTACGCGGCGACCTTGCCGGCCGGGCTGCGCCGCGCCGATGCCGTGCTGGTCAACTCGGCTGCGACCGGCCGCGAGGTGGCGGCCGCATTTCCGTTCACGGCCGGCAAGATCCTGCCCACTCCCTTCGGCACGCCCGCCTGGACGGCGGGCCGCGAAGCCCCCCGCACGCGGCCCGCGGACGCGCCGTTCCTGTTCGTCGGCGCCCTGGAGCCCCGCAAGAATCTCGACAACATCCTGTCGGCCCTCGCGCTCCTGCGGGCGCGTCCCGGGAGCGGCGCGCCGCCGCCCCGCCTGCGCGTGATCGGTGCGCCCGGATGGCGCAACCGGGCGCTGCTGGCACGTTTGCGGCGGGAGGCGGCGGCCGGCGCCGTGGAGCTGGTCGGGTACCGCGACCGCGATTCCCTCTGGGCCGCGATGGTTTCGGCCCGGGCCTTGCTATTTCCCTCCTTGCACGAAGGGTTCGGTTTCCCGATCTTGGAGGCGATGGCGGCCCACCTGCCGGTGATCACCTCGGATCGGGGGGCCATGCGGGAAGTGGCGGGTGACGCCGCCCTGCTGGTCGATCCCGAATCCCCTCGGGGCATCGCCGACGCCATGCACAGGATCTCGAGCGAGCACGGGCTCGCCGATCGGCTGGTCCGCGCCGGGGAGGCGCGGATCCCGGTCTGGACCTGGCGCTCCACCGCCGAAAGGACGCTCGCCGCATACCTCAGGCTATTGGACGTACGCACCGACGGCGCCAATTAATCGTTGCCACCTGCCCGGGGCTGACCTAGGGTACGGCTGGCTCGTCCCGACGACGGATCGACGGGAAGCCAAGGGGATCATTTTGAACAACCAGTCCATCGTCCTGGTCGCGGCCATGGTGGCCTTTGCGCTGTCGTGGCTCGTCCAGCCCCATTTCCGCAGCCTGGGCTTCCTGACCGGGATCGTGGACCACCCCGGCTACCGCCGGACCCACCGCGAGCCCGTGCCGCGCACCGGCGGCATGGCCATCTTCATCTCCTTCTTCGTGACCCTGTTCATCCTGGACAACGTCGTCTTCCACCGGGCCCTGCCGTGGTCGTGGCTGGCCGTGCTCGGCGGTTCCGGCCTGGCGATCCTGGCCCTCGGCGTCGGCGACGACCGCTTCCACATCCACGCGGAGAAGAAGCTCTACGGTCAGCTGCTGGTGATCATGGGCCTGATGGTCGCGGGGCAGCGGCTGCAGGTCATCGACCTGCCATTGTTCGGGACCTTCGATCTCGGCGGCTGGGCCTGGCCGGTCAGCCTGCTCTGGTACCTGGGCTTCATCAACTCGATGAACCTCATCGACGGCCTCGACGGCCTGGCCAGCGGCATCGGCACGCTGGCCTGCTGCGGCATCGTCGCGATCGCCGCCGCCCTGGGCGACGGGACCTCGCTGGTGTTCGCCTCGGCCCTCGGCGGGGCGACCCTCGCCTTCCTCTACTGGAACGTGAGCAGCCGCAAGATCTTCCTGGGCGATTCGGGCAGCATGTGGATGGGGCTCGTGCTGGCCATGCTGCTGATGCATCTGGGGCAGCGCGGCGGCGTGTCGCTGCTGCTGCTGCTGGCGCCGATGATCGTCCCGATCTGGGACACCGGCACCACGATCATCCGCCGCTCGCGCAAGCGCGCCTCGATCTTCGAGGCGGACGACTACCACCTGCACCACCGCCTGGTGCGCCTGGGATTCCAGCCGAGCGCCGCCGTGCGTTTGCTGCTGCTGATCACCGCCGGCTCGATCATGTTCGGCCTGAGCGACTTCCTGGACCAGGCCTGGCTCGGCCTGCCCGCGCTGGCCTGCTGGCTGTGGCCGATCAAGATCTGGGGCGACCGCCGCCGGCACGAGGCGAGCGGGCCCTCGCTCGATTTCTTCAGCGAGCTGTTCTTCGTCCTCGGCCTCGACGACCAGGTCGAGGATTCCTTCCGGCGCCGCCGCCGCCAGGTGGCCGAGATCATCGACATCCAGGTCGAGCGCCAGAAGGTCGAGCGGATCGTGGCCGCGGCCGGCGGCGGCACGGCCGTCACCGAAACGCGCCACGAGGCCCCGCGCCCGGCGCGACCGGAAGCCGACGATGTCGTTCTCACCACTCCCCGACATCCTGCGGAGTGACCTCGCCCGGTCGCGGGGCGGGGTCGTCCTCGAACTCGGCGCCGGCGACGGGCGTTTCACGCACGTCCTGGCCGAGGCGGGGGCGGACGTGATCCCCCTGGACTGCCGCCTGCCTTGCCCGGCGGGCGGCGTCCTGGGCGATGTGCGGGCGCTGCCGGTGCGGTCCGGCGCCGTGAGCCTTATCGTGACGGCCAACCTGCTGCACCACCTCGGCAACGCCGTTGCGGCCGTCGCGGCCCTGACCGCCTGGCTGGAGTGCCTGGCCCCCGGCGGTTGCCTGCACGTGCTGCAGGACGACCCGCTGGCCGACACTCCCGCGCGCCGCAACGACCGCGACCTGCGGGACTGGCTGGCGCGCCTGGTCCCGTCGCGGGGGCGCCTGATCGCGCTCGAGGAACTGCGCGCGGCGCTGGCCGGCGCGGGCGGCCCAACCGGCGACCGTCTCGCCGGCTGGAGTTTCGGCCGCGAACTCAACCGCACCGCGCCGCCCGATCGCGACGCCGTGCTGGCGATGCTGCGCGGCGACGGCGGGAAGCCCGACCGCCGGACCGCCGCGCTCGCGGCGGCCATCGCGCAAGATGGGCTCGACTACGGCTGGTACTGGTGGGCGCGCTGGAGAGGAGGAGCGGCGTCGTGAAGCGGAGATCGGTCACACCCTGGCGCGTCGCGCTCCCGGCGCTCGTGGTGGCGATGGGCCTGGGCCTGGTGCTGGGCGGCCGGCCCTCGCTCGTGGACTGGCGTGCGGCGCGGTCCGTGGTGTTCGAGAGCGACGACTGGGGCCTGTGCGGCTACGCGCCCGACACCGCCGCGCTGGCGCAGCTGGACCCGGCCGTCCTGCAGATCGGCAAGACCCCGCAGGCCTACCTTACCTCGACGCTGGAAGACAGCACGGCCGTCGCGGCCCTGGCCGCCGTCCTGGCGGGCGCCCGCGGCCGTGATGGACGGCCGGCCGTCCTGCAGCCCAACTACATCATGGGCTGGCAAGCGCCGGTGCAGGGGGAGGGCGAGCCGGACGGGCGGCAGCTCCGCGACGGCATCCTGCCCGCCTTCCACCCCCGGTACCAGCGCCCCGGCCTGTGGGACGCGGTGGAAGGGGCCGTCGCGGCCGGAGTCTGGTACCCCGAGTATCACGGGCTCTGGCACTTCGATCCCGGCGCCCGCGCCGCCCTGTGCGCGGCCGATCCCGCGGCGGCGGCGGCGGCGGCGCGGGGCCTGCTGCTGTTCCCCGGCAGCCACGAATCCTACGAACTGGACGACGCACGTCCGCTGCCCGTTCTGGCCGCGGAACTCGCCGCGGGGATGGCGGCGTTCGCCGGCGTGTTCGGCCGGGCGCCGGACGCGGTCATCGCGCCCGACTACCACTGGTCCCATCGGCACGAGCGGCTCTGGCGGGACGCCGGCCTCACGGTGGTGCAAGCCCAACGCGAGCAACGGCACCCCGACTACGAGGGCCTTTTCGGGCGCCTGCGCAAGGTCCTGGCCCGCGTCCTGCGCCGGGAGGGCGAGCACCGCCTGACCCACCTCGACCGCAACGCGCGCTTGGAAACGGCCCAGCTCGGCGATCCGGCGCTGGCGATGTCCCGCGCCCTGCGCGGTGTTCATCGCGCCTGGAGCCGAGGGGAACCCGCCATCGTCGAATCGCACCGCGTCAACTACGCCCATCTCGACCCGCGGGTCGCCGCCGACGGGCGGGAGGCTCTGGCGGGGCTCTTGGCGGCGCTCGGCCGGGAACCCCTCTTCCTGACCGACGTGGAGGTGGCGCGGCTGTCCCGAGGCGGCGTCTCCTGGCGCCGGGCGGGGGATGGGCTGCTGGTGCGGAACCTCACCCACACGCGGCGCCCGGTCGTGCTGCCGGGGGGCAGGCTCGTGTTCCTCGCCGCAGGCGAATCCGCGACCATCCGGGACGCGGCGAGCGGCCTGCCGCAGCAGGGGGGCGATTGACGGGTTCCGGCTCCCGTGGTAATATGGAGTAAGTCGATCGGTAACGGGACGTTACCCGACAGGCCGATCGTTGCGGTTTCCGGCGGATGTGTTTCGCCCCGGCCTAGCCGGACACACCAGCCAGAAGGACAGCTCAGCATTGCACCGGTACGCCGCCAAGCCCCGCCCTCGGCTCGCTGCCAGGAGTCTCTCCCCGCGGGAGGGACGGTGGTTCGCCGTGCTCCTGGCCGCCGCCATCGCCTGCTCCCTGCCCGCCGAGTGCCGCAGCGCCGCCGCCCCCGGCAACGGGGATCTCACCCTGCTCGTCAGGATCGCCGGACGCGATGCCGCGCCGGCGTCGGCGGCGAGCCTGCGCGCCCCCGGGCTGCCGACGCTGCCGGCCCGCGACCTGCTGATCCTGTTGCCGCCCGGCATGCGCGCGGTCGCGGCCGAAGTCACGCCGGCCGACGTGATCACGATCCTGCCCGCCGGCGACCTGACGCCCGGAGCCCCGCCGCAGTCGTCGGAGGGCGGACCCGGCGCCGGCCGGGACGCCGCGCTCGCCGACGACGCCTTCCCCGCCCTCTGGGGCGAACTCACCGGCCAGGCCGTCTGGCACGGCATGGGCCTGGCGACGGTGCGCGTCCATCCGGAGCGCCTGCGTCGCGACGGCGCCGGCGCGGCCTGGGACCGCCGGGAGTCCGTCGCGGGCTTCACGGTCCGCCTGCAACTGGCCGCCGACCCGGCGCCGCGGGCCGAGCGCCGGCGCAGCCGACCGGCCGGCGCGGACCCGCAGCCGGCGCTGTTGGCGCAGCGGCTGGCCAACCCCGCCGCCCGCGACGCCTACGCCCTCCCGCTGGCCACCTCGGGGGACCGGGGCGCCGGCGACGCCTTCGCCCCGACGCTCGTGCCGAGCCTCGACGGTCCCGCGGTGGACATGGTCATCGTCACGACCGACGAGCTGGCGCCCGTCTTCCAGCAGCTGGCCGATTACAAGACCGCGCGCGGCCTGGCGACGGTGGTCAGGACGCTGTCCTGGATCGAGTCGACCTACCCCGCCGGCGAGGACCTGCCGGCGACGATCCGCGCCTTCCTGACCGACGCCTACGCCCTCTGGGGCGCCGACTACGCCCTGCTCGGCGGCGACGTCGACCTGCTGCCCGTGCGCATGATCTTCAACGCCTTCTATCCCTCGGGCACGGGCTCGACCATCCCGGTCGACCTCTACTACGGCGGCCTGGACGGCGACTGGAACGCGGACGGCGACCAGACGCCCGGCGAACCCTACTTCAACACCTACGATCCCGGCGACGCGGCCGACCTGGCCCCCGAGCTGAGCGTCGGGCGCGCGCCCGTCCGGTCGGTCGCGGAAGCCGAGGTCTTCGTGGGGAAGATCCTCGCGCACGAGCGCGACGCCGTCGGCCCGCACCTCGCCGAGGTGCTGTTCCTGAGCGAGGTGCTGTTCCCGAGCTCGTACACGCCCGGTACGCCGATCGAGATCGACGGCGCCGCTTACAGCGAGGCGATCTACAGCGAGGTCCTGGCGGGCAGGAGCGTGCCGGTCACGCGCCACTACGAGGCGAGCCCCCTGTGGCCCGGCTCGCTGCCCGAGACGAAGGCCGGCGTCCTGGCCGCGATGAACACGGGGCAGTACGGCTACATCAACCACATCGGGCACGGGTTCTTCTTCGACATGTCGGTCGGCGACCGGACCCTGGCGTTGACCGACGCGGCGGGCCTGACCAACGGCGAGCACGCCTTCATCCTGAACAACCTGAACTGCGCCTCGGCGGCCTTCGACTACCATTCCATCATGGAACGCTTCATGACCAACGCCCACGGCGGCGCCGTGCTCGCGGTCGGCTCCTCCCGCGCCGCGTTCGCGCAGACGGCGGCCCTGTTCCAGAAGAGCTTCTACGCGGCCGTCTTCGAGGACGGCCAGCCTGCGGCCGGGGACGCGGTCGACGCCTGCCGGCTGGACTGGCTCGCCGCCTCGCAGCTCAACAGCGTCGAGCGCTGGACGCAGATGGCGATGGCGGTGCTCGGCGACCCGTCGTTGCAGCTCTGGACCGCCGCTCCGGCGGCGCTCGCGGTCACCGCGCCCGCGGCGCTGCCGCTGGGGCCGTCCTCGGTGCTGGTGGAGGTGCGCCGCGGCGGCGCGCCGCTGGCCGGCGCCCGGGTCTGCCTGCACAAGCCGGGCGACGTGCAGGCGACGGGCCTCACCGGGTCCGACGGGATCGCGGCGCTCGACGTCCTGCCCAACAGCCCCGGGAACCTGACCCTGACCGTGACCGCCCGCAACAGCTTCCCGTACGAGGTCGCCGTCGGAGTCGGGGGCGCGGGTCAGCCCTACCTCGGCCTCGCGTCGCTGACGATCCACGACGACGGCGCGTTCGGGTCGGCGGGCGACGCCGACGGCGTCGCGGACGCGGGCGAAGTGATCGCCCTGCTGCCCGTGCTGCGCAACGGCGGCGACGCCCCGTCGCCGGCCCCGACGCCGCTGACGCTCGCCTGCGGCCTGACCGGCGTCACGCTGCTCGACGCCACCTGCACGGCGCCGGCGCTCGCGGCGGGGGAGAGCGGCCCCGCCGACGCGCCGCTGCTGATCGGCCTCGACCGCGACCTCGCCGACCGGACCGTGATGCTGTTCACCCTCGCCGGGCCCGGCGACGCCCTGTGCCGCGAGGACTTCACCCTGGAGATCGCCGCGCCGGCGCTCGCGCCGGGGATCCTGCGCTGGAACGACTACCCCTACGGCAACGGCAACGGCACCATCGAAGCCAACGAGGTGATCCGCGTCTGGTTCGACCTGCGCAACGAGGGCCGGGGGGGGGCGAGCGGCCTGACCGGTTGGCTGGAGGCCGGGACGCCCGGCGTCAGCATCACCTCCGGCACGACGACCTGGCCCCTGCTCGGACCGCGCAGCGAGGTGCAGCAGAACACGGAGTTCCTGCTGAGCATGAACGCCATCTCGAACTCGCGCCGGGCCCGGCTGCACGTCGCCGACGGCCTGGGCCGCGAGCTGGTCCACGAGTTCGACTTCAGCCGGCCGGAACAGGCCGGTGTGCCGACGGTCGGCAGCCCGGCCGCGGGGACGGCCGCGATCACCTGGCCGCCGTCGACCGCGACCGACGTCGCGGGCTACCACGTGTACCGCTCGACCTCGCCGAACACGGGCTTCCAGCGCCTGACCGCCGGCCCCGTCGGCGGCGGTTTCTACCAGGACCGGGGGCTCGACCCCCTGACCCGCTACTACTACCGCGTGACCGCCCAGGACTCCTCGGGTCTCGAGGGACGGCAGTCTTCCGTCAGCTCCTTCGACTCCTCGCCGGCGGAGATCGCCGGCTTCCCGCTGTTGATGAACGCCGAGACCTCCAGCCACGTCGCCGTCGGCGACATCGACGGCGACGGCGACCTGGACATCGTGACCGCGGCCGACGCCATCTACGCCTGGGACGCCGAGGGGCGGGAGCTGCGCGACGGCGACGCGAACCCCGCGACCAGCGGCCCCTTCATCAGCATCGGCCAGACCTGGACGCCGGCCGCCGTCACGCTGGCCGACCTGACGCCCCACCCCGGCCTGGAGATCGTCGCCTCGTGCCGCAGCGGCAGTTCCATCTACGTCTTCCAGGGCGACGGCACCACGGCCCCCGGCTGGCCGCGCCCGCTCAACGCCTGGAACTGGGCCGCCCCCGCCGTGGCGGACCTCGACGGCGACGGCGACGCCGAGATCGTGGTCACCTCGACCGCCGGGGTCACCTACGTGTGGCATCACGACGGCAGCGACTTCTTCGACGGCGACGCCAACCCGGCCACCGTCGGCGTCTTCCAGGTCCGCAGCGGCGAATCCTACCAGTACGGCGCGCCGTTGCTGGTCGACGTGAACCACGACGGCCGGCGCGAGGTGGTCGTCGTCTCGCGCTACCTCAACGGCGCGGTCGACAAGGTGCACGCCCTGGGCAACGACGCCGTCGACGTCGCGGGCTGGCCCTACACGCTGGGCGCCTGGTCCTCGTCCATCTGTTCGCCCGCGGCCGGCGACCTCGACGGCGACGGCGTGCTCGAGATCGTCTTCGTCACCGAAAACGACAAGCTCCACGTCCTGGACGAGACGGGGCACGCGGTGGCGCCCTTCCCGCTGTCGTTCACGGCGAACAGCGGGCAGGCCGGCATCCCCTGCCCGTCGCCCGCCCTCGGCGACCTGGACGGGGACGGGATCCTGGACATCGTGGCGGTCAAGGTGGTCGACAGCCACACCGCGTACCTCTGCGCCTACCGCAAGAGCGGCGCGCTGCTTCCCGGCTGGCCCCAGCCGTTGGCGAGCAACTCGGAATCCTCGCCGCTGGTCGGCGACATCACCGGCGACGGCCACCCCGACGTGGTGTTCGGCATCGGCGGCGGCACCGACACCTCGCCCAACCACATCTACGGCTTCCGGCACGACGGCACCGCGGTGCCGGGCTTCCCGCTGGTGGTGGGCGGACCCGTCCGCGCCACTCCGGCCCTGACCGACCTGGACCGCGACGGCGACGTGGACCTCGTCTACGGGGGCTGGGACCGGGCGATGCACGTCTGGGACCTGGGGCAGCCCTGGCTCCCCGAGAACATGCCCTGGCCGACCTTCCACGGGAACAGCGCGCGCACGGGCGTCTGGACGCTGCACGACACCTCCACCGGCGCGGGAGCGCCGGCGCCGGGCCCGCGCCTGACCCTGCGCCGGAACGTCCCGAACCCCTTCAATCCCGCCACCCGCATCGGGTTCGAACTGCCGGCGGGGTTCCGGGGCGAGGTCGCCCTGACCGTCTACGACGCGCTGGGCCGGGAAGTCCGCCATCTGCTGAAGGATGTCCTGGCCGCCGGCAGCCACGAGGTCGTCTGGCGCGGGGAGGACGACGCCGGGAGGCCCGTCGCCTCGGGTGTCTACCTGTACCGGCTGCGCTCGTCGGCCGGCGAGGCCGCCGGCAAGATGTCGCTGGTGCGTTGAAACACCATTTTCGCCGCGCCGGCTATTGTCAACGCGGCGGGGTTGCGCTATACTCCAACCATGCCGGCAATGGCCGGAGCCCGCCCCCATCGCTTGCCGGGAGGACGCGAGAGCAACGAGGTTAACGAGTCGGATGGCCGGCCGATGGTCGGCAGCAACTCGAGCGACGCTGTTCCGCTGGCAAGTGCTCACATGAGCTGAGACGACAACCTGGACCTGTCCGGCGATCGCGCCGGGTCCATCCCTTTACGACCTGGGGGAGACATGCATCGGAAGAACCTCAGCGACCTCATCGGTCCCCGCTCCGCGCGCGCCCTGTGGGGGCTCGCCGCCGTCCTGCTGCCGCTGCTGGCGACCGTCGGAGCGCAGGCCGCCGGCGACGTGGTCTACCGGGGCGCCTTCGACGCGGGCGCGCTGACGTGGGCGTCCCAGCCGGACGGTCGCGTGCAGCCCCGGCTGCCCGGCACGCAGCCGTTGCAGGACGTCGGCCTCCCGGACCTGCTCGGGCTCCCGCTGACCCTGCTGGTCCCTGCCGCGTCGTCTTACGGGGCCGTCGAGATCGTGCCCCTGTCCACGCGGACGGTGGCGGTGCCCGGGGGGCTCGCGCTGGCCGCGGCCCCGCTCAGCAGCGAGGGCGTGCCGGGAAGCCAGCGGATCGCGCCGGCGGGCAAGGCGGCCTTCCCGGCCGACTGGGGGCGCTTCGGCGCCAACCAGGTGATGAACGGCTACCGGCTGGTCACCGTCACGGTGTACCCGCTGCGGGCGCTGCCCGCGGCGGACGGGTCGTGGCGCGAGGTCGAACTGCTCGAGAGCTACGAAGTCCGGCTGCTGCCGGTGCCGGGTGCACCGGCCGCCCCCGACGTGGCCGTGCGCCAGCGCCGCGTCCCCGGCGAGCGCGCCAAGCTCGAGCAGCGTCTGGCCGGCGTCCTGGCCAACCCCGAGGCGCTGGCAGGCTACGGCCGCGAGGACGGCGCCGAGGTCGCCCCGGCCGCCGGCGGTTTCGCTCCCGACAAGACGCCCAGCCTCAGCGGCTCGGCGGTCTCCTACCTGATCATCACCAGCAGCGCGCTGGCGGGCGCGTTCCAGCCCCTGGCGGACTACCGCACCTCGCAGGGCCTGCCCGCGGTCGTCAAGACCTTGGACTGGATCGAGGCCAACTACCGCCACGGCGTGGACGTCCAGGAGACCGTCCGCATGTTCATCCGCGACGCCTACGAGCGCTGGGGCGTCGAGTACGTCCTGCTCGGAGGCGACACCGACGTCGTGCCGGCGCGCTACGCCCTGAGCAACTTCTACCCGCCCGGAGGCACGACCCTCATCCCGGCCGACCTGTACTTCGCCTGCCTCGACGGCAACTGGAACCTCGACGGGGACGCCGACTTCGGCGAGCCCAACGTCAACGAGTCCAACCCCGGCGACGACTGCGACATGGCCAGCGACATCTCCTTCGGCCGCGCGCCGGTCAGCACCGTGGCGGACGTGAACACCTTCGTGTCGAAGGTCATCAACTACGAGAACGCCGCCGCCGGCAGCGGCTACGCCGGCCGCTTCCTGACGGCGGCCGAGATCCTGTTCACCAATTCCGAGGGCGGCATCACGCTCGACGGCGCCACGTACGCCCAGGCGCTCGTCGACGAGGTCGTTGCGCCGTGCAGCGACATGTCGGCGGTGCGCATGTTCGAGGCCTGGGACCGCCTGGACGGCCTCGGCCAGCCGATGTACCCCGGCGCGGTCCGCGAGACCCGCGCCGCCGCGCTCGACAGCCTGAGCACCGGCCACTTCAGCATCTTCAACCAGATCGGCCACGGCTTCTTCTTCAACATGGACATGGGCGATGCGAACATCACCCTCACCGACGCCAGCAACCTGCACAACGGGATCGCGAAGCCCTTCCTGATGTACGCCCTGAACTGCGCCTCGGCGGCCTTCGACTACGGCTGCCTGATGGAGAAGTTCGTGCAGAACCCCGGCGGCGGCTCCTTCGCCTCGATCGGCGCCACGCGGGCGGCCTTCCCCGCGACGGCGAACGACTTCCAGAAAGCCTTCTTCGAGGCCATGATGTGCGACGAGCTGCCCCGGCTCGGCGACCTGATGGCCGCCAGCCGCCTGCCCTGGCTGGCCTACGCGCCGGCCAACAGCTTCACCCGCTGGACCTACCTGAACTACACGCTGCTCGGCGATCCCGGCCTGAGCATGTGGACGGCCGCGCCCGCCGCCCTGACGGTGAGCGCGCCCGCCTCGCTGCCGCTCGGCGCCCAGAACGTCCCGATCACGATCACGGCGGGCGGCTCGCCCGTCGCCGGCGCCCGCGTCGTGCTCAGCCGCAGCGGCGACGTCTACGCCTGGGGCGACACCGACGCGGCCGGCCAGGTCACGCTGAACGTCGTGCCGGTGGACACCGGGTCGCTCACCCTGACCGTCACCGCCCGCAACGCCGCCCGCAAGGTCCAGTCGCTGCCGGTGACCGGCAGCGGCGCCTACATCGCCCTGCAGAGCGTGACCGTCACCGACAACGGGACGGGCGGCTCCATCGGCAACGGCAACGGCGTCGCCGAGGCCGGCGAGACGGTGGCCTTCACGGCGCGCTTCCAGGACACCGGCAGCGGCGGCGCCGCCGGCGTGACGGCGGTGCTCAGCACGTCGGAGGCCGGCGTGACCATCCTGGACGGGAACGCCGCCGTCGCCACGATCCCCAGCGGCGGCAGCGCCAACGCCCTGGACACCTTCCTGGTCCGCTTCGACGCGGCGATGGCGGACGGCAACCACGTCGGCTTCAACGTGGTCGCCGACAACGCGCCCGCCGGCCCCTGGCCCTCCACCTGGGAGCTGGTGGTCGCGGCCCCGGAGGTCGAGGCCATCGCCCTGGACTGGTTCGACGCCCCCTACGGCGACAACGACGGGGTCCTGGAGAACAACGAGCGCGTGACGGTGCTGGTGACCCTGGAGAACTTCGGCGCCGGCCGCGCCGACGGCCTCTCCGGCGTGCTGCGCACGAGCAGCCCCAACGTCGTGCTCTACGATTCCCTGCTGACGTACCCGAACCTCGACCTGCTGCAGACGTCCAGCGGCACGGCGCTGGTCTCCCTGAAGGTCCTGGACGTGGCCCAGCCCTACGACGCCCGCCTGGTCGTCACCGACGCGCGCGGGCGCCGGGCCGTGCACGCCTTCCAGATGACGACGCCCGCGATGCCGACCGACCTCGAGTCCGTCACCGCGCTGGGCCCCGACGTCATCGAGCTGAAGTGGACGCCGGTCAACCAGCCCGGGGTGCGCGGCTACCACGTCTACCGCAGCCAGAACCAGGCCGGGCCCTTCACGCGGGCCAACCTCGACCTGTCGGGCCGCATCTCCTACTTCCGCGACACCGGCCTGGACCTGCTGACGCGCTACTACTACCGCGTGACCTGCGTCGACTCGTTCCTCGTGGAGGGGCCCGTCTCGGCCGTCTTCGCCAAGAGCACGTCGCCGTCGGAGCTCTCGCCCTTCCCGCTGCCCTTCGCCGTGGAGACCAGCAGCCACTGCGCCGTCGGCGACGTGACCGGCGACCACCGCCTGGAGATCGTCATGGCCACGGACGAGGTCTACGTGTGGACCGAGGACGGCCAGGAGCTGTTCGACGGCGACAACGACTCGCAGACCCTCGGCCCGATCACCAACCTCAACGCCCGGCTGACCCCCATGGGCGTGACCCTGGCGAACCTCGACGACGACCCGGCGCTGGAGATCCTCTGCTCCGACCGCGACCTCAAGCTGATGTACGCCTTCAACGCCGACGGCACGCAGGTGCCCGGCTGGCCCCAGTCCACCGGGACGATGTGGGTCTGGGCGCCGCCCGCGGTGGGGGACATCGACGGCGACGGCGAGGTCGAGATCGTGGCCAACAACCTCGCGGGCCGCACGCTCGCCTGGAACACCGACGGCACCGAGGTGCGCGACGGCGACAGCAACCCCGCGACCCAGGGCGTGCTGATCGACCGCTCGTCGGTGCTGACCTACGACGAGTGGTGCCGCTCCGGTCCCGCGCTCGAGGACCTCGACGGCGACGGCGCCAAGGACATCATCTTCGGGACGCGGTACCGCAGCGTCGCCACCAACAGGTTGCTGGCCTACCGCCACGACGGCACGCAGGTGCCGGGCTTCCCGATCCCGGTCGGCGTCCGGCGGCAACATCATGTGCAGCCCCACCGTCGCCGATCTCGACAACGACGGGCTGAAGGAGATCGTGTTCGTCTCGGAGGAGGACTCGCTGCGGGTGGTCCGCCAGAACGGCACCCGCTACCCCGGGTTCCCCCGCTACTTCCGCTCCCAGAGCACCAACGGGGACATCACCTGCCCCAGCCCCGCCGTCGGCGATTTCGACAACGACGGCCGGCTGGAGATCGTCGCGGTCGAGGTGTTCGGCGCCACGTCGTCCAGCGTCCACGTCGTGGACACCGACGTCGCCGGCGGCACCAGCGGCCAGACCATGAGCGGCTGGCCGCGCCCGGTGCCGGGCAACTCGGAGTCCAGCCCGGTCGTCGGCGACCTCGACGGCGACCACTACCCCGACGTGGTGTTCGGCATCGGGGGCGGGGACACCGAGTCCCCGAACAACCTCTACGCCTTCTCGCACGACGGCCAGGACCTCGACGGCTTCCCGCTGACCCTCGGCGGACCCATCCGGCCCTCGCCGGTGATCTGCGACCTCGACCAGGACGGCTACGTCAACCTCGTCTACGGCGGCTGGGACCTGATGGTCCACGTCTGGGACCTGCCGGCGCCCTTCTACCCGAACGAGGCGACCTGGCCGACCTTCCGCGGCAACAACCTGCGCGACGGCGTCTTCCGGGCCGTCGCCACGACGCCGGTGGAGGAGGCGCCGCCGCCGGCCGCCCGCCTGACGCTGACGCCCAACGTGCCGAACCCCTTCAACCCGAGCACCACGGCCCGCCTCTACGTGCCCGCGGGCGGCGAGGGGCCGCTGTCGGTCGAGATCTTCGACGTGCAGGGCCGGCTCGTGCGCAGCCTCCACCGCGGACCGGTGGCGCCCGGCTGGCTGACGGTGACCTGGCACGGCCAGGACGATGCCGGCCGCCCCCAGGCCAGCGGCGTCTACTTCCTGCGCGCGCAGCGCGGGGGCGAAGGCAGCACCCTGAAGATGCTGCTCGTGAAGTGATCCGCGCCGGCCGCGTTGACCGCGGCCGGCGCACCCGCTACACTGCGCGGGTCCGAACAGGCGGCCCGGTCCCCAGGGGGCCGGGCCGCTTCGCCGCAGCGGGGAGGTCCGGTTTGGGAACGCGACCGCGGGGAGCGGGAACGCGCCGTGGCAGCCGGCCGCCGCCGGCCGCCTGGCTGCTGCTGGCTTGCCTGGCCGCAGCCGGCTGCGGGGGCGACGCGCCGCCTCCTGCGGCGCACGACCCGGCGCCGGTCGACGGCGGCACGGCCGTGATCGCGTTCCCGGCCGACCCCGACGTCCTGAACCCGCTGCTCTACACCTCGGCCCACGCCGGCCAGGTCCTGGACCTGCTGGGCGACGCTCTCGTGGAAATGGGCGAGGATTTCGTCTACCGCCCGCGGATCGCTTCCCGGCTGGACTTCGCCCCGGACAGCCTCGCGGTGACGGTCCGGCTGCGGCCCTGGCGCTGGTCCGACGGCGAGCCGCTGACCGCGCACGACGTCGCGGCCACGTGCCGCCTCTTCGCCGACCCGCGCGTGGCGAGCCCGCGCGGCGGCGGCCGCTTCCTCAACGTGGCCGCGGTCACCGCCCTGGACGACTCGACCGTGCGCTACGAGTTCCGCGAGAGCCGCAACGATCTCGTGGCGACCCTCGGCCACTTCCTGCTGCCCGCCCACGTCACCGACCGGCTCGACCCGGCGGCGGTGCGCGCCTGGCCGCTCAACGAGCGTCCCCTTTCCTGCGGCCCCTTCGTGCTGGAGTCCTGGGAGCGCAACCAGTCGCTGGTCCTGCGCCGCAACGAGAGCTACCCCGGGCCGCGCCCGCGGCTCGAACGCCTCGTCCTGCGGATCATCCCCGACGAGACGTCCCGCCTGGTGGAGGTCGAGACCGGCGGCGCGGACCTGCTGGAGGACGTGCCCGTGCACGCGCTCGCCCGCCTGCGCGACCGGGACGACCTGGTCGTGCACCGCCTGCAGGGCCGCCTGGTGGGTCAGATCGTGTGGAACCTGGCCGACCCCCGCTTCGCCGACGCGCGCGTGCGCCGCGCGCTGTCCCTGGCCATCGACCGCTCGTTCTTCGTGGACGGGCTGCTGGAGGGCTGCGCCCTTCCCGGCGGCGGCCCGCTGCCGCCCGCCCTGTGGGCCTTCGACCGCGAGCTGCCCCCCGAGCCCTACGACCCGCAACGCGCCCGGGACCTGCTCGACGAGGCGGGCTGGCGCGACGCCGACGGCGACGGGGTGCGCGAGCGCGGGGGCCGCGAGCTGAGCTTCACCCTGCTGACGCGCAAGGGGGACGCGGTGCGCGAGAACGGGGCGGCCGCCATCCGCGACCATCTGGGGCGCGTCGGCGTGGCCTGCCGCCCCCGCATCATGGAGATGGGCGCGGCCGTCGAGCTGGTCCAGTCCGGGCGCTTCGACGCCTACCTCGGCGTCTACTCCGAGCGGCTCGCGGTGGACCCCTCGCCGCGCTTCGCCTCGAACGCCTGGTCGCTCTTCAACTACGGCCACTACGCCAGCGACGCGGCCGATTCCCTGCTCGCCCGGGGCCTGGCCGAGCGCGACCGCGCCCGGGCCAAACCCGTATGGGACGCGTTCCAGCGGCTGATCGTGGCCGACGCGCCCGTCGCCACCCTGTATTACCCCGACCAGGTGGTGGCCGTGAGCCGGCGCCTGCGCGGCGTCTCTCCCCACGTGCTCTCGACCTACCAGAACGTCCAGGACTGGTGGATCGCGCCCGCCGACCGGCGCTGACCGCCGCGGCGATCTTACCGTCCGGTTGACAGATCGCGACCGCCGGGTCTACCGTGTCGGTAATATTCTCGTCCGTGTGACCAGTTCCAACCGGAGGTCCGTGATGACGCGCAAATTCGCCGCACTCGCCGGGGAGCTCTCCCTCGACGATCTACGACGCCTCCTGGTCGTCAAGGAGCGCCTCACCGAGCTCGAAACCAGGCGGGGTGAACTCGAGACCGAGCTCGCCGCGGTCCGCACCGCCATCGCCGATCTCGTCAAGGGCGGCCCCGCCGCCGCGCCGGCGAAGGCGACGAAGAAGACGGTGAAGAAGGCGGCGAAGAAGACGCTGAAGAAGACGGTGAAGAAGACGGCGAAGAAGACGGCGAAGAAGACGGGCAAGAAGGCGGGGAAGCGCCGGGTCGTCGCCAAGAAGCCAGCCGCCGCGAAGAAGGCGGCCGTGACGAAGAAGGCGCCGCGGGCGAAGGCGGCGGCGAAGAAGGCCGCGAAGAAGCCGGCGCCCGGCGCTCGCAAGGCCGGCAAGGCGACCCTGGAATCGGTCGTCGCGCGTCTGATCAAGGCGAACGGCGGCACGATGACGGTCCAGGAGATCCTGGGCGCCATCGCCAAGGGCAAGCTGGTCAAGAGCAAGAGCAGCAACTTCGCGAACGTGCTGCGGCGCACCCTGTCGACGAGCACGATCCTCGTCAGCGCCGGCCGCGGCAGCTACAAGGTGAAATGAGGGGCGGCCCCGCGCGCGATCGCGGCTAGCCCGGCGGCCAGCCCAGGGCGCGCCCGCCGAGCACGTGCAGGTGGAGGTGGGGGACGGTCTGCCCGCCGTCGGGCCCGCAGTTGAGCACCCAGCGGTAGCCGGCGGCGTCGAGCCCCGCCTCGCGCGCGACCCGCGCCGCCGTGACCAGCAGGCGCCCGGCCAGGTCGGCCTCGACGTCGGCGAGGTCCGCGGGCGACGGGATGTGACGTCGCGGGATCACCAGCACGTGGACCGGAGCCCGGGGCGAGATGTCCCGGAAGGCGACGAACTCGTCGTCGGCGTGGACGATGTCGGCGGGGATCGCACCGGCGGCGATCCTGCAGAACAGGCAATCGGGCATCGCGTGCCACCTCCCGGCTGGGTCATCTCACGGCTGGGGTCCACCGCTGCCGCCACCGGTTCGTCCGGCGCGGCGCGGCGCCCCGCATCCTACCACGCCGCGGGAGCGGGGGACAAGCGCGTGCCCGCCCGCCTCCTGACGCCGGTTGACGCCCCGCCTCCGCACCGCTAGCATGCGGTGTGTCAACGCCCAAGGAGGCCCGCCATGATCACGACGGAACCCCGCGCCGCCGACGACTCCGGTTCCGTGGACGACATCTTCGAGATCCTGGTCACGTCCCACGCCCGCGGCCTGGGGCGGGTGCCGCTGGACGACGACCTGACCTGGCGCCCGGCCACCGACGCCTACGAGACCGAGGACGCCTTCGTCGTGCAGATGGACCTGGCGGGCATGGACCCCGCCGCGATCGAGGTCTTCACCGACGGCGAGACCCTGACCGTGCGCGGCACGCGCCAGGACATCGCGCCCGCCGGCAAGAAGCACTACTCGAAGATGGAGATCAGCGTCGGCCCGTTCGCCCGGCGCATCGTCGTGCCGGTGTCGGTGCAGCCGGAGTCCGCGGCCGCCCGCTACCGCAACGGGTTCCTCTACGTCACGTTCCGCAAGGGGCCGGCCGCCGCCGGCGGCCGCCGGCGCGTGGACGTGCGCAACGGCAAGTGAGCGGCGCCGAGCCCAGGCGGACGCGGAAGGAACTGTGCCCATGAACGGCGACGAGCGCCAGCGACGGTCGGACGACGCGCCCGAGAACCAGGTGCCCGCGGTGCTGCCGGTCCTGCCCATCAGCGACGCGGTGATCTTCCCCTACATGATGGTCCCGCTCGTGCTGAGCGACGAGAACCTGATCCGCCTGGCGGACGACTGCCTCGCCGGCGACAAGATGCTCGGCGCGGTCTCCCAGCGGGAACCGGGCGAGGACGAGGACCACCCCGACGAGAAGGACCTGCTCTACCGCGTCGGCACGGCGGTGAAGATCCAGAAGATGCTGCGCTTCCCCGACGGCAGCATGCGCCTGCTGGGCCAGGGCGTGGCCCGCGTGCGCATCGGCGAGTTCGTCTCCGAGCAGCCCTACCTCAAGGCCCGGGTGGAGGGGCTGCCCGAGACCAAGGCCTCCGACCCCCGCACGCTGGCCTACATGCGGGGCGTCGCCAACAACTTCCTGAAGATCGTCGACGCCAGCGAGAGCCTGTCCGACGAGCTGAAGGTCGTGGTGATGAACATCGACGACCCCGGCCGCCTCGCCGACCTGATCGCCACCAACCTCGACATCGAGATCGCCGAGAAGCAGCAGGTGCTGGAGGCCGTCGCCCCGCTGGAGCGCCTGCAGATCCTGGCCAAGATCGTCGTGCGCGAGCTGGAGGTCGCGGAGCTGGGCCAGAAGCTGCAGTCCAAGGTGCGCAAGAGCATCGACAAGGACCAGCGCGAGTACTACCTGCGCCAGCAGCTCAAGGCGATCCAGCGCGAGCTGGGCGACACCGACGACGGCACCGTCGAGATCGAGGAGCTGCAGGAGCGGCTGGCGCAGGCGCAGCTGCCCGAGCACGTGCGCGCGGTCGCCGAGAAGGAGGTCGACCGCCTCGCCCGCATGTCCCCGGGCGCCAGCGAGTACACCGTCAGCAAGACCTACATCGACTGGCTGCTGGACCTGCCCTGGCTCGTCTCCAGCGAGGACAAGCTGGACATCAAGCGCGCCGAGGCGATCCTGGAGCGCGACCACTACGGCCTCGCCGACGTCAAGGAGCGCATCCTCGAGTTCCTGGCCGTGCGCAAGCTCAAGAACGACCACCGCGGCCCCATCATCTGCCTGGTCGGCCCGCCCGGCGTCGGCAAGACCTCGCTGGGCCGCAGCATCGCCGAGGCCATCGGCCGCAAGTTCTTCCGCTTCTCGCTGGGCGGCATGCGCGACGAGGCGGAGATCCGCGGCCACCGCCGCACCTACGTCGGCGCCATGCCCGGCCGCATCGTCGCCGGCCTGAAGGACTGCGGCACCAACAACCCGCTGATCATGCTCGACGAGATCGACAAGCTCGGCCAGGACTTCCGCGGCGACCCGGCCAGCGCCCTGCTCGAGGTCCTCGACCCCGAGCAGAACTTCTCCTTCACCGACCACTACCTGTCGCTGCCGTTCGACCTCTCGCACACCCTGTTCATCACCACGGCCAACATGCTGGACACCATCCCGCGCCCCCTGCTGGACCGCATGGAGGTCATCCAGCTGCCGGGCTACACCAACCTCGAGAAGCTGGAGATCGCCAAGCGCTACCTGGTGCCGAGGCAGCTCCAGGAGAACGGCCTCACCGCCAAGCACGTGGGCTTCACCGACGCGGGCCTGCGCGCCCTGATCAACGGCTACACCCGCGAGGCCGGCGTGCGCGGCCTCGAGCGCAAGATCGGCGCCGTGTGCCGCAAGGTCGCCAAGGCCGTCGCGCGCGGGCGCCGCCGCCGCCACGCGATCACGGCCCAGAGCCTGCCCGACTACCTGGGCCAGCCCGACTACGATCCCGACCGCCTGCGCAGCCGGGCCCGCGTGGGCGTCGCCACGGGGTTGGCCTGGACTTCGGCCGGGGGCAAGATCCTCTACCTCGAAGGCGTGGCCCTGCCGGCCGGCTCGGGGCAGCTGCGCCTGACGGGGCAGCTCGGCAGCGTCATGCAGGAATCGGCGGCCGCCGCCTACTCCTACCTGCGCGCCCGCTACGGGGACCGCGAGCGCCACCGCGCCTTCTTCCGCGAGCACGACCTGCACATCCACATCCCGGCCGGGGCGGTGCCCAAGGACGGACCGAGCGCCGGCATCACCATGGCGACGGTGCTGTTCTCCCTGATGGTGGGCCGCCCGGTCGACCGGCGCACGGCCATGACGGGGGAGATCACGCTGACCGGCGACGTGCTGCCCATCGGCGGCCTGCTCGAGAAGGTCCTGGCCGCCCACCGCGCCGGCATCCGCCGCATCCTCTTGCCCAAGGAGAACGAACACGACCTGGACGAGATCCCGGAGGAGGTCTCCCGCGACATCGTGTTCGTCTGCGTGAAGCGCGTCGAGGAGGTCTGGGCCGAGATCTTCCCCGAGGAGTTCGCCACGTGAGCGCCGGCGGGAGGCCATGAGCTTCGCCGAGGGCAGGCTGGTGCGCGGCCTCGTCGACCGCTTCTTCCTGCGGGGGGGAGACGCGGGCTTCTCGCTGCCGGGCGGGCTGGGCGAGGAGCCGCAGCTGCTGGCCATCGACACCGGCGACCTCGCCGACCTGCTGTTCCACATGCCCCTGCTGCAGGCGGTGCGCGAGCGTCACCCGCGTGCGCGCCTCGACTTCCTGCTGCCCGAGGCGCACGTCTCCCTGGTCGCGCCGAGCGGGATCGCGCGGCAGTGCCTCGTCTACCAGCCCCGGCAGCTGAAGCTGTGGAGCCCGTCCTGCCACGCCCTGCTGCGGAGCGTGCGCCGCAGCGCCTACGACTGCAGCCTGGTGATGTCCGGCGACCCGCAGCCCGCCCTCGAGACGGTGTCGCTGGCCACCGGGGCGCCGTTGCGGATGGGGCCCTCGCATCCGGACGCCTACCCCGCGGTCAACTTCGAGATCCGCCACCGCGAGGGCGCCGTGCGCTACCGCGGCGAGCGCCTGGCCGCGGCGGCCCCCTTCCTGGGGCTGCCCCGCCTCCCGGCGCACCGCGGCTGGCCGCTGCCGCAGGAGAAGCTGCGCCGCGCGCGCCAGCTCGTGCACTTCAACAAGCCGCGGCAGGACGAGGTCCTGGTGGGGCTCGATCCGGCGGCGGGCAAGTCGGGCCTCGCCCTGGCGTTGCCGGGCTTCCACCACCTGCTGCGCGACCTCGAGACCCTGGCGCCGTGCCGGGTGCTGCCGCTGACGGTGTCCGCCGACGCCGAGCGCGTCGCCGCCCTGGTGGCCGGCCTCGGCGCCCCCCCGCTGAGCCTGCCCTGCGAGACGCTGTTCGACGTGGTGCTGCTGGCCGCGGTCTGCGACGTGGTGATCGCCGGCAACACGGACCTCTTCCACTTCGCGGCGGCGGCGGGCGTCCCGACCCTGGGCCTGTTCCTGGAGCAGGACGGGCCGCAGTGGGTGCCGCCGGAGCAGCCGCACGTCCGGATCCTGCGCGTCAAGGACGGGCAGCGGATCGACCCCGACGCCGTGCTGGGCGCGTTCGCGGCGGTCCGCGCCGCGCGCTGACCCGAAAGGAAGTCATGTCCCGTCGGCCGCGCCTGCTGGTGGTGGCCCCGAACTGGCTCGGGGACCTCGTGATGTCGACCTCGCTGCTGGCCGCGCTGGCCGTGGCGCGCGACGGCGAGGCGCCGCCCGAGATCCACGTCGCGGTGCGCGACCGCTGGGTCCCGCTGCTGTCCGGCGACCCGCGGCTGGCCGGGCTGCTGGTCTACGAGCGCGAGGGCGCCCACGCGGGGTGGCGCGGCGCGCTGCGGCTGGCCCGGCAGTGGCGGGGCGGCGGGTTCGACGCCGTGTTCGTGCTGCCGCCGTCGCTGCGGGCGGCCGCGGTGGCGCGCCTGGCCGGCATCCCGCGGCGCCTCGGCTTCCGCGGCGAGCAGCGGGGGGCCTTGCTCACCGACGCGCTGCCCCGGCCGCCGCGCTGCTCCCACCACTACATCGAGGAACTCGCCCTGCTGGACCGGGCCTGGCGGGGGGGGAGCGGCCCCGTCCCCGCGCTGCCGCGGCCCGCCCTGGCGCCCGACCCGGCCGGCGCGGCGCCGCCCGCGTTCCCGCCGGGGTCGCCCGTCTGGATCGTCTCGGTCGGCACCACCTACGGCGACGCGAAGAGCTGGCCGCCGTCCGCCGTCGCCGGGTTCCTGGAACTGGCCATCGCGGAGGCCGGCGCGCGCGTCGTGCTGATCGGCGACCCGCCGGCGCGGCCCCTGGCCGACCGCGTGCGCGAGGCGTGCGCCGTGATGGCGGGCGACGTTCCCTGGCGGGAGACGCCGGCCGCGGCGCCGGGCTGCTACGACCTGGTCGGCCGCACGAGCCTGGCCGGGCTCGCCGCGCTGATGCGCGGGGCGGACCTCTTCGTCGGCAACGACAGCGGCCCGATGCACCTCGCGGCGGCCCTCGGCACGCCGACCGTCGGGCTCTTCGGCTCCTCCAGCCCCATCTGGACCGGGCCGCGCGGCGCGCGCGCCACGGTCGCGGCGGTCGAGGGTTTCCGCTGCCACCCCTGCTTCCTGCGCACGTGCCCCGAGCCGCGCTTCTGCCTCGAGACGATCACGCCGCGGCGCGTGATGAACGCCGCCCGCTCGCTGTTCCCGGGGCAGGAGATGGGGGAGGTGGGCGTGTGGAAGCCGCTGGGCGTGACCGAGCCGCAGCCGGCGCGGCCGACCCTCTTCGTGGACCGTGACGGGGTGGTCATCCACGACGGCGACTACCTGAGCGATCCGCGCGCCGTGGCCCTGGTCTCGGGCGCCGGCGCCGCCCTGCGCAAGGCCCAGGCCGCCGGCTTCCGCCTGATCATGCTCACCAACCAGTCGGGCCTGGGCCGCGGCTACTACACGCGCGACGAGTTCGCCGCCGTCCAGCGGCGCGTCGACGCCCTGCTCGCCGCGGACGACGTGTACCTCGACGGCGTCTACTACTGCCCGCACGCGCCGGACGCGGACTGCCACTGCCGCAAGCCGCGCCCCGGCCTGCTGCAGGCCGCCGCCCGCCACTACGCCTGGGACCCCGCGCGCGCCTGGATGGTGGGCGACAAGATCTCCGACGTGCTGCTGGCGCGGCACGCCGGGCTCGGCGCGCTGCTGGTGCGCACGGGCAAGGGCAACCTCAGCGCCCGCGACCTCGACCCGGCCTGGCGCGTGCCCGTCGTCGCGAACCTGGCCCGCGCCGTCGACCGCGTCCTGAAGGAGGCCGGGGCGTGAGCTGGAGCCTCGACGGCCGTCCCCTGGGCGCGATCCTGGTCAGCCGCTTGCGCTACCTCGGCGACGTGGCGATGTCGACCGTCGTGCTCGACGCGCTGCGCCGCGGCGACCCCGGGCTGCGGCTCGGCTACCTCTGCGAATCGGCGGCCGCGCCCCTGCTCGCCGGCGACCCGCGCCTGCAGCGGCTGCACGTGCTGGCGCGGGGCGGGCGCGAGGCCGCCGCGCGCCCGGTGGCGGCCGGCGACGGCCGCGGCGGGCGCAGCACGGCGGCCGTGATCGCCGACCTGCGCCGGGCCCGCTACGACCTTTCCGTGGACCTCTTCGCCAACCCGCGCAGCGCCGTGCTGCTGCGCCTGGCCGGCGCGCGGGCGCGGATCGGCGGCGGCCGCGGCTGGCGCCGCCGCCTCGCCACCCACCCCGTCGACGTCCCGCCGGCGGCGCGCGATCCGGAGTTCCGCGCCGCCGCGCCGGGCGGCCTCGGCGAGCTGCTGGGCCGCCTGCTGCCCCTGACGCACGGCCCGAGCGGCCTGCCGTTCCGGGACTGGTACCTGCGCGAGTACCCCCGGGGCCTGCCTCCGCGCCTGCACGCGGCGCCGAGCCCTCTGGCCGCCGCGGCGCTGGCGTCGCTGGGCGCGGGCGCGGGGCGGCCGTACCTGCTGCTCGCGCCCGGCGCCACCTGGCCCGCCAAGGCCTGGCCCCGCGCGTCGTGGGACGAGCTGCGGGTCCGCCTGGCCGGCGCGGACCCGCGTCCCGTGGTCGAGCTGTCGGCCCCCGGCGACGGACCGGGGAGCGGCGCCTGGCCGGACGGTTCGCCGGGCGGCCGCCTGCCCCCGCTCGGTCTGGCCGACGCCCTGGCGGTGGTCGCCGGCGCGGACGCCGTGGTGGCCGTCGACGGCGGGATCGCCCACGCCGCGGTCGCCTGCGGCCGTCCCACGCTGGCGCTCTTCGGTCCGACGGACCCCGCGATCTGGTTCCCCTACGAGGGATTCGGCCCCTACCGCGTGCTGTGCACGCGTCCCGCCTGCCATCCCTGCGACCGCCACGTCTGCCCGGAATCGGAATTCGTCTGCCTGCCCGGCCTGTCGCCCGCGACCGTCGCGGCGGAACTGGCGTCCCTCGGCGGGCGGGGGGCCGGTCGATGAACCCGACCTTCGCCGCCGAACGGCCCCACCTGCGACGGGTCCTGGTGATCCGACGGCGCGCCCTGGGCGATGCCGTGGTCACGTTGCCGGCGGTGCGCGCGCTGGCCGCGGCCTGGCCGCAGGCCCGGATCGACCTGCTCGTGGACCGCCCCTTCGCCCCGCTGCTGCGGGAGATCGCCGATCGCGTCCGGGTGGTGAGCTGGCCGCCCGACCGCGCCGACGCGCCGGCGGGTTGGATCCCCTACCTGCGCGCGCAGCGCTACGAGCTGGTGGTGGACATCCTGAGCACGCCGCGCACGGCGCTGTGGACCGCCCTGAGCGGCGCCCGCTGGCGGGCCGGCTACGCGCTGCGCTGGCGGCGCTGGGCCTACAACCTGCCGCTGCCGCGCGACCGGCTCGGCGGGATCCGGTTGAGCCAGTTCGCGGCCGAAGGATTCCTGGAACTGGCGCGGGAGCTGGGCGCCGACGCCGCGCCCTGGCGCCCCGGCGAGTTCGCGCCGTCGGCCGTCCGCGCGGGCGGCGACGGCTGGCCCGGTGGCGACGGGCGCCCGCGGATCGGCCTGGCCCTGAGCGCGACGTGGCCGGTCAAGGCCTGGCCGGCCGCCGAGGCCGTGACGCTGATGCGGGCGCTCGCGGCGCGCGGCGCCGCGGCGCTGCTGATCCCCGGTCCCGGCGACGGCGACCTCGTGGCGGCCGTCCGGGCCGCGGATCCCGCGCTGCGGATCGCCCCGGCCACCGATCTGCTGGAACTGACCGGGCTGCTGGGACGCCTCGACGCGTTGGTCGCGACCGATTGCGGCCCGCGCCACATCGCGGCCGGCCTGGGCGTCCCGACGGTCACCCTGTTCGGTCCGACCGACCCGCGCGGCTGGAACCCGGAACATCCCTTGCATATCATGGTGCGGACCGGGGAACCTTGTTCCCCCTGCGACCTGTTGGAGTGCCCGGTGGCCGGCCATCCCTGCATGACCGGCCTGCGCGCCGTTTCCGTACTGGCGGCGCTGGACACCGTGCTGGGGCGCCTGCCGGCCGCGGCGAGGGAGGCCACATGATCCTGCGTCGAGACGAGACGGGAATCCCGCCGGCCGTGCTGGTCGCGGCGTTGATCGCCCTCCTGGCGGCGACGGCGGCCGCCGCCGACCCCGCCGCCGGCGGGGAATCTGCCGCCGTTGCCACGGATTCCACCGCCGCACCGGCGGCGGTCCCCTACGGGCCGGGCGAGTTGCTGGTCTTCTCGATCGACTACGGTCCCGTCAACGCCGGCGAGGCCTCGCTGGAGGTCGGGGACGTCGTCGACTCCGGCGGCCACCCCTGCTACCCCGTGGAGAGCAAGGCCACGTCCAACCGCTTCTTCTCGGCCTTCTACCTCGTGCGCGACAAGGTCATCACCCACATCGACATCCGGACGCTCGCCACGCGCTACTTCAGCAAGCGGCTGCGCGAGGGCGACTACCGCAAGAACGTGGCGATCCGCTACGACCAGGAAGCCGGCAAGGCCCGCCACCTCGACGGCCGCGACGAGGACGTGCCGCCCGGCGTCCAGGACATCCTGTCGGCGTTCTACTTCGTGCGCACCCTGCCGCTGGAGCCGGGTAAGCCGGCGCTGGTGACCACCCACAGCTCGCGCAAGACCTACGACCTCGAGGTCGTCGTCCACGGGCGCGAGCGGATCACCGTCCCGGCCGGCACGTTCGACTGCATCGTCGTGCAGCCGGTCATCCAGGGCGAGGGCCTCTTCCAGTTCGAGGGCGACCTGACCATCTGGCTGTCCGACGACGCGCGGCGCCTGCCCGTGCTGATGAAGACGAAGGTGAAGGTCGGCGCCATCGACGCCTCGCTGAAATCGTTCCGCCCGGGACGTCCCCTGAATCCGGAGGTCCGGCCGTGAACCAGCGCCTGCCGGCGATGCCCGCGCTCGATCCCGCCGGACGCCGCAGCGAACGGCTGCTGTTCGTCATCCTGGTGACGATCGCGGCGGCCATCCTGCGCGGCTACCACCTCGGCGCCTCGCCGCTGTGGATCGACGAGTTCCAGACCTGGCGCAACCTGCACCCCGGCGCCGGCCACGGGCTCTGGGAGCAGTTCCGCGACAACGTGCAGGGGCCGCTGTACCTGCTGCTGAGCTGGCGCCCCGGCCAGCCGGCGTCGCCCGAGTGGCTGCTGCGCCTGCCGGCGGCGCTGGCGGGCATCCTGGCCGTCCCGCTGATGTACAAGCTCGGCAGCGAGTGGCGCGACCGTTCGACCGGCGCCTGGGCGGCCCTGCTGCTCGCCCTCAATCCGTTCCACGTCTGGTACGCACAGGAAGCCCGCGGCTATTCGCTGATGATGCTGCTGGCGATGGCGGCGACCTGGCAGCTGCTGCGCATGCAGCGGCACGGCGCCACGACGCGGGGAGGCCTCACCTACGGGCTGGCCGCCGGCCTGGCCGTGCTGAGCAACATGTCGGCGCTGTTCCTGGTCGCGGCGCACGCGCTGGGCGTGATCCTGCTGCACCGGCCGCGGGACGCGCGGTCCCGGCGCGGCTGGGCGGTCGCTTTCGGCTTGACCGGCCTGATCGCCCTGCCGTGGCTGCTGCAGGCGTCCGGCTTCTGGTACCCCGGCCGGCTGGCGCCGGGCGGCGGCGGCGGGCTGCTGCCCGAGGGTCAGGAACGGCTGACGCCCCTGGCCGTGCCCTACGCGCTGTTCTCCTTCTTCTACGGCTTCAGCTTCGGCCCGACGCTCGAGGAGCTGCACCGGCCCGACCGCCTGGAGATCGTCCGCCGCTACCTGCCGCTGCTGGCCGCGGGCGCGCTGGCGGCCGCCTTCCCGACGCTCGTCGGCTGGTGGCGCAGCCGGCGGCGCCTGGAGACGGCGCTGTGGATCGTGGTGCCCGTCGCGGCGCTGGTCGCGCTGCGCCTGCTCGACGTCAAGACCTTCACGCCCCGCTACCTGGCGGTGGCGGCGCCGTTCCTGCTGCTCGCGGCCGGGCACGGTTTCAGCGTGCTGCACGGCTGGACGGTGCGCGTGGCCTGCGTGGCCCTGCTCGGCCTGACCCTGTGGTCGTCGGCCAGCTACCACGTCGACCCGCGCTACGCCAAGGACGACGTGCGGGCCGCCGCGGTCTGGATCGCCAACCAGGACGCCGCCGGCGAGCCGGTGCTCGTGCCCGTGGTCACCGACCTGTTCCGCCTCTACTACCGGGGCCGCGGCGAGGTGCGCGACTTCTGGGGCCTCGAGGCCCTCGGCGGCCGGGAGGCCGCCACCCGGGCGCTGTCCGAGCGGATCGGCGACGCCGACCAGGCGTGGCTCGTCCTGAGCCGCAGCGGCTCGCTCGATCCGGGCCACCACCTCGCGGCGGCGCTCGACGACCTCGGCGACGTGGTCGCGCGCAAGGAGTTCCCCGGCGTCACCGCCCTGCGCTGGCGGCGCGCGGCCGCGTCGGCCGCGGAGGCCGGCCGGTGACCCCGCGCCACGGCATCGCGGACGTCTTCACGGCCGCCGGCGGCTACGACGCCTTCATCGCGCGCGACCCCAACGGCCCGGTTCCCGCCACCGGCCTCGCCGGCGCCGCCGTCAAGCGCCTCGTCGACCTGGCGGGGGCCCTGGTCGGGCTGACGCTGGTGCTGCCGGTCTTCCCGCTGCTGGTCCTGCTGATCAAGCTGGACACGCCCGGGCCGGTGTTCTTCCGCCAGCGGCGGGTCGGCATGCGGGGCCGCATCTTCGACTGCTACAAGTTCCGCTCGATGGTCGTCGACGCCGAGGTCCGCAAGGAGGACCTCGCCCACCTGAACGAGGCCAGCGGCGCCGCCTTCAAGATCGAGCGCGATCCCCGCATCACGGGCGTCGGCCGCTTCCTGCGCCGCAGCAGCCTCGACGAGTTCCCGCAGCTGTACAACGTGCTGCGCGGGGAGATGTCGGTGGTCGGGCCCCGGCCGCAGATCCCCAGCGAGGTGGCCGCCTACACGCCCGCGCAGGCGCGGCGGCTCCAGGTCAAGCCCGGCCTGACCTGCCTGTGGCAGGTCTCGGGGCGCAGCCACCTCGACTTCGAGGACTGGATGCAGCTGGACCTCGAGTACGTGCGCCGGCGCGGCCCGGCCTTCGACCTCAGGATCCTCTCGCGCACGATCCCGGCCGTCATCGAGCGCAAGGGGGCCTACTGATGCTCGGGATCGGCAGCGACATCGTGGAGGTCGCGCGCATCCGCGCCGCCGTCGAGCGCCACGGCGACCGCTTCCTGCAGCGCTGTTTCCGGCCCGAGGAGATCGCCCTGGCGGCCCGGCGCGGCGCCCAGGGGCCGGCCACCCTCGCCTCGCGGTGGGCCGCCAAGGAAGCCTTCGTCAAGGCGGTCGCCGTCGACGGGCCGATCGCCTACCGCGACGTCGAGGTCGTGCACCGCGAGGGCGGGCCGGCGGTCCTGCGCCTGCACGGCCGGGCGGCCGAGGCCCTGCGCGAGCGCGGGGCGGGCCGCGTCCTGCTCACCCTCAGTCACGAGCGCGAGGTCGCCCTGGCCGTCGTGGTCCTCGACTGACGGCGGCACCCTCCGGCGATCCCCCGCTTGCACCGGCGCTGGCGAGCGGTTAGGATGCCCGCGACACCGCCGGGAACCGCTCCAACCACGGGGATCCGCTTGTTCGAACGCGAGTTCATGCACCTGGACCTGTTCACCCGCGTGCCGTTCGGCGGCAGCCGGCTGACGCTGTTCCCCGATGCGACCGGCGTGCCGACCCCGCTGCTGCAGGCCATCGCCCGCGAGATGGGGACCGGCGAGACGGTGTTCGCGGAGCCGGGCCCCGACGGGAGCAACCGCGGCCGGCTGCGCATCTTCACGCCCAAGGGGGAGGTCCCCCTGTCCGGGCTCTCGATCCTGGGGGCCACCTGCGGGCTGGCGGCCTGCGGCCGCATCGCGCGGGACGGCGACGAGGCGCGCTTCCACTGGCAGACCGAGGGCGGCGAGTTCCCGGTCGTGCTCTCGGAGGTCGACGGCGCCACGCTCTACTCGCTGGTCCACGAGCCGGCGGAGTTCATCGGCCAGTACTACCAGCGGGGCAAGGTGGCGCGGGCGCTCGGGGTCGAGGAGACCGACATCGCCATCACCGGTCTGCCCTGCGAGATCGTGTCGGCGGGCCTGCCGATCCACATCGTCCCGATGGGCTCGCTGGCGGCGGTCCAGTCCATCCGCTTCGACCGGGAGGCGGCGCGCGACGTGGCGCGCGATCTCGGCTTCGGCGACCTCTTCGTCTTCACCTGCGAGGCCGAGGGCGCGGGGGTCGACGTCCACTGCCGCATGTTCGCCCAGGATTTCGGCATCCCCGAGGACGCGGCGACGGGCAGCGCCGCCGGCGCGCTGATCGCCTACATGATCAAGCACCGCCTGGTGCCGACGCAGCCCCACGTCCGCCTCGTCTGCGAGCAGGGGCTGGAGATGAAACGTCCGAGCCGCCTCTACGCCGAGGCCGAGGTCCGCGACGGCCGCTGCGGCGAGATCCGCGTGGGCGGGCACGGCGTCCTGCTCGCCCGGGGCCGCCTGCGCTTCGACCAGGGCACGGTCCTCTGAGACCGCCGCCGCCACCAACAGCCATGGCTTTCAGGAGTGAATCATGACCCAGACCGCCGGCCTGTCGCCCGAGATGCGCGAGATGATCGTCCAGACGCTGCGCCAGGTCGTGCAGCGCGACCTGCCCGACGCCGCCCTGCTCGGCCTCGACGCGCGCGACGAGTTCCCCGTCGCCTTCATCCGGCAGCTCCTGTCGCCCGACGTCGGCCTGCACCTGATCTTCCTGCCCGAGGACGTCGGCGGCCTCGGCGGCGGCGCCCTGGACATCTGCCGCGTCAGCGAGGAGATGGCCGCCATCGACCTGGGCGTCGCGACCGCGTTCCTGGCGATCTGCCTGGGCACCGACCCGATCATCGTCGGCGGCACCCCGGAGCAGAAGTCGCACTGGCTGGGCCGCATCGCCGCCGAGGGCCTGATCGTGGCCTACGGCGTGACCGAGCCGGCCGCCGGCAGCAACGTGGCCGCGCTGCAGACGCGCGCCGACCGCCTGACCGACGCCGCCGGCAACGTCACCGGCTACCGCCTCAACGGCACCAAGCAGTTCATCACCAACGGCGGCGTGGCCGAGCTGTACACCATCCTGGCCAAGACGCCCGACGGCCCCTCGTTCTTCGTCGTGGAGCGCGCGGCCCCCGGCCTCAGCGCGGGCAAGCACGAGGACAAGCACGGCATCCGCGCCTCGGACACCAGCGGCGTCGTGCTGGAGGACGTGGAGGTCCCGGCCTCCCAGCTCATCGGCGGCGTGGAGGGCCAGGGCCTCAAGCAGGCCAACGCCGTGTTCGGTTACACCCGCGTGATGGTCGGCGCGTTCGGCCTGGGCGCCGGCCAGGCCGCCCTCGACCGGGCCGTGCGCTACGCCCGCGAGCGCATCCAGTTCGGCACGCCGCTGATCGACAAGGAGGGCTACGGCAGCAAGCTGATCGCCCCGCACTGGATCGCGCTGGCCGCCGGCCGCGCCTACGTGGAGGAGATCGCCCACCGCCTCGACGGCGGGGAGCGCGACCTGCAGGTCGAGGGCTCGATCGCCAAGTACTGGTGCACCGAGGCCGGCAACCGGGCGGCCGAAGCGGCCATCCAGGCGCTCGGCGGCTACGGCTACGCGCGCGAGTACATGGTCGAGAAGATCAAGCGCGACGTGCGCATCACCACGATCTACGAGGGCACCAGCGAGATCCAGCAGAGCATCATCGGGATGTACCGCTGGAAGGCGACCGTGCGCAGCAAGGGCGCCTGGTACGAGGAGCTGGCCGCCGGCCTCGACGCGCTCCACGCCGCGGACGCCGGCGTGGGCGCCGGCCTCGCCGCCGCGGCCGTGCGCGACCTCAACGCGACGATCCAGTACGTGCACGCGCGCCGGACCACCGGCCGCCAGTCGGTCCTGTTCCGCCTGGCGGACATGATGACCGCCTGCGAGGTGGCCGGCGCCTTCTGCCGCCGGGCGGCGGCCCTGGCCGCGGCGGGCGCCACCGACGCGGCGGCGGTCGCGGTGATGAGCCGCGTGAACGCGCGCCTGGCCCTGGCGGCGGTGCGCGAGGGCGCCGCGGCCTGCGCCGCCGGCTGCGCGGTCGAGGGGCCCGAGGCGGCGGGAGAGACCCCGCGCGACTTCCTGGCGGGGCTGGCCTGCAGCGACCCGGTCGCCTGCGGCGAGGGCCTGCTGGACGACCTGCTGACGGTGACCGCCCACGTCAAGACGAAGGTGACATGAGCGACGACGGCCGGCCGCCGAGCCTCGATCCCGCCGACGACGCGTTCCTCGCCGGCCTGGCGGCCCGCGTGCGCGGCGCGGGCCTGGCGGCGCCGGCCCTGCTCTGGCTCGAGAGCGTCCGCCCGCTGTCGTTCCTGGGTTCCCAGGCGCTGCACGTCGCCAGCCCCCTGAGCGACCTCGTGGTGCCGCGGGCCGGCACGGCCCGCCTGGCGCGCATCCTGGAGCGGCGCAGCCACTTCGACCGCTTCCTGGACCTCCTGGAACACCCGCGCCGGGAGGCGGCGCCGTGAGCGGCTGGTTCGCGCCCGGCACCTGGAACATCGCCCTGGTCGGGGCCTTCGTGTGCGCCGTGATCGTGTTCTCGGTGATCCGCTCCCGACGCGGCGCGATGGTCGCGGTCCGTCCCCTGCCCCCCCTGCTGGCCCTCGACCGCGCGGTCGCCGACGCGGTGGCCGGCGGCCGGCCCGTCTATTTCGTCGCCGGCTCCCAGGATCTCGACAACATGCAGACGGTCGCGGCCCTGGCCGTGCTGCGGCCGCTCGCGCGCAAGGTCGCCGAGGCCGGCGGCCGCCTCTTCGTGCCGACCAACCGCAGCCTGGTCATGGACAACGCGCGCGAGATCTGCCGCCGCGCCTACCTCGACGCCGGACGCGCGGATCTCTGGCGCGACGACTGGGTCGCCTACATCTCGGACGACCACCTCGGCTTCGTGGCGCGGGTGGACGGGCTGATCGCGCGCGAGCGCCCCGGCCTCTGCGTCCTGATGGGCTTCTTCGCCTCGGAGTCGCTGCTGCTGGCCGAGGGCGGGCACCACGTCGGGGCCGTCCAGATCGCCGGCACCGCCAGCGCGGTCCAGCTGCCCTTCCTGGTGGCGTCGTGCGACCACGTGCTGCTGGGCGAGGAGCTCTTCGCCGCGGGCGCCTCGCTGGAGGGCGACGCCGCCCGCCTCGGCAGCCTGCGCGGGCAGGACCTCTGCAAGCTGGCGGCCGCGGCCTGCCTCGTCGCGGGCAGCCTCGTGGCGACCCTCGCGGACGTGACCGGGGCGCAGCCCTGGCTGTTCCTGCGCGACGCCTTCCTCAACGTCTTCCGGGCGGGGTGAGCGGCGTGAAACAGCGCGTGCCGCAGATCATCCTGACCGTCGTGGCGCTGCTGCTGATCGCCTCGGCCTTCGTCGCCCGGCCCGAAGGCGGCAGCGCGCCCCTCGGGCCGCGGCTGCTGGCCATCGCCGACCAGGAGTTCGCCACCTGGTTCAGCATCCTCGCGGTCTTCGCCTTCCTGATGGGCGGCCTGAACCTCGTCGCGACGCACCTGGCGAAGATCCGGGAGCGCGGCCCGGACCGGTTCTACTCGCTGGTCACCCTGGTCTCGTTCCTGGTCGTGCTGGTGATCGGCACGGCCAAGCTGGGCGGCCCCCCGGGCCTGCAGGGGGACGTCACCGCGCCCGGCAGCTGGCTGACGGCGGTGTTCGACGCGGTGCTCAGCCCCCTGCACGCGACGCTCTACAGCCTGCTGGCCTTCTACATCGCCTCGGCGTCGTACCGCGCCTTCCGCGCGCGCTCCCTCGAGTCGAGCCTGCTGCTGGGCTCGGCCCTGGTCGTCCTGCTCGGCCGCATCCCCGCCGGCCGCCACCTGACGGCCTGGATCCCGGAGCCGCTGGCCTTCCTGCGGGTCGAGGAGCTGTCCCTCTGGATCCTGCGCGTGCCCAACACCGCCGGACAGCGGGCCCTGATGATCGGGATCGCCCTGGGCGTCATCGCCCTGGCGGTGCGCATGATCGCCGGCGTGGAGAAGGACCCCCGCTCCGGAGGTGACGGCTCATGAACGACCGTTGCGACCGGATCGCCTCCTGGCTGGAGGGCCTGGACCGGCGCTGGATCTTCCTGGTGCTGGCGGTGGTGGTGGTGGCCGCGCTGCTCTCGGGCGTGAGCAGCCCCGACCGGGCCACCTCCGTCGTCCAGCCGATCTACGACCGCATCGAGAACCTGCCGGACGGCGCGCCGATCCTGCTGTCGCTGGACTACTCGCCCAGCTCGGCGCCCGAGCTGGAGCCCATGGCCGAGGCCCTCACGCAGCACGCGCTGCTGACCGGCCACCCGATCTGCTACATGTCGCTGTACCCCACGGGCAACAACATGATCTCGCGCGTGGAGGAGCGCATCATCACGCGCGAGTTCCCGCAGGCCGTGCCCGCCCGCGACTGGGTCACGCTCGGCTTCCAGGTCGGCGGGGAGATGCTCATCAACAGCCTGCGCGACTCGCTGACCGCGCGCTACCCCACGGACGTCACCGGCCGGCCGCTGCGGGACGTGCCCGCGCTGCGCGGCGTGCGGGGCCTCGGCGACTTCGGCCTGATCGTCAGCCTGTCGGCGGGCCAGCCCGGCCTCAAGGAGTGGATCCTGTACGCCGGCGACGTGCTCGACGTGCCGCTCGCGGGCGGCTGCACCGGCGTCGGCGCGCCGCAGTTCTTCCCCTACTACCCCCTGCAGATCCTCGGCCTGATGAGCGCCCTGAAGGGTGCCGCCGAGTACGAGGCCGCGCTCGCCCGGGGCCACCCCGAATTCACGGCCGCCAACCAGCCGGCAACCCGCGGGATGGGGCCCCAGTCGGCCGCGCACCTGGTGATCGTCGCCTTCATCCTGCTGGGCAACGCCGGCCTGTTGCTGCGCTTCCTCGCGCGGCGGAGGTCGCCGTGATCGCCGCGATCCACCTCAGCGGGGACGTGCAGGTCTGGATCGGCGCGCTGCTGACCCTGATGGTCTTCTCCTTCCTGTGGCGGGACAACCCGTTCTACAAGTTCGCGGAGCACGTGTTCGTCGGCGTCTCGGCGGCCTACTGGATGGTGATGGGTTTCTGGACGACCCTGTGGCCGGCGCTGGTGCTGAAGCTCTTCCCTGCCGCGGGCCGCTGGTCCAGCCCCGACGCGCCGCCGGGCGCCTGGGACCCCCTGGCCCTGATCCCCGCCGCCCTGGGCCTGCTGATGCTGGCGCGCCTCTGGCCGCGGCTGTCCTGGCTGGGCAAGTGGCCCACGGCCTTCATCCTGGGGACCACCGCCGGTTATTCGCTGGTCCGCTACCTGCGCTCGGACTTCCTCTACCAGATCCAGGCCACCATCGGCACGGGCCTGGCGCCGATGGCGGCCGGCCGCTGGCTGTGGCAGGAGAGCCTGGCCCAGCTGCTGGTGCTCGTCGGCACGGTCAGCGGCCTGGTCTACTTCGTCAACACGCGCGAACAGAAGGGCGCCTACGGGCGCGTGGCCCGCTGGGGCCTGCTGGTGCTGATGATCACCTTCGGCGCCTCGTTCGGTTCGGCGGTCATGGGCCGCGTGGCGCTGCTGGTCGGCAGGTTCCAGGAACTGCTGGGGCCCTGGTTGGGTATCCTGTGAGCGATTCCCGGCAGGTGCCAATTCCCGGCAGGTGTCTTGACGGCGGCGGGCGCCGGTGCCTACACTGGTCGGTCGCGCGGCGCGGCCCGCACCGAGGATAAAGGAAACGACGTGTCCCACGATCGCATGATCCGCTACTTCGAGATGCAGCAGGACCGCCGGCCCCGCGCCCGGTTCTTCATCCCGCTCGCCGACCTCTACCGCGCGACGGGGCGCCTGGAGGCCGCCGCGGCCCTGCTCGAGGAGGGGCTGGGCCGGTGCGCCGATTCCCTCTCGGCGCGGGTCGTGCTGGCCCGCGTGCGGCGGGACCAGGGGCGCCTGGCCGAGGCGCGCGACCTGGCCCGCGAGGTGCTGGACCGCGATCCCGGCCACCGCGAGGCGCCCCGCTTGCTGGCTGCCGCGGCGCCGGCACCCGCGCCGACGGCGGACCTGGACGCGGCGTTCCCCGACACGGCGGCCGGGGAGGCCCCTCCCTTCGCCGAAACCGGGGCGGCCGACGCGGCTCCGGCGCCGCTCGACGAATCCTCGGCGGCGCTTCAGCCGCCCGCTTCCGAGCCCATGCCCGAGCCCGCGCCCGAGCCGGAACCCGCGGCGCTCGCTCCCACCGCGGAGACCGGCCAGGCGCCGCGCTTCCTGACCCAGACCCTGGCCGAAATCTACCTGGCCCAGGGCCACCGCCAGAAGGCCCTCGCGATCCTGCGCCGCCTGTTGACCGAACACCCCGAGCGGGACGACGTGGCCCGCGAGATCGCCACCCTGGAAGCGGTCGATGCCGCGGCCGGCGCGACGCCGGCGGCGGGGGGCGCGGGGGAAGCCGCGGCCCGGACCGCGGCGGCGGCGGAAACCGCGGCGGCGCCGGCCGATCCCAACCGCGCCCGCTTCGACGCCTGGGTCGACCGGCAGCAGGGCGGTCCGGCGTGAGCGCCCCCCTGGTCGCGGTCCTGAACGGCCCGAACCTGAGCCAGCTCGGCCGGCGGGAGGCGGAGCACTACCCCTCGCTGACCCTCGCGCAGCTCGACGCCGCCTGCGTGCAGGAGGGCGAGGCGCTCGGGCTGCGCGTCGTCTGCCATCAGACGGAGGCCGAGGGCGAGCTCGTGTCCCTGATCCACCGCTGGGGAAGCGAGGCCGACGCGCTGGTGGTCAACGCCGCCGCCTACACCCACACCTCGGTGGCGGTGCGCGACGCCCTGCTCTGCGTCGCGGTGCCCGTGGTCGAGGTCCACCTTTCCAATCCCGACGCCCGCGAGCCGTTCCGGCGGCGGAACCTGCTGCGGGGCGTCGTACGGGCGTCGATCTGCGGTTTCGGCGTCGACAGCTACCGGCTCGCCCTGCGGGGCGTCCGCGGGTTCCTGGGCGGCGGCAACGCCTGATTGCCAACCCGCGGAACAGATGTTATCAATAGTGGGCATTTTCACGCTGCCCGACGGGGCGCCACACGCACAGGAGAGACCGAGTTGGCCGACACCAGCGATTTTCGCAACGGCATGGTCCTGAACTACAAGAACAGTCTCTGGGCCATCGTCGATTTCCAGCACGTCAAGCCGGGCAAGGGCTCCGCCTTCGTGCGCACGAAGCTGAAGAACGTCTCCACCGGGAAGGTCGTCGAGGACACCTTCCGCTCCGGCGAGAGGTTCGAGGAGGTCCGGCTCGAGCGGCGCGACTTCCAGTTCCTCTACGTGGACGGCGACTTCCTGACCTTCATGAACCTCGAGACGTACGAACAGATCTCGCTGCCCCGGGACACGCTGGGCGACCTGGCCAAGTACGTGAAGGAGAGCGAGACCGTCAACATGCTCCTGCGCGACGGCGTGCCGGTGACCGTCGAGGCGCCCAACACCGTCGAGCTGAAGGTGGCCCAGACCGATCCCGGACTGCGCGGCGACACCGCCCAGGGCGCCTCCAAGCCGGCGACCCTGGAGACGGGGCTCGTCGTCCAGGTGCCGCTGTTCATCGAGGAGGGCGAGATCCTCAAGATCGACACCCGCACGGGCAAGTACCTCGGGCGCGTCTGACGCTCCCGGCCGGAAGGGGAGACCATGGATCTCAGCAAGGTGCGCGAGCTGGTCAAGCTGGTCGAGGACAGCCGCATCGACGAACTCGAAGTGATCGACAAGGACACCACGATCCGCATCCAGAAGCACGCCGCACCGGCGGCCCACGTGGCCTACGCCGCCACGCTGCCGCCGTCGGCGCCGCCGGCGCCGGCCGCCGCGCCGCCGGCCGCCGCCGTCCCCGCGGCCAACCCCGAGCGCGCGAAGTGGCGCGAGATCCGCTCGCCCATCGTCGGCACGCTGTACCGGGCGCCCGCGCCGGATGTGCCGAACTTCGTCAACACGGGTGATGCGATCAAGCCGGGCCAGACCCTGTGCATCATCGAAGCCATGAAGGTCATGAACGAGATCGAGGCCGAGTTCGGCGGCGTCATCAAGGAGATCCTGGTCGAGAACGCCACGCCGGTGGAAGCCGAGGCGATCCTCTTCCTCGTGGACCCCGCCTGACCCGGCCCTTCGCGGCGGCGCGCGCCCTCGCGGGGGCGCGCGCCTTTTACGTCCCGCTTCCGGCTTGCCATTTTCCGGCGCCGGCCGGACAATCGTCCGGCGGCCGCCGCGCCCGTCACTGCACCCCGCCCCGACAGGAGAGACGCGGATGTTCGAGAAGATCCTGATCGCCAACCGCGGCGAGATCGCCCTGCGCATCATGAGGGCCTGCCGCGAGATGGGCATCCAGTGCGTCGCCGTGCACTCCAGCGCGGACGCCGAGAGCCTGCACGTGAAGTACGCCGACGAGTCGGTGTGCGTCGGTCAGAAGACCAGCGCCGAGAGCTACCTGAACATCCCCAACATCATCGCGGCGGCCGAGATCACCGGGGCGGACGCCATCCACCCCGGCTACGGCTTCCTGGCCGAGAACGCCGGCTTCGCCGAGATCTGCATCGAGAACGACTTCGTCTGGATCGGCCCCACCGCCGACGTCATCCGCAGCATGGGCGACAAGGCGCAGGCCAAGCGCACGGCGGTCGAAGCCGGCGTGCCCACGGTGCCGGGCAGCCCCGGTCTGCTGGAGAACGCCGACGAAGCGGCGGCGTTCGCCGCGCAGGCGGGCTACCCGGTGATCATCAAGGCCACCGCCGGCGGCGGCGGCAAGGGCATGCGCGTCGCCCGCAACGAGGAGGAGCTGCGCTCGAGCTACGCCACGGCCCGCGCCGAGGCCGGCGCGTCCTTCGGCAACGACGGCGTCTACGTCGAGAAGTACCTGGAGAACCCGCGCCACATCGAGATCCAGGTGCTCGGGGACAAGCACGGCCACGTCGTCCACCTCGGCGAGCGCGACTGCTCGGTGCAGCGCCGCCACCAGAAGCTCATCGAGGAGGCCCCGTCGCCCGCCGTGTCGCCGGAGCTGCGCCGGCGCATGGGGGAGGCCGCGGTCAAGCTGGCCGCCCGCGTCGGCTACGACTCGACGGGCACCGTGGAGTTCCTGCTCGACGAGGACGGCTCGTTCTACTTCATGGAGATGAACACCCGCATCCAGGTCGAACACCCGGTCACCGAGATGATCACCGGCATCGACCTGGTGAAGTGGCAGATCGCGGTGGCCGCCGGCGTGCCGCTGGACTTCGGCCAGGACGACGTGGTGCTGCGCGGGCACGCCCTGGAGTGCCGCATCAACGCCGAGAACCCGTCGCGCGACTTCATGCCCTGCCCCGGCCGCATCTTCTTCTTCCACGCGCCCGGCGGCCCCGGCGTGCGGGTCGACAGCCACATCTACAGCGAGTACCAGGTGCCGCCCTACTACGACTCGCTGCTCGCCAAGCTGATCACCTTCGGGAAGGACCGCGACGAGGCCGTGCGCCGGATGGCGCGCGCGCTGCAGGAATGCGTCATCGAGGGCGTGCCCACCTCGATCCCCTTCCACCGCGAGGTCCTGCGCAACCCGATCTTCCTGGCCGGGCAGGCCACCACGAAGTTCCTGGACACGGAGATGTCGGGTCTCAAGGAGGCGATCGAAGCCCGTGTCGTCGCGGAAGAAGCGTAACCACAGCGACGCCGCCAGCTGGTGGCGGTCCCCGCGGCTGGCCGGGCTGCTCCACGCGGCGCTGGCCGTGTACGCGGCGATCGCGCTGGCCGGGCCGTCGGCCGCCTGGTGGCCGCTGGCCCAGGGGGAGGCCGGGGCCGTCCCGGTGCCGCCCGGCAACCCCGGCGGGCCGGTCGGCGCGCTGGCCGCCCTGGCCGTCCGCGCCGCCCTGGGCGACCTGTGGTGCTGGGCCCTGCCGCTGCTGCTGGCCGTGCGCGGCCTGGGCCTGCTGATCCGCGGGGAGGCCTCGCGACTGTTCCTGGGCAGCCGGCTGGTGCCCCTGTGGCTCGCCTCGGCCGCCTGGCTGGGGCAGGCCGGCTGGCCGCTGGCGACCCCGCAGGCCGCGGCGTGGGGCGGGGCGGCCGGTTACGGGCTCGCCCGCGGTTTCGGCGCCCTGTTCGGGCGCGCCGGCGCCGGCATCTTCCTGTCGTTCTTGCTGCTGACCGCCGTGATGCGCGCCACGCACCCCTGGCTGCCGGCGCTGCTGGCCCGCCTGGGGCCCTGGGGCGCGGCGGTGGGTTCCGGCCTGGCGGCCGTCTGGCGCGGCCTGGTCTGGGTCCTGCTGCTGCCCTGGCGCCTGCTGAAAGGTATCGCGGGCACCTGGCGGGGCGCGGCCGACACGGCCCGGGAAGAGGCCGGGCGCCTGGCCGCCGCGACCGTGGCGGCGCCGCCGCAGGCGGCAGCCCGCGACCGATCGGAACCGGCGACCGCGGCGGCCGCGGCGGCTGCTGCGGCGACCCCCCGCGTCGTGCACGCCCCGCCCGACCACGAGCGCGCCGCGGCGCGGGGCTACGACGAGGACGGCGAACCGTCGGCGCCGGCCGGACGCCGCGCGGCGGCGCCGGGCGCGCCCGAGGGATTCCCCGAGGTCACCTCGGGGCTGGTGGACCCGGCGGTGCCGCTGCCGCTGCCCGACCTCTCGGTGCTGCGCGAACCCCCGACCGACCGCGTGGCCGTCGCCGAGGAGCAGCTGCACGCCGCGGCCGACCTGCTCGAGGAGACGCTGCGCTCGTTCGGCGTCGAAGGCGCCGTCAAGGACGTGCGCCCCGGACCCGTGGTGACCACCTACGAGTACCAGCCCGCGGCCGGCATCAAGGTCAACGCCATCGTGCAGCGCTCGGACGACCTGGCCCTGGCGATGAAGGCCCGCTCCATCCGCATGGAGGCGCCCATCCCCGGCAAGGCGGCCGTGGGCATCGAGATCCCCAACCCGACGCAGCAGATCGTCTCGATGAAGGAGGTCTTCGTCCAGGCCGCCGACCGCATGCGCACCCCGCTGAGCGTGGTGCTGGGCCGCGACGTCTTCGGCGAGGCGGTGACGATCGACCTCGCCGACCAGCCCCACCTGCTGGTGGCCGGCTCGACCGGCAGCGGCAAGAGCGTCTGCGTCAACGCCATGATCAGCTCGCTGCTGCTGCGCTGCGACCCCTCCCTGGTCCGGCTGCTGCTGATCGACCCCAAGATGCTGGAGCTGAACGTCTACAACGACATCCCGCACCTGCTGCTGCCGGTGGTGACCGACCCCAAGGACGCGTTGCGCGCGCTGAAGTGGATGGAAGCCCAGATGGACCACCGCTACCGGCGCCTCTCGCGCCACAGCGTGCGCAACATCGAGGGCTACAACCGCAAGGTGCTCGCCGGCGAGATCGAGGGCGACGACGGCGTCCCGGTCAGCGAGCCGATGCCCTACTACGTGTGCATCGTCGACGAGCTGGCCGACCTCATGATCCAGCTGGGCCAGGAGATCGAGATGCCCATCACGCGCATCGCCCAGAAGGCGCGCGCCGTGGGCATCCACCTGGTGCTGGCGACCCAGCGGCCCAGCGTCGACGTGCTGACCGGCGTGATCAAGGCCAACATCCCCTGCCGCATCGCCTTCCGGGTCATCCAGAAGAACGACTCGCGCACCATCCTGGACGCCAACGGGGCCGAGAAGCTGCTGGGCAAGGGCGACATGCTCTACCTGCAGCCGGGGCGGGCCACGCCGGTGCGCGTCCACGGCGCCTTCATCGACATCGAGGAGTGCGAGGCGCTGGCCGCCCACTGGCGCCAGTTCAAGGACGTCACGCGCCCCATCACCCTGGACGAGGAGCGGGAGGAGGCCACCGGCCTGGACCTCGAGGACGACCCGCTGTTCGAGAAGGCGCGCGAGATCATCGTGCTGTCCCAGCACGGCTCGACCTCGATGCTGCAGCGCAAGCTGCAGATCGGCTACGCCCGCGCCGGGCGGCTCATGGACCTGCTCGAGCAGGCCGGCGTGGTGGGGCCGTTCATCGGCAGCAAGGCCCGCGAGGTCGTCATGAAGCCCGACGACCTCAGCGCGCTGCGCGAGTTCGAAGAGGACAGCCTCACGTGAGCCGGCGCGCCGTCCACTGCCGCACCCTGGGCTGCGACAAGAACCTCGTGGACAGCGAGGCGCTGCTCGGCCGCTTCGCCGCGCGGGGCATCCCCGTCGCCGCCGACCCCGAGTCGGCCGACATCTGGGTGCTGAACACCTGCGGCTTCATCGAGGCCGCCCGCCGCGACAGCTACGAGGCCATCGCCGAGATGTGCGCCGCCAAGGGCGGCCGCACCCTGGTGGTGACCGGCTGCCTGACCCAGGAGCACGGCGAGGCCATCGCCCGCGACCACCCCGGGATCGACCTGGTCAACGGGGTCGGCAACTTCGACCGCCTGCTCGACGCCCTGGAACTGGGCCAGGACCGCGTGCCGGTGACGCGCCCCGAGGACGCCCGCTACGAGGGCATGGCGGACCGCCCCCTGCTGACGCCGCCGCACCTGGCGTTCCTGAAGATCTCCGAGGGCTGCAACTTCCGCTGCGCCTTCTGCCGCATCCCCCTGATCCGCGGCGACCAGCGCTCGCGCCCCGTGGCCGAACTGGCCGACGAGGCCCGCCGGCTGGCCGCGCGCGGGGTGCGCGAGCTGATGCTGGTCTCCCAGAACACCAGCGACTACGGCCGGGGCGCCGGCGAGGACCTCCACGACCTCGCGGCGGCGCTCGGGGAGGTCGACGGGCTGCGCTGGCTGCGCCTGCACTACCTCTACCCGGGCCTGATCGGCCTGGACCGCTTCCGCCGCCTGCTCGACCTGCCCAAGGTCCTGCCCTACGTGGACATGCCGGTCCAGCACGCCTCGCCGGCGGTGCTGCGCCGCATGAACCGCCCCTTCGACGCCGAGAAGCTGGCCCGTTTCTTCGAGGAGCTGCGCCGCGATCGCCCCGACCTGGTGCTGCGCACCACGCTGCTGCTGGGCTTCCCCGGCGAGCAGGAGGAGGACGTCGAGGCCGTGGCCGACTTCCTCGAGCGCATCCGGTTTGACCACGTGGGCACCTACCGCTATTCTCCCGAGGCCGGCACCGCGGGCGCGGACTTCGACGACGCCCCCGATCCCGAGGAGGTCGCCGACCGCGAGGCCCGCCTCACGGACCTGCAGGGGGACATCGCCCGCGAGCGGCAGCTGACCAGGTTGGGACAGGAGTTCGACGTCGTGGTCGACAGCGTGGGCGACGGCGCGAGTGGAGCGACCTGCTGGCCGACCTCGCCGCAGGTGATCTGGAAGAGGGGGACCGGGAACCCGGGACCGCGGATCCGCGTTCGCTGGTCGCGGGACCGGTGGCCGTCGCCCGCAGCCGGCACTTCGCCTACGACACGGACGGGGTCGTGCTGATGGACGGGCGCGGCCTCGCCGCCGGGGACTGGCTGCGGGCCCGCTTCGCCGCCGTCACCCCGTTCGACGTCCTGGGCGCACGCGCCGAGGCGCAGGGAAAGGAAACCAGATGAGACTGTTCGCCGCCCTCGTGACGGTCCTGAGCCTGGGCCTCGCCCCGATCCCGGCGCTGGCCGGGGAGACGCCGACGCCCTTCGCCGAGGCCGCTCCCGACACCGTGCGCACGAACCTGTGGCTGACCCAGGCCCTGTTCACGGACATCGTGCGCGAGGCCGCCGGCGTGCTGCCGGCCGACGGCGCCCGCGTCGCCCTGCGGCCCCGCGCCAAGCACGTCGCGCAGCCGCTGTTCGACACGGCCGCCTTCGCCGAGCTGACCGCCGCCGGCCACGAGGTCCTGCTCGACGAGACGGACGTCTCGACGACCCGGCCCGACGTCGCGATCGCGGCGGACTACGAGTTCCGCTACTTCATCGAGGACGTGGACCTGGCCTACCCGCGGGTGGGCCGGCGCTTCGGCCTGTGGCGCCGCTGGCTGGACCGCGAGTTCCAGGCCGTCGTGCAGGTCACGGTGCTCGAGAAGGCCACCGGCCGCCTGCTGCTCGACCAGCGGCTGGTCCGCTCCTACGCCGACCGCATCGCGGCCGGGCACCTCGCCGCCGTGGACGCGACGACCTACGGGTTCACCACCGCCGAACCCGCCGAGGGCGGGCTGCGCGCGATCCTCGAGGAACTCGTCGTCGTGGGCGCCCTGACCGGCCTCGTGGCGGTCTATTTCGCCAACTCCGGCAATTGAGCCGACGCCGGAACCCGGGAGGACACGTGCAGGCACGCCGTTCGACGCCGCGATGGCAGCTCCTGATCCCGGCGGCCGCCCTGGCCGCCGCCTTGGCCGCCGCGCTGGCCGGCTGCGGCTACACCAACCCCTACCCGGCCGGCTCCTACGAGCGCGCGCTGGCCTACACCGACCGCGGCAAGCACCGCGAGGCCGTCGACGCCTACACCGCGTTCCTGCGCCGCAGTCCGACCGACAGCCTCGCCGCCCGCGCCCAGCTGGAGAAGGCCCGTTCCTACATCGCCACCGAGGAGTACCCTCTCGCCGCGGTCGAGCTGCAGATCCTGCGCCAGGAGTACCCCAACAGCGAGCTGGTCGAGGAGGCGCTGTTCGAAGAGGCGCGCTCGCACCTGCTGCAGGTGGGCGGCGTGGAGCGCGACGTCACGCCGGCCCGCGAGGCCCGCGTGCTGTTCCGCAGCTACCTGCAGACCTACCCCGACTCGCCGCGCGCCGAGGCGGCCCGGGCCCACCTCGTGGAGATCAGCGACGTGCTGGCGCTCAAGCAGCTCGGCGTCGTGGAGGTCTACCGCCAGCTCCACAAGCCCGACGCCATGGCCGTCACCCTGGACCGCCTCCTGGCCGAGGAGCCGGAAACGCGGCACCGCGACCGGATCCTGATGGACCGCGCCCGCCTCGCGCTGCGGCGCGGCGAGGAGCCGCGGGCCCGCGAGGTGCTCGAGGCGCTCCTGCGGGAGCGGCCCGACAGCAAGCTCGCCGGCGAGGCGCGCCGTCTCCTGGACGGGTTGCCGCCCGCCGCGCCGGGAAGCTGACCGGGCCATGAAGCTGACGGCGACATGAGGCTCGCGGTCTTCGGCGGCGCCTTCGACCCTTTCCACGCCGGCCACCTGGCCGTGATCCGCGAACTGCTCGCGCGCCGCCTCTGCGACCGGGTGCTGGTGGTGCCCGCCGGCCGCTCGCCCCTGAAGCCGCCGGCGCAGGCGTCGGCCGACGACCGCCTGGCCATGGTCCGCCTGGGCGCCGCCGGCCTCGCGGAGGTCGAGATCTGGGACGGCGAGCTCGCGCGCCCCGGCCCGAGCTGGACCGTCGACACGCTGGAAACTCTCGCCGCGCTGCACCCGCGGGACGAACTGCGGCTCGTGCTGGGGGCGGACGCCTGGCGGGACCTGGGCGCCTGGCACCGGCCGGAACGGGTGCGGGAGCTGGCCCTCCCGGTGGTGCTCGCCCGCGACGGGCGCGCTCCGGATCCCCGGGATCTGCCGCCCGGCGCGGTGGTGCTGTCCGGATTCGCGGTCCCCGGCGCGAGCCGCGACATCCGCGCGAAGCTGCACGCGGGGCAGCCCCCCGAGGACCTGCTGCCGCCCGCGATCGCCGCCTACGTCCGCGAGCGCCGCCTGTACGGTTGCGGAAAGGACGACCCGTGTCGCTGATCCTGGTCGACGGCTCGGCCCTGGTCTACCGGGCGCACTACGCGTTCGCGAGCCGGCCGCTGACCTCGCCCGCCGGGGAACCGACGTCCGTCGCCTTCGGCTTCTGCATGGGCGTCCTGCGCGTGATCGAGGAGCGCCGCCCCGACTACCTGGCCGTGGTCTTCGACCGCCCGGGCCCCGTCTTCCGCCACGCGATGTTCCCCGCCTACAAGGCCAACCGCAAGCCCATGCCCCCGGAGCTCGCCGTCCAGCTGCCGCGTCTGCGCGAGGTGCTCGACGCCTGGGGCGTCGCGGTGCTGGAGCGCGACGGCTTCGAGGCGGACGACCTCATGGGGACCCTGGCCCGCCTCAGCGCGGGCGTGACCGACCGGGTCTGGTTCTACACCGGCGACAAGGATTTCCAGCAGCTGCTGGACGAGCGCACGGGCATGCTGAAGCCGGGCGCGCGCGGCGCCGAGATCGTCGAGGTGGGGCCGCGCGAGGTGCAGCGCGAGTTCGGCGTGGCGCCGCGGACGCTGGTCGACGTCTTCGCCCTGGCCGGCGACAGCAGCGACAACATCCCGGGCGCCCCCGGCATCGGCATCAAGACGGCGGCGAAGCTGGTGGCCGAGGCGGGCTCGCTCGACGAGCTCTACCGCGACCTCGGTCGGCCCGGCGTCACCGCGCGCCTGCGCCGGATCCTGCTGGAGAACCGCGAGCAGGTCGAGCTGTCGCGCCGGCTGTTCACCATCGACGAGCGGGTGCCGCTGGAGCCGGACTGGGATTCGCTGCGCACGGTGCTGCCGGCCGGCGCGGCCGCGCGCGCGCTGTTCGCGGAGCTGGGCCTGCGCCAGGTAGCCGCGCTGAGCGACCGGCTCGCCGCGCGCGGGTTCGGCGCCGCCGCTGCGGCCGTCGCGGTGGTCGCGGTTCCCGGCGAGGTCGCGGCGCCCGCCGCCCCCGCGCCCGGTCCGCGGTACCGGCTGCTCGCGAGCCCGGACGAACTGGCGGCCTGGTTGGGCGAGCTGCCGCCGGGCGCCCCCCTGGCCGTCGACACCGAGACCGACGGCCTGCGCACCGACCGCGCCCGCCTGGTGGGCGTCTCGCTCGCGTACCGGCCCGGGGACGCCGCCTACGTCCCGGTGCGGGAGCGGCGCGGCGAGGCCCAGGGCTCCCTGTTCGCGGCCGAAGCCGAGATCGACCACCTGCCCTGGATCCGGCCGCTGCTCGCGCCCGTGCTGGCCGATCCGGAGCGCGAGAAGGTCGGCCAGAACCTGAAGTTCGACGAGTGGATCCTCGCGCGCCACGGCCTGCCGCTGGACGGCCCCCGCTTCGACACCATGGTCGCCGCCTACGTCCTGGACCCGTCGCGCCCGGGCTTCGGCCTCGACGAGCTGTCCCGGGATTGCCTGGGCGTCGAGGCGGTGCCCTACGCCGCCCTGTTCGCCGACAACGACCGCACCCGCGACATCCTGACCGTGCCCCTGGCGCGGCTCGCCGACTACGCGGCCGAGGATGCCGACCTGACCCTGCGGCTGCGCGAGCGCTTCGCGGCGGAGCTCGCGGCGGCGCCGGACCTGCAGCGGCTGTTCCGCGACCTGGAGATGCCGCTCTCGGAAATCCTCTACCGCATGGAGCGCCGCGGCATCCGCGTCGACACGGGGTTGCTGTCGTCGGTCGGCGACCGCTTCCGCGAGGAGCTCGCCGCCCTGGAGACCCGCATCCACGAGGTGGCCGGCGGGCCGTTCAACGTGCAGAGCCCGAAGCAGTTGGCCGAGGTGCTGTTCGAGCGCCTGGGGCTGAAGCCGACCAAGAAGACCGCCTCGGGCTGGAGCACCGACGTCTCGGTGCTCGAGGACCTGGCGCCGGCGCACCCGCTGCCCGCCCTGGTCCTGGAGCACCGCCAACTGGCCAAGCTGCTGGGCACCTACGTCGATGCGCTCGTCCAGCTGGTGAACCCCGAGAGCGGCCTGGTCCACACGTCCTTCAACCAGGCCGTGGCCGCGACGGGGCGCCTCTCCTCCTCGGACCCGAACCTGCAGAACATCCCCGTCCGCTCGCCGAACGGCCGTCTGATCCGCCGCGCCTTCGTGCCGCGCGACCCCGGGTCGGTCTTCCTGTCGGCCGACTACTCCCAGATCGAGCTGCGGCTGCTGGCGCACCTCAGCGGCGACGCGCAGCTGATCGCCACCTTCCACGCCGCCGGCGACGTGCACCGCCGCACGGCGGCCCTGATCAACGGGATCCCCGAGGCCGAGGTGACCGCCAGATGCGCTCGCGCGCCAAGGCCATCAACTTCGGGGTGATCTACGGCATGGGCGCGCGCGCCCTGGCCCGCCGCACCGCGGTGACGGTGCGCGAGGCGGCCGCCTTCATCGACGCCTACTTCCGGACCTACCCCGGCGTGCGCGACTACACCGTCGCGATGAAGGACGCCGCCCGCCGCGACGGCTACGCCGTGACCATGTCCGGGCGCCGCCGCCCGCTGCCGGACCTCGCCGCGGACGACCCCCGCCGCCGCAGCCTGGCCGAGCGCATGGCGGTCAACACCCCGATCCAGGGGACCGCCGCCGACCTCATCAAGCAGGCGATGCTGCGCGTCGACGGCGAGCTGCGCCGCAGCGGCGCCCGCGCGCTGCTGCTGCTGCAGGTCCACGACGAGCTGCTGCTGGAGGTCCCGCGCGACGAACTGGCGGACGTCTCGGCGCTCGTGCGCGAGGCGATGGAGAACGTCGCCGTCCTGGCCGTGCCGCTGCTCGTGGACGTCCACCACGGCGCCGACTGGGCGGAAGCCCATGGCTGAGCGGAACTCCGGAGCCGGGCAGGACCCGGCGCCCGCCCGCCGCCTGCAACGCTGGGTGGTGACCGGACCCATCGGGGCGGGCAAGTCCCTGGCCGTGGCCGAGCTGGCCGCGCTGGGCGCGAGCGTGGTCGACGCCGACGCCGAGGGCCGCGCCCTGCTGCGCGAGCCGGGGATGCCGGCGGCCGTGGCCGCCGCCCTGGGGCCGGACGTGCTGCGCGGGGGCGAGGTCGACCGCGCCGCGGTCGCCGCGCTGGTGTTCGCCGATCCGCGCGCCCTGGACCGTCTGAACGCCCTGGTGCACCCTCGTCTGGCCGAGCGCCTGGCCGAGCGTCTGCGGGAGTTCGAGGCGGCGGCCCGGCAGCCGGGTCTTGCGGTCGTGGAGGCGGCCGTGTACTTTCTGCTTCCGCCGTTCGGACCGGTGGACCTGGTGGTGGCGGTCGACGCCCCGCCGGAGCTCAGGGTCGGCCGCCTGGCCGCCTCGGGCCGGTTCGACGCCGCGGCGGCCCGCGTCCGCGCCGAGGCCCAGCGACCGCTGCTGGACGCCTTCGCCCGCGCCGACGTCGTCCTGAGCAACGATGGCGGGCCCGACGACCTGCGCCGCGCGGTGCGGGCGCTCGTCGCCGCCCGTGCGCCGGCGCTGTCGCATCCCGCAACGCCACCCCGGGAGGGGCCATGAAGGAGCAGTTCGAGGAACTCCGCGCCCAGCAGGACCGTCTCGCCCGCCTGAAGGAGGGTCTTTGACCTCCCGCAACTGCAGGCCGAGTTCGACGCGCTCCAGGCCCGGCAATCCGAGCCGGGCTTCTGGCAGGACCGGGCGGCCGCCGAGCAGGTGACCCGCCGCCTGCGGGTGCTGAAGAGCTGGCTGGAGCCGGTCGCGGCGGCCGCGTCGTCCGTCGCCGACCTGGGGGTCCTGGCCGAACTGGCCCAGCAGGAGGACGACGAGGGCGTCGCCGGCGAGGTCCGCGAAGGCGTCGCCGAACTGGTCCGCCAGCTGGACCGCCTGGAATCCCAGTTCCTGCTCAGCGGCCCCGACGACGCGCGCGGCGCCCTGCTGGAGATCCATCCCGGCGCCGGCGGCACCGAGAGCCAGGACTGGGCCGAGATGCTGCTGCGCATGTACCGCCGCTACCTCGAGCGCAACAAGCTCGGCTTCGAGGTCCTGGACCTGCAGGCGGGCGACGAGGCCGGGATCAAGAGCGCCATCCTGGAGATCAAGTCCGAGTTCGCCTACGGCTACCTCAAGAGCGAGTCCGGGGTGCACCGCCTGGTGCGCATCTCGCCCTTCGACGCGCAGAGCCGCCGCCACACCTCGTTCGCCTCGGTGTTCGTCTTCCCGCTCATCGAGGACGAGGTCGAGGTGGAGATCAACGAGCAGGACCTGCGCATCGACACCTTCCGCGCCAGCGGGGCGGGCGGCCAGCACGTCAACAAGACCGACAGCGCCGTGCGCATGACCCACCTGCCGACCGGCCTGGTGGTCCAGTGCCAGAGCGAGCGCTCCCAGCTGCGCAACCGCGAGAGCGCCCTGACGATGATGCGGGCGAAGCTGTACATGCGGAAGCTGGAGGAGGAGCGCCAGAAGCGGGCGGCCATCGAGGACGAGAAGATGGAGATCGCCTGGGGCAGCCAGATCCGCTCCTACGTGCTGCAGCCCTACACGAAGGTCAAGGACCACCGCACCGAGCAGGAGACGGGCAACGCCGTCGGCGTCCTGGACGGCGACCTCGAGCCCTTCATCGACGCGTACCTGCGCCAGACCAGCCGCGCCGCCCGCTGAGCGGCCGAGGAGGCCCCGTGTCCGAGAACGAGCCGCAGCCCCTGCACCGCCTGGTCGAGGAGCGCCTGCGCAAGCTGGAGGCGCTCGAGGCGCGCGCCAACCCCTACCCGTACCGCTACGACCGGACGCACACCAGCGCCGGCCTGATCGCGGACGAGGCCGCCCTCACGGCCTCCGGCGCCACGGTCCGCATCGCCGGCCGCATCATGGCCAAGCGCAGCGCCGGCAAGACGATCTTCCTGCCGCTGCAGGACGGCGAGGGGCGCATCCAGATCTACGCCCGCCGCGACGACCTCGGCGAAGAGGACTACGAGGCCTTCAAGAAGCTGCTGGACCTCGGCGACCTGATCGGCGTCGCCGGCAAGCTCTTCCGGACCAACACCGGCGAGCTGACGGTGCACGTGTCCGCCTGGGAGCTGCTGGCGAAGTCCCTGCGCCCCCTGCCCGAGAAGTTCCACGACATGAGCCTGGAGCTGCGCAGCCGCAAGCGCCACCTCGACCTGATCATGAACCCCGAGTCCCGCGAACGCTTCCGGCGCCGCTCGGCGCTGCTGGACGAGGTGCGCCGCTTCCTGATCGACCGGGACTTCCTGGAGGTCGAGACGCCGGTGCTGCAGCCCCTGTACGGCGGCGCCACGGCGCGGCCCTTCACGACGCACCACAACGCCCTGGACCAGCGCCTGTACCTGCGCATCGCCGACGAGCTGTACCTCAAGCGGCTGATCGTGGGCGGCCTCGAGCGCGTCTTCGAGTTCTGCAAGGACTTCCGCAACGAGGGGATGGACCGCACCCACAACCCCGAGTTCACGATGATGGAGTGCTACGCGGCCTACTGGGACTACCACGACATGATGGAGCTGTTCGAGACCCTCATGCGGCGGCTGGCCGCGAAGTTCGGCCGCGACGGCCGGATCGCGTACGGGGACCACGAGCTGGACTTCTCCGGCGGCTTCCGGCGCCTGCGCTTCCTGGACGGCCTGCGCGAGCGGACCGGCGTCGACTTCCGCGGCCTCGGCCGCGAGGAGATCCGGGCCCACGCCGAGCGCCTCGGCGTGCCGGTGCGTCCCGAGATGGGCGCCGACAAGATCCTCGACGCGATGTTCGGCGAGCTGGTCGAGCCGACCCTCATCCAGCCGACCTTCGTGATGGACCACCCCAAGGAGCTGTCGCCGCTGGCCAAGGGGCACCGCGACGACCCGGCCCTGGTCGAGCGCTTCGAGGGTTTCGTGGCCGGCTTCGAGATCTGCAACTCCTTCTCGGAGCTGAACGACCCGCGCGAGCAGCGCCGCCGCTTCGCCGACCAGATGGACCTGCGCGCCAAGGGGGACGACGAGGCCCAGGTCATGGACGAGGACTACCTGGAGGCCATGGAGATCGGCATGCCGCCGACCGGCGGCCTGGGCGTGGGCCTCGACCGCCTGGTCATGCTCTTCACCGGCTGCCACGCGATCCGCGACGTGCTGCTGTTCCCCGCCATGCGGCCGGAGGAGTGAGCCGTCCATGCGCTTCGCCGCCTACATCGCCCGCCGCCACCTGCGCAGCCGCCGCCGCTCCCGGTTCGTCAACCGGGTCACGGTCACGGCCATCGCCGGCATCACGATCGGCGTCATGGTCCTGGACCTGACGCTGGCGATCATGAACGGGCTGCACGTCGAGCTGCGCCGCACCTTCGTCGACAACATGCCGATGGTGACGATCGTCTCGACCCGTCCCGAGGGCCTGCGGGACGTGGGCGCGGTCATGGACCGCATCGGCGCCGTGCCCGGCGTCGAGGGCGTCGCCCCCTTCGTCCGCCAGGAGGTGGTCGCCAGCTTCGGCCGCCGCGGCGTGCCGGCCCAGCACCGCGCCGCCGTGGTCTGGGGCGTCGAGCCCGACCTGCAGGAGGCGGTGACGCCCCTGTCGCGGCACCTGCTGCCGCCCGAGGCCAGCCTGCGCGCCCTGCGCGGCGCCGCCGGCGTGCCGGGCGTGGTCGTGGGCGCCGAGCTGGCGGCCTCGCTCTACGCGGGCCTGGGCGACACCCTGGTGATCACCGCGCCCCGCGGCGAGCTCGACCTGAAGAACCTCACCTCCGAGAGCCGGCGCTTCGTGGTCGCCGGCTTCCTGGACACCGGCCTCTACGACTTCGACGCCCGCTTCGTCTACATGCCGCTGGCGGCGGCGCAGGAGTTCTTCGGCTACGCGCCCGGGGGCGCCACGGCGGTCGGCGTCCGCGCCCGCGACATGATGGCGGCGCCCGCGCTCGGCGAGGCGATCCGCGCCGAGCTGGGCCCCTTCGACTACGCCGCCAACGACTGGATCGAGCTGAACCGCAACCTGTTCGACTGGGTCCGCTACGAGAAGGTCATGATGTTCGTGCTGCTGGGGCTGGTCATCCTGGTGGCGGCCTTCAACATCGTGGGCATCCTGACCATGATGGTGGGCGAGCGCCGGCGCGAGATCGGCATCCTGCTGTCCATGGGCGCCCGCCGCCGCCAGATCCAGACGATCTTCCTGCTCGAGGGCTGCCACGTGGGCTTCTGGGGCACCGCGCTCGGGACGCTGCTGGGCTGGCTGGGCACCGTGTACCTCGACAAGGTCGGCATCCGCATCCCCGGCGACGTCTACTTCATGGACCACGTGCCGGTCGTGGCCCAGGCGGGCGATTTCCTGGGCGTGGCCGCGGCCGCGCTGGTGATCACCCTGCTGGCGACGCTGCTGCCCAGCGGCGAGGCCGCCCGGCTGCGGCCCATGGACATCATCCGCTACACCTAGAGAGGCGACGGTGGCACCCATCCTCGAAGCCCGCCGGCTGGACAAGAGCTTCCCCCGCGCCGGGGGGGCCGTGACCGTCCTGCAGGGCTGCGACTTCGCGCTGGCGCCCGGGGAGAACGTCGCCATCATCGGCCCCAGCGGCGCCGGCAAGAGCACCTTCCTGAACCTGATCAGCGGGCTGGACGCCCCGACCGCCGGCGAGGTGCTCTACGACGGGAAGCCGCTGACCGGCCTGGGGCCCGACGGCTGGGCCGACTGGCGCCGCGCCCACGTCGGGTTCGTCTTCCAGTTCCACTTCCTGCTGCCGGACTTCACCGCCCTGGAGAACGTCCTGATGCCGGCGCGGCTGCGCGGCGACTCCGGCGCGCAGGCGGCCGGGCGGGCGCTGGCGCTGCTGGCGCGGATGGGCCTGGCCGACCGCGCCGACCACCTGCCGGGCGAGCTGTCCGGCGGCGAGCAGCAGCGCGTCGCGGTGGCCCGCGCCTACATGAACGCGCCGCGGCTGGTGCTGGCCGACGAGCCCTTCGGCAACCTCGACCTGCAGAAGGGGCGCGAGCTGGCCGACCTGCTGCTGTCCCTGGGCCGCGACGAGGGCAGCTCCCTGGTCGTGGTGACCCACGACCTGACGCTGGCCGCCCGGGCCGACCGCATCCTCGAGCTGCGGGACGGCCGCCTGGCGGAGGCCCCCGCCGGCCTCTCTTGAGCACACCGCGCTCAAGACGTTCCCCCGCCGACCGATAACGACCGGGAGCACCCCCGCCGGTGGTCCCGGCGGGCGGCCTGCTGTATATTGAGCGCGGTGACCGGACGGTCCCCCGCCGCTTGGCGGCCAGTACGGCGAACGGAGGCGCGAGAGCATGAACGACCGCTTCACCCAGCGAGTGCGCAAGGTCCTGTTCCTGGCCCGCGACGAGGCCGGCCGGATGCAGCACGACTACATCGGCACCGAGCACCTGCTGCTCGGGATCATCCGCGAGGGCGAGGGCATCGCCGCGCGGGTGCTCCAGCGCCTCGGCGTGGACTTCGTGCAGATCCAGCAGTCGATCGAGGAGATCGTCAACCCCCAGAGCGGGACGATCACCATCGGCGAGATCCCCTTCACGCCGCGCGCCAAGCGCGTGCTGGAGATCTCGATCGACGAGGCCCGCATCCACAACCACAACTACGTGGGCACCGAGCACCTCCTGCTGGCCCTGATCAAGGAGGGGGAGGGCGTCGCCGCGCGCGTCCTGCAGGAGCTGGGCGCCGACCACGAGAAGGTCCGCCGCGAGGTCCTGAAGATGCTGGGCACCGTCGAGCGCCCCGCCGACGCCGACAAGGCGGTCAAGAAGCAGGAGACGCCGGTCCTCGACCAGTTCGGCCGCAACCTCACCGACATGGCCCGCGACGGCAAGCTCGACCCGACCATCGGCCGCAACCGCGAGATCGAGCGCGTGATCCAGATCCTGTCGCGCCGCAAGAAGAACAACCCGGTGCTGATCGGCGACCCCGGCGTGGGCAAGACCGCCATCGCCGAGGGCCTCGCCTCGCGCATCGTCGAGGGCAAGGTGCCGGGCACCCTGCGCGACAAGGAGATCATCACCCTGGACCTGGCGAGCGTGGTGGCCGGCACCAAGTACCGCGGCCAGTTCGAGGAGCGCCTCAAGCAGATCATGGCGGAGATCCGCGAGAACGAGCACATCATCCTGTTCATCGACGAGCTGCACACGATCGTCGGGGCGGGCGGCGCCGAGGGCGCCATCGACGCCTCGAACATGCTCAAGCCGGCGCTCTCGCGCGGCGAGATCCAGTGCATCGGCGCCACGACGATGGACGAGTTCCGCAAGCACATCGAGAAGGACGGGGCGCTGGAGCGCCGCTTCCAGACCGTGATCGTCAACCCGCCGAGCGAGGAGGAGACCGTCGCCATCCTCTTCGGCCTGCGCGACCGCTACGAGGCCCACCACCGCGTCAAGTTCGACGACGACGCGATCAAGGCCGCCGTCTGGCTGAGCAACCGCTACATCTCCGGCCGCGCCCTGCCCGACAAGGCGATCGACGTCATCGACGAGGCCGGCTCGCGGGCCCGCCTGTCGATGGCCGTGGTGCCGCCCGACCTGCGCCAGATGGAGACGCAGATCAACGAGGTGGTCAAGGAGAAGGAGGCCGCCATCCAGGCCCAGGAGTTCGAGAAGGCCGCCCGCTTCCGGGACGAGGAGAAGGAGCTCAAGCGCCAGCTCGGGGACCTCAAGAAGAACTGGAAGGTCGAGTCGAGCGACAGCGCCGCCATCGTCGACACCCGCCTGGTCTGCCGCGTCATCGCCGACATCACGGGCATCCCGGTGTCCGAGGTGGAGGAGGAGGAGACCCGCAAGCTCCTGCGCATGGAGGAGGAGCTGGGCAAGTGGATCATCGGCCAGTCCGGCGCGCTCGACGCCGTCTCCAAGGCGATCCGGCGCAACCGCGCCGGCCTGCGCGACCCCCGCCGGCCCATCGGCTCCTTCCTGTTCACCGGCCCCACCGGCGTCGGCAAGACCGAGGTGGCGCGGCGGCTCGCCGAGTTCATGTTCGGCGACCAGTCCTCGCTCATCCGCGTGGACATGAGCGAGTACATGGAGAAGTTCTCCGTCTCGCGCCTGGTCGGCGCCCCCCCGGGCTACGTCGGCTACGACGAGGGCGGCATGCTCACCGAGAAGGTGCGCCGCAAGCCCTACGCGGTGATCCTGCTGGACGAGATCGAGAAGGCCCACCACGACGTCTTCAACATCCTGCTGCAGGTGCTCGAGGACGGCCAGCTGACCGACAGCTTCGGCCGGACCGTCGACTTCAAGAACACCGTGCTGATCATGACCTCCAACGTGGGCAGCCGCCGGGCCAAGGAGAGCAAGCCCCTGGGCTTCGACTCCGAGCAGAAGGACTACCACGACACCCGCCTGCGCTCGGTGGTCGACCAGGACCTCAAGCGCACCTTCAGCCCCGAGTTCCTGAACCGCGTCGACGAGCTGATCTTCTTCAACTCCCTGGGGCAGAAGGAGATGCACGACATCGTCGAGATCATGCTCCTGGACGTCAACAAGCGGCTCAAGAACATGGAGATCACCTTCGAGTTCTCGGCGGCGGCCAAGGACTTCCTCTGCCGCGTGGGCTACGACCCGGAGCAGGGCGCCCGCCCGCTGCGCCGCGCCATCCAGAAGTACGTCGAGGACCCGCTGAGCGAGAAGCTCCTGCGCGGCGAGATCCGCAGCGGCAGCGTGCTGCGCGTCGAGGCCGGCAACGACAAGCTCGCGTTCGCCATCGAGGCCGTCCCGGAGATCGGGGCGCCGGCGGCGCTGACCGGGGACCCGGTCGCCGGCGCCTGAGCCGGGCCGCCGCGGGATCGTCGGCGGGATGTGGAGCGGGGAGCCGGCGGCTCCCCGCTCTTGCGTTCCGGGCCGGCGTCGTCCACATTCCGGGGAACCCCGCGGGCGGCCGCGCGTTGAACCGCCGGCGGCGCGCTGCGCTGTTGCCGGGGCGCGACCCCTCTGCTACCATGCCCCGGTTTTCCGCGGCTGCCCCGGACCTCGAACCGGAAAGACGGGATGAACCTCCACTGGACCCTGCGCGCGGCCGTCCTGGCGATCGTCGCCGCCTGCCTGGCGGGCGCGGCCGCGGCCGCCCCGATCACGGCCGTCGACGTGGCCGGCGCCCGGACCGTCGGCGCCCTGCAGGTGGCGTCCTGGTCGGAGCTGGAGACGGGGCGCGAGTACTCGCCCGACCTCGTGGCCGCGGCCATCCGCAACCTCTTCGCCACGGGCAAGTTCGCCGACGTGCGCGTCTACCGGCAGGACGAGCCGGCGGGCGTGCGCCTCACGATCAACCTGCAGGAGTTCCCCCGCATCCGGCAGGTGGTCTTCCGCGGCAACGAGAAGGTCAAGGAGGAGGACCTGCGCGCGGCCTACCCGCCCGCGGTGGGGCAGTTCGCCAACCCCGCGGTCCTGACCCGCGAGCTGGAGCCGCTGCGCGCCCTCTACCAGGAGAAGGGCTACTACAGCATGGCCGCCCACCTCGACTCCTCGACGGTGGACGCCGGCAACCTCGAGACGGTCGTGGTGACGATCGACGAGGGCGGCAAGATCAAGGCCCGCCGCATCGAGTTCGAGGGCAACGCGGTCTTCACCGACGAGCAGCTGCGCAAGCAGATGAAGCAGTCCACGGGCGGCTTCCTCAAGAGCGCCACCTTCAAGAAGCAGCAGTTCGAGGAGGACAAGGCGCGGATCGTCGCCTGGTACCAGGACCACGGCTACCTCGACGCGACGGTGGACGCCGACGAGCTGGCCTTCGTCGAGGACCGCGAGAAGGTGGACCTGACCCTGCGCGTCACCGAGGGCCCGCTCTACAGCGTCGGCGACGTGAACTGGGAGGGCAACGTCGTCTACGACGACATCGCCGTCGCGCGCCTGATCACGCTGGAGAAGGGGCAGATCTTCCGCGAGGGCGAGTACCAGGAGACCCTGCAGGCCCTGCACTCGCTGTACTGGGATTCCGGCTACATCTACATCACGATCGAGCCGGAGCGGCACATCCGCGAGCAGGTGGTCGGGCTCACCTTCCGCTTCCAGGAGGGCTCGCCGGCGCGGGTGCGCAACGTCCAGGTCGTCGACAACCTGAAGACCCACGACGCGGTGGTCCTGCGCGAGATGCAGCTCTTCCCCGGGGACGTCTTCAGCAACTCGCTGGTCGGCCTCTCGCAGCGGGACATCTTCCAGCTGGGCTTCTTCGAGGACGTCCAGGTCGACTTCGCGCCGGCGGACACCGAGGGCGACATCGACCTGGTGATGAAGGTCAAGGAGAAGCAGACCGGCCAGTTCTCCTTCGGCATGGCCTACAGCGCCCAGACCTCGGCCACCGGGTTCATCCAGGTCCAGGAGACCAACTTCCGCGGCCGGGGCCAGAACCTGGGCGTGGCCTGGCAGTTCGGCTCGCGCCAGCGCTACGTCGACCTGAACTTCACCGAGCCCTGGTTCCGCGGCACCCCGACGCTGGTCGGCGTCGACCTCTTCGACCGCTACCAGTACAACTTCGACGACTTCTACGAGAGCCGCGTCAAGGGCCTCGCCCTGCGCCTCGGCCGCCGCATCCCCGGCACCCGCTACTCGCGCGTCGGCCTGCGCTACGAGCTGTCCGAGACGCGCCTGTCGAACTTCAGCTCGGCCTACGTGAACTACCTCGACGTGCTCGAGGACCAGATCGGCGCCGACGGCTTCCCCTACGAGCGCCTCGACGAGGTCGACTGGCCGCGCACCAAGAGCTCGGTCACCCTGAGCCTGTCGCGCAACTCCACCGACAACCCCTTCTTCCCGACGCAGGGGTCGAAGACCACCTACAGCGCCGAGCTGTCCGGCGGCCTGCTCGGCGGCGAGATCGACTACCACAAGCACGAGCTCAAGCAGTCCTACTTCCAGAAGCTGCCCGGGGGCTTCGCCCTGAACCTGCGCACCTCGCTGGGCCTGATCGTGGGCCTGAACACGGCCGACGGCGTGCCGGACTACGAGAAGTTCCGCCTCGGCGGCAACCGGATCTACCCGCTGCGCGGGTACCGGGACCTGGAAGTGGTGCCCCGCGGCAACCCCGGCTTCATCGGCGGGCGCTTCTACACGATCATGAACGCCGAGATCCTCTATCCCTTGACGAAGGCCGTCCAGCTGCTAGGTTTCGTCGATCAGGGCGACACCTGGAACAGCTTCACCGAGGCCGACTTCACCAACCTGCGCAAGGGCGCCGGGTTCGGCGTGCGCGTGGAGGTGCCCATGATGGGCACCATCGGCTTCGACTACGGCTACGGGTTCGATCGCGCCGGCGGGGCCGGCTGGGAGCCGCACTTCAACTTCGGCACCTTCTTCTAGGCAGCCGGACAACGCGCCCCTCGGCGCCGGAGGTACCATGGACCGCAGAACGATTTCCCGCGCCGCCGCCGCGCTCGCCCTGGCCTGCCTGCTGGCGCCCCTGGGCGCCGCCGCGAAGGAGGCCAAGCCCCTGGCGGTGGTCGATTCCGAGCGCATCGTCCAGGAGTACGGCGCGGCCCGCGACGCGCAGGCCCAGTACCAGAAGTTCCTGCAGGGCCTGGAGCAGGACATCAGCGACCGCGAGAAGGACCTGCAGCGCGCGGCCGAGCAGATCGAGAGCCAGCGGATGCTGCTGGGGGAGGACGCCCTGCGCGCGAAGATGCAGGAGTTCGAGAGCCAGAAGGCCGACTACTACCAGTTCCGGCAGGGCCTCGAGGGCCGCGCCGAGAGCGAGTACAAGGCCAAGATCCAGCCCATCATCGACCAGGTGAAGCTCATCGCCGAGCGGATCGGCAAGGAGCAGGGCTACGGCATCATCGTGGACGCCGCCTCGCTGACCACGCTGTACATCGACGCCGAGGTCGACCTGACGGACGAGGTCCTGCAGGCCCTGGTCAGCGGCACGGAGAAGTGAGGCCGCGTTTTCGGTTGACATGCGGGGTCCGTCGAACGACATTTTGATCGTCTTTTTCAACGAGCGGCGCGCCCCCCTTCGTTCGCAACCCGGATGGAGCGGGGCCGTTTCATGATCGGGGATCCTGCCGTATGGGCTACCGACTGAGCGAGCTGGCGCAGCGGCTGGGCCTGCCCTGGGAAGGGGCGGACGACCCGGAGATCCGGGGCGTGGCGGGGTTCGAGGACGCCGGGCCCGGCGATCTCACCTTCGCGGTCGACCGCCGCCGCGAGGCCGGCCTCGGCGCGACCAAGGCCGCCGCCGTCGTGGCGCGGCCCGGCGTGGCCTGCCGGCTGCCGGTGCTGCGCGCCGACGATCCCCGGGCCGCCTTCACCCAGGTCCTGGCGCTGTTCGCGCCGCCCCTGGCGCGGGTGTTCCCCGAGGGGCGGCACCCGACCGCCGTGGTGGATCCGACCGCCCGGCTGGCGCCCGACGTCGCGCTGGGCCCGTACTGCGTGGTGGGCCCCGGCGCCGCGATCGGCGCGGGCAGCCGGCTGGGACCCCACGTCGTGGTCGAGGCCGACGCGGTGGTGGGCGAGCGCTGCCTGCTGCACGCGGCGGCCCAGGTCCGCGAGCGCTGCGTCCTGGGCGACGAGGTGATCCTGCACGGCGGCGCCGTGGTCGGCAGCGACGGCTTCGGCTACCATCCCGGCCGCGCCGGCCTGGTCAAGATCCCGCAGATCGGGATCGTGGAGCTCGGCGCGCGGGTGGAGGTCGGGGCCAACACCTGCATCGACCGCGCCACCACCGGCGTGACCCGCGTGGGCGAGGGGACCAAGCTCGACAACCAGGTGCAGATCGCCCACAACGTGACGGTCGGCCGCCACTGCGCCATCTCGGCCCAGAGCGGGATCTCGGGCAGCTGCCGCCTGGGCGACGGGGTCACGCTCGGCGGGCAGGTCGGCATGGCCGACCACCTCGCGCTGGGCGACGGGGTCAAGGTGGCGGCCAAGAGCGGCATCACCCGCGACGTTCCGGCCGGCCAGTCGATCTTCGGCTACCCGGCGATCGAGTTCCGCCGGGGTTTCAAAATCGTGGCCCTCACGCACCGGCTGCCGGAACTGTTCCAGCGCCTGGCGCGCGTCGAGGCCGCGCTGGGGCGACGCCGCGACGCGGCCGTGACCGCCGAGGGAGAGGAAGACTGACGTGCTGATCCTGCAGAAGTCCGTGGGCCGCCGCGTGGCGATGACCGGAAGGGGCCTGCACTCCGGCTCCGAGGCCACGGTCGCCTTCTGCCCGGCGCCGCCCAACACCGGGCTGGTCTTCCGCGTGCCCGGCCCCGGGGGCCAGGTCGAGATTCCGGCCCGCGCCGAGTGCGTGCCGGTGGGCCACCACGGCGTGCGCAACACCACGCTCGAGCGCGACGGCGCCCGCATCCTGACCGTCGAGCACGTCCTGTCCGCCCTGAGCGGGATGGGCGTGACCAACTGCTTCGTCGAGCTGGACGGCCCCGAGCCCCCCGAGCCCCGCGCCGGCAGCACCCTGGACTTCGTGGCCATGATCGACGAGGCCGGGATCGTCGACCAGGGCCTCCCGGCGGCCTTCCACCGCGTCGACGTGCCCGTCAGCTACCGCGACGGGGACGTGTCGCTGGAGGCGACGCCCGACGAGGGCCTGCGCATCACCTTCCACATCGACTACGACGATCCCCTGATCGGGGTGCAGGTCGCCTCGTTCCTGATCACGCCGGACGTCTACCGGCGCGAGATCGCGCCCTGCCGCACCTTCGCGCTGCAGCGCGACGTCGAGAAGCTGAAGGCCATGGGCCTGGGCAAGGGCGGCACCCTGGACAACGCCATGGTCGTGGCCGACGGGCAGCTGCTCAACGACTCGCCGCTGCGTTTCCCGGACGAGTTCGTCCGCCACAAGATCCTGGACCTGATCGGCGACCTGGCGCTGGTGGGCGTGCCCCTGCAGGGCCACGTGACGGCGCGGCGCTCCGGCCACGACGCCAACATCCGCCTGGCGGCCCTGCTCGCGGAGAAGGAGCGGCGCGGCACGCGGATCTACCCGCCGCGCGCGCCCCTGAACTGGGACATCGCCTCGATCATGAAGGTGATGCCGCACCGCTACCCGCTGCTGCTGGTGGACCGCATCCTGGAGCTGGAGATCGGCAAGCGCGTCGTGGGCCTCAAGAACGTGACGATCAACGAGCCGTTCTTCATGGGGCACTTCCCGGGCCACCCGATCATGCCGGCGGTCCTGATCACCGAGGCGATGGCCCAGGTCGGCGGCGTCCTGCTGATGAGCAGCGTCGAGCACCCGGAGACGAAACTTGTTTACTTCAGCGGGATCGACGGTGCAAGATTCCGGCGGCCGGTCACCCCCGGCGACCAGATCCGGTTCGAGCTGGAGCTCTTGAAGCTGCGTGGGCCCCTCTGCAAGATGCGGGGGCGCGCCTTCGTGGACGGCGAACTGGTGGCCGAGGCCGACCTCATGTCGACGATCGTGGACCGCTGAGCGGTCCCGGGGAGGGTTTATCGTGGCGAATCCGATCATCAAGCGCGCGGGCGAGATCAGGCCGGTCCGGCCGCCCGAGATCCACCCGACCGCGGTGGTCCACCCCGACGCGCGCCTCGGGCACGGCGTCAAGGTGGGGCCGTTCGCCATCATCGGGCCCCACGTCGAGATCGGCCCCGAGTGCGAGATCGGCTCCTCGGTCCTGATCGAGGGGCACACCACCCTCGGCCGCGGCAACCGCGTGTTCCACGGCGCGGTCATCGGCACCGAGCCGCAGGATCTCAAGTACCGCGGCGAGCTCAGCTACATCGAGATCGGCGACGACAACGTCATCCGCGAGTTCGTGACCGTCCACCTCGCCACCGGCGAGAACGAGAAGACGCGCCTCGGCGACGGCAACATGCTGATGGCCTACGTCCACGTCGCCCACAACTGCCTGATCCAGGACCACTGCATCCTGGCCAACGCGGTGAACCTGGCCGGGCACGTCGAGATCGGCCGCTGGGCGATCGTCGGCGGCATGACCCCCGTGCACCAGTTCGTGCGCATCGGCGAGCACGCCTTCATCGGCGGCGGCAGCCGCATGGCCCAGGACGTGGCGCCCTACATCCGGGTCGCCGGCAACCCGGTGGAGGTCCACGGGCTCAACAGCGTCGGCCTGAAGCGCCGCGGCTTCGACGAGGCCACGCTGATGAACCTCAAGACCGCCTACCGCCTGCTGTTCCGCAGCGGCCTGAACGTGAGCCAGGCGCTGGAGCGCATCGCCCTGGACTGCGCCCTCGACCCCTACATCGAGGAGCTGATGGCCTTCATCCGCCGTTCCGAGCGCGGCATCGTCCGCTGACGGCGGTCCGCGCAACCGGAGACGGCGGCGCCGCGGCCGCCGTCGGATCCCGGGGGAAACCGGTGACGACCCGCCCGGCCTCCACGTCTCCCCACATCCTGCTGTCCTGCGGCGAGGCCAGCGGCGACCGCTACGGCGCGGCGCTGCTGGCGGCGCTGCGCGTGCGCCTGCCGGACGCGCGGTTCTCGGCCCTGGGGGGCGGCGCCCTGCGCGCCGCCGGGGCCGACATCGTGCAGCCCGCCGAGCGCCTGTCGGTGATGGGCGTGGGCGAGGTGCTCGGGGCGCTGCCGCTCCTGCTGGGCGCCCGGCGCCGGATGCGGGCCCTGCTGGCCGGCGGCGGCGTCGACCTCTTCCTGCCCGTCGACTATCCCGGCTTCAACCTGGACCTGGCGCGGCGCGCCCGCGCCGCGGGCGTGCCCGTGTTCTACCTGATCGCCCCGCAGCTCTGGGCCTGGGGCGCCTGGCGGACCGGCGGCGTGCGCCGCGCGGTGGACCGCCTCGGCGTCGTGCTGCCCTTCGAGGAGCGCTTCTTCCGCGCCCGCGGCATCCCCGCCGTCTCCCTCGGGCATCCCCTGGTCGAGGACCACCCGAAGTCGGAGGTCGACCGGGCGCGCCGCCTGCGCGAGGAACGCGTCGGCGACCCGTCCGCGCCGCTGACCGTCGGCCTGCTCCCCGGCAGCCGCGCCCAGGAGGTGCGCGCCCTGCTGCCGGTCCTGCGCGAGGCGTTCGAACGCCTGCAGGCCGCGGTCCCGGAGCGCGTCTTCCAGGGCGTCGTCAGCCGCGCGCCCGGGGCGCCGGTGCCGGACGCACCGGGGGCGGGCCTGCGCGTCAGCGAGGCGCCGCTGGCCGCCCTGTCGCGCGATCTCGACCTGGCGCTGGTCTGCAGCGGGACGGCCTCGCTGGAGATCGCCCTGGCCGGCGTGCCGCACGCCCTGGTCTACCGCACCTCGCCGCTGACGTACGCGCTGGCCCGGCGCCTGGTGCGCCTGGAGTGGATCGGCTTGGCGAACCTGGTGCTGGAGCGCCCCCGGGAGCGCCCCCTGGTGCGCGAGTTCGTCCAGGACGCGGCGCGGCCCGCCGACCTGGCCGCCGACCTGGCCGACTGGCTCGCGTCCGGACCGCGGCGCGCGCGCTTCGCCTCGGGCGTGGACGAGCTGCGCGAACGCCTCGGCGGCGCCGGCTTCTGGGACCGCGCCGCCGACGAGGTCGTGTCCCTGCTGCGCGAACGCCGCGGGGCGGGGCGATGAGCGCCGGCGAGAACCGCCTGCAGGCGGTGAAATCGCTCCTGGCGCGTCCCGCCTGGCGCCTGCTGGCCGGCACCGTGCGGCGCGACCCCGCCGCGGGGACGACGCGCCGGGGCGCGGTCATCTTCGCCAGCCTCCACCGCGACATGATCCCCGCCGCCTTGCACGTGAGGCCCGCCGCCGCCACGCTGCTGGTCAGCCAGAGCCGCGACGGCGACATCCTGATCCGGACCCTCGGCCCGGACGGCTACGGGTTCGTGCGCGGTTCGACCGGCAAGGACGGCGCCGACGCGCTGCGCTCCCTGCTGGAGGTCCTGCGCCGCGGCGGCGCCGTGGGGCTGGCGGTGGACGGCCCCCGCGGCCCGTTCGGCACGGTCCACGAGGGCGCCCTGCTGCTGGCCAGGCTTTCCGGCGCGCCGGTGGTGCCGCTGCGCGCGCGGCCGGGCCGGCACCTGTCCCTGCGCACCTGGGACCGCACCATCGTCCCGCTGCCCTGGTCGACGGTGCGGATCGAGGAGGGCGCCGACGTGACCGTCCCGCGCGAGGCGGATGCCGCGGCCTGCGCGGGCGCGGCGGACGGGTTGGGCGCGTGGTTGACGGGCGCGGGCCCGGTCGACGACGGGAGCGGCGCGTGAACGGCGGGGGACGGGAGGCCGGCGCGGTCCTGGACCTGCGCGGCGGCGCGCGCGGCCGCGTCGAGGACGCCTGGCGCCGCTGGGAAGACGGGCTGCCGCGGCTCGCCGCCTGGCTCGAGCCCTGGACCGAGGCCTGCGGGGATGCCCTGCTGCGCCGCCGCCTGGCGTCGCGCGGGCTGCCGCCGGCGATGCCCCGACTGGTCTCGGTGGGCAACCTGATCGCCGGCGGCACCGGCAAGACGCCCGTGGTGCTGGACCTCGCCCGGGGCCTGGCCGGGGCGGGGCGGCGCGTGGCCGTGCTGACCCGGGGCCACGGGGGGCGCGCCGCCGGGCCGCTGCGCGTGACGCCGGACGACCCGGACTGCGGCGACGAGGCGCGGCTGCTCGCGGCCGCCCTGCCCGCGACGGCGGTCATCCAGTCGCGCGAGCGCCGGGAGGGGCTGGAGTTCCTGCGGCGGAGCGAGCCTGACTGCGACCTCGTGCTGCTCGAGGACGCGCACCAGACCGCGGGCCTGCCGCGGCACCTCGACGTGCTGATCCTGGACCGCTGGGAGCGTCGCGCGGGCGTCGTCGTCCCGCTGATGGCGCGACGCCTGCCCTGGGGGCCGGGACGCGAAGGCGCCGCCGGCGCCGCGCGCGCGCGGCTCTGGCTGGTCGAGACGCCGGCGGGGCCGCAGGAGCCCCTGCGCGGTCCCCCGGGCGTCACCGTGCTGGGATTCCGACGTCGCGAAGCCTGGGCCGATGCGTCGGCGCCCGCGGCCGGCGCGCCCTACGCCGTGGTGTCGGCCATCGCGCGGCCCGAGCGCTTCGAGGCGGCGTGCGCCCGGCTCTGCGGCGCGCCGCCGACGCTGGCGGTGCGCTGCGCCGACCACGCCGCGTACGGGCCGCGCCGGGTCGCGCGCCTGCTGGCCGAGGGCGAGCGGCGCGGCGCGGCCTGCTGGCTGACCACGGCCAAGGATCGTGTTAAGTTGTCGGGAGCCTGGCCGCCCGGCGCGCCGCCCCTGTTCACCGTCGGCCTGGAACTCGCCTGGCAGGGCCCCGAGACCGTCGCGCCCGCCGTCCTGCGCCTCCTGGAGGAATGACGACATGATCCCGAGCGGACCCGTGACCAGCCGCTTCCTCGTGGCGGGCACCGGCATCGCCGGCCTGCAGTTCGCGCTGCTGGCCGCCGAGCACGGCGACGTGCGCGTGGTGACGAAGAAGGACTCCTCCGAGAGCAACACGAACTACGCGCAGGGCGGCATCGCCGCGGTCCTCTCGCCGCTGGACGATTTCGAGTCCCACGTGCGCGACACGCTGATCGCCGGGGACGGGCTCTGCGACGAGGCGGTCGTGCGGGCCATGGTCGGCGCCGCGCCGCGCCTCATCGAGCGCCTGCTGGCCTACGGCGTGAGCTTCACGCGCGAGGACGAGCGGGCGGACGCGCCCTTCGCGCTCACGCGCGAGGGCGGCCACTCGCGGCACCGCATCCTGCACGCCGCCGACCTGACGGGCCGCGAGCTGGAGCGTCGCCTGCTCGAGGCCTGCCGCAAACACCCGCGCATCCGCATGGACGAGGACCACCTCGGCCTGGACCTGATCCGCGAGTCCGACCTGCGGCGCGACGGCGATCCCCGCCGGGTCGTCGGCTGCTGGGTCCTGGACCGCGAAACCCTGCAGCGGCGGGCCTACCTGGCCCCGACCACGATCCTCGCCACGGGCGGCTGCGGCAAGGTGTACGCCTACACCTCGAACCCGGACATCGCCACCGGCGACGGGCTGGCCATGGCCTACCGGGCCGGCGCCGTGCTGGCCAACCTGGAGTTCGTCCAGTTCCACCCGACCTGCCTCTACCACCCGCGGGCCAAGAGCTTCCTGATCTCCGAGGCGGTGCGCGGGGAGGGGGCGCACCTGATCAACGGGCGCGGCGAGCGCTTCATGGAGCGGTACGACCAGCGCCGGGAGCTGGCGCCGCGGGACATCGTCGCGCGGGCCATCGACCAGGAGATGAAGCGCACCGGCGAGCCCAGCGTGTTCCTGGACCTGCGGCACCTCGGGCGCGAGTTCGTCGAGCAGCGCTTCCCGAACCTGTCGGCCACCTGCGCCCAGTACGGCATCGACATGGCGGGCGAACCGGTCCCGGTCGTGCCGGCCGCGCACTACATGTGCGGCGGCGTCAAGGTGGACGGGAGCGGCCGCACCAGCCTGCCCGGCCTCTTCGCGGTGGGCGAGGTGGCCTGGACCGGCGTCCACGGGGCGAACCGCCTGGCCAGCAACTCCCTGCTCGAGGCGGTGTACTTCGCCGAGGCGGCCGCCGTCGCCGCCGTCGCCGACGGCGCCGGCGGCGCGGCCCTGCCCGGGGAGCTGCCGTTCCAGGACGACTTCCCCTCGGCGATGTCCACCGGCCCGGAGGCCGTGGTCCTCGAACACGACTGGAACTCGGTGCGCCGCGTGATGTGGGATTACGTGGGCATCGTGCGCTCGCGCAGCCGGCTGGACATCGCTCTGGACCGCGTGCGGGCCATCCGCGCCACCGTCGAGGGCATCTACGCCCGCTCGCTGGCGAACCCCGACCTGGTCGAGCTGCGCAACATCGCCCTGGTCGCCGAGCTGATCGTCCTCTGCGCCCGCGAGCGCCGCGAGAGCCGCGGCCTGCACGAGACCCTGGACCACCCCGGCAAGGACCCGCAGGCGCCGCGCGAGACGCTCGTGGGCCGGGGCCGCTCCCTGGCGGCGAGCGAGCCGCCGGGCGCCGGGGGGCCATGAACTGGTACCGCACCGCCTTCGGCGCACACTACCGCCACCTCTACGCGCACCGCGACGGGCACGAGGCGGCCGCCTGCGTCGCGGCGGTCGCGCCCTGGCTGCCGCTGGGGCGGGGGCCGGTCGTCGATCTCGGCTGCGGCGCCGGCCGCCACCTCTCGCCGCTGGCGGCGCACGGGGCCTGGGGGCTGGCCCTGGACCTGTCACCCGATCTGCTCGCCGAGGCCGCGCGCTCGCCGGGCGCCGTCGCGCTGCCGCCCGTGCGCGCCGACATGCGCCACCTGCCGCTGCGCGACGGGAGCTGCGCGGCGGTGCTCTCGCTGTTCACCTCCTTCGGCTACTTCGGGGATCTCGACGACCACGCCCCGCTGTTGCGGGAGATCGCGCGCGTGCTCGCGCCGGGCGGTCGCTGGTGCCTCGACCACCTCAACGCCGAGGCCGTGCGGCGGGACCTGGCCGCCGGCGAGGCCGTCCGGGAGCGCCGCCTCGGCGCCTGCCTGGTCCGCGAGCGTCGACGGCTCGGACCCGAAGGGCGGCGCGTGCTGAAGGACGTCCGCATCCGGCCCGTCGGCGGCGCGGACCGCCGGGCGGCCGACGGCGTGCCGCCGCAGGGACTGGACTACACCGAATCGGTCGCCCTGTTCGCGCCGGAGGAACTCGACGCCGCCTGCCGCGCCGCCGGCCTGTCGCGCGTCGCGGCCCTCGGCGGTTACGACGGGCGCGACTTCGACGCGGCGACGGCCGAGCGGTGGCTGATGATCTACGAACGGGAGGCTTGAACCGTGACGATGCCGCTGCTCCGGGCCGAACCCGGGCCCCCGCTCGCCGACCTGCCGGACCTCAGCCCGCTGGTGCGCGCCTGGGTGCGGGGGGACGCGCCCTTCGCCGGCGCGACGGCCGAGTGGCGCCGCTTCCTCTCGGCGACGCCGCCGAACGCCACGATGCCTGGCGCGGCGCCGGCCTGGCGCGATCCGGCCTGGCGCGACGCTTGGCAGTCGGACCTCGCCGAGGACCTGCCGGACGACGCCGCGCGCGCGGCCGCCGTCGCGTCCGTGGCCGCCCTGGCAGCGGGCGCCGCGGAGGTCGTGGTCACCGGCCAGCAGCCCGGCTTCCTGGGCGGTCCCCTGCTGACCCTGCACAAGGTCGCCGCCTGCATCGCGGCGGCGCGGGCCCGCACCGCCGCCGGCCACCCGACGATCCCCCTGTTCTGGTGCGGCGACGACGACGACGACCGGCGCGAGGCCTTCGCGCCCCGCCTCTTCGACCCGCGGCGCCGGGCGCTGCTGGGGGCGCCGCCGCCGCCGGGACCCGACGACCTCGTGCTCGGGGCCGCGCCCGCGGCGGTCTGGGCCGCCCCGGAGGCGGGTTGGCTGGCGGAACAAGCCGGCGCCGGCGGTCTCGGCTCGGACCTGGCGGACCTCTGGGCGCGCGCCCGCCGCGAAGGCTGGACTTGGGGCCGGCTGCAGCGCCGGGCCCTGCTGCGCACGTTCGCCGGCTGCGGCCTGCTGGTGGTCTCGGGGGACGATGGCCGACTGCACCGGGCCGCCGCCGCCTTCTACGCGGAACTGATCGCGCGGCGGGCGGAACTGGCCGCGCTCGCGGCGGCGCGCGGTGCGGAACTGTCGGCGCTGGGCTACCATGCCCAGATCGAAGGCGCCTCGCTGACGGCGCCCTTCCACCGTCGCCGGGAAGACGGCCGCGAGCGGGTGGCCGAACCCGAAGCCCTGCTGACGGCGACGCAGGACCTGCGGCCCGGCGTGCTGCTGCGGACCCTGGTGCAGGATTGGTGCTTCCGGCCGGCCGGCATCGTGGCCGGGCCGGGCGAGCTGGCCTACCTCGAGCAGTTGCGGCCGCTGCACGGGGCCCTGGGGTTGGCGGAACCGGCCCTGCTGCCGCGCCTCTTCGCACGGCTCAGCGACGATCCCGCGCGCGACGCCGCCGCCGCGGCCGTCGCGCCGACCTCCGCAGACGCGCCCGGCGAAGCGGCCGCGACCGCGGTCGAGGCGGCCCTGGCCGGGGCCCTGAAGGAACTGGCCGGTTTGCCTGATCGGCAGGCGCAGGCCGTCGCCGCCCGCGCGGCCCGGTCCTGGCGCGACGACGTGCGCGCGGCGTTCCGGGCGCGGGCCGCGGCGAACGGCAGGCCGGCGCTCGAGGCGGCGCCGGCCTGGGCCGCTCCGGACGGCGTCCGCCAGGAGCGGGCGCTGGCGATGCACTGGGCCACCGCGCTGTGGGGCGACGATCTGGTGGCGGCGGCGATCGGGGCGGCGGAACAGCACTACGCCCGCGGGGCCGACGGCGACTGGCGCGACTGGTGGATCCGCGTGGACCCGCGCCCGCTGGCGCCGCGGCGCGCAACGACCGGCCAGGCCGGCCGCACGACATCCGAGGTGAATCCATGAACGACGGCAACCCGGACACCGCGACGGCCGCGCGCGCGGGCGTCGACCTGCTCTGCGTGAGCCCCCACACCGACGACGCGGAGATCGCCTGCGGCGGCACGCTGGCCCGCTTCGCCGCCCGGGGCCGGCGCGTCTGGCTGCTCGACCTGACGCGCGGCGAGCTGGGCTCCAACGGCACGCCCGACGAGCGCTGGCGGGAGGCGGCCGGCGCCTCCGCGGCGCTGGGCATCGCCGGCCGGCTGCAGGCCGCGCTGCCGGACGGCTTCATCTCGGCGGAGCGTCCCGAGCAGGTGGCCGCGGTCGCGGCCGTCATCCGCAGCCTGCGGCCCCGCTGGCTGCTGGCGGCGCCGGTCCCGCGGCGGCATCCGGACCACCAGGCGATCCCCGCCCTGGTGCGCAAGGCCGCCTTCATGGCCCGCCTGGCCTCGTGGCCGGCGGCCCTGCCCGAGCTGCGCGCCTGGCCCGCGACCGCCGCGATCCCGGCGCCGGCGCCGCTGTGGATCTGCGAGGCGGTGCTGACCGTGTGCCCCCCCGGAGAGCGGCCGAACCTGTACGTGGACGTGACGGAGAGCTGGGCCGCCAAGCTGGCGGCGCTGCGTTGCTACGCGACGCAGCTGGAGCGGGCCGACGGCGCGCGGCCCACCGTCATCAACGAACCCGCCTTCCTGGACCAGGTCGAGCGCTGGTCGCGCGCCTGGGGCTTCCAGGCGGGCGTCCCCTTGGCCGAGGCCTTCGCCACCGACCAGGCGCCGCTGCTGGAGGACCTGCCCGCGGAGCGCTGGGTGTGAGCCGCCTGCCGGTCATCGGGATCACCTGCTACCCGACCCAGGGGGGCAGCGGCGTGGTGGCCAGCGAGCTGGGCCTGAACCTGGCCCGCCGCGGCTACGAGGTTCACTTCATCACCAGCGAGATGCCCCTGCGCCTGCGCCGCTACGAGGCCAACATCTACTTCCACCCGGTGGAAGCGGTCACCTACCCCGTGTTCCAGCACACGCCCTACACGCTGGCGCTCGCCACCAAGATGAGCGAGGTGGCGCGCCGCTACGGTCTCGACCTGCTCCACGTCCACTACGCCATCCCGCACGCGGCGAGCGCGTACCTGGCCCGGGCGATGATCGGCCCGGACCGGCTGAAGATGATCACGACCCTGCACGGCACCGACATCACGCTCGTGGGCCAGGAGCCGTCCTACTTCGAGATGACGCGCTTCCTGATCGACGAGAGCGACGCCGTCACCGCCGTCAGCGGTTGGCTGCGCGACGAGACGGTCCGCGTCTTCGGGCCGCGCCGCGAGGTCGAGGTGATCCCCAACTTCGTGGACCCGCAGCGCTTCCGGCCGCGCGACGACGGCCCGCGCGCCCTGTTCGCCGCGCCGGACGAGAAGATCGTCGTCCACGCCTCGAACTTCCGCGCCGTGAAGAACGCCACCCACGTCGTGGAGGTGTTCGCGCGGGTCGCGGGCCGGGTGCCGGCGCGGCTGCTGCTGGTGGGGGAGGGGCCCGAGCGCACCCTCTGCGAGCAGGCCGCCGCCCGCCTCGGCGTGGCCGACCGCGTGCGCTGCCTCGGCCAGGTCGAGAACCTCGAGGAGATCCTGGCGCTGTCCGACCTGTGCCTGCTGCCCTCGCGCCACGAGTCCTTCGGCCTGGTCGCCCTGGAGGCCATGGCCTGCGGGACCCCGGTCATCGCCACCGATCGCGGGGGCACCTCGGAGTTCATCGACCACGGCCAGACCGGCTGGCTCTGCGATCCCGACGATGTCGACGGCATGGCCGCCGCGGCGATCGCGTTGCTGACGGACGCGGGGCTGCACCGCCAGGTCCGCGACGACGGCCTGCGCGCGGCCGTGTCCCGCTTCGGCACGCCCTGCATCCTGAAGCGCTACGTCGACCTCTACGACCGCGTCCTGTCCTGAAGGGAACCCGGCCCAGCCCGCCGGGGTTCAACCCGGACTCCGCCCTTGAACCCCCGCGCCGGGGTGGTACATTGGGCGCGGCCGACCGGCGCCCGCGCCGGCCGGCCACCGGCGCCCGGAGCGGCGCCGGCCCACGGCAGAAGGAGCTGACATGACCCACGCGCCCTTCCTGGCGTCGCTCGGGGCGGCCGAGATCCTCGACCTGTTGAGCAAGTCCTCGTTCCTGGGGATCCTGGACGTCGTGGTCCTGGTCCTGCTGTCGGTCCTGTGCTGGGCCGTGATGTTCGACCGCGGCCGCCTGCTCGCGTCCGTGCGCCGCGGCCACCTCGAATTCTGGGACCGGTGCGACGCCTGGATGCAGGGGCGCCTGGACCGCCGGGACCTGGAAGCCTGGTGCCGCAGCCGGCCCGACCTGCCCCTGGCCAACCTGTGGCGGGAGACCGCGGCGCAGCCCACGAGCCAGGCCGTGCGGCGCTCCGCCGAGCGCGTCTCGTACGCCGAGACCGAGAACCTGGAACGCTACCTGATCATCCTCTCGACGACCGTCACGGTGGCTCCCTTCCTGGGCCTGCTCGGCACGGTCTGGGGCCTGATGCAGGCCTTCTGGGAGATGTCGGTGCTGCGCAGCGCCAACCTCGCGGTGGTGGCGCCGGGCATCACCGAGGCCCTGGTCACGACCATCGCCGGCCTGTCGGCCGCCGTGCCCGCCGTGGTGTTCTTCAACCTCTTCGTGCGCAAGATCGACCTGATCGGCAACGAGATGGAGCGCCTGCGCTCCCTCATGGAGGAGGCGGCGCCCTCGGCGGGGGAGGCCCGGCTCGCGCAGGCCCGCCGCCCCGAGCCCCACGAGAAGGAGCAGATCCGATGAGACGCCGCTCGGGCTACCGCGGTTTCTCGGAGATCAACATCACCTCCCTGGTCGACATCTCCCTGTGCCTGCTGATCATCTTCATGCTCACCGCGCCCTACATCCAGGGCGGCGTGGAGGTCAACCTGCCGCAGGCCGAGACCCGCGAGGTGATCGTCGAGGAGGGACCGGTGATCACCGTGACCAAGGAGCGCGCCCTCCACTTCGGCGAGGACCCGATCGCCCTGTCCGATCTCGGCACCCGGCTGGCCGCCTTCGCCGACCGGCGCGAGACGCTGCCGGTCTACCTGCGGGCCGACGAGGACGTGCCCTACGGGTTCGTGCTTCAGGTCATGGCCGCCATCGAGAAGGAGGGCTTCGGCAACCTCAGCCTCGTGGCGGACCAGGACTCCGGACCGAGGAAGCGTCCGTGAACCGGGCGCTGCCGGCCTCGCTGCTGCTGCACGCGCTCTTCCTGGCGGCGCTGCTGGTGTTCGGCGCGCGGGTCGCGCAGCAGCCGCTGCCCCGGCAGCGCGTGATCTCGGTGCGGCTGGCCGAACTGCCCAGCCCGCGCCCCCAGGTGGCGACGCTCCCGCCGCAGCCCGCCGCCGAACCCGTGCTGCGGCCGGCGGTCGTGCCCAAGGCGGCCGAGAAGAAGCCGGCGCCGAAACCGGCGGCCAAGCCCGCGGCGAAGCCGGCCACGCCCGACCGCAAGCCGGCGACGAAGGCCACCGACGCCGCGTCGGCGGCGACCAGCGGCCCGGTCGCGGCCACGCCCCGGCTCGGCGCCGACGTCCAGGTCGCGCCGCAGTACCAGTACTACCTCGACCTGCTCGAGCAGCGGATCGCCCGCAACTGGCAGCCCAAGAAGCTGGGCTTCCGCAGCGGCGCCGCGGTGACCTGCACGATCCACTTCCGGGTCGAGCCGGACGGCACCCTCACGCGGGCCGAAGTGGCCGCGGGCTCGGGCGTGCCCCTGATGGACCGCGAGGCGCTGCGGGCCGTGGAAACGGTCGGCACCTTCCTGCCGATCCCCGCCGGCATGGCCCGGCGCGGTCTCGGCATCACGTACATCTTCACGCTGACGGCGGGGAACTGACCATGAGCCACGACATCACGAGGCGCCGCATCGCCGGGCCCGTCATCGCGCTGCTGCTCCTGCTGGCGGCGGTCGTACCGGCCGCGGCCCAGGACGAGTACATCATGCGGGCCGACCGCTCGGGCGCCGAGCTGACCGACATCCTGGTGCAGCCGCCGCAGGTGCTGGCGGGCGGCGCCGAGGCCCGGGCCGCGGCCGGCACGCTCGACGCGGTGATCCGCGCCGACCTGGACTACAGCGGCCTGTTCCGCCTGCTGACGCGCGACCAGGTCGCCGGCAAGGCGCCCCCGTCCCACTACCGCATCGACGGTGTGCTCGAGGGCCTGCCGACCGGCGGTACCGCGTCGCCGGCCCTCACGCTGCGCCTGCTGTCCGAGCCCGGCGGCCAGGAACTGCTCGCCAAGCGCTACCAGCCGGGGCCCGACCGTCTGCGCGCCACGGCGCACCACTTCGTGGAGCAGGTCGTCCGCATGCTCACCGACCAGCCCGGCATCAGCCTCTCGCGCGTCGTCTTCTCGCGCGGCAGCGGGGACCGCCGCGACATCTGGTGCGTGGACTACGACGGCGAGGGCCTGCTGCGGCTGACCTCGAACCGCACGCTGAACCTGTTCCCGTCCTGGTCGCCGGACAACAAGCAGATCGCGTTCATGTCCTTCCGGCAGGGCCAGCAGGGCACCTACGTGCTCGAGGCGGCGACCGGGACGGTGCGGATGGTCGGCGAGACCAGCGGCTCGAACCTGGGCCCGTCCTGGCACCCGGGCGGCCAGGAACTGGTGGTGGCCCTGTCGAAGGCCGGGCAGCCGGACATCTACCGCCTGGGCCTGGACGGGCACGTGATCCGCCGGCTGACCGTGGCGGAGTCCATCGAGGTCTCGCCCAGCTGGTCCCCGAGCGGGCGCGACCTGGTGTTCACCAGCGACCGGACCGGCTCGCCCCAGCTCTACGTCATGGACGCCGACGGCACCGGCAGCCGGCGCCTGACCTTCGAGGGGAAGTACAACGACTCGGCCGAGTGGTCGCCCCGCGGGGACCGCATCGTGTACGCCTGCCGCGAGCAGGAGATCACCCAGCTCATGCTGATCGAGACCGGCGGGGAGAACCGGCGCCTGCTGACCGACACGTCCTGGCGCAACTGCGAGGACCCCAGCTGGGCTCCGGACGGCCGCCACGTGGTCTTCGCCTCGGACCGCACCGGCGTCTTCAAGCTCTACGTCCTGGACGTCGAGGACGGGTCGATCCGCCAGTTGACGAAAGGCGGCGAACCCGATACAACTCCTGATTGGTCACAATGAAGTTTCGTGTTATCTTGGCGCGGAATCTGGAATCCGGCCGTTCCTGTCCACTCTAAAAAGGAGTCAGATCGCCATGTTGCGGACCTTTGCGATGATCGGCATGCTGTTGGCGGCCCTGCTGTTGACCGTCGGCTGCGGCGGCAAGAAGAACGTCCCGGTCGCGGACAACAACGCCGCGGCGGTCGTCCCGGCGCCCGTCGAAGAGGTCGTCGAAGAGGCGCCGGTCTCCGAGACCCCGGCCCCCGCGACCAACTACGCGACGATGTCGCCGCAGGAGTACGGCATCGAAGACGTGTACTTCGCCTACGACGAGTACACCCTCAGCGCCGCGACCATGACCACGCTGACCGCCAACGCGAAGATCATGAAGGAGCACGGCGACGTCGTGTACCTGATCGAGGGCCACTGCGACGAGCGCGGCACGGTCGAGTACAACCTGGCCCTGGGCGAGAAGCGCGCGGCCGCCGTGCGCGACTACCTGGCGAACCTGGGCGTCAAGGCCGGCCAGCTGCGCGTGACGAGCTACGGCGAGGAGCGCCCGTTCGTCTCCGGCGGCACCGAGGCCGCCTGGGCCAAGAACCGCCGCGCCCACTTCGCGCGCCCGTAGGTGGCCGCCGTGCAGCCGCGCCGCGCCGGCGCCGCCTTCCTGCTGATCGGAGCGCACCTGGCTGTCCTGGCAGCCGGGTGCGCCCCGCAGTTCGAGCAGATCGAGACGGCGGTCGATGGCAACTCGGCCGAGATCCAGCGCCTGACCGACGAGCAGACGGCCCTGCGCCGCGACGTCACGGCCCTGCTGGCCCTGCTGCGCACCGGCGAGGGGTCGGGCCTCGAGACCGACGCCCGCCTGCAGGCCCAGCTCGCGCAGATCCTGGCCCGCCTGGACCAGGCCGCGAGCCAGCAGGCGGACAACCAGGAGTACATGCGCAACCTCTCGGCCCGCGTGGACCTGCTGACCACGCGCCTGGGCATCCCCACGCTCGGCGAGTTCAAGCCGCCGCCCCCGGGCGGCGCCGACCTCGCGGCGCTGCCCGAGGAAGGGCGCGCCCTGTTCAACGCGGCGATGACCGACCGCGGGCGGGGCGAGTACGGCGCGGCCCGCCAGGGCTTCCAGGACTTCCTGGGCCGCTACCCCCGCAGCGAGCAGGCCGACGATGCCGAGTACTGGCTGGCCGCCATGGCCGCCGACGACGGCGACCACCAGGACGCGCTGACGCGGCTGCAGGCGCTGCTGGACCGCCATCCCGGTTCCGACCGCCGCGCCGACGCGCTGCAGAAGGCGGTGGGCTCGGCCCACGCGCTGGGCCGGGACGACGAGGCGCGCCGGTGGCTGGGAAACCTGCAGGCCGAGTTCCCCGGGTCCGAGGCGGCGGAGCTGGCGGCGGCCCTGCTGACCGAGTAGCGTTCCGAGGCAAAGGAGTGACCGTGCCCAAGATTCCCGTGCTGAAGCGGGCCCGCGATCTGGCCCAGCCGTTCCGCCCCGTGGAGGTCGCGGAGCTGGACGGCGCCTACCACGCCTTCATCGTCCGCTACAGCGGGGACTACATCGCCCACAGCCACTCGGCCGACGAGTTCATCTACATCCTCGAGGGCATGATCGACATCGAGATGGACCGCACGACGGTCACGGTCAAGCAGGGCGAGGCCATGCTGATCCCCGCCGGCAAGGTCCACCGCCCGCGGTGCAAGGCCATGGCCCTGGCGCTGGTCACCGAGACCAAGGGCCTGCAGACCAAGGACCGCTGACCGACAAGGTCCGCCGAACCTACCGGGGATCCCCGACCCCTCCGCCGGCGGCCAGCGCCGGATCGGACAGCATCTTCTCGATCCACATCACGGTCTCGCGGCTGCCCACGTACAGCGGCGTGCGCTGGTGGACCTCCCGCGGCACGAGGTCGAGGATGGGGCCCTGGCCGTCGCTCGCGTAGCCGCCGGCGTGCTCGGCGATGAGGGCCAGCGGGGCCGCCTCGTAGAGCAGGCGCAGCTTGCCGCTGGCGGCGCGGTCGGTGGGCGGGTAGAGGAAGACGCCGCCGTAGAGCAGGTTGCGGTGGAAGTCGGCCACGAGCGAGCCGATGTAGCGGGCGGACATGCCGCCGCTCTCCTCGCGCCCGTACTTCAGGCGGCGCACGATCTCGCGCACGGCCGGCGTCCAGTGGGGCTCGTTGCCCTCGTTGACGGAGTAGATCCCCGCGGCGAAGGGGATCTTGAGGTTCTCGTGGCTCAGCAGGAACTCGCCGATCCCCGGGTCCAGGGTGTAGCCGTGGACGCCGTGGCCGGTGGTCTGGACGAACATCGTCGAGGACCCGTAGACCACGTAGCCGGCGGCGACCAGGTCGCGCCCCGGCTGCAGCAGGTCGTCGTCGCAGATCGCGGCGAGGCGGGAGCGGCGGCGGTAGATGCTGAAGATCGTGCCGATCGAGACGTTCGCGTCGATGTTGCTGCTGCCGTCCAGGGGATCGAAGACCACGACGTACTTGCCGCTGCCCTCGCGGAAGTCGACCCGGACGGGGTCGGCCAGCTCCTCGGAGGCCATCAGGCAGACCTGCCCGCGGCGGCCGACGAACTTCAGCATGACGGCGTTGGCGTAGTCGTCCAGCTTCTGGACCGTCTCGCCCTGGACGTTGCTGGCCCCGGTGCTGCCCAGGATGTCCACCAGCCCGGCCCGGGTCACCTCGCGGGCGATGATCTTGGCCGCAAACGCGATGTCCCCCAGCAGGCTGGTGAAATCGCCGCTGGCGCTGGGATGCAGGCGCTGCATCTCCAGGATGTGGCTCTCGATGTTCATGAGGTTCTGGTTCGGCATGGCGCTCCCGCTGCTGGTTAGAGGCGGGCCCTAATGTAGCAAGGATGGGGCCGCAGGGCGAGGACTGGCTTCGGGCCCGCCGGGCATGTCCGGGGTTGCGGCCGGGGGGCCGGTTGTCCATAGTTTGACGGCGCTGCCCGCCGGGCGCCGCGGCGCGTCCGCGACCCGATCCGTCCGCACGACACGGAGGAACGCCATGTCCCAGATGCTGCCCATCCCGCCGCTGCCGATGAACGAACCCATCCTGGGCTACCTGCCCGGATCGCCCGAGAAGGCCGCGCTGAAGGCGAAGCTCAAGGAGCTGGCCGGCGCCCGCATCGAGATCCCGCTGGTCATCGGCGGCAAGGACGTCGCCACGGGCGACCTCGGTGAATGCCGGATGCCCCACGACCACCGGCGCCTGCTGGGCGTCTACCACAAGGCGGGCGCGAAGCACGTCCAGGCCGCCGCCGCCGCCGCGCGCAAGGCCAAGAAGGACTGGGCGGCGCTGCCCTGGGAGGCGCGCGCCGCGGTCTTCCTGAAGGCCGCCGAGCTGCTGGCCGGCCGCCGCCGCAGCACCCTGAACGCCGCCACGATGCTGGGCCAGAGCAAGACCGCCTTCCAGGCCGAGATCGACTCCGCCTGCGAGCTCATCGATTTCTGGCGCTTCAACCCGGCCTTCGCCCACGACATCATGAGCGAGCAGCCCGAGTCCGGGCCCGGCATGTGGAACATGCTGGAGCAGCGGCCCCTGGACGGTTTCGTCTTCGCCGTGACCCCCTTCAACTTCACCAGCATCGCCGGCAACCTGCCGACGGCGCCGGCGCTGATGGGCAACACGGTGCTGTGGAAGCCGGCCTCGAGCGCCGTCTACTCGGCCTGGTACATCATGGAGATCCTGCGCGAGGCGGGGCTGCCCGACGGCGTCATCAACATGATCCCGGGCAGCGGCGGCCAGGTGGGCAACCCGGTCATCGAGCACCCCGAGCTCGGCGGCGTGCACTTCACCGGCAGCACCGAGGTCTTCCAGAACATGTGGGGCACCATCGGCGCCAACATCCGCAACTACGCCTGCTACCCGCGCATCGTGGGGGAGACCGGCGGCAAGGACTTCGTCTTCGCCCACGCCTCGGCCGACCCCGTCGCGCTGGTGACGGCGCTGGTGCGCGGCGCCTTCGAGTACCAGGGCCAGAAGTGCTCGGCGGCCAGCCGCGCCTACGTCCCGGCCTCGCTGTGGCCGCAGGTGCGCGAGCACCTGCTGGCCGAGGTGGCCTCGATCAGGATGGGCGACCCCGCCGACTTCACGAACTTCATGGGCGCGGTCATCGACCAGGGCGCCTTCCGGAGCATCAAGGGCTACATCGACCAGGCCCGCAAGGCCCGCGGCCAGGCCCGCATCATCGCCGGCGGCGGCTGCGACGACAGCAAGGGCTGGTTCATCGAGCCCACCGTGATCGAGGCCAAGGACCCCGATTTCGTGACGATGCGCGAGGAGATCTTCGGGCCGGTCCTGACCGTCCACGTCTACCAGGACAAGGACTGGCTCAAGGCCCTGCGCCTCTGCGACAAGGGTTCGACCTACGCCCTGACCGGGGCGGTCTTCGCCCGCGACCGCGGCGTGATCGAGACGATGAAGCAGGAGCTGGTCGGCACCGCCGGCAACTTCTACATCAACGACAAGCCCACCGGGGCGGTCGTGGGCCAGCAGCCCTTCGGCGGCTCGCGGGCCTCCGGGACGAACGACAAGGCGGGGTCGTACCTGAACCTGATCCGGTGGACGACGCCGCGGACGATCAAGGAGACGTTCGATCCGCCGCGGGACTACCGGTACGGCTTCATGTCCCAAAAATAGGGGCTGCACATCCTGCCGAGACAGGGGACGCGCTCCGGGCACCTCGTGTGCCCGGAGACTCGGCCTTCCGCCATCCTGGATCCAGGGCCTGCGGGACGCCCCTGTCTCGGCAGGATGTGCAGACCTGGACAAGGGTGGCGGCCGGCAGCAAGAGAAAGGCGGCCGGGGGGCCGCCTCGAAGATGGTGGTGCCGGAGGTGGGACTCGAACCCACGCGCCCCGAGGGGCAACGGATTTTGAGTCCGTCGCGTCTACCAATTCCGCCACTCCGGCACGAGGGCGGATGATAGGGAGCGCTGCCGCCCCCGTCAAGTGAGGCCTCCCGGGCCGCCAGGAAGGCCAAAAGGGGTTTGACAGGATCCTGCCCCGGCTTCATATTGTGCCGTCGGGTGGGGCCTTAGCTCAGCTGGGAGAGCGCTTGAATGGCATTCAAGAGGTCATGAGTTCGATCCTCATAGGCTCCACCACCTAACACATTGAAGAACAAGGGCTTGCCGGATCGGCGAGCCCTTGATCTTTTGTCAGGCGTGCCTCGGTTCCACACCGGTTCCACCGCCGGCTCAGCGGTTGGCCGTCGTCGCCGTCTCGAACTTCAGCACGAAATCGTTCCCCGCCACCACGCCGCCGTCCACGGGCACCGCCGCCGCCAGCGGCGGCGTCGGGCGCAGGTTGCGCCGCGACAGCGAGGACGCGACCACGTGCACCTCGTACCAGCCCGGCGGGATCCCCTGGAAGAGGTAGTAGCCGTCGAACTCGCTGACGGTCGTCTGGATCGGCGCTGCTTGAGGTCCAGCAGCTCGAGCCCGACGTTGCGCAGCGGCGTGCGTCCGGCCGGCGTCTGCACGAAGACCGTCCCCTCGATGTCGCCCGAGTAGGTGACCGGGAACTCCAGCGCGAGGTGCGCGCCGGGGTGCCCGACGGCGCGCACGGCCTGCAGGGCGGGGATCAGGTAGGGGTCCTGGAGCGATTCGACGTCCAGCGTGACGTCGCGGACGTCGTGGGCCGGCAGGTCGGGCAGGAAGGCCAGGCCCAGGCGGTCGGTGCTGGCCTGGCGCAGGGCGCCGCCGCCGGCGAAGCGCACGTCCGGCAGGGGTTCGTCCCGGTCGTCGTAGAGCCCGTTGGCGTTGCGGTCCAGGAACACGCGGGCCGTCGCCCCGTAGCCGCCGGTCAGGCGCGTGCGCTGCACGTGCAGGCGCATCGTCTCGGGCACCTTGGTCAGCGAGGTCGAGACCCCGAGGCTGAAGAAGGATTCCTGTCCGGTCGCCGTGTGGCCGCTCAGGGCCACCTGCACCCCGTCCAGCAGCAGCGTCAGCGACCCGCCGTAGCCGGTCGTGCCGAGGTCCTGGAGGTCCCGCGACACGTGGCCGCCCAGGCGCAGCCAGCGCGAAGCCTGCCAGCCCGCGCTGGCGCCGGCCGATTCCAGGTCGACGTCCGGCGTGATTCCCGAGCGCACCTGGCCGCGCAGCAGCAGGGGTCCCCACCAGCTGCTCAGCAGGTGTTCCTGGACGAGGCGGCGCTCGTCCGCGGCGCCGTCGCCGCTGCGGCGGTAATCGAGCTTGCCGGTCCAGGTGGCCCGCGACCAGCCGGTGGCCAGGCGCAGCACCGCGCCGTCCTGGCGCGAGATGCTGCGCTCGGCGTAGTCCGTGGACTGCAGCCGCAGGTCGTAGGAGAAGGGGCGGGCGCCCAGGTGCAGGCCGCCGCCCAGGCGCAGCGTGGTGTCGCGCGTGCGGCGCCGCTGCGGGCGCGTTGGCGTCGCTGACGAAGTCGCTGAACGTGGCGTGCTCGAGCTGCACCGTGCGGCCGAAGAGACCGCCCTGCACCGCCAGGCTGCGCGCGGAGCCGCCCGCGTTGTCGGCCACGACCTGGCCGCGCACCGCGGCGCCGCGCACGACCGCGTCGGCGACGAGGCTCCGGTAGTCGTGGTCGCTGTCCGCGAGCGGCGAGCGCGTCCAGGCGCCGGTCAGGCTCAGGGCGCGGGACACGCCGACGCCGGCCTCGGCGTGGGCGGTCCAGCGGCCGCGGCCGGGCGAGTCGGCGTTCTGGTCCTCGCCCGTGATCAGGAAGCGGTCGTCCTGGACCCCGAACAGGCGGTACTGCACTTCGCCCGGGGCGATCATCCGCTCGCCGACGGTGACCGCGCGGACCTGCTCGCGGGTCTGGCCCTGGGGGCCGTAGACGACGGTGCGCAGGAGCGTGCGGCCGAAGTTCACGGGCACGTTCTCGAACAGGTAGCGGCCGCCCTCGTCCGCGGTCGTGAAGTCCCACAGCACGCCGTCGACGTAGAGCTCGACCTCCCAGCCGGCCGGCGCCTCGCCGGGCACGTTGGTGGCGTCGAAGGACTCGGAGCGGTACAGGGGCCGGTTGCCGACCGAGACGCCGCGGCCGAGCTTGCCGCGCAGCACCAGGGGCGTGCTCGGCGCGTAGAGGTCGCCGAACTGGAACTCCGTGGCGTGCAGGGGGCCCAGCAGTTCGCCGTCGAGGTCGCTGCGGCCCGCCCGGGCCCGCGCCACGCCCAGGAAGCGCTCGCGGTCGACGTGGGCCACCAGGAAGCTGGTCTCCAGCGCGCCAGGTCGCCGGCGCTCTGCAGCGAGAAGACCGGCGCCATGTCGCCGCTGCGGCCGCGGTACTCGACGTTCGCGTCCAGCAGCGGCCAGGTGAACATCTGGTACTCGGCCTTCTGCACCGGGTGCACGGCGCGGGCGGCGACCTTGCTCATCAGCCGCTGGCTGCGTGCGTCTTCGCGCAGTCGTCGCTTCTGGACCGGCAGCGTCTCGCGCGAAGTGAGCAGCGCCACGAGCTGCGACGTGCGCACCTCGATGTCGCAGGGCAGCCACTCCGCGAGGCGCGCCGGCGCCACGTAGATGTCGTCGTCGCCGCGCACCGCCTCGCCCGCGCCCAGCGCGCGGGCCTGGCCGTCGCTCGCGACCTCGCCGGTGGCGAGGTTCAGCGTGAAGGTCCGGGATTCCTCGATCAGCCAGCCCGTGGCGCGGCCGCGCGCCGGCTCGACGTCGATGGCGAACTCGAGCAGGTCGCTCAGGGCTCCCAGCGGCAGCAGCACGCCGCCGCCGTCGTCGAGGTAGGCCGGCAAGCCCGGGGACAGGACGCCGCCGTCGAGCCGGACCTCCAGGATCGCCAGCCGGGCGTCGTCCAGGGCCGCGGCCGGCGCCGCCGCCAGGCACAGCAGGACCGCGCCGCAGAGGGCGCGGACGGCGGCCGGGCGTCGCTGGACCCGCTGGCTCATCGCGGCTCGTCGCTCCCCTCGGCGAATTCGAGGTAGGTGTCGGCCAGCAGGTCGCCGTGGCCGAGTTCCGTCTCGGCGAAGCGCACGACCAGGCGCCCGCTCGGGGGCAGCTTCCCCTGCGGCAGCGTCAGCGGCAGGCGGATCACGCGGCGGGGGGTGGGCGTGTACACGGCCAGCCCCACCATCAGGCCGACGCGCTGCGCGCCGTCGGCGGTTTCGAGATCGACGGACAGGTCGCCGTAAACCGAGCGCTCGCCCGTGCGCTCCAGGACGACCTCCAGCACCGGCTTGCCGTCGCGGTCCGGCAGGCTGTCGAGGCGGGCGGCGCCCAGGGCGATCGCGGCCGTCGGGTTGTCGCGGCGGATGATCACCGGGATGCTCGTCTCGATGATCGCCTGGGCGACGATGCGGTCCTGACGGGCGGCCAGTTCCGCGGCCGTGGGCACCGGCGGCACCGACTGGAAGACCAGATGGGTGCGCGCCTCGCCGCGCGCGAGCTGCCCCTCGCTGGGGTTGCGCAGCATGACCCGGACGGTCTGGCTGCCGTGCGCCGGCACGACGACCTCGCGGGGGGAGTAGCGGATCAGGTCGGAGGCCGGGTTCTCGCCCGGCAGGGGGGACTCCGCGTCCACGATCAGTCCCGACTCGAGCATCCGCTTGTCCTTCAGCAGGATGCGGTAGGTCGCCGGCTGGTCGCCCTTGTTGCTCAGGTAGACGGTCGCCACGCGGCTGTGGCCGTCGAAGACCAGGCGCGTCGGCGCGATCGACAAGCTGCCGGCGGCGCTGTCCAGAACGGTTCCACCCAGGACGAAACACATCCAGGTTCCCACCGCCACGTGGTGACGCCATCGCGACCAAACCATAAGTCATCCTCCCGACAGTCAATTCCAGGGGCCGCCACCACCGTACGCGGGTCGTGCGTGGCCGGCATCGGTGGGACATCGCAATGGGTGTGCCACGTCCGCAGCCGGCGTTCCTGAATGAATTCAGTTGTAGTTGATCGTGATGGTGTAGGCGAGCAGATGGTCGAGACCGGGATCGGCGCGCGACGCCTGGACCGTCAGCGCGGCGCCGAAACGCACCGACAGCTGGCCGATGCCGTTGAGCGCGGCGTTCAGGACCGGCGGCTGGCCGACGCTGGTGTCGAAATCGCCCAGGCTCAGGCCGTCGTTGTCCGAGCCGGTGATGTCGAGGCTGAAGGCTGCGAAGGGGTCGCCGGTGATCAGGAATCGGCCGCTCGTCAGCACGCCGCCGGCATGGATGCCGGCCGGATCCGCGACGAGGTTGTCGCTGAGGCCCAGGGTCAGCGCCCCGTTGCGATCCAGGACCGCGCCGAAATCCATCTGGACGGTTTCCAGGATGGCCAGATCGGCGCCGCCGGCCGGCCCGGCCAGCGTCAGGAGCAGCAGCGCCGGCAGCGCGAACGCGCGGCCGGGTGGTTGCCCAACGGCTTGTCTGACAGTCCAGTTCATCCGTCCTGCCCTCGGTCGGGGTCCGGGATCCGCTGCCCGGACCGCAAGGGCCGTGCCACGTCCCGGGCATGCGAAAGGGGAGGCCCGTGGGGCCTCCCCTTGCCGTCGACCAGGAACGGTCAGTTGTAGGTGACCGTGACGGTGAAGTTCAGCGACTGGTTCGCGCCCGGGGCGGCCACGCCGCTCTGGACGGTCAGGTCGGCGCCGAGGGCCATGGCCAGATCGCCCACGCCGTCGATCATGACGCCCGCCAGCGGGAAGGTGCCGCCGCCGACGTCGGTCGTGAAGTTCGCCAGCAGCAGACCGTTCGCGTTGGCCGGGGTGATCGCCACGTCGACGGCCTGGCTGGGCTGGCCGCTGATCGTGTAGACGCCGCTGGCCACGGTGCCGCCCTGGTGGATGTTCGCCGGGTCGGCGGCGATCACGTCGTTGGTGTCCAGGGTGATCGTGCCGTCGGCGTCGATCACGGCGCCGAAGTCCATCTCGACGGTCTCGACGACCGACAGCGCGATGAACACGTCGACCTTCGCGTCCTGGGGCGAATCCAGGGCGAGGGCCTGACTGACGGGGAACGCGACGACCAGCGCCGCCAGGGACAGGAAGGTCAGTTTCCGCATGGTTCTTCTCCTTGAAACGTGTGGTCTCCGTACCCGGAAAACTGTCGCGACGTTGGTTGCTGCCGTGCTCCGGATGCCTCGCGCTGATGGTCATCGGCCGTGCCGGACGCCGCTTGACAGATTTTTCGGGTGCATTTCACCGCGGCTTGCGACAGACTCGTGGGGGAGCGCGGCGGCGGGCCGCGCACCGGAACCGCCCCCTCGCGCCGGGAGCCCCGTCCGTGAAACGCTGGCCGATCCTCTTGCCGTGCTGCCTGTTGTCCGCCGCGACCGCGGCCGTGGCCGGCGACTTCCCTTTCGCCGCCCGGGTGGAGATCTTGCCGTCGGTCACCGTCCGCGGGGACGAGGTCGGGACCGGGTCGGCCTTCCGCCTCACCGCGCCGCAAGATCAGTGCCTGAACGTCGCCTGGCGCCGGGACGCCACCCCGGGCGAAGCGCCGTTCGCCGCCGTCCTGCGGGAAGAAGACGCCGCGCAGTTCCGCGTGGAGCGGCCGGCGGGCGAAGGCACCTGGATCCTGGCCCTGACCCTGGAATAGGCCCACGTCGGCGTCGGCGCGCGCCGACGACCGTTCGAAGGAGTCCGCGATGCGCCTGGTCGTGCTGTTCGAGGATCACACCCTGCAAGGATTCCGACCGGTGGCCTGGAGCGTGCCCGTCTACGAGATCCCCTGCGGCCTGTTCAACCTGCGCGAACGGGTGGAGATGTGCCTCGCCCGATCCGGAGGCGGGGACCGCCTCGCCCTGCTTCCGCGGACCCTTCTGACCGGCCTGCAGCGCGCCACCCTGCCGCACGGGGCGGTCTGCGGCGCCGAAGCGGCGCTGGACGCCGCGTCCCGGGCCGGGACGGTCCTGTTCCTGAACGCACGGCTCGCGGTGGATTGGAACACCTTGCGGTCCCTGCTCGAGCGTCCGGCCCCCTTCGCCGTACGCGACGAGGAGGGGGTGCTGGCCGCTGCGGTGTCGCCCGCCCAGGCGGCGTCCCTGCTGGGGGATTGGCAAGCCTGGGAAGCCTCCCAGGTCGCCCGTGGGGCCTGGACGGGGTTCGACTGCCCCGCCGAGCCCTGGCGGCCCCAGCTGGAGGCGGCCGCGGAGCCAGGGATCGCGGCTTGGCGCCACCTCTGGGACCTGGTGCCCGACCTGGCCCGGGCGCTGGCCGACGACACCGCTGCCACGGTCGCCGCCGGTCTGCCATTCTCGCGTCTCCCGTTCGGCGTCGTGCCTGCTGCGGACACCGAACCGGTTTGGCGGGCCGAGTCCCGTTTCCGGCCCTTGGCGGCCGCACCTGGTGTCGCGCTGGTGGGAGCGGACCGGATCTGGGCCGCCGAAGGTGTCGAGGTGGGGCCGTGCGTGGCGATCGACGCCCGCCACGGGCCGGTGGTCCTGGACCGCGGCGTGACCGTGCTGCCGCACAGCTACCTCGAGGGTCCCTTGTACCTGGGCGCCGGCGCGCGCGTCAAGGCGGGGGCCGCGCTCTACGGCGAGACGGCGGTCGGCGCCGCCTGCCGGGTGGCCGGCGAGATCGCCGAGACCCAGATCCTGCCCCTGGCGAACAAGCAGCACGCGGGTTTTCTCGGCCACGCGGTGGTCGCCGGTTGGGTGAATCTGGGCGCGGACACGACCTGCAGCGACCTGAAGAACAACTACGGGGAGATCGCCGTCAACTACGGTCTCGGCCCGGTCCCCACCGGTTCGCGCTTCGTGGGCCTGATGGTGGCCGAGCACGCCAAGAGCGCCATCGGGACGACGTTCAACACCGGCACCACGGTCGGGTTCGCCAGCAACGTGTTCGGCGCCGGCTTCCCCCGCTCCTGCCTGGCGAACTTCACCTGGGGCGACGGGAGGGGCCACCGCTCCTTCGCGGTCGACAAGGCGATCGACGTGGCCGCCACGGTGATGCTGAGGCGGGGCTGCCTGTTCACGCCGGAGCACGGCGCCCTGTTCCGCGCCCTTTCCGGCGGTGCCGCCTAGGGGCGCGTGACGGGGCATCCTGCCGAGACGGGGAGGGGATCTGCGGTCTAAACGGTTGAGATCAGGCGGGCACGCCGATTGATGGTAGGCGGGCACGAGTGTCCTGCGCTGCAGGCGATCGCTTCTCGACCCACTACGCTCTCCGTTGTTGTAGATCATGGGTCCGGGTTGCACGCGGCAAGTGCGGGACACACGTATGCCTACGATCCAACCCCTCCGACATCCCGGCTGCAGGGCCTCCCGGGCTCCCGGGACGAGGCGCTGCCCGCTGACATTCTCGGCGGCGCGGCCGAAAATTCCCTTGGCAGGCCGGCGACGGGCGTGGTATTGCTTAACGGCTTGATTCTCAAGTTGTTGCCGCATGAGAGCCGGGAGCGCGAGGGGAGAGACGATGACCAAGGCCGAACTGGTGGAACTGATCGCCCAGAGGACCGGTGTCAGCAAGAAGGACACGGGGATCGTGGTCAACCTGATCCTCGAGAACATCGGCGGCGCCCTGACCCGCGGCGACAAGGTCGAATTGAGAGGCTTCGGCAGTTTCAAGGTCAAGAGCCGCCGTCCCCGCCAGGCGCGCAACCCCCGCACGGGAGACTCGGTGGCCGTGCCGTCGAAGCAAGTGCCCTATTTCAAAGCGTCCAACGAGTTGAAGGCCCGCCTCAACGGCGGCGCCGGGGACGAATAAACTTGGCGCGGGCATTTGATTGTCTGCGGGAACCCTGCTATATTCCCAGCCCCTCGGGTTTGGGACACCGGATCGGTCTGGTCCGCCACGGCGGCGATCCGACCCTGTTGTCATGGGCAGCGTCGGCTGTCATTCGTAGCGGAAAGGCGGTAGCATGCCGAACGGACGGAAGCGCAAGCGCAAGAAGATCGCGACCCACAAGCGCAAGAAGCGCCTGCGCAAGAACCGGCACAAGAAGAAGTAGCCAGCGGCCGGCACTTTTCGGAGTGCCGGTTTCGCTTGACCTCGCTCTGGTACGGAACTGGCAACGGGCCCGTCGCGTGGCGCCCCTGGCGTCGCGCGGCGGGGAATCCTCCCCGGGGCGCCGGAACTAAGGAGAGCGCACATGACAGACGGGCAGCAGAACCGTCGCAAGGGCCAGCGGGTTGACGCGAACCTCAACCTCGAGGTCAGCATCCCGCGGGGTGACGGCAGCCATGTGCCGGCTCGCATGGAGACGCTGAACATCAGTTCCTCGGGGGTCTACTTCCGCTCCGACCACTACATCGAGCCGATGACCAAGCTCAACATGGTCCTGGACCTGCCCGTGGACCCGCAGCAGCCCGACGCCACCGGCACCGCCCACTGCGAGGGCATCGTCGTGCGCGTGCTGCCCGAATCCGTGGGTTCGGACGCCGCCCCCTACGAGGTCGCCGTCTTCTTCACGCAGATCGACGAGCCCGGGCTCAAGCACCTCCAGCAGCACATCAACATGCTGCTGGCCGTGGGCTGAGCCTGCCGTCGCCCCGCTCCTCGCGGCGCGGTCCCCACCGGGGATCGCGCCGTTCCACGCCGGACGGCTTCTGACCGCCCCTGACCACCCCTCGACCAGCGCGCTGACCGGAATCACGATCTCCCGGCTCCCGGAGCCGGGATCCCGTGGCACGCCCCTTGCGGTCGGTCCCTGAGGCGACGTGTCGCCGCCAGGTGACCCCAGGCCCCCGGGAGGAGCCGTGCTGAAAGGACTGCGGTCGTCCGAGACCGCCATGAACATCCAGATGACGCGCACGAACGTGCTGGCGAACAACCTGGCCAACGTCAACGCCACCGGCTTCAAGCAGGTGCTGACGCAGGTCGTCGAGCAGATGCGTCAGGAGGCGGGCGGCGGCGAGGCGGCGAACGCTGCCGACGCCACGGCCGGGCAAGCCGCCGCGCCCGCCGCGGGCGCCAGCCGCTCGGTCCGGGACCTGATCCTGGACATGCGCGCCCCGGTGGACATGAGCCAGGGCACCCTGCGCGAAACGGGGCGCCCCACCGATCTCGCCCTCCAGGACGAGGGCCTGTTCAAGGTCAGCCGCGACGGGAAGGACTACTACACGCGCAACGGCGCGTTCTCGCTCGACGCCCAGCGGCGCCTGACCACGTCCGACGGCGCGCTGGTGCAGGGCGACGGCGGGCCGCTGGAGATCCCCGAGGGCGAGCTCTCCGTGGGCGCCGACGGCGGCGTGCGCGTGGGCGGGGTGGAGGTGGGCCGCCTGGCGGTGGTCGCCTTCGACGATCCCGGCCGGCTGCACCACGTGGGCGGCTCGCTGCTCGCGGCGCCCGCGGGCGTGACGGCGAAGCCCCTGGCCGCCGACAAGGTGCGCGTGGCGCAGGGCATGCTCGAGGAGAGCAACGCCAACCCGATCGACACCATGGTGGCGATGATCGCCGCCCAGCGCGCCTTCGAGATGGACGCCAAGGTCCTGCAGGAAGCCGACCGCACGCTGGACAAGGCCGTGAACCAACTGAGCCGCACCGCCTAACCGAGGAGTGGACCATGCTGCGAGCGATGACGAGCGCCGCGTCGGGCATGAAGGCCCAGCAGACGAACATCGACACGATCTCCAACAACCTGGCCAACGTGAACACGGCCGGCTACAAGAAGAGCCACGCCGAGTTCCAGGACCTGCTCTACGAGCAGATCGTGCCCACGGGGCGCGGCAGCGGCGACGCCAGCCCCACGCGCGTGGAGATCGGCCACGGCGTCAAGCTGGTCGGCACGACCCGCGTCTACTCCCAGGGGCTGATCACCCAGACCGAGAACCCGCTGGACATGATGGTCGAGGGCGACGGCTTCTTCCAGGTGAGCCTGCCCGACGGCTCGGTGGGCTACACCCGCGACGGCTCCTTCAAGCTCGACGCGGACCGCAACCTGGTCACGGCGGCGGGCTACCGGATCGAGCCGCCCATCCAGATCCCCCTGGACGCCACCGACATCAGCATCGCCCGCGACGGCACGGTCTCGGTGCTGCTGGCCGGGGATTCGTCCACGGTCCAGGACGTGGCCCAGATCGAGCTGGCGAAGTTCGCCAACCCCGCGGGCCTGACCAACCGCGGCGGCAACATCCTGCTGCCGTCCCCCAACAGCGGGCAGCCGCTGATCAGCCAGGCCGGCCAGGACGGGCTGGGCGAGATCGCCTCGGGCTTCCTGGAGATGAGCAACGTCGAGACGGTCGAGGAACTGGTCAAGATGATCACGGCGCAGCGCGCCTACGAACTCAACGCCAAGACGATCACCATGTCCGACGACATGATGCAGACCGTCAACCAGCTCAAGAGGTAGCGACGTGACGCCTCGCGGCATCCGGCTCCTGATCCTGCTGCTCGCCGCCCTGGCGGCGCCCGCCGCGGCGCGCGCCTGGGTGCTCGAGCTGCGGGAGAGCTGGTCCACCGACGGCGCGGTGGTCCGCCTCGGCGACGTCGCGGCGGGCGAGGTGCCGGCGGCCGCGGCCGCGCTGGTGCTGGCCGCCGACGGCACGCCGGGCGGGACGCTGACCCTGGACCGCGGCGCGGTGCTGCGGCGCCTGGTGACCGAGCGCCTGGCGGCCGACGTCGTCTGCCGCGGGCCCGCGAGCTGCGTGGTGACCTTCGCCGCGACGCGCCTGGACCCGGCCCGCATCGAGACCGCGCTGCGGGCGGCGCTGGCGGCCTGGGTGCCGCCGTCGGCCCCGGACGGGCCGCCGACGACGCTGGAGATCGCGGGCGACCTGCCGTCGCCCGCGCTGGACGGGGCCTGGAGCCTGTCCCTGATCGAGCCGCGGCCGCTGCTGGCCGGGCGCAACCTCGTGCGCGCCCGCCTGGAGGCCGGCCGCGGCGCGGCGCGCTTCACCGCGACGGTGGTCTGCCACCTCCACGGCGAAATCGCGCGCGCCCGCTCCGACCTGCAGCCGGGGCAGCCCCTGGACGGCGAGCAGCTGTCCTGGGAGTGGTGCGACCTGGCGGGCCTGCGCGGCGGCGAGCTCGTCGGCCGGGCGGCGGCGGCCGGCATGACCTGCGCCGCGCCGGTGCCGGCGGGCGCGGTCCTGCGGCAGGCCGCGGTGCGGCGCACGCCGCTGGTCACGGCCGGGCAGCGGGTGGAACTCGTGCTGGACCGCGGCGGCGTCTCGGTGACGACCATGGCCGTGGCCCGGGAGGACGGCGCCGGCGGGGAGCAGATCTCCGTGCGCAACGAACTGGACGGCCGGCTGGTCCGGGCCCGCGTCGAGGGGCCGGGCCGGGTGGCCTGGAACAGGTAACAGGTGAGGGGCAAGATGGTGAGCACAAGGTTTCGCATCCTGATCGCGGCCCTGGCCCTCGGCGCGCTGGCGGCGGCCACGGCCCGCGCCTCCGGGCCGCTGATCGACCTGGAGTCGGGGCGGTCCCTGGTCAGCAACGCCAAGGCGTGCCGCGTGGGCGACATCGTCACGATCCTGATCGTCGAGGAGTCGTCCGCCAACGCCACGGCCAAGACCGACGCCAACAACAAGTCGGAGGTCTCGGGCGGCCCGGGCCTCGGCTTCCTGGACATCCTGACCAGCTGGGGCCTGAACACCGAGAACAAGTACACCGGCGACGGGCGGACCCAGCGCACCGGCAACCTGCAGGCCGAGATCACCGTGCGCATCGTGGAGGTCCTGCACAACGGGGACTACCAGCTCGCGGGCACGCGGATGGTCGACATCAACGGCGAGCGCCAGCTGATCGAGATCAGCGGCAGCTGCCGCGCGCGCGACATCCAGCCCGACAACACCATCTACTCGACGTACATCGCCGACGCCCGCATCGCCTACAACGGGACCGGGCCGGTCAACGCCAGCAGCGAGCCGGGCGTGATCACCAAACTCGTCAACTGGCTGTTCTAGGAGGGTCGATGAACCTGCGACGCATCCCCTTGCCCGGCCCTGCTCGCCCTGCTGGCGGCGGGACTGCTGTCGGCGGCGCCGGCGGCGGCTTCGCGCATCAAGGACCTCGCGACGGTCGCGGGCACCGACCGCGAACCGCTGCTGGGCTACGGCCTGGTCGTGGGCCTGACCGGCACCGGCGACGGCCAGAGCTCCGCCTTCACCGTGAACTCGCTGACCTCGCTGCTGGAGCGCCTGGACGTCACGGTCGATCCGGCGATGGTCAAGCTGAAGAACGTCGCGGCGGTGCTGATCACCGCGCAGGCCGACCCGAGCGCCGCGCCGGGCAGCCGCGTCGACGCCACCGTCAGCTCGCTGGGCGACTGCTCGAGCCTCGAGGGCGGCATGCTGATCATGAGCCCCCTGAAGGGCGCCGACGGCCTGGTCTACGCCGTGGCCCAGGGGCCGGTCTCGATCGGCGGCTTCAACGTCTCGGGCGGGGCGAACAACTCGGTGCGCAAGAACCACGCGACCGTGGGCCTGATCTCCGGCGGCGCCAAGCTCGAGCGCCGGCTGCCCGGCGCCTTCGTCGAGGCCGGCGCCATGTCCTGGCTGCTCCACAACCCCGACTTCGCCACCTGCCAGCGCGTGGCCGACGCCATCAACGGCGTCTTCGGCGCGGGCGCGGCCCGCGCCCTCGACGCGCAGCGGATCGAGGTGATGGTCCCGGAGAGCTTCCTGGACCGGCCCGTGGACTTCATCGCGCGGATGGGCGAACTGCCGGCCGAGAGCGACCAGGCGGCCCGCGTCGTGATCAACGAGCGCACCGGCACGATCATCGTGGGGCAGGGGGTGCAGCTGCGGGAGGCCGCGGTCGCCCACGGCAACCTCAAGGTCGTCATCCGGACCACCTACGACGTCTCGCAGCCCAACTCGTTCAACGAGAGCGGCGAGACCGTCGTCACGCCCAACGTGACGGCCGACGTCCAGGAGAAGGAGGCCGCGGTGCTCCACGTCCCCGCGACCGGGACCGTCCAGGACGTGGTCGGCGTGCTCAACGAAGCCGGGGCCAGCCCCCGGGACATCATCGCCATCCTGCAGGCGCTGCGGCAGGCCGGCGCGCTGCAGGCCGAACTGGTCGTGATGTAGGGGGATGATGAACGTCGGCACGGCAACCGCGGGGCCCCGCCCCCTCACCAACGCGAACGACGACCCCGCGCGCCGGGAGGCCCGGCTGCGCGAGGCGGCGAAGCAGTTCGAGGGGCTGTTCGTGCAGACGCTGCTGAAGTCCATGCGCGGCACGGTGCCGATGAGCGACCTGATCGACAATTCCGGCGAGATCGAGACCTACCAGCAGCTGCTGGACGAGGAGATGGCGCAGAACATCGGCGGCCAGGGCGGACTGGGCATCGCCGACCTGATCACCGAGCGCTACCTGGCCGCGGCCCGCGGCGAGGCCCCGACGGAGCGGAAGCCGCCCCCGCACCCCACCCCCGGCCCGGCCCGGCCCGGCCCGCCCGCGCGTCCTGGCCACGGCGACGGCCCGCCAGGCCCTGCAGGCCTACGGTGCCGCGGCGCCCCAGACCTCCCCGGCGCTCGCCGACAGCGCGGACAGCCTGCAGACGCGCGCCGCGGCGCTGGGCAAGGCCGTGGCCGACACCGTCCGCGTCCACGGCCGGGCCATCGAGGCGGCGGCGCGCGAGACCGGGCTCGAGCCCGAACTGGTCCTGGCCGTGATCCTGCAGGAATCCGGCGGCAATGCCCGCGCCGTGTCGCCCCGCGGCGCCCGCGGCCTCATGCAGCTGATGCCGGCGACGGCCCGCGAGCTGGGCGTGCGCGACCCGCACGACCCGCAGGACGGGATCCGCGGCGGCGCCCGCTACCTGGCCCAGATGCGCGAGCGCTACGACGGCGACCTCACCCTGGCCCTGGCGGCCTACAACGCCGGCCCGGGGAACGTCGACCGCGCCGGGGGCAACGTGCCGCCGTTCCGCGAGACCCAGCAGTACGTCGCGCGCATCACGGACATGCTCCACCGCCTGACCGGCGCCGCCGCGGCGCCCCGGGAGGACTCATGAACGATCGCGAAGCCGCGCCCCGCCCGACGCCCGAGGAGTGCGAGCGGCTGACCGGCCTGCTCGCCGGCGAGGACCGCGAGAACCGCCGCCTGCTGCGCCTGGCCGTCCGGCAGAACCGTTACATGCGCCGCCAGGACGTGCCCCGGCTGGAGTTCAACGCGCGGGAATGGGGCCGCTACCTGCCGGCGGCCCGCGAGGCCCGCACGCGGCGGGAACGGTTCCTGCTTGAGATCGGCGGCAGGCTGGGCATCCCGCGCGACGAGCTGCGCATGACCCGCCTGTCCCGCCGCGCCGAGGGCCGGGCCGGGGAGGAACTGCGGCGGGTCCTGGGGGCCTGGGAGCGGACCGCGACCGAGCTGGTGCGGCAGAACTCGCTCAACGGGGTGCTGGCGCGATTCTGCCTGGACCTGGTCGCCGGGGAGTCGGCCGTGTTCCGGCGCGGCGTGGCCGGCCAGGATCCCTGCTACGACGATCGCGGCCACCGGCCGGCCGGCGGCATGGCCAACGTCCTGGAACGCCAGGCCTGAGGGAGGGACATGAGCCTCAACAGCATCATGCGGATCGGGCTGAGCGGCATGTTCGCGGCCGGGACGTCCCTGCAGACCACCGGCCACAACATCGCCAACGCGAGCACCGTCGGCTACAGCCGCCAGCGGACCCTCACCGGGACCCAGCGCGGCCAGTCGCTGACCTACGGCGTGCTGGGCACCGGCACGATGGTGCTCGACGTGCGGCGCATGACCGACGAGTTCCTGACCGGGCGCCTGCGGGCCCAGGACGCGCGCCTGTCCCAGTTCGACACCGTGGACATGGCGCTCGGCGACGTCGAGGCGATCTTCGGTTCGGTCGAGAACAACCACCTCGGGACCGCCATGAGCGAGTTCTTCAACGCCTGGAGCAGCCTCGCCACGCCGCCCGTCTCCCTGACGCTGCAGGAGCACGTCGCCGACACCGCCGACCGGCTGGCGTCCGACTTCCGCGACATGAGCGCCTCGCTCGACGAGCTGTCCAACGACCTCGACGCGCGCCTGGAGAACGGGGTCGGGCGCCTCAACGCGCTGCTGACCAACGTCGCGGAGCTGAACCGCCTGATCGTCATGACCGAGTCGACGGCGACCTCGGCCAACGACCTGCGCGACCAGCGCAGCCTGGTGCTGGACGAGATCGCCCAGCTGACCCAGTCCGAGGCGATCGAGCGCGACGACGGCACGGTCGACGTCCTGATCGGGGGGCGCACCGTGGTCACGCGCGAGCACGTGCAGGCGCTGACCATCTCGCGGGAAGACGGCGACGGGAGCGGCGCCGGCCGGGCGCGGGTGACGACCGTCGCCGGCGGCTACGACGTGGAGGTGGGCGAGGGGTCGCTGCAGGGCCTGCTCGAGGCGCGCGACGAGCAGGTGCTGCACGCCCGGACCCGCCTCGACGCGGTGGCCGCCGCGCTGATCGAGCGGGTCAACGCCCTGCACGCGCAGGGCCAGACCCCCGGCGGCAGCGGCGTGCTGTTCTTCACGGGCGATTCGGCCGCGAACATCGCGCTGAACCCGGCCCTGATGACGGACCCGACCCGCGTGGCGGCCTCCCGCTCCGGGCTGGAAGGCGACACGGACCTCGCGCGGGAGATCGCCGCGCTCGGCCAGTCCGGCACCTCGGTGGTCAACGGCCAGAGCCTGACCGAGATGTTCAACTCCCTGGTCCTGGACCTCGCCTCCCGCAGCGCGGCCAGCGGCGACCGGCTCTCCGCCCAGACCCAGATCGTGGAGTCCCTGGGCACGCGCCTGGATTCGATCCGCGGCGTCAGCCTGGACGAGGAAGCGGCCAACCTGGCGCTCTTCCAGAACGCGTACGAGGCGAACGCCAAGGTCATCGCCATGGTCCAGGACATGTTCGACACCATCCTGACGATGGTCTGACCGGAAGGACGCGCATGATCTCCCGAGTGACCAACAGCCACATCGCGAGCCTGATCTACAGGCACACCAACGCCAACCTGCTGAGCATGACGCGCCTGCAGGAGCAGGTGTCCAGCAGCTGGCGCGTCAACGACTACGCCGACGACCCGCAGGGCGTCGGCCTGATCCAGCGCTACGATTCGCTCCTGAAGGAGAACGGGCAGTACGCGCGCAACATCGAGCGCGCCCGCACCATGGTGCAGCAGACCGACACCGCGCTGCTGGACCTGGTCGACCTGCTGCGCGACGCGCGCGAGCTCGCCCAGCGCGAGGTCAGCGGCGCCGCCTCCCCGGAGACCAACCGGATCGGGGCCACGGCCATCGCGGCCATCGTGCAGCAGGTGCTCGGGGTCGTGAACCAGTCCGTCGAGGGCAACTCCCTGTTCGGCGGCTTCCGCACCGACATCGCCTCGTTCGTGCGCGTCGGCTCCCAGGTCGTCTACCAGGGCGACCTCGGCGTCATGGGCGTGCAGATCGGGCCGCACACCAACATGCCGGTCAACATCCCGGGCAGCGAGCTGGTCGGCACCACGGCCGCGACGCTGCCGGGCATCGGGGACCTGGCGCCGGCGATCACCGCCGCCACCTCGCTGAACGACCTGGCCTACGGCGAGGGCTGGGACCCCGGCCTCGTCCAGTGGACCGGCGCCGACGGGGTGCAGAAGCAGCTGGACCTGTCCGGGGCGGGCACCGTCGGCGACGTGCTGGCGCTGCTGAACGCGGCCGGCCTCGCCGCCTCCGTGGCGCCCGACGGCACCGGGCTGCAGGTCAGCGATCCCGCGGGGGGGCCGCTGACCTTCGGCGATCCCGCCGGCGGCGGCACGGCGCTGTCCCTGGGGCTGGTCGGCAGCTCGGCGGACGGCACCATCACCGGCACCGACGTGCGGGTCTCGCCGCAGTGGTCGGTCGCCCTGAGCAGCGTGCCCTCGCTCTCCGCGTCGCTGCCGCTGGGTTCCCTGCAGGTGCAGGTGGACGGGCTGACCGCGACGGTCGACCTGTCGGGCGCCGTGACGCTGGGCGACGTGCGCACCCTCTTCGAGGCGGCGGTGACGGCCGCCGGCCTGCCGCCGCTGACGATGGAGCTCGAGGGCGCCGCCCTGAACATCAGCTCGGCCTCGGGCACGGCCTTCACGATCAACGCGATGCCGGGCGACGACACCGCCGCGGCCCTGGGCGTGCTCGGGGAGGGCCACCCGCACCGCCTGTTCGGCGTCCTGGACGAATTGCAGGCGGCCATGCAGGCGAGCGACCTGGACGGCATGCGCCGGGGCCTGGGCGAGCTGGAGGCGCTGGAGGAGCACCTGCTGCGCCTCGAGACGTCCCTGGGCGGGCGCGAGACCATGCTCGACTGGATGGAGGGCCTCAACGCCGAGCACGACATCGCACTGAGCCACAATCTGTCCGAGATCCGCGACGCGGACCTGATCCAGCTGACCTCGGACCTCAAGATGGCCGAGACGACCTACCAGGCGAGCCTGATGGTCTCGAGCCAACTGATGCAGATGAGCCTCTTCGATTTCCTGTAGACGGACGCGCGACGAAGGAGTGACCATGAAGGTGCAGAATGAAGCCCCGGCGACCCTGACCTTCCGCGACGGACTGGTGGGGCTGCCCGACCTGAAGCGCTGGATTCTGGTTGACATGGATCCCCCGCTGCCGATGAAATGGCTCCAGTCCCTGGACCGGGTGGCCTTCCGGGTGCCGGTGGCCGACCCGGGCTTCTTCCACGACGACTTCGGGTTCGAGGTGCCGGCGCCGACGCTGGAGCGGCTCGGGGTGGAGGATCCGCAGGACCTCGTCGTGATGGTCATCGCGACGGTGGGGGAGGGCGGCAGCACGGTGACCGGGAACCTGTCGGCGCCGCTGCTGGTCAACTCGAAGAACCGCAACGGGTTGCAGATGGTGCTGGTCGACGAGCGCTACCGCTTGCGGCACCCCATCGACCAGGTCCGCTTCGGCTGCGCCTGCCGCAACGCCAGGCCGGCCGACGCGGGCGCCGTGCCGGCGACGATGGTGGACAAGGGCCGCAACGGCGGGTATGCTGCCGACGGCCAGCACGCCGGCGTGGTCGAGGATCTGGTCGGGACGCCCTAGGACGGTGAGCTGCAGCCGGATCCGCCGGCCGGCGGCACGGACGGGGCCATCGTACGAGCGGGACCAAGGTTCGAGCGGGACATGGAGGTCACGTGCTCATCCTCAGTCGCAAACGCAACGAGAAGATCATGATCGGGGACGACATCTCGATCATGATCGTCGACATACGCGGCGATCAGGTCCAGGTGGGCATCGACGCCCCCCGCAGCATCCCCGTGCACCGCCATGAGATCTACGAGGAGATCAAGAACATCACGCTGAAGGCGGCCGAATCGCCGCCGCCCGACCCGGGCGCCTTTCCCGGCAGCGACGGGACGAACGGACCGAAGAAGACCTAGATGGTGGTGGCGGGGTAGGGGGGGATGGCCGCGACGGCGCGGTCTTCAGGCTTGCCGATCCAGACAACGGGGTGCCGACTCGGCATCCCGTTTGCGTGTCGGCGCCAGGCGGGCCAGTTCCTGGCCGGTGGCCTGCAGCCCCGCGGCCAACCGCGCTTCCAGAGCCAGGTCGAGGTCGCGGATCACGGCCAGGGCGGGCTGGAGTTCCGGCGGCGGCAGTTGGCCACGGGCCGGATCGTAGCGTGCCATGAGTTCCTGCAGCAGACGCCCGCGCTCTTCCAGCAGACCCGCGCAATCCTTCAGGTCGCCGGCCTCCAGGCAGGCCCGCAGGGCGTGGGACAACTCCAGTAATTTGAGAATATTCTCTTCCATCTCACACTGCCAAGCAGAGTTCCGAGTGCTGAGCCGCGGTCGAGTCGGAAGCCCGGCTCTCCGCCGGTCTCGCAACAACCGTGCCCGGTCCCGAGTGGGCGCGGGTCATCGGGCGTCGGGCCTGTTCGGCCGTTCCAGGGGGGACCGCCCGCCAGGCCGCCAGCAGGGGCAACAGCACCCGGCGGACGTCGGCGATGTGGCGGACGTCGGCGTCGATCCGCAGGTCGGTCAGCTCCCGCAGGACGAAACCGTAGAGGGAATCCAGGTTCGCGGCCACCTGGCCGCCCGTCTCGTGGTCGAGGCAGCACTGCAGTTCCAGGACGATCTTCTGCGCGCGGCCCACGTGGCGGCCCATGGCGGGCAGGTCCCCCTCGCCGGCGGCCGTCCGGGCGCTCTCGAGGAAGCGCAGGGCGCCTTCGTAGAGCATCACGATCAGCCGCTCGGGGCTCTGGCTCGTGATCGTCGTCTGCTGGTATTCGCGGATTCCCTGATGGACCATGGACCGGGCCTTTCTCAGTTGCTGCTGCTGGTCGAGATCGCCGACAGGTAGCCGCTCTGGGCCTGCAGCGTCGACAGCAGCGTCTCCATCGCGGTGAAGCGGGCGTTGAGCGTCTTCTCGTAGCTGTCGAGGCTCAGCTCGTAACGGGCGATGGTGCTGTCGATCGACTTCATGCGGTCGTCGATGGCCGCGCTGCGCAGCTTGAAGACGCCGTCGACCGAGTCCAGCATCGTGTCGAGGGAGTCCCCGAGCTTCGCCACCGTGCCGTCGTGGCCGGTGCGGCTGATGAAGAGGTCGCGCACGGCGGCGTAGTCGCCCGCCAGCTCCCGCTGGAAGGCCGACGTGTCGAAGGACAGGTCGCCGCCCTCGGTCTGCCGGATCCCCACCTGGTAGAGCATCGTGATCGGGCCCTCGCTCAGGCGCGAGGTGATGTCGGTGCGGATCTTGGCCACGAGCGAGCGCATGGTGCTGTCCCCGCGCAGGACGCCCTCCTCGCCGCCCTGCTCGGCGATGTAGCCGAACAGGTCGTTGTAGGCGTCCACGAAGGCCTGGACCTTGGCCTCGATGGCCTCGCCGTCGGTGGCGATGTCCAGGTGGACCGTGGTGCCGGCGTCCATGCCGGCCAGGTTCAGGGTCACGCCCTGGATCGCGTTGCTCACGGTGTTGGACTGGGAGGCGACGGGCAGGTTGTCGATGGTGAAGGCGGCGTTCTGCGCCGCCTGCACGTTGCCGAAGACCGGCGCGGTGCCGCCGGTCAGGCCGCTGGCGTCGACGGTGAAGGCCGCCGCGGTGCCGGTCTCCTCCGCGGTGAGCGAGAGGTAGTAGCCGCCGGTCTCGGAGCCGTCGAACAGGACGGTGGCCGACACGCCGGCGCCGGATTCGTTGATGGCCGAGGCCAGGTCCGCCAGGCCGCTGAAGCCGGCGGCGATCTGCAGGTCGGTGGTCTGGCCGCCGACGGTGATGGAGAAGGTCCCGGTCCCGACGCTGCTGCTCGCGGCGTCGAAGCCCTGGGAACGCTCCTTCTGCGCCTGGGCGCGGGCGGTGACGACGATGTCGTAGCCGCCGGGGGAGGCCAGGGCGCCCGCGCTGGCGGTCAGCAGCGCCTCGTGGCTGGAGGTGGCGGACAGCGAGGCGAACTCGTCGTTGCTGTCCAGGGAGGCGGCCGCCTCCATCAGGCCGCGCACGCGCGACTCCACGCCCTGCAGGGCGATCTTGGTCGCGCTGAACGTGGTCTTCTGGGATTCCAGGCGGTCGATCGGCTGGCGGCGGATCGCGAGCAGCTGCGTGACGATCTTGCCGGTGTCCAGACCCGAGGCGAGTCCGCCGAAGGAGATGGTGCTCATGTCGCCCTCCCTGGTGCGTCACCGCCGGCGGGGCCGAAGCCCCGCCGGCGATCCCCTGCCGCAGGATTAGCCCTGCAGCAGCATCAACGCCGTCTGGGGCGTCATGTTGGCCTGCGAGAGGACGGCCACGCCGGCCTGCTGCAGGATCTGCGCGGAGGTCATGGCCGAGGTCTCCGCCGCGATGTCGACGTCACGGATGCGGGAGTTCGCAGCCGAGAGGTTCTCGATCGCGTTGCCGATGCTGCGGATCGTCGACTCGAGCCGGTTCTGGGAAGCGCCCAGGTCGGCGCGGGCCGAGCTGACCGTGCTGATCGCGGCCTCGACCGTGGCGATGGAGGCCAGCGCCGTGGTGTTGTCGGCGCCGGTCAGCACGCTCGCGTTGATGCCCAGGCCGGTCGCGTCGCGGTCGCCCGTGAGGGTGATCCCGATGCGGTCGTTGGCACCGTTGCCCAGGCCGACCTGGATGTCCAGCGTGCCGGTGACCGAGGCGTTCAGCAGGTAGGTGCCGTTGAACTGGGTCGTGTCGGAGATGCGGGTGATCTCGTTGGACAGGGCCTGGAACTCCGTGTTCAGGTAGCCGCGCTCGCTGGCGCCCAGGGTCTCGTTGGCGGCCTGCTGGGCGAGCTCGCGCATGCGGATCAGGATCCCGTTGACCTCGTCCAGGGCGCCTTCCGCGGTCTGGATCACCGAGATGCCGTCGGCGGCGTTGCGCGAGGACTGCTCCAGGGCGCGGATGTCCGACTTCAGGTTCTCGCTGATGGCCAGGCCGGCCGCGTCGTCGCCGGCGCGGTTGACGCGCAGACCCGAGCTGAGGCGCTCGAGCGACTTGCTCAGCTTCATCTCGGTGTTGTACAGGTTGCGCTGGGCGTTGATGGCGGCGGTGTTGGTGTTGATGCGCATGGTTCGATTCCTCCTTGAGAAACAGTTGGTTCAGACGTCCTTGCCTGATCGTGCCCCGTCATGGGGCCGGGATTGTCGCCGCCTGTGTGGCTCCTCCGGCACCCGGACGGCTGGCTGGGACCTTGGTGACGAACTCGTCAGGTTTATCGACCTGCCCGGCCAAGAACTTGAGCCTCATTTTTCGCTTGTGATCAAATAGTCGGCTCCTGGACGGACGGCGCTCTCCATCGATAGTTCGATTATTACTAAATGTTAAAGAATGTATTGATGGGGCCGAAGATGGCGGCAGATGGACGCCGAGCGCGGCGCGGAAATGGGAGCGCGCCAACTGGTCCCGGGTTTGCTAACCTCTGGTTCATCGTCGGGACAACGTCAACTCGTCGGGGAGGGTTCGGATGGGCGCGAACAAGATCGAACGTCAGCTGATCTCGGACCCGCGCGTCCTGGCCCGCTTCCAGCAGACGCAGCGCGCGGAGTCCGAGGCCGAGGCCCGCAAGACCGAAGAGGTCAAGGCCGGGGAGGCCCGGCGACCGTCCGGGGAGAAGCTGGAGATCTCCGCGTCGGCCCACAAGGTGGCGGAAATGCGCTCGCTGGTCGAGGCCGGGCGCAGCCGCCTCGAGGCCGAGCCCGAGGTGCGGGCCGACCGCGTCGCCGAGGTGCGGCGGCGCCTGGATGCCGGCGTCTACGCCACGACCGAGGCCCGCCAGCGCACGGCCGAGCAGCTCTCGCCGGTCCTGCGGGACCTCTCCCGACTCCTGGACTGACCCGCCCGTCCCCATCCCCGCCGCGATTCCCCGCCTGGTGCGGGTGATTTTTCCTTGCCGCAGGTGGTCGGAAATCTTACGCTGCATCCCGTCCTGGCCGGTTCGCGGCCGTCGACGAGTGTCCTCCCTGATCGGCCAGGTCGCATGACGCCCGCGCCACCCTCCCAGCCCGGCAGTGCGAACGACGGCGTTCCGGCGCCCACCGACCTGCTGTTGGTCGTGGCGGGACGCGCTGCCTGGGACGGTCCCTGGCTGCCCGTTAAGCCGGTCTGCACGCCGGACACGACGCCGGCGGCCGTGCGCCGCCTGCTCGGCGCCGACCCCGCCGCGCTGATCCTGCTCGCGCCCTCGGCCGCGACGCCGGCCGCCGATCCCGACCTCGTGGCCGCGCTGCGCCGGGAATTGCCGGATTGCGAGCTGGTCCTGGTCTACGGCGACCGCGGCGCGATCGATCCGGAGGCGGACGCGCTGGCGGCCTGCTACCGGGCCGGCCTCCACGACGCCGTTTCCCTGCGCGCGACGCCCGACGTCTGGCGCCGCCAGCTCGCGCGGGCCGTCGAGCGCGGCGCGCGCCGCCTGGAGTCCGGGCAGCTCGCCCAGCAGCAGCTGGCCGCCAGCCGCCGCCTCAAGCAGCACCACAAGCGGCTCCAGGACGACCTGACCCGCGCCGGCGCCGACCTCGCGGATTCCCATCTGCGGCTCGAGCAGGCGAACCTCGACCTGAACCGGCACATGAACCAGCTCGCGCTGCTCTACAGCTTCGGGCGCGAGCTGAGCACGGCCCGCAACTGGGACCGGACGCTGGAGTCCATCCTCAAGACGCTGGCCGGTTTCATCGGCGCCGACGGCGCGGCCCTGGTGCTGCGACCCGGCCCGGACGCGCCCTTCGCCCCCCGCCAGATCTACCGGTGGGACGACCCGGCCTGGGAGCGGGTGCTGGACCGCCTCGAGCGCGAGCAGGAGGACGGGGACCCCGACGGCCTGCTCGTGCTGCGGACCGGCGATGCCGGTCCGACGGTGACGGCCCTGCCCCTGGACCACATGCGGCGGCGCCTGGGCTACCTGCTGCTGCTCGGCTACGCCCCGGACGAGCCGGAGGCCGGCGCGGTGCCCGCCTTCCTGCGCACGGTGCAGGTCATCCTGGCCGAGGAGGTGGCGTCGGCCCAGATCCTGGACCGCATGCGCGAACTGGGCGCCTTCAACTCCCGCGTGCTCGAGACGGTCCAGAACGGCATCTGGGTCCTGGACGAGTCGGGCGCCACGGTCTACTGCAACCGCACGGCCCGCGAGTTCCTGACCGGCGTGCCCGAGGCGGCGCGCATCGTGGCGGAGCCCGACTACGGGATCGGGCGCGGCCGGGCCGCCGGCGGGGAGCGGGCGGCGGCGGGTTTCTTCCGCCGCGACGCCTTCCGCCTCGAGGACCTGCCCGAGCTCTGCCTCGACGCCCGGCTGCGCCTGGACCCTGGCGAGGGGACGGTGCTGTCCCGCCTGGCCGGCGAGGGCGGCGAGACCTTCCGCGCCGAGGGGCGGCTCCTGCGGGCCGGCGACGAGTCCCTGCCCGTGCTCGTGCAGTCCAGCGCCATGCGCGGCCGCACGCCGGGCGAGACCTGGCTCGTGGTCGTGCTCGAGGACCTGCGCCCGGCCCGGCGCCTGGCGGCCGAGACGCGGCGCGCCGACGCCCTGCAGGGGCTGGTCGAGATGTCGGCCACCCTGGCCCACGAGATCCGCAACCCGCTGATGGGCCTCAGCGCCCAGGCGGAGCTGCTGGCCGACAGCCTCGGCGCCGACGACCGCCGCCGCCGCTACCTCGACGTGATCACCGGCGAGGTGGACCGCATCAACGCCACCATCACGCGCATGCTGAACTACGTGCGCCCCTACGAGCCCGACCTGGCGCGCGTCGACCTCGCGCCCCTGGTGCGCGACTGCCTGCAGCTCGCCGAGGCGCGGGCCCGGCAGGCCGGCGTCGCCCTGGCCGCCGACCTGCCCGAGGCGCCGGTCGTCCTGGAAGCCGACGGCGCGCAGCTCGTCCAGGTGCTGCTGAACCTGCTGCTCAACGCCCTGGACGCCGCGCCCGCCGGCAGCGAGGTCGTGCTCGAGCTCGAGGGCGTCGCGCCGCGCGAGCTGGTCGATGCCGACACCGGCGCCTCGCGCGTGGCCCCGGCCTGCCGCCTGGCGGTGCGGGACCGCGGCCCCGGCTTCGCGCCGGCGGACCTCGACAAGCTGTTCCGCCCCTTCTTCACGACCAAGAGCGCCGGCACCGGGCTCGGCCTCTCGCTCTGCCGCAAGATCGTCGCGGCCCACCGCGGCGCGATCGGGGCCCGCCGCGAGGGCGGCGACACCGTGTTCGAGATCCTCCTGCCGGCCGACGCCGGCGCCCAGGCCCGAGAACAGGAGTCGACATGAGCCACAGGATCCTGATCGTGGACGACGAGGCCGCCATCCGCATGTCCGTGGCCGAGGCTCTGGCCGCCGACGGTTTCGCGACCGAGACGGCCGAGACGGGGGAGGAGGCCCTGGCGCGCCTGCACGGCGGCGGCTTCGACCTGGTGGTCACCGACCTCAAGATGCCCAACGTGTCCGGCCTCGAGCTGCTGCAGGCGCTGCGCAACACGGGCCGCGCCACGCCGGTCCTGATGATGACGGCCTACGGCGACGTCGACACGGCCGTGGAGTGCATGCGCCTGGGCGCCTACGACTTCATCCAGAAGCCTTTCAAGCTGAGCGTCATGCGCAAGCAGGTCGCCGCGGCCCTCAAGGCGACCCGCGTCCGCGACGCGGCCGAGCCGGCGCCCGACGCGCCCGCCCCGCGCCCGCGCCGCGCCGCGGCGGCGCACGTCGGCAGCACCTACTACATGGACATGATCCGGGCCTGCCCCGGCCTGCGGCGCATCGCCGACCTGCTGGAGAAGGTCGGCCAGAGCCGCGCCGGCAACGACACCTCGATCCTGATCCGCGGCGAGTCGGGCAGCGGCAAGGAGATCGTCGCCCGCGCCATCCACGAGACGAGCGACAACGCGCGCGAGCCCTTCATGGAGATCAACTGCGCGGCCGTGCCCGAGACCCTGCTCGAGAGCGAGCTGATGGGCCACGAGAAGGGCGCCTTCACCGACGCCAAGGCGCGCAAGGAGGGCCTGTTCGAGCTCGCCGCCAACGGCACCATCTTCCTGGACGAGATCGGCGAGATGGGCTTCCTGCTGCAGAGCCGCCTGCTGCGCGTCATCGAGAACCGGACCTTCCGCCGCGTGGGCGGCAAGGACGAGCAGCAGGTCCACGCCCGGGTGGTGGCCGCCACCAACCGCGACCTCGAGGCCGCCATCCGCGAGGGCGCCTTCCGCAACGACCTCTACTACCGCCTCCAGGTGGTGGAAGTGGACATCCCGCCGCTGCGCGAGCGGCCCGACGACGTCGGCGTGCTGCTGGGCCACTTCGTCCGCGAGTTCAACACCAGCCTCGGCCTCGCCGCGGCCGCGCCGGACCCGGCGCTGGTGGCGGTGCTGCAGCGCTACCCCTGGCCCGGCAACGTGCGCGAGATGCGCAACGTGCTCAAGCGCATCATGATCCTGGAGGAGCCGGCGGAGCTGCGGGCGGAGCACTTCCCCTCCCACATCATCGACGGCCGCGACCCGCGCACGGTGGCCGGGGCGACCTACGGCCCCGACGCCGGCCTGGTCACCCTGGCGGAGGTCGAGCAGCGCCAGATCCTCTACACGCTCGAGAAGACCGGCAACAACAAGTCGCAGGCGGCGCGGACGCTCGGGATCTCGCGGCAGACGCTGCGGGAGAAGCTGAAGCAGTACGGCGACCCGCACGACGACCTCTCCGAAGAAGCCGAGTCGTAGACTCGGGTCCGCACATCCTGCCGAGACAGGGGACGCGCTCCGGGCACCTCGTGTGCCCGGAGCGCTTGGCCTTCCGGCCCCTTCGCCATCCTGGCTGCGGGGCCTCCAGGACACCCCTGTCTCGGCAGGATGTGCGGCCCGAGTCTCATGGCAGCAGAAGAGGGACGATTTCGTTGGCGGATACGAAGGCATGACCCTTGCGACCGGGAGGTGGAAAGGCGTGGACCACCTTCCAGGAGCACGAAAATCATGCGCCGCCGCCCAATTCCCTTCCGAATCGTCGGTCCCCTGGTGTGGATCGCGTTCTTCTCCGTGCTGCCGCGGGGGCCGGCCCGGGCCGCCGACGGCCTGACGCCCCTGACGATCCTGGGGTACGGCTGCTGGGTGCAGGACCTGGCGGCGGCGGAGGCGGACAGCGTCCCGCTGCGGCTGTACCCGCTGGGCCGGTCGCCGCAGGAATCCCTGCTCCAGGGCCGCCCCGAGCGGCTGGCCGCGACGGTCCGCGAGTTGCGGGCGCGCGAGCGCGCGCTGACCGACGCCTGGGACGCCGCCCCCTACCGGACCGAGAGCTCGGCCGTGGCGGCGGCCCGCGGCTACCGCGACGTCGGCGAGTACGAGACGGCCCTGCAGTGGTACGGCACCGCGCAGCAGGCCGCCGGCCTGGCGCTGCCCGTCGGCCCGCTCGCCCACGAGATGTTCGCCACGGCGGTGCTGTGGGGCGACTCCCTGCGCATCGACGAGCGCTTCCGCGACCTGATGGCGTCCGGCGACCTCGCCGCCAGCGAGGGCGCCGCCGTCGTCGCCTACCGGCATTACCTCACGCGCAACGACCACACGAGCCTGCGCCGCCTGCTCGCCCTGGCCTCCGGCCAGGCGGACCGGCTCACGCCCGCCCTGCTGTTCTGGCAGTCCTACTGCCTGGTGGCCGACGGCCGCCGCGCCGAATCGGTGCCGCTGCTGCTGCGGCTGGTCGCGGGCGCCGGTAGCGCTGCGGATCTGGAGTCCTGGCAGCGGGTCTGGGTGGTGCGCGCCTTGCCGGACGGCCTGTACATGGCCGACGACAGCGGCGCCGCGGCCCTCCTCTACGGCATGCTGGCGGTCCAGCCAGCGGGCGAGGCGCCGCTGTGGGCCAGCTACCAGCTCGCCAACTTCGCGCTGCGCGACGGCGACTTCGCGGGCGCGGCGGAGCTCTACCGGCGCAGCGCCGGCGCGGCCCCGGTCGCGCCCTGGCAGTTGCGGGCCGTGGCCCTCGCCGGCACCGCCGACCAGCTCACCAGCGTGGGGAAAGGGGGGCGTGCGCCATGACGATGCAGCCGACAGCCGCCCTTGATCTCGCCGCCGTCCGGGAGTCGCCCGTGCCGGCCCTGTTGAAGCTCTACGCCAGGGAGCGGGAGCTGTACGTCGAGGTGCTGCAGCTCTCCCGCGAGCAGGCGGCCATGATCCGGCGCGGCGAGAGCCTCGCCGCCGTGCGCCGCATCCTGGCCGCGAAACGGGACCGCCTGGACGAGGTGGCGCGCCTGGAGCGGCTGCTGGCCGCCCCCCGGCGCTCCTGGCAAGGCCGCCACCGCGGGGAGCGGCTGCCGGCGGCCGCCGATCTGCAGCAGGTGCTGCAGGATCTCGGGGGCCTCATCGAGGAGATCCTGATGGCCGAGGCGGAGAACGACCGGCTGTTCCTGGAGATGGCCCGGGGGGCTCTCTAGGCCGGACGGCGTCCGGGAACGGAACTTGATAGGGGATGCGGACCCGGCGTTGCCGGGAACTCCATCCACGGGAGGCGGGCGTCAGCACCATGATGTCGACCACGATCTTCGACCGGGCCCACCTCGGCGACCTGAAGAAGGCGCTGACCGTCTATTCCCGCCGCCAGCGGGTGGTCTCGGAGAACATCGCCAACGTGGAGACCCAGGGCTACCGGGCCCAGGAGTACCGCTTCGAGGACCTGCTGCGCAAGGCCGAGGGGCGCGCCCTCGCCGGGTCCCGGACCCACGACGCCCACCTGCCCGTGGGCCGGCGGAGCCTCGAGGACACCGAGGGCGAGGTCGCCGCGCAGGGCGGCGACTACGACAACGGCATCAACGACGTGGACGTGGATCGGGAGATGACCCGCCTGGCGACGACCGACCTGTCCTACCGCCTGGCGACCCGGGTCCTGAGCATGAGGTACACGCAGCTGCGCGAGGCCATCGGCGGCCGCGTCCGCTAGCGTGAGGGGAGGGCGACATGAGCGACGGACTGTTCCGATCCATCCACATCAGCGGCACCGGCCTGTCCGGCATGCGCACGAAAATGGACACGGTCGCCAAGAATCTTGCCAATGCCGAGACCACCCGCACCGCCGACGGCACGCCGTACCGGCGCGAGCGGGTCGTCTTCGAGCAGACCCTGGCCGAGCGCCTGGGCGCCCGGGCGCTGCCGGCGCCCGAGCAGCGGGGGGCCGGCGGCCTGTCCCGTACCCACCGCGCCCACCTCGCCGGGGCCGACGCCTCCGGCGGCGGGCTCATGCCGCGGGGGGTCGAGACCGAGGTCGAGGTGTCGCCGGACTCGTCGGAGTTCAAGGTCGTCTACGACCCCGGGCATCCGGACGCGGACCAGGACGGCTACGTGCTGATGCCCAACGTCAACGTCATCACCGAGATGGTGGACATGATCACGGCGAGCCGCGCCTACGAGGCGAACGTCTCGGCGGTGCAGACCGCCAAGGACATGTTCGGCAAGGCTCTGGACATCTGACCGGGGGGAACGATGTGGCCATCACCAGCTTGAGGATGCCGGGAACGATCGACCCGCGCCTGGCCTACGGGGGCGCGGCGGCGGCCCCGCCGGCCACCGGCGGCGCCAGCTTCGCCGAGGCGCTGAAGAGCGCCGTCCAGTCGGTGGACCGCGCCCAGACGCACCGCAACGACATGGTCGAGGGCGCCGTCACCGGCCAGGTGGGCGAGGTGCACGACGTCATGGTCGCGGCGGAGGAGGCCCAGCTGGCCTTCGAACTGATGCTCGAGGTGCGCAACCGCCTGCTGGAGAGCTACCAGCAGGTCATGCAGATGCAGATGTGATCGGGTCGACGACACCGCGCCGCGGCGGCGCTCACGGAGGAGCTGAGGACGCGTCATGAGGCAACTGCTGGACTCCTTGAAGGTCTTCACGGACCGCTTCACGTTCAACCAGAAGATCCTGATGCTGGCGATCGTCGCCGCCGGGGTCCTGAGCGTGGGCATGTTCGGGGCGTGGCTCAAGAGCGAGGAGAAGACCGTCCTGTTCACCAACCTCTCGCCCGAGGACGCGTCGCTGGCGATCTCCGAACTGAACAAGAAGAACGTCGAATCCGAGCTCACCGACGGCGGCACGACCATCCTGGTGCCCGAGGGCATGGTCCACAAGCTGCGGGTCGACCTGTCCGCCAAGGGGATCCCCTCGAGCGGCACCGTCGGCTGGGGCATCTTCGACGGCAAGCAGTACGGCATGACCGAGTTCCTGCAGAACGTCAACTACAAGCGGGCGCTCGAGGGCGAGCTGACCCAGACCATCGAGTCGATCCAGGGGATCCGCGCCGCCCGCGTCCACCTGGTGATGCCCAAGCCCTCGATCTTCAAGAAGATGCAGGCGCCGGCCACGGCCTCGGTCGTGCTGACCCTCGGCCAGAGCAGCGTGCTGTCGCCCAACCAGATCCGCGGCATCCAGAGCCTGGTCTCCGGCAGCGTCGAGGGCCTCGAGCTGCCGAACGTCGCGGTGCTCGACCAGTACGGCGTCGTGCTGTCGGAGAGCTACGAGGGCGAGGGCTACGGCCAGTCCGAGGGGCAGCTGGCCCTGAAGAAGGAGGTCGACGCCTACCTGACCGAGAAGGCCGAGACCATGCTGGCCCGCGTCCTGGGGCCCGGCCGCTCGATCGTGCGGGTCGACGCCACGCTGGACTTCGACCGCCTCGAGCAGCAGCGCCACAGCTTCGACCCCGAGAAGACCGTCGTGCGCAGCGAGGAGCGCAGCGAGGCCAGCGGCGCCCAGGACGGCAACAACGAGACCTCGGTCACCAACTACGAGATCAACGAGATCGTCGAGACGGTCGTCGGCGAGGTCGGCGACGTGAAGTCCATGTCGGTGGCCGTCTTCGTGGACGGCCGCTACGCGGAGGCCGAGGGCGACGCTCCCCCCGTCTACAGCCCGCTGAGCGACGAGGAGCTGCAGCAGATCCAGCGCGTCGTGACCACGGCCGTGGGGCTGAGCGCGGAGCGCGGCGACCGGATCGAGGTCGTCAACATGCAGTTCCGCGCCCCCGAGGAAGAGGAGCCGGAGCAGGGCGGCCTGGGCGGGCTGCCGCTGCCGGGCTCCCTGCCGCAGGTGATCGGCAAGGTCCTGCTGTTCGGCCTGGCCCTGTTCATGGCGCTGCGCCTCAAGAAGGCCCTGGGCGACATGATGGGCCAGCAGCTGATCCCGCAGGGCGTGACCCGCGAGGAGTTCACCGAGACGAAGTCGGACCTGCTCGACACCGACGAGAGCGTGACCAGCACCGAGAACAAGCTGAAGGAGATCCGCGACTACGCCGGCGCCAGCCCGCAGGAGATCGCCGACCTCGTCCAGGCCTGGGTCCACGAAGCCGAGGGCGCCGCGGCGTCCCCGCGCGGCTAGAGAGGTGCCGACGTGACCACGATGCGCGAGATCGCGATCCTCATGATCTCCCTGGGCCCCAAGGTGGCGGGCCAGATCATGAAGCGCCTGCCCGAGGAGATGATCGACCGGATCACGGCCGAGATCTCCGAGGTCAAGATGGTCGACGCCGCGGACAAGGCGCAGGCGATCGAGAACTTCGTCGACCTGCGGCGCAAGTCGGCGGGCGTCGAGTTCGGCGGCGAGAACTCGGCGCTGGAGATCCTCGAGGAGGCGCTCGGCAAGCGCTCGGCCGACTCGGTCATGAACCGCGCCACCGGCTACAGCGAGCTGGCCGGCTTCGACAACCTCAAGAAGGTCGACGCGCTGACCGTCATGAACTACCTCAAGAACGAGAACGCCCAGACGATCGCCCTGGTGCTGTCCCACGTGGACCCGCGCTTCAGCGGCCCGATCATGAAGCTGATGCCGCCCTCCCTGCAGGGCAGCATCGCCCACCGCATGGCGATCCTGGACAAGCCCAGCCGCGAGGCCCTGCGCGTGGTGGAGACCATCGTCAGCGCCGCGGTGCAGGGCGAGTACTCCAGCGACACCAAGAAGTTCGGCGGGCGCAAGCAGGTGGCCGCGCTGCTGAACGAGATCGACCAGGAGAGCTGGCTCGAGATCATCGACGACATGCGCGAGATCGACGACGAGTGCGCCAACGAGATCAAGAACCTGATGTTCGTGTTCGAGGACCTGATCAACCTGGACGACCGCTACATCCAGGACGTGCTCAAGGAGGTCCCGGGCAAGGACCTGGCCCTGGCGCTGAAGGGGACCCCGCAGAACATCCAGGAGAAGATCTTCCGCAACATGTCCAAGCGCGCGACCGTGAGCATCAAGGAGGACATGGAGTACATGGGGGCCGTCCCGCTGACCGACGTCGAGGAGGCCCAGTCGAAGATGGTGGCCGTCGTGCGCCGCCTGATGGACGAGGGCGTCATCACGCTCGGAAAGGGCGGCGCCAGTGCGTCCATGGTCTCCTGACGACCTCATCGCGGAGGCCACGGCCGCGGTCTCGCTGCTGGACCCCGCGGGGGAGGCGGCCGGCGGGTCCGAGGACGAGCGCGGGCTCAGCTTCGTCGAGGACTTCCCGGCCGACGGGCTCGGCGGCTTCCTGCACCGCCTCGACGCCCAGGAGCGCGAGACCCTGTTCCGGCTCGTGGAGACCGAGGTGCGGGGCGACGTCGCCCGCCAGCTGCGCCTGGAGAACGAGCAGTGGCGGCAGGGCATCGACGCGACGATCCGCGCCCTGGCCGAGGCCGTGCAGGCGCGCGTCGCGGACGAGCTGCACGACGTCGCCCGCGACGCCGTGGAGCTGTCGATCGCCATGGCCGAGCAGATCCTGCGCCGCGCCGTCGCGCTGGACCGGGACGTCCTGCTGAAGGCCGTCGAGACCATCATCTTCCGCGCCGAGCGCGGCACCAGCTTCACGCTGATCGCCAACCCGGCGGACGTGACGGCCCTGCAGGACCACGCCGAGGCGCTGCGCGAGCTGAACATCGTCAGCGTCAACCCCGACCGGCGCGTCGAGCGCGGCGGCTGCGTGATCAACGCCGGCGGGCGCGAGTGGGACTACACCCTCGGCGGCCGCTTCGAGCGCCTGGCGGAGGTCGTCCGCGAGAGCATGCTGGAGCCGGCCGACGACCGCCCGGGAGGCGAGTCGTGAGCCTGCCCTGGGCCGAGACCATCCAGAAGGTGCGCCGCACCGACCCGGTGCGCGGCAACGGCACCGTCTCGGGCATCAAGGGCCTCTCGGTCGAGATCCTCGGCCTGGCCGCCGCCGTCGGCACCGTCTGCAGCATCGACGCCGGCCGCGCCGCCGAACCCATCCTGGCCGAGGTCGTGGGCTTCCGCGACGGCTGCGCCGTCGCCATGCCCTACCGCACCATGGCCGGCATCGCGCCCGGCCAGAAGGCCACGATCGTCGCCAACGCCCTGACGGTGCCCGCCGACGAGCGCCTGCTGGGGCGCATCCTCGACGGCCTCGGCACGCCCATCGACGGGAAGGGCCCCCTGTCCAACCTGCGCGAGCGGACGGTGCGGGCGGACCCGCCGCGGGCCATGGACCGGATGCGCATTACCGAGCCCATGGCGACCGGGGTGCGCTCCATCGACGGCCTGGTGACGATGGCCAGGGGGCAGCGGCTGGGGATCTTCGCCGGCAGCGGCGTGGGCAAGAGCGTGCTGCTGGGCATGCTGGCCCGCAACGCCGACGCCGACGTGATCGTCTGCGCGCTGATCGGCGAGCGCGGCCGCGAGGTCCGGGAGTTCCTCGAGCGCGACCTCGGCCCCGAGGGACTCGCGCGCAGCGTGGTCGTGGTGGTCACCTCGGACGAGAACGCCGTGCTGCGGATCAAGGGCGCCGAGACGGCCCTGACCATCGCCGAGGCCTTCCGCGACAAGGGCCGCAACGTCCTGTTCCTGATGGACTCGGTCACCCGCTACGCGATGGCGCTGCGGGAGATCGGCCTGGCCGCCGGGGAGCCGCCGACCACCAAGGGCTACACGCCGTCGGTCTACGCCCTGCTGCCGAAGCTCTGCGAGCGCACGGGCTGCTCCGCGGACGCCGCCATCACGGCCTTCTTCACCGTGCTGATCGAGGGCGACGACATCCACGACCCGATCGGCGACGCGGTGCGCTCCATCCTCGACGGTCACATCATGCTCAGCCGCGACCTGGCCCGCGAGGGGCATTACCCGGCCGTGGACGTGCTCGGCAGCATCTCGCGCCTGCGCAACGAGGTCGTGACGCCCGAGGTGCGCGCCGCCGGCACGAAGGTCATGCGCTGGCTGAAGGCGCTCGAGGACAACCGCGACCTGATCAACATCGGCGCCTACGTGGCCGGATCCGATCCCCTGGTCGATACGGCGCTGGCCAAGCGCGAGGCCGTCCGGCGGTTCCTCTGCCAGGAGGTCGCGGAGCGCTCCCAGTGGAGCGATACCGTAAAGTCTTTGATGGCATTGACTAGCGGAGTGTGATGAATGTTCCGCTTCAGGCTCGAGAAGGTCCTCCGCCACCGCGACCGCATCGTCGACCGTGAGGCACGGAAGCTGCAGGGGATCCTGTCCGCGGCCGTCCAGCTCGATCGCGAGAACGAGCGGCTCGGCCGGGAGTGCGACGCGGCCGCGCAGCGGGAGGTCGAGCACGGCTTCGAACTGGCCCGCATGAAGCGCCTCAGCGATTTCACCGGCGGGCGGCGGTTGCAGATCCGCCGCAACGCCGAGCGGGCCCGCCGCATCCGCGCCGAGGCCGAGCAGCAGCGGCTCATCCTGCTGGCGGCGCAGCGCGACAAGAAGGTGCTCGAACAGCTGCGCGAGCGGCAGCTGGCGGACTGGCAGGAGCAGGAGCGCCGCGAGGACCGCAAGCGCATGGACGAAGTGGCCTCACTCAGGTACGGGACGGAGCCATGAAGACCATCCTGATCGTCTCGACACTGACCTTCCTGGTGCTGTTCGGCACCATCGTCATGACCAGCGGCATGCTCCAGAACGCCGTCAAGGGGCGGCTCGGGGAGCTGCTCGCCCCGGTGACCGGCGGGGGCGACGCGGCCCTCGACGACACCCTCGCCCGGCTGGAGCTCGAGCGCGACGCCCTGCAGCGGCAGCGCGAAGAGCTGGCCCTGCGCGCCTCCGCCCTCGACGTGGAGCAGAAGGCGTTCGACGCCGCCCAGGTCCGCCTGCAGGGCCTGGCGACGGAGATCAAGACGGCGCAGGGCGCCCTCGACGCCTCCCACGACGCGGAGATCGCGAAGCTGGCGAAGGTCTACGAGGCCATGAAGCCGGCGAGCGCGGCCCCCATCCTCGCCAGCCTCGACATGGAGATCGTCCTGGAGATCATGACCCGCCTGAAGGACCGCCAGGCCGCCCGCATCCTCGCCTTCATGACGCCGGCGCTCGCGGCCGAGATCAGCGCCCGCATGAGCCCTCCGGGAGGCAGCTCGTGACCGCGATCCTGACCGCTCTGCCCCGCGTCGAGACGCCCGCGCCCCGGTCCACCCGCGACGAGCGCCGCGACGGCGCGGAGGGCTCGCCCTTCGCGGCGACGCTCGCCGCCCAGTCGGGCCGCCCCGCGGCGTCGACGAAGGAGTCGGCGGCGCCGCTCGGCAGCCGGGGCCGCCAGGACCAAGCCAAGACGCAGGATGCCGCCGCGCGCGGCGAGGCGGGCCACCGGCAGGCCGCCCAGCGCGGGTCCGCGGACGGCGCCGCCGTCCGCCTCGGCACCACGTTCTCACGGCCCGGAGCCGGAACGGCGGCGGTCAACGCCGCCGCCGGCGCCGCGGCCGCACTTCCCGGGGGCGTGAAGTCCCCGACGGCGACGGCCGCCTCGGCCGGGAGCGCCGGCGGCGATCCGAGCGCCGCGCTGGTCGGCGACCAGGCGGCCGATGAGGCCGCGTTCGCGGCGACCGCCGCCGCGGTGAAGGCCGCCGCCGCGGCGAAGACCGGTGCCGCGCAGGAGACCGCCGACGAGACGATGCCGGCGGCGGCCGGGGAAACGACCGGCACGGACGCGCCTGCCGCGAAACTGGAGGCGACCGCGACGGCGGCCGGCGACCAGGCAGCCGCTGCGGTCCGGGACGACCGGGCGGCGCTGTCCGCGGCGCTGGCCGGGAAGGGCGGCGCGGCCGCCGACGGGTCCGGCCGGACCGCGGCCGGGCCGGACGCGGCGACGGCCGGCGGTCCGACGCAGCTGGCCGCAGCCGGGCGCGCCGCCGCGGCGGCGGGAAGCGCCACCGGCCTCGCGGGCCTGGCCGCCAAGGCGAACGGCGCCGCCGCCGGCGGCCTGACGTCGGCCGACGGCAGCGAGGCCTCGGTGCCGGCGAGCGTGCGGCGGCAGGTCGTCGCCCGCCTGGCCGGGGAACTCCCCGGGCTCGGCGGCAAGGGCGTCCTGCGCCTGCAGCTCACGCCCCCGCAGCTCGGCCGGGTCGAGGTCAGCTTCGAGCGGCACGGTCAGGAATTGCAGCTGACCTTCCGCGTCGAATCGGCCGAAGCCGCCCGCGCGCTGCGCGAAGGGGCCCACGAACTCACGGCCGCGCTGCTGGACAAGCAGGCCGGCTGGGACCGGGTGAAAGTCGACGTGGAGCGGGAGGAGCCCGATCGGCACGACGACGGACGGGACGACCGCAGCGGCCGGGACGGCCGCCGCGGCCGTGACGAACGCGATGGCGAGGAAGGAGCCCGCACATGATCGTCAATTCGGTGAGCACGACCCCGACCACTTCGACGGCCGGGACCGGCAGCGCCGAGGAGCTCAAGAACGAGTTCCTGCAGCTGCTCATCACGCAGATCAAGAACCAGGACCCCCTGAAGCCCCTGGACAACGCCGAGTTCACCTCGCAGCTCGCCCAGCTGTCCACGCTGGAGCAGCTGCAGGCCATGAACGACTCGATGACGCAGGACCTCGTGTACACCCAGTCCCTGAACAACACCATGATGCTGGGCCTGGTCGGCCGCACCGCCGTGGTCGAGGGCGACCAGGTGGCCGTGGAGGACGGCGAGACCGCGGCGAGCCACCTCCAGTCGGAGGCGGCGGGCGTGGCGACCGTGACCGTCCGCGACGAGAGCGGCGACGTCGTGCGCACGTTCACCCAGACGGTGGACGCGGGCTGGTCGGAGCTGACCTGGGACGGCCTGGACGCCGACGGCCAGCCGGCGGCGGACGGGGACTACACGCTGAGCGTCGAGGTCGCCGACGGCGAGGGCGCCGACGTCGAGTCGGTGGTCTACATGTCGGGCCTGGTCGAGAGCATCCGCTTCGAGAACAACCTGGCCCTGCTGCACATCGCAGGCCGTGACTACTACGCTTCCGAGATCGCGCGCGTGGGGATCTGATCCCGCGGGCGGTCCGGGCAAGGAGGAACACATGCTTCGTTCGCTGTACTCCGGCATCACGGGCCTGTCGGCCAACTCGATCGCGCTGGACGTGATCGGCAACAACATCGCCAACGCCAACACGGTGGGCTACAAGTCCTCACGGGTGACCTTCCGCGAGATGCTGACCCAGACGGTGCGCCCGTCGCAGCGGCCGGTCTCCGGCAGCCGCGGCGGCGTCAACGCCCAGCAGGTCGGGCTGGGGTCGTCGGTGGGCAGCATCGACTCGCGCTTCACGCAGGGGCACCTCGAGACCACGGGCCTGGTCAACGACCTCGCCCTGCAGGGCGACGGCTTCTTCGTGCTGAGCGACGGCGCGGGCCGCTACTACACCCGCTCCGGGGCCTTCGGCCTGGACGCCAGCAACAACTTCGTCGACCCGGGCACCGGCCTGCACCTGCAGGGCCTGATGGCCGACGACAACGGCGTCATCCAGCCCGGCGCCTACCAGGACCTGTTCCTCGACCCCGGCCGCACGGTCCCCGCCCTGGCCTCGACCTCGGTGCGTCTGTTCGGGAACCTCAACTCCGACGCCGAGGCGCAGGGCACGATCATGGAGTCGTCCCACTTCATGGCCGCGGCCGCGGGCACCGACCTGCTGACCGCGCTGTACGGCCAGAGCGGCGGGGCCATGGGCCTGCTGGAGAACGACCAGATCTCGCTGACCGGGCTGGTCAGCGGCGCCTCGGGCTCGAACACGATCAGCCTGCCCGCCTTCGAGGTCGGCACCGACGGCACCACCCTGGCGGACCTGGCGGCCTGGCTGCAGACCTCGCTGGAGTCGCTGCCCGACGTGGGAGCGGGCGGCGCCGCGGTCAGCATCGCCGCCGACGGGTCGATCTCGCTGAACAACACGACCGGCGCCACGACCCTGCAGAACCTGCAGCTGACCATCCCGGGCCGGCTCGATTTCAACCAGTCCTTCCGGTTCAGCCCCAGCATCGGGCCGGGCGCGGGCGGTTCGACCTACGATTCGGTGCGCGAGGCGGGCCAGATCCGGGCGGCGGCGACGGCCGACGACCTGCTGACGTCCGTCTACAACAGCCGCGGCCAGTCCCTGGGCCTGAACGTCTCGCTCGACCAACCCCAACACCACGCTGCTGATCGGCGGTTCGGTCGGCGAGCACCAGGCGCCGTCGAACACGATGTCCGTGGACGCGGCCACGACGGTGGCCGACCTGCTCGCGGGCCTGCAAGTCGCGCTGGGCATCTCGACCACGCCGGTCAGCCTGGACGTCGACGGTCGCATCGTCATGAACGGCGAGGTCGGCATCGAGAACGCGCTCGGGCAGGTGGACATCCGCGAGGTGGGCGAGGTCAACCCGACCCTCGAGACCTCGTTCGGCTTCACCGAGACCCAGGAGGCCGACGACGGCAGCGAGTTCACCGCCTCGGCCACCGTCTACGACTCCCTCGGCGACGTCCACAACGTCCTGTTCACCTTCACCAAGGTCATCGGGCGCAACGAGTGGAACTGGGTCGCCGAGATGGAGGGCGACGAGGTGATGGTCAGCGGGAACACCGGCACGGCCAGCTTCGCCGAGACCGGCGAGATCATCGCCTTCCGCTACACCGACGACGCGGGCGGGCTGTCCTTCCGGCCCCAGGCCGACGGGACGACCGGCGCGCTGCCCCTCACGCTGCAGATCGACGCCGGCCAGTTCGGCGGCCTCAGCGGCCTCACGCAGTACGCCGCCAACGAGACCCTGCAGACGATCGCCGACGGCCACACCGTGGGTTCGCTGCTCGACTACGAGATCAACAGCGACGGCGTCATCATCGGCCGCTTCTCGAACGACACGGTGCAGACGCTCGGCCAGATCGGGCTGGCGCGGTTCTCCAACACCCAGGGCCTGCTGCGGACCGAGGGCAACACCTTCCAGGTCAGCGGCAACTCCGGCCTGGCGATCGAGGGCTTCGCCGGCGGCGAGTCGGACACCTTCATCACGTCCGGCGCCCTGGAGGGCTCCAACGTGGACCTGACCCAGGAACTGACGAACATGGTGATCGCCCAGCGCGCCTTCCAGGCCAACGCGAAGGTCATCACCACCGGCGACCAGATCCTGCAGGACATCGTCTCGATGGTCCGCTAGCGGGACTGAACGGCGGGAGAGGAGCCGGAGCCCATGATCAGCGTCACGCGGCTGGACGGCAGCGGCATCGTGGTCAACGCCGAACTGATCGAGGTCGTCGAGCGCACGCCCGAGACCATGATCGGCCTGACCACCGGGCGCCAGATCACCGTGCGGGAGCCGGTCGAGGAGGTCGTGCGGCAGGTCCTGGACTACCGGCGCCGCACGCGCAGCCACTAACGACGGGAGAGGGACATGGCCGAAGAGGAAGCCAAGACCGAGACGCCGGAGAAGCCCAAGAAGGCGGCCGGTAAGCCGCTGGACAACAAGCTCGTGCTGCTGGCCATCATCATCGTGGTCCAGGCCGCCCTGGCGGTCGGGGTCACCCAGTTCGTGATCGTGCCGAAGCTCCAGCACCTGGGCGGCGGCGATCCGGCGGCCCTGGCCGCGGCGGACGGCGAGGAAGGGCACGGGGCCGCGGCGAAGGCCGAGGGGAAGGGCAAGTCCGGCGGCCACGGCAAGCCCGGCAAGCACGGCGAGGGCGGCACCCTCAGCGGCCGCGGCGCGCTCGTGGGCCTGAAGGAAGTGACGGTCTCGCTGCGCACCGACGGCGCGGTGACGAGCTACCTGCGCATCAGCGTGGACCTGGAGGTCCCCGACCAGGAGAAGGTGCTGCTGGTGGAGGAGCGGCTGCCGCACCTGCGGGACATCGTCATCGCCTCGCTGTCGAACAAGTTCGCCGCCGACCTGCGCACGCTGGAAGGCAAGGAAGCCCTGAAGACGGAACTGCTGCGCAAGCTGGGCGAGGCCCTGCCGGAAGCCGGGCTGATGAACATCTACTTCTCCGACCTGGTCGTGCAGTGAGCGGGCAGGGAAGGACGGGGAGCTGACATGAGCGATCCCGAGCAGGGGCGCGAGGCCGCCCTGGACGAGCTGTTCGAGCAGGACGACGCCGCCGGCGAGCAGGCGGCGGTCGACGCGGCGGCGGCCCTGGTGCAGGGCGTGTCCGGGGTCGTCGTCCTTCGACTTCAGCCGGCCGACCAAGATCTCGCGGCAGTTCGAGAAGAACCTGATCACCTTCGCCGAGGCGTTCGCCAAGTCCTCGTCGCTGGGCCTGACCAGCATGCTGCGGGCGAACACGGGCATCGGCTACCGCGGCCTCGAGGTCATGAACTTCGGCGAGTTCGTCGGCGCGATGCCGCCGGTGACCTGCGCGGTGAACATCGGGCTGGCGCCGCTGAACGGCCTGTCCCTGCTGCACTTCGACGCCGGCATGATCTACCTGATGATGATGCGGCTGCTCGGCGGGCCCATCGAGGCCTGCCGCGTCGAGCGCAAGTTCACCGACATCGAGCTGGGGGTCGCGCGGCTGGTCATCGACAAGCTGCTCGGCCACATCGCCGAGGGTGCCGAGAAACTGGTCCATGCAGCCGAGCTTCGTGCACCTCGAGAACAACCCCGCCTACCTGACGACCGTGACCGCCGGCGAGCCCGTCCTCTTGATCCGCTTCGAGATCGGCCTCGAGGAGCTGCGCGGGCCCCTGGACCTGTGCATCCCCCTGACGGCCTTCGAACCGGTCTGGCACCGCTTCGATCCGGAGGAGAATTCCGAGTTCCGCACCCCGGAAGAGGTGCGACGGGACCGGCAATTGCTATTCGAAGTGGTCAAGGGGGCCACGGCCGACGTGGTCGTGAACCTGGCGGACGTGATCCTCACGTTCGAGAACATCCTGGATCTCAAGGAGGGGGACGTGCTGCCGCTCTACAAGTCCCTGCAGTCGCCCCTGGTGCTGGAAGTCCAGGGCAAGCCCATGTTCCGGGGCCTGACCGGCAAGCTGAACCAGTGCCGCGCCCTGAAGCTCACCGAACGCCTGGACGAAGAGGAGTAGGAAGATGTCCGATGGTATCCAGAACAATGTCTTCGGGAGCGGCGCCACGGCCGTAGCCGACGCCGACCCCGCCGCCCGTCAGCCCGGGCACAGCACCGACCAGATGCGCCCCGCCGAGCCGGAGGAGGACCTCGCGGCCATCGCGCCCGAGATCCGCAACATCGGCGTCCTGCTGGACATCGACATGAAGCTGACCGTCGAGCTGGGGCGCGCCCGGATGAAGATCCGCGACATCATGAACCTGAGCCCCGGCGCCGTGGTCGAGCTGGGCAAGGCGCCGAACGAGCCCGTGGACATCATGGTCAACGGCGTGCTGCTGGCCCGCGGCGAGGTCGTCGTGGTGGACGAGCAGTTCGCGGTGCGCATCACCAAGCTGCTCAGCCGCTCCGAGCGCATCAAGAGGCTGACCTGACATGCCGGGCGCGAGCGCGGCGCTGCCCTTCCTGGCCGTCCAGACCGCCGCCGGCGGCCTGGCCTGGCTCAAGCTGGTCGGCGGCCTGGTGGTCGTCTTCACGCTGCTGCTGCTGTTCCTGAAGCTGGTCGGGAGGCTGCAGGGCGCGCGCCCCGGCGCCGCCGCCGCGATCGTCGCCGTGCACGCCGTCGGGCCGCGCCGGGCCGTCGAGCTGCTGCGCTGCGGCGACGAGGTCTTCACGCTGTACCGCCACGACCAGTCCGTCGTCCTGCTGGACCGCGCGCCCTACGATCCGGCGCGCCACGCGCCCGCGGCGCCCTCGCTGCCCGTCGGCGGTCTCCTGGACCGCCTGCGCACCCGCCGCGCCGGCAACCCCTGACCCGCCCGCCCCTGCCGCCGCTGCACCGTTCCTGACCGCCCCGTGGCCGCTGGATGGCCACATTCGCCGTTTCCCGCCGCCGGGACCGCTCCTGCGGGCCGGGCGCGCTGGCACGCCCATTGCGATGCCGCGTCCCGGCACCGACACACCCGAAGGCAGGTAACTTGAAGACCGGACAGATCCTCATCGTCCTGGGGCTCGCCCTGGCGGCTTCGCTCGCCTCGCCCGGCGCCGCCCTTGCCCAGACGGCCGCGGCCGCTCCCGGCTCCAGTTTCAGCCTGACGCTCGGAGGCGCCGAGGGCGGCGCCCGCCTGGACGTCGCGGTCGAGATCGTCCTGCTGATGACCCTGATCTCGCTGGCGCCCGCCCTGCTGGTGCTGCTGACGAGCTTCACGCGGATCATCATCGTGCTGGGCTTCCTGCGGCAGGCCCTGGGCACGGGCCAGATGCCCGCCAACCAGATCCTGATCGGCCTGGCCCTGTTCCTGACCTTCGTGATCATGGCCCCCGTCGGCACGCAGATCCACCAGGAGGCCCTGAAGCCCTACCTGGCCGAGGAGATCGGCCAGGGCGAGGCCCTGAAGCGCGCCGAGGTGCCCCTGAAGGAGTTCATGCTGGGGCAGACCCGGGAGAAGGACATCGCCCTGTTCCTGGAGCTGACCAACAGCGAGGCGCCCGAGCAGCCCGAGGACCTGCCCCTGCTGGTGGTGGTGCCGAGCTTCGTGATCAGCGAGCTGAAGACGGCCTTCCAGATCGGCTTCGTGCTGTTCCTGCCGTTCCTGATCATCGACATGGTGGTGGCCTCGGTCCTGATGTCGATGGGCATGATGATGCTGCCGCCGGTGCTGATCAGCCTGCCGTTCAAGATCCTGCTCTTCGTGCTGGTGGACGGCTGGTACCTGATCGTCCGCTCGCTCGTGATGGGATTCCAGAACTGAAGCCGGAAGCCGGAAGGACGCCATGACCACCGAGACCGTCGTCGAACTGGGGCAGCTCGCCCTGAAGACCACCCTGCTGGTGGCCGGCCCCATGCTGGCCGCCGGCATGGTGGTGGGCCTGATCATCAGCGTCTTCCAGGCGGCGACGCACATCAACGAGATGACCATGACCTTCGTGCCGAAGATCCTGGCCGTGTTCCTGGTGCTGATCATCTCGCTGCCCTGGATCATCCAGCAGATGACCTCGTTCACCCTGGACATCTTCGAACGCATCGGGGCGATGTGACATGAACCTGCCGGTGTCGCTCGACTTCACCTGGCTGGTCCTGACCCTGGCGCTGACCCTGCGCCTGTCCATCCTGACCGCGATGCTGCCGCTGCTGTCCGGCACGACCGTGCCGCCGCTCTGGCGCGTCGCCATCGCCGTGGTGATCGCCGGGGCGGTCGCGCCGGCGGTGTCGGCCCAGCTGCCGCCCGGGCCGCTGGACCTCTCCTGGGAGTCGCTGGCGGCCGAGGGCCTGCGGTCCCTGACCGTGGGCGCCCTGCTGGCCTTCACGGCCGGGGTCCCCTTCGCCGCCGTCCGCTTCGCCGGCGAGCTGGTGGGCGTCCAGATCGGCTTCTCCATGGTCAACACGATCGACCCGCAGGGGATGGGGCAGGTCTCGGTGCTGGCGAACCTCTACTACCTGCTGGCGGTGATGATCTTCTTCGCCGTGGACGGCCACCACACCCTGATCGCGGTCTGCGCGCAGTCCTGCGTGCTGGTGCCGCCGCTGCAGCCCATCTCGCTGGACGCCGGGTCCTGGCTGGTGGCGCAGGAGTTCGCCGGCTTCTTCGAGCTGGGCCTGCGCATCGCGGCCCCGGTCGCGGTGGTGCTGCTGCTGGTGAACGTGGCCATGGGCTTCATCGTCAAGACGGTGCCGCAGATCAACATCCTGGTGGTGGGCTTCCCCATCACCATCGCCGTGGGCCTCGCGACGCTCGGGCTGTCGCTGGTCTACTTCGGCCAGGTCATGGGGTCGCTGCTCGCCGACCTGGAGGGGCGCTTCGGCGCCGTCCTGGGCGCGCTGCAGGGCTGAACGGTTCCGGCCGGCGCCGCCGGCCGCCGACGCGGGGAGGTGAGGGCCGATGTCGGACGCACCGGGTGGCGAGAGGACCGAGAAAGCGACACCCCGCAAGCGCGAGAAGGCGCTGGAGAAGGGGCAGGTGGCGCTGAGCCAGGAGGTCAACAGCGCCCTGGTGCTGCTGGCCGGCTTCTCCCTGCTGTTCGTCGGCACCGGGGCCATGGGCCGGATCCTCAACGACAACGCGCGCTACCTGTTCGGCGAGGCCCACCTCTTCCGGCTGGACAGCCCCTTCGCCCTGGCCGAGTTCGCCTCGGCCAACGTCATGGTCCTGGTCCGGGCCGTGGCGCCGGTGGCGGGCGGGATCATGGTCATCGGCCTGCTGGCGAACGTCATGCAGGTCGGCTGGCACGTGAGCCTGTCGTCCCTGGCCTTCCGGATGGACAACATCAACCCGCTGAACGGCCTCAAGGGCATCTTCAGCCGCAAGACGGGCTTCGAACTGCTCAAGAGCCTCGCGAAGATCCTGCTGATCGGCGGCGTCGCCTGGTGGACGGTGGCCTCCCTGGGCGGGGAGCTGCTGGGGATCTCGCTGCTGCCCCTGACCGGCGCGGCCGCGGTCGGCTGGCACACGGTCGCCAAGCTCGTCTACCGCCTGGCCGCCCTCATGCTCGCCGTGGCCGCGATCGACTGGGCCTTCCAGAAGTGGCAGCACGAGGAGAACCTCAAGATGACCAAGCAGGAGGTCATCGAGGAGAACAAGGACATCGAGGGCGATCCCCAGATCAAGGCCCGCATGCGCGCCATCCAGATCGAGGCGGTGCGCAAGCGCATGCTGGCCGAGATCCCGCGCGCCGACGTCGTGGTGACCAACCCGACCCACTTCGCCGTGGCCCTGCGCTACAAGGACGGGGAGTCGGCGCCGCGGGTGGTCGCCAAGGGCCAGGACCACCTGGCGCAGACGATCAAGCGGATCGCCCGCGAGAACCGCGTTCCGGTCATCGAGAACAAGCCGCTGGCACGCGCCCTGCATAAGCTCGTCAAGGTCGGGGCCTACATCCCCGACGACCTGTACCAGGCCGTCGCCGAGGTGCTGGCCTACGTCTACCGCTTGAAGCGGGCCTGAGGCCCGGAGGCTGATCCGACGTGAACAAGGGCATCGACCGCGACCTGCTGCTGGCCAACAGCAACATCCTGAGCGCGCTGGCCGTGCTGGCGGTCGTCGGCCTGATGATCATGCCGGTCCACCCCGCGGTGCTCGACCTGCTGATCACCTTCAACATCGCCTTTGCGGTGGTGATCCTGCTGGTCTCCCTGTACCTCAAGGAGCCCCTGCAGTTCTCCAGCTTCCCCTCCCTGCTGCTGATCGTGACGCTCTACCGGCTGGCGCTGAACGTCGCCTCGACGCGCCTGATCCTGGCCAAGGGCGGCGCCGGCAAGGTCATCGCGAGCTTCGGCGACTTCGTCATCGGCGGCAACTACGTCATCGGCGTGATCGTCTTCGCCATCCTGGTCATCGTGCAGTTCGTGGTGATCACCAAGGGCTCCGGCCGCATCGCCGAGGTGGCGGCCCGCTTCACCCTGGACGCGATGCCCGGCAAGCAGATGGCCATCGACGCCGACCTGAACACCGGCCTGATCAACGAGGCCGAGGCCCGCCGCCGCCGCGCCCAGGTCGCCTCGGAGGCCGAGTTCTTCGGCGCCATGGACGGCGCCAGCAAGTTCGTGCGCGGCGACGCGGTCGCCGGGATCATCATCACCCTGATCAACATCGTCGGCGGCTTCATCATCGGCATGCTGCAGATGGGGATGACGGCCGGGGAGAGCCTGCGCCAGTTCACGCGCCTGACCGTCGGCGACGGCCTGGTCAGCCAGATCCCGGCGCTGCTGATCTCCACCGCGGCCGGCCTGGTGGTCACGCGCCAGAGCAGCTCGATGAACCTGGGCCAGTCGCTCACCATGCAGCTGTTCCGCCAGCCCAAGGCCATCTACCTGGCGTCGGGCTCCCTGGTCGTGCTCGGCCTGATCCCCGGCCTGCCGACCCTGCCCTTCCTGACCCTGGGCGCGGTGTTCGCCATCGTCGGGCGCCTGCTCAGCTCGCGCGTCGAGTCCATCGACCGCCAGGACGCGGCCGACGAGGCCCTGGCGATCGAGGAGGCGGCGCCGGCGCCCGACCGCGGGCCGGGCCACGACCTGTTCGTGACCGACGCCATGGAGCTGGAGCTGGGCTACGGCCTGCTGTCGCTGGTCGACCAGGCGCGCGGCGGGGACCTGCTGAACCCGGATCACCAACATCCGCCGCCAGATCGGCAGCGAGCTGGGCGTGCTGGTCCACCCCATCCGCGTGCGGGACAACCTCCAGCTCGGCGCCCACGAGTACGTGATCAAGCTGAAGGGCGTCGCCCTGGCCCGGGCCGAGCTGCGGCCCGACCGGCTGCTGGCGATGAGCACCGGCGGCGGGGAACCCATCGAGGGGCTCCCCACCGTGGAGCCGGCCTTCCAGCTGCCCGCCCTGTGGATCGACCCGGCCCGCAAGACCGTGGCCGAGATGGAGGGCTACACCGTCGTCGAGCCGACCGCGGTGCTGGCCACGCACCTCTCCGAGACGATCCGCGCCCACGCCGACGAGCTGCTGACGCGCCAGGACATCAAGGACATGTGCGAGAGCGTGCGCGAGTTCGCGCCCGCGCTGATCGAGGACCTGATCCCGGACAAGGTGCCGGTCAACACGCTGCACAACGTCCTGCGCGGCCTGCTGCACGAGCGCATCCCGGTCAAGGACATCGTCACGATCCTCGAGACGCTGGCCAACCACGTCGGAACCGGCGGCGGCGTCGACCACCTGCTGGAGAAGGTGCGCGAGGCGCTGCGCCGCACGATCAGCAGCCTCTACGTCGAGCCGGACGGCCAGGTCTACGTCGTCTCGCTGCACCCCGAGACCGAGGCGGTGATGGCCCAGGCGGCCGGCGATTCCGAGCGGGCCGGCGCCGTGGTCCTGGACCCGCTGTTCGCGCAGACCTTCCTCGAGAAGCTCGAGAAGACGCTGCAGGCCGTCTACAGCCGCGGCAAGCCGCCGGTCCTGCTGGTGCCGACGCCGATGCGCCTGTTCCTGAAGCGATTGATCGAACCGACGTTCCCGGCACTGCCGGTGATGGGCTACACCGAGGTCACGCCCAACACCAGCATCCAGTCCGCGGGGATCGTCTCGACCCAGGGAGCCCACCATGTCCACGCAGCCAAGGCCTGAGCACGGCACCAGCCGGGTGACCGGGCGCACGCTCAAGGAAGCCCTCGAGAACGCCCGCCGCCTCTACGGCGACGGCGTCCGCATCGCCGAGACGCGCGGCGTCGAGCGGCGCGACGCGAAGGGCCTCGGGCGCAGCCGCCACATCGAGGTCGTCGTGGCCCTGCCCGACGCCGCTCCCGAACTGGAGCGGCGCGTCCGTCCCGCGGCCAGCGTCGCCGACCTGGAAGCCGAGGTGCAGCGCATCGAGCAGCTCGTGGCCGGCCTGGCGACCGAAGCGGCGGCCGCCGCCGCTCCCGAACCGCCCCGCGCCCAGGACCCCCTGGACCGGGCCCTGCTGGCGGCCGGCTCCTCGCCGGCGGCGGTGCGCCACCTGCGCCGGCTGCGGGAAGCCGAGGGCGCCCGCGACCCGCAGGCCCACCTGCGGGGGCAGCTGCGGGCCGCCGGGGGCCGCTGGCAGGATCTCGCCGGCGTCCACGTCTTCCTCGGCGGCGCCGGCGCCGGCAAGTCCGACCTGGTCCTGGGCGCCGCCGCCGCCCTGAAGGCGGCCGGGCGCAAGGTGCTGGTGCTGTCCCTGACCCCGCGCCACAAGGGCGACGTCCGCCGCCTGCAGGAGGAGGCGGCCGAGCGCGGCTACGACGCCGCCGTGCTGCGCGAGGCGGCCCAGTTCGCGCGCAGCCTGCCGCTGCTGCCCCGCTACGACGCGGTGCTCGTCGACACGCCCTGCTGGCACGGCCAGTCGCTGCGCGACGAGACGGTGCGGCGCTTCGTCGCCGACAACGAGGACCTGCACCGCCACCTGGTGCTGCCCCTGGACCTGGACCTGGGCGACCGCGAGCGGCTGTGGGAGACCGGCCGCAGCTGGAACTGCGACTGGCTGGCGCTGACGCGCGGGGACCTGAGCGCGCGTCCGGGCCGGCTGCTGGACGTGCTGCTGACCTCGCCGTTCCCGGTGTCCCTGCGCGCGACCGGGCCCTGGCCCGACGAGCTGCCCGTGATCGCCGACGCCGGCAGCCTGGCCGAGCTCTGCGCCCGCGGCGCCGTCGCGAGCCTCGGCGCCGCGGCAGCCGCCGGAGGCGCGTCGTGAACAAGTTCGTCAACGTGCTGGCTCTGGGCGCGGCCCTGACCTCCCTGATGTGCGACATCTGGCGCGACTACGGCGCCCTGGCCGCCGGCAAGCGCGCCGCCCTGGCCTACTTCGCCTTCTTCGCCGTGGGCTCGCTGCTGTCGCTGATGTTCAAGACGGGCATCCAGGACGAGTGGGTCCGCGAGGACTGGCAGCGGCGGCGGGCCGAGAAGCTGCGCCTGGAGCAGGTGAGGGCGGCCGAGGAGCTCCGTCGCCTGGAGGAAAAGAAGCGCCGCGAGGCGGAGAAGGCGGCGAAGAAGGGCAAACCGGTGGCCGCCGGCTAGGCGGCGCACCCCCGCCGCGGGGGGGCACGGAACCTGCAACCGACCCGTGATCGGGTCTTCAAGCCAGACGGCGGACGCGCATCACCCAGAGAACGAGGCACCTCATGCAGCAGACCGAGACCATCGACCGGATCGAGCACCTGGACCTCTGGGAGCGCCTGAGCGCGAAGTGCGACCAGGAGGCGCGGCACGCGCTGGTGGAGTTCTATGCGCGGGTGGTCAAATACGTGGCGGGTCGCATGGCGATCGGCCTGCCCCACTACGTCGACCAGAAGGACCTGGTGTCGGCGGGGCTGCTCGGCCTGATCCAGGCCGTCGACAACTACGACTTCCGCCGGGGCAACAAGTTCGAGACCTACGCGATCCCCCGCATCCGCGGCGCGATCCTCGACGAGCTGCGCAGCCAGGACTGGTTCCCCCGCTCCCTGCGGCGCAAGGCGCGCCAGCTGGAAGCGGCGCTGCACGGCCTGGAGTCGCGGCTCAACCGCACGCCGACCGACGAGGAGCTGGCCCGCGAGCTCGGCGTCAGCCGGGACGAGCTGCAGACGATGATGGACGAGGTGGCGGTCGCCACGATCGTCTCGCTCGACGCGGACAGCTCCGAGGACGACGACCAGTCCAATTGCCTCGGCGACTACATCGCCGACACGCGCAGCCCCGACATCGAGACGGTGGTCTCGGAGGAGGAGATGCGCGGCCTGATCGCCGGCAGCCTCGAGGAGCTGACCGAGAAGGAGCAGCTGGTCCTGGTCCTCTACTACTACGAGGAGCTCACGCTCAAGGAGATCGGCGAGATCCTCGACGTCACGGAGTCGCGGGTCTGCCAGATCCACACCAAGGCGATCCTGCGCCTGCGCGGCAAGATCCAGCGCGGCGAGGGGCGCAAGTCGATCGACCGCCTGGGCAGCGAGCGGCGGGCCCAGCGCCGCAAGGAGGCGTCGCGGGAGGAGTCCCCCCGCGAGGCCCTGCTCGAGCGGGTCAACATCATGGCGGGGCTGGCGCTGCCGCCGATGTTCAAGCTGGCGGCGGTGCTGCTGGACCTGCAGGTGCCCCTGCGCACCTGAGGTCCGAGGGAGGATGAGCCATGTCGGGCGACGGATTCGCGGTCAAGTCGACGATCTCCCAGATGAACAACGTCGCTCGCGCCCTGCAGAAGAGCCAGCAGATCGCCCAGACCGAAAACGCCGCCGCCGGGCACCTGCTGCGGGGCGAGAAGCGGGTCGACCGGGTCCACCAGCCCGACGAACCCCAGAAAACGAACGTGGATCCCGACCGCCGTCACCGCGACGACGGTCGCGACCAGCAGGACGAGCGGGAGCGGGACGGCGCCGAGACGGCGACGGGCGCCCCGGAACCGGACGCGGCGCCCGAAACGGCGCCCGTCGTGCGGCTCGACACCACCGCCTGAGCGGGGAGGACGCGCAGTGGAACACGGGATCCTGACATTCCTGCGGGGCGCCGACAAGACGATGGCCTGGGCGGCCGCCGTCGCGCTGGCCGCCGGCGGCACGGCCCTGTTCGTCGCCTTCTACCTGCAGTGGCAGCGCTGGCGCACCGCAGCCGCGGCGCGGCGCGACGCCCGCCGGGCGGCCGCCGTCGCCGGGCGGTCCCGGACCGTCGCGGCCGCGAAAACGGCCGCCAAGCCGACGCGCGGCGCGCCGGCGACCGTGGCGCCCGCCGCCGGCGTGGCCGCCTACCGCCAGGCAGGCGAATCCGGGCCGCGAACCCGTTCCAGCCGCCGCGGCTGTCGCCGAGACGCCCGCCCCCTCCGTGCCGGCGCCGCCGGCGCCCCGGCTCGACCCGTTGCTGGCCCGCCTGCAGGACGCCGGCGACCGGCTCGAGGAACTGGTGCGCCGCCACACGAGCCGCTCCCACGAGCAGGACGACATGGCCCGCCTGGCCGCCGCCATCGACGTCGAGTTCCTCCACAAACAGGCCTGACCGCCCCTCTGCCAAGAAAACGTGGCAGGATCGGCGAAACGGTGGCATCCTGGGGATGTGACTGTCATGACTGACAGATCCGCAGGAGGCGGGACGTGCCCCACGATGTCGTGATCCTGAGCCGCAGGCCGGCCCTGTTCAAGACCGCCGCCGATTGGCGCCTTCCCGGCGTCGACCTCTACCTCCACGATTCCCCTTCCGAGGCCCTGGCCCGCTTCGCCGACGGCCGGGGCGCCCTGCTGGTCTTCGATACCAACGACTTCGCGCGGACCCGCCATGTGGTCGAGAAGTTCCTGTCCTCCAAGGGTGATGCGGACCTGCTCGTCCTGGGCGGGGAGGACGTGCTGGAGGGCCTGCAGGACAAGCCCCACCGGGGAGCCCTGCGCCGCCTCGATGCGACCACCGCCGGCGACGGCCTGCGCCAGGAGGTGGAGCGCCTGCTGCGCCTGCGCGACGTGCGCGAGCGCAGCGGGATCGTCGGCCGCTCGCGCGCCGTCAACCAGATGATCGCCCTGATCGCGCAGGCGGCGCCGCTGGACGTGACCATCCTGATCCTCGGGGAAAGCGGCACGGGCAAGGAACTCGTGGCCCGCGCCATCCACGACCACTCGCCGCGGGCGGCCGGCCCCTTCGTCTCCCTGAACTGCGGCTCGCTGAGCGAGGGTGTCCTGGAAAGCGAGCTGTTCGGCCACGAACGCGGCGCCTTCACCGGCGCGGTCAGCCGCCACGAGGGCGTGTTCCGCCGCGCCGACGGCGGCACCCTCTTCCTGGACGAGGTGGCGGAGATGCCGCTGCCGATGCAGACCCGCTTCCTGCGCGCCCTGGAGACCGGCGAGTTCACGCCCGTCGGCGGCTCGCGCCTGGAGCGCAGCGACATCCGCCTGGTGGCGGCGACCCACCGCGACCTCGCCCGCGACGTCGAGGAAGGCCGGTTCCGCCAGGACCTCTACTACCGGCTGCGCGTGGTGGTCATCCCGACGCCCCCCCTGCGGGAGCGCCGCGAGGACGTGCCCGTGCTGGTCCAGCACTTCCTCGACCAGGAGAACGAGCGCCACGGCACCAACGTGCGCGGCATCTCGCGCCCCGCCCTGGAGATGCTCCTGAACCACCCCTGGCCCGGCAACGTGCGCGAACTGGGCAACCTCGTCAGCTCCGTGGTGGTCTTCAAGCGCGACGGCATGATCGAGGCGGCCGACCTGCCCCAGGACATCGTCACCGGCGGCCGCGCCCGCGCCTCCCGTCTGCCTGTCCCCCTGGCCCGGCCCTACGCCGGCCTGGACCTGGAACTGCTCTCGGCGATGCTGCTGGAGATGCGCCAGGACCTGCACGAGATCAAGTCGCTGCTGCGCGGGGCCGACGGCTTCCCGCAGCGCGAATCCGTGCCCCTGGACGGCACGTTTGCGGAAACCATTCCCCTGGATCACGGTTCCACCCTGGAACCGGCCGGCTCCGTGGACCTGGAGTCGGCGGAGCGCGCGCTCATCGACCAGGCCCTGCGCTCCACCGGCGGCCGCCGCCGGCGGGCCGCCGAGCGCCTCGGCATCAGCGAGCGCACGCTCTACCGCAAGCTGCTCAAGTACGGCTTGAGCTGACCGCGGCGCGACACGGACCTTGGCCGGCCGCGCCGGACTGTGGTATTTTGAGGAGGATCGGCGCCCGCGGGGGCGCGCCCGACACCCACCCCCTGGGATGCGAGGATACGATGCACAGATCCGCAATGGCCGGGACGCGTCGCCGGGCCGGCGCCGCCACGCTGCTCGCCGCGACCCTGCTGCTCGCGCCCGCCGGCGCCTGGGCCGCCAAGTACGCCGGCTCCTTCATGGAAGACGGCGGCGGCGCCCGCGCCCTGGGCATGGGCGGCGCCTTCACGGCCGTGGCCGACGACCCGTCGGCGGCCTTCTGGAACCCCGCCGGCCTCAGCGGCCTGGACGGCTGCGGCCTGCTGCTGATGCACGCGGAGCAGTTCGGCGATCTCGTCGACCGCGACTACGCGGCCTACGCGCGCCCCGTCGACTGGTCGCTGCTGGGCGGGACCGAGGCCGGCTTCGCGCTCTCGGCGATCCGCCTCGGCGTCGACGACATCCAGCTGACCTCCCACCTCGAGGACCAGCTCGACACCGACGGCGACGGCACGGTGTCGGACGCGGAACTCGCCGGCCTCTTCAACCTGCGCGACCAGTTTCGTTACGTCAGCGACTCCGAACTGGCGCTGTTCGCCTCCTACGCCGAGCGCCACGGCGCCTGGCAACTGGGCGGCACCGTGAAGTTCGTCCGCCAGAGCGTCGCCGGCTACTCGAGCCTCGGCCTCGGCGCCGACCTCGGCGCGCTGCGGCGCGGCGTCTGGCGCGGGCTCGATCTCGGCCTGAAGCTGCAGGACATCACCACGACCTTCCTCGCCTGGTCCGGACCCGGCGACTACGCGGGCACGACCGAGGTCATCACCCCGGCCATCGTCCCGGCGGCCGCCTACCGCATCCCCCTGGAGCGCTGGCGGGCCGAGCTGACCGTGGCCGCGAGCGCGGAGTCGCGCTTCGACAACCGCGGCGACGCCGACCAGTACGCCTCGGGCGCCTTCAGCGCCAACGTCCACACCGGCGCCGAACTCGCGCTCGACCGCCGCGTCTTCCTGCGCGGCGGTTTCAGCGGGGGCTGGGGGACCGAGGAGATGACGGCGGGGGCGGGGTTCAGGTTGGCGGCGATGACGGTGGATTATGCTTATGCGGGGGATACGTTGGGTAACGACGAAGAAACCCACCGCATCAGCATCACCGCCCATTTCTAAACTTGTGCCGTGAACATTGTGTCCGGCCGCGCCCTGCAAAGGCGCGGCCGGTTCTCTTGCCAGCCCTCACATCGCGTAGCTCAACTCGTGCCGCCGCTGCCGCGGCAGCACCCGCGTGCTGATGTGGCCCCAGTAGTACTCCACCCACCGCGTCGGCAACCCGATCCGATTCACGAACAGCCGCCGCGATAGCAGTTCTTGCATGCTGACCCGATGTTCCATCATCCCCCGCGCCTGCGCCGGCGTCGGGCTCCCGCGCTCCTTCTCCCGCCGACCCTTCATGTAGTTGCGCCACACCAGGAACACCGCCAACCGCTCTGCGCTGCGCTGCCGACGCTTCGACCACGCGATCGTCTCGCGCTTGTGGTTCGCGCTGCTGTGGCGGATCAGCAGGTCCGCTAGGTTGATCGGGAACAACGGATTGCCCGCGTCCCGGCGCTCCTTGCTCGAGGTCACCAGGTGGGTCGACTCGCAGGGCAGGGTCTGCAGGGCCTTCGGGTAGGCCTGGTGGTCGTCGCTCAGCACCGTCACCCGCGGTTGACCGCCGGTGACCACCTCCAGCAGGTGCCTGACGTCCTTGAACACGGCCCTCGGGTCGGGCCTGCCGTGGATCTTCTCCAGGCGCTGGCGTTTGCGCTTCTGAGCTTTGGTCATCGTGCCGCTGCGGCGCACCTCGCTGTCGGTGAAGTAGATCATGAAGTCGGTGTCCGGTTCGATGGCCAGGTGGTGGTGGAAGGGGTAGTACTGGGAGTGCTCGAAGTAGACGAAGCCGTCGATGGCGAAGCGGGAGGCGGGTTCAGCGGTGTGCATGTGCAGGGCGTGGAAGAGCAGGCAGTGTCGGCCGAGGCGGCTGAGCTGGCGGTCGATGGTGGAGGGTGCGACGTGCAGATCCCTGGCGATCTGGCGGTTGGCCATGCAGCCGGTGGTCTTGGTCAGGAGTTGGGGGAGGATGTCGGGCCGTTTGAGCCAGTAGGAAGTGGCGAAGGTCTGGGTGCTGAAGGATCTGCGGCAGTGGAGGCAGAGGAACCGCTGGATACGGGTAGGGTTGAGTTGTCTACGGTAGTAGCCGATGCGCTTGAAGCGCCAGCCTGGGGATAACTGCCTGTGGTGTTGGCAGTTGGGGTTGGGGCAGTGGGGTGGAACGAAGCCCGGGTCGATGGTGTGCATGTCCGGCCCGGGGCATCATCCGGGCCGGACACATTTTCAGCGGCACAACCTAGGGGAACGGACGGTAGGCGTGGAGGCGTTGGCCGGGATGGATCACGCTCGAAGCCCTCAACCCATTCACACTAATAATGTGCTTCAACGTCACCCCCAACCGCCGCGCGATCTCGAACAGCGTGTCGCCCGACTTCACGCGATAGCTCACGCGCTCGTAGCCGTCGGGGGGCGTGTAGCCGCCGGACTTCGCCGTGGCGGCGGCGACGGCGGGCGGCGGGCTCGCCGGGGCGGGGGCGGGGGTGGCCTTCGCCACGGTGCGGTCGGGGTCGCGCGGCGCGCGGGCGCCGGGCATCGGGATCAGGAGGCGGTCGCCGGGGTGGATCCGGGAGACGTCGCGGATCTTGTTGAGGTCGGCGATGTCGCGCACGCGGGTGCCGTAGTGGGTGGCGATCTGGCTGAGCGTTTCGCCGCGGCCGACGGTGTGGCGTCGCCAGGTCAGGCGCTTTTCCGGGGGGACGGCGGCCAGCTCGCGTTCGCAGCGCTCGCCGGTGCCGCGCGGCACGCGCACCCGGAAATCGCTGCGTTCGGGCGGCGTGGCCCCGCGCAGCAGGCCGGGATTGAGCGCGGCCACGGCGTCGCGGTCGACGCCGGCGCACTCGGCGATCAGGGAGACGTCGGTCGCGTCCTGGACGGGCACGGTGTCGAAGGTCAGGTCCGGCGCGTCGGGCACCTCGAAGCCGTAGGCGGCGGGATCGCGGCCGATCTGCAGGGCGGCCGCGAATTTCAGGACGTGGTTGCGGGTCTGGTCGGGCATGCGCAGGCGGCGCACGTCGTCGTGGCCGGCCGCCTGGATCGCGCGCTCGATGCGGTGCTCGCCGGTATTGTAGGCGGCGATGACCAGGGTCCAGTCCCCGAACATGCGGTAGAGCTGGCTGAGGTACGTGGCGGCGGCCGAGGTGGCGAGTTCGAGGTCGTGGCGCTCGTCGACCCACCAGTCGCACTGCAGCTTGAAGTGGCGGGCCGTGCCGGCCATGAACTGCCAGCAGCCCACCGCGCCGGCGCTGGAGCGGGCGCGGGGGTTGAACCCGCTCTCGATGGCGGCCAGCCAGATCAGTTCCCGCGGCAGGCCGGCGGCGTCGAGGCGGCTGTAGATCAGCGAATCGCAAGCGGCCTTGCGGGTCAGCCAGGTCTGCATGAAGCCGCGGCCGGCTCCGGTGAAGTGGTCGACCCAGCGCTGGACCTGGGCGGTGTCGAGGATCTGCAGGTCCTGCTCGATGGCGGTGCGTTCGGGGGCCGTCACCGGGACCAGCGAGTCGGGCAGCGACAGGCCGGGCATCTCGTCATCGATCAGGGCGACGGGGGAGTCGTTCGCGGCGATCATCGTCTCCAGGGTGGCGCCGGCAGGGGGTCGATGTTCCGGCAAATCCCGCCTGTCGGGATGGTCCGCCTGTTCGAACGCGGCGATCCTGACCGGAGTGGGGCGCGGGTCGAAATCATCCTGGAGGGGAGGCGCGGAGGCGCAGCCGCTGAGCAGCGCGGCGAAACCGGCGACGAGGGCGAGCAGGGTGATCCAACGGGTCATCAGAGGCCGCCTCCGTGCGTTGTGGCCGCTCCGCGATTCCGGGGCCGGCAAAGATGGTGCCGCGATTGCAAATAACGCGACGATATGTCATACTTGTCGTCGACCGACCCCTTGGCAACGCCGAGGGGCGGTTGCGAGTTCCCATTCGAGCGCCGACGCCGACCGGGAGGGGGTGAAACCCGTGCGCGCCGTTCTGCAACATCTCCTGGAACAGTGCCCGGTCGCTGTCGAATTGCGCCGTGACGTCGAAGCGGCGCTCGCCGCCGACGATCCCGGTCTCCTGAAGGTCGCCGGGCATGCCCTGGTCTCGGCCCTGCTCGCCGGCGGAGAACTCGTCCAGGTCCGCGTCAGCGGTCGCCCCGGCCCGCCGCTCCTGGCGCGACCCGGGCACGCGACGCTTTACGACCTTGCGGACCTCCTCACACCTGTCGCCACCGTCGAAGGCACGAAAGCACCGCCTCAGGCGCCGACCATCGCCGCGGCCCCGCCCCTCCCGCCGGATCAAGGCGCCGAGGCCGTGACCTGGGCCGGGGCCGGCCAAGACCTTAACGCGCCCGAACGCCTGATGCAAGCCATGGAAAGGGCCCAGGCGCTGCAGGCCTCTTCCGAGGCCGCGGGGGGGATTCCCCGCGTCCTGCGGGACATCCTGGTGATGCTCGAGCCCGACCTGCCCGGCCTCATGCTCTGCCTGGAGATCTTTCCGCCGCTGGAGCCCGACACCGACCTCGACCGCGTGTTCGCCGGCGATCCCGGCGATCGCCCCTTCTGGGCCGCCAACCGGGTACCCGGCGAAGCCATCTGGATCACCGACGAGCACGAATTGCCGGCGCCGTTGCGAGCGCGGCTGGCGGGTCGTCCGGCCAGGGCCGCCCTGGCCGTCCCCTTCCTGACGCCGCCCTCCCTGGAGGAGGGGGAACTCGAACCGTCGCGGGAGGCCGGGCTGCTCTACCTGCTGGCGCCCGCGGACCGGGACCGCCGCCAGATGCTGCGCCTCGGCCGGCGTATCGCGCGCTTCGTGACCCACGGTTGGCAGCAGCGGACCCTCATGAACCGCCTGGTGCACACCGATCCGCTGACCGGGGTGCGCAACCGCGCCTTCTTCGACACGCAGTTCGATTTCGAACTGGACCGGGCGCGTCGCCGCAAGTCGACGGTGGCCCTGCTGCTGGCCGACATCGACCACTTCAAGGCCATCAACGACCAGTACGGCCACCCCGCCGGGGACCGGGTGCTGAAGGCCGTGGCCCGGGAACTGCTGGCCGGGCTGCGTCGGATCGACCTGGTCTGCCGGGTCGGCGGCGAGGAGTTCGCCCTGGTTCTGCCGGACACGCTGCCTGAGGCCGTGGTCGAGATCGTGGCCCGCCTGCAGGTGCGCATCGCGAACCTGCGCCTCGCCGACCCGGCGGCCACCGAGCCGATCCGCCTGACGATCTCCTGTGGCGGCGCCGTCTTTCCCGACGCCGGCGACACGCTCGACGACCTCTACCGCAGGGCCGACGAGATGCTCTACCTCTCGAAGCAGAGGGGCCGCAACCGTTGCCACCTCTGGAACCCGGACGGCGACCCCATCCTGACCTTGCCCCGCTATCAGGCCCCCTGAAGCTGCTGCTTTCCCGTCTCGACCGCGAAGCGCGACGGTCCATCCTGCTGGTGTGGGCCGTCCTGGCTCTGACCGGCGACGACCTCGGCCGGCGCTTGCCCGCATCGCAGGAGCCGTGGCGGGACGCAGCGGCGACCGCGTGCCGGTGGCAGCGCGCCGGCGCCCTGGCGCCCCTGCTGGTCGGGTGGTGGAAGAGCCCAGCGGCGGTGCCCATCGCCGCGGTCGGCGCGCTTGCGGCCGCGACGGCGGCGGGGCGCGCCACCGCCGCCACCTTGTCCCGACCGGATTGCCGGGCCGAGGCCCCGTGGTTGCCGAGCCGGCGTCTGCGGGCCGGTTGCGGCGCCGCGTTGCGGATCACCGGCTGGCCGAGCCGGACCGCGCGAGGCTGGTCGGCGCCGGGTGTTCTGGTCGCGCTCGGGGACACCCTGCGCGGCGATGTCGAGGCGTTTCCCCGGCTCGGCGACGGCGTGATGCTCAAGGGCGACGGCGAGCTCCCGCGGCTCTGGCAGATGGTGACCGGCCATCTCGTCGTCGGCGCGCCGGCGGGCCCTGCCGTGTTCGGCGGCTTTTCGCCGGTGGCGCACGCGCGGGCGCGCGGGCTCGTCTGGCAGGGCGAACTGGAGGCGGCGGCGGTCGCCGGGGGAGGCGGCCTGCTGGACGCAGGGGCGGGACGTGTCCTGGAACCCGTGCGGTCGGCGATCCTGGGGCGGCTGGACGTCCTGCTGCCGGCGCGCGAGTCCGTGCTGATGGGCTCGATCCTGCTGGGCGAACGGGATCCCAGCGGGCGCGACCTGCGCGATCCCTTCGCCCGCCTCGGCCTCTCGCACCTCTTCGCCGTCTCCGGCCTGCACGTCGGCTTGGTGGGGGCGCTGGCGCTGCTGCTGCTGCGGCCGTTCGCGGCCGGGCCGAACCTGCGAGCTCTCTGGCTCGGGCTGCTGCTGCCGCTGTACGCCGTGCTGACCGGTCTGGCCGGCTCCGCGCTCCGCGCCACGGGTCTGGGGCTGCTGGCCGTCGCCGGGGTCGCCGCAGGTCGTGCGCACGACGCCCTGCGGTCGCTCGCCTTGCTGCTCTGGGCAGCCGTGGTCTGGCAGCCGGACTGCCTGGGCGATCCGGGCGTGCGCCTGAGCTACCTGGCGGCGGGCGGGATCGTCGGCGCCCTGCGCCTGGCCGATGGCTTGTCCGGTGCCCGGCGCCTCGTGCGGGCGATCCTCGGGCCGCTCCTGGTGAGCCTCGGCGCGAGTTGGGCCACGCTGCCCGCCACCGCCGCCACGTTCGGCTGGATCCATCCCTGGGCGCCGCTGGTGAACCTGATCGCGGTGCCCGTCTTCGCGGGCGCGGTGTGGGCGGTGGCCGCCGCCCTGCTCGTGCCCTGGCCTTGGGTGGCGCAGGCGGCGGCGGCCCTCGGCTGGCTGCTCGTGCGGTTGCTGTCCGCGGCATCGTCCGCGCTGGACGCTCTCGGGGACGGCCGCGTCGGGCTGCCCGGTTGGACGGCCGTCTCGATGTTCCTGTTCGCGGCCGGCAGCCTCCTGATCGCCACCGCCCTGCGCTCGCGGCCGCCGTCGTGGTTGCGGTGGGCCGCGGCCGCCGGCGCCTTGGCCTGCGCGGCCGGCTTGACCCAGACGGGCCGCGCGGTCAGGCCCGGGACCATGACGGTCCTGCAGGCCGACATCGGGCAGGGGGATGCGGCGGTCTTCGTGTTCCCGGACCGCTCGGCCGTGCTCGTGGACACCGGCTCGGCCTGGCTGGGCGGATCGGCGTACGAGCGCGTGCTGGATCCCTGGCTGCGGCGCGAGGGCGTGCGCCGCTTCGCCGTGGCGGTGCTGACGCACGGTCACGACGACCACGACGGCGGGGCCGCCGACGTCCTCGCCGGGCGCACCGTAGGCGCCTGGGTCTGCGGCGGTGCGGCCGCGGTCCCGGCGGGTGCGGACAGCGTCATCTGTCCCCGCCCTGGTGCGATCGTCCACGCCGCCGGCGGGTGGGACCTGCTCTGCCTCGCGGCCGTTCCCGATGGGGGAACGGCCGCGGACGAGAACGACCGCTCCGTCGTGTTGGCGCTGCGCCGCGCGGGGCAGCCGGTGGGCTTGTGGATGGGGGACCTCGAGGTGGCCGGCGAGGCTGGCCTGCTCGCCCGCGGCGAGCTGGGCGTCCCGGCCGGACTCGACGTGCTCAAGGCCGGCCATCACGGCAGCCGCACCTCCAGCGGGGCGGCGCTGTTGGGGGCCGCGCCGCCCCGACTGGTCCTGATCAGCTGCGGGGTTGAGAACAGCCACGGCCACCCCAGCCACGGCCCCTTCGTCGCGAACGGGGAAACCCTGCCGATCCTGCGCACCGACCTGAGCGGTTCGGTGCTCCTGCGCTGGCCGGAATCGGCGCCGTTCGCGGTCGCCGCGACGCGCGGCGCGCGGCCGGCGGCCTTGCTTGACACCGGCGGAGGGGCTGCGTACCATCCGCGCGTCGCGCCGCCGGCGCTGCCGGATCGCCCGCCCGCAACCGTCCAACCGAACCGGGAGACCCATGTCCAGCCTGCGCAGCACGGTCGATCTCGGCCTGAGGCCCGATCGTCGGGGTAAGGTGCGCGAGATCTTCGATCTCGGCCGGGAACTGTTCATCGTCGCGACCGACCGGATCTCCGCCTACGATGTCGTCATGGATCAGATCGTGCCTGGTCGTGGTGTTGTACTATCCGTGATGACAATGGCATGGATGAATTTCTTCAAGGAAGTTCCTAATCATCTGGTGACGGCCGAACCCGACCTCTTCCCGGCGCCGTTCCGGGATCACCGCGAGGTGCTGGCCGGCAGATCGATGCTCGTGCGCAAGGCCCAGCCCTTCCCGGTGGAGTGCATCGCGCGCGGCTACCTCTCGGGTTCGGGCTGGCGCTCCTACCAGCAGGACGGGACCGTCTGCGGCCATGTCCTGCCGCCGGGCCTCCGGAAATCCGAACCCTTGCCGGCTCCCCTGTTCACGCCCTCGACCAAGGCGGAGCAGGGGCATGACGAGAACATCGATTTCGCGGGCGCCTGCGCCCTGGTCGGCGAGGCCGACGCGGCGCGCCTGCGCGACGTCACGCTCGACCTCTACCGCCGCGCCGCCGCCTACGCGCGCGCCGGCGGCGTGCTGATCGCCGACACCAAGTTCGAGTTCGGTCTGGTCGACGGCGAGCTGACCCTCATCGACGAGGTGCTCACGCCCGACTCCAGCCGCTTCTGGCCCGCGGCCGATCACCGCCCGGGCGAGGAGCCGCCGAGTTGGGACAAGCAGATCCTGCGCAATCACCTGGACACCCTGGACTGGAACCGCGAACCGCCGCCGCCGCCCCTGCCGGCGGCGATCCTCGAGCGGACGGCCCGACGTTACCAGGACGTCCTGAACATCCTGTTCGCCGAGGAGGCCCGCAGATGGCACCAGGCCCTGATCTGAACCGCCGCCGCCGCGCCCTGCTGAGCGTGACCGACAAGTCCCGCCTCGGCGAGCTGGCCCGCGCCCTGGACGGCCGCGGCTACGAGCTCGTGGCCAGCGGCGGCACCGCCGCGGAGCTGAAGCGGGAAGGGCTCGCGGTGCGCGAGGTGGGCGAACTCACGGGCTTCCCGGAGATCTTCGGCGGCCGGGTCAAGACCCTGCACCCGCTGGTCTTCGGAGGGATCCTCGGGCCGGACGAAGCCGCGCTGGCGCAGGCCGCCGACCTCGGCGTGCTGCCCTTCGACGTGGTCGTGGTCAACCTCTACGACTTCACCGCGGCGGTCGACGCCGGCGCGGACGAGGCGGCCGCGATCGAGAAGATCGACATCGGCGGGCCGTCGCTGCTGCGCGCCGCCGCCAAGAACCACGCCCGGGTCTGCGTGCTGCCGGACCCGGCCTTCTACGACGACTTCCTGGAGGCCCTGGCCGGCGGCGACGGCTTCCCGGATTCCGAGTTCCGTCGCAACATGGCGGCGGCGACCTTCGCCCTCACGGCCGACTACGACGCCGCGATCGCCGACTGGTTCGCCGGCGGCCACGCCTGCTGCGACGACCCGGACCACGACCACGATCACGGCCACGATCATGAGCACGAGCACGAGCAGATCCTGGGCGTCGAGCTGCGCTACGGCGAGAACCCCCATCAGAAGGCCGAGCTGCTGCTCCCCGGCGAGGACGTCGAGGAACCGCTGCTCGGCATGGGGCTGCGCCAGCTCAGCGGCAAGGAGCTGTCCTTCAACAACCTGATGGACGTGATCGCCGCGGTGAAGCTGGTCGACGACCTCGAGGCGGGCGGGCGCGTCGCCTGCGCCGCGATCAAGCACACCAACCCCTGCGGCGTGGGGCTCGGGGCCACGCCGGCGGCGGCCCTCGCCCGCGCCCTGGTCAGCGATCCCGACGCCGCGTTCGGCGGCGTGTTCGCGTTCACCGGCGAGGTCGACGCCGAGGCGGCCGCGGAACTGCACACGCGCTTCTGCGAAGTGATCGTGGCCCCGTCCTTCGCTCCGGACGCCCTGGAGCTGCTGGGCCGCAAGAAGAACCTGCGGCTGCTCGAACTGGAGCGCGAGACGTTCCGCGCGGCCACCTGGGGCCAGGTGCGCATCTTCGGCGACGTGCAGCTGCACCAGGACGAGGACGAGGATTTCCCGGAGCTGGCGAGCTGGCGCCACGTCGCCGGCCCCGCGCCCGACGCGGCCACCGCCGGCGCCCTGCAGCTGCTGTGGCGGATCTGCAAGCACGTCAAGAGCAACGCCATCCTGCTGGGCGACGCCGCCGGCACCCTGGGCGTCGGCGCCGGCCAGATGAGCCGCGTCGACAGCGCGCGGTTGGCGGTCCGCAAGGCGAACGAACGGAACCTGGAACTGGGCGGCTGCGCCTGCGCCTCGGACGCGTTCTTCCCCTTCCCCGACGGGCTGGAAGAGCTGCACGCGGCCGGCGTGCGCGCGGTCGTCGCGCCCGCGGGCTCGCTCCGCGATGCCGACGTGATCGCGGCCGCCGAGCGCCTGGGCCTGACGCTGATGCACACCGACCGCCGCCATTTCCGTCACTGAGCCCGGGACGGGAGCAGAGCGGCGGACAGACGCAGGAGGATCATGACCCACGCGAGCGGCCACCGCGACCAGCCCCAGGTGGCGGTCCTGGACTACGGCTCCCAGTACACGCAGCTCATCGCGCGGCGCCTGCGCGAGCTCGGCGTGTTCAGCGAGATCACCCCGTTCTCCCGCGCGCGCGAGCTGCTCGGCCGCGACGACGTGCGCGGCATCGTGCTGTCGGGCGGCCCCTCCTCGGTGGACGACCCCGGCGCGCCGGACCTCGACGCCGCCCTGCTGGCCGCCGGCAAGCCGCTGCTCGGCATCTGCTACGGCATGCAGCTGATCTGCCGCCGCCTCGGCGGGACCCTGGAGGCCTCCGACCGCCGGGAGTACGGTCCCGCGCAGATCGAACGGCTCGCGCAGGATCCCCTGTTCGAGGGCACGCCGGACGCGCAGCCGGTCTGGATGAGCCACGGCGACCGCGTCGCCCGCCTCCCCGAGGGGTTCGTCCCCTTGGCGCGCTCCCAGTCGATCCCCTTCGCCGCGGCCGGGGACCCCGCTCGCCGCATCTACGCCGTGCAGTTCCATCCCGAGGTCGTGCACACCGAGCACGGCCTGACGCTGCTGCGCAACTTCGCCCGCGTCGTCTGCGGCATCGAAGGCGACTGGTCGGCCGCGCACTTCGTGGCGGAGTCGATCGCGGAGATCCGCGAGCGGATCGGCGACGGCCAGGTGGTGTGCGGGGTCTCCGGGGGCGTCGATTCCACCGTCGTGGCCTCGCTGATCGACCACGCCGTCGGCGACCGCCTGCACACCGTCTTCGTGGACAACGGCCTGCTGCGGCTGGGGGAGGCCGACGAGGTCGAGCGCAACCTCAACGCCTTCCTGCACCGGCCCGTGCGCCGCATCGACGCGCGCAACCGCTTCCTGTCCGCCCTGCGCGGCGTCGAGGAGCCGGAGCGCAAGCGCAAGATCATCGGCGGCACCTTCATCGAGATCTTCAAGGACGCCACGCGGGACCTCGGGGAGGTGGCGTTCCTGGCCCAGGGCACGCTCTACCCGGACCGCATCGAATCGGTGTCGATCAACGGGCCGAGCCACGTCATCAAGTCGCACCACAACGTCGGCGGCCTGCCCGCCGAGCTGGGGTTCGAACTGGTCGAACCGCTGCGCGACCTGTTCAAGGACGAGGTGCGGGCCGTGGGCCGCAGCCTGGGCATCCCCGAGAGCCTGCTGATGCGCCACCCGTTCCCGGGCCCGGGCCTGGGCGTGCGCATCCTGGGCGAGGTGTCGCCGGAAAAAGTCCGGCTGCTGCAGCGCGCCGACCATATCTTCATCCAGGAGCTGCGCGACGTCCGGCCAGTACGAGCGGATCTGGCAGGCGGGCGCGGTGCTGCTGCCGGTCCGCACCGTCGGCGTGATGGGCGACCAGCGCACCTACGAGGCGGTCGTGGCGCTGCGCGCGGTGACCAGCCTGGACGGCATGACCGCCGACTGGGCCCGCATCCCCGACGACGTGCTGGCGCGCGTCAGCAACCGCATCATCAACGAGGTGCCCGGGATCAACCGCGTCGTCTACGACATCAGCAGCAAGCCGCCGAGCACCATCGAATGGGAATGAGGTCGGGCGAACCGGGATGAACACGCGCCTACGCTTCGGCCTGCACCTGTTCGCGGCGGCCGCCCTCTGGGGGGCGGCCTCGTCCGTCGCGGCCCAGACGGCGGATCCCCACCATCCCGACGATCCCGAACTCGCGCGCCGTCGCGCGGAGCGCCGCGGCGCCCTGAAGGCGCGCGCCCTGGACAAGGACGCCCCGGCGCAGTTCGGCCTGCTCGTCATCCCCGTGGATTTCGCCGACGAGCGGCTGCCCGCGACCTGGGAAGCCGCGCGCGACCTGGCCCCGCGCCTGCTGGAAGGCCCGCGCTCGCTGGTCGGCTACGTGGACGCGGCATCCCGCGGGCGCCTGGACCTGCGGGTGGTGCTGGCGCCGCTGGTGCACCTGTCCGGCGAGCCCCGCGATTATTCCGACCTCGGCCGGCAGGGCTTCGGGCGGACCCGACGGCTGGCTGAGGAATCTCTCTTGCAGGCGTCCGCCATGGGCGTGCCCTTCGCCGCGGCCGACCGGGACGGTCGCGACGGCCTGCCGGGCAGCCCCGACGACGACGGCGAGGTCGACGGCGTGCTCATCCTGCACGCCGAGGCGGGCTGGGAGGGCGACCCGGCGGGGGTGGTCGTGCCCCTGCAGTACTTCCTCGATTTCCCGGTCACGCAGTCGGGCACGGCGGCGAGCAGCTACGCCGTGGCCAGCCTGCGCAGCGGCCTGGGGATCTGGGCTCACGAAACCGCCCACCTCTTCGGCCTGGACGACCGCTACGACGTGTTCCTGCCCGGCACCGGGGAGGCGACGGCCCGGGGCGGGCTCGGCGTCTTCAGCCTCATGGCGGGCGGCGCTCGCGACGGCGCCGGCGATCTCGCGCCGGCGCTCCCCGACGCCGAGAGCGCGCTGCTGCTGGGCTGGCGCGACGAGCGCGTCCTGATCGGCGCGGGCGACGGGCCGCATGTCCTGCCGGCGGGCGAGGTCTGGCGCCTGCCCGCGGGCCCGCTCAACCCCGGCCAGTGGTTCCTGCTGGAACGGCGGGGCGCCACGCCGCCCTGGGATCCGGCGCTGGCGGACCCCTGCCTGGTGGTCTACCACGTCGACGGCGACGTGCCCGACGACGCGCAGTCGGCGCTCGGCGCCCGGCACCTGCGGGTCCGCCTCGTGGAGGCGGACGGCGATCAGGACGTCGCCGCTGGCCTGGCCGCCGGCGACGCCGGGGACGCCTTCTCGGCCGCGACGGGTCCGGTGAGCTGGGATGCCGACAGCACGCCGACCAGCCACGGGTATCTGGGGCCGAGCGGCGTGGCCTGCACCCTGACGCAGGCGGGCGACGCCCTGTCGGTCGCCTGGGAGACGATCGGGCATCGCCTCGCCCTGACCTTGAGCGTGGCGGCGGCTCCCGGGGACACCCTCATCGATCTGCTGGTCCGCGACCCGGACCTCGCGAGCGCGCCCCTCGCCGTCACCCTGGGCCTCGACGGCGGCGCCTCGCCCTGGGGGGAATTCGCCCCGGGTCAGAACGCCGTCGTGCGCGATCTGGTCGAGACCGCGCCGGGCGAGTGGCGGCCCGCGACGCCGGTGCGCTGGCTGCCGGCCGGCGAGCCCCCGGCAGGCGCCGCCACGACCTTCGTCGTCGAGTTGCGCCGCAACGGCGAAGCGCTCGGAGACGAGACCCGCCGGTGGCTGTGGCGCGTGCCCGACGACCCCTTCGCGACCGCGAACTGGCCCGACGGCTGGGAGATCCTGGCCGATGGGGGCACGACCTGGCATCTGTGGGGCGGCGAGCTGCCCACGCCGGTGCTGGCCTGCACCGATGCCGCCGCCACGACGCCCATCTCCTGGCCGGAGGTGACGTACCAGAACGGTGACGAAGCCGTCCTGGTCAGCCCGCCCTGGCGCGGGCAGGGACGCGCGCTGCGCCTCGTCCACGCCCTGGACGCCCAGCTCTGGAGCCCCGGCCTCGGCGCCGACGGCGCGGTGCTGGAAGCGGTGGGGCCCGATGGTTCGATCACGGAGCTGACCCCGGCCGGCGGCTACCCGGGCGCCATCGCGCGGGACGTCGACAGCCCCCTGTTCGGCCGCCCGGCGTTCATCGGACCCGGCGAGCTGCGCGAAGGGGACAGCCCGCTCTGGCGGGCCGACGTGGTGCCGTTGCCGGCCTGCGTGGCCGACGGCGGCCGGTTGCGCCTGCGCTTCGCCAGCGATCCGCTGTGGCGGGGGCGGGGCTGGCTGATCGCCGACCTCGCGCTGGTCCCCGCCGCGGACGCCGAGCACCCCTGCCGCGCCGCATGGGATGCGGCCGCGGACGGGCTGCTGGTGACCTGGCCCTGGGAGACGCCGGAATCGCTCGCCGTCGACTTCAGCGTCGATCGGGGCAGCCACTGGACACAGGCCTGGGAAGGGACGCCGGCGCCTGGCCCGGAGTCCGGTGTCTATTTCGTGTCCGCGGACCGCTTGACGGCGCCGCGGGACGCCGTCGCGCGGCGGGCCCTGATCCGCGCCCGTTTGAGCGTGACCGTGGGCGAGGTGGCCACGCCCGCCGCCTACTACGCTCCGGCGGCGCGCGACGCCGCGACGCTGGGCCTGCCGGCGCCGAATCCCGGTTGCGGGCCGATCCGGCTGCCGGTGTCGCTGGAGACCGGCACGGCCGCCTGGCGATCCACGATCTGCGCGGCCGCCGCGTCCGCGCCTGGACGCTCGCGGCCGGGGACTATCTCGTGTCGTGGGACGGCCGCGACGAGCAGGGGCGGCGGTTGCCGTCCGGCGTCTATATCGTGCGGTTGGAACACGGAGGTTCGGTCATGACCCGAAAGGCGACGCTGAAACGATGAACCGATGGCTCACGACGCTGCTGCTGCTGCTCGCCGTCGCCGCGCCCGCCCGCGCGGCGTTGCTGGTGGATCCGTGCCTGGAGGATTTCCGGGTCGGGGACCTGCCCGCCGGACCTACCGCCTTCACCCCGCAGGGATGGGCGGGCAACCTCTTCGAGCGCCCCGCCTGGTCCCCGCAATGGAGCGCGGCCTGGGACGGCCTGTTCCGCGCGACGCCCGCCGAGCGCTCCCGCCTGGCCGCCTGGCCGTTGATCGTGGCGGTCTGCGGCGCCGACACGGCCGCCGCCGGCCGCTGGTGGGACGACCTGGCCGCCACCTGGCGTGACGCCAGCCTCGGACGCCCGCTCGCCGTGCCGGATCCGTCGGCGGAGGCGTGGTTGTCCTACGAGCGGCTCAGCCTCGCGATGTTCCAGGCTCTGGATCGGGCGGACACGGCGGCCGCGCGCGTCGCCACCGAGGCGATCCTCGCCCTGGACGGGCTGGACGACGAAACGCGCCTGATCTGGAGCCTGCGCGGCCGGGCGCTGGCCGCGCAGGCCGCCGAGCCCGGTCCCTGGGAGGAGCTGCTGGACCTGCACGCCTGCGACCGCGACGCCGGCTGGGACCTCTGGCGCGCCCGCGCGGCCGCGATCGGCCGCGACCCGCTGACGCTGCCGTCCCAGCCCGCCCGCTGGGCGCGGTGGCTGGTGGCCGCCGGGGACGACGCGCTCGCGGCCAACCAGCTCGAACGCTTGTCCGTGCCCGATGAGGTCAAGGCCGGACTCGGCGCCCGGTTGCTGGCGGGAGCCGAGCTGCGGCGACATTTCCAGGCCCACCCGCAGCCGCCGTCCGACGAGGAATTGCAGGACTGGTGGCTTCAGGGCCACTTGCGCCTGGCCGGCTTCTCGGCCGCGGAGGCGGAGCGCCTGTCGGCCCTGCCGGGTCTGACCCCGGCCAACCGCGCCGGCCTGCTGCGGCGCGCCGGCGACCGCCGGGCCGGGGAGGGGCTCTGGGGAGCGGCCCTCGCCGACTTCCGCACGGCGCTGCTGCTGGCGGAACGATCCGGGAAATTCGCGGTCCTGAACCGGGTGCGCGGCGAGATCGATCGCGCGCGGTCGCTGGCGGACCAGCAGGAACGGCCCGACATCCGCCGGGAACTGGACGCGCTGTGGAGCCCGCCGGCCGTTCGCGAAACCGAGGGCCCGCGCGTCGCGGCCGCCCGGGCGAAGGTGCGGCGAGGGAACGCGCCGGACCTCGTCTCGCAAGGCCAGAACGATTTCCTCGCCCGCTCCCGCGGCGTCGAGGCGGCGGTCTGGCGCATCTGGGCCCGGCAGGGGCGCAGCCTGGCCCAGGCTCGCCTCGCGGAGCCTGCGGCGGCCGGCTACGACTCCCTGCTCGGGGTCGTCGCGGCGGCCGGACACCTCTCGGAACAGCGGCGCGCCGCGGCGGCGGCCTGCGGCGCCGTGCTCGCCCCTGCCGGCTGCGGCGCGCGTGTCGGCCTCTGGCTGCTCGCGGCGGCGGCGGCGGCGGCGAGCCCGACCCTGCCGCCCTCGGAACCTTCCCCCGTGCCCGCCCTGGTGGAGGCCCACGCCGACGACCTGGTGCGGCACGCCCTCTACGGCGCGGCCCTGCTCGCCGGCGATGATCGGGGCCGCATGGCCGCCGGCACCCGGACGCCGCGCGGCATGCTGAGCGAGGACGAGCGCCTGCTGCTGGTCTTCCCCGTGCCGACCCAGGCCGCGGTCGCCGCCCAGCTGGCCGGCGGCGCCGAGCCCCGTTTGGCCCTGGCCGTGGCGCGCAACGAGTCGCTCTTCGACCCCGCGGTGCGGTCGCACGCGGGGGCCCTGGGCTACATGCAGATCATGCCCTTCCACTACCGCGACGGCGCGCGGCGGGGCGGCGACGTGGACTGGCGGCGGTGCGTGACGTCGCTGGAGAAGGGGCGGGCCCTGCTGAACGAGAACACGCGCCGCTACCGCGGCGACCCCTACCGGACCCTGGCGGCCTACAACGCCGGGCCGGCCGCCGTGGGTCGCTGGTCGGGCCAACTGGGCCGCCGTTCCGGCCGCAAAGCCTTCCTGGAATGGATCGGCTACGCCGAGACGCGCCAGTACGTGGAGAAGGTTTTAATTGACCGCGAGGTCTACGGCTGGATACTTAACGACGCTGCCGGCGCGCTCGGTGCCGGTGTCGTCCTGGACTGACCCGAGACCGGCGCGCCCCTATGGCATTAAATAACAAAGAGTTGCCGAATTCGGCCTCGACCCGGACCTGGCGCGACAGCGTGGAGTGGGGCCGCAAGGCCATCCACGTCAGCTCCACGGCGCTGGCCGTCTGGGTCCTGTCGGTGCCGGATCCGTGGACCACGGCCGGCCTGGCGGCGGCGACGCTGTTCGTGATGGCCGTGGACCTGGCCCGCTTGCGCATGAAGCGCTGGGCCCTTTGGTTCTACCGGAAATTCCCGTTCATCTTCCGCCGGGACGAGCGCCACGACCTGTCCGGCGCCTCGGTGATGATGATCGGCGCGACGCTGGCCTCGTTCCTCTTCCCGCCGGCGCCCGCCGCCGCCGGCATCCTCTGCCTGGCCTGGGGCGACTCGGCGGCGGCGGTGGTGGGCCAGGCGGTCTCGTTCCGCCGGCGCCAGCTCGGGCTCGAGCGCGACGACGGCACGCGCGCCCCGGTGGTGATCCGACGCCGGGGCAAGACCTGGGTCGGGACCTTCGCCTGCTTCGCGGCCTCGACCCTGATGACCGCCCTGGTGCTGCGCGGCGAGCCCGCCTTCGCCCTGGCGACGGGCGTCGTCGCCGCGGCGATGGAGCGCTGGACGCCGGGCCGCTGGGACAACCTGACGATCCCGCTGGCGTCGGCGGCGGCGATCCAGTTCTGCCACACCTGGCTGCGCTGACCGGCGCGCTGAACCGAAAGAAAGACCCGCGATGATCAACGCGATGATGCAGAAGCTGTTCGGCAAGAAGTCCCAGCGCGATTTCAAGCGCCTCCAGCCGTTGCTCGAAGAAGTGAAGCGGGCCCGCGCCCCCTTCGCCGCGCTGGACGACGACGCCCTGCGCGCCAAGACCGAGGAGTTCCGCCGCCGCCACGCCGACGGCGAGAGCCTCGACGACCTGCTGCCCGAGGCCTACGGCCTGGTCTGGGAAGCCTGCCGGCGGCTGGCCGAGCGCCGGACGGCCTGGCCGGTCTGGGACCGCACGGTGGCCTGGGACATGGTGCCCTACGACGTCCAGATCGTCGGCGCGATCGTGCTGCACCAGGGCAAGATCGCCGAGATGGCCACCGGCGAGGGCAAGACGCTGGTCGCGGTGATGCCGCTGTACCTCAACGCCCTGCCCGGCAAGGGCGCCCACCTGGTGACGGTCAACGACTACCTGGCCCGCCGCGACGCCGAGTGGATGGGCGGCGTGCTGCGCTTCCTGGGCCTGCGCGTCGGCTTCATCGTCAACAACATGACGCCCGACGAGCGCCGCGAGGCCTACAACTGCGACGTCACCTACGGCACGAACAACGAGTTCGGCTTCGACTACCTGCGCGACAACATGTCCGTGCGCCGGGAGCACCTCGTGCAGCGCGGCTTCCACTTCGGCATCGTCGACGAGGTCGACTCCGTCCTGATCGACGAGGCGCGCACGCCGCTGATCATCTCCGGAGCCGTCGACAAGTCGACCCACCGCTTCGAGGAGCTGCAGCCCCGGGTCGAGAAGCTCTTCCGCCGCCAGAACCGCCTGATCAACGACTGGCTCGGCGAGGCCGAGCGCATCCTGCGCGACGTCAACGAGGACGGCGACCCCGTCGCCGTGGACCAGGACACCGGGGTGCTGCTGCTGCGCATCTCCCGCGGGGCGCCCAAGAACAAGCGCTTCCGCCGGCTGGCCCAGCTGCCCGGGGTGCTGGACGCGGTCAAGCGCACCGAAGAGAACTACATGCGCGACAAGGCCATGTGGGAGGCGGACGAGCCGCTCTACTACGTGGTCGAGGAGAAGCACCACGGGGTCGACCTGACCGAGAAGGGCCGCGTCGTGCTGTCCGAGGACGAGCCGGACTTCTTCGTGCTGCCCGACCTCGCCCTGCGCGTCGGCGAGGTCCAGCAGGACGAGGCGCTCGACCGCGACGCCAAGGCCGCCCGCATCGCCGAGGTGGAGCGGGCCTACGCCGTCAAGAACGAGCAGATCAGCAACGTCGACCAGCTGCTGCGGGCCTACACCCTCTACGAGAAGGACGACGAGTACGTCGTCATGGAGGGCAAGATCCAGATCGTCGACGAGTTCACCGGCCGCCTGATGCCGGGCCGCCGCTTCAGCGAGGGCCTGCACCAGGCGCTGGAGGCCAAGGAGGGGGTCAAGGTCGAGAAGGAGACCCAGACCCTGGCCACCGTCACGCTGCAGAACTTCTTCCGCATGTACGAGAAGCTCGCCGGCATGACCGGCACCGCGGTGACCGAGGAGGCGGAGTTCGGCGAGATCTACAAGCTGGAAGTGGTGGAGATCCCCACCAACGAGCCGGTGCGCCGCTTCGACCAGGACGACATCATCTTCCGCACCAAGAAGGAGAAGTTCAACGCCATCGTCGACGAGGTCGCGCGCCTGCACGAGGCCGGGCTGCCGGTGCTGGTCGGCACCACCACCGTCGAGGTCAGCGAGTTCCTCAGCCGGCTGCTCAAGCGCCGCGGCATCAACCACAACGTCCTGAACGCCAAGCACCACAAGAGCGAGGCCGAGATCGTGTCCGAGGCCGGCCGCCGCGGCGCGGTGACCATCGCCACGAACATGGCCGGGCGCGGCACCGACATCAAGATCGACCTGCGCGAGCTGATGCAGCTGGCCCCGGACGCGCCCTTCGACAAGACGACGGCGACGGTCGCCGGCGAGCCCGCCGGCCTGCACATCATCGGCACCGAGCGCCACGAGAGCCGCCGCATCGACCGGCAGCTGCGCGGCCGCGCCGGGACGCCAGGGCGACCCCGGATCCTCCATCTTCTACCTGTCCCTCGAGGACGACCTGATGCGGCTGTTCAACTCCGACCAGCTCATCAAGATCATGGACCGCCTCGGCGTCAAGGAAGGCGAGGTCATCACCCACCCGATGGTCACCCGCGCCATCGAAGGGGCCGCCCAGCGCGTCGAGGGCCACAACTTCGGCATCCGCAAGCACCTGATCGAGTACGACGACGTCGTCAACAAGCAGCGCGAGGTCATCTACTCGCTGCGGCGCGAGATCCTGCTGGGCGAGGACATCTCCGAGATCATGCGCGACGACATCGCCGCGGTGGTCGAGGCCCTGCTGGCCGAGCACACCGACCCCGAGCGCGCCAACGACGACTGGAACTTCGACGAGCTGGAGCGGGAGTTCCAGTCGCTCTTCCTGACGCCGCTGCCGGTGCCCAAGGCGGACCGCCTGACGGTCGGCCACACGGCCCTGGCCGAGGACATGCTCGCGGCGGCCACGGCGCGCTACGCCGACAAGGAGCTGCGCCTGACCCCCGAGGTCACCCGCCAGCTGGAGCGCTACGTCAAGCTGCAGGTCATCGACGAGCACTGGAAGGACCACCTCAACCAGCTGGTGATGCTGCGCAGCGGCATCGGGCTGCGCTCCTACGGCCAGCGCGACCCCCTGGTCGAGTACAAGGGCGAGTCCTACAAGATGTTCCAGGAGCTGATGGCCAACATCGAGCGCGACTCGGTGCGGCTGTTCTACCGCGCCGAGCTGGTGGCCCGGCCGGCCGCCGCCGCCTCCCGAGCCGTCGCGCCTGCAGGCGCGCCACGACGAGGTCGGCTACCTTGGCTCCGGGCAGGGACCGGCGGGCGTGCCGGTCGACGCCGCCGTCGGGCCGCCGGCCCCGGCGGTGCCGCCGCCGGGATCCGAACGCCCCGTGCAGCGGCAGGAGCCCCGGATCTCGCGCAACGATCCCTGCCCCTGCGGCAGCGGCAAGAAATACAAGAAGTGCTGCGGCCGGCTGGAATAGCGGGCGCGTGAGGAGATCCGAGTGAAGCTGATCATCGTCGAGTCCCCGGCCAAGGCCAGGACGATCGAGAAGTTCCTGGGCGAGGGCTACGCGGTGGCGGCGAGCTACGGCCACATCCGCGATCTGCCCGGCACCGCGGCCGAGATCCCCGCGTCCTGCCGCGACAAGCCCTGGGCGCGCCTGGGCGTGGACATCGACGACGGCTACCGGCCCGTCTACGTCGTGGCCAGCGACAGCGCGAAGCACGTCGCGCAGCTCAAGAAGCTGCTCAAGGGCGCCGACGAGCTGCTGCTGGCGACGGACGAGGACCGCGAGGGCGAGGCCATCAGCTGGCACGTGCTGGACGTCCTGCAGCCGTCGGTGCCGGTGCGCCGCATCGCCTTCCACGAGATCACGCGGCACGCCATCCACGAGGCCCTGGCCCACCCGCGCGACCTGCACCTGGACCTGGTCCAGGCGCAGGAGAGCCGCCGCATCCTGGACCGCCTCTTCGGCTACACGCTCTCGCCGGTGCTCTGGAAGCGCGTGCGCACCAAGCTGAGCGCGGGGCGGGTGCAGAGCGCCGCGCTGCGCCTGCTCGTCGAGCTGGAGGAGGCCCGCCTGCGCTTCCGCAGCGCGGAGTACTGGGACCTCGAGGCGACCCTCGTCCCGGCCTCCGGCGAGCCGTTCACGGCCCGGCTCACCACGGTCGACGGCCAGCGCCTGGCCGGGAGCAAGGATTTCGACCCCGACACCGGCCAGCTCAAGCTGCCCCGCAACCGCCAGGGCGACGGCGGCGCCCGCGGGGTGCTGCAGCTCGACGGCGACATGGCCCGGGACCTGGCCGCCGGCGCGGCCGAGGCGCTGCCCTGGCGGGTGGGGAACATCGAGCGCAAGGAGTCGCGGCGCCGGCCGAAGCCGCCGCTGACCACCTCGACGCTGCAGCAGGCGGCGAGCAGCCAGCTGGGCTTCACGCCCCGGCGCACCATGCAGATCGCCCAGAAGCTCTACGAGGGCGTGGACCTCGGCGCCGGCGAGCGCGAGGGCCTGATCACCTACATGCGCACCGACTCGCTGACGCTCAGCGAGGAGGCGCTGCGCGACGCCGCCGCGCAGATCCGCGCCGAGTTCGGCCCGGAATACACGCAGGGGCCGCGCCGCTACAAGACGGCGGCGAAGTCGGCGCAGGAGGCCCACGAAGCCATCCGGCCCACCGACCTGCGGCGCACGCCGGCGGCCGTCGCCCGCTGGCTGGACAAGGAGGAGCGCGCCCTCTACGACCTGATCTGGCGCCGCACCCTGGCCAGCCAGATGACCGACGCCGTGGTGGACAGCACCGCCGTGGACCTGGCCGCCAAGGCCGCCGGCAGCAGCCTGATGCTGCGGGCCAACGGCTCGGTGGTGCGCTTCCCCGGCTTCCTGAAGGTCAGCGGCAAGGAGGACCAGGACACCCTGCTGCCCCAGCTCGAGACGGGCCAGTTCCTGGGACGGAACGGCGACGCCGCGGTCCTGCGCGCGCTCACGCCGACGCAGCACGTGACGACCCCGCCGGCGCGCTTCACCGAGGCGTCCCTCATCAAGCGTCTGGAGGAGGAGGGGATCGGCCGGCCGTCGACCTACGCGCCCACCATCTCCACCATCGAGCAGCGCGAGTACGCCGTGAAGCGCAAGGGGGCCCTGGTGCCCACCTACATCGGCATGGCCGTCATCCACCTGCTGCGCCGGCACTTCGACCACTACATCGACCTGAAGTTCACCGCCCGCATGGAGGAGGCCCTCGACGGCATCGCGGCGGGCGAGGTGGACCGCGCCGCGTTCCTGGACGCGTTCTACCGCGGCAGCGCCCGGGAGGGGCGCGGCCTGGTGCGCGACGTCGAGGAGCAGCTGCCCCTGATCGACTACCCGGCCATCGACATCGGCGCCGACCCGGCGACCGGCGAGCCCCTCCAGGTGCGCATCGGGCGCACCTACGTCTACGTCCAGGCCGGCAGCGGCGAGACCGCCCGCCGCGCCACCCTGCCCGTGGACCTGCTCATCGACGAGCTGACGCCCGCCAAGGCCGCCGACCTGCTGGCCGCGCGCGAGCGGGCCGAGGAACCCATCGGCCTGGACCCCGCCAGCGGGCTGAGCATCTACGTGCGCACGGGGCCGTTCGGCCCCTACCTCCAGCTGGGCGAAGCCGTCGAGGGTCAGCCCAAGCCCAAGCGGGTGAGCCTCGGGCGCGCCGCCGATCCCGCTGCCGTCGACCTGCAGGCGGCGCTGCGGCTGCTCTCGCTGCCGCGGGTGATCGGCGTCTGCCCGGAGACGGGCAAGCCCGTGCACGCGGGACTGGGCCGCTTCGGCCCCTACGTCGAGCGGGCGCGCGTCTTCGCGAGCGTCGAGAGCACCGAGGTGCTGTTCACCATCACGCTCGCCGAGGCGCTCCAGCGGATCGCCAACAAGAACCGCAAGCCGGTCCTCAAGGAGATCGGCGTCCACCCCGAGAGCGGCGCCCCGCTGCAGGTCATCCAGGGCCGCTACGGCCCCTACGTCAGCGACGGCAAGCACCACGCCACGCTGCGCGATGGCGAGGACCCGCTGGCCGTGACCCTGGAGCAGGCCGTGGTCCTGATCGCCGCCGCCGCGGCGAAGAAGGGCCGCCGGCCGGCGGGGCGGGCCAAGAAGGTGACGGCGAAGAAGACGACCGCGAAGAAGGCGACGACCAAGAAGGCAACGACCAAGAAAGCGGCGGTCAAGAAGACGGCGGCCAAGAAGCCGGCGGCAACCAAGACGTCGACCAAGAAAACACCGGCCAAGAAAACACCGACCAAGAAGACGACGGTCAAGAAGGCGACGGTCAAGAAAGCCCCGACCGCCAAACCCGGCCGATGACGCCGGCCGCGGTCCACGTGGTCGGCGGCGGCCTGGCCGGCTGCGAGGCGGCGCTGCAGCTGGCGCGCCTGGGCGTGCCCTGCACGCTGCACGAGATGCGGCCGGAGCGCACCACGCCCGCCCACCGCACCGGCGACCTGGCGGAGATCGTCTGTTCCAACTCCCTCAAGAGCACCGAACCGGCGACCGCCTCGGGCCTGCTCAAGGCCGAGCTGGACCTGGCGGGCTGCCGCCTGCTGCGGGCCGCCCGCGAGACCGCGGTGCCCGCCGGCGCGGCCCTGGCCGTCGACCGCGAGCGCTTCAGCGCCGCCGTCGCCGCGCTCGTCGCCGCCGAACCCCTGATCACGCTGGTCCGCGACGAGGTGGCGGACTTCGACGACGACCCCGCCGCACGCTGGCTCGTCGCGACCGGCCCGCTGACCTCGCCGGACCTGCACGCGGCCCTCGCGCGGCGCACGGGCGGCGCGGGCCTGCACTTCTTCGACGCGGTCGCTCCCTCGGTGAGCCTGGAGTCCCTGGACTGCAGCCGCCTGTACCGCGCCGCACGCTACGACAAGGGCGAAGCGGACTACTGGAACGCCCCGCTGGACCGCGAGGAATACCGGGCCTTCTGCGCGGCCCTGGTCGCGGCCGAACGCACCGAGGTCCACGATTTCGAGAAGTCCCTGCTGTTCGACGGCTGCCAGCCCGTCGAGGAGATCGCCGACACCGGCCCCGAGACGCTCGCCCACGGCCCGCTGCGCCCCGTCGGCCTGCGGGACCCGCGCACCGGCGGCCGGGCCCACGCCGTGGTGCAGCTGCGGCAGGAGAACGCCGCCGGCACGATCTTCGGCCTGGTGGGCTTCCAGACGCGCCTGAAGCAGGGCGAACAGCGCCGCGTGTTCCGCCTGATCCCCGGCCTGGAGCGGGCCGAGTTCGTCCGCTACGGCCAGCTGCACCGCAACTTCTACCTCGATGCGCCGCGCGTCCTGGACGCCCGCTTCGCCCTGCGGGCCGACGCGCGCCTGCGCTGCGCCGGGCAGATCACGGGCGTCGAGGGCTACGTCGAGTCGATCGCCTCGGGGCTGACCACGGCCTGGCGCCTGGCGGCCGAGCTGCGCGCGGTCGATCTGCCGGACTGGCCCGCGGAGACGTTGCTCGGCGCGCTGCTGGACGGCTTCCTGCGCGACGGCACGAGCCGCCGCTTCAGCCCGATGAACGCCAACTTCGGCCTGCTCCCGGCGATGCCCGACGCCGCCCGCGGCCGCCGCGGGAAGCAGGAGCGCAAGGAGGCCCTGGCCGCCCGCTCGCTCGCCGCGCTGCGCGCCCACCTCGCCGGCGCCGGCCCGTCCGCCCTGCTGGCGCCGTAGCCCGCGGCCCTGCTTGCCGCCCCGTCGGGCCGATGGTAGATTCGCGGGGGAGGTGACCATGGACCGCGTGCTGGAGTTCCGCCGACACCTGGCGGCCGAGAAGGGGAGCAGCCCGCGGACCGTGTCCGCCTACGGCCGCGACCTCGACGACTTCGTCGCCGACGCGCGCGCCGCCGGCCACCTGCCGGAAGCCCCCGCCGACGCGGACTGGCGCAACCTCTTCGCCGAGCGGCCGGCGCTGCGCGACCACCTGGCCCAGCTGCGGCGGCGCGGGCGCAGCAAGTCCACCGTCGCCCGCCACCTGGCGGCCATCCGCGGCTTCGCGCGCTACCTCCACCTCGACGGGGTCCTGCCGGCGCTGCCGCCGGCCCTGTCGGCGGGCAACGCCTCGGCGGGCCGGGAGCGCCGGCTGCCGCGCGACCTCTCCGAGGAACTGGTCGAAGCCCTGCTGGCCCTGCCGGACGCGTCGACGCCGCGGGGCCGCCGCGACCGCGCGATCCTGGAGTCCGTCTACGGGCTCGGCCTGCGCCTCGCGGAGGTCGTCGGCCTGAACCTCGGCGACCTGGACTTCCCCGGCGAGCGCGTGCGCGTGCGCGGCAAGGGCGACAAGGAGCGGCTGCAGCCCCTGCTGGGCGCCACCGCGACGGCGCTGGTGACGCACCTCGAGGGCGTCCTGGACGCGGAGACGCTGCTGGCGCTGCGCGACGGCACGCTGCGCGGAACCGGCCGCACGCAACCGGTGTTCGCCGGCCGTCGGGGCCGGCGGATCGCCCACCGCACGGTGCAGGCGATGGTCGCGCGCCACGCCGGCGAGCTGGCGGGCCTGCGCGGCGTCTCGCCCCACACGCTGCGCCACTCCTTCGCGACCCACCTGCTGGACGGGGGCGCCGGCATCCGGGTGGTCCAGGAGCTGCTCGGCCACGAGCACCTGGCCACGACGCAGATCTACACCCACCTCTCCCGGGCCCGCCTGCGGGAGGAGTTCCGGAAGGCCCACCCGCGCTCCGAGTGAGCGGGCGCGGCGGGCCGCCGGCCAGGACGGAGACGACGATGCGACGACGCAGCACGACGGTGCTGGCGGTGCTGCGCGACGGCGGCGCCGCGATCGCCAGCGACGGCCAGGTGACGCTGGGCGCCACGGTCGTCAAGCACGGCGCGGTCAAGGTGCGCCGGCTGCTGGGCGGCAAGGTGCTGGTGGGCTTCGCCGGCGGCGCCGCCGACGCGCTGACGCTGTTCGAGGCTATCGAGGGCCACCTCGAGCGCTCGCGCGGCAACCTGCGCCGCGCCGCCGTGGAGATGGCCCGCCAGTGGCGCAGCGACCGCGTGCTGCGGCGGCTGGAGGCCATGCTGATCTGCACCGACGGCGCCGACCTCTACACGATCTCCGGCAACGGCGACGTCATCGAGGGCGAGCAGGGCTGCGCCGCCGTCGGCTCCGGCGCGCCGTACGCCCTGGCGGCGGCCCGGGCCCTGCTGCGCCACACCGCGCTGCCCGCGGCCGAGATCTGCCGCGAGTCGCTGCGCGTGGCCGGCGAGATCTGCATCTACACCAACGACCAGGTCACCCTGCTGGAGCTCGGCGGGGGAGAGGACGAAGCGTGACCCAGCAGTTCGCCGGCGAGGCGGCCACCTGGTCCTGCCGGGCCATCGTCGCGCAGCTCGACCGCCACATCATCGGCCAGGACCGCGCCAAGCGCGCGGTGGCGATCGCCCTGCGCAACCGCTGGCGCCGCCTGCGCCTGCCGCCCGAGGCGGCCGCCGAGATCGTCCCCAACAACATCATCATGATCGGCCCGACCGGCGTGGGGAAGACCGAGATCGCGCGGCGGCTCTCGCAGATGGCGGGCCTGCCGTTCCTGAAGGTCGAGGCCACCAAGTTCACCGAGAAGGGCTACGTGGGCCGGGACGTGGACTCGATGATCCGCGACCTCGTGGAGGTCGGCATCGCGCTGCTGCGCCGGCGCAAGGAGAACGAGCTGCGCGCCGACCTCGAGGCGGCGGTCGAGGAGAAGCTCATCGACCTGCTGTTCCCGCCCCTGGCCGCCGGCGGCGACCCCGAGCGCGAGCAGCGCTGGCACCGGTCGCGCGAGAAGATCCGCCAGCAGGTCCGCGAGCGGGTCCTGGAGGAGCGCGACGTCACGGTCACCACCAGCTCCCAGCGCGTGCCGCTGGCCAACATCTTCACCGCGGCGGGGGAGGAGATGGACGCCTCGTTCGCCGACGGCCTGGGCTCGCTCTTCCCCAAGAAGACCAAGGAGAGCGTGATGACCGTGGCGCAGGCGCGCCGGGTGCTCGCCGACCAGGAGCTCGACCGCCGGATCGACCAGGAGCGGCTGGCGCAGGAGGCCCTGGAGCTGGTGGAGCAGGGCGGCATCGTCTTCATCGACGAGATCGACAAGATCGCCTCCAGCGGGCGCGGCGGCCACGGCCCCGACGTCAGCCGCGAGGGCGTCCAGCGCGACCTGCTGCCGGTCGTCGAGGGCGCCGCCGTGACCACCAAGTACGGCCCCGTGCGGACCGACCACATCCTGTTCATCGCCGCGGGCGCCTTCCACATGAGCAAGCCCAGCGACCTGATCCCGGAGCTGCAGGGGCGCTTCCCGATCCGGGTCGAGCTTGACCATCTGGCCGAGGAGCATTATCTGCGGATCCTGAAGGAGCCGGACAGCTCGCTGCTGAAGCAGTACGAGGCGCTGCTGGCGGCCGACGGCGTCGAGGTGACCTTCACCCCGGACGCCGTGGCCCGCCTGGCCGGCCTGGCCATGGAGCTGAACCGCCGCTTGGAGAACATCGGCGCGCGCCGGCTGCAGACCATCATGGCGCAGCTGCTCGACGAACTGCTGTTCGACGCGCCGGAGTCCGCGTCCGGCCCGGTGACGATCGACGGCGACTACGTGGAGCGGCGCCTGGCCGATCTGGTGCGCGACGAGGACCTGAGCCGCTACATCCTGTAACCCGACACGCGAGCGCGCCGGCGCGGCCGGCCGCGAGGAGGCACGATGAGTCTCGGACAGAAGGACTTCCTCTCGATCCCCCAGCACACGCCGGCGGACCTGCGGCGCATCCTGGACCTGGCGAAGCAGCAGAAGCCCCTGGCGCGCCGCCACGAGCTGCCGCACTCGCACCCCAACCGCACCCTGGCCTGCGTCTTCGCCAAGCCCAGCCTCAGGACGCGCGTCAGCTTCGAGACGGCCATGATGCAGCTCGGCGGCAACTCCCTGTTCATCACGGACAAGGAGATCGGCATGGGCGTGCGGGAGTCCGTCTACGACGTGGCCAAGGTGATGAGCCGCTTCGTCGACGCGATCATGATCCGCTGGTTCGACCACGGCGAGGTCGTGGAGCTGGCGCGCCACGCCGACGTCCCGGTCATCAACGGCCTGACCGACCTGCTGCACCCCTGCCAGGTGATGGGGGACATCCTGACCGTCGAGGAGCACCTCGGGACCATCGAGAACAAGACCGTGGTCATGGTGGGCGACGGCAACAACCTCGCCAACAGCTGGATCAACGCCGCCCGGCGCTTCCCCTTCAACTTCGTGCTGGCCTGCCCGCCGGGCTACGAGCCGGACCAGGGGATCATGGACGCCGCGGAGCAGGACGGCGCCTCGTTCTGCATCACGAACGATCCCCGCGAGGCGGTCGAGGGCGCCCACGTGATCTACAGCGACGCCTTCTACAGCATGGGCCAGGAGGCGGAGGCCGTGAAGCGCCGCGCCGACTTCGCGCCCTACCAGATCACCGCCGACCTGCTGGCCGCCGCCGACCCCAAGCACATCGTGATGCACTGCCTGCCCGCCCACCGCGGCGAGGAGATCACCGACGAGGTGATGGACGGACCGCACTCGGTGGTCTTCGACGAGGCCGAGAACCGCCAGCACGCGCAGCGGGCCATCATCGCCCTGCTGATGGCCTGACGATGGCGCGCCGGCCGCACGCCGCCGCCGCGAGGGCGGGGAGCCTGCTCCCCGCCCTGCTGGCCTGCCTGGTCGCCGCCTGCGCCCAGGTGGAGCCGCCCAGCGGGGGCCCCGAGGACCGCACGCCGCCGGTCCTGCTCTCGGTGCGGCCGGATTCCGGCGCCGTGGGGCTGCGGGGCGTCGACCGCCTGGAGTTCACCTTCTCGGAGAAGGTCGACCCCCGGCCGCCCAGCAGTTCCTGAAGCTGTACCCGCCGCTGGAGATCGCCAAGACGAAGTGGCACGGCCGCCGCCGCGCCGAGGTGCTGCTGCGCGACACCCTGCCCGCGGACGCGGTCGTGGTGGTGGAGATCCCGCGCGGCCTGCCCGACGCCCACCGGGTCGCCTCCGACCTTACGCGCCGCTACCCGCTTGCCACCGCCGGCCGCCTGCCGGACGGCCGCCTCGCGGTGAAGGTGCTCCACCACGACGAACCGGCCCGCGACGCCGTGCTGGAGCTGTACCCCCTCGAACCCGATTCTCTGCCGTGGAACCGGCGGGAGCTGGCGCGCCGCGCCGAGGCGGACACCACGGGCCGCATCGTGGTGCCCTGGCTGCCGGCGCCCGGCGGGCCGTGGGTGGCCCGTCTCTTCCTGGACGACAACCACGACCTGCGCCGGGGGAGAACGAGGCGCAGCGCCTGCTGTCCGGCACCTTCGCCACGACCGCGGGCGCGCCGCTCGCGGACCTCGGCACGATCCGCCTCTTCGCCCCCCGCGATCCGGGCAGCGTGCGGGGGTTCTACGCGGGCGCCGCCGATCCGGGCGCGAACCTGTTCGGCTGGGTCGCGAAGATCGCGGAGCAGGACACGGGCTTCGCGCCCGTCCACCCCGGCGGTGCGGCGCCCACGCCGTCACGGGTCGCGGTCGGCGACACTTCGATCTGGGACCCGGCCGGTCCCGGCGCGGTCCGGGTCGTCCTGTTCGCGGACCTCGACGGCGACAGCCTGCTGAGCGCGCTGCCCGATTCCACGGCGCTCGCCGACACCGTGACCTGGACCTGGGAACCGTTCGTCGTGGCCGATTCGCTGACCGTGGAGCCCGGACTGCCCCTGCCGATCGCGCTGCCGGCGGTCCCGCCGCACGGGATCCCCTGCCTGGCCGCGCCGCCCCCGCGCCCGGCGGCGCCCGCGGCCCCCGATTCCCTGGCCGCAGCACCCGCGGACACGACCGCGGCCGCCGCCGCGCCGGCACCCGCCTCCGGGGAGGAACCGTGACCCGTCGACTGCCCTTCGTGAAGATGCACGGCGCCGGCAACGACTTCCTGATGGTCGCCGCCGAGGATCTCGATTCCGGCCGCCCGCTCGACCGCGAGCGCATCGCGTTCCTCTGCGACCGGCGCCGCGGCGTGGGCGCCGACGGGCTGATCGTGATCGGCCCGGCCGCCGGCGCCGATTTCGGGATGGTCTACTACAACAGCGACGGCGGCGAGGCCTCGATGTGCGGCAACGGCGCCCGCTGCGCGTTCGCCTTCGCCCGCGCCCGCGGCCTCATCGACCGCGAGGGCACCTGCGCCTCGGCCAGCGGCGCGCTGCGCGGCCGGTGCGAAGCGGACGGCCTGGTCAGCGTGGACCTCACGCCGCCGCGCGGCCTGGCCCTGGCCGTCGCGGCCGCCGGCGCCCATCCCTTCGGCGAGCTGCACCGCGCCGACACCGGCGTGCCGCACCTGGTGGTGCCGGTGGACGACGTCGACGCGGTGGACCTGCCCCGCTGGGGCGCCGCGCTGCGTCACGACGCCGCCTTCGCTCCCGCCGGGACGAACGTCAACTTCGTCGCCCCGGCCGGCGACGCCTGGCGGATCCGCACCTACGAGCGGGGCGTGGAGTCCGAGACCCTGGCCTGCGGCACCGGCGCCTCGGCCACGGCCCTGGTGCTCTGGAAGCTGGGGCGCGCCGCGTCGCCGGTCGCCCTGTTGACAAGGGGCGGGGATCGGCTGACCATCTCGATCCTGCCGGACGGGGACACGGTGCGCCTGCGCCTGAACGGTCCGGCCGTGACGGCGTTCCGCGGGGAGGTCGACGAGGATGCTTGAGAAGCGCTACCTGCCGCAGGGCGTCTACACGGCCCTGGTGACCCCCTTCCGCGACGGCGAGCTGGACAAGGCGGCCTGGGAGCGCCTGGTGGCGCGCCAGATCGAGGCCGGCGTGGCCGGTCTGGTGCCCGTCGGCTGCACCGGGGAGGCGGCGGCCCTGGACCGCGCCGAGCGGGAGTGGCTGGTGCGCGCCTGCGTCGCGGCGGCGAAGGGCCGCTGCGCCGTGGTCGCCGGCGCCGGCTCCAACGTGACGCGCACCACCATCGCGCAGACCCGCGACGCGGCCGCCTGGGGCGCCGACGCGGCCATGCTGATCTCGCCCTACTACAACAAGCCGCAGCAGCACGGCCTGATCGCCCACTACGGCGCCGTGGCGCGCGCGGTGGACCTGCCGCTGGTCCTGTACAACGTGCCCGGGCGCACCGCGGTCAACATCCTGCCGGCGACCGTCCGCGCCCTCGCCGCGGAGCCGAACGTGGTCGCGGTCAAGGAAGCCAGCGGCGACCTGAAGCAGATCGCGGAGGTCTGCACGGTGCCGGACCTGCAGGTCTTCTCGGGCGACGACGGCCTGAACCTGGACATCTACGCCCTCGGCGGCGCCGGCACGGTCTCGGTCGTCAGCAACCTGCTGCCGCGCACGCTCGTGCGCACCTGGGACGCCTGGCGCGCGGGCGACGCGGCGGGCGCCCGCGATCTGGCCGAGCGCACGCGCCCGATCGTCGAGGCCTGCTTCCGGGAGACCAACCCCGTGCCGGTCAAGGAGCTCCTGTCGCTCATGGGGCTCTGCACCCACGACCTGCGGCTGCCGCTGGTGCCGGCGCTGCCCGAGAACCGGGCCTGGCTGCAGACGGTCCACGTGGGTCTGCTCGGCGAGCTCCTGGCAGGGGAGGGGTCATGATCGAGGTCAGCGTCCACGGGGCCGAGGGTCGCATGGGCCGCCTGGTGACCGATTTGATCGAGGGCGCCGAGGGGTTCGCCCTGGCCGCCCTGCTGACCGAGGTCGGCCACGAACAGCCGGTCGGCGCCTTCCACCCGCGCCTGCCGCTGACCCCCCAGGACCGGCTCGCCGCGGTCCACCCCCGTGGCGGCGTGATCGTGGACTTCTCGCTGGCGCCGGCGTTGGACGGTCTGCTCGCGGGCGCGGCGGCGGTCGCGGCGCCGCTGGTGATCGGGACGACGGGCCACGACGAGGACCAGCTGCGCCGCTTGCGCGCCTACGCGCAGGACCACGCCGTGGTGCTGTCCAGCAACTTCAGCGTCGGGATCCCGGCCCTGCGCCTGCTGCTGGAGCAGTTGGCCGCCGTGCTGCCGGAGGGCTTCATGCCGGCGCAGGTCGAGACGCACCACCGCCACAAGCGGGACCTGCCCAGCGGCACGGCGCGGGCGCTGGCCCGGGCCTGGGAGGACCGGCGCGGCGCCGGGCCCGTGCCCACCAGCAGCCTGCGCATCGGCGGCGTGACCGGCGAACATACCTGGACCTTCAGCGACGACGAGGAGACGCTCGTCCTGACGCACCGGGCGCACTCGCGCCGGGCGTTCCTGCGCGGGCTGGTCCCGGCGGTGCGCTTCGCGGCGCAGGCCGCGCCGGGGCTGTTCACGATGGAGGACGTGCTCGAATCGGGGCGGCGCGGCGCGACGGCATAACGAAGGCGGGACCCCGTGACGGGGGTCCCGTGGAGCTTGGCGTACCCTGTCTGGCTTACCCTATTTGGCGTAGAGGGCGGCCATGCGGGCCTTGAGGCGGGAAGCGCGCTGCTTCGGGATGACGCCCTTGCGGGCCTGGACATCCAGCATGCTGTAGATGGCGCTGAGGGCTTCGGGCGTCTTTTCGGCCGTCGGGGCCGCGGCGCGGAAGTTCTTCAGCTCGGTGCGCATCTCGCTGCGGTTCTGGCGGTTCACCAGGCGCTGGCGGGCGCTCGTCTTCATGCGCTTCTTACAACTCTTGTGATGCGGCAACGTTGGACCTCCTTCGGGGACAACCGTCAAAAACTAGCAGGGACCCCCGCCGATGTCAAGTCTGGACCAGGAAAACGACGGCCGCGATCCCCTGCGGGACCGCCTGGCGGGCCTGCCGGACTCCCCGGGGGTGTACCTCCACAAGGACGCCCGGGGCAAGGTCCTGTACGTGGGCAAGGCCGTCCGGCTGTCGGCCCGGGTCCGCTCCTACTTCCAGGACACGGACAAGGACCCCAAGACCGCCGAGCTGGTGCGGCGGATCGCCGACGTCGACTACATCGTCACCCGCAGCGAAACCGAGGCCCTGGTCCTCGAGGACCAGCTGATCAAGGAGTACCGCCCCCGCTACAACATCCGCCTGAAGGACGACAAGCGGTACCCCTACCTGCGCGTCACGCTGCAGGAGCCCTTCCCCAGGGTCGAGGTGGTGCGCCGCCTCGCCGACGACGGCTCCCGCTGCTTCGGCCCCTACACCAGCGTGCGGGCCATGCGCGAGACGCTGCAGCACGCCCTGCGGATCTTCCAGGTCCGCACCTGCGAGCTGGACCTGCCCCGCCAGACCGTGCCGCGCCCCTGCCTGGACTGGCAGATCGGCCGCTGCAGCGCGCCCTGCGTCGGCTACGACGACGCGGCCTCGTACCGGCGCAAGGTCGGCGCCCTGGTGCGCTTCCTGGAGGGGGAGGACGCCTCCCTGGTCGCGGAGCTGAAGTCCGAGATGGCCGCTCACGCCGCCGCCCGCCGCTATGAGGAGGCGGCCCGCGTCCGCGACCGGCTCAAGGTGCTCGAAACGACGCTGGGCGCGCTCAGCCCCATCCACGGCCTCGACGGCGATCTGGACGCCTGCGGCCTGGCCCGGGACGGGGCGCGGGCCTGCGGCGTGGTGCTGCGGATCCGCCGGGGTCGCGTGCTGACCAGCCACGAGTTCCACCTGGAGGACCGGCTCGAGAGCGAGACGCCCGCCTTCCTGGCGCAGCTGCTGCGCGAGTACTACCCGCGCGCCGGCGACCTGCCGCCGCTGGTGCTGCTCGCGCACGACGTCCCCGACCCGGAGGCCTGGCGGGAGCGCCTGTCGGGCCTGCGCGGGCGTCCGGTGAAGCTGCTGCGGCCGCGGCGCGGCCCCAAGCTGGAGGCCGTCGCCATGGCCACGGCCAACGCCCTGCACAAGATGGAGGCCCGCCGGCTGAAGGACCTGGCGTCGCCGCGCCGCGCCGCGCCGGAACGCGCCGCGGCGCTGCAGGCGGCCCTGGGCCTGCACACCCTGCCCGAGACGATCGAGTGCTTCGACATCTCGAACTTCCAGGGCCGCGAGACGGTCGCCTCCCTCGTCTACTTCCGCGGCGGCAGCCCGCTGAAATCCCGCTACCGGCGCTTCCGCATCCGGACCGTGGCGGGGATCGACGACTTCGCCTCGATGCGCGAGGTGCTCCTGCGCTATTACACCCGACTTCAGGAGAAGGGCCTGCCGCCGGCGGACCTGGTCCTGGTCGACGGCGGCGCCGGGCAGGTCGGCGCCGCCCGCTCCGCGCTCGACGAGCTGGGGCTGGCGGGGGTGGAGCTGATCGGGCTGGCCAAGCGGGAGGAGCTCATCGTGCGCGAGCGGGGCCTGCCGCCGCTGCAGCTGCCCCGCTCCAGCGGCGCCCTGCAGCTGCTGCAGCAGGTCCGCGACGAGGCCCACCGCTTCGCCATCACCTACCACCGCCTGCTGCGCGAGCAGCGCACCACCGGTTCGGTGCTGGATGCGGTGCCGGGCATCGGCCGGGTCAAGAAGCTGTCGCTGCTGCACCACTTCGCGTCGGTCGACGACATCCGGCGGGCGTCGGCGCAGCAGCTCTCGGAAGTGCGCGGCCTCGGGACGGCGGACGTCGAGCGGCTGCTCGCCTTCTTCGCCGCCGAAGGGAAGGGGGAGCCGTGAGCCGCGCCTGGGACGACGCCCTGGCCTCCTTCCTGTCCCACGCCTCGGCGGAGAAGGGCCTGGCCGCCGGCACGCTGGAGGCCTACGCCCGCGACCTGCAGGCCTGGCGCGCCTGGGCCTGCGAGCGCGAGCTGGCCGATCCGGCGCGCGCCGGCGCGGCCGACCTGCGGGCGTTCCTGCTGGACGCCGCCGACCGGCTCGGGCCCCGTTCCCGCGCCCGCCTGGTCTCGACCCTGCGCTCCTTCCACCGCTTCCTGGCGGCGGAGGGGCTGGCCGCCGGCGACCCCACGCTGCTGATCCTGGCGCCGAAGATCGGCCGCAAGCTGCCGGTCGTGCTGTCGGGCGACCAAGTCAAGGCGCTCCTGGAGGCCCCGCCCGCGAACGAGCCCGCCGGCCTGCGGGACCGGGCGGTGCTGGAAGTCCTCTACGGCTGCGGGCTGCGCGCGAGCGAGCTGTGCGGCCTCGACGTGACGGACCTCGACCGCCGCGACGCCTCGCTGCGGGTGCGGGGCAAGGGCAGCAAGGAGCGCCTGGTGCCGGTGGGGCGGCCCGCCCTCGCGGCCGTCGCCGCCTGGCTCGCCGGCGGCAGGCCGGCGATGCCGGGGCGCCGGCCCACGGCGGCCCTCTTCGTCAACGCGCGCGGCGGGCGCCTCTCGCGCGTCGCGGTCTGGGGTCTGGTCAAGCGCTGGGGGGCGGCCAGCGGCGCGCCCGAGGCGCTCACGCCCCACGTGCTGCGCCACACCTACGCCACGCACCTGCTGGAGGGGGGCGCCGACCTGCGCGTGGTGCAGGAGCTGCTCGGCCACGCCGCCATCACCACCACCGAGATCTACACCCACGTCGACCGGGCCTTCGTGGCCGAGGCCTACCGCAGCGCCCACCCGCGGGCGCGGCGGCGTCGGCTTTGACAGGCACCGCCGCCGATGGTACTGTAGCCCCTCGCTCGCCCGCACGCGGGCCGACCGGCCCGGCGGCAGCCGGGTCGCGAACCCGGACCACGCTCCCGAGGGACCCATCCGTGACCAAGAAGATCATCCTCAGCGGCAACCGTCCCACCGGGCGCCTGCACTGGGGCAACTACACCGGCGCGCTGGAGAACTGGATCCGGCTGCAGGACGGGTACGACTGCTACTTCATGGTGGCCGACTGGCACGTCCTGACCACGGCCCTGGACAAGTCGCACGAGATCCGCGACAACTCCCGCGAGATGATCCTGGACTGGCTCGGCGCCGGGCTCGACCCGGACCGCTCGGTGCTGTTCGTGCAGTCCTCCGTCAAGGAGCACGCCGAGCTGTACCTGGTGGCCTGCATGCTGATCTCCCTGGGCCGGCTGGAGCGCAACCCGACGTTCAAGGAGCAGGTCCGCGACCTCGACCTCGCCGGCGAGATCAGCTTCGGCCACCTGGGCTACCCCGTGCTGCAGGCCGCGGACATCCTCGCCTACCGGGCCCACGCCGTGCCGGTGGGGGAGGACCAGCTGCCGCACCTGGAGCTGTGCCGCGAGATCGCGCGGCGCTTCAACCACCACTTCGGCGAGCTCTTCCCCGAGCCCGAGGGCCTGGTCACGAAGTTCGGCCGCTTCCCGGGCACCGACGGGCGCCGCATGAGCAAGTCCCTGGGCAACGCGGTGGAGATCGCCGCCCCGCCCGAGGAGATCCGCGCGAAGCTCAAGACCGCGTTCACCGACCCGCAGCGCCTGCGCCGCAGCGACCCCGGCAACCCGGACGTCTGCGCCGTCTACACGTGGTACCAGAAGTTCCTGCCCGACGAGGCCGCGGCCACCGGCCGCCGAGTGCCGCAGCGCCGAGCGCGGCTGCGTCGACTGCAAGAAGCGCCTGGCCGACGGCGCGATCGCGTACTTCGCCCCCCTGCGCGAGCGCCGCGCCGAGTACGAGAGCCACCCGAACCGCGTCGCCGAGATCGTGGACGCCGGCTGCGCCCGCGCGCGCGCCGTCGCCGCGGAGACCCTGGCGCGCGTGCGCGACGCCATGGGCGTCGGCTAGGAGGCCCCGTGCAGGACAACGCGCCCACGCCCGCCGTCCCGGACCCGCCCGCCGGCGCCCCCATCTCCTGGGAGCTGCCGCCGGAGCTGGAGTACTTCCATTCCAGCGAGGCGTACCGCGTCGATCTGCCGGACTTCAACGGCCCTCTGGATCTGCTGCTCTATCTGATCCAGAAGGACGAGATCGACATCTACGACATCCCCATCGCGCGGATCACCGAGCAGTTCCTGGCCTACCTGGAGATCATCCAGGCCCTCTCGCTCGACACCGCCGGGGACTTCCTGGTGATGGCCGCGACCCTGCTGCGCATCAAGGCCCGTCTGCTGCTGCCCACGCCGCCGCAGGACGAGGAGATCGAGGAGGAGGACCCGCGCGCCGAACTCGTGCGCCGCCTGCTCGAGTACAAGCGCTACAAGGAGATGGCGGCGAGCCTGCAGTCCCTCGAACGCGACCGCAGCCAGCTGCACCTGCGCCAGCAGCGCTACCCCTTCCTGCGCGAGAACGCCGAGCCGCCGCAGCTGCGCCTGGGCATGTTCGAGCTGCTCAGCGCCCTGAGCGAGGTCTTCGACCGCGTCAGCAAGGAACTGGTCCACAACGTCGTGCGCGAGGTCTTCACGGTCGCGGACAAGGTCCGGCTGATCAGGAAGCGGCTGGCCGAGGAGCGCACCGTGCGCTTCGACGACCTGTTCCGCGACGACGCCATCAAGATGGAGGTCGTGGTGACCTTCATCGCCATCCTGGAGCTCGCCAAGCGCAACCTCGTGCGCATCGTGCAGACCGAGGTCAACGGCGCCATCTGGGTCCAGCCGGCGCCGGGCGCGGATCTCGGCGAGGGCGACGACCCCTGGGACGGCCGGAGCATCGAGCAGGATTCCGATCTCGACGACGGCGGCGCCGCGGCGGCAGGTTCGCCCGCCGGCGCCGCGGAGGCCACCGCATGAAGCAGGATCTCGAGGCACTCCTGTTCGCCACCGACACGCCTCTGGGCGTGGCCCGGCTCAAACCCCTGTTCCCCGGGGCCGAGGCGAAGGACTTCCGCGAGGCGGTCGACGCGCTCAACGCCGAGTACGAGCAGCAGGGTCGCGCCTTCGCCGTCGTGGAGTTCGGCGGCGGCTGGCAGCTGGCCTCGCGCCCGGAGTACGCCGGGCTGATCCAGCAGCTCTACCGCGGCCGGCGCTTCGTGCGCCTGTCGCAGGCGGCGCTGGAGGTCCTGGCGGTCATCGCCTACCGCCAGCCGGTCACGCGCATGGAGATCGAGGAGATCCGCGGCGTCCAGGTCAGCGGCGTGCTGGCGACCCTGGCCGAGCGCAACCTGATCACCGTGGCCGGCCGCAGCGACAGCGTCGGCAACCCCATCCTCTACGGCACGACCCGCGAGTTCCTCAACCACATGGGCATCAAGGGGCTGCACCAGCTGCCCCCGCTGCCGGAGCTCGCCGGCATCATCGGCGACCGCGAGGAGATCAAGCGCTTCGCGCAGCAGCTCGGCGAGGAGATCACCGACGAGGACTTCGAGACCGTCGCCATCCGCGGCGACGAGATCCTCGTGGTGGCCCCGGACGCCACCGCAGCCGACGGCCCGGCGCCCGAGGCTCCCTGCGAACCGGACATCATCGAGGCCCATGACGCCTGACGACGACGCCCTGCGCCTGAACCGCTTCCTGGCCCGCGCGGGCTTCGGCTCGCGCCGTTCCGTCGAGACGCTGATCACCGACGGCCGCGTGCGCATCGACGGCGAGGTCGCCGCCAGCCCGGGCTGCCGCGTCGCGCCGGGCTCCCGCGTCACGGTCGACGGGAAGGACGCGGCCTGGCCCACCGCCTGGCGCGTGCTGGCCCACCACAAGACCCTCGGCGTCGTCACCAGCCTGCGCCAGCAGGGGCGGGCGCCCTGCCTCGCCGGCGTCGCCGCCGCCGCCGGTTTCGGCCCCGGGCTGGTCCCCGTCGGCCGCCTTGACGCCGACACCACCGGCTTGCTCATTTGGACCGACGACGGCGACCTGGCGCAGGCCCTGCTGCGCCCGCGCCGCCAGGTGTGGAAGCGCTACGAGGTGCGGCTCGCCGCGGCCCTGCCGCCGGCGGCGCGGCCCCGCCTCACCGACGGCGGGATCATGCTCGACGGGCACCCCTGCCTGCCGGCCCGCCTGCTCCCGCCGGGGCGCGACCCTCGCCGCTGGATCCTCGAGATCCAGGAGGGCCGCAACCGGCAGGTCCGCCGGATGTTCGGCGCCGTGGGCGCGACGGTCCTGGGCCTGCACCGCACGGCGATCGGGCCGGTGACGCTCGGGGACCTGGCGCCGGGGAAGTTTCGCGAACTGACGACCGGGGAGATCGCGGCCCTGCGCGCCGCCGCCGACGGCGGTCCCTGAACGGGCCGGACACGCCACGCACGGACGAGGAGGAATTCATGGACTACACGCGCCTGTTCCGTCCCGGGATCCTCGCCACCCGCCCCTACTCGCCCGGCAAACCCATCGGCGAGGTCCAGCGCGAACTCGGCCTGGACAGCGTCATCAAGCTCGCCAGCAACGAGAACCCCGAGGGACCGCTGCCGTCGGTCGTCGCCGCGGTCCGCGAGGCCGCCGGGGAGCTGAACCGCTACCCCGACGCGGCCTGCCACGACCTCGGCCTGGCCCTGGGCGCGGAGCTGGGCCGGGACCCGTCCTGGCTGCTCTTCGGCAACGGCTGCAACGAGATCATCGACATGTTCATCCGGGCCCTGGTGTCCCCCGGGGAGAACGTGGTCTTCGCCCACCCGAGCTTCATCGTCTACCCGCTGACCTGCGCGGTGCACTTCGAGTGCGGCCGGCCGGTGCCCCTGCGCGACGACCGCCACGACCTGCCGGCGATGGCGCGCGCCGTCGACGGCAAGACCAAGCTGGTCATCGTCTGCAACCCGAACAACCCGACCGGCACCTACAACACCGCGGAGGAGTTCCGCGCCTTCCTGGCGCAGATCCCGCCGGAGGTCATCGTCCTGGTGGACGAGGCCTACGTCGAGTTCGTCACGGCGCCCGACTACCCCCGCACGACGGACCTGCTCGACGCGCACCCGAACCTGGTGATCAACCGGACCTTCTCGAAAATCCACTCGCTCGCCGGCTTGCGGGTGGGCTATGCTGTGGCCCATCCCGGGCTGATCGCCGAGCTGCACAAGACCCGCGAGCCGTTCAACGTCAACGCGCTCGCCCAGGTCGCGGCGATCGCGGCGCTGAAGGAGCAGGCGGAGACCGCGGCCCGGGCCGCGCGCAACCGCGCGCAGCTGGAGTGGCTCGCCGCCGAGCTCGCGGCCCTCGGCCTCGAGGTGACGCCCTCGCAGGCCAATTTTCTGCTGGTGCGGGTGCCGGGAAACGCGACGATCATGACCCATGAACTGCTGCTCCGCGGCGTGATCGTGCGACCGATGAACGCCTTCGGCCTGGGCGAGGGCGCGATCCGCATCAGCGTGGGCCTGCCCGATGAGAACCGGCGCTGCCTCGGCGCGCTCAAGGAGATCCTGGCGTGAGTTCCGACCCGCGACTGCAGCCCGCGCCGCCCGGCGCGGACGGCCGCTACCCGCGCAGCGGCCGCGCTCCCGGCCAGCCCGCGACGCTGGTCCGCGTGGGCGCGGCCGTCTTCGGCGGCCCGCGGCTGGTCGTGGCCGCCGGGCCCTGCGCCGTGGAACCGAGCGGGTCGCTGCTGGCCACCGCCGCCGCCGTTCGCGACGCCGGCGCGACGCTCCTGCGCGCGGGCGCCTACAAGCCGCGCACGTCCCCGTACGACTTCCAGGGGCTCGGCCGCGAGGGCCTGGAACTGCTGGCCGAGGCGCGCGCCGCGACCGGGCTGCCCGTGGTCACCGAGGTCCTCGACCCCCGCGACGTCGAGGCCGTGGCCGCCGTGGCGGACATGCTGCAGATCGGCAGCCGCAGCGTGCAGAACGTGCCGCTGTTGCGGGAAGTCGGCCGCAGCGGCAAACCGGTGCTGCTCAAGCGCGGCATGATGACCACGGTGCACGAGTGGCTCAGCGCCGCGGAATACGTGCTGTCGGCCGGCGGGCGCGACCTCGTGCTGTGCGAGCGCGGGATCCGCACCTTCGAGGACGCCACGCGCAACACCCTGGACCTCAACACGGTCGTGCTGCTGAAGCAGCGCACGCACCTGCCGGTGATCGTCGACCCCAGCCACGCCTGCGGCGACGCGAACCTGGTCGCGGCCCTGTGCCGCGCCGCGGTCGCGGCGGGCGCCGACGGCCTGCTGGTCGAGGTCCACGTCGATCCCCGCCTGGCCCTGAGCGACGGCGCCCAGTCCCTGGACCCCGCCGCCTTCCGGGAGGCCATGGCGGCCTGCCGGGCCGTCGCCGCGGCCGTGGGCCGTGAGATCTGACCCGGGGCGCGGCCCCGCCCCCCCGGCTGCCGGCTACGAGGCGCCCGGCTCCTGCGTCCTGGAGTCGTACGGCCCCGTCCCGCCCGACACGGTCGTGTCCATCGACGGCCCCGCCGGCTCCGGCAAGTCCACCACCGCCCGCGCCCTGGCCGAGCGTCTCGGCCTGCTCTACGTGGATTCCGGCGCCATGTACCGCGCCCTGACCTGGGCCGCCGCCGACGCCGGCGTCGACCCCGCCGACGAGCCCGGCCTGCTTTCCCTGCTCGACGCCGCCGAACTGACCCTGAAATCGAGCCGCGGCGAGACCGAGGTCTTCTGGGGCGGCCGCGACATCTCCGCGGCCGTGCGCACGCCCGAGGTCGAGGCCCGCGTGTCGGCCGTCTCGGCCCACGCGGCGGTGAGGGAGAGGATGGTCGCGCGCCAGCGGGCCCTGGGGCGGCGCCAGGGCGTGGTCATGGAGGGGCGCGACATCGGCACGGTGGTCTTCCCGCTGGCCTCGGCCAAGATCTACCTGGACGCCACGCTCGAGGCCCGCGCCGAGCGGCGCCTGCGCCAGCACCGCCGGCGCGGCCTGTCGGTGGACCGGGGAGAGGTCCTGCGCGAGGTGGAGGCCCGCGACCGCCGCGACAGCGAGCGCGCCGCGAGCCCCCTGCGCATCCCCCCGGACGCGATGGTCATCGACAACAGCACGCTGACGCTCGACGACCAGCTCGAGGCCACCGAGGCGGCGGTGCGCCGTCTCCTGGCCTACCGGCTGCCGCCGACCGGGCACCTGGAAGGCGAGCTGTCCCTGCGCTACCGGATCGCGTTCGCCGTCTTCGGCTCCGTGGGGCGTTTCACCGGCCTGCGCGTCGTCGGCCGCGAGCACGCGAACCTGCACGGCTGCATCCTCGCGCCCAACCACGTCAGCAGCTGGGACCCGCTCATCCTGGGCGCGGCCCTGGCCGGCAAGAACCACATCCGCTCGATCGCGAAGGAGGAGCTGTTCCGGCTGCCGCCCTCGGCCCTGCTCTACCGGTTCCTCTACGCGATCCCCATCAAGCGCAACATCTACGACACGGCGGCCTTCGACCAGGCCGCGCAGGTCCTGTCCGAGGGCCAGAACCTCCTGTTCTTCCCGGAGGGGATGCGCCGCGTCTACGGGGAGCCCGGACCGGTGCGCAACGGCCTGGGCCTGATCATGCAGCGCACCGGGGCCCCCTGCGTCCCGATCTACCTGCGGGGGACCCTGTCTCCCCAGCCGGGGGGCGGCCCGCGGGCGCCCCTGGAGGTCTCGTTCGCGCCGGCGATCCGGCTGCACGCCCTGCCCGTGCTGGGCCGCCGCCTGGAGCCCAGGGCGATCAGCCGCGAGATCGGCCGGCTCTTCGAGGCGATCTACCGCGAGCTCCAGGAGCGGTCCGCCGACCGCCACCCCTTCACGGACTGGGAATTGGAGGCCAGGGAGCGCGTCCGGGCCGGAATCCTGCGCAAGGAGTCCCGGACCTTCCACAACCGGCGCCCCCTGTGAGGCCGGGCGCCGCCGGGCGCCGAAATCCTTGCCAATGACGGCCAAAGCTAGTATATTCCGCCCCATGCCCGGCTGATCGCCGGGTAAATCCGTCTTTTAGGAGGAACCACAGCATGAGTCCCAACCCCAACTCGGGGGGTTCGTTTGCACGCCATTCGAACTCTTCCGGATCCGACCGTCCCCTGCCGTCCCGCAAGTGGCGAGAGGAGCAGGACGACGACTACCCGGCCGCCCGGGTCCCGACCACGCCGAAGCTGACCACCGAATTCGACGCCGCGAGCATCGTCAACCGCGACTATGACGACGACGGCGACGCGGCCAACTTCGACATGCTGGCGCTGCTCAACCAGTACGAGCAGACGCTGAACGAGATCCAGGAGGGGCAGATCCTCCAGGGCACCGTGGTCGAGGTGCGCGAGAACGAGGTCCTGCTCAACATCGGCTTCAAGAGCGAGGGCGTCATCCCGATCGAGGAGTTCGGCACCACGCAGATCAAGGTCGGCGACACCTTCGACGTGTTCCTGGAGCACCTCGAGGACCAGGACGGCCTGGTCGTGCTGTCGAAGGAGCGGGCGGACTTCCTGAAGGTCTGGGACAAGATCAAGCAGGCGCACGAGAACGGCGAGGTCGTCAAGGGCGTCGTGGACCGCCGCATCAAGGGCGGCCTCGTGGTCAAGCTGTGGGACGTCGACACGTTCCTGCCCGGCTCCCAGGTGGCCCTGCGGCAGGTGCCGGATCTGGACCAGCTGATCGGCAAGGAGATCGACTGCCAGATCATCAAGAAGAACAAGCGGCGCCGCAACGTCGTGGTCAGCCGCCGCATCGTGCTCGAGCGCGAGCGCGAGGAGAAGAAGAAGAACCTGATGTCCGAGCTCGACAAGGACCAGGTCCGCAAGGGCATCGTGAAGAACATCACGGATTTCGGCGCCTTCGTGGACCTCGGCGGCATCGACGGGCTCCTGCACATCACCGACCTGTCCTGGGGCCGCGTCAAGCACCCCAGCGAGGTCGTCAATATCGGTGACGAGATCCAGGTCAAGATCCTGGACTTCGACCGCGACCGCGAGCGCATCTCCCTGGGCCTCAAGCAGCTGCAGAACTACCCGTGGGAGAACGTCGAGGCCAAGTACCCGGAGAAGGCCATCGTCCAGGGCAAGGTCGTCTCGATCACCAACTACGGCGCCTTCGTGGAGCTGGAAGAGGGCATCGAGGGCCTGATCCACATCAGCGAGATGTCCTGGACCCGGCACATCAAGCACCCGAGCAAGATCCTGTCCATCGGCGACGACGTCGAGGTCATGGTCCTGAAGATCGACAAGGGCAACGAGAAGATCTCCCTCGGCCTGAAGCAGACCGAGCAGGACCCCTGGCTGTCGCTCAACGAGCGCTACCCGGTGGGCACGATCATCGAGGGCCGCGTGCGCAACCTCACCGACTTCGGCGCCTTCGTCGAGGTCGAGGAGGGCATCGACGGCCTGGTCCACATCTCCGACATGTCGTGGACCAAGCGGGTCCGCCACCCGAAGGAGATCGTGCGCAAGGGCGACCTGGTCCAGGTGCAGATCCTGGACATCGACGCCGACAAGCGCCGGATCAGCCTGGGCATCAAGCAGCTCCAGGACAACCCCTGGCCGACGCTCGCCGAGGACTACCCGGTGGGCCGCCAGGTCGAGGGCAAGGTCATCCGCATGCTGGACCACGGCATGGTGGTGGAGATCGGCAACGACATCGAAGGGTTCGTGCCGGTGGGCCACCTGGCCATCCCGAAGCTGGACAAGCCGCAGTTCTTCTTCCACGAGGAAGAGGCGCTGCCGATGCACGTCATCAAGATGGACGCCGAGAACCGGCGCATCGTCCTGTCGGTGGCCGAGTTCTACAAGGACCAGCCGCGCGACACCCTCGAGGCCTACATCGCGGCCCACCCGCGTCGTGACGACGTGGTGGAGACCGAGATCGACCCCGAGGGCGCCGACGAGTACGCCGACGCCGCCGTGGACATCCCGGCGTCGCCGATCGGCGACCTGGACGGCGTGGGCGAAGGCGCCTGACCGGGTCCGCACCGATCCGGCGCAGACGAGCGATGGGGGTGGCGCCGAGCCACCCCCTTCTCCCATCCCGCCGCGCGGCGTCGCCGACCCGAGAGAAGGAGCGACCCTGGACATGGACGGGCAGGACGGACCGCGTCGGCTCGTGCGGGTGGCGTTCCACACGCTCGGCTGCCGCCTCAACCGCTACGACACCGAATCGATGATGGCCGGCCTGCCCGACGGGGAAGCCGGCGCGCTCGCCTGCGAGATCGTCGACTGGGACGAGCCCGCCGACGTCTACGTCCTGAACAGCTGCACCGTCACCGCGCGCGCCGACCAGAAGGCCCGCCAGACCCTGCGCGAGGCGCGCCGCCGCAACCCCGCGGCCAAGGTCGTGGTCACCGGCTGCTACGCCCAGGCCCAGCCGGCCGCCCTGGCCGCGCTGCCGGGCGTCGACGGCGTGTTCGGCACCGGCGAGCGCGACGCCATCGCGCAGTGGCTGCCGCGCCTGCTGGCCGCCGACGGTCCGCTGCTGGAGGTGGGACGGCCCGAGGGCGCCCCGCCGGCGACCGGCAGCCGCGCGCGCCCCGCCCTCGCCTCCCGCACCCGCGCCCACGTCAAGATCCAGGACGGCTGCGACCTGCGCTGCGCCTACTGCCTCGTCTGGCGCGCCCGGGGCCCCGCGCGCTCCCGGGCCCCCGAAGCGGTCCTGCAGGAGATCGCCGGTCTCTGGGATCGCGGTGCGCCCGAGGTCGTGCTCACGGGCGTGCACGTCGGCTCCTACGGCCGGGACGCCGCTCCCCGGACCTCCCTGGCCGACCTCGTGGCGGCGATCCTGCGGCGCTGCCCCGGCCTGAAGGTGCGCCTCAGCAGCCTGCATCCCGAGGATCTGGGGGAGGACCTGCTGCGCCTCTACGCCACGGAGGCCGACCTGCAGCCCTACCTGCACCTGTCCCTGCAGAGCGGCGCCGACGCCGTGCTGGCCCGGATGCGCCGCCCCTACGCCGCGGCCGACGTCGTCGCCGCGGTCGCCGGCGCCACCGCCGCCCGACCCGGGATCGGCATCGGGGCCGACGTGATCGCCGGATTCCCGGGCGAGACCGACGCGGACTTCCAGGCGACCCTCGACCTGGTCGCGTCGCTGCCCCTGGCCTACCTTCACGTCTTCCCGTTCTCGGCCCGGCCCGGCACCGCCGCCGCGGCGATGACGCCGGTGCCGCCGGCCCTGGTGCGGGAGCGGGCCGACCGCCTGGGCGCCGCCGGCAGCGAACTGCAGCGGCGCTTCGAGGACGGCCTGCTGGGCGTCCGGCAGGAGGCGATCGTGGAATCCCCGCGCCGTGCCGACGGCTGGCTGCCCGCCACCACGGGGAACTTCGCCACCGTCCTGGTGCCGGACGCCTGGGCGCCGGGCGACCTCGTCCTGGCCCGCCCGGACGGGCGGCACGACGGCCTGCTGCGCGCCGCGGAGGTCGTCCGCGCCGTCGTGGGAGAGGGGGAGCGATGACCGACGAGCGCGCCGGGGTCCGTGTCCACATCGAGACCTACGGCTGCCAGATGAACGCCTACGACACCTCCGCCATCCACGGCATCCTGGCCGCCCGCGGCTACGCCCGCGCGGACTCGCCCCTGGAGGCCGACGTCGTCCTGCTGAACACCTGTTCGGTGCGCGACCTGGCCGAGCACAAGATCCTCAGCCGCATCGGCGAGCTGCGCAGCCTGCGGCGCCGCGGCCTGGCCGGCGCCGACGTCATCGGCGTCTGCGGCTGCATGGCCGAGCGCCTCAAGGACGGGCTGGTCGCCGGCGGCCGCGGGCCCGACCTCGTGGCCGGCGTCGACCAGTACGACAAGCTGCCCGACCTGCTGGACGCGGTCCTGCAGGGGGCGGCGGCCCCGGCGCCGGTGGCGGTCGGCCACCGCGACGACGTGCACTACGTCGCGCCGCCGGAGGCCTACCCGACCAACAACTCCCACCTGGTGACGATCCACAAGGGCTGCGACTACCGCTGCACCTACTGCATCGTGCCGGAGACCCGCGGCCCCCAGCGCGAGAAGGCCCCCCTGCTCATCGAGGCGGAGATCCGCCAGATCGTCGCGCGCGGGGGGCGCGAGGTCACCTTGCTGGGCCAGAACGTGACGGCCTACCGCAGCGGCGACCTCGACTTCGCCGGGCTGCTGCGCCGCCTCGAGGGGATCGACGGCCTGGAGCGCATCCGCTTCCTGACCGGCCACCCCTGCGACATGACCGACGACCTGATCCGCACCATCGCCGACCTGGGCAAGACCTGCCCCTGGCTCCACGTGCCGGCCCAGAGCGGCAGCGACGCCGTCCTGCGCCGGATGAAGCGCCTGTACACCCGGGAGCGGTACCTGGCGATGGTCGCCGCCGCCCGGCGCTGGATCCCCGACGTGACCTTCAGCGGCGACATCATCGTGGGCTTCCCCGGAGAAACCGACGCGGACTTCCGACAGACGCTTGAGTTGGTGAGGGAGGTCCGCTACGATCTGCTCTTCAGCTTCAAGTACTCCGAGCGTCCGGGCACGCCCGCGGCCAAGCTCGCCGACGACGTGCCGCCCGAGGTCAAGAAGGAGCGCCTGGCCGAACTGATGGCGGTCCAGGACGCGATCTGGGATGATGTGGCCGCGGCCCAGACGGGCGCCGTCTGGGAGGTCGCCGTGGAGGCGGAGGCGCGCCGTCCGGCCGGCAGCTGGCGGGCGCGGACCCCGAACAACCGCAAGGTGCTGCTGCACGGCGGCGACCACCGGCCCGGCGACCTGGTCCGGGTCCGGGTGACCGGCTGCGAGGCGTCGACATTCGAGGCGGAACCCATCAACTGACGAGGTGTGGCCGTGTGGATCTTCAAGGGGATCATCATCCTGCTGGCCGTGATCACGCTGGCCGTCTTCTTCGCGCAGAACAGCTCCCAGAGCGTGGACCTGCGCCTGCTGCACTGGCAGTGGCTGCAGATCCCCCTGTACATGGTGCTGGTCGGCTCCTTCCTGGCGGGGATCCTGGTGAGCCTGATCGTCGGCGGCGTGCGCGAGCTGGGACTGCGCACGCGCATGCACCGCCTGGGACGCGAACTGAAGAACCGCGATCGCGAGATCGCCGAGCTGCGCACGATGCCCCTGCAGGACATGGATCTGTTCAAGGAGGAGGACTGACATGGGCAACGCCGAACCCCTGCTGCTGGGGATCGCGCTGCTGGCCCTGGTGGCCGCGGCGCTCGGTCTGATCTGGCGCGGGCGCAAGGCCAAGCCGGAGCAGGAGGACAGCTACACCCGCGGCCTGGAGCTGTGGCTGGCCGGCGACCTGCCGGCGGCCACCGAGGCCCTGCGCGACGCCATCGCCCGCGATCCCGACGCGGTCGACCCCTACCTGCAGCTCGGCAACCTGCTGCGCAAACGCGGGGAGGCCCAGCGGGCCATGGCCCTGCACCGCGGCCTGGCGGCGCGCCCCTCCCTGGCCCCGCAGAAGCGGATCTCGGTCACCCTCGCCCTGGTCGAGGACCTGCTCGTCCTGAAGCGCTGGCAGGAGGCCGGGGAACTGCTGGACGAACTTCAGCGCCACAACCTGACCTCGGCGCGCTACTGGTCCGCCCGCTTCCGCCAGGCCCTGGGCCGGGGCGACGAATCGACCGCCGCCCGCACCCTGCGCGAGGCCGCCCGCCGCACCGCCCCGAACGAGCGCCAGATGTTCCTCGACCGCCACGAGTCCTTCCAGCTGGACCGCGGCGTGCGCGCCGCCCTGCGCGGCGACTTCAGCGACGCCCGCCGCTACGCCCGCAACGTCGCCGACGGCAGCCCGCGCGCCGCGGCGTCGATGTTCGTCCAGGCCCTCTCGCGGCTGGGCGAGGAGGAGCACGAGCGCGCCGCCGAGGTCGCCACCGAGGGCCTGCTGAAGGCGCCCGAACTGGTGCACCTGTTCCTGCCGGTGCTGCAGCGCTCCCTGCTGGCCACCGGCCAGTACAGCCGCGTCGTGCCCATCCTGGAGTCGGCCTGCCGCAACCCGGCCGCGCCGCCGGAGCTGTGGATCGCCCTGGCCCAGCTGCACGAGAAGATGGGCGACCGCGAGATGGCCGTGCAGGTCTTCGAGGAGAAGGCCGGCGACGCCCGTCTGACGCCGGCCGTCGCGTCGCCGCTGCTGCGCGCCCTGGTCAACGATCTGCCGGACAGCGATTTCACGCGCATCTGGAACACGCTGGCCAAGCCCGAAGCCGCCTCGGCCTGGGCCTGCCGCGAGTGCGGCGCGGCCCACGACGGGATGCGCTGGTACTGCCCCGAATGCGGCGCGTTCGATTCCGTGGGACCGGCCGCGCCGCGGCCGGCCGAGCCCGCCCAGCCGCGGCCGCGTTCGTCGCGCCTGCTGATCGAGGCGCCGGAGGCCGCGGCGCCATGATCCGGCTGGCCGGCGCGCTCCTGCTGTCGCTGTTCGCGGTCGCGCTGCCCGTCCGGGCCCAGGAGGGGACGGCCGGGGATTGGACGGCGGTCGAACGCCTGTTCCGCGGCGGCGACTACGAAGCGGCGCGCGGTCTGGCTTCCTCTCTCGCCGCCGCCGCCCCCCGCTCCCTGGACGGCCAGCTCTGGAACTACCGGCTGGCCACCGACCCGGTCCAGGCGGCCGTCCTGCGGGAGAAGCTCCTGGCCCACGACGATCTGGACCCGCCGGTCCGGCGCGCCCTGCTGCTGGACGCCGCCTGGTCGTCCTACGCCCAGGGCGAGCCCAGCCAGGGCTTCTCCTACCTCCCCGCGAAGGACCCGGCCGCCAAGAAGCCCCAACCCGCCTCGCGGCTGCTGGCGGGCTTGCTGCACCGCAGCGCCGGCGACGAGGCGATGGCCGAGTCCGTCCTCGCCCAGGCGCCCGAGGACGACCCCGAGCTGCCCTGGATCCTGCTGCTGCGGGGCCGCAAGGCCGCGGCCTTCGGCGACCCGGGCTTGGCCCGGCGCTGCCTCGACGCCGAAGAGGGCGGCGGCACGCCGTCCGAAGCGGACCTGATGGCGGCCCGCTGGCAGCTCGAGCGCGAGCAGGATGCCCGGCTCGCCGACCGGATCGCCCGCGAGCTGGAACGGTCGTACCCGCAGTCGCCCGCGCTGGACCTCGTGCGCGGGCTGCAGCGCCAGCGCCTCGAGTTGGCCCTGATGGACGCGGCGTCTTCCAGCCCCGCGCCGCCGCCGCCCGCGTCGCCCGTGACCGACACCGCGCCCACCGCCCGCTACGTCCTGCAGCTCGGCGCCTTCAGCGACCGCGGCCGCGCCCTGACCTTCGTGGAGCGCTGGCGCTCCGCGGTGCCGGGGCTGCACGTGGTGCAGTCGCACGACGCGCGCGGCCAGCTCCTGCACAAGGTGCGCGCGGAGTCCTACACCGACCAGCCGGAGGCCGCGGCCCGCGCCGCCAGCCTGGGCGCAGCGACCGGCCTGGCGGTCATCGTGGTCGACACCGCGGAGTCGTCGTGACGGACCGGGCCGAACCAACCCCGCCTTCGACCAAGCCGGCGGCCAAGCCGTCCGCCAAGCTGACCCCCATGCTGGCGCAGTACCTGGACATCAAGGCCGCCCACCCCGGCGCCCTGCTGCTGTTCCGCATGGGAGACTTCTTCGAGACGTTCTTCGACGACGCCAAGATCCTGGCCGAAGTCTGCAACGTCACCCTCACGACCCGCGACCGCAACAGCGACCACCCGGTCCCCCTGGCCGGCGTGCCCCACCACGCCCTGGACGTCTACCTGTCGCGCCTGCTCGCCGCCGGGCTCACCGTGGCGATCTGCGAGCAGACCGAGGACCCGGCCCAGGCCAAGGGCCTGGTCAAGCGCGAGGTCGTCGAGGTGATCAGCCCGGGCACCGCCACGGCTCCGGAACTGCTGCCGGGTCCCGGCGGCATGGTCTGCCTGGCCTACCACCGCGGCGCCGCCGGCGAAGCCGGCTGGGCGACGCTGGACGCCTCCACGGGCGAATTCCGCTGCGGCCAGGAGGACGTCACGCTCCCGTCGCTGTGCGAGCGCTGCGCCGCCCGCGAAGTGATCGTGGCCGAGACCGTGGACGCCGAGGCGTTCCGGCGCTGGCGCAGCGGCCTGCCCGAGACCGTGCTGAGCGCCGTCAGCGCCGCCTGGTTCCACCCCGCGCTGGCCGCCGACACCCTGCGCGACCACTTCGGCGTGCGCGACCTGGACGCCTTCGGGCTGGCGGACGAGCGCACGTCCCTGGCGGTCAGCGCCGCGGGCGCGCTGCTGCGCTACCTGACCTCGCTGAACCTGAAGCGGCCCGTCCAGGTCGTCACCCTGCAGTTCGCGGCCCGGGGCGACCGCATGCTGCTGGACGAGGAGACGCTGCGCAACCTGGAGGTCTTCCGCACGCTGAGGGGCGAACGCGGGGAGGGGACGCTCGTCCACCACCTCGACCGCACCGTGACCCCGGCCGGCCGCCGCCTGCTCGAGCGGCGCCTGGCGGAGCCCCTGACCGATCTGGAAGCGCTCGCCGAGTGGCACCGCGGCGTCGCGGGCGCCCTCGACGACCGCAACTGGCGCGAGGAGGTGCGGCGCCTGCTGCACGGCGTGGGGGATCTCGACCGCGGCGTCGTGCGCGCCGCGGCCGGACGCATCGGCCCGGCCGCGCTGCGCCAGCTGGGCGCGTCCCTGCGCGCCGCGGGCGAGGCCCTGGCCGCGGTCCGCGGCGAGGGCCACGCAGCGCACCCCGCCGCCGCCTGGGTCCGCCGGACGCCCGATCAGGCTCCGCTTGCGGCGCTCCTGCTGGACACGCTGGCCGAGCAGCCCCCGGCCACGATGCGCCCCGGCGAAGTCGTCCGCCCAGGAGTGTCGGCCGACCTCGACGCCGCGGCGGCCGTGGCCAGCGACACGCGCGGCTTCCTGGCGGCGCTGCAGGCCCGCGAGCGCGAGCGCACCGGCATCTCGACGCTCAAGATCGGCTACAACCGGGTCTTCGGTTACTACTACGAGATCTCCAACCGGCACCTCGACAAGGTCCCGCCCGAGTTCACCCAGAAGCAGACGCTGGTCAACGCCGCGCGCTTCCGCACCGACGAGCTGTCGGCCGCCGAACAGACCATCCTGGACGCCGAGGAGCGCATGGGCCGGCTCGAGGGCGAGATCTTCGCCTCGCTGCTGGCCGGGGTGTCGGCGGCCCTGGAGCCGATCCGCGAGCTCTCCGCCCGCGTCGCCGAGGTCGACCTGCTGTTCGCCTTCGCCGAGCTCGCCGAGCGGCAGCAGTACGTGCGCCCGGTCTGCGACGACTCGCTGGTGCTGGACATCGTCGACGGCCGCCACCCGGTGGTCGAGCAGCTGCTGGACGGCGAGTTCATCCCCAACGACGCCCTGCTGGACGGCGACGTGCGCCAGGTGCTGCTGCTGACCGGCCCCAACATGGGCGGCAAGAGCACCTACCTGCGCCAGGTCGCGCTGCTGGTGCTGATGGCGCAGGCGGGCAGCTTCGTGCCGGCCGCCCGCGCCCGCATCGGCATCGCCGACCGCATCTTCACGCGGGTCGGCGCCGGCGACAACGTGGCCCGGGGCCAGTCGACCTTCTACGCGGAGATGAGCGAGACGGCGCGCATCCTGCACCAGATGTCCCGGCGCAGCCTGGTCGTGCTGGACGAGGTCGGCCGCGGCACCTCCACCTACGACGGCCTGTCGCTGGCCTGGGCCATCACCGAGTTCCTGCACCACGACGACGGCCCGCGGCCGCGCACGATCTTCGCCACCCACTACCACGAGCTGACCGGCCTGGAACGCACGCTGCCGCGCCTGGTCAACCTGCGGCTCGAGGTGCGGGAGTGGCAGGGGAGCATCATCTTCCTGCACGCCGTCAAGCCGGGCTGCAGCGACAAGAGCTACGGCATCCACGTCGCGCGGCTCGCCGGCGTGCCCGAGCCGGTGCTGCGCCGCGCCGAAGAACTGCTGGCCCTGTTCAGCAGCGAGGACGCCCGCGCCCTGACGCCGGAGCGCCTGCCCGGGACGCCGGGGTTCTCCCTCGCGGCGGACCGGCCGGCGGCGGCGTCGCGGCAGCTCTCCCTCTTCTCCGACGGGGAGCGCGACGCCCTGGACGCCCTGCGCGACCTCGACCTCGAGGGCATCAGCCCCATGGACGCCTTCCTCTGGCTCGCCCGCATCAAGAAGCAGCTCTGAGCCCTTTTTCTTCAGCGCCGCCCGCCGCCGCCGATGTATAATCCGCTTCCTGCACCCGAACCGGACGGCCCGCCCATGTGGAACGTCGCCTTCATCATGCCCGCGCCGCGGGACGTGCCGCTGCTCGCCGAGGCCGCGCGCCGCGACGACGTGCGCGTGCTCGGCGTGGTCGCGCCCGACCGCGCCGCGCCGGCGGCCGCCCTGGCCGAGGTGATGGGGCTGACGGTCTGGCCCGACCTGGCCGAGGCCCCGTTCCCGCGCGGCACGCTGGTCGTCGAGTTTTCCGGCATCGACGAGCCGGGCGCCGACGCTCCCGACCCGCCGGCCGGCCGCGAACTGCGGGACGCGACGGCCGCGCGCGGCTGGCGTCGCCTGGACGACCGGGAGTTCCGTGATCTCCTGCGGCCCGCCCCCGAACCGGCGACTCCGGAGCAGCCGGCCGTCGAAACGCCGCCGGACGTCACGGCAGCGTCGCCCCACCGAGGACCGGCATGCCGAGGCCGAAGCCTTCGTCCGCTCCCTGGACCGCGACCTCGCCGACCTCGCCGGAGCCGCGCCGGACCTGCCGGGCGTGCTCGCGGCCTGGACCTCGACCCTGGCCCTGCGCCTGGGCGCGCGGCACGCGGCGCTGGCGCTGCTGCGCGAGGACGGCACGCTGCTGCTGGCCGAGGGCACGGCGGCGGGGGAGACCCGCCTCGAGGACGGGGATGCCCGGGCCACCCCCTGGCGGGAGGTCCTGACCGGGGCGCAACAGCTGGTGGCGGTCCAGGCGGACGACGCCGACGGCCTGCACCTGACCGTCTGGCCGCTGGCCCCCCTGGAAGGCGACGGCGCGGTCCCGGCCCCGCGCGCTGCCCTGGCCGTCGGGCACGCCGGCGCCGCTGCGGCCGCCCGTTTCCAGGCGCTGGCCGCGCTCCTGGCGCCGGTGCTGGGCTTGCGCTGCGAGCTGCTGCGCCGCCAGACGGAGCACGCCGCCCTGGCCGCCCGTTTCACCGAGGTGGCCGCCGCCGTGGCGAATCTGGCGACCGTCCCGGGCGACGCGACCGCCGCGCTGGCGGAGGCGCTGAAGGGCTGCGGCGGCGCCCTGGCGGCCGAGAAGCGCCCGGCCGGCGACGACCCCGTCGCCGGCGGGATCGCGCCGGGGAAGTGGCTGGCCCTCGCGGCGCCGGGCCGGCCGCCCCGCCTGCTCCTGCGCGAAGGGGACGACTGCTGGGAACTGCGGGGCAAGCACCGCCGCCACCCCTGGGACGCCGCCCACTTCACCGGCGACGACGCCGCCGCGGCCGCCCTGCTGTTGGCGGCGGCACGGGGCCGGGCGACCACGCCGCCGGCGCCCCCCGCGGCCGCAACCCCGCCGGCGTCCGCACCGCCGCCCGCGGCGCCCCCGCGACCGCCGACCAGGCCCGACGAGCCCGAAGCCCTCCTGGACCTGCTCGCGCGCGAGATGGACCGCGCCGACCGCTACCACGGCGCCTTCTCCCTCTCGGCCTTCCGGGCGCCCGCGGACCTGGCGCCCCACCTCAGCGGCCTCGCCGCGCGCCTGCGCTCCAGCGACCGGGTGTTCTGCCACGACCCGGCCACGCTGCTGGTGTTCGCGCCCGACGAGAACCACGCCGTCGCCCGCCTCGAGCAGCGCGTGCGCGAGGCCCTGCCCGAGCTGGCCGGGCTCGCGCAGCTGCGCGTGAAGGCCGGCCGGGCGCTCTACCCCGGCCGCTTCACCTCGCCCCCCGAACTGGTGGCGGCCGCCCTGGCCGGACTCGACACCGACGCTCACGGCGATTGACGCTGCGCCGCCCCGCCCGTTATCTTGTCCTGCCGCACCCCGCGAGGCCCGCAACCCGACAGGACGCCATGGCCGTCATGCAGCGCAAGCCCATCCGCGTGCTCGACAGCGCGTCGGTCGACCGCATCGCCGCCGGCGAGGTGATCGAACGCCCGGCCTCGGTGGTCAAGGAGCTGGTCGAGAACGCGCTGGACGCGGGGGCGCGCATCGTCCGGATCAACGTCGAGGACGGGGGGCTGGCCGCCATCAGCGTCGAGGACGACGGGGCCGGGATCCCCTACCGCGAGCTGCCCCTGGTCTGCGAGCGCCACGCCACCAGCAAGATCGTCTCGTCGGCGGACATCGTGCAGGTCGCCTCCTTCGGCTTCCGCGGCGAAGCCATGGCCAGCATCGCCTCGGTCAGCCGCACGACCGTCCTGTCCCGCACCGAGGACGAGGACGTCGGCGGCATGATCCGCCTCGTGGGCGGGACGATCGAGCGCCGGGAGCCGGCGCCGCGCAACCGCGGCACCACGATCACCGTCGAGGACCTGTTCTACAACACGCCCGCCCGCCGCAAGTACCTCAAGCTGCCCCAGGCCGAGAAGCGCGCCGTCCTGCAGACGGTGCAGTCGCTGGCCCTGGCCTACCCCGAGGTGCGCTGGCGCCTGACCGCGGACGGCGTCGTCCTGCTGGACCTGCTGCCGGCCGACTCGCTGCCGGCGCGCGCGCGGGAGGTCCTGGGCCCGGCCTGCCTCGAGCACATGGCCCGCTTCGAGGCGCAGGAGGGGGGCATCGTCGTCGGCGGCCTCGCCTCGCGCCCCACCTGGACGCGGCCCACCCGCGCCGATCAGTACGTGTTCGTCAACCGGCGGCCCGTGGAGAGCGCGCCCCTGTACCAGGCCATCCGCGTGGCCTTCAAGGACGTGATCCCGCCGGGCCGTTTCCCCGCGGTGCTGCTGTTCCTGCAGGTCCCCCCGGGCGACGTCGACGTCAACGTCCACCCCGCCAAGACCGAGGTCCGCCTGATGCTCGAGCGCCACATCTTCGGGATGGTGGTGCACGCCCTGCGCGAGGCGCTGGACCTCAGGACCGACCCCGCGTTCCGGCCCGTCTCCGGCGACGAGCTGCCGTCGCCGGGCGCGTCCCGCGGCCCGTTGCAGAGCATCGTCGAAGCGCAGGAGGACTACCTGCGGCGGCACTTCTCGGGTTCGGCGTCCACCGCGCCCGCCGCGTCCGGGCAGCCCGGCCTGTTCGACGCGACGCGCCCGGCGCCCGCGGCCGGCGAAGCGGCATCGCCCGCGGCGGCGGAGGAGGAGGAGGCCGCGGTCGCGCCGCGCCAGGCCCCCTTCTGGCAGCTGCACCGCACGTACATCTGCACCCAGACCAAGGGCGGGCTGCTGCTCATCGACCAGCACAACAGCCACGAGCGGATCCTCTACAACGAGGCCCAGAAGGCGCTGGCCGCCGGCCAGCTGCGCTTCCCGGTCCAGCAGCTGCTCTTCCCGGTGACGCTGGACCTGACGCCGCTGCAGCTGCAGAGCTACCAGGCGGCCAGCGTCGACCTGGAGAAGCTCGGCTTCCTCATCCAGCCCTTCGGCGGCCGCTCGGTGCTCGTGCAGGGCATCCCCACCTCGCTCAAGAACTGGAACGAGGGCCAGCTCCTGCTGGACATCCTGGACGACCTCTCCGGCGCTTCGCGCACCGGCCACGCGGCGCACGACGACCTGCTGGCCAGCTTCGCCTGCCACGGCGCGGTGCGCGCCGGCGCCCTGCTGACCGTGCCGGAGATGCAGAACCTGCTGGACCTGCTGTTCGCCACCGACACGCCGCTGAGCTGCCCGCACGGGCGCCCCACGATGATCCAGTTCACGGTCGAGGAGCTCGAGAAGCGCTTCGGGAGACGTTGAGATGAACGGCGGGGCGTCCCGCGGCGTCTGCCCGGTGATCGCCGGCCCGACCGCCGTCGGCAAGACCGACCTGGTGGTCGGGCTGGCCGCGCGCTTCCCGATCGAGATCGTCTCGCTCGACAGCCGGCAGCTCTACCGCGGCCTGCGGCTCGGCACCGCCCAGCCCGACGCGGCCGAGCTGGCCGCCTGCCCCCACCACCTCGTGGATTTCCTGCCGCCGCAGGAGCGCTATTCCGCGCGCCGCTTCCGCGACGATTTCCAGCGCGTCGCGGCGGAGATCCGCGCCCGCGGGCGCTTCCCGGTGCTGGTCGGCGGGGCGGGGCTCTACCTGACCGCGGTGCGCGACGGGCTGTTCGCGATGCCGGACGACCCGGCCGCCCTGGCCGGGATCCGCGCCGAACTGGACGCGCTGTCCGACGACGAGATCCGCGCCCGGCTGCGCGACGAGGACCCCGCCAGCTGGCAGCGCATCCACGCGCGCGACCGCTACCGCAGCCAGCGCGCGCTGGAGATCCGGCGGCTGGCGGGGGAGACCATGAGCGACCTGATGGCCGCCCGCGTTCCGGACCCGGCGCTGGACTGGGACTACCCACTGGTGGTGCTCGACCGCGATCGCGACGACCTGCGCGCGCGCATCGCCGGCCGCCTGCGGGCGATGATGGACGCCGGTTGGCTCGAGGAGACCGCGGCGCTGCTGGAACGGCACGGCCCCGCCTGCCCGGGCCTGCGCACGCTGGGTTACCGCGAACTGGTCACGCACCTGGGCGGGGAGGCCGACCTGCCGACGACCCTCGCGTTGGTGTCTCTGCGCACCTCTCAGTACGCCAAGCGCCAGCAGACCTGGTTCCGCGCCCAGCCGCAACTTCGCCGCGGCGCCCCCGACGATCCCGCCCTGCGGGACGATCTGGCGCACCTGTTGGAACGGGTCTGCGCGGGGGCTTGAGCGACCGGCCGACGCTTGACAGCGGCCGTGGCGCCGGACTATCTTGGCTTCCCTGGGGCGGGCTTAGCTCAGTTGGTAGAGCATCAGCTTCCCAAGCTGAGGGTCGCGAGTTCGAACCTCGTAGCCCGCTCCATAAAACATTGAGAGATAACGGGTTGCGCGAGCGGCCCGTTTCTCTTTCTCCCTCGGATGCCGCGTGCCGCCGCCAACCGGCGGCCGCGACCATGACAGCCGCATTCCTGCATTCCCGCTTCATCCCGCGCCCGCTTCGCGCAGTACCCTTCAGCAGGCCGAGGCTCGCAGCCCGCGCGTGCCTGATGGGCGAGGGTGTCGCGACGTGCCGTGGGACTCGGCCTGCCTTCCCATCCTCGCCCACCGGTGGCCAAGTCGCCGGACCTTCAAACAAGCAGGGGGACCACACATGAAACAAGTTCAACGGTTCGTCGCCGCCGCGATGCTGATCCTGATCGCTGCCGTCACGGCGACCGCCATGGATCGGGACGATGCGTACCACGGTCCCGCCCCCGCGGTGCCCGAGGCGCCGAGCCTCCCGCTCGTGGCCGGCCAGAACTGCGCCGATCCCATCGTCATCTCGAGCCTGCCGTTCTACGCGACCGGGCAGACGACCTGCGGCATGGGCAACACGTACACCGCGACCTGCCTGGGCAACTGGGACAACGGGGAGGACGTCATCTACCGCCTCGACCTGGCGGCCGACACGACCATCGACATCGAGATGAACCCCGGCGCCACCGAATGGACCGCTCTCGCGCTGTCCGTCAACTGCCCGCCCACCCCCTGCCTCGCCACGAACACGGGGTGGACGGGCGTGCGCGCCATCAGGGACCGGACGCTCGTCGCCGGCACCTACTACATCATGGTCGACACCTACCCGCCGCCGGGTTGCATCCCCTCGTTCACCCTGAGCGTCACCGCCGACACGCCGCCGCCCGTCAACGATCTCTGTGAGGGCGCCATCGATCTGATGACGTTGGAATCGAACACGATCCAGATCGACCTCTGTGCGGGATACACCGACAACTACGACTCGGGCGCTTCCTGCACCGGTTCCCAGACGCTGGGTTCCGACGCCGTCTACAAGGTGTACCTGCAGGCCGGCGAGAACTTCTCCGCCAACATGGCGACCACCGGCATCGGCCCCTTCCTCTGGCTCGTGACGGATTGCAACAACGTCGTGGGCACGTGCGTTGCCGGAACGCGCAACCTCATTCCGTTCCTGTCCTACGATGCGGCTGCGACCGGCTGGTACTACCTGATCGTCGACAGCCTCAACGGCTGCGGCTTGGCGACGGTCACCATCGACGCGCCGGTGGCCACCGAATCGCTGCCCTGGGGCGGTCTGAAGGCGAGGTTCAAGTAGGGCGGAACACCGGCGCCAGGGAGGCGGCAGGAGGGGGCCCCGTCCGGACGGGGCCCCCTCGGTGCATGCCTGCATCCCGCGACCGCGTTCCCGGGATTGCGCATCGACGCCAGGTGCGCCTATCCTGACCGGGAGCGCGCTTCCCACCCGAGCCGGACGGACGCCATGATCCAGCTGATCCAGCCCTTCCCGTCGCCGCTGGACCGCGCCCACGCCTGGCGCGAGGGCGACACGGTGACCGCGGTCGACGGCCAGCCCGTCGAGGACATGCTCGACCTCTACTACTACATGCCCCACGGCGAGAAGATGACCCTGACCATCGCCAGCCGCGACGGGGCCGTCAACAGCGTGGCCTTCGAACCCTACGCGCTGGACAAGGTCATGAGCTGCTTCGCGGCCATGGAGTTCAAGACCTGCGCCTGCGACTGCGTCTTCTGCTTCATCGACCAGAACCCCCAGGGCATGCGCTCCAGCATCTACGTCAAGGACGAGGACTACCGCCTCAGCTTCCTGTACGGCAACTACATCACCCTGACCTCGCTGGGGCGCCGCGGCCTCGAGCGCGTCATCCGCCAGAAGATGACGCCGCTGTTCGTCTCGGTGCACGCCACCGACATCGACGTGCGCACGCGCATGCTGGGCATCAAGCGGCGCATCGACGTGCTGGCGATCCTGCGGCAGCTGGTCGAGGGCGGCATCACCGTCCACGCCCAGGTCGTGCTGTGCCCGGGCTGGAACGACGGACCCATCCTGGACCAGTCCATCGCCGACCTGTTCGCCCTCCACCCGGGCGTCGAGACCCTGGCCGTGGTGCCGGTCGGCCTGTCGGCCCACCGCGAGGGGCTGACGAAGCTCGACCCGGTCACCCCCGCGATCGCCGCCGCCACCATCGACCTGGTCGGCGTCTGGCAGCAGCGCTGCCGCGAGCTGGCCGACACGACCTTCGTCCACCTCAGCGACGAGTTCTACCTGCTGACCGGGCGCCCCTTCCCGCCGCAGGACCAGTACGGCGACTTCGCCCAGCTGGACAACGGCATCGGCCTGACCCGCGGCCTGGAGCAGACCTGGCGCGAAGCCCTGCTGGAGCGCGCCGCCCACGGCAAGCTGCCGACCCGCCCGGTGACGGTGATGACCGGCAAGCTCGGCGAGCTGGCCTTCGCGCAGCGGCTGCTGCCGGCGCTGGACCGCCCCGGACTGCCCCCGATCGAGCTGGTGGGGGTGGAGAACCGCTTCTACGGGGAGAGCGTGACGGTCGCCGGGCTGCTGGCCGGGAGCGACATCCGCCGCGCCCTGGGCGAACTGCCCGCCGCGCCCGTGCGCGACGTCCTGCTGCCGCCGCGGATGTTCAACAGCGACCACCTCACCCTCGACGGCCTCGACCTCGCCGCCATCGCCGCCGACCAGCCCCACCGCCTCCACATCCCCGACGAGGAAGGTCTCATTGACTTCTGGTCGGCGATGGGCTAACGTCCCGCCCAGCAACGCCTGCCGTTTCGCGGCACGCGTCATCTTATTGTTTGATCGGTGATTGCAAGCCTCGCTTCAAGTGCGGAAGGATGGGTCGTGGCGACCAGGACCGTGGTCATCGTCGGCCGCCCGAACGTGGGCAAGTCGACCCTCTTCAACCGCGTCATCGGCGAGCGGAGATCGGTGGTCCACGAGACGCCCGGCGTCACGCGCGACCGCATCGCCGAGCTCACCGACTGGGCGGGCATTCCTTCCAGCTGCTGGACACCGGCGGCATCATCCCGTTCGGCGAGGAAGTCTCGCGCTTCGACAGCCTGGTGACCGAGATCGCCCACCTCGCCATCGCCGAGGCCGACGTGGTGATCTTCATGGTCGACGGCTCGGGCGGCCTGTCGACCTGGGACGACAGCATCGCCGTGCACCTGCGCCGCAGCGGCAAGCCGGTGGTGCTGACCGTCAACAAGGTCGAGAAGGAGCACCAGCGCTACGGCGCCGCGGACTTCTACCGCCTCGGCCTGGGCGAACCCCACTGCATCAGCGCCCTGCACGGCCTGGGCGTGGGCGACCTGCTGGACGAGGTCGTGGCGGACTTCCCGGTCGGCCCCGAGCCCGAGCCCTGCGACATGAAGATCGCCATCCTCGGCCGCCCCAACGTGGGCAAGTCCAGCCTGCTGAACCTGCTGGTGGGCCGCAACGAGGCGCTGGTCAGCGAGATCGCCGGCACCACGCGCGACGCCATCCACACCGACCTGCACTGGCACGGCCGCACCCTGCGCCTGATCGACACCGCCGGCCTGCGCCGCAAGTCGCGCGTCGAGGAGGCGATCGAGGTCTTCAGCAACATGCGCACCGTGCGCGCGCTGGAGGAGTGCGACGTCGCGGTGCTGATGGTCGACGCCAGCGAGGGCACCGTCACCCAGGACGCCAAGATCGCCGGCCTGATCCACGACGCGGCCAAGGGCGTCGTGGTCGCCTTCAACAAGTGGGACCTGGTCGAGAAGGACCAGGCCACGCACCTGAAGGTCTGGGAGGAGTTCTGCCGCGAGGTGCCCTTCCTGACCTACGCGCCCTGGTTCACGCTGTCGTCCCTGACCAAGCAGCGCTCCGGCAAGGTGCTGGAACTGGTGTGGGAGGTGTTCGAGCAGCGCTCCCTGCGCATCGACACCAGCGAGCTGAACACGTTCCTCGAGGGCATCATGCACAAGCAGCCGCCGCACTTCCACGGCGGCGGGACCGGCAAGGTCTACTTCGCAACCCAGGCGGAATCCTCGCCGCCGGCCATCGTGCTGTCGGTGAACAATCCGAAGTTCTTCGACCGCAGCTACCTGCGGTTCCTGAACAACCAGATCCGCGAAGCCTACGGGTTCAAGGGCAACCGGATCTTCATCAAGACCAAGCGTCACTGAGCGGAAGGCGCCCATGCTCCTGCTGTTGAGCCTGTTGCTGGCCTACCTGCTGGGCGCGGTGCCCTTCAGCTTCATCGTGGCGCGCGCGGTGCGCGGCATCGACCTGCGGCACCACGGCAGCGGCAACCTCGGCGCCACGAACGTGTTCCGCGCCGTGGGACCACGCTGGGGCGTGCTGGTGTTCCTGCTGGACTGGGCCAAGGGCGCCGGCGCGGTGCTCATCATGTCGGCGGTGGCGGCGGGCTGGCCCGCGGACCAGGCGACGCCGCTGCACCTGCCGCCGGATCTCTGGCGCATCTTCGCCGGCTTCGTCGCCTCGCTCGGCCACACCCTGTCGCCCTTCGTCGGCTGGCACGGCGGCAAGGGCGTGGCCACGACCTGCGGCGCCTTCTTCGTGCTGGCGCCGTACCCCACGCTGATCGCCCTGGGCGTCTTCTTCCTGGTGCTGGCCCTGCGCCGGATCATCTCGCTGGCCAGCATCAGCGCGGCGGTGGTCCTGCCGTTCGCCGTCGGCTTCTTCGAGTGGCGCTCCGAACGGTTCTCGCGCACCATCTTCGTCTTCGCCCTGCTGATCTGCGGCTGGGTGGTGTTCCGGCACCGCGCGAACATCCGCCGCCTGCGCGCGGGCACCGAGGCCAAGCTCGGCAGCAACAGCGTCAAGCCGGGGGCGACGCCGTGAAGGCCGCCGTCCTGGGCACCGGCAGCTGGGGGACGGGCTTCGGCCGCCACCTGGCCTCGCTGGGGAGCGAGGTGGTGCTGTGGGGCATCGAGCCGGCCCAGGTCGAGGCCATCGCGACCACCCACGTCAACCCCGCCTACTTCCCGGGCCTGCGCCTGCCGGAGAACCTGACCGCCACCCTGGACCTCGGCGCGGCGGTCGACGGCGCGGACGCGGTGTTCGTCGTGCTGCCCAGCCAGGCGGTGCGCGCCGTCGCCGTGCGCCTGCACGCCTGCGGCCTGCGCCCGGGCTGCCCGATCGTCTGCCTGAGCAAGGGGCTCGAACTCGACACGCTCAAGCGCCTCAGCACCGTGCTGGAGGAGGAAGTGAGCCGCGATGCGGCCGGCGGCGCCCACCCGATCGGCGTGCTGCTGGGCCCCAGCCACGCCGAGGAGGTCGTGCTGGGCATGCCCACGGCCCTGGTGCTGGCGGGCCACGGCGACGGCTGGCACGCCCTGCAGGGCCGCCTGGCCGGACCCACGCTGCGCGTCTACACGAACCACGACCTGCTGGGCGTGGAGATCGCCGCCGCCTTCAAGAACGTCATCGCCATCGCGGTCGGCATGTGCGACGGGCTCGGCTACGGCGACAACACGCGCGGCGCGGTGATGACCCGCGGCCTGAAGGAGCTGGCCCGCCTGGGCATCGCCCTGGGCGGCCACTTCGAGACCTTCTACGGCCTGTCCGGCATCGGCGACCTGATCACCACCTGCACGAGCCGCCACTCCCGCAACCGCAACTTCGGCGAGGCGGTGGCCCGCGGCGACCACGACCCGCAGGAGATCCTGCGCGACGCCAAGCAGGTCGTCGAGGGCGCCGTGATGACCCAGGCCGCCTTGAAGTTGAGCGCGAAGCACCAGATAGAACTTCCTATCACACAGGAAGTTCACCGTGTGCTATATTCCGGCAAGAGCACCGCTCGGGCCATGCAGGACCTGATGGAGCGGACGCTGCGTTCCGAGTTGGAGTGACCGCGCGGAGGGGATGATCGTGGCCGATCTGCCCGACAAGCTCTACTACTCGATCCGCGAGATCGCCGAGCACACCGGCGTGGAGCCGCACGTCCTGCGCTACTGGGAGACGGAGTTCCCCACCCTGCGCCCGAAGCGGGCCCGCTCCGGCGCGCGCACCTACCGGCGCCGCGACGTCGAGGAGATCCAGCTGATCCGCCGCCTCCTGCACGAGGAGGGCTACCGGATCGAGGGCGCGCGCAAGTTCCTGCGCGAGCGCCGCCAGCCGCAGGAAGCGCCGGCCGCCACCCGTTCGCGCGACGACATGTTCGCCCCGCAGGACCGCGCCGAGCGCCTGAAGGCCGTGCGCGCGGGCCTGCGCGAGGTGCTCGACCTGCTGGCGGCCATGAAACCTCCGGCCGGAGCCTGATCCCCGCGCCTGCGGCGGCCGCAATCTCCCTTGTCCCGGCCGTGGTCGCGTATTAGATTGTCCGTTCGCCCGGGGCTTGGTCCCGGGCACGTTTTCTGGTCGGGCCGTAGCGCAGCCCGGTAGCGCACTTGCATGGGGGGCAAGGGGTCGGCGGTTCAAATCCGCCCGGCCCGACCATCCAACCTCCGAAAAGACAACGGGTTGCCGATGAGGCGACCCGTTTCTTTTTTGCCTGAAAATCTTCGGGTCACCCTTGGGTCACCCTGCTTCTGGGGCGTCCTGAGCTTTCCCGGGGGGCGCAATCTCAAGCCCTTCGATTGCGCCATTCGGGACAACACTGTTTCCTCCTCGTAATGGGTGAGTGGTACCCTTGCTGATAGAATTCGAATATCGAACCGCTACATATCATGGAGTCCCCAACAATGCCCAAGACGACGAGCACGTAGAGCCAAGCACCCCTCGGCTACGAGGCCCAGCTTTGGCAGATGGCTGACGCACTGCGCGGCAGCATGGACGCCGCCGAGTACAAGCACGTCGTCCTCGGACTGATTTTTCTGAAGTTCATCTCGGACGCCTTCGAAGAGCAGCACGCCCGCCTTTTATCAGACCAGGCGGATGGGGCCAACCCCGAGGACCCCGACGAGTACCGCGCCCTGAACATCTTCTGGGTGCCCCAGGATGCCCGCTGGCAACACCTGAAAGACCAGGCCAAGCAGTCCACGATCGGCAAAATGGTCGATGACGCTATGGCCTCGATCGAGCGAGACAACCCGGCCCTGAAGGGGTGCTGCCCAAGGACTACGCTCGGCCTGACATCGACAAACAGCGCCTAGGTCAACTCATCGATTTGGTCAGCAACATCCGGGTAGGGGATGAGGACTCACGTTCGAACGACGTTCTCGGCAGAATCTACGAATACTTCCTGTCCCAGTTCGCGAGCGCAGAGGGAAAAAGGGCGGCGAGTTCTACACGCCGCGCTGCATCGTCAAGCTGCTGGTCGAGATGATCGAGCCCTCCCATGGTCGGGTCTACGATCCCTGCTGCGGGTCGGGCGGCATGTTCGTGCAGTCGTTGGAGTTCATTCGGGCACACGCCGGCGGCAACGGCAACAGAGGTAGTGCCAGGGCCGACATCTCGATCTACGGCCAGGAACTGAACTACACGACCTGGCGCCTGTCACGGATGAACCTCGCCATCCGAGGGATCGACGGGAACATAGCCCAGGGCGACACCTTCCATAACGACCAACACCCCGACTTAAAAGCCGACTTCATCCTGGCTAATCCGCCGTTCAACGTGTCCGACTGGGGTGGTGATCGGCTGAAGAATGACAAGCGCTGGCAGTACGGCACACCGCCCATGGGCAACGCCAACTTTGCCTGGGTGCAGCACATCGTCTACCACCTGGCGCCTGCAGGCGTAGCAGGCTTCGTGCTCGCCAACGGGTCAATGTCGTCAAACCAGTCCGGCGAGGGCGAGATCCGCAAGAATCTGATCGAGGCCGACCTCGTAGATTGCATGGTCGCGCTGCCGAGCCAGCTCTTCTACTCCACGCAGATCCCGGCCTGCTTGTGGTTCCTCGCCCGCGACCGCAAGAACGGCAAGTTCCGCGACCGCCGCGGGCAGGTGCTCTTCATCGATGCTCGCAAGCTCGGGCCGCTCGTGGACCGCACCCACCGCGAGCTTACCGACGATGGTATCGCGAAGATCATGGACTCATATCACGCCTGGCGCGGCGGGCAGGAAACGGGCGAGTACACCGACGTGCTTGGCTTCTGCAGGAGTGCGACGCTGGAGGAGGTGCGCAAGCAAGGCCACGTGCTAACGCCCGGCCGCTACGTCGGCGCCGAAGCCGCCGAGGACGACGACGAGCCTTTCGACGAAAAGATGAAGCGCCTCACAGCGACACTGCGTAAGCAGCAGGCCGGGGCCTTGGCGCTGGACGCCGCGATCGCAGCCAGTCTGGGGGAGCTTGGGTATGGCGGATGACGGGTTTCGCACAACGCTCGGCGACTACTTCACGCTTCAGCGTGGGACCACCTACAAGAGCCGGCTGTTAGGCCTGCCTGGGCCAGTTTTACTCGGCCTTGCAACGATTCAACGTAATGGAGGGTTTCGTACAGATTCCCTCCAGACATACGGAGGTGACTCTCCTACCAAGTTGCTTGTGCAACCCGGAGACCTCTATCTCTCACTGAAGAACGTCACACAGTCGGCGGACTTGCTCGGAGCGGTCGCTCGCCTGCCAATCGACCATCCTCCTGGACGCTTGACACAAGACACAGTCAAGTTGGAACCAATAGGGTCCGCCGTTCCGCTCGACTATCTCTACTGGTTGCTCCGCACCCCGCAATACAGAAGCTACTGCCGCGCACATGCAACCGGCACGACGAATCTCGGCTTGTCTCGCGAGGATTTCCTCGGGTTCTCAGCACCGGAGCCGACACCGATCCAATCCAAGATCGTGGACACTCTCAGCTCGCTGGACGACAAGATCGAGCTGAACCGACGAATGAATAAGACGCTGGAAACGATGGCGTGGTCGCTTTTCAAGTCGTGGTTCGTGGACTTCGCCCCCGTCCGCGCCAAGGCCGCCGGCCGCGACACCGGCCTCCCCAAGTCCATCGCCGACCACTTCCCCGACCGCCTAGTTGACTCCGAACTCGGCGAGATTCCGGAGGGTTGGGAAATATGTAGGTTCGGCGCAGTGGTCGAACAGCTCCGCGATCAGGAAAATCCACTCTCGTCGCCAAACGTGCTATACCATCACTTCAGTATCCCTTCTTTCGACGCGGGGCAGACACCGAAACTCGAATACGGCGAGAGCATCAAGAGCATAAAGTCGCGTGTACCGGCGGGCGTCGTCTTGCTATCCAAGCTCAATCCCGAGATCGATCGCGTATGGCTGGTCGACGTCGAGGTGTCCGCACGAGCTGTCTGCTCCACGGAATTCCTCGTGCTACGCGCGCGTGCGCCGTTTACGCGGAGTTATGCCTATTGCTTAGCGCGCTCGTCAGCGTTTCGTCAGCAGATCGAGGGACTCGTGACCGGGACCTCGAAGAGTCATCAGCGGGCCCAGGTTGCTTCGATTCTCGACCTCGGTGTCGTCTCAGCCCCAGCAGACATCGTCGGCGCTTTCAGTGCCACAGCAGAGAATCTCCTTGCTCGTACTCTAACCTGTCGGCGCGAATCTCGCTCCCTCATCGCCTTGCGCGACACACTACTGCCCAAGCTCATATCGGGCGAAATGCGCATTTCGGACGCCGAACGGTTCATCGAAAGGTCAGACATATGACCGTATCGCGTGGCTTCTCCGTCCGCATCTTCATCCCCTCCGGCGAGCCCGAGGCGCTCCGGATCGTCGAAAAGTCCAACTGGACAGGTCAGGGGCTCGTATTTCCCCGTTCCCAATTCGCTGATGTGCGTCAGCGGCCCGAGCTCAGCCGCACGGGTGTCTATGTGCTGTGGGGACCCAGCGAATCAAGCCAGTTACCGCGCATCTACATCGGCGAAGGCGACCCGGTCAGACCACGTCTGGACCAGCACTCAAAACAGAAAGACTTTTGGACCCACGCCGCCGTTTTCACGAGTAAAGACCAGAACCTCAATAAAGCCCACGTCCAACATCTCGAGTCTCGCCTAGTTGAATTAGCCCGACAGGCTAAGCGGGCGGAACTCGATAATGGGAACGTCCCCCAGCTGCCCGCGCTGTCGGAAGCTGAGACCGCGGATGCCGATGGTTACCTCAGCGATCTGCTGCTGTGCCTCCCCGTGGTTGGCGTGAGCCTATTCGAATCAGCCAGGGCTAGGACTGCCAAGTCCCGGGAGTTTATCCTCAAGGCCAAGGGGATTGAGGGCCGTGGGGTCGATGCCAGTGAAGGTTTCGTGGTTCTGGCTGGTTCCGGCGCAGTCATAAACGAAGTGGCATCCTGTCAGTCGTACCTCATTGAGCTACGGCGATCCCTTTTACAGCAGAAAGTTCTGGAGCCATCTGGCACCGGCTATCGGCTGACTCAGGATTACACATTCAACTCGCCGTCGACAGCTGCGGGTGTTCTCCTCGGCCGCTCATCAAATGGCCGGACCGAATGGAAGGACGCGAAGGGCCGCTCACTCAAGGAGTTCCAGGATGCGGCCGCGGCGGGTAATGTATGACATCGCACATCAATGAATCCCTTGTCGAAGACGTTGCCCTGGTCTGGCTGAAGTCCCTCGGTTATGGAATGTTCTACGGGCCCGAGATCGCGGTTGGAGAACCCGGCGCTGAACGCCTGGACGCTGGCTATCGCGATGTCATCCTATCGGGACGATTGCGCCAGGCCCTCGCACGACTGAACCCACATCTGCCATCGGACGCTCTGGACGAGGCCTACCGCAGGCTGACGCGCCTGGACATGCCTATCCTACTTGAGAGAAACCGGGCCGCCCACCGGTTGCTTGTTGACGGGGTTGAGATAGAGTACCGCAGGTCTGACGGATCCATTGCCGGCGACCAAGTCCGAGTGATCGACTTCGACGACCCTAGCAGCAACGACTGGCTGGCCGTCAACCAGTTCTCGGTCTCTGAAGGCCAGCACACGCGCCGCCCGGACGTGGTCGTATTCGTGAACGGCCTGCCTCTCGCAGTCATCGAGCTGAAGAACCCGGCCGACGAAAACGCGACCATCTGGACGGCCTGGCAGCAGCTCCGGACTTACCAGGCCGAGATTCCGAACCTATTCACGACCAACCTCGCGCTGATTGTCTCGGACGGTGTCCGGGCTCGCATCGGTGCCCTTGGAGCCAGCCGCGAATGGTTTAAGCCTTGGCGAACCATTGCGGGAGACGGGGACGCCCCGGCGGGTATGACGGAATTGCAGGTGATCCTCGAGGGCGTTTTCGAAAAACGCCGCTTCCTGGACCTGCTGCGGTACTTTGTCGTTTTCGAGGACGACGGTGGCGGCTCTTTGGTAAAGAAAATGGCCGGCTACCACCAGTTCCACGCCGTGAACGTCGCGGTGGAGGAGACCCTGCGGGCGACTCGAGCCTCAGGCACCGGGCGGGCTGCCGAGCGGCGAGGCACATACACGCACCGCATTACGGAGAGCGGGTACCCCGGTGATCACCGGGTCGGCGTGATCTGGCACACCCAGGGCTCGGGCAAGAGCCTGACCATGGCCTTCTACGCAGGACGAGTGATTCTGCATTCCGAAATGGCCAACCCGACAATCGTGGTGATCACAGACCGCAATGACCTCGACGACCAATTATTCGGCACCTTTTCCCGCTGCCGCGAACTGCTGCGCCAGCCACCTGCGCAGGCCACCGACCGGACTGGCCTGCGAAACCTGCTCTCAGTTAACGCCGGCGGGGTTGTCTTCACGACCATCCAGAAGTTCTTCCCCGAGGAGCGCGGAGACCGCCATCCAGTGCTGTCAAATCGCCGCAACATCGTGGTCATCGCCGACGAGGCACACCGCAGCCAATACGACTTCATCGACGGCTTCGCCCGGCACATGCGGGACGCCCTACCGAACGCCTCGTTCATCGGGTTCACTGGCACTCCTATCGAGAAAGCCGACGCTAACACCCGGGCTGTGTTCGGGGACTACATCAGCGTCTACGACATCCGCCGATCCGTGGCCGACGGCGCCACTGTCCCCATTTACTACGAGAGCCGGTTGGCGAAGCTCGAACTAGAAGGAGTCCGAGCGCCCCCGGATCGATCCCAAGTTCGAAGAGGTGACCGAAGGGGAGGAGGTCGACCGTAAAGAGAAGCTCAAGTCGAAGTGGGCCCAGCTCGAGGCAGTAGTCGGCTCCGAGTGCCGCCTGCGGCTGATTGCCCGGGATCTGGTCGCCCATTTTGAGAACCGCCTCACAGCTCTCGACGGCAAGGCGATGATCGTGGTGATGAGCCGCCGCATCGCGATCGACCTGTACCGGGGCTGATCCGACTGCGACCCGACTGGCACAGCAACGACGACGAGCAGGGCATTCTCAAGGTCGTGATGACTGGCTCAGCATCTGACCCCTCGAATGGCAGGACCACATCCGGAACAAGCAACGCCGCGAGGCCCTTGCCAAACGATTCCGCGACCCCAGGACCGATTCCAGATCGTGATTGTCCGCGACATGTGGCTGACCGGGTTCGACGCCCCGAACCTACACACGATGTACGTGGACAAGCCGATGCGCGGGCACGGGCTGATGCAGGCCATCGCCCGCGTTAATCGGGTCTTTAAGGATAAACCCGGTGGGCTGGTCGTCGACTACTTGGGGTTGGCCGACGAGCTGAAAAAGGCGCTGGCTACCTACACCGACGCAGGCGGGACCGGCGCGACGGCGATCGACCAGGCCGAAGCCATCGCAGTGATGCAGGAGAAGTATGAGGTTTGTTTGGGCCTGTTCTATGGCTTCGACTGGAGCCCCTGGACTGCGGGGGCGCCCCATGAACGGCTCTCTCTACTGCCGGCGGCCCAGGAACATATCCTGGCCCAGGATGACGGCAAGGCCCGCCTGCTGCGGGCAGTGACCGAGTTGTCCCAGGCCTTTGCGCTGTCGATTCCCAGCGAGGAAGCGCTGCGGATCCGCGACGACGTGGGGTTCTTTCAGGCCATCCGTGCTGTCTTGGCGAAGAGCGAGTCGGATAAAGCCCGCACTGACGAGGAGTTGAACTACGCCATACGGCAGATTGTTTCGGGCGCCCTCGCATCGGGGGATGTCGTCGACATCTTCACGGCCGCGGGCCTAGATAAGCCCGACATCTCGATTCTGTCGGACGAGTTCCTGGCCGAAGTGCGGGGCATGCCCCACCACAACCTCGCCTCGAGTTGCTCCATAGGCTGCTTAAAGGGGAGATCAAAACTGCCATAAGCGAAACGTTGTCCAGGCCCGGTCGTTCGCCGATATGCTCGAGCAGACGATCCGCGAAGTACCGAACCGCGCCATCGAGACGTCCCAGGTGATCGAGGAATTGATCCGTCTGGCCCGGGAGATGCGCGAAGCCGGCGCACGAGGCGAGAAGCTGGGACTGACGGACGACGAGCTGGCCTTCTACGACGCCCTCGAGGCTAACGACAGCGCGGTGAAAATCCTCGGCGACGAGGCACTACGCAAAATCGCCCAGGAGCTCGTCGGCACCGTCCGCAGCAACGTGACGATCGATTGGACGATCCGCGAAAACGTCCGGGCCCGCCTGCGCGTTCTGGTGAAGCGGATCCTGCGCAAGCATGGGTACCCACCGGACAAGCAAGAGACGGCGACCCAAACCGTCATTGATCAGGCAGAGGTCCTTTCCGAAAACTGGGCTGCCGCTTAATGCGATTTCACCAACAACAGGGGGACAGGTCATGACAGAGGAATGCCCGATCTACGGAACGATGGCTATCCTTCATGACGGGCCTGTTAA
>JADJYS010000003.1 GCA_016719645.1 bacterium
TGCGGGGCCGCGCTGTGGCACGTCCCGGTGCTGCTGTCGCACGGAAGGGCGCGCGGTGCTGGGGCGCCTCGTCCGGGCACTGACGCGCCCATGAGTCAGAAACGCGCAGCGCCACATGGTCGAGCTGGTGGCCAACCTCGCGGGGCGCCGCGCCAGCTAGGAAGTACGCCGCGATCCGGCGCCGTGCTGCAGCTTCCGCAGGTGGCCGGCATGATCGTCCACTACACGCAGGCGAAGGCGCACGCCGCCAGAAAGCGGCCCGCGCGGCGATGGGCGCCACGCCAGGTGGCCGCCGACCTGGCGCGCAGACCGACCTGGAAGTGGCGCTGGCGGAGGGCGGCCGGCGACGCGCTGCTGCGCCGCCGAGCTGGCCAACCGCAGCAAAGAGCATGTTCCTGGCCGCAATGTCTTTGAGATCCGCACGCCGCTGACCTGCGTCGTCCCCTTCGCCCGACCACTGCTGACCATGCCGAACCTGGGCGCGCAGGACGTGCGCGATTCCGGCGGTCGGAACGCGACGGCTGGCTGGAGGTCGCGGTGACCGACACAGGCTCGGGCATCCCCGCCGACCGCCTCGGCGGGATCTTCGAGCCCTTCCAGCAGGCCGGCCGGGACGTCGCCCGCAAGCACGGGGGCAGCGGCCTCGGACTGGCCATCGCCCACCGCACCGTCGCGGCCATGGGCGGCCGGTTGACCGTCGAGAGCGAGGTCGACCGGGGTTCGCGCTTCGCCTTCACCTTTCCGGAGCACCTCCCCGAGAGCCTCGGCGAACCCGATCCCGCGGGACCCGACGCGGCCCTGGACCGCGGGCCCTGCGGGGGGTAGTCTGCGGGGTGTCCCCGCTCCGCGGCGCGCAGACCAGGAGGCTCCCCATGCCCTCGCCATCGTCGCCCCACGACCCGGCCCTGCAGCTGCTGCCCTCGCCCGTGGTCGTCGTCGGCGCCGCGGACGGCCCCTCCGGGGCGGCCAGACCGCCGGCCTGGGTGACGCAGGTGTCGTCCGCGCCGGCGCTGCTCGCAGTCGCCGTCTCGCCGCTGCGCCACACGCACGGCCTGCTGCGCGACGGGGGAGTTCACCGTCTCGTGCTGCTGCGCGAGGGCAGGTGGAGGTCGCGCGCCGGTTCGGCCTGCGGTCGGGGCGCGACCTCGACTGAAGTGGCGGGGCACGGACTCCGTCACGATGGGCGGCAGGGCGCCCGCGCTGCAGGACGCGGCCCGCCTGCTGTGCCGCCTGATCAGCCGCCACCGGCCGGCGACCACGAGTGCTGGTCGGGGAGGTGCTCGTTTCGGGGTCGTAGGGGGCGGCCCCGCGCTGCCGATACGCGGAACCGACTACGTCCCGCGCGGTTGAAGCCTGTTGCAAACGACGCGGATTCCGGTATCCTGACCCTAGTGGAACCTGCCTCAACAACCCACCCCGGGAGGTCTCCATGGCCAGACTGCAAGCGGCCGACACCATGTGGCCCGACGAAGTCCTGAAGCTCCCCGCGATCGATTCCACGTCTCCGGCGTGACCGGACATTCCTGAAAAACCACGAGAAGCAGGTGACGTTCTTCCGCTTCGACGAAGGCGTGACCGTCCCCGACCACAACCACGGCGCCCAGTGGGGCTACCTCGTCACCGGCGAGATGACCCTGGAGATCGAAGGCCGCACCGAGCTGTACCAGGCCGGCGACGTCTACTACATCCCGGCCGGCAAGAAGCACCGCACCTCGTTCAGCCAGACGTCGCACGTGATCGACATGGGCGACGATCCCCACCGCTACCCCCTGCGGGGCTGGCGATCCGGCGCGAGAAAGGGGCCGGAACGCGCGCGTTCCGGCCCTGCCTCCGTCCAGCGGCCGGCTCACGCCGGTCCCAGCACCACTTCCCAGCGATCCTCGGTCCCGAGGTAGCGCGCGGCGGCGTCGCGCACCCGGCGCGGCGTCAGCGCGCGGATCTCCTGCAGGTGGTGGGCGATGTTGTTGGGCGCGCGCCCGTAGAGCACGTCGGCGCCGCAGCGGCTCGCCCGCGCGGCGTTGCTCTGCCGCGAGATCAGCAGGTTGCCCAGCAGCCGCGCGCGGGCCCGCGCGAACTCGGCCGCCGCCGCCGGTTCGGCGGCGGCGCGGCGCAGCTCCTCGACCAGGGCGGCCGCGGCCGCCTCCTCGGTGGCGGGGTCGGTCAGCACGTAGCCGACCAGCATGCCCGGCGCGAAGCCGCGGGCGGCCTGCATCCCGGTGGTGTAGCACAGCGAGCGGCGGTTGCGCAGGGCCTCGAACAGCCGGCCGCTCTGGCCGTTCAGCAGGCTCTGCAGCAGCGCCAGGGCGGCGCGGTCGGTGTTCGGGTCCAGCGGGCCGCGCCAGCCGCACAGCACCACGCTCTGGCGCACGTCGCGCTCGAGGCGCCGGCGCTCGACGCCGGCGGCGGCCGGCACGCGGTCCAGCGGGGGCAGCGGCGGCGACGGGGCGTCGGGCAGGTCGCCCAGGACCGCCTCGATCCGCGCCGCGAGGCGGTCGCGGTCGACGTCGCCCGAGACCACCACGTGCACGTTGCGCGACGTCCACAGGCGGGCGTGGTGGGCGACCAGGTCGTCGCGCGTCAGGCCCGGCAGCGAGTCCTCGGTGCCGGCCATCGGCGAGCCGTAGGGGTGGTCCGGGTACATCGCGCCGCGCAGGGCGCGCGCGGCGGCCTGGAAGGGGTCGTCCTGCTGGGCCTGCAGGTCGTCGAGCGCGAGGCGGCGCTCCTGCTCCAGCTCGTCGGCGGGGAAGGCGGGCGCACAGGCCAGGCGGCCCAGCCGCTCCAGCAGCGGGTCCAGGCGCGCCGTGAGGCCGGTCAGCGACAGGCCGGTGTGGTCGCGCGCCGAGAAGGGGAGAGCGAGGCGCCGCAGCTCTCGACGGCGGCGTGCAGCGCGGCGGCATCCTCCTGCGCCGTCGCCTTGGCCTGGACCTGCTGGGTCAGGTGGGCCAGGCCCTCCTGCCCGGGCAGCTGGTGGCAGACGCCGCCGGCGGCGTAGAGGCTGAGCGTCGCCACCGGCAGGCTGCGGTCTTCGCGCGCGTAGAGGCGCAGGCCGCCGCGCAGGAGGATCTCCTCGAAGGGGCGGTCGTTCTTCGCGGTCGCCTTGGTGGCCGTGGTCGCCGGAGCCGTCGCAGCCGCAGTGATCGTCGCCGCCGTCGGCGCCGATCCCGTCCCGTCCGCGCGCCCGCCCAGCCGCGGCGCCAGCAGCGCCTCCCAGGCGGCGGCGTCGGCGGGGATCCCGTCGCCGTCGCCGCCGGCCGGGGCGTAGACGAGCACCGCCGCCTCCTCGCGCACGAACAGGCGCCGGCAGAGGCGCTGGACGTCGGCGCCGGTCACCGCCGCCACCCGCTGCGGCCAGTCGAAGGCGGCCTGCGGATCCCCCATGGCCTCGTGCCAGCCCAGGTTCGCGGCGCGCCCCTGCACCGTCTCCAGCCCGAACGCGTAGCCGCGCTCGGTGCGGATGCGGGCGCGGTCCAGCTCGGCCTCGTCCGGCGGCGCGTCCTTCATCTCCTGCAGCAGGCCGCCGATCTCCGCGACGGCCGCCGCGACCTTCGCGGCGTCGGTCTCGAAGTCCACCACCAGCAGCCCCTCGCGCGGGCCGGACTCGCTCAGCAGGCCGATGCCGCCGACCAGCTGCTTCTCCTCCTGGATGCGGCGGTAGAGCCGCGCGCTGCGCCCGTCCGACAGGATCTGCTGCACGACGGCCAGGGCCGGCTGGTCGGGGTCGTTCTCGGCCACGCCCGGCAGCAGCAGCTTGCCGTAGACGCGCTGCAGGTCGCCGCGCGCGAGCCGGGCCCGCAGGCGGTCGTGAGGCGGCTCGCAGGCCGGCGACGGCAGCTCGTAGGGGCGCGGCGGCGCCTCGGGGCCGAAGGTCGCGGCCAGCAGGTCCAGGACCGCCCCGGCCTTCACGTCGCCCACCACCACGGCCGTCATGCGGTCGGGCTGGTAGGCGGCCCGCCAGAAGTCGAGGATCCGCTCGCGGGGCGTGGACAGCAGGTCCTCGTCCCGGCCGCCGATCGGGTGGCGGTAGGGGCTGACGTCGCGCGCCAGCTCCAGGCCCCAGCGCCAGGTCACGCCGAAGCCCGAGGGCTGGTCGTCGTACATGTGGTTCTCGTGGACCAGCACCTGCCGCTCGGCGTCCAGCGCCGCGGGCTCGAACGCGGAGTGGAACAGGGCGTCGTGCAGGATGTCGACCGCGGCGGGCAGGTGCTCCGCCGGCACGGTGATGTGGTAGTTCGTGGTCTCGTAGCCGGTGCCGGCGTTGGTGGTGCCGCCGAGGTCGGCGACCTCGCGCGCGAAGTCGCCCTCGGCCCGCCGCGCGGTGCCCTTGAACAGCAGGTGCTCGATGCCGTGCGCCCAGCCGCGCACCCCGTCGGGCTCCAGGTTCGAGCCGACGCGCACCCAGAGGTTGCAGACCGCCACGGGGCTGCGGCGGTCCTCCATCACGATCAGGCGCATCCCGTTGGTCAGGCGGGCCGTGACGGCCCCGCCCATCGTGCCCCGGGAGGCGAGGTGGCGCTGCGGCATGGAGTCTCCCCGTCGGTGTGAACGCAGCCGCCCGGGCGCACCCCGTCCGGCTCCGGCCAGAGTAAACGGGACGGTCCCCCTTGGCGACCACGGATTGACGGGCGGCGGCGGGTGTGACAGCCTGCGTCTAGATTGGGGGGCCGAACGGAGGGGACGTGAACGCGACACCGGACATCCTGACCATCGACGTCGAGGAGTGGTTCCACGGCCACAACTACCTCGACCAGGCGCCGCCCGACAGCTGGGAGGGGCGCGAGAGCCGCGTCGTCGGCAACACCGAGCGCTGCCTCGACCTGCTGGCGAAGCACCGCGTGACCGGGACCTTCTTCGTCCTGGGCTGGACCGCCGAGCGCCACCCCGACCTGGTGCGCCGCATCGCGGACGCCGGCCACGAGATCGCCTGCCACTCCTACGCGCACCCGGTCGTCCACCAGCTCACGCCCGAGGAGTTCCGCGCCGACCTGCGCCGGGCGCGCGCGGCGCTGGCCGCCGCCGGGATCGACCGCGTCGACGGCTTCCGCGCCCCGAGCTTCACCATCACCCCCGCGGTGCACGGCTACCTGCACGTGCTGCGCGAGGAGGGCTTCGCCTACGACTGCTCCCTGTTCCCCGTCCACCACCCGCACTACGGCCAGCCCGCGTCGCCGCGGCGGCCCTTCCTGCTGCAGCCGCCCGACGATCGCCGGGAAGATCCCCTGCTCGTGATGCCGATGACCACCGCGCGCGTCCTGGGCGTGAACGTCGGCTTCGCCGGCGGCGCCTACCTGCGCCTGCTGCCGGTGCCCGCCTACCGCAGCCTGCGCGCGCTCGCCCGCCGCCAGGGCCAGCCCATCGTCACCTACCTGCACCCCTGGGAGCTGGACGACTGGCGTCCCGGCCGGATCGGCCAGTCGCCGGTGAAGCGGCTGCTCAGCCAGGGGGGGCAGAACTCGACCTACGCCAAGCTGGAGGGCGTGCTGAGGCAGGGGACGTTCGTCACGATGGGAGATCACGCCGCGGCGCTGCGCCGACGCGGGGATCTGCCCGTGCGGAGCTTGCCCGTCGTCTGAGCCGAGCAGGCGGTCAGCCGGTCACTCGGGAACTCCGGTTGAGCCGTCCGCCTTGCGCCACAACGCCCCCGACGAAGCCGGCTGCGCGAACACGAGCTGGTTGCCCGTGACCTCGACCGCCTCCCAGGCTCCGGTCTCCGGATGGAATCGCTGCCAGGTCCCGCTCGCCGGGAAGGCCACCGGCCAGGTGTGGTCGTGGTGGTCGAAGTTCAAGGCCACGACGATCTCCGCCTGCGACGACACGGCCCCGCCGCGCCAGTAGCAGAGGGTGCGGTCGTAGTGGTCGGCGTCGGCGGCGCGCCAGGTGAACCAGGTGCGCTCGGACGCCAGGGCGGCCTCGTCGCGGCGCAGGCGGATGAGGTTGCGGTAGACGGAACGCAGGGACTGGTCGCCGGCGGCCCAGTCGATCTTGAAGGTGGTCGGGTCGCCGGGGCGGAACTCGTCGCAGCCGATCTCCTGGCCGTTGTAGAGCATCGGGATGCCGACGCTGGTCAGCAGCGCGAAGGCGCCGAGCTCCGACTTCTGCCGCCCGCCGATGAGTTGGGCGTCGGCCGAGCCGTAGGCGTCCACGGCCCAGGCGAGGCGGTTCTCGTCGTGCGTCTCGAGGGACTTCACGTCGCTGAAGCCGTCGCCGTTGGTCCCGTTGTACTGGCTGTTGGCGCCGATCACGTTGGCCGAGGCCCACATGTTGCGGCAGCCGAAGCTCCAGCAGCCGAGGCTGGTCGCGGTCGAGCCGCGCCAGGCGAAGCCGTTCTGCGTCAGGTTCGTGGTCATCACCTGCAGGAAGTTGTTGCCGCCGCCGCCCCAGGCGTCGGTGTGGTTGCCGCCCCACTGGGCGTCGTAGCCGTGGGTGACCGAGTTGCCCTCGTTGGGGTAGCGGAAATCCTCGCCGATCAGCAGCAGGTCCGGGCGCGCGGCGCGCAGCTCGTCGCGCAGGTACTCCCAGGTGGCCCAGCCCTCGCCGGCCACGTAGTCGAAGCGGAACCCGTCCACCTTGTACGTGTCGACCCAGTGCAGCATCGCGTCGCGCACGTGGGCCTTCAGGGCGGGGTCGCTCCAGTTCAGCTCCACCATGCCCCAGGGGTTCGACTCGGTCGTGGTGAAGTGGTAGGAGCCGGCGAAGGTGTCCAGCTGGCGCAGGACGCCGCCGCCGGCCTGGTGGTTCAGCACGACGTCCAGGATGACCGCCATGCCGCGTTCGTGGCAGCGGTCCACCAGCAGGGCGAAGAAGTACGGCGAGCCGTAGGCGGGGTTGGGGGCGGCGTACAGCACCGGGTCGTAGCCCCAGCCGTTGTAGGAGGGGGCGTTGACGGGCATCAGCTCCACGGCGTTGACGCCCAGGTCCACCAGGTTCGCACCGGTGTCCAGGCCGCTGATGATGCCGGCGAAGGTGCCGGCGGCCGAGAAGTCGTTCGGGGCGATCTCGTAGATGACCAGCTTGGTGCGGTCGACCGGCGCCGCCAGGTCGCGGATCGCGGGCAGGGCCCGGCCGTACAGGGCGTTGGCCTGCGCGGGATCGCCGCCGCTCTGGACCTCGGGGGCCATCGGATCGGTCAGCCAGGTGACCACGCCGCCCCGGCGCAGGACGAACTTGTAGGCCTGCACGCCCGCCGGCAGGTCGGTGCCGTAACGCCAGGTGACGCCGTCGCCGTCGGGGACGAAGGCGTAGGCCGCGTTCTGGGTGGCCCAGCCGTTGAAGGCGCCGGCCAGGTGGACCGAGTCGGGCCCGTAGACGCGCAGGACGAAGCTGTCGGGCTGGGCCAGGGTCGGGGTCGCCGCAGGGGCCAGGACCGCGCCCTTGGCGCCGTCGGGGTCGGCGGGGCGATCGCCCGAGCAGCCGGGCAGCAGGGAGGCGGCCGCGGCCAGGACGAGCGCGGCGAGCAGGGTGCGGGGCGCGTGCATGGGTCTCCTGTCGGTGTTGCCGGAGTTCACCTTATGATAACACAAATCAGCGTCCCGTCCCAGCCTTCCGCGGACGCGCCGACGGGCCCCCTTGACGCGATCCCGGCGCGTGTTACTCTCCCCGTCTCGAATCTCATCCGGCGCGCCCGGTGGGCGGGGAGACCCCCGTCCCGTCGTCGCGCCGACACCCGGGAGATCATCATGCGCCATCGTCGTTCCCTGTCGTCGCTCGTCGCCCTGCTGGCCTGCGTCGTGCTGGCGGCCGGCTCGCTGCCCGCCGCCGACGTGACCTTCGTCCACCGCGCCCCCGGCGCCAAGGAGGTCACCCTGGCCGGCAGCTTCAACGGCTGGAAGGCCTTCGATCTGGCCCTGAAGGACACCGGCGGCGGCGTGTGGGCCGTCGTGGTGCCCCTGGACGAGGGGACCTACGAGTACAAGTTCGTCGTCGACGGCGCCTGGCGGCAGGACCCGACCAACCCCGTGGGCAAGGACGACGGGTACGGCGGCCAGAACTCGGTCGTGACGGTGCCGGCCGGGACGGCCAAGCTGACCGCGGGCGGCGGCGAGGCGCCGGCCGGCCTGAAGGCGGCGCCCGTCGCGGCGGCGGCGGCCCCGGCTGCGCCGGCTGGTGCGACCGTGTTCTCGCACAACGCGGGCAAGGGCGCGGCCTGCTTCCTGGCCGGCGAGTTCAACGGCTGGAACCCGACCTCCGACCGCATGGAAGACCCCGACGGCGACGGCGTCCACACCAAGGCGATGGCGCTGCCGCCCGGACGCTACCAGTACAAGTTCGTCGTCGACGGCAACTGGCTCGCCGATCCCGCGGCGACCGAGTCGGCCGAGGACGGCTTCGGCGGCCAGAACTCCGTGGTCACCGTGGGGGCGGGCGCCGCGGCCGCGCCCGCGGCGGCCGTTCCGGCTCCCGCCGCCGCTCCCGCCGCCGCCGGCGGCAAGACCCGCTTCTCCTTCGACGCCGGCGGCAAGGTCGGCGGCTGCTTCCTCGCCGGCGAGTTCAACGGCTGGAACCCGACCGGCCAGAGCCTGGCCGACCCCGACGGCGACGGCGTCTACACCGCCGACGTGGACCTGGCCCCCGGCCGCTACATGTACAAGTTCGTCGTCGACGGGAACTGGAAGCAGGACCCGCAGAACCCCGAGGGCGTCGACGACGGCTTCGGCGGCAAGAACTCCGTGATCACCGTCGGCGCCGGCGGCGCCGCCGTCGCGCCGGCGCCCGCGGCCGCGCCCGCGGCGACGCCCGCTCCCGCTACGGGCGGCGCCCCGGTCGACGTCACCTTCACCTACACGCCGGTCATCTCGGGCGTGCAGAACGTGTTCCTGGCCGGCTCGTTCAACGGCTGGAGCGACGCGGCCCTGCGCCTGACCGACCCCGAGAACGACGGCACCTACAGCGCCGTGGTCCCCCTGGCCCCCGGCAACCACCAGTACAAGTTCGTCGTCGACGGCAACTGGCAGCAGGACCCGGGCAACGCCGCGGTCGAGGCCGACGGCTTCGGCGGCAACAACTCCCTGGTGGTGGTCAAGGCGGGGGCGACGGCCGTCAAGGCGGCCGAATCGGCCGCCGTCCGCGCCGCCACGGGCACCCGCACCGTGCCCTTCAAGTACGCGGCGGGCAAGTCGGCCAAGGACGTCTTCCTGGCCGGCACCTTCAACGACTGGAACGACAGCAAGCAGCGCCTGGCCGACGCCGACGGCGACGGCGTCTGGGAGACCTCGCTGCTGCTGCAGCCCGGCAGCTACCAGTACAAGTTCGTGGTCGACGGCCAGTGGAAGCAGGACCCGACCAACCCCGAGGGCCGCGACGACGGCTTCGGCGGCCAGAACTCGGTGCTCGAGGTGGACGACAGCTTCTCGGCCGTGGCCATCGCCCGCGGCGACGGCAAGGTCTACACCGACGACCTCGAACCGGTCTTCGACTACTCGACCTGCAACCCCCTGACCGAGACCGAGATCGAGCTGACCGCCCGCGCGCACCTCAACGACGTGGAGCGCGTCGAGCTGTCCTACCGCGTCGACGGCGGCGACTGGCGGACCGCGCCGATGGCCGAGGCCGAGCACGACCCCGCCTACCAGTACTACCGCACGCGCGTGACGCTGCCCGGGGCGGACTCCGTCCTGGAGTACGCCGTGCGCTACGTTGACGGCGCGGCGCAGGCCTGGCTGGGCGCGGCCGGGCCGTCGCCGGAGCGGCCCGCGGCGGCCTTCCGCTACACGCGCGCCGTCCACCCGCCGTTCCTGACCCCCGACTGGGCCAAGGACGGCGTCATCTACCAGATCTTCGCCGACCGCTTCCGCAACGGCGACCCCGCCAACGACCCCGACTTCTCGGAGGCCTGGTACCAGGGCGTCAACAAGCTGCCCGCCTCGGGCACGACCAACGGCGAGTACTTCCACCTGGTCGCCGACTGGAACGACGTCTCCGGCCTGGTGCGCAGCCCCTACCGCACCGACGGCAAGCCCGACTACTACTCGTTCTACGGCGGCGACATCGCCGGCGTGCGCGAGAAGCTGGACTACCTGCAGGACCTGGGCGTGACGGTGATCTACTTCAACCCGCTGAACCAGGCGATGAGCAACCACAAGTACGACCCGGTGGACTACAACACCGTCGACCCGCACTTCGCCGACGAGCCGGGCTTCAAGGCCTTCGTCCAGGACGCCCACGCCCGCGGCATCCGCATCGTGGTGGACATGGCCTTCAACCACACCGGCAACTGGCACTACGCCTTCCGCGACGCGGTCGAGAAGGGCAAGGATTCGCGCTACTGGAACTGGTACGAGTTCAAGCGCTGGCCGCTGCCGGCCTCGCGCGACTTCACGGCGGCCGACTACTACGACTGCTGGTGGGGCTTCGGGCTGCACCCGAACCTGAACTGGGACCTCTCGCGCCCCAACAGCGCCGAGAACGGCATCGGCGACCGCGCGCAGGCCCAGGTCAACCAGCCGCTGGTCGACTACGTGCTGAGCGTCGCGCAGTACTGGCTGGGCGACCTGGACATCGACGGCTTCCGCCTGGACGTGCCCAACGAGGTGCCGTTCTGGTTCTGGGAGGAGTTCAACGCCGCCTGCAAGCGCATCAAGCCGGACAGCTGGCTGGTGGGCGAGATCTGGGGCAACGCCGGCAGCTGGATCGGGCCGCACTGCTTCGACGCCACGATGAACTACAAGTACTTCCGCGACCCCGTGATGGAGTTCTTCGGCCAGGGCCGCATCGACGCCGCGACCTTCGACCAGCGGCTGTCCCCGGGCCGCTTCGTCTACCCGCCGCAGTCGGTGCAGACGATGATGAACCTCATCGACAGCCACGACACGGTGCGCTTCCTGACCACCAGCAAGGACGTCCGCCGCCAGATGCTGGCCGCGATGTTCGCCATGACCTACGTGGGCATGCCGCACATCTGGTACGGCGACGAGATCGGCATGGAGGGGGACAAGGACCCCGACTGCCGCCGCCCCTTCGACTGGCGCTACGAGAACGACCCGCGCAAGGCGCAGCTGCGCGACTACTACGGCACCATCACGCGCTTCCGCCGCGACCACCAGGTGCTCGCGCGCGGCGAGTTCGCGACGCTCGCGGCCGAGGGCCCCCTCTACGCCTTCGCCCGCCGCCTCGGCACCAAGGGCGCCGTCGTGCTGCTGAACAACGGCCCCCAGCCGGTCACCCTGACCCTGACCGCGGCGCAGCTGGCCGCGGCGCTGCCCGCCGGCGGCAGCACGGTCTACAAGGTCGTGGCCGGGCCGGACTGGTTCCCCAGCGTCGAGGGCGGGGCGCTGACCAGCGGCCGCACCCTGGACCTCGGCCAGGGCGACGTCGAGGTCACGCTGCCCGGGATGAGCGGGGCGGTGCTGGCGAACTAGGCCCGCGTCCGGACCGAACGGCGAAGCCCGGCGCGTCGCAGGACGCGCCGGGCTTTCTTCGTCCGGCAGCCGCCGGTCAGGCGTCGTGCGAGCGCTGCCCTTGCCCGTGCCCCCCGCAGGCGTGCGCGGCGTCGAGCTCCCGCAGCGACCCCGCGCGGATCTCCGCCAGCACCTCGCCGACCGTGGTCGAACCCGGCCGGTAGACCTTGATGCCCTGCGCGTTGAGCATGTCCAGGGCGCGGCGCCCCATGCCCAGGCAGACCAGGCCGTCGAAGGCGTGCCCGTCGAGCTGGCTCAGCGGGTGGCAGGTGCCGTGGGAGTGGTGCGCGTTGGTGTTGCGCAGCACCTGCACGTCGCCGCTCTCGCTGTCGCACAGGGTGAACCAGGGCGCCGAGCCGAAGTGGCCGCACAGCGTGTCGGCCAGGCCGGTGCCCTCGTTGGTGGGGATGCAGACCTTCATGTCAATCCTCCCGTGGTGCGAGCGCGACCAGCAGGGCGTCGCCGTGCAGGATCGCCGCGACCAGGTCCCTTCTCGCGCTCTTCAGAAGCCGCTGGACGGTGCCCCGCGACACGCCCATCCGCGCGCCCGCCGCCTCCTGGTCCAGCCCCTCGAGGTCGCACAGCCGCAGGGCCTCGAACTGGTCCAGCGCCAGCCGCGTCGTCTCCAGCTCGTTCATCGGGACGCCCCGGGGCTTGTAGACCCGGTCGGCGTCGTAGCGTCGGCAGCAGCGGTGTTTGCAGGGCCTGGGCACGCGTCCTCCTCATAATGTGCATATGCACAATATAGCCCAGCCCGCCACAAGTCAACCCGCAATCCCCGCCTGCGCCCCATCGATCCCAGTGTGACAGGGGTGTCCTGAAGGCCCTGAAGCCAGGATGGCGAAAGGGCCGGAAGGCCAAGCGCTCCGGGCACACGAGGTGCCCGGAGCGCGTCCCCTGTCACGCTGGGATCGATGGGGTTATTTGAGGATGAGGATGGAGTTTTGACCGCCGTACCCGTCGTCCCGCCCCGTAGGGTTGCTCGGGTCCTGCTCCCAGCGCATCCCCCAGTCGACGGCGTACTTGTACTCGTAGCGGCCGGGCTCGAGGTGGATCTCGATCTCCCAGATGCCGTCGCCGTCGTCGTCGTGCATGGCGCCGATCTCGTGGTCGAAGCGGCCGGTGCCGCGGGTGCCGCACCAGTCGTTCTCGTCCCAGTTGCCGCAGAGGTTGACGTGCTTGGCCTGCGGCGCCTCGTAGAAGAAGCGGACCAGCCCGTCGTCCAGGCGCTTCGGCGGTGGCACGCGGGTGCGGATCACGCGCATGTAGCCGCAGCCGGCGAGCAGCAGCAGGGCGGCCAGGCCCAGGACGGTAGGTCGCAGCAGTCGCGGACGTCGGTGCGTGCTCATCTCTCTCCCGTTCCTAGAAGCGCATGTTGGCGCGGATGCCCAGGACCTGGACGTCCGCGAGCGACTGCTCGGCGTCCAGTTCGGTCGCGCCCGCGAAGGTGCGCAGGTGCTGCTGGCGGTAGCGCCAGCGGCCGATCTCCCGGCCGTCGTAGTCGATGCCGAAGTCCAGCGGGTCCACGCCGTAGAAGAAGGTCACCTCCAGGCGCGGGCTGGGCAGGTACTGCAGGCCGAGCCAGGGGTTGAAGAACTCGTCGTCGCCGTCCGCGACGCCGTCGAGGCGGTAGCTGATCCAGCGCAGGTTCAGCAGGGCGTGCATGCGGCGCGAGACCTGCCGGTCGGCGCGCAGGATCCACTCCAGGCTGTGTCCGTGGGCTGGGGCGACGCCGTCGTTGCGGTCCGTCCAGGCGGCTTCGAGGTCCCACAGGCCGTAGGCGTCGCCGGGCGCGCCCAGGGTGTGGCGGGTGGCCACCGTCCAGGTGGTCGCGTCGGCGGTCGCGCCGCCGCCGGGGGCCGCGAGCCCCGCCGCGGCGAAGTCGGCCCGCACGGCGTAGCGCTGCAGCCACAGCAGGTGGCTGCGGTCCTCGGCCTCTTCGCGCCAGGTCAGCTCGGAGTACTCGGTGGTCAGCAGGGGCCGCGCCGCACCGAAGTCGATGTAGACGCGGTTGCTGGCGCTGGCCTGGTCGAGGTAGCTGAAGGACGTCGAGGCCTCGCCCGCCTGGGCCCCGCTCTCGGTCACGGTGGTGTGCTCGACGGCGATCCGGCGGCCCGGGCGCAGGGTCTGCTCGAGGGAGGCGTGCCAGATGCGGCGGGCGCGCGTGGAGAGGTCGATGTCGGTCGGTCCGTTGGTGTTGTTGAAGCCGGTGCGGTTGCCCGTGACGAAGCTCTCGTCGGCCGTCGCGTACAGCCATTCCAGCTGCGCGCGGCCGCGCCCGTCCGACAGCTCGCGGGTGAGGTCGAAGCCCAGGCGCATGTCGAGGCGGTCCAGCTCGAACCAGTCGCTGGAATCGCCCGTCCGGTCCAGGTACCGGTCCAGGGCCGCGATGCCGGTGCCGTCGGGCTGCCCCAGGCGGCTGGTCAGCTCCACCCACACCAGCTCGCGCTGCAGGTACAGCGGGACGCCGAAGGTCAGCCCCAGCGCCTCGTGGGACAGGCGCGAGCCGAAGATGTCGCGGCCGGTGTTGTCGTACAGGTTGATGTCGTTGTAGTAGTCCGCGTCGTGCACGTCGGCGAAGAAGCCCTCGTACAGCAGGCCGAAGGGGGCGCCGCTGACCACGACGCCGGCGGTGCCCTTGCCCGCCAGGAGGTGGTCGTCGAGGATCGTGCCGGGCAGGTCCACGTCGCCGCCGCTGCTCAGGGGGTCGCCCAGCTGCAGGGCCTCCATGTCCCAGTAGCCCAGGACCCGGTAGGGCCCGGGGTGGACGTCGACCGCGCCCTCGTCGAGCTGCGCGTGGATGTTGTTCAGCACGACGTTGGTCGTGTTGTCCAGGCGCAGGCGGGTGTAGGCGTCGACGACGTCGCTCACCTTGGTGTCGAAGTTGAGGTCGACGTTCTGCTCGGGCCGCTCCAGGCGCCAACGGGGGTCGCCGTCGCGGTCCTTCCAGGCCAGGTAGCGCCCCAGGTAGCGGCCGCTGTAGGTCAGCTTCGGGTTGAGCGTCGTGGCGGGGGCCGCCTTCGCGGCGGCGGCGGCCACGGCGACCAGCTTGCCGTCGTCGCCCACCTGGATCGCCGAGTTGGTGCCGCCGTAGGAGTCCGGCGTGGAGTCGGGGTTCTCCGCGTCGGCGAACCAGGCGCCGTCCACGACGAACTTGTACTCGTACTTGCCGGGCTTCAGCGCCATGACGATCGACCAGACGCCGCCGCCCTCGTCGGTCAGGGGGTGGCGCTGGGCGTCCCAGCCGTTGAACGAGCCCGCGAGGTTCACCTTGCCCGCGCCGGGCGCCAGGTGGGTGAACTTCACGCCGACGGGCACGCTCTTGACGGCCGCGGCCGCCGGCGGGGCGGCGGACAGCAGGGTCGCGAGCAGCAGGACGGCGGCCAGGAGGATCGGATCGTGCTTGCGCATCGTGTGCTCCCTATCGGGTCTCGCCGGCGGCGCCGGCGGGGACAGGCGGCCCGCGGGCCGCGCGGCGTCGGTCAGAACCAGGTCCGGAAGGACATCGCCAGGCGGTCCTTGAACAGCCGGCTGCCGGGCGCGCGGCTGGCGTCCGGATCCACGAAGCCGATGAACCAGTCCGTCCAGACGATGTTGTCGGACTGGCCGGGGTCGCCGTACTCGAAGTAGAACTCGGCGCCGTAGCCGAGGTCGTACTTCAGCTGGGCGAAGGCCGTCTGGCGCGCCTCGACGCTGTCGCGGGCGTCGAGCATGCGCAGGTAGCCCTTCACCTTGTCGGTGATGTTGACGTTCATGTCGAAGCCGTAGGCGCTCGACTCGCGGAAGGTGTCGAAGTCGTGCAGGCGGAACTGCAGGCGGATCTTCGCCAGGAAGTTCTCGACCGACAGCTCGGCGAACAGGTCGGGGTAGGTGGCGTAGGCGTTGACGTCGGAGTCGGCGTCGAAGCCGTGCCAGCGCTTGTAGATCGTCTTGCCCTTGAACCCCTTGATGAACTCGACGTAGACCTCGCCGTACCAGGTCTCGGCCGGGCGCAGGCCGAAGCCGATCTCGTCCGGCACCCGCAGGCGCTCCTTGTCGTAGGCGACCTTGGCGGTGATCGCCTTGCGCGGCACGAAGAAGATGCCCTCGGCGTGCTGGGTGATCCGGTTGTACTTGCGCTCGTCGTCCCAGCGGCCGGAGAGGAAGTCGCGGAAGTTCTCGCCGGCGTCGTGGTACCAGCCGTGCAGGATGAGGTTGCCGACGTGGACGTCGCGCACCTCGGCGCCGAAGAGGCGGTTCAGCTCGGTGGGGTGCCCGCTGACGTGCTCCTGGTAGGGCACGCGGCTCACCGCGTACTCCAGGGTCCAGCGCGACTGCTCCAGGTCCAGCGGGCCGAGGTGCAGGCCGTCGGCGACCAGGTCGTGGGGGAAGAAGGCCAGGTCGGCCTCGTAGACCTGGTTGTTCATCAGGCCGAGCCGCGAGGTCGCCAGCGGCGCGCCGGTGTCGGTCCAGTCCTTGCGCAGGAACATCAGTCCGCCCACCAGGCGGTCGCCCCAGGAGCGGTTGCGCACGCGCACGATCCAGGAGTCCACGCCGTCGCGCACGTCGCCCTGGCCCCAGTTGTGGGTGCCGCCGTCGTCGCTGTAGATCGCCGTGCCGCCCCAGGTGCCCAGCCAGGGCAGCTTGCGGTCCCAGAACTCGAAGCGCACGCCCTGGGACTGGGGGCCCCAGCTGTCGTTCTTCAGCTTGCCGTCGCTGACGAGGTTGAACAGCGGCTCGTCGTTGATCCAGAAGTGGTTCTGGCGCGAGAAGAGGATCGTCTCGGTGCCCTTGCTGCGGAACTTGATGTGCCCCTCGGCCGCGATCCAGGGCGGCGTGTAGTACTCGACGAACGAGGTGCGGTCGTCGTCGTTGTTGGCGTTGACGCGCAGCTTGACGAAGCTCTCGACGCCCTCGGCGGCGTTGTTGAGGAACTTCAGCTCCGCGTAGTGGGAGGGCATCCCGAAATGCCAGTTGCGGTCGGTGCGGTCGGCGGCGGACCAGATCGAGTAGTAGCCCTCGAGCTTCGTCGCCGCCGCGGCGGTCGCCGCGGACCCGGCCGCCAGGGCCGTCGTCAGCAGCAGGAGCGCGCAGCGTCGCCAGCTAGACTTCACGTCAGTCCCTCACCGTGAAAGAGAGCAAGTACACGTTGCCCAGATTCTCGACGGATTCCAGGGCCACGTCGAGCTGCCAGCGCACGTCCTGCAGGCCGAAGCCCATGGTCACCTGGCCGGCGGCCAGGCCGGCGCGCAGGGCCAGCGCGTCGAAGAACCAGATCTCGGCGCCGCCGTGCAGCGTCGTGTCGCCCCAGCCGCCCTCGCGGCTGCGCACGTCGCCGCTGACCCGCAGCGTCTCGCGGAACAGGTAGCTGCCGCCCAGGGCGAAGGTGCTGTAGACGGGGTCGGGGTCGACCGTCGTCTCCAGCAGCTGCAGGTAGGGCTCGTTCAGGTTCTGCACCACGCCGCCCAGGGTCCAGGCCCGGCCGCTGTCGTAGTGGAAGCCCAGGTCCACGGCGAAGTCCATGTCGCCGCCGTTGTAGGCGGGGTCGCCGTAGATCTCGGCGCCGGGCGCCGCCAGCCGGAAGACCTTGCCCGTCGCGCCGAGCGACAGCCCCTCGAGCCAGGGGGCCCGCACCGCGCCGGCCAGGGCGTAGGTGTCCTCGTAGAGCAGGTCGTCGATGCCCACCCGGATGAGGCCCAGGCCCACCCGCAGGCCGCAGAGGTCCGGCGAGGTGACGATCAGGTCGTCGTCGCGGATCCCCTCGGCCGAGTACAGCCAGGCCCGGCAGAGGGTGAGCGACGTCCGGTCGTCGCGCGACAGGCCCGCGGGGTTCCAGAACACCGCGTTGGGGTCGTCGCTCAGCGCCGTGAAGGCCGAGCCCAGCGCCCGCGGCCGCGCGCCCAGGCGGGCGTGGCGGAAG